>JAGOSY010000043.1 GCA_018062085.1 bacterium | reverse complement strand
ACAACGCACAAGCAAAAGCAGTAAAGGCAGATAACACAAAACAGAATCGCGGCGCCTTGGAAGAGAACGCTGTGGTAGCTGATAAGCAAAAAAACGGCAAGGAACAGATCAAAATTCTTGCCAATATTCGCAGAGTTATTATGAAACAAAAAGACCTTTCTATGAGCGCTAAGAATATCAAAATTCTACTGTCTGAAAGTAATTTTGCAGTTCTTCGCGGGCCTGTCGATAGCGATGCAGAAAAGGAACGTCTTGAGGAGTTGGTCAAAACCTGCACTGGCGTCAAAGGTATAGGACCATTTATTGCTGCTGGTCCGATTATGGCAACTCTTAGTGGTGTAGGCGTCGGTGCAACCCTTGGTGGCGTAAATGGTGCTCTTATCGGTATGGGAATTCCAGAATATGAAGCAAAAATGTTCGAAGGCAAACTGATGGAAGGAAACGTACTTATCGCAGCGCGCTTGAGATCAATGATGATCTCAAGCGCGCTGAAGATATATTTAAAACCCACGGCGCAACTGACGTGAAACGCGTAGACAATCAAGCTGTAAAAGCAGTTTAGATTTAAACAGACCGAAAGCGTTAGAAAGGCACTCACTTGACTGAGTGCCTTTCTGCTTTCAACGTCAGTCCATAATCTGATTTGAATTCTGCGTTCTGGATACACGTTAGAATTTCATTCTTAAAATCTAACAGTTGACTAGCGTTAGAATTTCATTCTTAAAATCTAACAGTGGACTAGCGTTAGAATTTCATTCTTAAAATCTAACAGTGGACTAGCGTTAGAATTTCATTCTTAAAATCTAACAGTGGACTAGCGTTAGAATTTCATTCTTAAAATCTAACAGCGGAGTAGCGTTAGAATTTCAATCCAAAAATCTAACAGCGGAGTAGCGTTAGAATTTCAATCCGAAAATCTAACAGCGGACTTGCGTTGGAATATTAATCCGAAAATCTAACAGCGGCCACGACGCTAGAATATTAATCCGAAAATCTAACCACAAACAATTGAACCTTTCACCTTGTCACAGCGTTATTAAGAATACACGCTGTTTATGAGGTGCCATCATGAGCTGTCACGGCGAAATTCTAAACTTCATCTCCGCCCTACCTTCGGGTGCATGGTTTGCCACTCAACAAGTGCTAAATCTTGGCACGAGAGAGGCTATAGATCAGTGTCTATACCGATTGGTCAAATGTGGTTATCTCACGCGCATTGCTTGGGGGCTTTTCACGCTGAGAACAAGCGAGCAAAACTTTGAACCACTGGCGGTGGCGATATTCAAAGCGCAAATCTTCAAAAAGAAAGTAACTATTCACGGACTCGACATAGCAAAGCGACTCGGCTTGGTTGCTCGCTCTACTGACCAACAGCTCTACAGTGTGCATGGTGTCAGTAGCACTTTCCAATCAATGAAGCGAGAAATCTCACTAAAGAGCTACTCTCCTAGAAAAATAGCGCTCGGAGATTCACCAATAGGTGAAATCATAAGTGCACTCTGGTTTCTCGGTGAGACGAATTGTGATAACTCAGCAGTGGCCAAAGCCTTGAGTACTCTCAGCAATGATGGTATCCGAGAACTTGCGCAATCTGCCCATCGCATGCCAGGCTGGCTGACAAGGAAAGTACGCTTTAATATCGTCTGCCAAGGGACTCTGCGAAGCTCAAGCTGTATGCACCCTTCACGATAGTCATTATCAATCAAACGCACTAATTTAGATCAAAGCGATCTACTGTTGCGTAGTTAACTGAAGTGCTGCTGTATGCTCGGTGGTTGTAACCACAGTGGCATAGCCGAATTGCAAGGCTGACATATAGGCGCTGTGTACGTCTGCCGCCGCAATAGTTTTGCCATTGAATTCTAGGTCACGAGTAGCGCAGGCGTCGTGCACAACTATTACGTTATAGCCAAAATCGTTGGCGGCCCTGCTGACGGCGTCAATACACATATGGCTCATGGCACCACAAATCACCACTTCATCTATGCCATTGTTATCTAGTACTTCGCCTAGGTCAGTGTTTCTAAAAGAGTTTATGTGATTTTTCACTATCACATGCTCACCAGCAATGTTTTGCACTTTTTTGTGTATCTGAGCTCCTTCAGTGCCAGGGCCGAAAAATGGGGCATCATCTGTGGGAAATTCATGCCGCACGTGAATTACTAGGTCGCCACTCTTGCGAGCGCTGTCGATAAGTATAGCGGCCTTGTCTGCTGCGACATCCATACCGCTTAGTGTCCACTTGCCACCAGGAAAATAATCATTCTGAATGTCTACAACTATGAGAGCTCTCTTCGCCATTGCTTGCTCCTATTTACTTACTTGCTTACTTTTATTGACTGACTTCTGATTACTGACTCTTCTTCTCATCCGATATTGAGCTTAGTTTGCCTTGGGCGTCGTATACAGTCACTGGCCCGAACAATTCAAGGTCGCTTCTAATTTTTTTAGCATCACCGACTGCTGCCACCACAAGGTTGTTAGAGTCGATTAGCTTACGAGCTGCCGCTCTAACATCGTCGACTTTCACTGCAGTCACTTTGTCTGCATAAGTCTTGAGGAAATCATCTGGCAGATCATAGAGTTTAGCTTCCAACAGTCTTTGAGCCAATCCGCTTTGGGTCTCTAGACCCAATTGGAAGGAACCAGCCAGATAATTCTGAGCACTTTTTAGTTCGGCGTCGGTAACTTTTGTGGTGCGCATGCGATCTAGTTCGTAGAGAAATTCTTGCAAAGATGGATTTGTCACTTCAGTGCGCACATTGGCGCCGGCAAAGAAAGTGCCTGGTTGTTTGCGCGCGGCCATGCGGCTATAGGCACCATAGGTGTAGCCTTTGGCTTCGCGAATATTGAGGAAGAGCCTGGCATGGGCCGCTCCGCCCAAAATTTGGTTCATGACCACCATGGCGAAATAATCAGGATCGCTTCTTTTGACGCCGACATTACCAACCTTTATAGAGGTCTGTACTGAGCCTGGGCGATCGACTAGATAAATGCGTCGACCAGTTTGCTTTGGCATTTCTGGTTGTGCCGCTAGGGGCACATCAGCGGCTTTCCACTGGTCACCAAATTTGCTAGCGATTAGCTCGCGCATTTTGCTTTTATCAAAGTCACCAACCACAACCATGACTGAGTGATTGGGTTGATAGTGAGCCTTGTGATAAGCCTCGATGTCTTTCCTCGTGATCTTGTTGAGCGACTCTTCTGTGGGGGCGATGACTGAATAGGGGTGTTCACCAAAGAGAACCTTGTTGAATCTTTCTTCCACGAGAAACTCGGGGTTGCCTCTTTTTATGGTCAGTGCCTGAATCTGGTTAGTTTTTTTAAGGGCTAATTCGTTTTCAGGAAAACTTGGGTGGAGCAGCACATCAGTTAGCACGTTAAAGAGGCGGCCCGTGTAGGGCGCCAGGGCTGAACCACTTAATATGGTGTAATCGTAGTCCGTACTTGCAGCTAAGCCACCACCGATGAAGTCTATTTCGGCGGCGATTTCTTTGCTCTTTCTTGTGGTGGTGCCTTCTGTTAGAAGGTCTGCTGTCATGTCAGCCAGGCCGAGCATGTCTTTTGGCTCATTGCTAGTGCCGTCACGAAAACCAATTGTGGCTGAGATGAATGGGTAGCGGTGGTCTTCTACCAGTTGCACTTCTAGACCATTTTCAAGCTTGTAGCTAGTTATCTCTGGTAGGTTGAAAGGCCGTGGCGCTGACATTTTAGGTGCATCTTTGCGCCAGGCTTCAACTGCTGTGTTGGTTACTTGCGCCCGCGAAATGCTTTCGGCCTTAGGGATAATTGGTTGGACCGGAATGTTTTTAGTTCGCTGACTAGAGCGAGCTGATGGGGCTACTTTGGCGAAGGCAGGGCTTATGGCCCCGTTAATTATTAGTGCTATGGCAGTGAGGCTGAAGAGTCGCTTTGTTATTGTTCTATTATCCATTTCTAAACTCTAACTTTCCTTTTTCTTTGCCGGAACGACATCTACAGTAGTGGAACCTTCTTTTGAAAACATTTTGCTAGCTACCCGCTGAATATCATCGGTGGTGACATTGAGGTAGGCCTCGACGTCTTTGTCGATTAAGCCGGGGTCGCCAAAGAAGGCTGTATATTCTGCCAAAAGTTCAGCTCGGCCTAAAGACCGTTGCAGTGAAGAATGGCTATTAGACGAGAAGAGCTGACGCAGTACTTGGTTCTTTGCTTTTTGCAATTCAACATCGGTCACTTTTGCCGTTTTGATTTTGTCTAATTCTTCATAGACGACTTCTCTAACTTTTTCAGGAGTAGACCCTGGTTTGTAGACCACAAAAGTTTCAAACAGAGAAGGGCCTCGGCGCTCATCGTATGAGCAGTTAACTTGCAAGGCCACTTGATCTTCTTTCACTAGACGTTGGTATAGCCTGGAAGATTCACCGGTAGATAGAATAGTCTGCAATAAGTTAAGAGCGTAGAAATCTTTTTCTCGTCTAGCTGGTGCTTTCCAGGCAATCCAGAAAGCTGGTGCCTGAGCTTGCGGATCATCAACTTTTAGATATTTGGCTTTGGTCTGTGCCGGTTCGCTGAGGTCTGGGCGCTTGGGCAATTGCACACTAGGAATGGTGGCAAAGTATTTTTCTACCAAACGAGCAGCCTCATCGCTGTTGAAGTCGCCCACAATCGCCATTGTGGCGTTGTTTGGTGCGTAATAAGTATCGAAGAATTTACGTACATCCTCCACTGACGATGCTTCTAGGTCTTCGAAGTAACCAATTGGTGGGTGGCCGTTGCTCCAATTGTCAAAAGCCATTTCTTCAAGCTTGATTGAAGCTGGGACATAAGGCTGGTTATCTACTCTTAAGCGCTTTTCTTCCTTTACTGTCTCAAGCTGGTTGGCAAATTTTTCGGGGGTGACCTTAAGCGAGCGCATGCGGTCTGACTCAAGCCAGAGGGCAAGCTCTAATTGATTGCTAGGAAGTTTTTCAAAATAGTTTGTGAAATCAGCATGAGTAGAGGCATTGAGACTTCCGCCAGCACTTTCTATATATTTAAAATGGTCCATCTTGCCGACGTTTTCAGAGCCCTGAAACATCATGTGCTCAAACAAGTGAGCAAAGCCAGAGCGCTTTTTCACCTCATCCCGGGCGCCTACATCATAGACAATTGCCACTGAAACCACTGGCACCGAATGATCTTCAGAGAGCACTACTCTTAAACCATTGGCCAATTTAAAGTCTTTGTTTACTGGTATTAGTGGGCTCTTGATTTTGATATCAGGTTCGGCGCTTTCCGCTGGGTCTGCGGCAAAGGCTATGCTACTTGCAGTCAGTGACAAATTTATTACTAGGCTCAGGAGCAGACCTATCTTTATATTGTCTCTTCGCCAGTGAGTCGAGCAAAAAGTGTTTTTATTGGCCGCTTTACCTAATGGCCAATTTTTTTGAAAGTTCATTCGCAGACTTGATCCTTATCTTTATTAATTTTGCTTTTCGTCAATCACTTTCGTCAATAACCTTGGTCGGTATTCTCGGTCAGCATTCTTAGTCAATCATCTTCGTCGTCGTCAGTGCCGAGCAAAACGCTTGACCAGAATATTGAAACTACCAAGAGTGCCAAAATTCCAGCGCCAACGCAGACTTTCTCTGGTGCACCATACCGGTGTAGCATCAGATAGGATGAAAGGCCTAGAACTAGACCCAACAGTGCCACTACATGATTAAGCGAGAAGCTGCGTAGCATTTTACTTACTCTTCCTCTGCCTGTGCTTTCCCTTCTTTAACCGCGGGCTGATTTGAGGGTGTCGGCACAGGTGCATTTTGCTCTGTCATTAGGAATGGTTTCAATTAAGTTGACTAATAGAGATTGCAGTTTGGTGATGTTGGCGGCAAAGACTTTCATCACTTCTGCGTGTGAAACTGGCTCAACGTTTGCAGTTACTCCACTATCATAGTCGGTAATCAACGAAACGTTGACAACACACATTGAAAGTTCTTTTGCTAAGTATGCTTCTGGATACTGGGTCATATTGATAACTTCCCAACCCATTTTGTTAAACCAAGCTGACTCGGCTTTGGTTGAGAAACGTGGACCTTGAATTACCACCACTGTGCCGCTTGGGTGCATGGTGATGCCGGCTTTCTCTCCTGCCTTGACCGCTAGCTCGCGCAGTTGTGGGCAATAACACTCGGCTGGCGATACGTGGGTGGTGATTGGTCCGTCATAGAAGGTGTCGGCCCGACCGGAGGTGCGGTCTATGAACTGGTCACAAACTACAAATTCGCCTGGTTTGACATGGGCTTGCAGCGAGCCTGCGGCACAAGGGGAGACCAATCTGGTCACGCCCAGCGATTTCATTGCCCATAGATTGGCTCTAAATGGCACTTTGTGTGGTGGAATGGTGTGCTTCTCACCGTGGCGCGGCATGAAAGCAACACGTTTCCCGCCCATGGTGCCAATGGCAACAGCTGCAGAAGGGGGGCCATAAGGTGTCTCTATCAATTTCTCTTCGTATTTGTCAAAGAGTTTATAGAAGCCGGAGCCGCCAAATATACCTATGTCTGCTACAGAAGCATCTGCTAAATCGGTTGTGCTGGATGGTGATTTTGTTGCCATTAGACTCTCGTGTGTGTGTTTACAAATTATTTGCTAGGTCAGTGTTTGGGAAGTGCCATAAATATGGCGTTGATCGTAGCACTAACCTGTCCAATGCCCAATTAGCATTTCGCAACTACAGTTTTTTCTGGATTGGCATTCGAAGCCAGTAGGTGTACCAGAAAAAATTTTCAAAAACCGTCTGAAACCTGGCGTGACTGGGTATAAAGGGCTTGTCAAGGTAGTGATTTCGTTTCGAAAGTAAGTCGGGGTCTTGTTTTATATGTTATGGAAACACCTTCTAGCACTCCCAGTTGCTCTATCACTGGCTTTAGGCGGCTCGGGTCTACTAGGTGGTCAAACTCAAAATACTTACCTTGCTTCTCTGCCTGACAAAGAGCGCTTGGCTCATAACATCTCTCTAGTTCCGACAATACGTCCCGACGGTCTCTACCATAGGGTTTGGCGGCTGATCAAAGAAGATTATTATGAACCTAGTTTTACTGGTCAGTCATGGGACCGCTGGGAACATCGCTATGATGGCAAGTTGAAAACCCTTGAAGATGCACACAAAGCCATCGAGACAATGTTGGCCAGTTTGGGCGATCGCTATACTCGTTTCTTAGATAGAGATGCTTTTGACGATGAAAAGTCGCAAATTGATGCCAAGCTTTTTGGTATTGGCGTACAGATTGGTCTTGATCCAGACAGTCACAAAGTAATTGTCATTACGCCAATTGAAGATACGCCTGCTTACCGAGCAGGTATTCTTTCTTCCGACGAAATTACTGAGATTGACGGCAAAAGCACTAAAGGCTTCAACGTTGAGGATGCTGCTAAGCATATTCGTGGACAAATCAATACGCCTGTCAATCTGGTGTTAACCCGCAGTGGCAAGCGGGTTAAAGTTAAGGTGGTGCGTGCTGAAATTGCTATAAAAGCTATCCCCACAGCTAAAATGCTTGACTCCGAAGTGGGCTACATTCGGCTTTCTAGCTTTATCTCGCAGCAGGCCAATCGTGAAATGAAAGAGGCTATTGCTAAGCTCTCTGGTGCCAAAGGCATTGTGCTTGACTTGCGTGACAATCCTGGTGGCCTTTTGACCAATGCTATTGATATTTCGAATATGTTCCTTGATTCTGGAAACATTTTGTCGACCGTCGATCGCGATGGTTATAAAACACCAGCCCAGTCCGATGGCCACCCTATTTGCATGAAACCCTTGGCGCTACTGATCAATAAAGGCAGTGCTTCAGCTTCTGAGATAACATCTGGGGCCTTGCATGACAATAATCGTGCCATTCTTGTGGGTCAGAGAACCTTCGGCAAGGGTCTTGTACAAGGTATTAACCGCCTTGAAGATGGTAGTGGTGTCAATGTCACCATCGCTAAATATCTCACACCAAGCGACACTGATATTCATAAGAAAGGAATATCACCGGATCTTGCCATTGAACTTTCGGAGCAAGACTTGAAGGATAAAAAAGGTCCTTGGTGGCTAGAAAAACCAACAGCCGGTGTTCATCGGGCCCCAGAAGATGGAAAAGATGTACAGCTAAAGGCTGCGCTAGAAGCTGTACATAAGCGTATCCAAGATGCAGATCATTTGGCTGCACATGTAAGATAATAAATTGAATTTTCCTTCTCGTACTCGGTGAACTATTGCTGTCAACTTGATATTCTTGTGGTTCCACAAGATGGGTTGATCAATGCCAACCGGAACGCTTGCTCAAAAAGGTCTCACTATAATTGGTACTGAGGCCGGTTGCGGTAAAACTGTCTTTATGACGGGCTTGTCTGCGCTGTTGCGTCAACAGGGCGTTGATGTGAGGGCAGTTAAACCGATAGTTCTTGCTACCACAGAGCGAGCAGAGTCTGAGATCTCATTTATTTGCTCCATCAGCGGTACTCCGCGCAACTATCCAGCCTCTATCATTTCATCGGCTAAGAATCTATCTGAGGCACAATGGGAGCAGTCTCTCTCGGTTGGTCATGACGCCTCCCACTTTAGCTTTGTTGAGACACCTGGTGGTTGCGCTTCGCCAATGAGTTTTGAGCAGAGTAATGTTGGTACCTTGGCCCATTCATGGAAAGATACTAGAGATTTTGCTCGCGAGCTTGGCTATCCTTGCATAATTGTGGCGCACCATAACCAGGAAGCAATAGAAAAGCTTGTTTTGGCATATAGCTATATGCAAGAGCTGTCAATCACTGGCCTGGTAACGGTAGAGACACAGGCTAACGAAGGAAAGGTGCTAGAGAGCAAGTTGACTCGGACTGAAGTGGCATTGCTGCTTGCTTCGCGTACCAAGGCTCCATATTTAGGCTGCCTTAAGTTCAGCCCGTCTATCTCTGTGCCCCGAGTCAATCAGGGCAATTTGATCAAGGTGATATCTGAAGGGGTTGATCTCCTGCTTATTCTTAAGTCTTTGAATTTAGCTGTTAAATAGAATAAGTAAGCTAACGACCACCAAACTCGCGATAAAAACTATTGGGGTCGTTATGTCTTAACCGTCTCAGAGGTTTAATTTCTTGAATAACCTCTCGCCCCGTGTGGCGAAGGATGTCGCGCAAGGTGCGGCTTCTTGTTGGCACAGCGACCTGTGTTGTTGAAGTAGCTTTCTTCTTTACCTGTTTTGTTGGTTTCTTCACTGCTTTCTTTACTGACTTAGTTGGTTTACTGCTGTATTTTGTTGGCACTTGAGCAGATGCATTTGTCGTTGGCTCAGCAACAGGGTTAGCAGTGGTTTTAGGGCTGGCCGACGACTCACCACCTGTAGTATTAGAATTCGTATTAGTATTAGTATTGGAACTAGAACTAGAATTTGCTCCAGAATTTATATTGGACTTAACTTCAGTGCTCTGCATTGTATTCTTCTGATTCTGGAAAAAGTAAAATAACACTGCTGTTAGAGCGCCTAATAAGATAAGCAGAGAAAGACCTACCAATAGCAGTTGCTTTATTCCAGAATGCTCTGGGCTTAGTATTTTTTCGCTTCGTTTAGGTGTGATGGTTGACCCCATGGCAGACCCAATAGTAGGGCTTGGCGACACTGACTTTCTTTGGGCCTCAGTGGTTTCCGATTTACTAATTTCAGACTTATTTATAGAGCCAACGGCATCTACTTTTTCATAGGTGAGAGTTGCTTCTGATTCTAGGCGGTTGGGATAGTTTTTGAGAAGTTCAGTTCTCAATTCTTGCATCGAGGAGAAGCGTTCGTCTGGTTGTTTCTGTAAACACTTCAAAACAAGCGCTTCAAGTTTATCTGGCAAATTTAGCCCCGGGGCAATGCTCTCAAAGGAGGGTGGATATTCTGATAATTTACGCGCTATGGTCTCAGGAAAACTGGCCCCACGATGAGGCACTTCGCCAGTAAGGCAGCGAAACATCACCACTCCAAGGCTGTAAATATCAGAACGGTTGTCAACCGTTCCACCTGTGCACTGCTCTGGGCTCATATAAAAAGGCGAGCCCCAAATCTCTCCGGATTTAGTTAATTGCTGTACTTCTGATGTTAGTTTGACAATGCCGAAATCAAGTATCTTGGCGAACTCGAACTGTTCTCTTATACCGATCATTATATTGAGAGGCTTGAGGTCGCGGTGGATAATTCCTTGGCTGTGCGCGTAACTCATCGCTTCGCAGATTTGTACGAAAATTTGCAGCGCACGAGTCATTTCTAGCCGCTTGTCTTGGTCTAAAATTGTTTGGAGAGATTTGCCTTCTACTAGTTCTAAAACTAGATAGGGCTCGCGCTTTTCGGTAAAGCCAAAGTCAAACGTTGTCACTATGCCCGGGTGGTTCAATAGACCTAAGGCCTTGGCTTCTCGGCCAAGCCTTTGCACGGCAGTGGCGTCAGTGGCAATTTCGACTGGTAGGAATTTAATGGCAACGTCACGGCCAATGGTTTCTTGGCTGGCCCTGAAGACATTGCCCATGCCACCGACGCCAAGCACCCCCGTGATGACATAGGCGTGACCAACTCTTGTGCCGATAAGGTCGGCAGCTGTTGCTTGTTTAACAGTAAATTCTTGGGGATCCAATTGTCTACTTCAATTATTAGCTTCAGTGGTTGCTTCAGATAGTTGCTGCCGGTGCTTTATTCTAATGCTCAAGCTTTATTCTAGCGTTTCCTCGTATTGTTTTGGGCTTGAGCTTGAGGCAACTATAAAACATATATATTGTATGGCCATTTTTGAGGCAAAATGTGCTACTTATTTATCGTCAGCACTGCCGTGAGTGAGAAGTGAAAGACGCACACCATGACTCAAGTAAGACTCTGGCCAACGAGCTTAAGCTGCCGTCTAATTCTAGCGAGCTGATTATCTACACCATGTCTGATTCAAGCGGCGAGACAGCTGAGTCTGTTGCTCGCGCGGCCCTAGTGCAGTTTCCGCCAGGTCACGCTTCTATTTATAGAATGCCCCAGGTGCGTAGCTCGCAGCAAATTCCGGGCATGGTCAAAGAAATCTCGCAGGGCCGCTCAATTATTGCTTATACCTTGGTTTTGCCAGAATACAGAGAGACCCTTGAGGCCGAAGCCAATAAATACAAAGTACCGAGCATAGACTTGATTGGTGGCTTGATGGCTCGTATTGGTAATTTGACTGGCGCTCAACCGCTTTCTCAGCCTGGTCGTTTGCACCTGCTCGATGAAACCTATTTCAAGCGCATCGAGGCTGTTGATTTTGCCATACGCTTTGATGATGGCAAAAATCCTGATGGTATTTTGCAAGCCGATGTTGTTCTAGTGGGAGTATCACGCACAAGCAAAACGCCTAACTGCATGTATTTGGCACATCACTATGGTCTCAAGGCTGCCAATGTTCCAATAGTTTATGGCGTTGAACCACCTCTGGCATTATTTCAAGTACCGGCTAAGCGCATTTTTGGGTTGAAAATTGACCCTTATCAATTGCAAGAAATTAGAAGTACCCGAGCCGCTGTTCTTGGTATGCCTGGCACCAGTGATTACGCCGATCCTGATCGCATCATGCAAGAAAGTCGCTATGCCAAGAAAATTTTTAGGGAGCTAAAATGCCATATTTTAGACGTTTCAGCTAAAGCCATCGAAGAAACATCTTCAGAGATTTACATGAACATCCGCGAATAGTCTTACCTTACTTCCAAAACTTACTGAGTCCCGAAGCCCCACATACATCAATGGAGAGAGAAATCATGGTGAGTATGACAGAAAGCAGTCAAGCTCAAATAAAGGATAAATATGCTCAGCTGAAATTGGCTAAGCGCGTTTATCTTTTTGAAGAAGGCTATGATGCTTTTGCCGGCAATCGTGATGCGATGAAAGACTTACTTGGTGGGAAGGGGGCTGGTTTAGCCGAGATGACTCATTCAGGTGTGAATGTTCCGCCTGGCTTGACTATCCTCACCTCTTGTTGTCGCCAATATACTGAAAACGGTCAAACAATGCCTGCTGGTTTGTTTGATGAAGTAATGGTTGAGTTGGCCCATATCGAAAAGAAAGTCGGTCGTAACCTGGGCGATTTGAAAAATCCATTGCTTCTTTCTGTGCGCTCGGGCGCTAAGTTCTCTATGCCTGGAATGATGGATACGATTTTGAACCTTGGTCTCAATGACCAGACTGTAGAATCAATCACGGCTTTGACGAGCAATGCTCGCTTTGCCTGGGATAGCTACCGCCGCTTTATTGCCATGTATGGCAGTGTTGTTCTAGAGATTAGTAAAGACAGTTTTGAAGATCTGCTAGAAGACTTGAAAGACGAACTCAAAATTGAAAGTGACGCTGAATTCACTGTCGAAGATTTGAAGAAATTGGCAGAGCAGTTCAAAGCACTTGTGCAAACGCGCTCAGGTAAGCCTTTCCCTCAAGATACAAAAGAACAGTTAAAAGGTGCTGTAGAAGCGGTATTTAGGTCATGGAATAACAGTCGGGCAATTTATTACCGCAATCTCAATAAAATTGACCATAATTTGGGCACTGCTGTAAATGTGCAGTCAATGGTGTTTGGAAATTTTGATGATACATCGGCTACCGGAGTCTGTTTCACTCGCAACCCTAGTACTGGCGAAAAGCTCTTGTACGGCGAGTATTTAGTCAATGCTCAAGGTGAAGATGTGGTGGCCGGTACACGTACCCCACTGAAAATCGCTGATATGGCAAAAGGTATGCCCAAAGTTTACGAAGAGCTTTTAGCCAATGTTGGTCGCCTAGAGCAGTACTACCGCGACATGCAAGACATTGAGTTTACGATTGAACAAGGCAAACTCTACTTGTTGCAGACCCGAAGCGGTAAGCGCACCGCTGCAGCTGCCGTTAAAGTTGCTGTCGATATGGTGACTGAAGGCATTCTCACCCGTGAAGAAGCTCTCAATAGAGTGGAACCAATGCAGCTCAATCAGCTGCTTCTGCCTTCGTTTATTGCCGACGACAAAGCTAAAGCCAAAAGCGAAAATCGCTTGATTGCTACTGGTCTTAATGCCTCTCCAGGTGCGGCTATTGGCAAGATTATTTTCAATCCTGACGAAGCTGAAAAAATGGCAAGTCAAGGTCTCAAAGTAATTCTTATCCGAATTGAAACCTGTCCAGATGATATTCATGGCATCGTTCCATCTCAAGGCGTTATCACCAGTCGCGGTGGCATGACCAGCCATGCTGCTGTTGTCGCACGTGGCATGGGTAAACCCTGCGTAGCTGGTTGTGAGGCTCTCAAAATTGACCTGGAGCGCGAAGAAATGTATGTTGGCACCAAGCTCTTTAAGAAAGGTGATTTAATTTCAATTGACGGATCTACCGGTGAAATTTTCGAAGGTCAAATCATCACCCACGATCCTGATTTCTCCCAAGATTTTAAGACTTTGCTTGATTGGGCCGATCAAGTGAGAACGCTTTTGATTCGCACCAATGCTGATACACCCGAAGATGCCAAACTGGCTCGTGAATTTGGTGCGCAAGGTATTGGCTTGTGCCGTACCGAGCACATGTTTATGGCTCAAGACCGTCTGCCAGTTATGCAGCAAATGATTTTGTCCAATACCGATTTAGAGCGTGAGGCGGCTTTGGCTAAGCTTCTTCCCATGCAGCGTCAAGACTTTACTGGTATCTTCCAGGCCATGGCCGGCCTGCCTGTCACCATTCGTCTACTTGATCCACCTCTTCATGAGTTCTTACCTAGAGAAGAACACTTAATTGAAGAGGTTGCCACCATGCGCGCCAAAGGTGTAACCGGTGCTCAGCTGCGTGAAAAAGAAGTGCTGTTGAAAAAAGTCGGTGAGCTGAAAGAGGCAAATCCGATGATGGGGCTGAGAGGTTGCCGTTTAGGTTTGCTTTATCCAGGTATCAATAAGATGCAGGTACAGGCTATCTTTGAAGCAGCCATTGCCGTGAAGAAGCAAGGCCTAGAAGTCTTGCCGGAGATCATGATTCCACTTGTTGGCCACGTTAACGAACTGAAGTTTGCCAGACTGCAGCTAGAAGCAGTTGCCAAAGAAGTTATGGAGAGAGAAGGCTGCGAAATAGTCTATAAGTTCGGCACCATGATCGAGATTCCTCGTGCTTGTGTCACCGCTGATGAAATTGCAGAGTATGCCGAGTTCTTTAGCTTTGGCACCAACGATCTTACCCAAATGACTTTTGGCTACTCTCGCGATGATGCTGAAGGCAAATTCTTGCAGCGCTACCTCGATGGCGTTGATTGTCTCGGCTCTAAACAAAGAGTGCTCAGTAACAACCCCTTTGAAGTTTTAGACTTTGATGGGGTTGGCAAACTAATGCAAATAGCCGTAGATTTGGGTCGTAAAACTAAGCCTGACTTGAAGCTTGGCATTTGTGGAGAGCATGGCGGCGAACCTCAATCAATTGCTTTCGCCCATAAATTGGGCCTCTCTTACGTTAGTTGCTCGCCTTTCCGGGTGCCAGTGGCGCGTTTGGCAGCGGCCCAGGCGACATTGGTGTCTGGCGAACGCGATAAGTAGATCAAGTCTATAAATGCTTGTTGCATAGGGATATTTCGAAAATTACTTGGGCAAAACCCAAGGGTGCAGTCATATATGAATGCACAGGTTTAGATAGGTTTAAAAGATCCCCTTGCACTGGTAGAAAATAAATGAAGGTAGAGGAAAGCAACCGCGGACCCACGATAGTTATGTCCATCGACGAGAATGTAGACGCCCTTTTGCGGCTTCTACCAGATATGGAGCAATCCCTCGGCCCAGATCACCCTGATTTGGCCGATTACTACATTTCGCTTGGACTTTTGCTCTATCATGACAGCCGCTTTGAAGAGGCTGAAGAGTTGTTCGTCAAGGCTCTGGCCATGCGCGAGCGCCTTTTGGCCGTTGATCATCCTGATGTTGCTGCAGCTCTTAACCACCTGGGCCTGGTTTTTTTGGCAGAAGGCAAATATGCTGACGCTGAGCCACTATTTAAGCGGGCTTTGAGCTTGCAAGAAAAAGTACTGGGCCCTGAACACCTCAATATTGCTTCGGCTTTGAGTAATCTTGGTGATCTTTATATGACTCTTAGCCGCTTTAATGAAGCTGAGGAAGTCTTGAGACGCGGTTTGAAGATTAGAGAGCGCTATTTGGGCCTAGAAGATGGCAGTTTAATTGAAATTCTTAACTCGCTAGCCAATATTTATGCTGAACAAGGCCGCAGGGCTGATGCTGAGCCATTATTTAGGCGAGTTCTGAAAATCGAAGAGCGGGTGCACGGGACCGATCATCCTAGTGTCGCCAATGCTTTAAATAATCTGGCCTCTTTGTTCTTGGCCAAAGAGCAGTTTGACCAAGCTGAACCAATGCATAGACGGGCTCTGGCAATTAGAGAGCGGGTGCTTAGTCCAGATCATCCGAAAGTGGCTGAGAGCCTCAATAATTTGGGTTGGCTTTACCATCAACACGGCAATCATGCTCGGGCCGAGAGCCTTTATCGGCGCGCTATTGAAATTTGGGAACACGCCCTAGGACCTGACCATGCCTATGTAGCAGCCTGCTTGGAGAATTATGCTGAGCTTTTGCGCAAGACTAACCGCTCGACTGAAGCAGTGACACTTGATAGGCGGGTGCAGCTGATTCGTTCGAAATATATGGAATAGCTTATTTTGCAATTATCCTTGTAATTTCGGCAAATTGTGCCTATATTACAAGGATGATTCAACGCTCTGCATACAACAAAATCATTGACTTGCTTGATATATTTCCGGCAGTTTGCATTCTTGGGCCGCGGCAAATCGGAAAGACTACACTGGCGCACCAAATCTCTGAAAGTTTTCAAAAACAGCAGAAATCAATATATTTAGACCTCGAAGATGAAGAAGATCGGGTCAAGCTAAACGATCCCATTTACTACTTCAAAACTCATGAGGGTTGCCTGATAGTTCTTGACGAGATTCAGAGGATGCCTGAAATCTTCGCGGTGTTGCGTGGTGTCATTGATCGCCGCCGACGTGCGGGGGAAAGTTCTGGACAATTCTTGATTTTGGGTTCAGCATCTCTGGACTTACTAAAGCAATCATCTGAATCACTGGCTGGTCGTCTCGCCTATCAGGAACTAGGCGGGATTAGTGCTAGTGAAATCGAACATAGCAAGAAATTATCGCAGTCAATCGGCATAGACAAATTGTGGATGCGAGGTGGATTCCCAAATAGTCTGTTGGCAAAATCTGACGCCGATAGTTTTAAATGGCGCAAATCTTTTGTTCGCACTTACCTTGAGCGTGAAATACCACAAATTGGTCCACGCATACCAGCCGCAACTTTGCGTCGCCTATGGACAATGCTTGCACACCAGCAGGGCGGTCAGCTCAATGTTGTTCAGCTGGCAAGTAGCCTTGACCTCTCACCGCGTTCAACCAGGCGCTATATTGAGCTGTTAGAAGACTTGCTACTCGTGCGCACACTTAGACCTTGGTTCTCCAACATTGGCAAACGCCTAGTAAAAGCGCCGAAAGTTTATATCCGTGACAGCGGACTGATGCATACTCTACTGGGGCTAGCTTCTATGGATGACCTGCTTGGTCATGCTGCTTATGGCACAAGTTGGGAAGGTTTCGTACTCGAAAACTTGTTGAATATTCTGCCAGACGACGCTTCGCCATGGTTCTATCGCACAGCTGCTGGTGCCGAAATAGATTTGGTAATTGAAACGGGAAAGAGACGAATCGCAATTGAAATCAAACGGTCTCTTGCACCGAAGCTTACTAAAGGCTTTTATCTTGGTTGTGAAGATATAAAAGCGACAGAACGCTTTGTCGTCTATCCTGGCTTAGAAAAGTTTCCTCTCTCTAAAGATGAAACAGCCATACCACTGCCCCTCATGATGAACAGGTTACAGGAGCTGGGCTAAGATTGAAGGTAGAAATATAACTTCGCTAGCTCATTTTCTTCTGCGGAAACTCAGCCGGTATACCCCTGGCAATAAAGCGCATCAGACCTGGGGCCATGCCGTGAAGGCGTTCAGCAAACTGACCAGGGAGAGTTAGTATTAGCTCGTGAGATCCGCCCCTGGCTAAGGCTCTTTCTATGTCGCTGGCACACTGCTTGGTGCTGATACTAAGCACATGTTTCATCAGTACGCCGCTGAGATCATGACGCTCAGCAATAATGGTTGGGTTCTTCTGACCCGCTACAGCATTCTTTTCAAAAAATTCAGTTCTAACCCAACCTGGGCAAACGGTGATGACGTCAATGAGATTGCCAAGCTCGGCAGCTAAGCCCTCTGACAGCCCAGTCAAGGCGAATTTGCTTGAACAATAACTGACACTGCCAGGGAAAGAAATCTTACCTGCTACTGACGCCACGTTGACGATCTTGCCAGCTTTTGACTTGTGCAAATGGGGCAAGGCCGCATAAGTTAGAGCCAGTGGCGTGAAGAAATTGACTTCAAAGAGGCGCCGCCAGTCAGTCATTGAAAGATTTTCGAATTTACCCGGTATGGCCATTCCGGCATTGTTGACGATAATATCGATGCCACCATATGCGCTGACACACTTTTCTACTAGTCTATCAACCATACCCTCTGCTGCTATGTCACCAGCCACAATTTCAGCTTTGCCACCAAGGGCGGCAACTTGCTCGGCTGCGCTGCTCAGGTCACCTTCGCTGCGGGCGGTCAAGACCAGCTGGGCTTTGTATTTCTCTGCTAGTAGCAGTGCCAAGCCCCGACCAATACCTGTTGAGGCGCCAGTGATTATCACTCTAGTATTTTGTTCTATTTTTTTTGACATTTCTATTTGTTCTATATAAAGAAGAGAGTTTCAATACCATAAATCGAAAGCAAGTAGGACAACTCTGAGTCGTATTCAGTGCTGAGTAGGACCGATTTCAGAGCATCTATAGAAGATGAGCTGCGGTAGCGCATCTTGAGCAATTTTAAGTGCCGTTGGGCCAGAGGTGAGCTGCATTCTGAAAGGCTGAGACGGTAGGCTTCTAGCAAGTAACCGGCGGCTATATATTGGGCAAGCATCATACTAAGAAGCATCATGTATGTAGCGGGAGAATCGACAGTTTGAGTCAAGTAGAGAACTAGTGAGCCCATTAATAGAAGAACGAAAAATACAAAAATGCTCAGGCCGTTCAAAATGCCATTGACTAAGTGTATAAAACCCTGCAGTGCTGCGATGCGAAAATTGCGTCTAGTGGCGTGATTCAATACTTCACAGAGATCTTCGTAGAGCGGTATGAACGAACGGGCACCGATAGCGGCTTTAACAGTAGAAGCTGTGAGGGCAGACACGACAAATATGATCAGTGCGTGAGAGTGGTTTGGTATTGCCAGTAGTAGCAAAGAGACAAAGACAATCTGGGCAACAATGAAGCAGATTGAGTAAATTGTTGCCAGTTTTTGCCTTGGCTGAGGTTCTAGCAGTAAGCCTTTGGCTAGTAGCTCGCCTTGTAGCCCTACTTCAAATTCTTGCCGAAGTCCCGATGATCCGATTTGGGCCAGGATGCGCATCAGGCCAGTTTTAGAAATATATTTGCTCAGTTGCCGTGGGTCAGTCAATATTTCTTTCACCGTGCCCTTTAAGGCCTTGGATAGAAATATGTAAAGTAGGGGCAAGCGGCGAATGAAGCCTATTGGATCTTTTTTGTAGTTTAGTCCAGTAGCATCGAGTGTCTTTTCGCCCCAATTTTTCAGTGACGACTTAATTATCTCTTGCAGTCTGATTTCGTAGTATGTTGCGCCTACAGGTCTGGCTGTGGGTGTCGACGCGATGGCCGGAAGTTTTGAGGAAGAAGAGGAAGTAGACGAAGCGGAGGTCAGCATTGGTTCGCTTGAGCTATTCAAGCGGTTCTTCACTTCTCTGTGCAGCATGTCAAATGCTAAAATGCTCAGGGCAAAAGTGGTGTCCCCGTTGCGCGAGAGATAGGCAATTTCTACTGGTGCTAAGTCAAGATGCTCGCCAGCGCCGCTGTCCTCTTTAATATTTTCGCCAGACAAAAAGCTTCGCAAGACCACTAGGGTTATGCAAACGACAATTAGTTCGACAAAATACACTAAATTTGTTAGCCAGCCTTAGTCAGCATGCTTGTTGTCAGCGAGCCAGTTACAACTTTTTGACGGAGGCCAAGCTTTCTCATAGTCTCGACTAGATCTTTCAAACTAGCATCAGGAGAAAGTTGAGCGTCAGACTCAATCGTTAGTGGTCCTTCGACGGTTTTGGCATCGCCTTGGTGCAAAATAATGACAGGAAGATCGTGGTAGGTGTGTTTGACCCGACGCAGGGTTGATACTGCTTCGATTCCTACTGTAGACAGGCTCAGTACGACTAAATCGGCTTGGCTTTCACGAATTTTTTGCTCTAGTTTGCTTGTTGGCAGAGCGGTGCCGACCACTTCGAAGTCTTTGTGCTGCTCAAGCCAAAGGCTCAGCGTGACCAGTGCCAGACGGTCGCTGTCGACGATGAAAACTTTGGTGGGCGGGTTCATAAGTGCTTTCCTTACCTGACCTGCGGGTTGCCTGAATTTGGAGGTGATGTGGGGGTATCTTTGAGCCAACTTCAACATAAACAAAATAGAACATCAGACTGTAGAACTACCAGCCCAACTGCTTCATTAACTCGTTTTGAAAAATAAAGACAAACTGAAGATGTATGCAAGTGTATACCGTTAGCTAGTTTTTTGGAATGTCAGGCATCGCCTGATAGTATTTAGCCTTCTTGCTTGAAAAGCCCGAATAGGCCAGGCATTGGGCGAGCTGTCAAGGGATAAGATGCAAGAAACTTAATCAGCTATTTGAAGGCAAGAAACAAGTCAATAGCTAGTCTGTGAACTCTAAAGAGAGATCTACATTGCGGGCAGAATGAGTAAGGGCCCCAGTTGAGATGGCATTTACTCCATTTATGAGATAACCGTTGAGATTTTCTAAAGTAATACCACCGGAGACTTCGACAAAACATTCGCTGGCACCAATACTGCTATTGGTAGATATCTTTTGGATACATTGGCTTACTTGTTCTGGGCTCATGTTATCAAGTAATACACGCTTGGCGCCTAGGTCTAAGGCCTCTTGCAGCTCGTCTAGGTTACTCACTTCTACTGACAATATTTGACTCATCGGCAAATGTGGATGGGCTTTGAGAAACCGGGCTGCTGCTTCTAGAGCCGGCTTGACACCGCCTGCAATTTTTAGATGATTATCTTTAATGAGAATTGCATCAAATAGTCCAAAGCGATGGTTGGTGCCGCCACCTGCTCTCACGCCATAGCGCTCCAGCACGCGCAAACCGGGGGAGGTTTTTCTGGTGTCGAGTATGGCTATGCCTTTGGGGCTAGCGAGGCTGGTGTAGCGTCTAGTTTGAGTGGCGATACCCGAAAGCCTTTGCATGATATTGAGCGCCAGTCTCTCGCCCTTTAGGATGGCCTGAGCTGGACCACTCAATTTGGCGACAACCACCGGGCTTGCTGCTTCCATATAAGTACCGTCGGCTACCAGTAGTTCAATTGACACGTCTTGGCTTAGTCGTTCCATCACGCGGGCTAAGAATGGTAATCCTGCCACTACGGCGGGCTCTTTCAAAAGTATTTCGGCACTGGCCTTGAGTTCGGGGTTTACCGTTGCTGAGGTGGTGAGGTCAAAGGGCTGCTCTGGGTCTTCGTTTATGCTGCCGAAGTCTTCCAAGAAGGCAAGGTCAAGTAGTTTTTCGATAAGCTCTTCTTGCAGTTGGGCTGTAATTTTCGTTGATATTACGGTTGACATATACTTTTGGCTTGCCCTTTGAAATCTAGTTGAGAGTGCGTTAATATTATAAACTTCGCTGGCTCTGGGTCTATGGAGTTGAAATGAAGTTCGAAAAAGCGGTGACTGCAACCGTAAATTTAAAGATATCGACTGTGATTGCGGTTATGGCAGTTGAGTTTCTGGTTGTTGCCTGTGTCGCTTCCATGGCTGCCAATTCGCAAGTATACGGCAGTCTTCAGCGCAGCCGCGACGCGCTGCTTGATCAGCGAAATTACTTGCAGGGTGAAGCCAATCGTCTAGCCGTAAGAATAGCGGCGTTGCAAACTCAGCTTGATACAGTCAATAGCTATTTGCGCGATAACGATCGGGCGCTGCGTGATGTAGAAACTGCTATGAACCGTGCACAATAAGTGTTTAGAAGAGCAAGGGCCGAGGAGAATAATGATGTTAAACAATCAGTCTAGAATGGCTCAGAAGCTTGATCTTCCGTTGATGTCTATACTGGCGTTGAGCTTTATTAATTGCTCTCCTCTGAACTCCCTTAGCGCCTTGGCTGCTGATGGGAAGGCTGTGAAAGACGAGTGTCATGTTACATGCGTTGATCCACATGCGGCTTGTGTGGAATCGCAGAGAGTAATTGATACTTTGCACGAAATGGCCAAAGCTATCAACAAAGGTGACTTCGAGCACTTTGCTGAGTATTTTGACGAAAACGTCACCACCTTTGACGACGTTACCAAGCAACTGCTCGTTGGTAAGAAGCAAGTAATTGACCGCATCAAAGAGCGCTACGAGCAATCGGTGCAGGCCTCTGAGACTCATGCAGTTTCTTACACAATCTACCAGCCATATGCCAAAGTTCATGGCAATACTGCTACGGTTACCTGCGTTTTGCGGAAGGTAATGGGTGGCAAGCATCCTGTGGTTTTTGAATCACATGACACCAAAGTATTTGTCAAAGAAGGCGATAAGTGGAAGGAACTTCATAGCCAAGGGCTCTGGAAAAAAGTCTCTTCTTAATTTATTTTGCTAAGACAAAGTTCAAGCCCTCTAAGTAAAACTCAGAGGCTGGAACGCCGTGCTTGTCTGGTATTAATATAAGCTTTGTCTGAAGCTTTGCTTCAGTTAGTTTTTGCTCTAGTTCTTTTTGGAAAAATGGCGGTATGACTGTGTCTTGACTGGCTGAAATTAAGGCAAATCTTGTGCCCTGCCTAACTTTTTCTAGGTTACTTGCGATACTGCGTTCTTGATACATATTTGGCACAGCCTCAGCCGGACCACCTAGGCCGATAATCATGCCGGTTTTTACCAGGCGTGAAGGAGTTTTTCGATAGAGAGCTTGCCAGTCACCAGCGCCCTCACATGATACTACTCCAACAATCTTGGCCCTGATGTCTTCGGCTGCGAGATAGCAATAAGCTAGGGCCGAGCAACCGCCCATAGAGGTGCCCATAATTACTATGCGGGCTACAGGATAACGCTCCATCAATTCATGAATGTTTTGGTCTAAGTCGGCTATTGCAGAAGCATTGGCCCATGAGGTGGTAGATCGGTAGCTGGGGGAAGCGACAATGGCTGCTGGATAGTGGCTTTGGATATTCTGGGCAATGGGGTTTTGCTTAGGTGAAACAAAGGGCTCTAGATCATTCGAACCCATGCCGTGTAAATAAATTACAAGGGTTAGATCTTTGCTGCCATCGAATACCATCGGTGGCGCAAGGGCATAAACATCGTGTGCGCCGTCTAGTTTAGATATAAAGGTATGTCTTTCGGGAAGCTCGAGGGGCTTATCGACAGCGAAGGCTTGGGTATTGCGCAGGGCGGCGAGGTTGGCAGCCATGGCTTGCTTCTCTTTTTGCAGTTTATGGAGCTTACTTGACTGAGTCAAATACAATACGAAGAAGACTATGCCGGCCACGTCTATCAAGAGCGTGACTATCAGAGCCGTAACTAAAAGGCGATTGCGCATTTATCTCTTACCGAGCTTTACCTGTGAAGCTTAGCAGAGTAATATGCATTTGGTTGAGAGAGTGAAATCTGCAATTATGCTTGCTATAACTAGGTCGAGCTTCGTCCGCTGTATGTCTTGTGTGGTCTTTGCTGGCCATTTTGTAGTTTTTAGCGCTCCACCAGTCAGGGCACAGGCATCATCCCAAGCACGCGAGCTAAATTCAAAGGGAATAGATTTGCAGTCTAGCGGCAAGCTCAAAGAAGCTGTCGATTGCTACCGTCGTGCTATCCAAATCAATCCGTCTGCGGCTGGCTACCATAATAATCTGGCCCTAGCCTTGAAAGATCTTGACCAGTGTCAGCTGGCCGAAGCTGAGGCTCGTATTGCTCTTAAGCTCAGACCACAGAGAGCTGACTATCATTTTAATCTCGGTATAATTTTGCAGAGGCAGAAAAAACTGGTTGAGGCCGAAGCTGCTTTTCGTCAAGCCATTCAGATTGACCCAGCTGATACCGATTCGCATTTTCGCCTGGCTCAGATTCTTTTGGCTAACAATGTTAACTCAGATGATTCTGCCTCTGAGGCTGCTGAGCAAGAAATCAAGTTGGCTTTGATGCTCAAACCAGATCGCTCAGAATACTGTGAACTGTTAGGCGATATCTATTTAAAATCGAAAAATCTAGATGAGGCTTTTAATCAATATAAAAAGGTTGTGGAAATTAGGGGCTATACTGCTGCCACTATCCCTGGTGAGCTGAAGGCGAAAATCGATTTTATTAAGGGCGCTTTGAAGCCTACTCCTTGAGATGACGGATGGGCTGCGAAGATTATAAGGAATGTCTAGTGCCAAATTCAAAATTAGACCGACCCAATGATCCTCTGCAATCGTTACAGCGGAAGCTGGTGATTGCGGTTTTGGCTTTAATAATTTTTAGTGCAGCCTGTCAGTTTATTCTCTATTTCTTGGATATCGTTAGAATTCTCGGCATTTCGATTCTGATTTCTTATTTGTTCATCAGCGTGGTCGACTGGCTAGAGAAGCTTTTGAAAAATAGGGCCTTTTCGATTTTTGTTGTCTATGCCATTGTCGCTGTTGTTTTAATAATTTTGTCGCTAACTGTTGTGCCATCACTACTAGTGCAAATAAATCAGTTAATTGAGTCGGTGTTTCATGAACTTCCACGCACTATTGAGAGCTTCGGCCGTTCTCTTGCCCCACTAGACGAGCGTCTTCATGCTGCTCAAATTCAGGTGAGGGCAATTGATTTGGTGACAACTGTTGCTCAGAATATTCCTAAACCAGACACTTCGATGATTTTTTCTCGTGTTGGTGAAGTGGCTATGTCTACCATGACCTGGTTGCTCTACGCCCTGAGTATCTTAGTAGTGTCTTTCTACTTTATGCTCGATGGTTATCGCATGACAGATTGGGTCATTGCTGCCTTCCCTAAGGAATATCATCGCTCGCTAAAGAATATGGCTGGCGAAATAGATGTCAGTTTGCAGGCTTTCTTTCGTGGACAACTAGTTCTCGGCTTATTCTTTGGCCTAGTAATGTTAGTTGTTTATCTTATTATTGGTGTGCCCTTCGCCCTAGTACTAAGTGTGTTGCTAGGTATTTGGGAAGTTGTGCCGGTGATTGGACCACCTATTGGCTTCTTGCCAGCTGTTATCGTGGTGGCATTAAACGGTTTAGATAATGTTCCGACTAACCGTATTGGCCAGGTTGTGGTTTTACTATTGGTTTGCAATATTTTTCAGTGGCTAAAAGATAACTTAGTCGCACCAAGGTATATCGGCAACAAGATTGGGCTTCATCCAGTTGTAATATTTATAGCCATCATGATTGGAGCAAAAATTGATGGCATGCTTGGCATCATCTTTGCTATTCCGGTGGCTAGCGCACTCAATGTTGTCTATCGCTATATGCTTTTAGGCTCAGATGAGTTAGTAGGCCCGGTGGGCGAATTAGTAGACCCAGCGGCCGAAGCCGAGGCCAAGGGCCAAGCTAGTTAGCGCTGAAGGGTTGAAAGTACTGTCAGAATCGTTGCTGCCAGTCTAAATCTAAGGGTTTTGCCGACTCTTTTCAAATTTCTTCTGATTCTTGATTGCTTCGGTTTTAGCTTTTTTGGCCATTTGGTCTGGCGGCAGTAGCTCATTGTTGCCGCCAAGATCACTTTTTAGTGCATTAAAAATAGTATTTTGTAGCAAGACGCCGAGGACTACACATACTGCTAGTCCTATCAAAATAAACTTGGTGTTGTTTGACATCCGTCGCTTCCTGCAGTGAAATAAACCGTAAATGTTAGGATTGCCCTGTTCTTTTGCAATTATATTTGAATAACGAGCCTTGCATAGGTGCAGGAGGCTGATAAATTGCCAAAATAGCGCAATAGGGTAGCTTGACTTCCGCCTGAGGCTAATTTCAGGCCGTTTAGGTGTAACTTATAGCTGGGTATGAGAACCTTTGATATTGGTTTTAAATCATTCACTAAAAGAAGGGTCTGAAGAACGTGAATAAACCGCAAGCTTTTGCCAGCACAAGCCCAGGTCCGACCTCGGCCTACAGTGGGGCAGCGAAGGCGTTGGTCCAGAACATGGGCAAAGCTCTGGTCGGCCAGGCTAGGCCGGCTAAACTGGCTGTTGTCGCACTGCTTGCTGGCGGCCATGTATTGTTGGAGGACGTACCCGGGGTTGGTAAGACCCTCTTGGCTAAGAGCCTAGCCAACTCAGTGACTGCTAACTTTAAGCGTATTCAGTGCACACCAGACTTGCTGCCATCTGATGTGTCTGGAGTCAATATCTTTGATCAGAAGGACAATAGTTTCCACTTTTTACCCGGGCCAATTTTCACTAACATTCTCCTTGTTGATGAAATTAACCGTGCTACTCCGCGCACACAGTCGTCGCTTTTAGAGGCTATGGAAGAAGGTCAGGTCACCAGTGATGGTACCACTAGGCCACTACCACAGCTCTTCTTTGTCATTGCTACGCAAAACCCAATTGAGCACCATGGTACTTTCCCTCTGCCAGAGGCACAGCTAGACAGGTTTATGATGTCTATGTCCCTAGGTTATCCTCAGGCTGATCAAGAAGCTGAAATAATCAAGAAAACCATGCGTGATGGTGGTTTCCATGTTGATTCTATTCTCAGTACGGAAGATGTTCTTAATGCTAGAGCCGGTGTGAAGAAAATATTTGTGCATGATGCTTTAGTCAACTACGTAGTTCAGATTGTTCAGACTACAAGAAAGCACCCCTCTGTTTTACTTGGCGTTAGCCCCCGGGGCTCACAATTGCTGGTTAGAGCGGCGCAGGCAAATGCCTTTATTGACGGACGAGATTTTGTTACTCCAGACGACATTAAGTTGCTTGCGCCTTCAGTTTTCGGACATCGTGTTTTACCAAAAGTAAAGACCAATCGGGTCAGCCATGCAGAACTCATCGAAAAAATCCTTGAGACCGTCCCCGTCCCAGCCTAAAAAAGGTGCTGGTTCAGGCGGAGATGGTGCTAAAACTAGGACAAGTACAAGTGATGGCAATAAAAAGCCAGGGGCTAACCCGGGCCAAGATCCTTCGTCGCTTCAATCTTCGGGCATGGCACCTGGGCGTCCCGTTTCGCAAGAGCATGTTTTTGGTTCTTCTGGAGGTCGTCGGCTGCGCCTTCCGCTCTGGCGCGGCTACTCAGTGTATTTAGAAGGTCGTCAGGTTGGGCTGTTAATCCTTTCTGCAGCACTTTATATTTTTGCTGCTTTTGTCGCTAGTGAATGGATTTATTTGCTTTCTGCTGCTTTTCTTGTCGCATTGGTATTAGGCTTCGTTCTGCCATTCTTCGAATTGGCTGGTCTTTCGGCCGGGTATTTGCTTCCTCAAGAAGTGGCAGCCCTTGAGACTGCTACAATCCGCGTCAATTTAAAGCGTCATTTTAAATTAGGTCCGATATCGTGGGTGGTGCCCACTCGTGCTCTAAGAATGACTGTCAATATGACTAAGCGAGCTGCTGATGGTAGGCCCAGCGATGTTATGGTCGCTCCTGACCCAGTCTATATTGATAAACTAGACAATGCTGAATGGTACAGTTTTCCTACCCCTTCATTGAAGCGCGGTGTCTATTTCCTTGAGAGTGTAGAGCTCTCTACATGCTTTCCCCTGGGCATCACTTGGTGGTCACGCACAGTCAAAATGACTGAAGAATCAGAGACTAAGCCTAGTATCACAGTTTATCCTGATGTTCTGCCTATCTCGGGTAATTTCCTCTACTTATTGAGTGGTATCGTCTCGCCCATGGGTCATGCCACTTCTTCCTCTGTAATCACCCATCAGTCAAGCAGCTTTCGCAGTGTTCGCGAGTTTCGCAGCGGTGATAGCATGAGACACATTCACTGGGC
>JAGOSY010000042.1 GCA_018062085.1 bacterium | reverse complement strand
TCTACAATAAGCGCAGAATTCATTCTCATCTGAATTTCGTTTCGCCCGAGGAATTTGAAATGAGCATGGAGACAGCATAGTAGCGACTTGTCCTATTTTACTGTCCTCTGAAACGGGGAAGCTTCAACAGGCCGAAGCGAGAATTATGGAATAGTTGATACCAGCAATGATCCCATTGTCTAAATTACCGTGCTCTCGCATACTAACTTGCCACTCGATCCACGGTGGAATACAGTCCAAAACAGGAAACAATTGAGGTGTAATGTTTACATGTTTGGATATCATTTTTTTCGATTTACCTCGCAATTTTACTTATATCTACTGAGAAACCAGCGTGCTTAAGCTCCTTCCCGAGTTCATACTTCCATGCACCTTCTTTATCCATTTTGATGTAAACGATTCCATGGAAATCGGAAGGAAGTTCGACCCCTTCGCAATACAAGACACATATCTTTCCGCGTGTGATCTTAGCCATAAAAAAACCTAATTCCATAATTACATTTTGCCTGGCTCTTGGTCTCGCAGTCGAGGCATCATCTTTAGCTGAGTATCCAATATCATCCGGAGTTAGCAGAACTACAGCAAACCCAACGTCAGAATTAGCCTCTAATTTTTCGATAATAGTTCTGCCACCATTTGACTGCTCATGAAGTATTATTGGTTCTAGCCCAACTTGGTGAATTACATTAGCGGTCTGATGTTTGGCGAAGTCGTCCTGTCCGTGAACGATAAAAACCTTGTTGCTATAGTCGCTGGTCATACTTTCGGTTCCACCGCCTTGATGTTTTGCCAATTCTGCTCTACCTTCCGCACATACTTTATAGAGAATTCCTCGCACATTGCGAATCCAGCCAAGTTCGTTAACCATGCGGTCGCAAGCTTCGTGCATAAACTGAATATCGTCGCCCGATTCCGCCATGGGATTCCCATTAACTTGCACTAGGCTAGGTGCATTGTCGATTTCCGTAAGCCAATGTAGCTCCCAATTATTTGCTTGAGCTGCAGAAAGAATTTTATACATCGC
This sequence comes from bacterium, assembly GCA_018062085.1. Taxonomy (GTDB): domain Bacteria; phylum Cyanobacteriota; class Vampirovibrionia; order Obscuribacterales; family Obscuribacteraceae. The sequence goes on along the minus strand of JAGOSY010000042.1, from coordinate 26,126 downwards.
AGCATTGATATCAGCATCATTCAATGTTTTTGGTTGCCTCTCTTTTTGCAAGTTCTTTAGGGCGTCTCTCCCTTGGCTCGATACCTTCAAGACGTGTTCGCCAGTTTTTCTGACCCAGCCTAGCTCATTTTCCATTCTGTCGACTGCCTCAAGCACCAGCAGGCGCTCCTCTCTACTGTCCCCGAAACCAAACTGGCCTATTTGGATCGGAGAAGGGCCTGTCATGCGATGCCCGAACCACAGCATCTCCCAACCATTGTTCTCTGCTGCTTCAAGCATTTGAAAAATGGTGGACTCTATAGCTCCTTCGTCAAATTTCATTACGTTGCCATCCCAGGTACGGAGGGATAATCATACAAGAATGCAGGGAGGCTCCACTGACCAATTAATCTGGAAATGCTATTGGCGGTGACAGGCTCAATCTCCCGTCACTCTCCGAGAAATGCAACAGCTCGGCCTGCTTGCCCTTTTTACAGCTTGCACTGTCAATATTTCGATTGTTTATTTGGTTCTGAGGTTAAGAAAATACCCCATAAACAATAAAGACCCGACGATTGTCGAGTCTCTAAAGTGGCACTAGGCCTATGTGGTGGGCGAGAGAGGACTTGAACCTCCACGTATTGCTACACTAGATCCTAAGTCGTAAAAATGACGTTTTTTACTGTTTCTCTTGGTTTCTCTCTTTTCCTTAAAACTATAACCAGGTGGGCGTTTTGGGGATTGCATCCTTGCAGCCGCCGTGCTAGATTATCTTTAATTTGGTGATCCAATGGTGATCCAGAATCCAATTTTTTATGAATCGCCAGTGCTCTATACACAGAGTCCAGTTAAATGGCGATCCAAGGTGCCCCAGCCCACCCTGAGTGCGTTTCGGAGCAATGCTTTATGGCAGATAGAAAAATCAAAATTGGCGATGCCTTCTGCTCGTCGGTCAAAGAGGACGGTATTCATACCGATCCCGAATTGAAGGGCTTCTGTCTTCGCGTTCGCGGAAATTCAAAGGTATTCATAGCGCGGGCGAAGTTACGCGGAACTCGGACCACAGTCTTAGTAACAATAGGTTCGTATCCTAAATTCAGCGCTAGCGACGCTCGTCGAATTGCGAGGGGGCACCTTAACGATCTCGCTAACGGAATCAATCCCAATGACAAGCGAAAGGATGAAACTGCCAAGCTAGAAGCCAAGAAGGCTGTCGAAGATGATCAAGCCTTAGTCAGGGAAATCACTATCAGAAAGGTCTTTTCCGATTATCTGTCTTCGCGGAAACTAAAAGATACCACCGTGTACGGCTATAAATGTACTTTGCGCAGCACGTTGGCCGATTGGCTCGACAAGCCGCTTATCGACATCAAGAAAGACATGGTTGAGCGGCGGCACAAGAAGATTAGTGATAGAGGCCATAAGGGTCATGCCAATCACGCGATGCGCATTCTTCGCGCGCTCTTCACCTACGCCAGGATAACTTATGATGACGCTAATGGTGAACCCATCATCACCAGCAACCCGGTGACACGCCTATCGCAAGCGCGCATCTGGAACAGATCAATAAGAAGGCAAACTGTAATTAGGAGCCATGAATTGAGCGCCTGGTGCAAAGCGGTTATGGCTCTAGAGAATAAGACGGTTCGAGACTATTTGTTGCTGCTGTTGTTTACTGGCCTGCGGAAGAGCGAGGCCGCACAGTTGCTCTGGGAAAACGTCGATCTTAAGGGTGCAACTCTCTTGATACCAGATCCTAAAAATAGAGAGCCCCATATGTTGCCACTAACTGATTTCTTGCTAGACATGCTCAAGAAACGATGGGATGGCAGGGTAAGCGAATATGTCTTTCCCGGGCAGGGTGTGAAGTATCGATATATCCGAGATGTGCGGTATCACATGGATATAGTTACTGAGAGTTCCGGCGTGAAATTTATGCTTCATGATCTTCGCCGCACGTTTCTCACCGTTGCTGATGCCATAGATCTTTCTGCCTTTGCAATCAAGAAACTTGCGAATCATAAGATGGCTGGTGACGTAACGGCTGGGTACATCATCTCAGATGTCGAACGCTTGCGAGAGCCCATGAGCAGAATCTATAACTTTATAGAGGACAAGGTCGTGCCTGGTGTATTGCTGCCAGTATCGACGAAATCGAGAGTCATCAACGTTGAGCTATTGAAGACGGCTAATTGAGGAGCTGGCTTTGCATCAAATTTCAAGCTTTCGGCGCGCACACCGCTGCGGCGGCTGCCGCAATAGAGGACGCAAGGGGTCCCAGGGTCAAGTCACACGTGTGTTAGTCGCTAAGCCTTTCCTAGCTGCAACGAACCTATCTGGCTGGTGCCGACTTCGCGTCACTAACTTCTTCTATAATCAAGTCATTGCTCTCAAAACTAGCAATCTGAATCTCTGTTATTGGACTTTTAACCTTAAATGGGGCCGCGGCTCTAATAAACTGCAAGGCTTTTTCATCAGTTCTCCTGTCACCTGAACTTTGCTTGATCGCCAAATATTTGAGCTGCCCCTGTACATCAGCTTGAAACACACAGGTAACATATCCATTCACCATTGGAAATGACTTTGTCCATGCTGTGGTGTTGTCTGGTTTGACAGTAAGATAACCAGCAGCTTTTAAAATCGAGTTTCGATACTCATTGTTCCATGTATTGTGTCCCCCAAATTCGCAGTGCGTTCCAGCACTCACTTCTGTGACAGCTAAGAGGCCGAAGAGCACGGCTGCGGATACAATTGCAATCTTTTTGGCTGACATGGCGCCACCGCTTGGAAACCTTGCTAATCTAACACAGTTTGGGTTTTAGTAGCAAGAAAAACCTGGCAGTCTTTCTAAATCAGCCAGGCTTTAGTCGCAGACTCGTGCTTCAATGCTGCCTCCAGCAGATGCTAGTGCCAGCTGCTATGCCTGCTTGGCCATACTTTTTCACCTAGTGATTCAACTGCGGCCTACGGTATTTGATCTTGCCATGCCAAATCTGCGACGAAGTCAGTGAGCGATCTAGACGGCTCGCTTGCTGTGCAATGTCTACGGTTCTCTCTACTTTTCGAGCTTAAATGGTAGTTCCACATGTGGTATTACTTTCAAAGGCCGTATATTGAGCAAAACCTGACTTTTCATACCATAAAAGTGTCTCGGTATTACTTTCAACATTCGCTGCCACTGCCTTACCAGGCTTTTTCTGAATCTCTTTATCCTGATAAGTCATGCCGCGTCTCCAATACATTTAAATCTCAGCGAAGCCTTCCTTGATAGTGAACCACAGTAAAAGTGTCATTAAAGGACAGACAAATACTTCGATCAGCTGGAGGAATTGGACATTGAGGAAAAGGTGCAGCTTTTCTGACCAACGCAATTACTGAAGCATCAGCCTTATCGTCTTTGCTACTCAGCTGAATTTTAATATCAACCGGTTGCCCATCTGATAACACGGCAAATGAACAACCCAACCGTTTATCCTTAGAAAATTGCTTTGCCACCTCTTCACCGCCAGCTTTCAATATTTTGTTTTTGCACTCATTAAGCCATGGTGCAAAATCTTCGTCCGATGGAGGCGAATTTGAAAATACAGGAGAAAAGAACGTCGCTAGCAACAGAAAAATTAAGAAGCTGAAGACTTTTTTCATTGGTGTACAAGTGAGCCGAAGTGTCTCTCATATATCTACCACAAAGAACATTAACATGCTCAAGAAAAACGGTGGAGTCTGAATATGACTCCACCGGCCGGTCAATTATACGACCTCAAAAGACATACCAACTTGACATTAGCTGCCGGTAACAATTGCGAGCGGTGAGCTTCGCCTGCGGTATCACTTTCAGGCTGCAAACGGTTGGCATCTCCACAATTGGTAAACCCAAAGGTTCAGCTGGTATCACTTTGAAGGCTCATGGGTACTTGGTCTCGGGGGATGGTAAAACCCCTTTATCCTGCCATCACCACTTCCCTACCATCTTTTCATTTCTGCCAGCTCTTTTCTGGGGTGGTAATGTCGTAACCTCTCGGAGGTTTCGACTGATGAACAATCTCACTTAACCGGCAGCTTCGCTGCCGCTGAACTTTGGCCTTCACTTTCTCGTGACTGTTTCTCTACGCTCTCTATCTTTAAGAGCTATTTCTTTGGCATACGCGATTCGTTATAAGGCCGAATTTGATCTTCAGCTTCTTTCAACTGCTGTGCCATCTTTTCTGTCTCTAATGGTTGGCCGTTAAGTTTGCGCCAGTACAAAACCATGATCATTGCAGACATATTGCGGGAATCTTCTATGCCCATCTGGTTGAAGTATTTGACCAGGACATTTTTGCCATTTAGGCCCCAGGTGTTGCGCAGTCCCATCTGAAAGAATGGCCATCCATAGCCAGATGCTTCCTTCCCTTCAAGGCTTTTAAATTTCTTCAGCTCTTCTTCGCCCATTAGTTTTTCTAGTTCGACAAAACAGTCATCTAAGTTTTTTAAGACCCTTTGATTTTGCCAGGGATTATCTGTGTTGCCACCAGTAAAAGCCAACCTATCAGGCTCTAAGTTAACTGGTTCAAGTAAGACTGACTCGTCATTGAAACGACAAATAGCAATGGCTTTGCCATCGGGGACCCATTGAATCACTGAAGCTTCATCAAATGATTTGCTTCCTAATATTTTGCCGCTCTGCGCGTCGCTCAATACTATTTCGTTTGCGGCTCCAGTGATGGCAAGATACTTGCTATCAGGCGACCAGTAAAAATGATATCTCCCGTTTTTTTCGCAAGATAATTCGGACAACGGTCTCATGTGCTCTGCATCGAATACTTTGAGCAGAGGACAATTGGCGCGGTATGCCAGTAATTTTCCGTTCGGCGACCAAGCCAATCCTTTGTCGGCTTCGTCGTCTGAATCTAGCTTTTTAATTTCTTTTAGCTCTGCGCCCAGAATATGAATGGCACTGTCGCTATAAGCAAATATCCTACCGTCGGGGGACCAGCATAGGTCTCTGCCAGCAGTCTTTAGTGGCAATCTTAATCGTACATTTTGGCCATCTGGTGAGCAGATTATAAGGCTGCAATTGTTTTCGTTGTCTTCGAAAAACGCCAGAAAGTGGCCGTCGGGCGACCATGCTAGTGCCCTGCATTCTCCCTTTATATTCGGGAGCCGCAGACCAGCATCACTGCCACCAATAGTGTAAATCGAGATGCCGTTTTCAGTGCCATTGATTGCTATATGCTTGCTATCTGGAGACCAGGTTGATTTTTGCATGATGTTTGATTGCGCCAGCTTTAACTGCATAATGATTTTGCCAGTATGAGCGTCAAATATTGCCGGTGAGCCAAACACTGAGTCATCAACTATGAGTTTGCTATCTGGAGACCATAGTCCATCTTTCAGCTTTGTTGCAAACACGTCTGGCATACTCGCAAATTCCACAGGGAGCTTCTTGTAGGTTGTGGCATCAAGTAAAAGCGGCTCTTGCGTTGCTAAATTGCTCAGCATCCCGCTTGGTGGTTTTTGCCCCGGAGTCAGTATGGTCGGTGCGCTACGATAGACACCTGGTGCATCTTTATTTAACTTGCCGATTACTCGACTAAGTTTACCGTCAGCGCCGACCTTGGGCGGGGCTGGCCAGGTGACAAGTACGTATTTGCCATCAGGCGACCAGCTAGGTATCCAGGTCCACTCCTCCGGCGGTACGACTCTGCCGGTGGGACAATTGTCGCTGGCCGCGGCGGAAAGGCTGCTGGTCATAGTTAAAAGGCTTATCAGCGCGCTAGTCGCCAGTCCGAGTAGTCGGGGCTGGCAATTACTTTTTTGCTGTGTCATATGGTCTGCCACTTAAGTTGGTTTGTCAGCTGTGAATTAGGATGCTCAATCTCGGCTATTTTACTTGTACCCGTGGTTTTCTGTTTAAAAGCTCCAACAAGTCTATAATGCATTACAAGCCTTAAGAGAGTGATTGCATACGGAGTCTACTAATTACCATGTCTAAGACAGTCAATTTTGCAACATGTCTTTGTTCAACACTATTAGCGTTGAGTTGTTCAATGAACTTGGCTGCTCATTCCTCAGTACCGTTTGATTTAAACGATTACTATGACCCAATGAATTATTGGAAAAAAGAAGCTGAGTTCACAGCCAGTGACAACTTAAAAGGCACTGTCACAGGTGCCTATGACCCTATGACCGGAATGTTAAAAAAACTAACTACCGAAGACGAAGCTGAAAATGGTGATCCTCAAATCATAGGCGCAATGATCGATTTCTTTCTTGTTCAACAACCAGCTACAGCTACGCAGGGACTTGGATGGGTGCTTCGTGTTGGATTTATTCAACTACCTAAGTCTGAGTCTCTGAGTAAAGTCATTGCGCAAAATAAAAATATTGCAAATAAAGCAATAATTCTCAGAGGCATGCCGGCTTCTGTCCTGAAGCGATATCCAAACATTTTTAGCGAGGATGAAATTTTCAACGACAAGAATTTTCGGGCTCTTCCGCGAAAGCTATGCACCGTGAAAAATATTCGAACATTTAGACAACCGTGGATTGATTTTTTTGTAAGCCATAATACGGCGACCAAAGAGCAACTTTTGGAAGTTCTTAAATCGGTTGATGCCAAATACAAGAGTAAATATCTTTCTCTTCAATTGTAGAAAAGGTGGAGAAGCCGAAGTGTCAAGTTTAACCAAATCAGGGAAACACAGAAGAACATAACCCTATCGGAGACCAAATTGATCATGCGTTCCAGGTATAAATATGTTTTTTTTATGGCTTTAGTTTTGGGACTTCTTGGAACGTCAGTTGCAGAATCAAACGCGGATAGTCTCATGGATACTGATTCTTCTGAATATAGTGCTTGGATGAAGAAGAATTTGAAATTTCATGAAAACTGGTACAGCTCCTCTTTTCCGAAGGGAACAATAGAAAACTCTGATTATCTAGCAAGTATGGAAATTAAAATTGCGCCGTCTGGATTGATTACTCAGCTATCCGTAGTAAATAGTAGCGGTAATGCACAAGGTGATTTTTCTTGTTTAGAAAGTCTATCTAGCAGCGCTCCGTTTGAAGCAATGCCCAAGAAAAGACATAACTACGTACCATTTCCACCAGATGATAGCCGCTCAAAGCACGAACCTAGCAATTATGATCAAGAACGCTATGCTGAGGCAATTAGATTTGGCGGACAGCAACAACCTAAGCCGTGGCCAGCAGAGAAAGCTTTTCTAGCTGCTCATCCAGAGTTAAAAGATCACTGTTATGTCATGCATTTGATCCCTTTAGGCATAAACAAGCATTATTCAAATCTGTTTACCACTGCTGAACTAAATGCACGTTCAAATTTAGTTGCAATTAAAGGAAATATTCAAGCGGATGACGCATTGCAGCCCTTTCTCAATGAGTGGCAAACCTTTATTTCCAATAACAAAATTGCCCCAAAAATTAGTGTTAAAAGAAAGGCAGCATCCTTAAAAGTTAAGTATTCAAAGTTGCTTGCAATGTAAAAAACTCGGGTGAGAATGTTCATCCTCACCCGAGAGCCTAAAATACCTTAAGCGTTAATAGCTTTTTACGGACATGCTACAGTTGCTGCTGGTGGCGTTGATCAAGGCCACCCTGTTGGATAGGGGTGATGAAAGTACGCTATGCTATAGAGCGCTGGGGCCAATGGCCTAACCTACTTTTGCCTACTGAGAATGGTGTCTGCTTGGAACCGGTTTCATCAAACACTTTAAATAAAGCCACGGACAACCGCCAGGCAAAAAGAAAAGAGTGGTTGAAAGCCATACTCGTATTGGTGATTGTCTATGTCGTCTTAAGTTTCATGCTTGGCTCCGCTCAGCTAATGTTCCGTAGCCCGCAAATGCAGATGCTGCGAATAGGGTTTGGTCTTTGTATTCCATCACTGCTTTTGACAAGTATCGTACTTGCGCACGGCAAAGGCTGCCTGCAACGATTCTGTGAGTTGCTACTGATTTTGTCAGTGTTAGCAGCTTCACTCCTCGGATTCTTGGCAATTTCATTAGATGTAACACAAACCCACCACTTCAGCAGAGATAGACATGTTGAGGCAAGTTATGTAGAAAACGGTGCTTTTGGTTCGTCAGCCCATTCAATTCTGGCGAAACAAGGATGGGGACCTTTCTTCTATCGCTTTGTGGCTGAAGGCGCAGAAACCTATCCAACTGTAGGAAAAGAGATAAACGGAAAGGTTGAAGTTAGGTATAGACATGACGGAAAGACTATTACCCGAGATCTCGATGAATGGCTGGCCGGCAAGCCAGCAACTAGCGAAATAAGCAGCGACTCTGATTATTAAATTCCTGCCAAATCTTCTCAACTAGAAGACAATTTATAGCTAGCTTAGAGCGGTGACTAGAACACTAAGTTACTATGCTTCCATCCTGTAGGTTCGTGGCAATGGCCCGATAGAAAGCTTCTGGCGGAGCATTTTCTGGCAGCCCTGATACTTGTGCGTCACCTAGTTCAATCACGAGCCATTCACCGCTTACAGTTTGAGCGATGTCCATTGTGAAGAATCGACTTTGAGGCCGCCTTGCCAGCTCGCTAAATTGTTCAATTGGTGGTTGAAGTTCTTGATAGTCGCCTTCTTCCCAATAGTTAAACCAGTGGATAATTTTGCCGTCCAAGACAAAGAGACGAAATTCTTTTGTTAGCGGCATTGCGCTTTTAGAGTGAGTCGCGAGGGTTTGGAAATTTATGAACTGCCTGAAGACTAGGCCACCTTCGAGAGCGGCGCCTCGCAGCTGCAAAAATTTAGATGTCACTGCCAAAGTCTTTTTGTGGTCGCTTGCATCAGGAATGAAGCAGGCATCATGCCAGTGGTGCTTTTCTGACTTTACATAGTCTTTGATAATCACAGGGCTTGAGCCAAATACCGCAAGTTTCGCTTTTAGAAGATCATCAAGTCTTCTTGAAATAGTTTGATCTAAGATGTCCGTCTGCCCTAATTCTTCTTTGGTTATCCAGATAGTTTTCGGTGTCTTTTCTTGGAGTAAATCAAGCCATTCTGGCAGGTGATGGCAATGTTTGTAGCTTGTGGGATCGTTGATTAGTGTGATGCCGCAATTGCTCAGTTCGTCGTAGAGTTGCTTGTACTGCTCTGGCGTGAGCATCCAGCCGCGATAAATTGCGCTTTCGGCTGCGCCAGTCGGCCGCTGAACACGTTGGATTGCCTTTGCTGGATTTCTCTCATCTACAAGTGCTTCAAAGTTGATCAGGCTGGTTTTGAAATTCAGTCGTGCTGCGGCCTCGGCCTCAGCTTCGTAGAGCGAGTCTGGCTTATTTCTATCAATTGGATTGGCGCAGAATAAAATTTGCATATGCTACTTCACTCGCTGCGCCCAGTAGAGTTGTCTGTGGCCTCGTTCCGTAAAGATGCGAGCTTTCTGTAGTGCGTCAGCTCGACAGGGGCAGGTTTCAATCAAGACTTGGTTGCCGTTGTCATCTTGGCGCCATAGCTCGTGCGGTGTGAAGTTCACAGAGTCGTGATGCCAACTGAGGTCGTCGGACGTCATATCAAATGCAACAAGCAAAGAGTCGATAGCGTCGCCGGGCGAGGTGCAGGTGGTCGTGATTGTTACCGTGACACCAGGTGAGTCATGGAGGTGACGTTCAAGAAAATATCTTTCTGCTCCAATCTCGATGATAGCGAACTTTAAAGAGTCCAAGTCGTCTATATCGTTTTCAAATATCAGACCTGTAATGCTCTCTAGCTCTTCAATACTTTTGTCTACGATTGCCACGCTCTCGGCGCGATAGATTCGCTCTGGCCCCTGAAATTGTGAAACTGGAAGCTGAATTGGCCGCAAGCCTGAAACGCCCTGGTTGCCGCTGACCTTTAGTGCTAGTGGCTCTAGCACTGTTGAGCCGATGGGTCGTTCTAGGCACGAGTCATACTCGGGGCTATACATGAGACAGCCGAACCTACCTGCTAATTCAGGGAGTTTGCCGCTTTCGAAAGTAGCACCTTGTGTCCTGTTGCCTGAAATATCCATAAGGCCGTAGCGAAAGTATTGTGGCTTGATGAGTATTTGATGCAGCGCCCCTTCATAGACCCATGAAATAACGTCAGCGTGTTGGCTAGTTTTCTTGAATGTGCGTGAGGCTTCTATCGCTATTTGTTCAAGCGGTAGTAGCTCTAGGTCGTCGCACAATTGCCCATCCAATATTCTGCGGTAGATCTCAGCGTGCGATAGCGCACATGGCTTTTTCTCTTTCCAGAAGGTACAGCTATATGGAAAACTCATTGAGATTCTGCCTTGTTATCCTTGATTTCATCTCTCAGTTCATAGGGATCCCAGATTCCTTCAAGTTTACCTTGGCTAGCAATAAGATTGTGTGGTCCAGCGGTGACCCTCCAATTGATGCTGTAATCGATTTGTGGAGAGCCTTGTATTAGCATCCTTATCTCATGTCCAAATGTTAGTAGCAAATGGTTTCCTGCGGTTATTGAAGCATCTGTGATCTCTGGTTTGTCAAACATCTCGCAGAGTGCCGCAAAGTGTTTGCTTTTGTGGCGGCATTCCTCTTCTTCTTCCGCCTGAAGTAAAGACGTAATTTCCTTTTCGCTGAATTGATCTAAGCTGGGCTGAAGTAACCACTTATCTTCGAATGCAATGGTCGTAGCGCGAAAGCCGTCAACATCCCAGCTACTAAGCACTAGAGTTAGCTCAGTGCCTCTAGAGCCTAAAACGATAGAGGAAATTGTTTTTCCTCTGGTCCATCTCTTGAGGATGATATTGACTTTCTCAAGCCAGTCGAGCTGCTCATTGGTCACTATTGAATCTTCCCTCGAACAATGTCACTGCCTTCCAAGCAGCTCGCCATTTTACAGTTACAATTGTAGAACGTTCTCCAGTTACTGAAAGGTAGGGTGAGTTTTTGGAACCTAATCCGGCAGAGGAAATGAAATCGTTAGACAGCCAATCAAAAACTCCAATTGACAGACCAAATTTAGATTTCAGGACAGCTATTTTTACGTTACCAATATGGTGGTTTATTATTTTCGTAGCTGTCTCAACTCGCGTTGCGCATTTCTTTAATAATAGGTCGTTGCTACACGCAGAGTTGGCAACGATTGTTATCTTAGTTGTGCCGTTTTTGGTATTTGTGTTTTTATGGGCTAAAAGCTCCTGGTTTCGTAAAAAGGCAGTAGTGATTTTTTTTATTTGGCTGTTCACACCTCTAGCCATCCAACAGCTTGGCATGACACAGGGAACATTTTTTAGACTATTTGGTGATCCCTGGGCATTTGAACACCCTTAGCTGGGATGTGTGTAGCTGATGGTAGGTCTGTTTCTAATATTTGTTGTTGCGCTTTGACCGATATGGCATTCAAAATGCGAGCCCGTCTTTTATGCATCAATGTCACTGCCTTCCAAGCAACTCGCTAATTTTCCTTTCTGAAGGCCTACTTTCGGTTCTAACTTTACCAGGAGGTAATATGTCCATGAACGTAAAATAGTCAGGAAATAGGCGAACAATATCTTCATAGACTCTAGAACAGAACTGATCAGTAACTACTTGTGTATTCCGGGGCAAAATGGCCTGAAGTAGTTAGATATTTAAATGAGTCAAGGCGATACACAGCTTTGCCTTGTGACTTTGGCCAATACATCGCATTTCCCTTCAAAGCTTTGTACCAATCTGGGGATAGCACATTTTTTGCGTTCATTGTTTTCCCTACCTCAATAGCGCGCGAGTATCGTAGACCATTTGATTTGTGGTCTAAAAAAAATTCTGAAAAAGATGTCGACTAGTCTCGCTGCATGGACATCAGGCCAATACCAGGGCGCGATAACTATTTTGCTACTGCTGATGGCGAGATATACAGCCTTCAGCGCTCGGGCGAGCTTTACCTGCTGAAAGCCCGCACCCAGAATTCTGGTTATCTATATGTTCGTCACCCAAGAGGCTGGACTACAATTCACAGGCTAGTCTGCCTGGCGTTTCATGGCCTTCCACCTGGAGGTGGTTATGAATGCCGACATCTAAACGGTAAGAAGCGCGACAATCGCGCTGTAAATATATGCTGGGGCACTAAGAACCAAAACTTCTCTGACAAGCTTCAGCATGGCAAGACACGACTGACACCAGATAGAGTGCGCAGAATTAGAATGCGCTTGATGGAAGGCGCTGGAATGAGCGAATTGGCTAATGTGTTCAATGTCTCTTATCACACGATCTATTACATCGCGCAGGGCATGACTTGGCGAAAGAAAACCTGTGGTTTAACAGAAGAGTTTACGGAGTGGCAAAAGGTGGCGCTAACTCATCAAAATTAATTACACTAGATGGTTTTGTGGCAAACCAATGCGACCAATGTAATAGGTAAATCTATTAGAAACATGCTCGAAATAGGGGCTATTCATACAGCATCTTCGCCGTGTTTCTTGTGATGCAATCCGAATCAACAGATCTTCCATTGGCACAGTAAAGAGCTGTTTGAAATTTACGATTAGAGAAGGGATACCTTCCGCATTACTGTCAGCTTCTTTCGTAACTGCTTGAAGAATGTGATACCGAAAGTCGTCGTTCTTTTTCAATGTATCTTTCGAGCCGCCATCTGCGAATGCAGCAATGGAGCCTTCGCTTAATGCCATTTCACAGAACAAGGCCTGCTTCAGCAATTTTTTCCGCTTCTTTCCTATTTGCTCTGAATTCAGGCTTGAATCTTCCAATTGCTGCCGTGTTAAATCGTCTGATGCCAAATCGCAATCTTGACTAAGTAAGATTGCATAGCTGTGATAAACCGGAGCAAAGGCAGGTGCAGCAACTGAGGTTCCCGGATTAGGAATCAGCTGAAGCACGTTGCTAAATATCTCGCCTTGTCTAAGTGCTACTTTCTCTATTGATGGGTAGTAGAAAGAAGCGCTAGTGCTCATCTATATCTCTAAAGAAAGGGCTTAGTCGTCAATATCAATGATATAAGTTTCTGACATCGAAGGTGGTAAGCATGTGCCTATCACTAATGGCAATGTTGTTGCCGTCGAGACTAAAGCTTCTTCAAAATCAATTGACTGTATTCCACTTAAGAGTTTTACTGCAAGCTCCAGAGTGGGCCTATCTGCAATATGAAGTAATTCTTGGCACTTCTTGCGGAGAGCGACTGTTTGCGCAATTTCGGGCTGAGAAATGTCGTACTTAAATGATGAGCATGTCGACATTGCAGAATCAGGTGATTCTGCCAACCAGGTTGAATATTCTTCAACGATGATCGGTTTTTTGAGGGTCCATTTTGTCATGAAGTTCTTGGGTGATGCACCACCGGAAGAAGTTTCTAGCTTTTCCGTTGAAGACTCCAAAAATTGATAAGACATTTGCGACCTCCAGCTTTTGTTTTTGAAAGAATGTAAAATCTATGAGATACGCTGTTTCGGATTTTCCTTCAGCCTCAGCTAGGCCATGTTCTACACCGAGGTGAAAATTATTTTCCTTATCCTTAAGCACGAATTTTTTCATGCTTCCCATCACCTCTGGCTCTTTGATGTCAGGAGCGCTTAGTTCACCTAAGATGTATGGTTGAATCAATTTGGTCCAAGCTGTCTCTTTTGAAAAACCTAGTGTCTCTCGATCAATTACGTCTGTATATTTCAATGCGACCAGTAGGTAATGTTTGACGTTATATACATCGGCTATCGTTGTGACTACTTGTTGCAGTTTGACAGTGAATTGATCCCACGAGTAATAGTTCGAGGTGCTGATACTTACTTGATCTTTCCGAAGATGAATGGTCCATTCGCCGTCTTCAGATTTGAACTCATGCACTATATCAGGGGAACTGTGATCAGTAGACTCGTTAATACGCTTGTATACCGGAAAGGAATCCTTGATCTCCTGCTGAACAGAAGCTGGTTTCTCTGTTTCGATCCTAAGATCGGGGGCGAAAAATGCTCGCGCCTCCACTTCATGTAGTGGAGTCTTTCGATAGAAAACTCGTGGTACTTCCGGAAAGTTCATGGTTTTAACGACTTGCTTGCGTCCTCATTCTAGTGGTCGGAGATCGGTAGGTCAACAGTGTGGTCAATAGTATTTAAATCATACCCGTGGGCGCATTGTTTCACTCGACCGTGTAAGAAGACGCAACCAAGTCAGAAAATATCCTGTCACAACAGTGTAGCAACGGGTGGCATCAAGTACCCCAAAAACAAAAGAGATTCGACAACACGTCGAATCTCTAAAGCAGCTCTGGGCCTGTTATACATGGGCGAGAGAGGACTTGAACCTCCACGTATTGCTACACTAGATCCTAAGTTTGATGTTTTTTGTATTCTTGGCTTGTCAGTACTTGCACTGAGCGGACAAGAACCTCATTATTGCTCGATCTTAGGCTTGATTGTCAAGACCGGATGGTATAGAATTGGATAAGTCTGATCGGATATTGATCGGAAATTCAAGTCATTACTTAGGAGTCGACCATGGCTGATTTTGGCAAGATTACAAAGTCCTTTGTCGATAAATTGGTTGAACCCGGTCGTTATCGTGACTCCGAACTAAGAGGCTTCGGCATTCGGGTTTCTCCTAAAATGAAAAAGGTTTACTTTGTTGAAAATGTGCTCAAGGGAGAGCGCAAGGCTGTAACAGTAACTATTGGAAAGCACGGAACGTTCAGCCCCGATGAAGCTCGGGAAGAGGCAAGGCAGATACTTGCTCAATTGGCTAAGGGTATCAATCCTAATCAGGATAGGAGGGACAAGGCGGCCAAATCTGAGGCCGCTCGTCAATTGCAGGCGAGTAAAAAGAAGATAGTGCTTAGTGGCATATTTGAAGAGTATCTAGAGCAGCGCCATCTCAAAGAGAGAACTGCTTACAGCTATAGGTGCGACTTCGAAAAGTGCCTATCTGACTGGCTTGGAACTCCCTTGACAGACATAACAACCGATATGGTTAAGAAGCGGCACAATGAGCTTAGCCTCAAGCATCCTGGTCAGGCCAATACTGTCATGAGAATTTTACGGGCGTTGTTCAACTATTCTATTGCAATCTATCCCGAGCTTATTAAGTCTAATCCTGTTCAGATGTTGAACAATCTGAGGGCTTGGAACAGGCTAACGCCGCGTAGCAGAATCATTAAAGACGACCAACTTAAGGCTTGGTTCGACTCAGTTAACTCTCTGCCTGACCTAGCTGCCAGAGACTATCTATTATTGCTACTCTTAACGGGCTTGAGGAAGAACGAGGCCGCTAGCCTTAAGTGGTCTGATGTTGATTTTGTAAATGCTACTTTGACGATTTTTGAAACTAAAAACGGTCGAGATCACACCTTGCCGCTTGGTGATTACTTACTTAGACTGCTCAAAGAACGGGCTGCTGGAAAAGAGATTAAGACCGAGATATTTGTATTTCCTGGAGCTGGCAAGAATGGTTATAGAAGTGACATGAGAAAGCAGATCGATGAAGTAAAGAAGGCGTGCGGTGTTAAATTTACCCCTCATGATCTACGTCGAACATTTACCACTGTGGCTGGTCGCTTGCAGCCCGAGTACATTGTGAAGTCTCTGACAAATCACATGGATAAGACTGACGTTACTCAGACTCACTATTTCATGCCTGAGGTTAAAAACCTTGTGGAACCTATGCAGAGCATTGAAGATCATATTTTGGAAAAGGCTGGACAGTCCAAATCAGAGAGCTGTTTTACAGCACCTAATGTGGTGTCAATGAGCGGGCGACGAAAGACAGGAAGCTAAGCAAATTTTTTTATTTCACTTTTGTGTTTCAGGTATAAACCCCGGTTGTCTAGTGCGCTAGATAAACAGACTTGTTCTCATCTGTTTTAAGTTATCCGCTCGTGCATTCTGATTGCTAGTTGCAAATCATAAAGTGCAATTTGCTAAGGCAATTTACTCCAGCTCTTTTGGGGGCCGAGTGTTTAGGTTCTGCTATTTCTGCTTGTGGCGGTTCAGTTGAGAGGCCGTTCTCTATGACTTTTGGTTGTATGAAGTCTACTAGCGTGATATTCTCTGCGTGCTCTATCTAAGGAGGTTTGCCTGCGCTAATGGAAGTAGATGAAAATCCAAAATTGCCTAAGGTGTCTGCATTTTATGAAAACTCATCGCTTCTTGAAGAATTTCAGAAGCACGCTGAACAAGATGCACCGCATAAGGAAAGGAGCTTTTATTTTACTGCGGAGCAGAGGCAAAAGTTTCTAGAAATCTCTCCCAAAAACAGAATCGCCTTAGACGCTGTGGTTGACGATCTTGATAGACTTTTTTCGTCGCCTGTATTTGCCCCTTTTAAGGGAGCGTGTAAGGCTAAGGCAACCTTGAAAACGTGCATTAGAGAGATAGATAAATCTACTGCCTCTATAGTTCTCATTCAGGATAGCCTGGGAGCGTTCAGATCAATGGATACCAGTGTAGTTGTCGAAAGGTTGTTAAAAGACCTCGCCATCCTGCGAGAGATATTGCATTTGAGAGAGGAGTATCAACGAGAGATTTTGCGTTTAGAGAAGGGGAGCCGTAAGCCTGGCGGACAGATCGATCACAAGGCCCGGTCAATAGCAAGAATTTTGGCCTTGTCCTTTAAGCAGCATGGCTTGAAGCCCTCTCATGGTGAGCAGAGTATCAACTACCGTTTTTTAGAAGAGCTTTTTAAGGCGCTGGGTATGCCCAACAATCCTAGAGCTGCTGCAAAGTGGGCCGCGAAAAACACTTAGTTTCAAGTTTATTGAAAAGGCTTTTCGGTGCGCTGAAGCCCTTTAACTAGAGGTACACTCGCAGCTTTATTTTACTGGGTACTACTCAACTTGCGGTATTTAGCCTTTGAATACATAATCGCCACTAATAGTGGGGGGGGGCTGCAACCTTTAGAGGCGAAGCCATCATCATTGGTTCATGGTTTCATTGTTATAACATTTTGGAGATCGAAGAGATGAAACAAATCGTTGCCACCACAGAGGATGATGTGACAATCCCACGAATTAGATACGATGCTTTCTACCGGCTATCTTCGCTCCACAAAATGCTAATTGTAAAGTGTGACTCTGCTGATTTTACAAGGCAGAGTTTGTTTCGTGTAGAAAATGCATTTTGCGATGATTTAGATTACAAGCCAAATTTTGACATTAATGAGTGTGATTGTCAGATATATCCAGCCGTGACAAAGGGGCGCTGCTACAGAGGATTTATTTTCTTTGAAAAGGAAAAACTTGTTGGCGGATGCCTATTTCGATGGCACAATGATTTTATTTCAGCGGATAAATGGTGGCTGGATCGTCATCCTCATGGCTGCTGGGCTTTGCAGTGGGTCTGGCTTAGGAGACAATCAAGAAGAAAAGACATTTTGACTAAGGCTTGGCCAGTTTTCCGCAGGTTGTTTGGTATTAGGCCAGAGTTCGATTTTTTTATTGAAGAGCCTTACTCAGCCAATTTCCTCAATTTCTTGGAGCATAAAATGGGATATTCTGTCCGCAGACCAGCTAAATGGATGCATTCAGTGACTTGGACACCATCTCCCGTTGAAAACCTTGGTTAAATGGCCACAAATATGGGTTGAGGTTCTGCGCATAAGCAAGATGATCTGTTTTATAGCAAGCTTGACAAATCTCGTTTGTAGTTGAATGCTTGTTTGCTACTCTATTTTAGAAACAATTTTCATCACTTCGTAGCGTTGAGCGAACTCTGATATCTCGCGAGTAAATTTTATTGTCTCATTAGGCTTGATAAAGCCGAATGCAATTTCCAATTGATCAACTCGGTGAGTGCCGTTGTAAAAGGCTACAATAAATCCACCAGCTCTGCGTTCACCGCTGATATTGGTGATGGCACCTTCAAACAGGTTGTGTGCCGTGTGTTTGTAAACGAGCACCTGCAATTCGCTTAGTTTGATATTCTGGTCACTTATTTGAGCGATTGAGTTGGTTGTTTCTCTTTCTCTGCGTTCTTTTGGGGGTTCTATTCTAGCCTGTAAGGTTTTTGCTTCGTCTTCTTTGTGGAGAAGGCGCAAAACTGTTATTCGCTTTTTAATAACTTCAATAGTTTTAGAGTCTGTAGGGCCACAAACTGTTTCTATAATATTTTGATATTGTCGAAGAAATTTTTCAACATTGGCATAGTCGTGCCTGGCCTCGTAAATGCTCAGTAGCGGTTTAATTGTTTTAGCTTTCTTATTGGCTGATAGTTCTTGTGTTTCAGCCTGCTCAAGAGCTTTTAGAAAGTTGAATTCAGCTTTCTTGTAATCGGCATGAGCTAGATTTGTTTCGCCAAGCGAGTAGAAGCTTTGCCAAGAATCTCCTTTCAAAGTCGAATCCGTTTTCTGTTGGTATAGTTCTGGTTTTGCTAGCTGAGAGCCTGGTGGGTTTTGGATTCGGACTGGAGCAATAGGGGGTGCCGCGCTATCTAGAAAAGGGTTTGGAAATCTCTTCTGGTTTTGACCCGTGCTCACTAGCTTGTATATGTCCCCGTTGTTTGTGTTTGTGAGTTGGTTCGCGCCAATGGTGAATGTCTGATCTATCTTTTGAGGTAAGTTTAAATCCCAGGTTTTAAGTTGGTTCCCTTTTTCGATTGTATATCCTCCGTCAAAGCCGATGCCGGTGAGTGGGAAGCTGAAATGGAATGTGGATTTTTCAGTGTTGAAAACCATCCTCTTTTTGCTATCTAGATTTTGAGTTTTGTTATCTTGTGCAGGTTGGCAATCATAAACTGCACCAGGCTGAATCGATGCCTGCTGCTGTTGCAACATACATTTAGCCGTCTGTTTGATCGGCGCCATATTTGTTTTATGATGTTCTGCTAGAGCCGGTGGTGATAGCCCGAGCATTAAACAGTGTAGTGAGAACGCTATGGAAGCCTTGTTCATTTTCATGCCAGTTCTCTAATCGGGGTTCAGATGGTAAAGAGTCTATACCCTGTTGGTTCTGTCCGCAAATCAAACGGCCAATAGTCTGCCAGATCTTAGTTCTTAGGTTTTGTCGACTGTTAGTTCTTTCAACAGATTACAGCAGAATTGGCAACTGGTCAGCGCTAAGAGGAGTAGTACATAAAAGCTTCAATATTAGAGAGCAGAAGCGTAGGGAACCTTAGCAAGATTAGCAGAATTAGCAGCACCCCCTTACCAAAAGTAATTTTGGCGTAATCAGTTTTTTCTCGATGGTGACTGCTAAAGTTGCTAATCATGCTAATTGGCCATGGCTAATCTAATTTTATAGGCTTGCTTCTTTCGAAATTCTTTTGAAAGGCCCGTAATCTCCTTGGCCCAACCATGGTCAATGAGAATGCTCATAAGTCGTTTAGCTGTATCAGCCTGTCGCACTTCGTTCGGTCCATTTTGGTATATGTCGATCAGAGTAACCTCTTCTTTTCCTTTCTCCATTAGCCAGGAAAGTAGCTTCTTGGCTAAGACAAGGTTTGGATCGAAAGCGCCGGAATGAAACAGCCTAAGAGCTTCTGCTCGATAGAATTTTACGAGACTAATTGCAGAACTCATTTGGTTTTCATTTATTTCTACTGTTTCCATACGCTCGAAAAGCGCTATAGCACCCGCCAGCCTGGCGACATGTTCTGGTGATTTGCTAGCAAAGCCACGAATCGGCTCAAAGCGTTTTCCAGGGCCAAGATCTTTTTGGTTCTGATCATGGAACTGAATCCAAAGCTTTTTGGCTGGTCTGGAGAAGGTAATTTCTTTTGGCCGGAGGACTTGCGGTTCGGTTTCTGATGTCGGTAGTTCTTTTGCGAGTAGTTTTGCCATCAGCCTCTTGTAGTTAATGAAGGCTTGGTCTGAGGAAACATCTTCCTCCTGATACTCTATTCCACCGGCTGTTGATTCTGGCCAAGCTACAAGGCACCGTGCGAGCAGTCCCTGACCTATTAGAAGGTCACTTGAGAAGAGCTGAGCTGCAACTGTAGGCTGCATAAGTAAGTGCATGCTACATCTTCTCCCAGCTAACACTGAAGTGCCATCCACAGAACGGCTGCGTGTGATTGCCTTTCCGTCCCAGAGACTACTGAAACCAGAGGCTGTCTTCATGATGTTTTCGCTGTTTAAGGCATGACCACCGACGAACCTACCGCCCTCATCTGAAAAGATACCTAAGGTTGGCCGGGACTCGGCAAACAATTTTACAAGACCTTCATATGTGGGCTCCTCAACTTTCATGATTGGCATAAGTGGTTTGCTGGGAGGCAAGCCAAGCTTATCGAGCAGAGCCTTCTTATTCACACCGTCTTTTTTGTCGCTTAGAATGGCTTTTCGTGCTGATTCGTAAACGTCGAGGGCATTTTGATATTCCAGTTGATCGTTTCTATTTCGCTCTCTCAACGATGCCTCAAACTCGTTGATTGCTTCTGTTGCGTATTTGTCTGTGGAACTTTTTCTATCTCCTGAACCTGCTACTGTCAGAAAAAATTCAGACAGTGGATAAACTCTGCCATCAATGATGACATTTCCGTGGGCCTGAACTGCTAACGTGGCTGCTGCTAAAACAGATTGACAGCAGATAGCTAGCGGCGCCTGAATATTTCGCCTTAAAGACTTAGCTGCTTCCCCTAAGATAGCGCCAAGTGCATCTACAGGAAACTCTTCGGCAGGGGGCAATTCTCTCATCAAAGGTTTTTGCTCTTTCCATCCATAGCCCGCTTCTATGAGTTCCAAAATCGCGCTCTCCTCATTGCCATTACTGTTTAGCAGGCTATAGGCTTCCAGCTTACTGTAATTGCGATCTGCATCGAAAGGTGGACAGGCTGTAGAGAAACACCTGAGAAGATCGTTTCCTTTGTAGTTTACAGATAGGTGAATGCCATTGTTTGAAGACTCTGGTTTTTGATATTGCTCTTGGCCGTCAGAGGTCTTTTTAAGGATAAAGCCTTTAGGCTCCAGAATCTCTTTCCATGTCATTGATTCAGTGAACTCTTCAACAACAGCTGAAAACTTTTTGTCATAGCTATCTGACCTGGTTGGTTTAGCTGTCGTGTGTTCAGCTACTCGTTGATCAAAACTCTTGGCACAGTTAATCATTATGTCTCTATCTCTGGCCGAGATGACTGGGGGCTGGAACTGGTTTCCACGAATGACTTCATATGGTACGTTGTTCTTATGAACACTAGGTGGTGATCCGGGTGCAATAACATATTGGCCTTCGCCCCTAGTCTCAATAAGGACTTTTTTTCCATCATTAGTCATCGCCAGCTTCTTGCCTGGTTCTATTTCAGTTGAGCAGCGATACCATATTTGATAGCCTGGTCTCGGGGTTTTAATTATGCACAGTTGTTGAATAAATTCCTTGCTAGTGGCCGTTTCTAGCGCTTCCATTAAGGGCTTATAGCACTGCTCCTCATCTATATCTATAACTTCTAGATTGTTGCTGGCTTTACCTGTTATGACGCCTATGCCGGTATTCTCAAAATGAAAGTCTTCCATTTCAGTGGCAGTCGGCTTTCTCTCTCTGAACTTGCCCCATTCAAGAGTAGACGCCTTAGTTCCATCGAGTTTGATGGGGATGGGGGTGAGGTAAGCTGCTAGGTAAGCAGTTGCATTGGTGATTCCGTTCGGATTGAGATCCATAGATTGTTCCTTTTCTCGGTGCTTACAGAGGTTTGAGTTTCAATTGCGCGTGTTTAGTCCGTCCTAGTCGCGCAAGCTAGAACCGTGTTTGAGACTTAGAGAGAAAAATTTAGGTTATGGTGCTGAGTTCAGAATCACTGCGATTTCAACAGCTTCAACGTCTGACAGGTCGCAGCCTTTTTTAAATGTGCGTTTCTTATCATCATCATAATCATGTTGGTATACCGGCACCTCATAAACCAATTTGTTATTTAGCTGCACCGAGAAATTTCCTGGGCCCTTGACGCGGGGGCCATCCTTTAGTCTTGTTACTTCAAACATTTATACTGTCTCCTTTTTTGTTGAGTTGATCTGCATGGCTTGTTGAGTTAGCTCTATTTGATTCAAAGAAAGCCTCAACTTCGCTAAGCCTGTACCGTACACTTCGGCCTATTTTGTAGAATGGAATACCGCCTCCACGAACCCTCGACTTTTGCCAGTAAGAGCGGCTTAGACCAAATAGTCTTACTAGCTCCTCTTCTGATACAAATAGCTGGTTCCCTATATTTTCTGCGCTGTGCATATCTCGTACTTCTCCATTGGTGGTTGTGTTCAATCTTTTTCAATGTCTAATTCTGCAAGCATCTTATGTCTTCTACTTGTTGGCGATTAAACCAACTGTTTTAATGCATCTGCAATAAGCTTGACCGACATTGAAGAGCCTACTGCCTACCTAGATTGTATCTAGGTGCTTTGAGCAGCCCGGTTTAAAATCGATGCTACCGATAGTGGACATTTCCACTACCCAGTATTGAGTTGGGCTGTGTCATTCAAATCAGGCTGTGCAAATCTAACCCGCCTCCGGTTAGAGGCGGCTTTTGTCTCCTTCTACTTGCCGATGGTGTCGTTTAACCGGCTTCAACTTCAAGTCTATAACGCCTTTCGTTGTACTTCCAGTGACGTGAATCGGCAAAAAAGAATTGTTTTTTATGCAATTAGATCCCCCTCTACCGTTTTGGGCGGTTTGCTCTGAGGTCACAGGGTTCTTCTTTTTGCCAGCCTTTGATTTCGCCAGAGATATGACGTTTGATCAATTTCCTATTGCCATACCTCAAGCTATCTAGTGGTGGATTTTGCCAGTTTGAGTTTAGCGGTAAAGGTACTTTTTTGAGTCTGTGTCACAATGAGGTGGTCATCGATAAAATCGTGAGACTTAGGGCGCCGCGATTGGAGATGCCTCGCTATCCAACTTGATCATCGTTTCCAATAGATTGAGAAGATAGCTAGCGTGAATCAAAAGGTGTGCGGCCTCTTGTGGCTCTAAACCTTGGTTTCGATGACCAGCAGCATTTCTAAAAAGCAGCATGGCTCCGGCAAAAACGAACATCAAACCCTCGCGTTCTCCACCTTCAGTGAGCTTATTTAATACTCCTGCCTTGGAATTGAACACTACTTTCATTAGTGTTGAACTATCTGCTTTCTCTCCGCTGGCGTCACGAACGGCTACCTCGACTTGTTTGAACGCTTCGAAAACGGCAGAATCAAAATTGCCTGCGCGAAATATCGGTGCTGCTTTCTCTGCAATGATCGGATGAAGAAAGGCTTTTGGCAGGATGTCTCGCGAGCTGAGTTCGAGAACATCAGTAGGATTTTTAAGCAGCTGACCTCTTCGGCTAACCCGCCACCAATTGTTTGTCATTTGTTCGGGGTCCCAAGTAAATAGTCCCTCCGTAAACCCCCAACTGTAAGCCTCTACTAACGCTTGCTTGTAAGTTTTTCTCTTGGTGTAGTCAAACTGTTTTTCAGCAAATTGGCCAGGTGGATTATCGATGCTGCACATAACATTATGAACATTGAAATGAGCGTCGTTTTTATGATGTACGACTAGATGACCGCCAAGTTCTTCCACCGACATGTGCAGGGCCTGATCTTCCGTTGGTAGAGCCATCGTGTTTCCCTCCCTCAACTTTGTAGTCTAAGACTACAGTTCTATGAATTTGACATCAGTCTATGAACAAGTTTATAGGGTTACTTTCCCTCAGAAGTCTAAAACACCTGATTATTAGGAAATTTAGTAATCTAAAAATGGAAAAGTTGATAACTAAGAGATATGTTTAGCTGAGCCCATCTCAGTAACAGTAGAAGAATTATACAGCTACATGCTGGCCAAACAAAAAAGCTCTTTTCTGATCGGATATTGATCGGAAAAGAGCTAATTGTGTTTTCGGTCATTGTTTCACTTTTACGTGAAACGTAGATGGTGGGCGAGAGAGGACTTGAACCTCCACGTATTGCTACACTAGATCCTAAGTCTAGCGCGTCTGCCAATTCCGCCACTCGCCCACGTGTGACGTTGCTGGGCAACGAGCTGCTCAGAATACCATAGCCAATTAAACCTTGACTACGCAGCCTGCCCGACAGCTTAAACTGCCTTACTCTGCACAATCATCGGAAACCTCCTTCTCTGCCATTTGATGCCGGTTATGCCGACTCTTTGCAAGTAGCTGCCATCCCACGAAGTGTTAAGACCATTGCGTTTTAATGCCTCCTCAATTTTCTGGCCCACCTCAATGGCGATATCAAGAGCTTGCTCTGAGGTCTTATCCACTGCCCCGAAAGTGATGTTCAATTCGCCAGTGGCAACTGCCTCATCGGTGTCTTGTGCGTGAAAGAATGCATACCCCCAGATGTCACTGCCCTTGCGCTTTGACTGCGTAGATTGCTTGGATAGCGATTTCATCGTCACTTCTATTTCGTGTTTGGATGTGCGCGTTCTCTTGGCATTGTTTTTCAATGCTCGCTCAATGCGCTTGTGGCCACAGCTGTTACAGCAACTGAAATTCTGTTTGGCCAATATTCCCATTTGATTCAATTCAAGAAATGCTCTATCAAGCCGCTCGCAATCTGTGGGCGACACCCAATTGATTTCTTCTAAGTAGCGTTTGACGATGCGCTGATACACCAGCTTTTGCGCCACTGGCAGCAACTGTTCGCGGGCGATGTCGTCTTGAAATTCGATTATCGTTCTTTCTACCAGTTCATCAGGGCCGAGAAACCCTTCGATTACATGCAGTTCGATGAAGTCTGTCAGCATCTTTCTTCTCACTTTTGACCCTCTCAATTTAGTGCTTGTTTTGCTTGTGTTCACTTCGCTGAATTTCTTTCCGACCAGTTTTATTGATATCGATTTCATTCGTCTGTCCCGTTTGAGTTAGCTAAAACAGTGAGTTGATTCTTGTGGGCTTTAATGGCGTTGTTGGCTAGTTTGCGACTGAGGTTAAAGAGGCGCCAGTCGCTCTTCTTTTCTGCATGTTTCTGCAATAGTGCCTTCGCCAAAATCTTCGCATCAGCTTTTGGCAATTCTTCAATCGCATCAATCATTGGTGGAATGCCATCACTCGATAGCGATAGCGCGTAGGCTGTGTCTAATGGCTTCGGCGCTGAGTTGAGCACCAAGCCAATATCTTGTGGACGCAATTTCGACAGGGCCATATTTGATGTTTGAATCAGAGCATCCGGATTTGCCAGGTTGATGCCGAGCAAGATTGCTACTCCTGATAAATAACTGGCGAAGGCAAAGCGCTGACGCTTGCCACTGAGTACTGTGGCGGCGAATATTGCGCACACTGTGCCTAACCAGCCCATGAATACAGTTACATAGAGTCTTAACTCTGATTGACCAAACTCAGTTTGATACAGGCCCATGCGCATGAGAGCTGATCCGAGAATTACTAGCACTAGGGCAATTTGTGTTCCGGCTAAGAGTCTGAATGTGTATAAGCCCATCTTCGATTTGCGAATGAGCATGCTGTCTGCCATCAGTAGCATTGGTAGCACCAGTGCCACCACTGTGTTCAGCTCAAAGAAACCTTTGTGCACATACTCGGCGTAACTCAGCCCTGGAGTGATTTCGATCAGGCTGGCTCCGCCGAAGAGATAGCGCAGTTGCACGGCCACGAATGTGGCGAACAGTACATTGACTGAGCCTAGAACTGTCGCTAGTTCTGTTAGGCCCAGGGCTAACCGCCGTTGCTTCTCTGGTACTTCGAGGCTGAAGCGGGAGTTGCTGGTGTCATGAATACTCGCCGACATGCGTGCCGCTTGGGCATTGCGCTCGGAGATGCTTAGCTGTGAGAAGCGAATCTTGTCGAGGGCACCTTCGTGCTCATATTCATGTTCTGGTTCAGTTTCGCGGTCGTATTCAGTTTTACGGTTCTGTTCAGACTTCTGAGCGTATTCGCCTTCATATTCAAACCCGTCCCGTAGCACCGGCCCCCGCGCTGGAGCACCTGCTGCAACGAGTGCATTGAGGGCTCCGGTTGAGCCAAACACACCGATGTC
This sequence comes from bacterium, assembly GCA_018062085.1. GTDB lineage: Bacteria > Cyanobacteriota > Vampirovibrionia > Obscuribacterales > Obscuribacteraceae. The sequence continues at coordinate 329 of JAGOSY010000042.1, read as the reverse complement.
TTTTGTCTCTTTTATGCCTCTTCTCTCGTTTAACTCTTTTATTCCTGTTAGCGCATTTGTCTCTTGCGCACCTTTTGTTGCCAGTTCATAGGTCGCATCGAGCCTTTCTCTCTGCTCATTCTGTTCTCTCTGCTCGTCAAACAAGGCCGGATTTATCGTGTATCCGTCGCATCTGAAAATTGAGAGTCCGTGTAAGAAACCGGCTGAGAGCCAGGTGAAGATAGAGAAGATAATCATGTTGACGGACAGATCGCCTAAATCAATATTGATTGACTTTTGTGCGATTGCAGCAAACGCTGGGTCGGCTGCTGTGAACAATCCCAAAAATA
>JAGOSY010000021.1 GCA_018062085.1 bacterium | reverse complement strand
AAGGCTCAGTAATTGCCACAACCAATAGCTCTGGTGTGGTTACTAACAGCAATAGCTATTCACCATTCGGACAAAGTGCTGCTGCATTGGCGAGTAACTTTGGTTTCACCGGTCAACGATTCGACCAAGAAACTGGGCTGTACTATTTCAAGGCGCGACACTACTCACCAGAAATTGGACGTTTTCTACAGCCAGATCTGGTTGGCTACAGTGATGGTCTGAATATGTTCACTTACGTCGGGAACGACCCTCTCAATAAGCGGGATAGCACAGGGATGTTCTCTACTGTTGTTGATTTCCTTCCTTTCGAACAGTTCAATCGTATCTTTGACATGATAATCGGCGGAACGTTGGGAGGTGGCGGTGAGAAAAGTGGAGGTAAAGGAGAACAACCTCCACCGGTACCAGGTGATGATGATGGATATACTGGTATTTTGGTTCCAGGTGCAGAGGATTTGCCACTATTTAATGATAGCGGCACTGGGCCGAAGCCAGAGGGCGGAGGCGGCACAGCGGTAGAAGATCCACCCACTACACCTGAGCCTGGTACAGCAGGTGGCGGAGCTGGCGAAGGTGGTGGTGGTGACGACAATGGTGGAAGGCATTTGCCTCCTGATGGGAATGATGATGGGAATGGTGGAGGTGGTGGGGATGATAATGATACTCCGCCAGGAGAGTCTTATGGGCCAGACCCAGACTGGGAATACTTCCGCAAGTGGCTGGAGCATGTATTAGAAGAGCCACACGGACCTTCCACTGACCATGTACCACTAGAAGACTAACGGGCAATTCTTAGCTCAATTTTTAGCTTGAGGTTTCAGAGATGTCTACTGTCTCTGAAACCTCTTTTCATTCTGCTATATGTTTGCAGCTATCTCTTCAGAATCAATTGACCAAGTATGAAGGCGCGTCATCAGTAACGGCCTCCAGTTCGGATTTGACTTTGCAAACCTGGAAAACGAGTTGATTCGATCTTCCCGCGTCATTGACTCAATTTGTCTGTCTTCTTTCAATTGAGTTTGACTAGCCAATGACAACGCAGTTCGAATATTGTTTTCTAAAACAAGAGGATTAACTTCGAGCTTTGTCAGAATATCAAAAAAACCTTTTTCTTCACCTATACCGGACAATGTCAAATGACATGTCAAAACATTTTTGTGACCCAACTCAGTGCGTACTCGCTCGCCTCCAGCTAAGAGACGTTTGGCTTTCTTGCTGAACGGTATCTCCAAGCATTCCAGTGAATCTTCTCGTCCATATAAATTCAATACTTCTTTTTCTACGCGTATTTGAGTTATATTCATAGTAGCGAATGATTGTGCGATCATACTTGCTGTTGAGCAGGTCAGACCGTAGAGGATATGGCTCGTGGTGACTGTTCTATGACCTAGGAGTCTTGCGTAATCTATTGCGTTCATAACTACCAACAAACTTTCTTCTGAATAGCTTTCAAACATCTGCAGCTCCTCAATGGTAAAACCAAATTATTGATGAAAGTGCCGATGAATTTGACAAGAAACACTTTATTAAAATAGTGACTCATTTGTTTCAAAATGTCCATCCGTGTCCATGAAATCCAGTAACAGGCGTATAACAATAACACCGAATTCTAGGGTTGGTTGAAGTTCCGAAGGCAGACCTGGCCAAGGCGCTGAAAGACCCTGCAGTGCGGAAGCTTTGGAATCAGCTCGTTGACGAGCCGATCTCGGCACCAATTGCGGTGCCGGAGAAGTGGTAATTTCTCAAGGCAAGAGCAGATAAGGGTGGGTTGGGTGGCTGATAGAGTCAGGAAATCAAGGTGTACTAATCCGACCGATAACGACCGATTATGTCTTATTGACTTCTCGGCTATGCCTGAAAACTCAAGCCAGCCCAGCACCCCGCTTTTCCTCGCCCCCATTTTTCTAACTGCATCTTCTTTTAAGTGCGCAGTTAGATTCGATTGACCCAGTTAACAGAGTGCGCATTCCTATCGGATGGCGCACATCTTGTTGCAAATAGAAACGTAATCATCTGCATTCGCAGATTCTCTCGACTTACAAGGATTGAAGCCTTGCAAGCGCAAATTCATCGGACAAATCATTTCGATTTGCCCGAACCTCCAATTCAAAGGAAAAACAAATGTCTAACAAATTCGTAGACCTCGTAGGCGGCTCAGACGCCAACAACGGCAGTACTTTCGCGCTGCGTAAGAAGACCCTATCATCGGCTGCCGCAGTTGCTGTTGCTGGTGATGTCATCCGTGTAATGGGCAAGCCCAGCACCAGCAGTGGTACCGCGACGTGGACCAAAGGCTCGCCTCTGGTCACGCTCTCGGCAGCCATGAACCAGCTTCTGTACGGCGATGGCGCCTGGACAGCAGCTGCCAACGTCACCGCCACCGCCAACACCACGGCTCCAACTCCCAAGCAAGGTAGCAACAGCTCCAAGCTCGTCTGCGCCGCTGGCTTCACCACCGGCAAGATGGCACACTTTGCCACTGGCGCACTCAACCTGTCGGCCTACCAGCAAGCTTCGTTCTGGATTTACAGCACAGCAGCTCTGGCGGCCAACACTCTCAGGCTTGACCTCTGTAGTGATGCAGCAGGCGACACGGTTGTTAACTCCTTTACCATCAATGTGGCGCTCAACGCAAACCAGTGGACTGCTGTCACCATCGACAATGGCGCAGCTCTCGGCGCGACAATCAACGCTGTGCGGTTGCATGCGCTGATTTCGATGGCATCGAAGACAGTCCTCGTCGATAACATCTTTGCTGCCAAGGCGCCTGCATCGGCAGACTGCCTGACGCTGAACACGCTGATTTCGCCGGACAATGCAGTCTGGTATCCGGTGCAGAGCGTTTCGGGCACGACAGTCTATGTCGATGCTCAGGCGACCACTGCTGCCACTCTGGCCAAGGGCTACCGCGGCGCCACTGGTTCCACCACGTTCTACATGTTGCAGCCGACGGTTGTCTCAATTGGCACCGGCAACACCGTCTACGACCAGGTCTTCTCGGGTAACGGTGCATCAGGTAACCCGATCACCATTTCTGGTGGCTGGAACACCACCGACATGAGCACCCAGGACGGTCTGACTTTGATCGACCGCAGCGACTGGAAGGCATCTGGCATCAACCTCACTGGCACCACTGGCTACATCACCGTCGACAAGATGATGTTCGGCCATGCGGCTTTCCCGCTTGGTCTGGTGTCTACGGCGCGTGGTTACACTGTCAACAACAGCGGCTTTGCTGGCACTAGCTCCTTCTCGACCATGCCGACTCGGGCGGTCACTGTGGACGCTTCCAACTTCATCAACTGCACTGGCACGACTGCCATCCTGAACATTCCAGCCACAGGCAACTACAAAACTGACAACCTGAACTGGAGCATCACCAATACGAAGGTCTGGGGTGCTGCTGTTGCCGGTATCAAGGTTCCGCTGTTCGTGGCTGCTGCTCCGGCAACTGTTACTGGCTGCGATTGCTCCGGTAACACCGGTCTGGGCTTCGACATTCAGTCAATTTGCAACTTCCGCTCCAACACGGCTGAAGGCAACACGCTGGGTGGGATCAACTTCCAGGCCATCCAAGGTCAGGTCTCTTACGGCCTCACTGCTCGCGGCAACACCGTTGGCGAAGTTCTGTTGAACAACGCCGATGTCGAAATCTATGGCCTCGACACGAACACTGTGGGCGGCTCAGCTGTGCCGCAGATCTCAATTCCGAACAATGTCAGCGGCCATGCTGTGGTCTCTGACTGGACCCAGTACACCGGTGGCGCCCCAGCTGCAGTTTTGACCAAGCTGGGCAGCCCCGGCACTGGTCGCACAGCTGGCAACTCGGTCAATTCGCAGAGAGAAGGTGGCGTCGCCGCTAACAACACCACTTATACCGACTACGGCACCGTTACCACCACTGGTGTGGTTGGTCAGCCTGGTTCCGGCATCGCCTGGAAGCTCACTCCCGATACCGACGCTCTGTCGGGCGGTCCGTTGAGCATCCCGGTTGGCAAGATTGCTTGTCCGGCCAACATTCCGACGACGGTCAGATACTGGGCCAAGTTGAGCGCGGCTGGTCCGACGGCTCAGCTGCGTGTGTTCGGTGGTCGTTACCCTGGTGTTGGTTCGCCCGGTACTGATGTTGTATCGGCTGCCATTACTGGCACGACTTTTGCTCAATACTCAGTGACTTTCACCCCGACTGAAAACTGTGTTGTCGACGTCTTCGCCGAAGTTTACGGCAGCACCACCCAGAACCTCGTGGTTAGCGGCCCTGTGGTCGTTTACCAGTAATCAAAAAGGAAGGAGCAAACAAATGACTACGAAAAGCATATTGATCGGCAAGTTTGTCGATCACGCCTCCCCCTTTCTGTGGGGTTCGGTTCAGGACGCGAGTGGAATGACGCTCGTTGCACAAGGACAGCCGTTTGTGGTGGTTAACCAGCCGCCAGGGGCCAAGTACATGAACGACTCGCTTGGTCGTCTCTCTGAGGTGCAGATGACGAATGGCACCACGATCGTCTATGCATATGATGCGGCAGGCAACAGAACGTCGACAGTGACCACAGCCGGGCCAAACGGCCTGTAACTTTCAATTCAATGAGTAGGGATTCCTCGCGGTTTTACCGGGAGGCGTTTCTGCTTGAAACCAACAAATAGGAAAACATAATGTCTAATACACAGAACACAAATGCGGCTTCCGGCAATGCTGCGAAGCCCACACCTCCGGCCAAGTTGAAACCAGGTAGCTGGAACTTCTTGCCCCAGCAGCAACCTATCGACCCTGATACCTCGCGGCGCAATATCGAAGCTCGGGTGCTGCCGACCAAGGTCTATGACCCCAAGCGCAAGCCCGGCGTGAAATCTCTTGCCACTGGCTTTGGTTCGAACACTGTCGGCGGCCCTGCCTCGATTGTGGAGCTGACTCGTGCGCTTCGCGACAACGTGGATCTCATCTATGAATGGGTGCACAACAACGTCGAGACGCTGACCAACTACGGAATTCACAAAGGTGGACTTGGTGCACTAACTGATGGGTTTGGTAACTCATTCGACCAGGCCGACCTGATGGTGAAATTGCTTCGTCAAGCAGGCTATACCGCTAACTATGTGAGCGGCGAGCTGCGCATGAATGCCGCCGATGCAGGCGCTTGGCTTGGTACTGACCCAACCAACATCTTCGCTTCTGGTAACTTCCTTGGCAACTCCTACACCCCTGTCAATACAGTGTGGACGGGAACCGAGTGGGTGGTTGACTTCAGCCATTGCTGGGTTGAATGCACGATTGGCGGCACTGTTTATACTTTTGACCCGACGATTAAGTCGTACAGCACTGTGGCTGGGATCAACCTGGCAACAGCGATGGGTTACAACGCCACAACGTTCATGTCAGATGCCACTTCTGGTGCCACGATCACCAGTGACTACGTGGAGAACATCAACCGCACCAATATCCGCACCAACCTTGATGACTTGACCATGAACTTGGTCGACTACATCAAAACGAACGCTCACGGTGCGACTCTGGACGAGATCCTAGGTGGCCGGACGATCAACCAGTATGATGCTGCTGTGCCGCTTCGGCAGACGGCTCATCCGTTCTTGAAGTCGGGCACTACACCGACTGTCTGGACGAGCGTGCCCAATGCTTATCGTGCAACACTGCACGTTATTTATGACACTATTGACGAGACCTTCTACACTGATGACCTGTCGAACACGCGCCTGACCTTGTTCTTCAACGCCAGCCATGAAGCGGAATTGCGCCTCGATGGCACACTGATTGCAACAAGTTCTGCGCAGACTCCGGGAAGCTGGAACTCAGTTTTCCTTGAAATTGTGCACCCGTATGCAGTGACGTGGGCCGACCAGTCGGTGTGGGAGCAAGTGTGGGCGGACAAGCCGCACTTGATCTGTAGTTCGTTCGGCATGACCAGTCGCAGCTCCTCTCAGCTTCACAGCCGCAAGATGAAGGCTAATCATGCCAATGGCGGTGCCAATGACAGCGATGCTGTTCTTGGTGAGCTGATGGCTGCGCTGTGGGGGATGTGGGCCGCATCGACAAGCAAAACCAACGACCTCGTGAATCGGATGACGAATTGTACGTCAGTTGTTCATCACGCGGCTGGCTTGGTTGGCTGGTACGACACGCCGTTCACGAACATTGGTTTGGTTGCACAAACGACGTCGGCTCTGGACAACAACTACAACCAGCAGCAGTACAACGACACAGTGCTAGCTATGCACGGTGTTGCGTTTGAAGCGCAGGTGTTCAAGCAGTTCGGCCGCATAGACGGTGTGAGTTCGACTCCGATCATTGATGGTGCGGTTGCTGCTGGTCAGAAGATCTATGATGGCAAGACTGCCAACTGGAACTCTGTAGTTGTGCCAAGCGTGGTCAACTACACCTCTGGTGAGTTGGCTGACATTGAGAGCTGGTGGGTGAACTGGGGCAACCGCGTTGCACTGCCTGAAGATGGAGCGCAGGTCGTAGGCTCGTGGAATGGTTTCGGCTATCTGGTGATGCCATCGTTTGGTACCTTCGGCATTATCCAGGGTGGACTCAAAGGCGGCGGTGGTGCTTGCAGCTTGCCTATCGATGATTTCGTTCAGGGTGCACTCTACAAGGAAAAAGGCAATATCACTTGTGGTGGCGGTGGTACTTATGATGAATATGAGCCCAGTCAGATTATTGGGCAGGCTGGTTTTGGCGGCGGCATCAATGTCGGCGGCGGTTCGACAGGCAATGGGAATGGCAACGAGAATACCTCGCAAGAGCCCATCGACCTGATCACTGGGGACTATCTGCTTGTGCAGAATGACCTGAAGGTTGGCAGTCAAGGATTTCCATATGGATTGAGCTTCGGGCGCTCTTATAACTCCAATTCACGATATCAAGACGGGCCACTTGGGCTCGGTTGGACTCACAACTTCCAAATGACCGCACAGAAAGGCACTGATGCCCTTATGGGTATGGGTGATCACTCTATTCTTGGGGCGGCTGGCTCAATTGTTGAGTTGTTCGTGTCGCTGGATATTCAGTCTGACTTGGCTAAACCGTTCGACAAATACATCGTTTGTGCCGTTGGCAATCAGTGGTACATCGACAACTTGGTCGACAATACCGTGACTTTTACTACTGGTCATCAGCAGTTGGCGTATGTGAAATTGCCGGATGGGACTTTCGCTCCACCGCGTCAAAGTAGCGGTATTGTGACCGATACTGGAGGCGGAGCATACACTCTGCAGACACTACAGGGTGATTTGTCCACGTACAATACTGACGGCAAGATTGCGACATGGGCGGCGCCATATGGTGTTTCTCACACTTTCACCTACACGTCAGGCAAGCTCACTAGCGTGACCAATGGACTTGGCCGAACGCTCACACTCTCTTATACCGGCACGAGGCTGACTAGTGTCTCTGATGGCAATGGTCGAAGCGTTAGTTACGCCCTCGATGGTAGCAACAACCTTGTTACAGTCACAGACCCTCTTACCAACGATTGGACCTTTGAATACGATGTACCAGGACGCATGATCAAGTGGTTCAAGCCGGAATTCCCAACAACGGCGATTGCCACCAACACATATAACTCGTTAGATCAGGTCACGCAGCAAGCTGATGCTAACTCCAATGTTTGGAACTACTACTTTGCTGGATCTCGAAGTGAGGAGGAGAATCCAAACAGTAAGAGTTCTATCCAATATTACAATCGTTCGGGCCAGTCATTGAAATTTATTGATCAGCTCGGTCGCATTTGTACAAAGGAATATGATGGAAGAAGCAGGATAGTAGCCGTTGTAGCGCCGGAGGGTGATCGGATTGAAACTGTTTTCAACGCTTTCGATTTGGCAACACAAGTAACGAATAAGGCGAAACCGGGTGCTGGGCTATCGGACATTGTCATGTCCTGTACCTATGATTCAGTGTGGAAGAAGGTCCAGACTCAGACAGATCCGCTTGGCCGCGTTACTTCGATGTCTTATGACGGCACGACAGGAACCTTGCTTACAGTGACAGCGCCCGCCATTGCCGGTGTGGGCACTCCCGTGATGACGATGACCTACAATGCGCGAGGACAATGTCTTACGGTCACCGATCCTTCCGGTATGGTGGTTAAGAATACTTACCATGCCACTCTCGAAACTCTGACTTCTACGGTTGTGGATTTTGGCGTGGGTCTATTGAATCTCAGTACCAATTTCGGGTATGACGCAGTAGGTAACGCGACCACCTATCAAGACCCTATGGGTAATACTGTGACAATCGCCTATGATGCAATTCAACGGGTAACACAACTAACAGCACCTTCACCATTCAACTACGTTACCAAATTTACGTACAACAAGAACGGTGATCGAACAAAAGTGGAGCGTGAAACCGGCGATGCTGCTGCTCCTTGGCAGACATCCACGGCGACCTATTCAGCAGAGAGCTTACTGTTGACGGCGGTTGACCCGCTTGGTCGTACAACGACCGCTGAGTATGACAATTTGAAGAGGTTGTGGAAAGTCACGGATGCGGCTAGTCGGCTGGTGGTTAAGACCTATGACGACGCCAATCGGCTGTCTACAGTTACAGACCCAACTAGCACCGTATGTCAAACCTACACCTACACTGACGACGACAAGGTGGCAAGTTTTGAAGACGCTCGCGGGAATCTGACCCAGTATACGTTTGATGGCTTTAACCGGCCTGACAAAACAATCTACATGGACGGAACCTTCGAACAAGCCACTACATATGATGCTAACAGCAATCCTGCAACGATTCTTTTGCGGAAGGACCATCCGACTGCTCCGATTCATCGCTACAAGATCGATCTGACATATGATGAATTAAACCGAGTGAAGACTAAAGTGGTGACTGACGATGCTGCGACTGCCACTACCACAAACAGCTATGACATTGCTGGCAGATTGACTAACATCAACCTCAGCGGTTCTGTGTTTGGTACCGGCAACTATCAGAAGTTCTTTGACACCGCTGGACGGTTCTACAAGGAGGATTATCCAGACGCTAAGGCTGTGACTCACGTTTTAGACGCAAATGGTAACATCACTAAGACCACCTACCCTGATGGGTCTTATTTTGTTGATCGCGTCTATGACGAGCTGAACAGACTGACTGATATCAAGCTGAATGGTTCAGGAACGAGTGCTGTGCAGTTTCAGTACGACAAACTCTCACGTCGGACAAAGCTTGTCTACGAGAACGGCGCAGAAACCAGCTATGCGTTTCAGTATGACAATAGTCTGACTGACCTAGTGCAGGCATTTGTTGGCTCGGATGTTGCTCTTTCTTACGGGTTTGATGTTGTGAGTCAGATGAGTAGTCAATCTGCTTCCGACCCACAGTTCAACTGGCATCCCTCTGTAGCCGGAACTAGCACATATTCAGCAGCAAACAGCCTCGATCAGTATGGCACGATCGGTGGTGTGTCTCAAAGCTATGACGCAAGCGGCTGCCTCACTAACGATGGTTCGTTCACTTACATATTCAATACCGAGAATATGCTGACACAAGTGAAGAATGCTGCAGGTTCTAGTGTTATCTCCAGTTATCTTTATGACCCAATGCAACGGCAAGTGCAGAAGTTGGTGGGTTCTGTGAAGACCAATTTCTACTACTCTGGGTTCCAGCGTCTTGCCGATTACGACGGCACTGCTGACACTCTGCAAAATCGCTACGTCTATGGAACAGGACTGGATGAAGTACTTGTTCAGGTCGCGAGCGCTGGCACTAAGACATACTTCCACCACAACAACCAAGGCTCTGTGATTGCCACCACAAATTCGGCTGGTGCCGTGGTGGATCGATACAAGTATGGACCGTTTGGTGAATCGGCTGCCTTGACTGGCACAACGCATGGTTATACAGGGCAACGCTACGATGCTGAAACGGGGCTGTACTATTACAAAATGCGTTACTACTCACCTAGTGTTGGTAGATTCTTGCAGCCGGATCCGATTGGTATGGCCGGAGGCATTAACCTATATGCCTACGTTGGAAATTCTCCACTTGTATCTGCCGACCCGCTCGGGTTGGAAGCTGACGATTGGAAAAGAGCTGGTGGGGGCGGCGTCATTGGTTGGCCTTCTAAGGGAGGATACGACGGGGTTGGAATGATAACTGAGTACGCTTATGGTTCGCTGAGGCAACCGGAGTACTCATATAACTTTGATAGTTCGACAAGAACAACTACCACTTATTGGACGAAAGTCACTACAATAAAAGGTGAGAAGACATGGGAGACGACTAGTGAAGTTATGAAAAGCGTAGAGTCTCGGAAGTGGGATTTGGCTTCAGAGACTTTCAATCCTGTTGATTACGGCACGTGGGTATGGAAATTTGCATATAGAAATATGTCGCTTCTTGGCATCTCCGACATTACAGATCCCTTATGGAAGCCTTTCACCAATGCTTTCATGCATCAATCTGCAGCAGCTTTGCTCACTTGGCTTAAGATGCCGCAGGATACTGTTCTGGATCTTGGACGCAAACTTGAGAACGTTGAGACCATCTATGGGTCGGGTTGGTTGACCGATGGTGTCTTGGACATGGTAAATAATGCTAAGGGTGTCCACTTCGCTACCATGCACCCATTTGCAAGTCTGGAACAGCTTCTTGGCGGCTTGGCGGAGGAAATTCTTAAGGACTTCGGCCGTTTCCAAATTTACAGGTGACAACCGAGTAAATGTTAGTATTATGTAATGAGGTGTGTTCGATGAAATTCAGCAGTTCCGAACGTCAAGTCTACACAATAACTTTGGGAGTATTAGTACTTATTGCTGGCGGTTCTATGATGGCTCTGCTTGGGTATCGGGCGACTGAATCAGTACCATTTTCAAAGAAGGCTTGGAATGACAGAGCCGACTGGGGAGATCGATGGCCTATTGCAAAAAGATTTACGGAAACGGGTTCTTTACGTGGAAAGTCCGAGGCTGAAGTCAAGCAACTATTGGATTTTAATAGCAAGCTTGGAGATCATGAAGACAAGGACTATGATGCGCAAGGTAGAAAGACAATTGCCTTTACAGCTTGTGGTAGATATCGGTTTGGAAGGTTGCTTATTTATCTTAAGAATGGACACGTTCTTCGTGAGGAGCTTCAGGAAATGTGATCATCGCAACTGGTGTTGAGTCCTTTCACCAATGGTTTAGCTGGTCCCTAGTCTTTCTTCCAAGCAATATGACAATTTTTCGGCAATTCTGTTCCGTCGAGTAGGTCCTATGGTCTCTTCTGTCCTATCGGAGTGAAGAGACTATTTTTGGATGGAGTGTCACCATAATTGGTGGCACTCCATTTTTTTTGCTTCTTGAAATTTTCTACTATAGAGTGTTTTAGGCTGGATTGGGATAGCCGAAAGTGAACGGGATAGGCCATATCCCCGTTAATTGCCACGCAAGCATGCGGGTTTGAGGGGCTTGGATCGTGGGTGGCCGATAAACATTTTCAGCCATCTTTACCTTGTGTTGGCAGAAAGCTGCTGATAAATTGCAGCTGCTTTCTGCCAGCTTTTATAAATTAGTCAAATTGGGTACGATGAAATCGTACCGCCAAGGTAACCGCATAAGACAATCAGCTTCAGGCAATCTCGCTGAAAGGCATGGCAGCATGCAGCCGGGAGTGCAAAGCGGGCTCTGCCGGTTACCGCTTCTTGAGCAGCTTCTTCCCGTCAGGCCGTAATGCCCCAGCCGGGCTGACATAGCGGTAGAGAGTCTGGCGGCTTATGCCCAGTTGCTGGCACAAATCATTGACCACAGTACCTGGTTTGCCCATTGCCGCTTTGGCCAAATGTACTTTCGCTGGCGTCATCGTGTGGCGACGGCCGCCGACTCGTCCCCGTGCTCTGGCAGCAGCCAGCCCGGCCCGTGTTCGCTCAGACACCAGGGCCTGTTCATACTCAGCTAGCGCTGCGAAGATTCCGAAGACCATTTTGCCTGAGGCTGTTGTGGTATCAATACTGGCACCCCGACCAGCTAGCACCTTGAGCTTTACTCCTCGTTTTGAGAGGTCTTGAATGAGATTGACCAAGTGAGTTAGGTCACGGCCCAGGCGATCGAGCTTCCAAACGAGCAGCGTATCGCCTTCACGCAGAGCCTTGAGGCAGGCGTCTAGGCCAGGGCGGTCGTCTTTTCTGCCTGAGGCTTGGTCTTCATACATTCGCTTCTTCGTGACGCCAGCGGCTACGAGAGCGTCGTTCTGCAAGTCGACAGTTTGGGAGCCGTCGGCTTTTGATACCCGCATATAGCCTATTAGCAATTTTTTTTTGCCCCTCTTTTTGTGCTGTCACTTATACGGCCGTTTGTGGGACAAATTATTTTCAGGCAAAATCAGGCGATTTTGTGTCACTTATCCAGTCACTTTTTCAATGTTCTACAAACCTTCTAAATTCAGTTAAATGACACAGGGTAACGTTTTTGTAGACCTGCTAGCAGGACAATTGTTGGAGGCAAGCTGAAGCACCCGCGCTTGCTCTTCATTTTGGAAATAAAGCCGCCACTAATTTATCAAACTCATGAAAGTTATCAACTTCTGTTTTGTAACTGGCGGCGGTAATTTGGCGCACGACTACTAGCTTTTGCTTTGGAAGAACAATCAAATATTGTCCTAAATAACCTCGCGCAGAAAAACCCATTACACTTGCTGTTTCTGTTTGTTCTGCGGAATCGTGATCTTTGCCCCAGTAGTCAGTCCACCACAAAAGCCCGCAGTTCTGATGAGCGGGCTTAGTAGACTCTTGGACAAAGCTAGCATCAATGACTTGCTCTCCTTTCCACTTGCCGTTTAGAAGCATCAGCTGGCCAATTTTGCTAAGGTCTTTGGCCGTCAAGGATAAACCCGCGAAGCCATGCGGATTCCCAGCGCTGTCTTTTGTCCAGGCAAAGTCCTCTATTTCTAAGGCGGCAAATAGCGTCATGCGAAGATAATCGTCTATCTTCTGGCCTGAAGCCCTCTCAATAATGCCTGGCAAGATATTGCAGGCTTTATTGCTATAGAACCAGCGCTCACCAGGAGTACTATTTAGTTCCGCTGCTAACGCTAGTTTTAAGAAATCGGGACTGCGGTAAATTACTTCAGTGGTTGGGTCGTCCTGAAGGCCTGACGTGTGGTTAAGAATGTGGCGGAGCGTGATTTTTTCTTTGTTACCTTGCCGCCATTCTGGAAAGTAAAACCAGATGGGGTCATCGATTGAATCTATTTTTTTCTCAGTGAGAAGTGTTCCAATTGCTAGCGAGACGATCGACTTAGTCATCGACATCGTTTCAATCAGGCGTTTTTCTTTGCCGAAATCCCACTCGCCTAATGTTTCCCCGTTCTGCACCATGATCATTGCGTCTGTGTGCGTTTGTTTCGCTCTGACTACTAGCTGATCAAGAGCCTCCTGATTGGGTCTTGCGATGTCAGCTTTTGATTTGCTTGCACTATCTTTCTTCATGACTGCTTCCGTTGCTTCTTTTTAAATTTGTGAGGTGGTCGCTTGTTTTGCATCCTTTTTTCACCTGCTACTGATAGTGACCTATCAAAGCACCATACGAGCTGAATATTCGAGGGCAAAGTTCGCCGAACTATTTTGCGGCGCTGCCTGTCAGGCAGTCCTTTAGATGATTCTAGTTAGAAGAATTGCGGCAGCTCTAGCAGTGTAAACATAATAGACCAAGTCCTAGCAATAAGAGTGAATCGTTCTTTTTTCTGCGTGAGCCTATCTATCTGCCTGCAGAGATACAAGATTCTAACCAGCACACTCAGCACGATGATTGCATTGACTATATCCAGATTTATTCCTGCATAACAATGGCATTTTGTAACGAAACAGCTCTGTGTTAAAAGAACCACTAGCACCCATAGCTCTATGGATAATGACTTTTTGCTTCGCGTTTTTTCCATGGTATGCTCCACTGCGACTGCCAATCGCCTTGGGTTGAGTATCGCATAATCTGCTTATGTCGCCAAACTTCCAATGGTACAGGGTTCCCCTGTAGTCCCGAACAATAATGTGGCTAAAGAAGCTTCGACGAAACATAACACAGGTTATCGGACTCTTTGAGCTTGTTTTTTTTCGCCATGTTTGGATGCAAAACAGACTAGGCCACGTCACTCCGCTTAATACTCCTCTTCCCCCTCCATAGCAGCAATCCGCTTTCCTTTTAGTTCTTTCAGTTTGCGAGAAAAACCTTTCATGTCCGGTGGGGCAGGTTCGTAGTCATTGATGTAGATTGCGTCTACCTCACTTGGATTCCAAAAAAAATGTTGTTTGTGGAGTTCTGGTGCAAGAACATGGCCTTCTCCGGCATGGCAAGTGTTTTTAATTGTGCTTAGATGGGGATCCATCTCAGACTTCAACATCAGTTTCGATACGTAGTCTTTTTTCCTCGAATAATCGTTCAAAAAGGAGAATTCCAAAAACGTGTAAATTCTCAAGCCCTTTTCTTTCAGTTTTTCAGCAGCGCTGCGAAACTCAAAACATTGATCCTTTTCGTCTGATTCAGAATCGAAATTTTCGAAGTAGGTTGTCTTATTAGATCTAACTTGACAGTGTGCATCTCCAAGAAGGGCTACAACTTTACCTTCAAATTCGGACAGCTTGTCACACATGTATTGGTCCCGACCTGCGTCATTTGTTCTTGTGACAGTTGTTGGGTCTGCACAATTTGCAAAACATAATGAACCACCGCATGTAACCCATGATCGAATTGCTAACGAGAGTTTCTCGTCAAAACCTGCGGCGCCGCCTATTGCAGTCAATAACTCTCCAAATCCATCGCTAGCCAAACAATATTTTTCAACGTCCGCTCTCATATCTTCTGGAAGCTCTATCGCCAGAGTTCGAAAGCCCCAGGTCTGCAATTTCGGTAATAGTTCCAGCACTCTTGCTCTAAATTCTGTAGTCTCTGAATGAATCTCGCCCAGTAACAGTATTTCTGGATCCTTCTCCAGTATGTCTTGAAGGAGTTCATCTTCTGTGGCCATAACTATGCACCTGAATCAGTATTTGAGGCACATTATAGCCTTATGACTATCAGCCGGGTCTACCGCTAGGTATTCTTGTAGCTGGCCGAGGTTGCTGTGGCCGGAGATTTCTTGGATTGTGCGTAGTGGAATGCCGGCGCGGGACATGTTGGTTAAGCAGGTCCGGCGCATAGAGTGTGTGGAGGCTTCTTCGATGCCGACGTTTTGGAAGGCTTCGGTGAGGATGTTGTGGGCGCGGATGCGGCCGATGTGGTTGTCGGGGTTGTCTGATGATGGGAAGAGCCAGGGGGATGGTTCTTCCATCTTGTCTAGGGTTTTCTTGTAGCTGGCTAGTTGCTCACGTAGTTTGGGGTGAATTGGGATGTTGCTGTAGACGGTATTTTTCTTTTTTAGTCTGGTGATTTTGAGAATATTGCGTATGCCACCGCTGGTGGTGAAGACGTCGTTTTGTCCGATGGCGATGATCTCGGAGATTCGCAAGCCTGTGTAGAGGCCGGTGGCAAAAAGTGCTTGGTCGCGGTCGTTTTTTAGTACTTTAAGGACTGTTTGGATCTCTTTGGAACTTAGAACTTTGGCTTTGCCGGGCATGTGAACAAAACTTCCGTAGAGAGCTATTTTGTTTATTATACAGGGCTTAGTTTTGGGTGCAAGGTGTGTGTTTGCAGCGATCTTGGCACTTAAATTTGTGCCGAGATTGTCACCATTGTGAGTCGTGTCTGATTGGGTGGTGCTGTTAGAACTTTAAGGTCAGTATTGCCCAATGCCGGTCTGCAGGGTCGAGTTCAAGATAGCTTTGGAGTTGGGACAGATTACTGTGCCCAGATAATTCCTGGATTGTGCGCATTGGCACTCCGGCCCGTGCCATGAGCGTCAAACAGGTGCGCCGCATTGAGTGCGTGGTGGCGCCGGCGAGGCCAATTTCTTTGAAGGCTTTTGAAAGTATGTTGTGCGCGTGGATGCGGCCAATGTGTTTATCTGGCTCGTCAATAGCGGGGAACAGCCATTTTGAGGTGTCCTCAGTAGATACCAGCCGGTCTAGGAATGAACTTTTATAGGCAACAAGCTGTCCTCGGAGTTCGGGGTGAATGGGAATGGTGCAGTGTATGGTCTGCTTTATCTTTGGCCGGGCAAGGTGAAGCGATTCCATTACGGTCCCGTTTGGCTTGAAGAGCTGGTCGTGTCTTAGGGCTACCAACTCCGATATTCGAAGGCCTGTATAAAGGCCGGTCAGGAACAGAGTCTTGTCGCGGTTGTTTTTCAAAACTCTCACGACCTGCCGTACTTCTATGGGAGTTAAAACCTTGGCTTTGCCTGTCATTTTCTACCGTTCCCTTATGCTAGTTCCGATGACGGGCCGCCAAGGCGACCTAACTGATGCCGATGATAAGAATCTCGCGAGCCGCTTCCACCAGCTCTTTGGAAACCGTGTCCATTCCATTGATTTCCATAAGGCGCTCGATCTGCATTAGAAGTCGGAGCAGTAGCCGGAAGTTGCCGTGGGTTATCCGCACAATGGCGGCAATGGCTTCCGGATCCATAAAACCTGGTTTGGAATACTTGGAGCCAAGCTCTTCCAGCCGAGACTGAAGGATTTGGCGCACTTCAACAGGTGAAAGGGTTTTGAATTCGTGGACAAATCCTACCCTGGAATAGAGCTGTGGGTATCGAGACAGGCGCTTTTCCAGGCCGGGCATGCCTAGGAAGATGACCGAGATACTTTGCTCGTCGTAAACAGACCTGAGGTACTCAAATCCCTGGGCAGAAAGCCGATCTGCTTCGTCGATGATTATGAGCTGAGTGGCGTCTTCCCTAGGTTTGGTATCGATGATCTCCTCGGAGGAGTAGGACTGAATTATGAAAATATTCAACCACTTGCGCAAGTTGGCTATGGCTTTCATTATTTCCCTGGCTGTATGCACCACTGGCGGGGTAAAGAAAAGGGTGTCGTATTCTCGAACTTCAGTGGGTGCAAGAAATTTTCGCATTCCCTGCTCTAGATAGACTTCTTGAAAATCCCAGTTCGAGTATCGCCTGCCTGACTTTGTTTTGCCGACACCGGGTGGACCATAACAGACTCCTATATATTTACTCTTCTTTGTCGCGTCGCAGAACTCCACAAACCGCAGGTACTCACGTGTTTCCACAAAGGATTCGTCTGGCAGTCTGATCATGCAAGCGGATTCGTTGTCAATCATTGAAGTACCTCTTTAACTTTGAGGCGTTGCGCTCAGTTGGCGCTTCATGTCTGATTGGGTCAGTGTGCACATTGATGTAGCGGTCGATGACCTTTCGCCGCTCTGTTATTGTCTGGCCTAATTCCTTTCGCTGTTGATTGCGAGCCCTCACAATATCCTTCAACGAGATTGTCTGCGACTCTAGCTGCGGACAAATGGCTTGGCACAGGAAGCGATTGTTGTGAAAGACTCTAATTTCTGCCAAGTCCTGCGGGTCATATCGAATGACTACATGTTCGCGCACATAAGGGGCTAGGACTGGGCTCATATATCGAAGTGTTTGAAAGTGTATGCCGTCTGGCTGCACGAGTCTTGACTTTGCCACAGTAAGAAGCAACAGATCTAGCTGCTCAAGCGACTCTGGCATGCGTGGTAGAAAGTCTCCTTTTT
The DNA here is from genome assembly GCA_018062085.1 of bacterium. GTDB lineage: Bacteria > Cyanobacteriota > Vampirovibrionia > Obscuribacterales > Obscuribacteraceae. The sequence goes on along the minus strand of JAGOSY010000021.1, from coordinate 71,846 downwards.
CCCATTCTGAAGCCGGTGATGCTGCGAGCTCTGCGTGCTCTCTTTGTTGATAATCTTTCAAAAGCCACGTGTGAAAAAGATCGCAGAACTCGCGCAAATTTAGCTTGGCTTTGGGTCGTCGACGTTCCGTGATTGTGTTCCCGGGCACATGACACAGAAAGAGTTCGTTGACCGTACCGAAAAACCGTTCCATTTTTCCTCTTCCTCTCGGCTTTCCTTGCCTTGAGAAAATCAGCCTTAACTTGATGTCTGCTGCGACTTGCTCCATATGTTTTGACGTATAGTCAGAGCCGTGGTCGGTGTAAAACTTTTCTGGGATGCCGCACATATGCCAGTTGGCGTCTGGCTTCCGCCAAATGGCTTGACGTAACATAAGAGCCGTCCGCATGGCGGACGGTGCATCGAAGCTGATTGAATATCCACACACGGCTCTGCTGTAGTCATCCAGAATGACACCGAGCCAGGGCTTGACCGGTTTGTCGTTCTCGTCAAGGAGCCAGATGTCCAATTCAGTGTGGTCTGACTGCCAGATTGCGTTTGGAGCCTTGGCTCGACGGCGGAAGACGATGTCGTATTTATCACTGTACGTCTTGGGCCCTTCGTGGGCAAGCGAAACGAGCCTCCGATCAAGGCTTTTTACGATTCGCCTGAATGCGTGGTAGCTAATTTGCGGCCAGTGGTGCTCTGTAGCAAGCGCATCAATTTCTCGCTTGATGCTTGCGACCGTTCTGCCGGCGGACTCAAGTGCAAGGCCCTCAACGAGTTCGCGCATATCGGCCGGCAGTGCTGATTGCGCTGGTGGTCTCTTGCGTGTTGCCAGACCCTGAAGTCCGCCGCGCTTGTATGACTTTACCCATCTCTTTAGAGTGCGCACAGAGATTTCTTGCTCACTTGCTACTCGTGGAAGGGGTATTTCGTCCTCGATAAATGGCCGAATGGCGTAGAACCGCTTAAGTGCGACGCTGCGATCATGTTCGGAGAGTGAAGAAAGTTCTGGATCTATATCGTTGGTCATAGTTGATACTCGGCAGTGGTTAACGAAAACATTCCCAAAAAGAACTGTTTATGGTAAAGTTGCCCTGAATAGACTTGGCGATAACGGGAATTTATCTGATAGGCTCAAAATACTGCCGGCCATCATTTTTGGTAAAGTTCGAGAAAATGAAGATTAACCCGCCCGCCAAAATCCCCAACAAAGAAAAACGGTCGCGTGAATATTTGACTCAAGCTGAGGTCAAACAGATGGTTGACGCAGCCAAGGGTGTGGGTCGGCATGGAGCAAGAGACTCTCTGCTAATCTTGATATGCTACAGGCACGGGCTCAGGGTCGGGGAGTTGATTGATCTTAAGTGGGATCAGTTTGATTTGGATCACGCCCTCTTTCACGTCAACCGCCTCAAGAATGGGACTGCATCAGTACATTATCTGGAGGGGGACGAGATTCGCGCCTTGAGAAGGTTGCGAAGAACCTATGAGGACTCGGCATTCGTTTTCTCATCCGAGCGGCTGGGACCACTGTCCGTAAATGCAGTCCACAAAATTGTGGTGCGGGCCGGGCAGCTAGCCGGCCTTGAAATGTCTACACATACGCACATGCTGAGGCACGGGAAAGGTTACCAGTTGGCCGGTAAAGGCGTTGATACAAGAGCAATCCAGGCATACTTAGGCCACAAGAACATTCAGCACACGGTCACCTACACGCAGCTGGATCCAGCTAGATTCAAAGGCTTTGGCAAGGACGTGAAATTATAGGTGGTGCCTCTAGCCCTGTGCCAACTTGCCTGAACATATACGGGGCGGCTTGTTGTCACGGTGACATTTAGACGCAAAAAATAGTGCCATCCGGGATGCAAATTCACAGGCCTGGAGAGTGTGAAATGGTGGGGGAATGCAGTAAACAAAATGCGTCTTCTGTTTCCTTGCGCCCGGTGTCAATATTGACATATTTGTCAATATTGTGGTATGTGTTGTATGTATGAATGTCCCGCTATTTAACGAATTTGGTCTTCTGCCAGCTGGCGACTACGGCCTTACCCTTTCACAGTTAAGGCTGAGTTCGCTTGTGTTGCCAGGTGAAGGTTGTCCGGCTGGATGGGATGCGGCTTGGCGAGGCAAGCTTGTGGATAACCTTGCAGTGATGGCTAGCCAGCTTTGGACTGTTGGAATAACCAACATTTTCATTGACGGTTCTTTTGTTGAAGACAAAGACCACCCAAATGATATTGATGGCTATTTCGAATGCGAGCTTGCATATTTAGCTTCAGGTGAGTTACAGCAAGATTTGAATAGGCTTGATCCTAATAAGGTTTGGACATGGGCTCCAGCTAGCCGCACTCCTTATACGAATTCGACAAAGAAGCAGCTGCCGATGTGGCATTTCTATCGCATAGAACTTTATCCGCACTTCGGCCAACCATCAGGCATTGCCGATGAATTTGGAAACATCTTGCAGTTTCCCGCAGCATTCAGAAAGTCTCGCTCTGAGCACCGGCAGAAAGGCATAGTCAAGCTTCTTCAGGAGAGAACCAGTGATTAAAACAGAAGCAGAATATCAGGAGTGTCTCAAGCGTCTTGAAGAAGACCGGAAGGTAATTCGGGCGCAGCAGGATAAACTCGAGGAATTAAACCTCTCGCATGATCAGATTGAGGTTGCTATGGAGCCGGTACTTTCCTTCAATGCTCAATTGAAAGAGGAAGTGGAATGGTATGAGCGTGTTAAGCGCCGCGATTTTGGTGTGTTTAATCAATTGACAGAGATAGGACCTCTACTCGTGGCTCTTAGGATAGCCAATGGAATTTCCCAGGCAGAGCTAGCTAAGCGCTTGGCAGTAGATGTATCTCAGGTTTCCCGTGATGAGCGCAATGACTATCATGGCATCTCAATTGAGCGCGCAGAGCGTGTTGTTGCTGCTCTTGGTGAGGAGTTGCAGATTTCAGTATCCCAGAAAAGGCACCACAATGATCTTATGGCAGCTTCGTGAGCTCTCCTTTGCTGGTTGTGGTGCCATTTTCTGACTCGCGGGCAAGGCCAGTTTGAGTTTCTCCGTGGGTCGCGAAAGGAGATCTTGCAGTAAATCTATGTCTTTTCCCAAGTAGCGCCATCGGCGCTGTCCATCACGTTTACGCCAATTTCAGTCAGGCTCTTGCGAATCAGATCTGACGAGGCATAGTCTTTTCTTTCTCGTGCTTCTTTGCGCAATGTGAGAATTAAATCTATTAGCTTGGCACCAGTGGCGGTGTCTAGCTCCTGTCTGGTATCGGTCATGGTCAAGCCCAAAACTTTGGCATAGTGTACCAATGTACTGGCTAGATACTGCTTGTCTGCTGCTGATTTTGTTTGAGTGATACCATCTGCTAGTTGATAGAGATGCGAAATGGCCACGGCTGTATTAAAGTCGTTGTCCATGGCCGCACCAAAATCATCTTTGAATGTGGCCGCAGTTTTCTGCGCCGCTTCACTAGGTGCGCTAGCATCAGCTAAGCCATGTTCAAAACTGGCGGCCCTGAGTAAGCGCTGAATTCCTGTGCTTGTTGCTTGCAAACTCTCAATGGTGAAATCGATAGGGTTTCTATAGTGCGACTGCAGAATAAACAAGCGAATAGTATCTGCTGAAAATGTCGCCAGCAAGTCTCTAATGGTTTTGAAATTACCTAGTGACTTGGCCATTTTTTCAGAATTAGTTTGCACAAAACTGTTGTGCAGCCAATAGCGTGCCATGGGTTGGCCATGCAGAGCTTCTGACTGAGCAATTTCGTTTTCGTGGTGAGGGAAAACCAGATCTTCTCCGCCGCAGTGAATGTCGATGGTCTCACCGAGAATGCGTTTCACCATGGCCGAGCATTCTAGGTGCCAGCCGGGGCGGCCGCGGCCCCAGGGGCTAGGCCAGCCTAATTCGCTAGCGTCTGCTGACTTCCAAAGAGCAAAATCAACCGGGCTCTTTTTTAGATGGGCGAGGGTTTCTTGGGCCACTGCTTGATCGCGCGAGCCCACCAGCAATTGTTCTAAGTTCTGTTTGCCTAGTTTGCCGTAGTCTTTGAACGAAGCGACATCAAAATAGACATCGCCACTGGCTTCATAAGCATGGCCGCCTTCAATTAGGCCTTGGGTGAAGGCAATCATTTGGGTAATGTACTCAGTGGCTCTTGGCTCAAAATCAGGTGATTCGACATTGAGGGCGTGCATATCGTGCCAGAAGGCATAGGTATACTGGCGCGAAAGCTTTTCTGGAGTGATGCCTAACTCTTTGGCACGCTTGATGATTTTGTCGTCGACATCGGTGATATTGCGCACGTAGGTAACGTCGTAACCAACAAAGCGCAAGTAGCGTTGCACTACATCCCAAACAATCGCCATGCGGGCATGACCCAAGTGGCTTAAGTCGTAGACAGTTGGTCCGCAGGCGTACATCCTGACGACATTGCCCTGGAGCGGAACAAATTCTTCTTTCGTGCCTGAAAGAGTATTGAAGACGTGTATTTTATTCATAGTTATAGCTAAGGTATCGCTTAAGTATCGCTGCTTACTTGTGAGTCAGGGCCGCTTCCAGACGGAGTTTTACTCGCTCGGCACCTAGTATTGAAATGATTGAACCCAGGTCTGGACCTTGAGTTTTTCCTGATAAGGCGGCTCGAACGGGCCAGTAAAGCTCTTTTCCTTTCAGGGAAATTTCTTTACCGAAGGCGTCGACCGCCTTTTTACAGCCTTGATGGTCGTCCCAGGGCATTGTGCTAAGGGTGTTTAGCATGGTGCTGAGAACTTTTTTTGCATTTTCAGAGCTAAGTACATCGCGAGCGATGTCTTCTGGAATATTGAGCGGTTCGAAATAGAATTGTACTGCCGCAGTCAACTCAGACAGTGTGGTGAGACCTTCTCGCACTGAGGCTACTATGGCTGAGATCTGAGCAGGGGTGTAAGCACTGGTATCGTAGGCGGTGAGAAACGGAGTTGCTCTGCTGACAATTAATTCTAGGGGCAAGCTGCGTATGTAGTGACTGTTAAACCAGTTGAGGCGAGCGACGTCAAAAACCGCTGGGCTTTTCGATACTTTGTCTAAATCAAAAACAGCGGCCGCTTCATCTAGGTCGTAGATTTCTTTGCCTTCAGGGTGGGTGAAGCTCATTTGCGCTAGATAGTTGACTATGGCCTCAGGCATGTAGCCTTGGGCGCGATAATAGTCAATGTGCACGGTTTCGCCGTGTTTGCGCTTAGAGAGCTTCTGGTGTTCGATATCAAAAATCAGAGGAGCGTGGCCAAACTCTGGGGCCGTTTGATTCATCGCTTCGTAAATTAGCAGTTGCTTGGCTGTGTTGTGAATGTGGTCTTCGCCACGAATGACATGGGTCATTTTCATATCGACGTCGTCAATGACGACGGCAAAATTATAGATTGCCACACCGTTCGATTTGACGATTACCATGTCGCCGCCCAAATCTGACGTGTCAATGGCAATTTCGCCTTTGACATGATCGTGCCACGACACTACCTGTGGTTCTTCAACGATAAAGCGAACCGAGGGAATGCGACCTTCTTCTTCAAAATGTTTGCGTTGCTCTTCGCTGGTTTCTCTGCCTCTATTGTCATAGCGAGGCGCAGCATTGGTTGCTTTTTGCTCTTCTTTGAGAGCGGCTAGTTCTTCTTGGGTGGCATAGCACAAATAGGCTTTGCCACTGCTAATCAGGTGATTAGCCATGGTGCTGTAGTGGTCAATTTTTTCGGTCTGCCGATATGGTGCGTAAGGGCCACCGATATCGAGGCCTTCGTCCCAAATTAAGCCGAGCCATCTCAAGCCATCGATGATGTCTTTGGTGTATGTCTCTTTTGAGCGCTCTTCGTCGGTATCTTCAAGGCGAAGAATGAAGGTGCCTTTGTGCCGCTTAGCGTAGAGGTAATTGTAAAGAGCTGTGCGGGCAGTGCCAACATGCAAATTGCCTGTTGGGCTGGGCGCTATTCGAACTCGGACATCCGTTTTCATATCAAGACGCATTTTAGCACTTAGGTTCGCTTGAACCATCTTTAGCTCTTGACGTGCTTTACACTTCTATCGCTAAGCTAGCGAATTAGTTACCGAATCGCTGAGCGAATCAGCTAGCGCTAATCTAGCGCATTCTCTAGCGATCAGCCGGGTTGATAACCATGCAGTCGACCATGGCCACGCCCGATGAGAGCATGTTTAGCTTCTCTGCTGCGCCACGGGAAAGGTCTATTACTCGGTCGTCTACAAACGGGCCGCGGTCATTTACATGAACAACGCATGTAGCACCTGTGCGGCGGTTCATAACTAGCAATTTTGTACCGAAAGGCAAAGTGCGATGAGCCGCTGTCAGGCCGTGCATGTCGAAGCGATCGCCATTTGAGGTGCGGCGGCCATGGAACTTGCCGCCATACCATGAGGCATGACCGCTGAAGTTAGGTGAGAAATTGTCTGGAGCAACATTGAGGCTTGGTAGGCCGGTGTGGTTGAGGCAAGCTGTGAGAGCTTGTTCTGGTGATTGGGTCTCGGCCAACTTGATAAAGCTAGCTGGAATTTGCTGGGCACCCAAGATGGTGCGAATGCTGTTGACGAGCTTGAAGCTATATTCAAGAGCTGTGGACTTGCTGCCGTCTGGTAGTTCAAGTTTGACTACCGAGGCGCCGTCTACACGAATTGTAGCGAGCTGTCCTTCGCATGCTGGTACAAGCTTAGAAGGGTCTAGCTTCTCGCCTTTGAGCAAGTCTTGCAGTTTATCTGCTAAATTTTCGGCGCGGTCTTCTGCTGAGCCAGCAGGTGTCTCTCCGCGATAGGTAATTAGCTCTTTGCCGTTTAGAGTAACGGAAGCGCATTCTTGATCGTTCTCTTCCCAAACGTTTGATTCAACTTCTGGATCTAGATTTACATTGGCGTTATCAGCGGCCATGGCTTGTGCACCGGTAGTGCTGAACATTGTTGCAGCTAGGCCTAGGGCCAGGGCGACCTTTTTGTGTCTAGTTTGAAGGGTTACTGAGATCATTTGAATTGATCACTCTCTCTAGTGCCTGTCAGGCGATTTGCTGATGCGTTCTCTCAATTTAGAGAACCGTTTTTCCGTGCATTGCAGTGAACTGCGTATATGCGGTGGATAACTTCCGGCCAGGTCTTTCGAAGCAGGCGAAAAGGTAACAGAAGACTTGGTGGCGCGTCAAAGATCCGCTGACAAGTTCAATTTTTATGCGCTGGTTTGCTACCGGCGCTTTATTGGAGAAAACTAAGAAAAGATGGATTGACAAAGAATTGAAAGGCTGCTGCCCTCTTGGCGAGTACTAGCGATTGCTTACCGGCTTTAGAGCTAGCAAGATGAGGCGCCGCTAATCTTACCCCTTGAAAGCTATTGTCAGGTGGTGAAGGTAACGCTCTGTAAAACCTTTGTAAGACGCCGCCTATTTATTTCATCCGCTAAGTTATTAGCATTTCACAAATCGCCGATCGTAAGCACTAGCTAGCCTCACGGCGCTTTGACATGGGGCGCCGTATATCGATTGGGATCTTAAACTTTCTTCGTCAAATATTGTGTTGCGGAGTGACATTTGCTCATGAGCTACTTTTGTGTCGATTTTGATTATCAGGCACTGCCAGTAGTATCGGTCGCTCAAATGGCTCTCTAGGCTTTAGTTCAAGAACTCTTGCATCCAGTCTTGATTCATCTCGAAGTTGGCAAAGACTGCTTGCACGTCGTCGTGATTTTCTAGGCTGTCAATCAGTCGTAGCAACAGTCTTGCTGTCTCGGCGCTATCGATTTCGACGGTGGTGCTCGGAATCATTGCGTTTTCAGCGGAAGAAACTTTGTAGCCAGCTTTGGCTAGGCCGTCGCGTACTTTTTCTAGTTGCTCCGGGCTGCAAATTACAAGTGCTTCGCTTTCCATCGATGTATCTAAGTCTTCTGCACCGGCATCTAGAGCCGCTGTCAGCAGTGCGTCTTCGTCAAACTTCGCGTCTTTTTCTAGCAGCACTTCGCCGCGCTCTTTAAACATCCAGCCAACACAGCCGCTGTCGCCCATGTTGCCGCCAAATTTTGAAAAATACATGCGCACATCGCCGGCTGTTCTGTTGCGGTTGTCGGTGGTGCACTTGACCAGTACTGCTACGCCTCCCGGACCGTATCCCTCGTAGACTAGCTCTTCGAAATTGTCTAAAGCGCCAGCTCCAGAGCCCTTCTCGATGGCACGCTGAATATTATCGTTAGGCACGCCTTCGGCTTTAGCTCGGTCTATGGCTTGGCGTAAGCGAAAGTTGCCGTTGGGATCGCTGCCGCCAAGTTTGGTGGCGATGATGATTTCGCGCGACATTTTGGCATACATCACCCCGCGCTTTTGATCAACGACAGCTTTGTGTCTTTTGATAGTGGCCCATTTTGAATGACCTGACACTTTTTATCCTCACTCTTTGAGATGGCAAAAAAGGAAAAATACTTCCTTATATATAGAATGCAATTTGGCCGGACAGTTTTTTAAACTGGCAATTGACAACTGCTGGCCCCTAGTCAATAGATGCTGATCTATAGATGCTAAGCCATAGGTTTTAATCCATAGACCATAATCTGTAGGCTTAGATTGTCCCATGCACAGCCCTTCGCTACAAAAAACAGCTATTTAACCTTTATTGCTTGTTGCTCGCTTGCTACAATTTGCGACTATTTCGAGATAAAGCAAGGCAGTCGGCTTTTCAAGCGCATAACGTCTTGTATACACACAGCATCATCCCCCACAGATGGAGAACCGAGAACCGTATGACTAATAGAAGCTCGTTCAGAATTTTCACATTGGCCTTGGCTGCATCTATTTCTGTCGGCTCAAATTTGGCCTGGAATGTTGAGGCTTCCGCTCGTGGTGATTCAGATTCGATTTCGGGTCTTCAGATTGCTGCTAACAAGACTTATCAAATTCGTATCACTCGCGAGACAGTTAGAGCAGATCAGCTCATGATGCAAGGGAAATTCACTGAGGCTGCCGATCTTTATAAAGGCGAGATGACCAGAAGCCCCAAGAGTACAGCTGCTGCTGTTGGCTACGGCATGGCCCTGGCTAAGCAATTTAAGTTGGATGCTGCCGAAGAGAATTTCGCCAAAGTCTTGGCCAATGATCCAATGAACGCCATGGCCCACGCTGGTAAGGCGATGGTAATGTTGAATCGTCTTACTTCTTCGTCTGGCACCGTTATCAAAAACAAAGATGCCACTTTGCGCAGCGCTGAGGCTGAAGCCAAGCAAGCAATTAGCATTGACCCTGGTATGCCTGAAGCTCATATCACTTTGGGAAACATATATAAGGAACAGGGTCGCTTAGACGAAGCGATTAGTGAATACAAAGAAGCCACTCGCGTTGATCCTAAAAACTCTGAAGCCTATGGCCAAATGGGTATAGCCAAGCTCAACAAAGAGCAATACGCTGATGCTGTTGCTGCTTTCAAACAGGCTGTGTCACTCAATTCTGGCAATTCTACTGCTCACTATGGTTTGGGTCGCGCCTACTATAAACAAGGCCTGTACGACGAAGCATTGAAAGAGTTGAATACTTCGCTTTATCAAAACCGCAATAGTGCTCCTGTGCACCAGACCATGGGTGATGTCTACGCTGCTCAGGGTAATACTGTTGCCGCCATTCAACAATTGCAAAAATCAATCAGCATCAAGCCAGAAAATCCTGATGCTTACTTGCATATTGCTGATATCAGACAAGGACGCGGCGATCTTGAAATGTCGATTGCTGAGCTTCGTTCTGGTTTAGAAATGATGCCGAACAATCCCGATTTGCATTTGCGCGTTGCCGATCAAAGTTTGCAACTAGAAAAACTTGACGATGCCGTCAAGGAATACCGTACAGTGCTTGATGCTAATCCACAAAACTCGGCAGCCGCGAAAGGTTTGACTAGAGCCTATTATCTCAAGGCAAATAAAGAAGCTACTGGTGCTTTCTTTGTTTCGAACGAGTACGAGTCTGCTCAACGCATGATCGATCAAGCGGTCAAAATGAATCCTAATGATATGGAACTGAGACTGGCACAAGCTAAGTTGCGTTCTATGGCTGGGGTTCCAGTTGATCTTGCTAGCATTGGCACTCCTACCAATGATGGTGAAAGAGTGGCTTATGCTGAGGCTCTTCTCGCTCAGAACAAATTTAGTGAATCTGATCAACAGATGAACACTGTTATTGCCAATGCCTCTGATGCTAAGCAAACCTTTGCTGTTGGTGATTTGGCTCTGATGATCAAAGATCTTCCTAGTGCTGAAGCTGCCTACAAAAAAGCATCGAGCTTCCCTGGTGGTGAAGAGAGAGCTAAGCGTGGTCTAAACTTGGTCGCTAAGCAAAAAGATGTGGCTCGGCAAGAACTGACTTTGGGTGACGATCTTGCTCGCCGTAGCCAGTTGGCCAGTGCTATCGACAAATATCACGCTTCTATATACGACAATCCAAAAATCGCTGATGCTCGCATGGGCATTGGTAAAACTCTAGAGAGATTGAAGCCAGAAGCCTCAAAAGATCTTAAAGAAGCAGTTGTTCAGTACAAGGCCTACATGGCCCTTACTCCCAACATGCCTCCTAAAGAAGTAGAGAAGATGAACAAGAAGATTGCCAATCTTTCTGAAAAGGCCTACAAGCTTGAGCAGAAAGAGAAAGACCGCCAAAGAGGTTAGAGCTTTCTTTCTGTTACAATTGTCGAGTGGCAGACTGGAATAACAAGAAAGTCAGTATTTTAGGACTAGGTAGAAGCGGCATCGCCGCCGCTTCCTACCTGGTTAAACGTGGCGCAAAAGTTCTCGTATCTGAGTCTCAGCCTAAAGACAAGATCAATCCGAAGTTGTTGGCCGAGCTGGCTGCCTTACCGGTAGAAAGTGAATTTGGTGCTCATAGTGAGCGCTGTTTAAGCTGGTCTGAGCTGGTTATTACTAGTCCAGGTATTCCGCCTCATTCTGACGTTATGCTCAGGGCCAAAGCCCACGGTCGCGAAGTAATTTCTGACGTTGAGCTAGCCTTCCGCGAATGTAACGGAACAGTTCCCTTTATTGCTGTCACGGGCACTAACGGCAAGTCTACGACAACCGCTTTGATTAGCTACATCCTAGAAAAGGCCGGTCGCCTAGCCCCAGCCTGCGGCAATATTGGCGTGCCCATTTTGAGTCGGCTTGATAGTGGCCCTCTCGACTTTTTAGTGGTTGAAGTTAGTTCGTATCAGCTCCATTACTCGCCTACTTTCGCGCCCTATATCGGCATCTGGCTCAACCTAACGCCGGACCATCTAGATTGGCACGGTGGCCTTGACCCTTATATTGACGCAAAACGTTCGATGTTTGCCCATCAAGATATGGAATCGTTTGCCATTCTCAATCAAGACGATTCAGTGGTGGCAACGACTAAAACAAAAGCAGAGCTGTTTCCTTTTACCTTGCTGCCAGATGTTAATCGCGGTATACAGGGCGCATATTTAGAAGATGGCTTCTTGTGCTATTCGTACAACGCGCGCACAAGAGTTGTCTGTAGCCAAAATGATTTGCGTATCATCGGCAAACACAATATCGAAAATGCACTAGCGGCAATATCTGCTTGCTGCTTAGCTGGCTTGAATGAAAAAGAAATCGAGCAGCATCTGCGTACTTTTAAAGCCCTAGAACATCGCCTTGAATTTGTCGAAACTGTTGATGGCGTTGACTTCTACAATGACTCCAAAGCAACCAATACTGATTCAGCCATCAAGGCCCTTGAATCTTTTCCCGAGAAGAGTGTCATCCTCATAGCCGGGGGTAAAGACAAAGGAACTCCGCTCTCTGATTTAATTCAATCGATAAAAAAATACGCTTTGGGCGTTATTCTTATTGGTGAAGCAAAAGAACGTTTCGAAAGAGCGTTACGTGAAGCAGGATTTAACGATATATACGTTGCCGCTACCATGGAGGAAGCAGTTCAAATCGGCGGTAAATTGAGAAAAGGACCAGTATTACTTTCCCCTGCCTGTGCCAGTTTCGATATGTTCAGGGATTTCGAGGATAGAGGCCGTGTCTTCAAGGATCTTGTCCGCGCAAGGGCGCGAGAGATGGCGTCGCCGCGACAATAGCGGAGACTCAAGTGATAAAACTCCGGCCGCTCCTGAATACAGAGGCGGCATTGACCGCACCCTTGTTGGCATAACTCTTAGTCTTTGCGGATTTGGTTTGATGGCTGTTTATTCAGCCTCGGCTCCGGAAGCACAACAAAGTTTTCATGACTCGACGACGCTTTTGCGTAAGCAGACTATGGCCTTTGTCATTGGATTGTTTGTAATGTTTACCGTTAGTCGATATGACTATCGTCGTTTGAAAAAAATCGCTTGGCCTCTGGCATTGTTCGCTCTAGCTTCGCTATCAATTACTCTCGTTAATATTCCTGGTTTAACTGTGCAAACCATGGGCTCAAGCCGCTGGCTAACGGTTGGTCCACTTCAGTTTCAACCGTCAGAAGTGGCTAAGGTCGCTACTATCTTGCTTCTAGCGTCGGGGCTTGCGAAATATTTCTGGTGGCATCGTCAAAATTTCTGCCGTATTGCTGTGGTTTTGATTATGGCGGGCATTGTCATCAAGCAGCCTGACTTAGGCAGCGCCAGTATGATTCTTGCTAGCTTGCTCACTCTACTGTTTGCCAGTGGTACCAACTTCTTGCTTCTTCTCGGGGCCCTGGGCGGCACTGCTCTGCTTGCCTGGCAGCATATCCAAAAGCATCCCTATCAAATGGCTCGTATCGAGACCTGGCTCAATCCTTACCTTCATCCTCAAAAAGAAGGTTGGAACATTATTCAAGCTCAGTACGCTATTGGCTCCGGTGGTCTATGGGGTCAAGGGTTCGGTCGTTCGCTGCAGAAGCTTTATTATCTTCCTGTGCAATTTGCCGACTTCATTTTTGCTGTCATAGCTGAAGAGTTTGGCTTGATTGGCTGCTGTTTGTTGATTGGTCTTTTTGCTTTGTTTGGGGTCTATGGCTACAAGGCTGCAATGTCCTCCAAGACTCTGTTTGGCCGCATACTGGCCATCGGTATCACCAGTGAAATATGCACTCAGGCCGTCATTAACATGATGGTAACTACAGGTCTCTTACCTGTTACCGGCATCACTTTGCCATTCATCAGTTATGGTGGCACATCCCTAGTGGTTACTTTGTCTATGGTCGGCATTCTGCTATCGATCTCGCGAGATCGCGCAGCTGTTGCTGAAGATGATGAAGACTTGGAAGAAGAGACTTCTCCTCCTCTTCCACCAAGCCAGCCCCCCACAAAACCCTCGCACTCACCCCATGCCCTGAGCACAATGTAAGGACTGTTCAAACAGATGGTTGGTCATCGCATAGTACTAACAGGTGGTGGCACCGGTGGTCACATTTACCCAGCTCTTTCAGTAGCTGAGCATCTTAAGGACGACCCATCGGTTGAGGCCATCTTATATATAGGGGCAACTGGTCATCCAGAAGAAAAACTAGCGCGCGACAATGGTCTTGATTTTATTGGCTTGAATGTCTCTGGTATGCCCCGCAGTCTATCGCCCCGTCTGATTACTTGGCCTTTTCAAATGTGGTCGGCAATCGAGCGTGCTAAAGAAGTTTTGCGCCAGTTTAAGCCTACTGTTGTGCTGGGAACTGGCGGTTATGCATCGGCCCCGCCTCTGGCCGCAGCAAACTCGCTTGGGGTGCCAACAGCAGTGCATGAACCGGATGCCCATCCGGGGTTGGTCAATCGCCTGTTGTCGCGCCGCGCGCAGTTGGTTTCTCTTGGTATGCAGGGAGCGGCAGCGCGCATTAATGCCCCGCGTGGTCGTATTGTTTTTAATGGTAACCCTGTGCGCAAGAGCTTTCTGGCTGAGCGTCATCGAGACTCCGGCTGTGCCATTCTTGGCCTGCGCTCCGATCTCAAAACTGTCTTAGTTACTGGTGGCTCACAGGGCGCCAAGGCTCTGAACGAAGCTGTGGTAGCCGCTTTGCCTCGCTTGTTGGAAATTGAGCCTCATATTCAAATTGTGCACCAATGTGGCGATAAGAATCTCAATGATGTAAAAGAGAGGCTGAATCCTAGTTTGGCTCCGAGTCCGCGTTATCATTTGCGAGCATATTTTGATGATCTTTCAATTGCTTACGCTGTTTCTGATCTAGCAATTACTAGAGCGGGAGCTATGACTGTGGCTGAATTGGCTGTGACTGGCACGCCTGCTATTTTTGTGCCATACCCTTATGCCGCTCAAGATCACCAGACCCACAATGCCCGCTATATGGAATCGCAGAAAGCGGCTGTCGTCATACCGCAAGAAGACCTCACCGCTGAAACGATTTACAACCATATTGCTGCCTTGATTGGCGATGACATCAGGTTGCAGGAAATGCGCAAACGCATGACCGAGATTGGAAAACCGGACGCAGCAAAGATCTTAGCGCAACAGTTGAAAGAGATTAGCGCTCAATATCAAGGCGTAGTGCCACAACCGACTTTGTAAGCAGGCTCTGTAAACCAGAGTTGTGAAACCAAATTAGGAAACAACAGGCTGGGTCATACCGGTGATGATTGGCACGCCCATGTCGGCGGTGAAGTCTTCACGAGCAAAAGATTTCTCTTCAATAGAACTGATGGTCGCCTCTAGGCCAGCAATGGCAGCAAAGACGTTGGCAGTCTCTAAAGGGCTTTGATTGTTGTTGTTATGCTGACAGCGGCTCAGTATTTCTTTTAGCTCTGTCAGGGCAGTTTTAACTGTGGAGCAATTTGGCGCGGGCATCAGTGGTTCTCTTCTAGAAGGGTGATTCCCTTGGGTTGCCGTTATCTCAGGTTGCCATTATCTCGAACGAGTGTAGCATAGGCTTGAAAAGAAGCAGATAGACCAAAGCGGCAAAAGAAGTTAAATTTGTAGTCAAGTAGTTGTCTTCTTAACCGTACTTCTGAGCCAAATCTTTGTGGGGGCCTATGCTGGCAGGCTGGCACCGGCGAATTTTCTTTAGGCAGAACCGGTTATGATCTATTTAAGCGTTCGTTACTCTTTGAGCAAAGTTCTTTTGAGACTTACATGCCTTTCCTTTTCCTTTTAACTGCTCTCCTGCTGTTCTTCGGTTTCTTTGTGGCGTTCATTTTCTTCTGTGTATTGGCATGGATAATCTATAGATATTTCCGCAATCGAAAAAGAGCTCGCATTACTCGACTGCTTGTTTATCAGAAGCGACTAAAGACAGTAGTAGCTGAATTGCTCAAGCAGATCAACGAGCTTGATCAAATCAGTAAATATTCGGGTTTAGATCGAGATGCTGCTTGGTCAAAAAAATACGATGATACTTTGAAGAAATTGCTCTCCGCTAGTGATAAGTTGGCTGATTCTCAAACATATATTGATATGAAAGAGCTCAATGCTGGCCAGGAATCTCTGCTTTATGTTGTGCGGACAATTCATGTCGTCAACTATCGGATGCGGGAGATGACTCCGACTGAAAACTTTGATCACCTTCAGTCAGATACTGATTTTAGTCGATTTGAATCATCCGAAAATGAGCGAGAAGCTAGCGCGAGTGCTGCTAAGTCCGAGTCAAATAGTAGTGGCCAAACGGACCGGGCAAATTCTTCCCCTGAAGTCGACCGCGGTGGCGACGTTGAGGCTCGCAAGAATCTTGATGAAAGTGCCTCAAGTCCGCTTGCTGAGCCAGGTTCAATAATTTATCTAAAAAAACGGGAACAAAAAGGGCCGTAGATTCTAGCTTTCTACTTGCTCTTGTTTTGCAATTTCTTTGCTCGTTCTTTGCGCCTACTTTTTGCCTTCGCGTGTATCTTGGCGCCACCAATTCTGGTGCGCAAATTTGGGCCAAAAGTTTTAACAAAAATTCTTCCTGACAACCCTGCGAAATGCCGTGAGATCTGTAAGAATAGAAGAGTAAGGTTCAACTCTCTCGTAATTCGTTTGCCGGGGCGTAATTTAACGCCAATCTGGGCGAATGCTTTGCTTTAGGAAAGAACGACTACTTAGTGTGATCAATGGCTCTAGGCACCATGCTTTGAGTCAGATTAGCTACCTGCTTAGAACGCTGGTTTCTAGGCGCGCCTCCGCACGCGAAATTTCACTTTGGTTGAATCTGACAATGGGCCACAAAACAAGGTCCTAACGAGGGAAATGTACATTGATAGTTGAAGGGGAGAGAGACCATGAGTAAGAAAAAGCACGGCGCAAGCAAAGCAGCAGAACCAGTCGTATCACCAGTAGTCGAGCCAGTAGTTGAAGCTGAAATGGAAGTTTCCAGTGTCACTATCGTGCCAGAAGAAGCTGTAGAAGCGGCAGCGGAAGCTGCAGCAGAAGAGGCGACTGTAGAAGAGTGCGAAGCAAAAGCTGAAGAGTGCGAAGCGAAAACTGAAGAATGCGAAGCAAAAGAAGAAGAATGTCTAGCCGCACCTGAAGAAGCGGCTGAGGCCGAAGAAGCAAAAACATGCGAAGAAGCAAAAGAAGAAGAAGAAGAAGCGGCAGCTGAAGAAGTGGCTGAAGCTGAGGAAGCAAAAGAAGAAGAAGCGGCAGCTGAAGAAGTAGCTGAAGCCGAGGAAGCTAAGGAAGAAGAAGCTAAAGAAGAAGAAGCTAAAGAAGAAGAAGAAACAGTAGCAGAGGCTACTGAAGAAGCAGCAACTGAAGATGCGGCCACTGAAGAAGAACCAGCGGCCGAGGAAGAAGCTCCGGCAGAGTCAGCAGAAGCGGAGGCCGAGGCGCCTCCATCTGAAGACAAAGACGAGCAGCAAGCTGCTTAGACAGAAAGCGAGAGGCCCAGCCTCTCGCTTTTCTCTTGGTGGCGATTTTAAGGCAGCATTGTTCTCATTCTTTTAGTTTCCAAAACGGTCATATTTTCTTAGGAAAATATGACCGTTTTCAAAATGCAAAAGCAAGAAACAGAACTTCTTCGAAACAGGCAATAGCCAGACTCACTTACTCACTCGCTTACTTACTTGCTTGCTTACTCACTTACTTACTTGCCTGTGCATAACTGTATATGCAAATGAATGTAGCGATGGCGCAAGCATGGTTCAGGCACTTGGCTATCAGATTAGACATCAACAGTGGCACAAACAGCAAGCGTTCGAATTGTCAGCAGATATGCAAAGTATTTTCATCGGGGGACTTCCAATAGATTTATCCTCGGATATACTAATTACATAAGCGGTGAGCACACACCAATAAATAAGTTGTGTGCTTTGAGCCGAGGGGTTAAGTGGAAACGGCAGGTCTGCGCAGACCGGAAACTGTAGTGATAACCCGCTAGCTGTGGATTCTGACTTGAAGCAGCAAGAAATATCGAGCCTACGCAATAGGCAGTCAGACGATAGTGAAAAAGCCGCCGCAGAGCAATCTGGGTGGCTTTTTTATTGCAGATTTTCCTATTGCAGATTTTCTGGGCCGACCAGGGCAGTGTTCTTCACTTTGAATTTGACCACCCGCTTCAGTGTTGGTTTGCTGGCGCTGTCGCTGCTGCGGTGACCAAGAACATCCAGGATGACAGTGCCATGACTAATCTTCAAGCTATTGGCTATTGAGCGGTCACCGAGGGTTCTTTCGCCCACAGGCTTCGCCCCTTTTTCACTGGCAACGAACACTAATAGAGAAGTGAAGTAGCCTGAGCCGCCTGAATTGTAGGTAAAGACAAAAGCACCGTCATCGATACCATCGCCGTTTAGGTCTCCGATAGCGGTTTTGACAATCTCACCCAGGCAACCGTTCCACTCGGCTTTGCCATCCTTAAACTGAACAGTTTCGCTGCCCGCTTCTGAGACAGTGGGCACATTGCAAAGACCATTTAGCAGCCCGGCCTCAGTTAGGGGCGCGATAGTCTCGTTGGCCCTGCTGGGCAAATTGCCAAAACTGTTAATAGCCACTATGGCGGCGATTCGGGCAAGGAAAATGTGTTTTTTCGATCTTGTTTGCATCTGCTCTTTACATTCTCTTAAGGCATTAAGTGCCTCTGAGTCTACATGCATGGTCTGGGCGGTGGTATCTTTATCCACTACTCTGCAGTCAGAGAGTTTTCCGCTACAAGAGGTTGTCATGGCGACGTCCACCCTTAGAGAAACCCCGTTAGCTTCGGCACACCGCAAGCTATCAGCCAAGATGGTAGATTTTGCTGGCTGGAACATGCCAGTGCAATATAAAAGTATCATCGCTGAGCACATGGCAACACGCGAGAAAATCGGTTTGTTCGATGTCTCTCACATGGGTGAATTTCTCGTTACTGGTTCGGGTGCTCATGACTTCGTGCAATACATTATTGCTAACGATCTCAACCGCCTAGCCACTCCCGATCGCGCGCTCTATTCACAACTTTGCTATGAAGACGGCGGCACGGTTGATGACTTGATTGTCTATCGGCGCAAAGAAGATTTTCTTCTAGTGGTAAATGCCTCAAACATTGATAAAGACTTTGAATGGATTAGCAGTCACGCTTCTAAATTTGATGTCAAATTGACTAATATTTCTGATCAGCTTGGCCTTCTTGCTTTGCAAGGTCCACAAGCTGTGCCCCTTTTAAGTGAAATTGTCGGAGATTGGGTTGGTCAATTGCCGTCCTTTGGTTATGGCGAAGCTACTATCGACGGCACAAGCTTTAGCTTTGGTCGCACTGGTTATACCGGTGAAGATGGTTTCGAAATTTTTGTACCGACTGCTAAAGCTGAGTGGCTCTGGAATCTTTTGCTAGAGCGAGGCCAAGCAAAAGGTATCGAACCATGCGGCTTAGGCGCTCGCGATACATTGCGATTAGAAGCTGGTTTGCCGCTGTATGGTCATGAATTAGAACGCGACATTACGCCGATTGAATCTGGTCTAGGTTGGAGCGTGAAACCAGACAAAGGCAATTTTATCGGTCGTGAAGTTCTCGCTAAGCAAAAAGCTGGCGGCTTAGAGCGGCAGATTGTTTGCTTGAAGGGCACTGGTAAAGCTGCTCCTCGTCAAGGGTATAGTGTTTTTGACGGCGACAAAGAAGTGGGCAAAGTAACCAGTGGTGCTCCTGGCGTTTTTGTTGGCTATCCTTTGGCCTTTGCTCTCGTGCCTGTTGCTTTGACCAAAATTGGAACTGAGCTGACAATTGGTATTCGCGACACCAAAGTGCCGGCTTCTGTAGTGAGCCGTCCCTGGTACAAGCGCAAGAAGGTACAAGCGTAAGTAAGTACAAGCGTAAGTAAGTACAAGCGTAAGTAAGTACAAGCGTAAGTAAGTACAAGCGTAAGATATAGTTGCCTAGCAATTTAAACTCAAATTGAGAGACCGTATTCTTGACTGACGAAAGCTCAACATTTTTAGTGATTTGTCTCTTGGCTGTTGGTGCCTTGTCAGTGATTGCCTTGTTTGTTCTATCAGGTTTGAGCAAGAGACCTAGCCCAACTGGGCGTATACCACCAGCTCGTAGCTTTTACCTCGAACAAGAAGAAGCGATGGCTCGTGTGCGCGCTATTTTGCAAGGCTCATTGCTTGGTTGTCGCTGGCGTGTCACCTATGACCGAGCCGGGGAAGGACGGTTGCAAGCTCGGGTTTACGGCACGCCAACAGCAGCAACCGGCAAGCAGCCAGTCGATATTTTGCTTAATATGCTTTTTCACAAACTCGACGCTAACACCACGGAGCTTGAGTGGAGTTATGTGGTTATGAGCGGCAATTCTGAAGACGCAGACTTGCTTGTAAACGAAAGCAATCGTTGTTTTCTTGCTGCCTTGGCGCAAGAGCAGATTGAGAACCCAGCTTAGGCTCCTACTTCTTTGGGTGATTTTTGAAAAATTCCCACATCATGTCTGTGGCAGAAACCTCGCTTGATGGATCGTCGCCTTGGGTTCGCGGTTTGGTTCCACCTGGCCAGGAGTGTTTGCCATTCTTGATGGTGCACAGAACAACATCAGCGTTCGTACTTTGGCTCTTGTACGTATCGACCATTACATTGCCAGTTTGATTGACCTGTCTCTGTGGCTTGCTGGAGCAGCCATTTCTTTTGGTCCAAAAATTGACGGCATAGGCAACAGATTTATCCTCTCGTGGTTCAAACGATTTTCTAGGAGTTCCGCCTTCGTACAGCACATGATCATCAGCCATGCCATTGAACATCATGATAGCGACTGGATTGGCTGGCTTACTGTTAACATTCAGGGCCCCGGCTACTGGTGCTGCTGCTGCGATTAAATCTGAGAGTTCGCAGGCCAATCTAAACGACATCATGCCACCATTTGAAATACCAGTTACAAAAACTCGTTTAGGATCAACTCCCTCGGTTGCTACTATTGTCTCGATCAGCTTTCTGATAAAACCAACATCATCAATATTTTTTCGCATGGCATATGAGCAGCAGTTGCCCGAGTTCCAGGTGAGCATGCGGTTTATTCGACCGCTTCCGTTGGGATAGACGGCCAAGAACCCCTCTCTATCACTTTTTGTGCTCATCTGAGACATAGAAGCAGCGTTTTCGCTGTTGCCACCCCCGCCGTGCAGAACGATAACCACAGGGACTAGCTGATCTTTCTTAAGTTGATCTTGCTTGACCTTATCGGGCTGGAGATTTGCCGGGCGATGAATCACGTATGAGCGTGTCAGTTGGCCGACATGGAGAGTTTTTAACTGATCGCTACCAGCTAAACTGCTAGATCTGTTTGAACTTGTGTAACTAGTGGAACTGGCCAACGGGTTAGATTGAGGAACTTGCGCCCAAGCGCTCAAGGGCGAGTTACACGAGCACAAGAGTGCCATTGAAAATAACAGTCTTGCAGCTAATTTTGGACAGTTTCTCTGCGATGCAGTCTCTATTAATGAGTACGCTTGGTTTGGCATATTGTTCTCTTCTATTTGGGTGAAGGCTATATGTACATATACGCTAGCCCAAGCCAAAAGTTACAGCACTCCTTTTTTTGCGCGCGGTTCTCAAGACCACTCTTTTAAGTTACATTCATGCATAAAGTTATGCAAATGGGATGCCAACTCTATTACTCTTTAGAGAGTAATTTTTGTCGCGAAGTACCAGGGAGAACCTTCATGCTGAGTCATCCAGATGAGCTTAAGTACGTAAAAAGCCATGAGTTCGTTAGTGTTGATGGCGATATCGCTACCATCGGCATTACTGCTTTTGCTGCCGACCAGCTGGGCGATGTCACATTTGTGGAACTGCCGAAAGTGGGCGAGAAATTCAAGACCGAGCAAAAGTTCGGCGTAATTGAATCAGTTAAGTCTGTTTCTGATTTGTTCATGCCGATAGCCGGCGAGATTACAGCCATTAACGACAATCTCAATTCAGAGCCCGAGCTTGTCAACCTAGACACCTACAAGGGTGGCTGGATGATCAAGGTCAAAATCGAGAATGCTTCTGAAGTGGCCAGCCTGATGAGCGCTGAAGACTACAAGAAGTTCATCGTCGATTAAGAGTCGCAGTGGCCGCGACTTAGCGGTGAATGAGATTTAGCATTGCCAAAGACTTAGCGATGCCAGAGGCATAGCGATGACCAAGAGTTGGCGATAAAAATCACCAGACAAATTGCGAAGCGGCAGATCTACTGATTTGTCGCTTCTTTTTGCTTGGCTTGATCCGGTTTTGGAGCTTCTGATTTTGACTCTTCCAGCTTTGATTCTTCTGGTTTAGGTTCTACTAAATTAGGTGCTACTAGATTGGAGTCACTTGGACTCGATCCATTTTGATTAGAGCCACTTGGATTAGTGCCGTCTATATTCGACTCCAGCGGCGTCGACTCTGGTTGAGCCAATTGCCGCAGTTGATCTTGGGCTAGATCGTAAAACCGTGAGCCGGCCGAAATTTTCGCTAGCTCTTGCACGGCGGTCTGATCATTGCGGTCAGCGTCTAACTTGGTCATGGCATCTAAGTAAAGTGCTTGGTTGAGCAAATCTTCGCTGTTGTCTGCACTGGTGCCGCCAAAAAATTCAGGTATTGGTGAGCTGCGCAAAATACCAATGGCTGCTTTGTAATTGCCTTGCATGATATTGGTTTTGGCGGAATGAGTGGTTAATCCCTTGACAAAACTCACTGTTAAGCCAGCCATGGCAAACAGCAGGCCTAAAGCCAGCAGAATATCTACAGCCATTGGATGCTTGTAGGTTTTTTGTTGGGCTTTGCCATTTTGATTGGCGGGCTCTGTTGCAGCGCTTTCTTTCGCTTCAACTTCTGCCAGAAAAGAATCGGCGATTTTGTCCATCGCTGAAACGTGTTCTTTGGTGTCGCTAGTTTCCGAGTCCACTATTTCTGTTGCCTAGTTTTCGTGCCAAATGGTTTTGATGCTTTTTGAAAATGCTGAATTCTATCTTAGTATAGAAGCACTAAAGATAACCAATCTAGCAATTTTGGCTGAGAAATTCGTCAATCCGTTTGATTTTGACAGTGCTGCTGGTGGTCTTCTTGATATCACTTAAGGCGGTTGCAACTGCAGACTTGTGACCAAAGCTAACTAAAGATAGCAGGGTGTCAAAGCTGGCTTTCGACACTGATATTTCTTGAGCATTGATCATTCTAGTTACGGCAGATATTTGGTCATCCAAATTCAGTTTCGCCACACCTTGCAAAGCCTGCAGGCGCACTTGGGTTGACGGGTCATTGAGGGCTTTGGCCACTGCCGCCTTGATTGCCGTTTTGTCTGCGCTAAAGCCACTAGCGGCACAAAGTTTGACTGCCGAAGCCAGGGCTTCTTCTCGTTTGTCCGAGGCGTAGTCACCGGTAGCCAAAAGCAAGAACTCGAGAGCCTCGCTATGGGGAAGATTGGCTAGGGCTTTGAGTATGTACCAGTAAGAATTAGCCGCTTCAAGATCGGCTTCTAGAATTGGACTGGCGCTGAGGGGCATTTGCGTGCGGCTCTCGACGTTGACAAGCTGCCTCGCCAGCTTGACTAGTTGTGGTGCGGTTTGGCCATTGCCTAGACGGCCCATTGCTTCAATCATTTCATTGCGGTAAGGCAAGGCTTGCTCGTTCTCAACCATAGAGGAGAGAAGCTGGGCGTTTTCTTGCAAGTCAATTTCGCCGGTGAGTTTGAGGCCGTGGCGCAGGGCGCTAGATGAGGCTATTGCAGTATCTGTTTTAGAAGCTGGTTTAGAATTTTTTGAACTACTATTGCTGGCTAAGCCGAGAGCAAGAATCAAGCTCTCAATTTCTGCCACCACTTTCTCTCGCAGCTCTTTGTTCTCAATTAAGGCCTTGGCCGCACTTGTTGATTGTTCGGGACAGTTGTCATCGAGCCAGTCGGCTAGCTGATAAAGTGCGCGCATACGCAATGAATTGGGCTTAGCTTTTAGAGCGCTCATCAGAAGCGGCAGACATTGCTGCACACCAGCCTCTGTCAATATTTCTGGAGCCCCTGAAAAGGTTTGCTTTGAGGCCTCAATCAGGCCGACAATTAAGGCTGCGCCTAAGTCAATTAATTTTTCGTCGTCTAAGGCCAGTAGCTCAAGTGGCTTGTGCTGGCGAGCTACGCCAACGGCAGCATAATCGGTGAAAGGGTGATACTGGCTAAAGGCCGAGCTAATTTCGTTGCCGACTTCAGCAATTGGCCAGCGTGCTAGGGCGCTTACTGCATCGACTTTGATCCATGGTTCATCGTTGCTTAGGTATTTCACTAAAGCCTGCTTTGCTTCTTCTGTGCGGAAGGCTGCTAGTGCTCTAGAGATATGGCAAAATGCTGGAGTGGTATTGTCAGCAGTGGCGGCCAGGGCTCTGATAATCCCCGCTTGCGCTTGGGCAATTTGCAGGTCGGCCAAGATTAATGCTGCATTAGCGCGAACACGCCAGTCTTGGTGGCGCAGTGGGTCATAGTCATGCACTTCATAATCGTCTGATTTTGGCGGTAGCAGAGCTGCCAACATACGCTCTGAGTTTGCCTCTTTCAATTCAGTAAATATGCGCACTAACTTGTCTTCCCACCAAAGTGGAGCCAGCTTTAAGTTGATGCAAAGATTGTGCGAATTGCTGCGGTTAACAGCCGAGGTAATGTCCGCCCGCACGTCCTTGAATTCTCGATGGTTATCGGGGCTGGTTCCCACCAGGCCGTGATAGACGAGAAAGTGCTCTAGACCGAAGTCATCAACTTTGACGTCTGGTTTTTCGCTAAAGATAGTTGAGGCGCGTTTTAGCCACTTTGCAAGCAGGGTCATGCTTCTGGTTCCGTAAATGCTATGATCAGCAGTTTATCAGGGTTTTATTACCCTTTCTCATCTATCTTTTCTACTGGGGGTTTCCGTGAACACCTTCTTAAGCAGCGGTCAGCTGGCCTTGCAAGAACAGTATTTAAAATTTGTAGCCGAGCAAATCGCTCCGCTAGCCCTGGCCTTAGATACCGAGCAAGTGAGCTCGAAAGAAGCCATGACTCTTTTGGCTAAAGGCGGCTACCTGGGTTTGACCGTTCCTCGTGAATACGGCGGCCAGGGGCTTGGAGCCATTGAGCTGGTTCTTTTTGCCGAAGCTCTCGCTAGTGCTTCTGCCGGTCTGGCTGTTGCTCTCGCTAGCCACTACAGCGTCGTCGAACTTATAAACAAGTTTGGTTCTGACACACAAAAATCGCGCTATCTCTCGCAACTCGCTACTGGCGACCTAATTGGAGCCCAGGCCTTTGGCGAAGAAAAAGCGGGTTCTGATTTTAAGGCCGTGCAAACTACTGCCACGGCTGACGGGTCTACTGGCTGGCTGCTCAGTGGCGAGAAGACCTGGGTGGTCAATGGCCAATTGGCCGGTTTGATCGCGGTTCTGGCTGTCACTAAAACTGCGACCGATGATCAGTTGAGTATTTTCCTGGTCGATGGCACGCCGGGTTCGAGCATTGAAGTTGGAGCCAACAAAGCTAAGTTTGGCCTGCGCTCTGCGGCGACTTGCGATATTACTTTTAAAGAGTACAAGGCTACTGGCGAGAATAAGCTAGCTAGTGCAACAAGCGCAG
Source organism: bacterium (assembly GCA_018062085.1). Lineage (GTDB taxonomy): Bacteria > Cyanobacteriota > Vampirovibrionia > Obscuribacterales > Obscuribacteraceae. Next base: position 46,983 of record JAGOSY010000021.1, on the reverse strand, counting down.
AAGTAGAGAGCCAAGTGAACGCAGTGCTTGACTTGAGCAAAACAGTGGTTGCCGCTGCTGCTGTCGGAATTGCCGAAGAAGCTCTTAAGTTCTCTGCAGAGCATGCTCGCACAAGAGAGCAATTCGGGCAGCCGATTTCAAAGTTTCAAGGTATTCAATGGAAGCTCGCCGATCACTCTGTTGAGTCACAGGCTGCCCGCTTGCTTACCTATCGAGCTGCTTGGAGCCATGATGAAGAGCCCGCTGATTTTCGTAAGTTTGCCGCTATGGCTAAAATGTTTGCTGCAAAAACAGCCAGATTTCATAGTGGCGAAGCTGTACAAATATTCGGTATGCTGGGTGCAAGCCCCGACTCGCCGGTAGAAAGGCTTTACCGCGACGGCAAGCTCACTGAAATATTTGAAGGTACCTCTGAGTTGCAAAAAGTTGTTCTTAAAGAAGAACTTGGCGTTTAGGCACAACAAGTAAAAGACTCGAATTAGACAAGCAGAGGTAAAGCGTTATGCGACAGAAATCGGGGATTGCTCTGAGCTTTTCGCGTTTTACTGCTTTATCCCTGCTTTTGCTTGCTTTTGGTATTGGCTCAATTGGTGAAGCTCAGGCTGATTCTTATGCCGAAGGCTCAAAGCTTTTTCAAGCGAAAAAGTATGCCAGTGCCGCTAAGTGTTTCGACGCTTCTATCAAGCAAAATCCTGGTAACGACAATGCTTATTACTATCACGCTTTAGCTCTGCACTATGCCAAAGATTTCAAGGGTGCAATCGCTGAGTACGGTCGTATAGTTAGTCATTTTCCTTCAAGTCAGGCTGCTGACCACTCGCGCCGGGCTTTGATGGCGCTCGACCCGGTATTGCTGCGCAAGCTCAGCCCTGAGTTATTCACGGCTGCGCCGCCAGCAGCTGCTCGCAGTGCAGGGAGCAATATAATCAGTGGTTCGCGCTATGGTAGTTCCGGTAGCTCTTCGCCGGATGATCATTATCCGCCAGAGGCAAAGCTAAATTTCACCAAAGAAGTTGGCCTCATGTTTGTGGAAGCACAGTTTAATAACCGACCTATGAAAGTTACTTTTGATACCGGCTCGCAAGGCACCACTCTGGGAAAAAATCATTTGCAAAGTCTGGGCTTGCCCGAACCGACCGGACCGCGCAATTCTCTTGGGTACTGGGATATGCGCCTCAATATTAAATTGGGTGGCATCGAGCGCAATAATTTTCCTTGTGCAATTAAAGAGTCAATGTTAGATAGCCCGTCCATTGGTCAATCTTTCTTCAAAGACTTTGTCTACACTGTCGACAACAACGCTCAAACTATCAGGCTAGTAAAGAAAGCAGCTGGCTCTAGTTCCGGTGTTGCTTCTAGTTCTGGTTCTAGCTCTAGTTCTGGTTCGTCCAGGTCTAGTGCCGATGCCAATGCCGTGCCGTTTAGTCGCGATGATAACTATGACTTGATGATAGTTTCAGTTACGGTGGATGGCCGACCTGGTCGCATGTATGTTGATACTGGTGCTACATCAGTCTGTATGTCTGCTGCTCAAGCGAGAAACTTTGGTTTGAATGTGCCTGAAGATGCTGCAGATACTGTTATCAACGGCACAACAGGGCGTATGACTGGTAAGAAGTTTTCTATTCGTACCTTGAAGTTAGGACCGGTTGAAAAACGTAACGTTGATGTAGTGGTAGTTGATAACTACCCTATTCCCTTGCCGTTGCTTGGTCAGAGCTTCTTAGGTGACACCAATTATTCAGTGGACGATCAAGCGAAAGTCATTCGCTTTACTCGTCGCTAGTTAGTTAAAAGATTATGCCAACGGTATCACTGGTAATAGTTGCTCAAGACGAAGAGCGCACTATCGGTCAGGTGATTGATGCTGCTAAAGCCTTAGTGGACGAAATTATTGTGGTCGATTCTGGTTCGACGGATCGCACCATAGAAATAGCCAGAGAAAAAGGTGCCATAGTTCAACATCAAGATTGGCTTGGTTTTGCTAAACAGAAAAACTTTGCCATTGACTTGGCTAAAAGTGATTGGATATTGAGTCTTGATGCTGACGAAATTTTGACTGATAAGCTTGTGGCAGAAATTGAGTTATTGCTCAAGAGTTCAAGTTTCGATCAGTTTGATGGTTACAAGATTCCCCGCATTCTTTATATTGGCGATCAAGCCGTTTCGCGCGGTGGCTTTTATCCTGACGCACAACTGCGTTTGTTCAAGCGAGGCAAAGGTAAGTTTGGTGATCGCCTTGTACACGAAGCTATAAAAATGACCGGCCCTGTTACTATGCTGGCTAATCCCATGCACCATTATGCTTACAAAACTGTGGAAGATTTTGCCAGCGCTATGGATAAATATGCCAGATTGTCAGCTCAGGAGTATTTCAATCGAGGCAGCTATGGTTTGAGGGCCAGTCGCTTAAGTGAGTTGGTTAAACCTGTCCTGACTTTTTTGTATCGCTACTTAGTTCGAGGCGGTATTCTTGAGGGTGCGTTAGGCTATAAGCTCACAGTAATTTATAGTGATTATGTGCGCAAGAAGATTGTTTATCTCAGGCAGTTAGTGGCCCAGAATAGCGGCAGCAATAAGGTAAGCAATGACGGCAGGCATGAGAGAAGTAGTAAAGGAAGTGACAATGTTCAGAGCTAGATTCGCTGTGCCAGCTCTATCGCTAATTTTGACCATCGGCTCTTTTGCATTGCCGGCTCAGGCCGCTCCTGACTCCTTTGCTTTAGGGGTTAAACAGTTTGGTGCTAAGACTTACCCGTTGGCGATTGCTAGTTTCAAAAAGGCCATAGCGGCCAATTCTAAAAACGATAGTGCTCGCTATTACTATGCTCTTTCTTTGCACTACAGCAAAAATATTCCAGCAGCGATTAAGGCGTATGCCGAGCTAATTCGCCTGATGCCAGATTCTAATGGTGCCAACTATGCTAGAGCGGCGTTGCAAACGCTTGATCCATCACTCCTTCGTACCTTGCCAGCCCCGACCCGCGTGGCGCAGCAACAATATAGTCAGATGCCAGCAACAGTGGCGACTAGTTCTGGCATGCAATTTCAATCTAGTCAGTCGGGCGGTCGCAGCAGCTCAAACGACACCATGCCTGATGAGTGTCGTGTTTATTACACGTTAGAGCACAATTGTTTTGTCATTGATGCTTATGTTAATGGTCGACCAATGAAAATGATTTTTGATACTGGTGCTGCTATCTGTGCTTTTGGGAAGAATAATTTTGAAGCATCTGGTATTGACGTGCCGACCGGCAAGGCAACCGGTGAAGTGCATGGTATCGGTGATGGCGGTGCCCAGTCATCTTGGGACGCTATAGTTGATTTGAAAGTTGGAACAATTGAGAGAAAGCGCTTTCCTGTTAAGGTGCAGTCTCAGCTGGGTGAGCATCCATTGTTGGGCCAGACTTTCTTTCAAGACTTTACCTACACTATCGATAATGGTGCCAAGAGTATTCACTTCGTCAAAAAACGCAATAAGAGTGGCTCTATATATGCCGATCCTAGCCGTGATCCCAATGCCGTTCCATTTACTCGAGAGCGAAATGAGCTGGTCATAAATATTGAAGTCAACGGAAGGCCAACAAAAATGTATTTCGATACCGGTGCTGGTGTGGTCACGCTGACCCATGAACAGTGTCGCAATTTAGGTATTACCATTCCAGAAGATGCCCAAATATCAAGTGTTCAAGGTATTGCTGGTTCAAGCAGAGCAAGAGTCTTTAATGTTACTAGTATAAAGGTCGGTGGCATCACGAAGCGTGATTTTCAGGTTTGGGTTCCTGATAGTGAGATGGCCGGTACAGGTCTGCTTGGACAAACCTTCTACAACGATTGTCAGTACACCATTGACTATGAGCGCGGTTATATTCACTTCATGAGACGCTAAGATTTCTATGACAAAAAAAACAGGCAAGCTTTCATTTCGCTCTTTCGCGTTGTTTCTCGCTCAGCTGACCATTTTAAGTATCGTTTTACAAGGTATTGCATTGCCGGCTCAGGCGGCTCCTGATGCCTTTGCTCTTGGGGTTAAGCAGTTTGGTGCTAAGACTTACCCTCTGGCGATTGCTAGTTTCAAAAAGGCCATAGTCGCCAATCCTAAAAACGATAGTGCTCGCTATTACTATGCTCTTTCTTTGCACTACAGCAAAAATATTCCAGCAGCGATTAAGGCTTATGCCGAGCTAATTCGCATGATGCCAGATTCTAATGGTGCCAGTTACGCCAGAATTGCCCTGGCTAAGCTTGATGCGGCTTTGCTTAGTTCGCTGCCACCTTCTCGCGTGGCACAGCAACAATATAGTCAGTCAAGCTCGACTGCCAGCGCAGCTGCTGCAGGTGGTGCTTCTCAGGCTCAGTTTCGTCAAAGTAGCCCAGTGGCAAGCAATCCGAATGACAAATTGCCTGACGACTGCCGCATATATTACACTCTAGAAAATAACAGTTTTGTCCTAGACGCATATGTTAATGGCAGGCCGATGAAAATGATATTTGATACGGGCGCCGAAGACTGTGCTTTTGGTAAAGACAATTTAGCAGCTGCTGGTGTAGCTGGGCCTACCGGTAAGTCTACAGGCACTGCTCATGGTGTCGGTGATGGTGGTGCTCAGGCTACCTGGGATATGAGAGTCGATCTTAAGGTCGGCACCATTGAGCGCAAGAGTTTTGAGATCGGTGTACAAGACACTATGAATGGCTACCCGTTGCTTGGACAGACATTCTTCCAAGATTTTACTTATACAATTGATAATGGTGCTCATAGCATTCACTTCGTGAAAAAACGCAAGGCCAGCGGGTCTGCTTATGCCGACCCGGCTCGCGATCCTAATAATGTGCCATTTACCCGCCATGGCAATGAAATTGTGGTCAATGTCTCGGTCAATGGCCGTCCGACCAAAATGTACTTCGATACAGGTGCTACATCATGCAGCCTATCAAAAGAGCAGGTCAAACAACTAGGACTAACAATTCCTGAAGACGCAGAGATTATTGAAGTGGTCGGTATTGCTGGTTCCACTCGGGCTAAGGTTTTCAACGTACGAAGTATGAAGATGGGTGCAATTGAAAAATTCGACTTCCCTGTGCATGTTTGTGACAGTGAAATGGCCGGAATTGGTCTGCTTGGCCAGACTTTCTACAACGATCATCAATACACAATCGACTATGAACGGGGCCTAATTCACTTCCTGCGGCGTTAGATGCTGGCACCAGTTGCTATTGCTGTTGACTCGCTAATCCAAAATATCGCGCATCAAGGCGCGATAGCGAGCCAGATTGGTGCCGTAGTCATCAGACGATCCTTGAGTATCTGTAATTTGCAGAGGCCCCGATTTGCGCATGGCGCTATTCACTTCGGCGCTATCTGCAGCGCTTTCTTTTTTTGCAAACAGCCAAGGTGCGTGTTTCCTCAATGTCGGGGCGTCTAACCAGCCGCGCGCTAAGAGCACTTCGTCAATGGTCATGCTCATATTTTCACTATCAGACTGAGCCAACTGGGCCTGAGCCTGTGAAATTATCTGGGCCTCAATTAAGACTTGAAGCAGATCTTTTTCGTTTTTATCGGGAGTTTGCATAGCTAATACTCAAAGACGCAGTGTAGAAAAATCAACACTGCGGCTTTTGGTTATCTAATTTTGTTGCCAAATTATGTGATTTCGATGTCTACGCGCTTGCCAAACCTGCTGGCTGCGGCGCGTATCAAAGAACGTAAGGCGGTAATCGTTCTACCGTCTTTGCCAATCAATCTACCGGTGACCAGCGGATCGCAGGTCACAGCTACTCGGCAACGCCCTGGGTTGAGGGCTTCCCTTTCGAATTGCAGGGCGTCAGGGTCTTTGGCCAGTACCTTTAAAATGTACTCTGCCAAATCTTCTGCTGCTGTTGAGTCAACTTGGGGCCTTACGCGCCCAAAGCCGCCTGGTCTACCGCGCGAGGGGCCCTTTTTAAAAGGCTTGCTACCGTTTCGCTTTGCTGGGCGCCGTGTGTCATCCATTTTTGTACCGCTTCTCTGTCGACAACCAACTCTTTAGTACGGGGGTTGTAGTAGCCAAGCTCTTCGATTGGCATACCGTCTCTTCTACTTCTAGAGTCAACGGCGACGATTCTGTAATGCGGGGCTTTCTTTTGGCCGACGCGCTTTAGCCGTATCTTTACCACTGGGACAATGTTCTCCAAACTGTACTTATTGTACTTATGTGCTTGCGTGCGATTCGTTATTCTAACAGCTCAATAGCTCTGGCCGTATGTCTGTACTGTATATGTTGTTAACCTGGCGATACGCTTCTGCCTTAGATAGCGGTTATGCTTCATTCTTGGCTGTTTTGACAGTGCTTCTTACTTCTTCTTCTTTTTCTTTTTCAAGCCATATGGGCTCTGAAAACCGGGTCTTGATGGGGAACCGGGCATGCCGCCGCCTAGGCCGCCCATGCCGGGGGGCATTTTGAAGCCTGGGGGCAGAGGAGGCATTTTTCCCCCACCACCAAATGGATTGCCGCCACCGCCAAAGGGGTTGCCTCCACCTAACATGCCGCCCAATCCACCCATTCCGCCCATCATGGCCTTCATCTGGCGCATGGCTTCGCGCATTTTCTCAAACTCGTTTAACATTTTACCTATCTCATTTTCTTTGAGACCAGAGCCGCGAGCGATACGGCGTCTTCTTGGAAAGTCGATCAGGTCTGGTTTGCGTCTTTCGGCAATAGTCATTGAATTGATGGCGATTTCGTACTTGTTCATCATCGCTTCGCCTTCAGTGGCGATTTTATTTTGATCTTCAGATGAGAGGCCGAGCATGCCGCCCACGCCCATCATCTTCATGATGTCGCCCATATTGCCCATTTTCTTCATCATGCTTTGCATGTTGACGAACTGCTCGAATGAAAAATCGTTGCTGAACATGTCCATGACTGCACGTTCTGCGTCTTTTTCGTCGATGTTTTTCTGTGCTTTTTCAACTAGAGAAAGCACATCGCCCATGCCAAGAATGCGGCTAGCCATGCGGTCTGGGTAAAAAGTCTCTAGGTTGTCGAGCTTCTCACCGGTTGATATAAACTTGATTGGTTTGCCTACTGCTTCTCTTACTGAGAGAGCCGCTCCGCCGCGAGCATCACCGTCAATTTTTGTTAGCAGCAGGCCAGTCAGATCGAGTTGAGTGTTGAACGTTTCGGCGACGTTGACGGCTTCTTGGCCAGTCATGCTGTCTACCACTAGAATTTTTTCTGATGGTTGCAGCAGGCGGTCAATTATTAGCAGCTCAGCCATTAGTGGCGTATCTACTTGCAAACGGCCAGCCGTATCTAAGATAACGGGGTTATATCCCTTCTCTTTAGCTAGCTCTATGGCTTTCTCGGCAATGTCCTGCACGTCTTGGCTGGCTTCAATGGTAAATACCGGTACGTCTACCTGTTTGCCGAGGGTTTGCAGCTGGTGAATGGCGGCTGGTCTCTGCACGTCGCAAGCCACTAGCAGTGGGTTTTGCCCTTCACCTTTTAGTTTTAATGCTAGTTTGCCGCAGGCGGTGGTTTTTCCCGAGCCTTGGAGGCCGACCATCATGATGATGCCCGGTGCACCTTTGAGATTGAGCGGCACATTCTCGCCACCAAGTATGGTGACAAGCTCATCGCTTACGACTTTGATAAATTGCTGGGCTGGAGTGACTGAGTCGATAACCTCAGTACCAAGCGCTTTTTGTCGTACGTTGCTGATGAAGATTTTTACTACCTTCAAGCTGACGTCTGCTTCTAAAAGCGATTTGCGCACTTCGCGAATCGCGTCTTCGATATTCTCATGAGACAACTTGTCGTTGCCAGCGAGAGTTCTAAAAGCGCCTTGCAGTCTATCGGTAAGGGTGTCGAACATGATTTAAGTTCCTGATTGAGTGGTCGAGTCTAGTGGTCTAGTTTAGTGTGTAGGGCAAGGTTTGATTTTGTGCGAATTTTTTCTACTGCTTCGGTTGCTTCTTGGGGATATATAAGCCAGTACGAAGTGTGATTGCCCTTCACCAGCGCTTCTACGGCAAGGGAGAGCTGAGACAATTCTTTTACTTCGCCGTTGTCAGTGCGCACCACAATATTGGTCTGAGGGTGGTCTGAATCAGGCCTATAGTAGTCGTAAGGGACAAAGCCGGTTGATTCGACGGCAACATAATAATCTGGGTCAAAGCCGAGCTTCGAGACTGCCTGTCTTACTTGCCCTTCTATGTCGTCAATTTCAGACTGCACTTGGGTGTTGATGCGCGATGCCTTGAAAATACGGCGATTGAGAAAACGGTGAGAAAGATCAGCCAATATTTGGTCATTATCTTTGAGCCAGCGCTTAATGTGGTAGCCCAGTTGAATGTCATCAAGGCTGAGATACTCTTCTACTGTCAGTTTTTCGCCAGTGAGCCATTTACCTGTGGCTTCATCAATAAAGGCAATTGAGCCCGCTCCTTTATCAATAACGTACAGGGCACGCTTGATCAGCTTGCCAAGCAGGGCTCTGGCGGCTAGATTTTTGCGGTGATAGTAGACTTGAGCGTACATCGAATATCGAGCAAAGAGGTAGTCTTCAACTGCTATTTGGCCTTTTTCTCCAACGACTAACATGCGGTCGTTTTCTTCGTCGACTTCGATTGAACGCAGAATGCGTTGTAAGGCAAACAAACCGTAAGCGGTTCCTGTCATATAGCTATCGCGCAGCAAATAGTCAAAGCGATCGCAGTCAAGCTGACTGGAGACAACGTGAGAGACGTAGGCTGGTTTGTAAGTCTTTTTTAGAACTTGGACAATTTTGTTTGCTAGGCCGGGCTCTTCTTCATAAGAGTCTAAGATTGAACGAATCTGTGTGTCGCCCGAGATAATCTTGCAAGACCAGTCTTCATGATCGTAGCCAAGAATTTTTTCGGTGACATGACTGAATGGTCCGTGACCGACATCATGCAAAAGAGCTGAAGTGAGCATCAATGCCCGCTCTTTTTCTGCCGATTCGCAGCGACTTGAGAGAATGTTGCTCAGTTGTGAAGCGACATGCATGACGCCAACCGAGTGTGTGAAGCGAGAGCCCTCAGCACCTTGAAATGTAAAGTAAGAGACGCCTAGCTGGTGAATGCGCCGCATGCGCTGAAATTCCACTGCGTCAATTAGATCTACGACTAGGCGTTCGGCTGGTATAGATCTGTCAAGAACGATATCTTGGTGGATAGGATCTAGATAGGTGCGCTTGTTTGAAACTCTTTGCATGCCGGTCCGCTTTGTATAGGTGAAAGATATTATACTGGGCCTTACTATCCTTATGGTCGTTAAGTGTTTCCAGATTTAGTCACCGAGCCAGGACCAAAGTCGCCGCTGGCACCCTTGCCTGAAAGAGTGCTGTCATTGGGCGACATCGTCAGCTTGACTTTTAGACGGTTTCGACTTTATTACAAACTGTATTTTAAGGCCTTGTTTTGGCCAGCAGTATTTTGTTCTCTGGCTAGTCATGGTGCCTACTTAAGTTTTCAGCACTGGGTTAGTATTGCAGCCAATTCGCTATTGGCTGCTGGGCCATTTCTCTTGCATATGGCAGTGTCTCTTTTGTATATGGTTGTCTGGTTTTTCAGTGCCTGGCAGCTTTGTCTGCGCTCATGCGCGCTGGTTCGCACTGTACTTTGTCTTGACCCTTCCTATAAGGACAGTCTTAGCATTTTGAAGAAACGCTCTGGTACGGTTTTCTTCGCATGTAATTTGGCCCTGCTTCCACCTGCGCTTTGCTTGATATTTTGGTTTGTCCTCATCGTTGCAGTGGCCGCTGCACTGAATGTAGCGTCTGGAGGTTCAACGAAAGTTGCTATCGGAGCTGTGGTGTTTGCCGTGATTGGTTTCGGCTTGACCGTTTCAGTGATGATTTCGGGCCTCTTCGGATCGCTACTTTTGGCTATTGTTACTCTTGAGCAAATTTCCTTTATAGAGTCGTTTAAGCGCACTTGGCTTTTGGTCAGTCTGCGTATGATGCGTGGCGGCTCATTCACGTCGTTGTTAGCAATTGCTATTGCTTTAGTTTGCGTGGTGATTGAAAGCCCGATGATTATTTTGCAAGTGGTGGAGCAAGGCAGTCATGCCAGTTTTAAGTTATCGCAGACGCCTTACTTGATTGACTTTCTCGAAACTATTCTAGAGGTGCCGTTCAACATCTTTACTTTTTCGATCTCATTTACGGCCTACGGCCTTTTCTATCGCGATTTGAAGTTGCGTTTAGAAGGAGTCGACCTGCTAAGTCGACTGGCGCGCCTCTCTAAGCATGAGCAGAATCAAATGCTTTAGTTGGCGCCGTCGCCGGCCCATTTCGTGCCTTTAGGTAGTGCTGGAACATAGAAATGAATTTTTGCTGGAAGATCTGGATCGCAGTTGCGAGCAGATTCAATATCAGCTTGGAGCAAAATTGTTTTGCCCAATTGATAGTACAGAGAGGCACGGCCTAAGTAAAAACGAGCATTATTAGGGGCTTGTGAAATTGCTGATTCAAAATCACCCATGGCTTCATTGACTTTGTTGAGTTTCTGATACGCTTTCGCCCGGCGGAAATAATACTCACCATTGGTAGGGTCAAGACCAAGAGCTTGGTTATAATCGATGATTGCTTTCTTGGGGTCGCCATCGAACTCGCCTGTGCCGGCTAGCTTTCCAATCTCGCCGCGGTTTGGATCTTGATCAAGGGTGGTGACAAAACGCTTATCTTTTGCGGCAGGAATCGTATCCTTGCTTTCCATTGCGGCGTTGTTCTGGGCGTCGCTGTTGATATATGGCATGCCGTCGTCATTATTGGTCATGCCTGTTCCAGCTCTGCCAGGAGGCGAAATAGCTTGGGTGGACCCGACTGAACCGGCTTGGTTTCTAATAGATATTTTGTGGCCACCGCCGGCGGTGCTTTTTTCTGGTGAGCTTGAACCTAGTGCGCCGGTCCAACCTGGGGTATTGTCTGAACTGGTACTATCTTTGTAGCCATTGGGATAGACATTGTTCATGGCGTCTTTATAATCTTGAATGGCTTCTGCGTTGCTTTGGCCTCCTTCGGTTTTGGTGCCTAGGTCTGAATGAGGCAGGTCGTTTTTGGCGCTGGCGAAATAGCGCTTGGCTAAAGATGGGTCCATGCGAATTGCTGCTTCGTAGTCGATGATGGCCATGGCATCATGTCCCAGGATGCTGTGGCAGGTACCACGCAGTAGCAAGCCTTTGAGGTTGTTTGGTGCGTATTGCAGCGAGCTATCTAAATCTTGAATTGCTAATTTGTAATTGCCCATTTTATAGAAGCATTGTCCTCTCAGTGAGAGGGCATTGGGGTCGGTGGCATTGAGCCCGAGTGATTCGCCAAATGCTGTGGCTGCTTGATCCCATTCGCCACTTGCCATAAGCGCCTTGCCCCTATCGAAGGCGGGGTCGACGTAGGCTTGAACTGTGGCGGTGCTAATAGTGCCCAGAATGGTAACCGAAGCGGCTAATAGAAGCAGTTTACGCATGATCTTATTCCTGTGTTAATCACTAATTCTTTTGGTCGAGATTACTGGCAGCACTAAAGATGCCAAGGCAAAGACGATAGTGCCTGTGAATATCAGGCGGGAAGCTTCGTGCAATTTTTGAAATTGTTGCTTGGCGCTTTCGTCGGTTTTCATCAAGACGCGTACATCTTCCATTTGGGGAACAATTGCTAAGGCAAAAATGAAAGTTGAAATAGCGCAGACTATTGAAGAAAAATAACGGGCCATGCGCCAACGGGTGCCTTTCTCTAAGCTTTTAAGATCGCCTTTGATTTCGATTGCTTCTGCTACCACTAGTGAAATGGCAAAAGCCAGAGCTACTTTGCTGAATTCTATAAATACGGGGGCGTTGGCCGCAGCTGCTTCTGAAACTGGAACTCCTTGAGCTTTGGCAGCGCTGATTAGGGTGATGGCGGCGAATACCGTGGCAGTAGAACCACCGAAAAGCATTGCCAGTGAAATCAAACGAAGGATGCGCGCGAACATTTGCATTGGTGTGACTCTTTGGCTGTTGGGGCAATCAATAATATGTCATGTGAAATATACACTCTTGGCAGGCCGGGCAACTTCGGCTCTGTTGAGATTGCCTTTGCCCTTTCACTTAAGTTCATTCAGGCCGATGCCACCTTGACAGCATGACAGTAATTTGATTGAATACTGTTATGAACACTGAGTATAGTAAAAATCCTGAATTAATGAGCCTTGAGCAGCTATCTCAAGAGGTGGCAAGGCTTTTGCAGGCAGAATATGGCATCAGTGACTCGGCTGCCAGAGACCAGAGGGTTTCCTCTTTGCCGGATGCCCGCACTATCCGCTATTACACTACTCTTGGTTTGCTTGACCGTCCCTTTATAGATGGGCGGCAGGCTCGTTATGGTGAGCGCCATGTTCTGCAACTACTTGCTGTGAAAGCTTTGCAAAACATGCAATTTCCTCTTGCCCGGGTTCAAGAAAAGCTCTATGGCCTGACTGAGACCGAGCTTAAATCTTTGCTTCAGTCGATAGCTTCTTCTAGTAAAGAACGAAAACACGCCCAGGCTGCCATGCCTGCGCCATGTCTTTATCGCGAGATCATTTTGGAACCCGGTTTGAAGTTAACGGTAGCTGATGGATACAGGTCTAATCTCAGTGTCGAGGCCCTCAGAGAGCGCATTGAGATTGCTTTGAAGGTTTTATCAAATGCAACGGAGAATTGAAATGAGTGATAGCGAAAGATCCGCACGTTCTCAAATATTTGAAAGAATCACGTTGCTAGAGTTTGAGCGACTTGATGTCTTTTCTGAGCCTAGGCGCCTGTTTGGCTCGTTCGAAAACGAGAATAGAGAAGCCGGTAGGCCAGCTCTGCCTCTTGCTAGTGTTGATGTTTCGGCTAATGTTGTTGACCGCATTGCTTCTGTAAAAGTGGTGCAAAAGTTTGTCAATGAGCTCAAAGAGCCAATCGAGGCAGTATATATTTTCCCTTTGGCAGGCTCTTCGTCTGTTAGTAAATTTCAGATGCAAGTGGGTGAGCGCACCATTGAAGGAGTAGTCAAAGAGCGCGCCGCTGCCAGACAAGAGTATCAGGCCGCCGTTGAAGAAGGTAAACGGGCTGCCATACTGGAACAAGAACGTGATGATGTCTTCACGGCTCAAGTAGGCAATATTATGCCTGGTGAAGAAATTACTGTCACGATTGTATATAGCGAGCGTTTGACTTATTTTGCCAGCGGTCATACTGAGATTCGTCTTCCTCTGGTGGTGGCACCGCGCTATGTCGCTGGCCTGCCACTAGATCGCGAAAGTGTCGGTGATGGTGTTGAGCTTGATACTGACAAAGTCAGCGATGCCTCGCGTATTACCCCACCGCGCTTGGCGCCAGGTTTTGACCCCAAAGTTAGTCTTACCCTGAGTGTCAATATCGAACTGGCTGATGATGATCAAGTCGCCGATATGGTTTGTTCACAGCACGCTACAAAATCAGGCTTTGGTAAGACCGGCATAAAAGTTGGTTTGGTCAATGATGATGAACCCTTAGATCGCGATTTCGTTCTGTCGTGGAAGCTGGCTGGCCGTGACCTTTCATCAGTTGGTTTGATTAGTGATATGCCGAAGCTTATGAAAGACGTAGCCTTTCAATATGGCATGGTTTCAATCAATCCACCGGCGCTAGAGAGAGAAAACTCTAAAGTTGTGGCTCGTGATGTGGTTTTCTTGCTAGATCGCTCGGGCTCGATGAGCGGTCTAAAAATGACGTCTGCGACGCGCTCACTGATTATCTTGCTCAACACTTTGCGTCCAGATGATCGCTTTGCCATTTGTGCTTTTGACAATTCATTTGAGTGGCTTGAAAGTAGTGTTGGGCAGCATAAATTTTTCCCTGCTTCTCTTAAAGCAATTGAACGGGGTGTTGACTACTTGCGCTCCATTGCTGCAAGGGGTGGTACTGAGATGCAAGGGGCCCTAGAAGTGTGTTTCGATGCTATCGACAATGCACCCAAAATTGAACAATCAAAGTCGAAGGCCAAGAGGCAAGCGATTGTAGTTGTGATTACCGATGGTGAAGTGGCTGATGAGTCTCATATTTTGAAAACTATTCAGGGTCGTATCAAGACTACGCGCGTGTTCACAGTTGGTGTTGATACTGCTGTTAATGACGGATTTTTGAAGAGACTAGCAACTTTGGGCGGGGGTACTTGCACCCTGGTTCCTCCGGGCGATGCCTTAGAAAAAGCGTTGACTAATGTTGCTCGCGAAATTGGTGTGCCGTTAGTTACAGACCTGCAGATTGTTGACCCGAAGAAGTTGACTTGCGCGCCGGTGAAGACAATAGACTTGTTTGAAGGTCGGCCAGTATCAATCTATTTTCAGTGTTCTCCCGATAAACTGCCCACTAGTGTCGAAGTTGTCGGTCGCCTCGCTAATGGTGACAAGTACAAAGAGAGAATTTCTTTGACAGTTACTGATAATGCCGCTCTCCCACAACTTTATGCTAAAGCGCGCATTAGCGAACTAGAAGATTTAATGCGCGATGCCGGGGCAAAAGACGGCCGAATTTACGAGCGTGAAATTGTGGAATTGTCTGTAGCTCACAGTTTACTGACGCGCTTTACTGCTTTCTTGGCCATTGATCACAGTGAGATAGCCAATAAAAGCGGAGACCTGCGTAAGGTCGTACAACCGGTGGAGGCACCAGCTCAGTGGCAAGCACTTCCAGCCGCAAGTGGATGGGGAGCCGCACAACCTAGTTCCTCTGTGAGATTGAAATCTATGGCCCGGCCTTCTTCACCAGCGCCTTGCCAGGCCTTTGGTCAAACAGATACAGGTTCATTTGGTGCTGTTAGTGCTGGTGGTGGTTGGGGGGCAGCAGCTCCTAGTACTGGTTCGGTATCTGGTTCGAGCAATTCCTTCGGCGCTCCAGGAGCCATTCCGCCAAGTCCAGCTTGTCCACAGGCAAATTCGCCACCTGCAAATTCTGGATTATTTGGCAAGATCTCGAATATGTTAGGGCGTTCAAGAGCGCCTGAATCAGATGAATCTATCGAAATGATTTTCGAGGCAATGGGTGCGCCACAAGAGGCTAACCAGTCGCAACAGTCTAGCGACGCTAGTAACTCTTGGGCTACTAATCAAGCTAATCTTGATAAAGATTGGCGCGAACTTTTAGCTTTGATTGAGCGCTTTCAGCAAGCAATTGAGTCGTTGCTTCGAGTTTTGGAAAATGGTGGCGCTGACTGGAGCTTCGAACTTGTGGAGTTGAGTAAAATCGAAACTGCTCTTTTGGCTCTGTCTGGCTTGAATCAAGTGGTCGATTCTCACCCGGATGTTGCGTTCTTGCTGGTTGATAAGATCTTACCGGCCTTGTCTTCTTTGCTCAACACCAATGGAACTAATTTGTCTACCCGCGAACTGGCCTCTGTTGCGCGGCTAACTCTAGGCTATTTAGATCAAGTGAAGCTGTGTGCTCCAGCCAATTTTGATAGTCAGAATAATAGTGATGCTGATTCGTTTTGGAGAAATAATATTTAGGAATCTAGTGAGCGTGTTCACCTGGGAGGTTTTGAGCATAGTATAGCTGAGTGCTAGTGGCGTGATTTGCCGCTAGCCTTCTGCTTCCGATGAGAAACCGCACTATGTCTGATTTTCGGATTCTTTTAGATGCTGTGGCCATTGTCTCACCATGCCGCGTCGATTGGAAAGATATGGTGGGTTCGGCCAGAGTTAGAACCTGCTCTATGTGTAAATTACACGTCTATAATCTCTCAGAGATGACTACGAAGGAAGCTGAAGACTTATTTAGCGCCAACAGCGCTGGTAACCTTTGCTTGAAGTTGTTTCGTCGTAATGACGGGACAATCATGACTAAGGATTGCTCCGTAGCAAGGCGCATCATTGACAAGTCAGCTCTACGGATTCGTTTGCTCGTTGCTTGGCTGCTGAGTTGCTTTAATGTTGCTCCAGCTATTGCTCAGTCGCAGTTGGATAGGATAAGTCCGATTGATAGATATGGTGGTTTTGGTGTTCTTGAGTCTACAGTTTCAAGAATAGGCAATAGTGAGACTCAGGAAATGCGGGAGCGTCTGAGGAAGTACGATGGTGAAGGTGCTGATACTAGGGCTTTGACTTACTTTAATCGAGCTCTTGCCTATGAACGTTTTGGCAAATTTAGCGAGGCTTTATTGGCATATGACCAAGCGCTTACGATCATTCGCACTAAAGATTTCAACGGTGATCCAAAATTTAGCCAAATGGTTGCAGCGCGAAACATAGTACTTTTAGTGAAACGTGGTGATGCTAAAAAGGCAAAAGAATTGGAGAGCGAGTTTTGTCTAGACGATAAGAAAATTGCCTCCCTTTTGAAGTCTGAGAAAACAAAGGCAGAGAGTATGTTGCAAGAAGAAAATAAGTTGCTCGATGAAACCATTACTCCCGGTTCTGCGGCAATTCCGGGCAGCGAAGTAAAGCTGACTGATGGCAGTGGTCGGAAAAACTAAAATAGATTGGATTCTTATTTAGCCTAAAGGAAAAAGCGTGTATATACACGCTTTTTCCTTTTACCGGCCCTTATTAGTTCGCTAATTTGCTATTGGAGCTTGGGATTAGTGGTGCCCAATTGTTAAGATCATTAGGAGTTGATCACCCGAGGCCTACCAGCCTCTAATTTTGTTGATAATTCTCGTTCCGAGACTACCGGTGTTGTATCCGTTGGCCTAGTTTGGGTTGATATAGGGTCTGCGGTGACCATGACGGTGGTAGTTAATACCATTGTTGTTGTTGTTGTTGGCGCCATAGTTGTAGTTTGGTGTACCACCTGGCAGATAGCCACCCTTCTGTAAGTTGGAAATATTCAAGTCATATTGGTTCTGTGGAGGCCCGTTCTGAGCTTGTTGATTTAAATAGTTCTGCATTGCGATGGCATTCAGAGCTTTCTGCTGGTCATTGTTTTTAGACTGTGCAGGAGCAGAAAATACAATGCCTGCCACGGCTAGGAGCGCCATCAATGTACTAGCTTGTTTTAAAATTTTACTATTCATCATACTGTTTCCTTTACCGCGTCTTTGACCGTGTCGATGGTCAGACGGGGGAGAGACAGCGATAGTTCCATCTTAATTTTTCATAGACTAAGAAAAAGCCTGATATCGTGACAGGGCTTTGATACCAGGCTTTCTTGAAATTTCTTGGATCAGTTCACTGGAAGTTTTTTAGACTCTCTAATCCTTACCAAAGCTACTGCACCTTGAGCTTGCCGACATTCACTGCAGTTTCAGGGCTTGGGTCAGCAGAAATCGCATTGAGTATTTGCAGCTTGCGCTTTGTTTCAGGCTCAATGACAGACAAATAGGCCGTGTATTCGCCCGGCTTAATTGACTTGGTTGCGAGTTCGGATTCCCAGGTAATGGGCTGACCAGACTTCCATTTATTGGTCGGCATGCCCGGTGTGTGTCTGATCAAGGCGATGGCTTTACCGCTAGCATCGCGCAATTCGATTTGGACAATATAAGAGGATGGCACGTCTCTATCTAGATTGCGCACTGGACGAAGGGCGCCAGCGGCACCGAGATTGCTGAAAGTAAACGATGCTTTGAGCTTTTCTCCGGCTTTGACTTCAGCGGGAATGGTCACCTTCTGTGATACCAGCTGGTAGCCTAGGTGCGAGCGAATATCTTCAAGGGCTTTCTTCACGGGCTCTTGATCTGAATTAAGCAAGGATGGAGGTACTTCAACAAAGCTGACACCATCATCTAAGGCATTCTTGGCTAGTTTTGTCATCTCTTCAGGTGTGACAGTCGGTAGCAATTGATAACCAGTCAAAGTGTCAGCGTGAAACTTAAGCAATACACGATATTGGTCAAAGCCATGTTTGGCATCGGCAATATTTTGTCTGGTCAAATAAATGCGCTGACCATAGCGATAAACTAGATAGTCTGAAATTTCATCAAGGCTGTCTTGGCCGGCCCGATTTGGTGTGGTTGGATCAATGTCAAAATTGAGACGGGCCGTGGGAAAAGCTTTGGGGAAAATGTCTGCGACATATTTCCAGTGCTCGACCAATTGTCTTTGGCTCATGCCATGATCTTTTGTCAATTGGTCTTGCAGTACCTTGTAGGTTTCTTTGTTGACTGGTTGACTCATCTCTGGAACCACGGGAGTGCCGCCGAGAATGCCACCGCCGGTAATGCCGACGCTGTGTAGCGATTCGTTCTTGTCAAACTTCGCACCAAGGTCGGCAACGAAGTTGCCCCATTTAGCTAAGTAGGTTGTATCCCAGAAAATTGGCATCTTATGGTCTTTGCCATCAGTTCCTTTGTAGGTGATTGATTTCACTCCCGCTTCGTAGATCCAGCTTGGTGTGTCTGACTCAGCCGAGTTATCGCTGCCACAAGTTGATACTCTGAGAATCAGTGTTTTATTTTTCTGCTTGCAAATAGCTAGTAGTTTTTCGATTTTTGACCAATCGTATTTTTCTTCTTCTGGCGCTAAGTCACGCCAAGGGATGATCACTGAAAGACCGTTAACTTCCGGTTTGTCAAGGAGCTTGTCGATCATGCCAGTGCTGTTAGTTAGTTCACTATTTACGGTGGCAGTATCGAGCAGGGCAAAAAAGCCTAATTCTCGATTGGCAACTGGTTTCGCCCCAGCAATCGCCACACTTTTGAAACCTTTCTTCTTAATTGCTCTATCTTGACTTTCGTTCAAGCTGTAGTTTTTGCGCGGCATTGGGTTCAAATACTTGACCCATTCCTTGGGCTGGGGGGTAGCTTCTGCCGCATTTGTCATCCAACCGCAAGTTGCGGATACAATTGGCGTGAGAGCTAGGAGGCCTGAAAGAAAAATTAGCGGTCTTCTCATTGTCATAGAACCTGAAAGGGTATGGATAATTGATAGGCTCTGATTGTACTAAGAGGAGTCCTCTGGAGAAGTGCTTTGAATCTAACCTTTCTAGGACATAGCGCAGTCAAGTTTGAAATTGGCAACCTTTGTATCTATAGCGATCCCTATTTACAAGCGCCAGTAGATCTAGCCAAATTGCCTCAAGGTGATCTTGTGCTTTTCTCTCATGGGCACTTTGATCACGGTGCTTTGATGGCACGCAAACTTTATGACACTTGGGGCTGTCATTTCGCGGGACCAGCTAAGTTGATGCACTGGCTGCACAAGCGGCGCAAAATTCCTTTAGATAAACTTATTGCCATTGACCATGGCGAGACAATCGTTTTCAAGGGCCTGGAGATTTTAGCCATTCCCGCTCACCATCCACTTAATCGCCTCGGCAAGACGATCATGGCCTTATTTGCTCGCAGTCGGGCTCCGGGTAAACCGGTCAACGGCTACTATTTTGCTGGCTATTACCATGCTGGTGCCACAGTTTATACGCCACTTATTGCGCAATCATTAGCAGGAAAAATAGTCCATACTGCACTATTGCCTATTGGTGGCAAATACGCCACGGCTAAGCCAGCAGAAGCGTTGCGAATCGCTGAAGAAGTCAAGGCTGCGAGATTGGTGCCTATGCATTGGCAACCTCTTAAAGATCAAGTCTTCTTTCGTTATCAGTCGTCTGACTTGCTTAATTTAGCTCGAGATACTGGTTCGGTGGTTGATGTCAGGGCCTTAGCTATAGGCGAAGTTTTGCCTGCTCTTGAAGCTTGAGGACAAACAAAATTTGTAGTTCGCATAAAAGCGGGTAAAAGGTAGATAGGCGTAAGCTTGCTGTTGTTAGAATTTGGGCGACAGTAATCAAATATGTTGGCGTTGGAAACTAGAACTTCATAGGTTATTGGATAAACAGAGCGTGCTTGGAAAGAAGCCCGAAGAGCGGAGCATAACCAATCTGCCTAAGCAGATCAGCTTGCCTTCACTCAAACAATTGCAAAACATGTTGGCTGCGAGCCTCAAGGAACCGGGTCATACCACCCAGCTCCCCTTTGGTGATGCTCCTGAAGAATTGTCGTTGGCTGTTTTCAAAGATCGGGGCAAGGGCGATTATCACTGGGCCCTGTATCGGAGCGATCGGGGCAACTTGATGCTCGTCTGGGAACAAGTTTCTTCAGATCCGGCTTTTATTCACCAGTTAATTACAGCCCAATTTCCTGCCTTAGAAGTGGTTTCTCAGAATCAACAGGCCGTTACGCAGAGCTTCGACAGTCAGTCGACCAGCGGTCGCGTTCGCGGTAAAGCTACCTTAGAAGGTAACTTAGAGAATATGCAGATGCCGAATGTGCTGCAATCTGTTGGCATGAGCAAGGGTACTGGACGGCTTGAAGTTGAGACCACGAGTGAAAACGCTACTGTTTATTTTGATGATGGTAATCCAATTCATTGCACTCTCGGCAGTCTAGAGGGTTCGTCAGCTCTGATTGAGCTGGTTGGTTGGGAAGAAGGTGAATTTCGCTTTTATCCAGAGGCCAAGTTTGAAACCGTAACCATTAGAAAACGCCTCGACATGATGTTGATGGAAGGTGCGGCCCTTGACGACCAGCGGCAATTGCTCAAGCAGAAAAATATACGAGATGAAAGTTATTTGCTGCGCAATCATCCATCTATAACGGAGCAGCTTTTTGAGCAGTTGCTGGAGAAAGGCACAGGGGCCGATATGGCTTTGCAAAAGCGCATGTATCAGCTAATTGATAACAAAAGTCGACTAATCGATATCTTGCGTAAGTGCAATGTCAGCAAGCAGAAGTGGGTGCCGATAATATTTAACTTTGCCACTTGCAATCTGGTTACGTTTGCCGACGAGCTTCCTGATTCGTCGGAGAAGCCTATGCAAGAGGCAGAAATTGACTGGAATCAAGCTCGTGAAGCAGAGCGCTCTTTGCGGCGTGAAGATACAGGCATATACTCGCAGCAAGCTTTTCTTTATCTATTAGAGCGAGAATTTCATCGCTTCGAACGTTTTGGCCGACCGGTTTCGGTGATTTTGCTAGAACTCTGTATTCGCTCTGCCGACCCTGCTAGTCCGTCGTTGCCGCTTCCCCTTGGAGCTATTCGAGAAGTTGCTGAGAGAGTCAATAAAATGAAGCGCAAGACTGATTCATTTGCTCATTATGAAGCTTCTGGATTTGCCTTGCTGTTGCCAGAAACCGAAAGCACCTCTGCTCGCAATTTTGCTGGTCGTATGGCTGAAATGCTCATGACTACCCCGCTTAGCTCTCAATTTGGTGGCAGCCCTGTGGTTGCTTCGGTGGGCGTTGGCTCGGTTCCGGATGACTGCAATTCACTAGGGGCGATGTTGGCATTGGCCAAGCCGGCAAGGCCGCATTAAAATCTTCCGCAGCTTCCCTTTGCAACTGCCTTTGCCACCTATCTTTGCAACTTGGGTTGCAAATGAAAAGATAATTTCAGCAAAATAGGCGTTTGAAATTTGTTGAATTAGCGAATATGAATCTTTGTATAAGTTTCAGTCCACAGCCCAGCCGAATTGGCATCATGGGACTATTACCAGAGTTACGTTGGGTAAATCGCCATTTTTTTGGTTGTTAAGAATTCAACGTGCGGAAAACTGTAGTTTTGGTACTCAGTTCAAGAGGCTATCCCAAGTATAATTTCTTGGGGTCTCCAGCCTGAGCTTTCAAGTAGGTCCGAAGGGAGTTTCAAAGTATATGGGTAAGTCAGTAGGCATTGATTTGGGCACAACCAACTCAGTCGTCGCGGTTATGGAAGGTGGTCAGCCGACCGTAGTTTCCAACGCCGAGGGTGGTCGAACCACTCCATCGGTTGTCGCCTTCACCAAATCTGGTGAGCGTCTAGTTGGACAGCTTGCTCGTCGTCAGGCGGTGCTCAATCCTGAAAACACCGTTTATTCAATTAAACGCTTCGTCGGACGTCGCTTCTCTGAAGTTGAATCAGAGAAGAAGATTGTTTCCTACAAAGTGAAGGAAGGCGCTGACGGCGGATGTAAGGTCTCGATTCAAGGCAAAGAATATTCGCCAGAAGAAATTTCAGCGATGATTTTGCGTAAGTTGAAAGAAGATGCTGAGAAGTATCTGGGTGAGAAAGTAACGTCGGCCGTGATTACGGTTCCTGCTTATTTCAATGACTCTCAACGTCAATCAACTAAAAACGCTGGCACAATTGCTGGCTTAGAAGTTCTCCGTATTATCAATGAGCCTACGGCAGCTGCTCTTGCCTACGGTCTCGATAAGAAAGACAACGAAACGATTTTGGTATTCGACTTAGGCGGTGGTACTTTCGACGTTTCTATTCTAGAAGTGGGCGATGGTGTCTTCGAAGTTAAGTCAACATCAGGCGATACACACTTGGGCGGAGATGACTTCGACCACTGTGTAGTGACCTGGGTGGCTGATGAGTTCATGAACCTAGAAGGCATTGACCTCCGCAAAGACAGACAAGCTCTACAGCGTCTGACTGAAGCGGCAGAAAAAGCCAAAATTGAGTGCTCGTCTGTTACTGAAACCAATATTTCATTGCCGTTCATCACTGCTGATGCTTCTGGTCCTAAGCACCTTGAGATGAAGCTTTCACGCTCACGTTTCAACGAATTAACCAGACACTTGGTTGAGCGTTGCCGCTTCCCGATGGAACAATCTCTCAAAGATGCCAAACTAACTTATGACAACCTTGATGAAGTTGTATTGGTCGGTGGTTCTACTCGTATTCCAGCTGTTCAAGAACTGGTAAAGCAAGTAACTGGTGGAAAAGAGCCAAACCAGAGCGTTAACCCTGATGAAGTGGTTGCCGTTGGTGCTGCTATTCAAGCCGGCGTTCTTGGTGGTGAAGTTAAGGGCGTTGTGCTCCTCGACGTTACCCCACTATCGCTAGGCATTGAGACCATGGGTGGTGTCATGACCAAACTGGTTGATCGCAACACCACAATTCCAACTCGTAAAACGGAAGTGTTCTCAACTGCTGATGACAACCAAACAGCGGTAGACATCTATGTATTCCAAGGTGAGCGTCCAATGGCTCGCGATAACAAACTGCTAGGTAACTTCCGTCTAGATGGTATTCCACCATCTCAACGTGGCGTTCCCAAAGTAGAAGTTACTTTCGATATTGACGCCAACGGTATTATGAACGTCACAGCTCGTGACCAATCTACCGGAAAAGAGCAACGCATCACTATTACCGCTTCTACCAACTTGGGCAAAGAAGATATCGAGCGCGCGATTCGCGAAGCCGAGTCTTATGCTCAAGACGACAGAAAGCGCAAAGAAGAAGCGGACGTCAGAAACGAAGCAGACAGCATCTGTTATGCCGTTGAAAGACAAGTCAAAGAGCTTGGCGATCGGGTTACCCCGGGTGAAAAATCGCGTTGCGAAATGCTCGTTGGTGATCTTCGTGACAAGCTCAAAGAAGAAGCCGATCTCGAAACCATCAAGAGCATCATGAACGAACTCAGAGGAGCTCTCGTTCTCTTGCAACAAGCCGCTCATCAGCGTGATGGTGGTGGCGAGGGCGGTGAAGGTGGCGATTACGAAGGCGGCGGTTACGAAGGTAACGGCGGCGGCAACGGCTCTGAAGGTGGCGGATACCAAGGCTCTGGCGACGATGTCGTCGACGCTGAGTTCCGCGCTTCCGAAGATTAGTTCCGTTGACAAATTCGTAAATTAAGAAACTAAAGCCGCTCCTACAGTAGTTAAGACTACCTGGGAGCGGTTTTTAATTGGGGAGTTACTCGCTCCGGTGCGGTCTAGGGATGTCGGGAAAGCGCGGTTTGACATCTCTGCTATGCTGAAATAGGTAAGCAATCAGGACGATAAAGAGATGAAGTTACGACAATTTACTCACCCTTGGGTTATTGCTTTAGCTTGCAGTCTATTTGTACAGAGCGGAGCTCTAGCTCTGAAAGCAAAAACTACTGATAGAACTGCTGATAAAACTGGCTTCAGTGTGGCCGGTAAACCATCTACTTTGAGTGAACAAGCCCTCGATAAAGAGATTTTGGTCTTAGAAAACCGCTTTTTCTTCCATCATTATGGCCACGACCCAATTGAAAAGCGTCTTGAGCGACTTGAGCTGTTGACCCTCGGCGCCTCGCAATTCGGCACTACTAGTGAGCGTTTGGGCCATTTAAGGGCGGCCATAGTGCAGCGTGACAAACAAGCCGCTCAGATCATGGCCGACCATAAAGTCGGTCAAGCTAAGGCTGGTGTCAAGAATGAGACTAATTATCCTGTGCTTTCCACTCTTGAGTGGCGTGTTTTGAAAAAGACTTACGCAGCTGAGACCATTGACCAACGGCTAGACCGCCTAGAGTCGCAGTTATTTGGAGTGCCGGCCCAGGCGATGTCGTATGTCGATCGCATCGAACGTCTGAAGAAGACAACAGGAGTTGGGGCCGAGTCGTTTGCAGCATCGCGGTTTAGTTCTAGTCCTGGGTTGAACTCTAGAAATGTTTCCCCAGGAACTGCTGGACCTTTCACTGCCCTTCGCCGAGGGCCGATGCCCCGCGCTGGCTCTGGTTCTTTATTCGGCAGCTTAACTGAAAATGGCTCGCCCTTTGCTGGTTCTCCTTTTGCGGGCTCTCCGTTTGAAGATTTTGATGAGGGTTCCCTTACTGATAGGCTCTTACCGGAAATGCCCGATATGCAAAACATGACCGATATCGGTAAAGTCCGCGGGTTTGCCGGGCCCGGTGGCGGTGGGTTTTCTGGGCAAGAGATTCAGATTCGCATAGGTCCAGACGGTGCCACTAGCTTCGTGCGCAACTTTGGACCCGACGGAACAACTGGTTCGACCAATAGTCTTGGACCGACTGATAATATTTTCGAGCAACTACAGAAACCAATGTTCGAATTCTTCAAAAACTTCGGCTTTGGGCCATTTTCTGGTGGTTCTAGCTCCAATTCAGTTACTCCACTCCCTTCATTAAGCCCACCAATAAACGATTTGCCAAATTTTAATAAGCGGCCCGCCCGCGAGGAGATACCTCCTTACTCCGATCCCAATTCGATTTGACGTTGATCTTAGAAATGGCTAACATTCAAGGCTGTAAAGTTGACTAAAATAGTCAAGTGCTATTCGGAGATCCTCTTTAGTTGTCAGCCCCTTCAGCTTCCACTACCTTATCGACAACGCAGTCGACAACGCAGTCGACAACGCCGACTAAATCGTCGACTGCAGCCGGGATAGCCAGTACTAAGCTTCATCCTGAGCTTTTGCCTGCGAAATATTCAGGGCAAGAAAAGGCCAAGGGGCCGAAAGCTGGCTGGAAGCGACCGATTGCTTGGGCCCTGGCAATTTTTACTGTGGTAAATCTTGGCCTGGCGCAACTTTCAAGCATTCAACAAGAGCGCTCCGCACGCTCAAGCGGCGGTGATTTCTGGACTAATCCAGCTTTGATTGATTTGGCTATCAAAGAGTACAAAGCGCAGAAGCCACCAGCTAATGTCGTGCTGTTGGGCTCATCGCTCATGATGTTTCCCTTTTGGGCGATGGACGCTTCATTTGACCCTAAGATTGCCGATATTGCCCATTATCATAAGTCGGTGGCTCTCCAGGCGGTTTTAGAAAAATGCGGTGTCAAGAATAGTTCGGTGTTCTCTTTGGCCAGTGCCGGGCAGATGAGTTCTGATGCTTTTCTTTATGCCAGTGAATTTCTCAAAGGTGACACGAAGCCTGAGGTTGTTGTTTGGGGAATCGCCCCCCGCGACTTCGCTGACGATAACGTCAAAAGCCCTATGGCCACAGTTTCTTTCACGCAAATTGTCAATCTTCATAACTTCTCTAGTTATGCCAAAACATTTTTGCCTCGTTTCGAAGACAAGGCTGAATTCATTGCTAGCCATAGCTGCTTTCTCTACGGCCGGCGTTGGCGTTTTCAGAAAGAAGCAGATCGTACTTTAGAGAAAATCAGCGCGGCTATCGCCCGTGTCTTTGTTGCAAACGCTGGTGCCACTGTAGGTGGTGTGGGGCTTTCGTTGCCTAAGTCAGCAAGCACACAAGACCTTGGTATTTCAGCACTTCTGGCCGGAACAGCCGAGCAACGCTGGGAGACCAGCACCAGAGAGTATCGCGGCCGCTACAAAAATATTGCCGAGCGTGATTTAAGCGTGCAGATGTCGTGCCTGGACAATACTCTTAAACTTTGTCAGGAACGCGGAATTAAGGTCGTTCTGGTTAATATGCCCCTGACCAAGCTAAATCAAGGGTTGATGACCGCTGGTTTTTATCAGCGTTTCAACCAGCAAGTCAAAACTCTAGCAAGTGCTTATGGTAAAGATGTTACTCTGGTAGATATGACCAATCAAAGTCAGTTTCACGAAAGCGACTTTTGGGATACTGTCCATATGAATCACATTGGCGGCTCTAAATTGATTGGTGGAATATTACCGGCCATTCGTAGCTATTTGAATAAGTAATGACGAAAAAAATTCCTTCTATTATTCTCTTTTTTGTGGGCGTATCATTTTTCTTTGTCGCCCATTACTTGAATACATCTGAACATGAAAGTGGTCCAATCGCCGCACTCACCAATTTGATTTTTGGCGCCGGTGGCTGCATCACCATAGCGCTGTCAGTAATTATGTTTTTCAATACCAAAGACGACGAAGATATAGAGTCAGGCTAGTTACAGCTATTCAGAAGCTGTCATCGCTAAGATGCGATCGCCGATGGCAATGCGCTGCACTACATCTATGCCTTGGATTACGCCACCGAATACGGTGTATTGATTGTCGAGCTGTTGCTTCGGTCCGAGGGTAATATAAAACTGACAGCTCGATGAATCGCGGTTGTTTGGTTTCCTTGCCATGGCTACAACACCAGCGGCATTATGGCGAGCGTACGGAGAAGTTTCTAGCGGCAAGTAGCGCGGTACCGTTTGACCTGAGGGGATATAGTCACCAGTGCCGTTGCCGTTGGGGCAACCACCTTGGACGACAAAGCCCGGCTCTACTCGATGGAAAGTGAGGCCATTATAAAAGCCTGATCTGACCATTTGCAAAAAGGCTTGCACTGTAATTGGCGCGTGCTGTCTGAATAGCCGCATTACGATTGTGCCTTTGTTGGTCTGTAAGGTAACCACCGGATCTGTTTGACCAGTTTGACCCTGGGCCGCTAGTTGCTTTTGCAGTGGTGTGGCTGGAGCTGGTGGTTGTTGCCCAGGTTGAAGAAAGGCCGATGAACCTTGAGGTGGCCCACCCATTTGCTGACCATAACCCTGTTGACCGGTGCCCGCCTGAGGGTAGCCAGGGCTCGAAGCTGCGCCCGGTGGAGTAGAGCCGCGACCAGGTATGCTAGTTCCCGGTGGAATGCGCAGACGGTCTGCGGCTTTCATCAAAAATGGATTAGGCTGATTGGGGTTGTTCATGCCTGGAATTGAGCCAGAACCCTGGGCGAAGCCGGCAGCCGCTGAGCCCATATTGGCCATACCGGGAGCCGGAGTATTGCCTGGGTTAATACTTGCTGCAGTTGGTATCTGCCCTACGGGGTTGTAGCGCGCTGGCATTGGTAGCGTGATTTCCGGCGGTACAAAGTCGGGGTTAGTCTGGTCAGCCTGGGCGCCAAGGGCCGTGCCGCCTGAGAGTGAAACAAGAACAAGGCTCAATAATTGCATTTTTCGCAGTCTGGCAATTTGACCTAGAAGAACCATTTTGTACCCTTTTTGAATTAAATTCTATGACGGAAGCTTTTTTCATAGCCAAAATCAGTCCAAACATCTGCATGACTATGGGTTTGTAAAAGAGATGCCGGTAAATCTAGAGTAACTGGTCCATCAAAAGCCTGCTCGACAATAGTTCGTTTCGCTTCAGAACTGGCCATGAGTATTATTCTAGCGCTGGCGAAGATCGTTTGCAGGCCCATGGTAATACCGGTGTGTGGAGTGCTCTTAAGGCTGCCGAAAGCTTTCTGATTGGCTATTCTTGTAGATTCGGAAAGCCAGGTGCAGTGCGTGAAGCTCAGGGCCATTGTGCCCGGTTCATTGAAGGCAATATGGCCGTTGCTGCCAATTCCTAGGATGGTTAAATCAAGCCCGCCACAGCTCTCTATTAGTAAATCATAGTCTTCGGTAAGGCAGGGATTTAAGCGATTGTCTAAGGGCAGATTGGTGTGGCTGTATAGATGCTTTTCTAGAAATGCCTCAAAAGTGTGCTGTTTGTCGACATTGAAATAATCATCTAGAGCGAAGCAGAGCACCTGTGACCAGTCGATGGCGGGTGCATCGCTGTCGGCGTATTGGCCCTGGCCGGACGACCAGTTTGCCAATATATGGTAGGTCAAAAGAGGTGTGTTTCCTGTGGGTAAGCCCAGGCAGCAATTTGGCTTGATTCTGATTTGTTCAACTATGGCATGGGCCACCTTGAGGCTAAGTTGTTCATACGATGCAGGTTGCATAATTGGCGCCAAGTCTCAGTCTGTTTTATTATTGAAAGGTTGCGGTAAGTAAATATCTGTAGGTCTAGTACTCTGGAAGAGGAGCTATTTTAAGGGAGCCATTTTAATACAAGCTATCCGAGAAAGAGCCACCCTCTAGACATCGGCTTGTATTATGTCATCTAGTCGTTTCTTTGAGGCCACTTTCGTTTGTGTAAGTTATGTAGGTTATGTAGATTGTATAGACTGAGAAAAAGTCAGCCCATGTTGTTCGACAGAGCCAATGCGCTTGGGCAAATCAGTTGTTTCAAAGTGGCAGGCAAGGCCCTAGCCCTAGCCTCAGCTCTATACTTATTGGCCGCCCCCCTAGCGCTAGAGGCTCAGGGGCAGCCCCGTAAATTGCAACGGGCTACTTTTCAGAGCTTCTCTAACCCTGGGGGAGCTCAGCCGCTGCAGCGCAGCAACGGTTTGCATCTGACTGAAGGATATGACCGGGCACCGGGTACAAATTCGACCGCTTATAGTCCAGGCGAGCCTAGTCTTAATATGGCGTTGGTGCGCTGGGAAAGTAAGAAAATGCCATTGAAGATCTGGATAAGTCCCGGTCTTAAGTTGCCAGAGATGCCCTTTGGTGAATTGCAAAAGGTACGGCCAGATCAAGTTTACTCAATGATTTGTCAGCCTGAGGGCTTTTCGAATTTAGAGAAAGCACCGCAATGGACAGACGACACTAACTTTCAGGTAGCGGCTGGTATTGAGCAGTGGAGACAATTTGAGCGTGAGGGGATTTTTCAATTCGGCTTTGTCGATGATCCAAAACAAGCGCAAGTTCTAGTTTTCTTTGTTGATTCTTTTAAAGACTCAACCAGTCCCGGTGGTATCATGGTTGGTGGCAATACTTGCGCTCAGGTTTATCCGTACGAGCAAGCTCAACGTGTCAATATTCAACAGAAGCCTGTGGTAATTGAGCTTTCGACAATGGTTGCCTCGACTCCTGAAAAAATGATTGGTGCTTCTGCCCACGAATTTGGTCATGCTCTAGGTGTTAAGGCTCACAGCCCTTACCGCGACGATATTATGCATGAGAACCGAATAGTAAATCAGCTTTCCCCGGCAGACAAAAGCACAATTAGAAATCTCTATCGCAGCAAGCCCGCTTATGTGATGTAGTTAGGATAATCGCTTAAGATTAGTCTTCAGACTTCTTTTTCGTCTGTAATTGCCATGGCTATTTCCATCAGTAGCCGCTTCATCTTTGCTAGTTCACCTTGCAATTGCTCAAGCATAACCATGCGAACATTTAAAGTGTCTATCGATAAGCCTTTCTTTTGTGCTGCTGTGGCCGTAATAATGTCAATTTGTTTTGAGTTTGTTTTGTCTGTGAAAGTTGGTATATTTTTGTCAGAGATCCAGCGGGTAATCAGTTGCTCTTTTCGCGTTTTGCTAGCGTCGCTGCCGGTATCAGCGGCTGGGACGGTATTGAGAAATGACCAGACCGATTTGGGATAGTCAATGTCTGGGTTGATTGGTCGGTCGAATATCTTCGCTAACATGTTAGGCTCGCATTCAGATCTTAAGTGCTTGCCGCTGTAAGCTTTTAGGGCATAGCCTGATGCAATTGAAGGTACGATACCGGCAGCGATACCAACGATGCCAGATTGAATGGCATAGTTTGGATGCAGTGGTGAGACAATAGCTAGTGCTTCGCAAACCGTCCAGAGGGCGCCATTGAGAATAAAGCTTCCAGCGTTGATGCGGGCAACTAGCTTGTCTCTAGAGCCTTGCAGCGACGAAAGTGCTTCGCTATATATGTTCTGTTCTGCATCGATTTCAGCGAGAACAAAGTCAATTTCTAGCGAAGTTCTAATGAGAATGTTCTGGGCCTTTTGAGTCAGTTCAAGCAACTCCAGTCTCTCGCTAAGCGAATCTGTGGTGTTGCCGGTGTTGCGCTGAGCTACTCTCGCTCTCAAATCTTGCAGGCGGCTAAGAATCGGCAATAAATTCAAATGTTGGGCAAGCTGCAGGGTGTTGGGCGAGATAGTTTTGGCATCCAGATTAATACCTGAACGCAATATCTGTCTTGGTACTTCAACTGAGTTGATTTGAGAAGATGAAGGTGCTGCCGCTGCGGTTGGGCGAGGCTGCAAGATGCTTTGAGCCGTGGTAATTGCAGCCAGCAAACAAACCGTGGTAAGCCGACGACCTGATTCCACGTTTAAACCTCCAGACGACTATTCAGTCTTTGGCGACTGCTTAAGCCAAAGACTGAATAGTATCAAGATTTCAAGATTTCAAGATTGATAAGTCTATAACTATCAAAGCCTTTTCTGCTCTTGGTTACTGGCTTCGATAGGCTTAGATTCTGACTCAGGTTCGCATAACAAGCAGGAGAGGCTGAGTTTACTTTAACCTGAGAGCTTCGTATCGAGATGGCAATGTTTAGTCTGGTACATAAGCGGCCAATGAAGAGACTGCCGCGTAAAACTTAGACTTCTTTTTCGTCGGTAATAACCATGGCGATTTCCATCAGTAGCCGTTTCATCTTCGCTAGTTCACCTTGTAGCTGCTCGAGCATGATCAAGCGTACGTTTAGATTGTCTATGGAGAGACCCCTTTTTTGAGAGGCTGAGGCCGTCAGGATATCGATTTCCTTTTTGTTCGATTTGTCTGTGAAAGATGGAATGTTTTTGTCAGATATCCAGCGGGCCACTAGCTGATCTCTGCGTGTTTTACCGGAGTTCTCTGAACCGCTTTCTGCTGCTGGTGAAGTATTGAGAAATTCCCAGACAGATTTTGGGTAGTCAATGTTTTCGTTGATAGGGCGATCAAATATTTTGGCAAGCATGTTGGGGTCTGCTTCTGAGCGCTTGTGCTTGCCGCTGTATACTTTTAGAGCATAACCTGAGGCAATTGAAGGTACTAGACCGGCGCAAATTCCCACAATTCCAGATTGAATGGCATAGTTGGGATGTTGCGGAGTTGGAATCGCTAAGGCTCCGTTAACGGCCCACAGAGCACCGTTTAGAATGAAGCTTCCGGCGTTGAGCCGTGCCACTAGTTTGTCTCTTGAGCTTTGAAAAGATGAGAGCACTTCACTATAAATGTTTTGCTCTGCATCAATTTCTGCTAATACGAAGTCAATCTCTAAAGAGGTGCGAATGAGAATATTCTGTGCCTTTTGCGTCAGCTGTATCAATTCTTGTGTGTCACTGATTGACTCTATAGTCTTCTCGCCATTCTGTTGTGATGTTTTTGCTTTCAGTTCCTGTATGCGACTAAGAATTGGCAATAGATTTAAATTTTGTGCTAGCTGAAGTGTATTGGGAGAGACATTTTTAGAATTGAGGTTAATGCCTGTGCGCAATATTTGCTTAGGTACGTCAACTGTGTTGATTTGAGGGTTTGACTGAGTGGCAGCAATGCCAGGTAGTGCAAAGCTCTGAACCGTACTGAGTGCGACCATCAAGCAAATTGTGCAGAATTTTTTGCTAGCCGAAATTCTTTTGGCTGAAACTTCACCGACTGCTATTTGATCTGCCCACATTTGTGAATACTCCGTATTGATAAGGCAAGTTTTTGACTTGTGCCAATATAACTTTCAGACGATCAAGATAGTGTCAAGATTGGCTTGCAGCCATAAAAATGGCATAAAGAACAGTGCTTGACAGCGCTGCTCTTCGATTTCGAGAGTCGCTTCAATTGCTCGGAGCGGCATAAATTATTTTAGTCAGTTGGCCGTGGTGACGAAGCGATAGCCAATTCTGGTTTCGGTTTGAATTAATTGTGGGCGAGTGGGGTCGCTTTCAATTTTGTTACGCAAATTGGCAATGTGCACACGTAGTGAATGATGATCGTCGGCATATTCAAGGCCCCAAATCTTGGTGAGTAGCTGCCTGTGGGTGAGCACCCTGTTGGCGTTCTTGATAAGCATATGAAGCAAGTCATATTCTTTGGGTGTCAGGTGAACGGTGTCACCAGATACAGTGACTATGCGTTTGTCGAAATCGACAAGTAGATTGCCTTCGCTAAAAATTGGCGTGCTGAGAGAGGCTTCTGCACCCTTTGCCCGCCGAATAATTGCTCTAATTCGAGCCAGTAACTCACCCACCCCAAATGGCTTAGTTAGGTAATCATCGGCTCCGCAGTCAAGAGCCTTGATTTTATCTTCTTCGCTGTCTCTAACCGATAAAACTACTATAGGCACCTGACTCCAGCTGCGAATTTGGCGGCAGACCTCGAAGCCGTCCATGCCAGGCATGGCTAAATCAAGTACGACCAACTCAAAGGGTTCGGTGGCCATCTTGTCTAGGCCCTCTTCTCCGCTTCCTGCCAGGCTGACAATATACTCATTACGCTCTAGGCCCATCTTGAGAGCTCGTCTTATTTGCGGTTCATCGTCGATGACCAGTACTTTCATAGTCTATGTTTTTTCTCTATAGGAAGCTTGACTTCAAATACGCTACCACCGCCTACTCTTGGAGTCATGCTGAGATGGCCGTGATGGGCTTCAACTAGGGCTTTGCATATCGCTAAACCGATGCCCACGCCCGGGGTGGCTGTCTCTTTCAATCTAGGGTTCCTATAAAAACGATCAAAAATTCGACTAGCATCTTCGGGCGCCACGCCAATCCCGCGGTCCAAAACGCTCAATACAATTTCGTGATCAAGGGGGCTCACTAAGATTTCTACCAGAGTTTCTTTGTCGGAGTATTTTAGAGCATTTTCAATCAAGTTCTTAATTACTTGTTCAAGTTGTACTGGGTCGACTGTGATTTCTGCTAGGTCGCGAGGGAGGCGAACAGTAATGCGCTTATTGTCGTCGGCAGAAAATGATGCTAGAGCTGAACCGATTATTTCAGCTAGTGAGCTACTTTCTAAATCTGGCTTCCAGGCATCAGCCTCTAGTCTTGATAAATTGAGAATGTTGCCGACCATTCTGTTTATGCGATCGGCTTCTTGCTCGATGCCTTGCAGTAGCTGCTTTGCTTCGGTGCTATCTAGTTCTTGGGGAGACTCTTGCAACAGCGCTGAAACGGCTGCTTTAATTCCTGTCAGCGGGCTGCGAAAGTCGTGTGACACCATCGAAAGTAGAGCTGTTTTTAGTTTGTCAGCCTCTTTTAGAGCTTGGGTGCGCGATTGCTCTTTCATTAGCTCTTCTCTTTGCAGTATAACGACCGCATGGTTGACTAATGCGTCGATAAGGCGCTTTTGCTCTTGGCTTTCTTCGGTTCGTTCATTGAGCTTGACATATACTGCGCCTGCTTGATTGCCACCATGAGCTACTGGTGTCCAGACGCTCTCGCTTGGTGAATCAACACGAACGCTGACTAAGTTTTTATCTATTTCAGCCAGTAACGCTTTCTTGTCGGTATCTCTCGTGCTGCTAATGCTGGCCCTTAGTAAAACTTTTCCATCTTGATCAAATGAAATTACGGCAGCCGTCTCTATATCGGCTACCCGGTGCAGTTGCTCTAGCACCTCAGTTAGGGCTTCTTCGGTGGTTAGCTGAGATGAAACTGCCCAGCTGGCTTTGGCTAATGTCTCAGTTTCGGTTTGCCTTTTCTGTGCCTCTGCGGCAGCAGCTCGTACTCTAGATGCAAGCTGTCCGGTAATAGTTGATATAAAAAGGAACATACAGAGTGCCAGCCATTCTGAGGCACTCTGAACACTTAGTGTGTGCTTTGGTTCGACAAAAAACCAGTCGAAGGCTGCAAAAGATAGAAGGGCTGAGATCACTGCTGCCGAGCGACCGACATACAAGCCTAACAAAAACACGACAAGTA
Source organism: bacterium (assembly GCA_018062085.1). Classification (GTDB taxonomy): domain Bacteria; phylum Cyanobacteriota; class Vampirovibrionia; order Obscuribacterales; family Obscuribacteraceae. The sequence continues at coordinate 12,957 of JAGOSY010000021.1, read as the reverse complement.
GATAGAGCATTGAGACGTTGGCGAGAACGGTATCTAGATGGAATACCATAATCAGTCCAGTGACAAAAATGACGCTGGCGATACCGATGCCGTGTTTCCAAAGTTGTTGCATGTCTTATTTAGCCGACGTGAACTACTGGTCTCTTTTTTAAATCTTTTTCGACGCTGCGAAGAATTTCTCTTGTGAGTGGTGCTGTTTCGCCTTCGCCAAAAAATATATATTTGACAGCATACATAGCCGGGCTGCCTTCGGTCCAGCCGAAGTATACATGAGGATTGATACCAGTTGACTGGCGTAGTGATAGCAACAAGGCGGCAATGGCGTTGGGCACTGCTGGGCTCTGACAGTGCATGATTTTATATTCGCCTACTTTTGAGCCGGTGACGTCAAGTACTTCATCTTCAAATTCGGAAGGGTCAAGGGCGCTGACTTCCAGAAAAATTACGTGGTCACAGCTCATATTTAGGCCGTGGGTCTCTTTTAGTTCAGACATTTTCTCTGCGTAGCTTGCTCCACCTGGTCTATGGGCAATGATTCGTATGGGTTTGCCGCTATTGCCTTTGATGAAAGAGGCAGCAGTGGCATCTAGGCTAACGTCTTTGATGCGTAATTCTAGCGATCTAGCTATTCGCGAACAGAGTGAGATAGCTAAGATTGTAAGAATAAAGAAGCTAGCAATTTGAATACCATCTGGACGTTCTACAATGTTGGCGCCAGTTGTATAGAGCAGAATGGCTGTGACTGTCATAAAACCTAGGCGCAGAATGTTAGAACGCTTCCACATGCTTACAGTTACCGCAGCGGCTGCCGAGGTCATGAGCACTAATACGCCTGTGGCATAAGCTGCCGCTTGGGCATCTACGTTGGCTTTGAATATAAATGTCACTGCTACTGTGACGACAAAGAAAAACATTACAAGCGGACGAGTCGCTGCTGTCCATTCAGGCGCCATGCCATAGCGTGGCAAGTAGCGTGGTACCAGTGTCAACAATCCCGCTAGGGCCGAAGCGCCAGCAAACCAGAGAATAGCAATGGTGACAATATCGTAGGCAGAGCCGAAGGCTGGCCCCATATATAAGTGCGCCAAGTATGAAATTGCTCGACCGTTGGCATCGCCCCCTGGGGCAAATAAGGCTGCAGGTATTAGCACTGTCGTGACAATACTACTGGCCATAAGCATCACGCTCATTATTAGTGCAGCACTCAGCAAGAGTTTTCTAGTGTTTGCTATGCGCTTTTTGGGCTGTGCTGGATCATCACTATCTGAGCCCCGCACTAGGGACATCACTGATACACCAGTTTCAAAACCAGATAAACCAAGAGCCAGCTTGGGGAAAACTAGTGCAGCAGCCGCTATCATTGCTAGCGGATTGAGATACTGGGCATTGAGTTGGAGCTGCCAATTGCCGAGCAAGGAAGGGTTGGCCATAATTTTTTGGCCACCGATGGTCAATATATAGATGTTAAGACTGATGTAAGCAATAACAAGAACTGTTGATAAACCGATGGCTTCTCTAAAGCCCATAAGAAAGACAGCGGCTAAGAGTAAAAGTAGAAGGCTGGTGCAGAAGATAGGGTTGTGCGGAACAAAATTGAGCTGTTGCACAATTGGGTTTTCTAAGATGTGCGAAGTGGCATCGGCTGCTGAAAGGGTTATGGTGATGACAAAATCGGTGGCAGCGAAACCTAGTAAAACTAAAACTATCGTTTTGCCAATCCAACCAGGGAAAAGCTTTTCGAGCATGGCGATACTGCCTTGGCCGTGTGGGCTTTCTCTGGCTACTACCCAGTAGACTGGCAAGGCACCAAATAGAGTCAATAGCACTACTATTAGTGTCGCCACTGGTGAGAGAATGCCAGCGGCAAGAAAGGCGATACCTGGCTGATAACCCAGTGTAGAGAAGTAATCTACGCCTGTAAGGCACATTACCCGCCACCAAGAAGCTTCTTCTTTAGAGTGGTCTCTCTTTGTTGGTTTGATTTCTTGCTTTGTCGTTAAAGCGTTTTCGGCTTTTGTCAAAACAGTGTTGGTACTCATTGAAGATGGTGTTCCTAGTGCTTGTTTGGTTGATTCTTAGTGTCTGGCTGTAGCTGAAGGCACTAAGTACAGTCTTGCTGGCTGTTTGCCAGGTAATTGAGTTGTAGCCCGGCGAGGCTCAGATACAATTTCTTTCTCGAGCTCGACTGGTTTGATTGCTTTTTCTACTTGGTTGAAGATGTAGTCGAGAGCATGGCCCCCTAACCAGGCCACGAACAAGAGCACTAAAACTAGAAGGATGCCCATAGCCTTGCCTCCACCGCTTACCTCTCATATCTAAGCTCGTCTCAGGTCAACGAGGCATCAAGTAAGCCGCTCTCGAGGTCAAGAAAGTATCAAGATGCTCTCAAGTATCTGTGGATTTAGGCAAAATACCGCCCAGAATACCAGCCATGAGTTCGGCCAAATTGACCATCTCGTGAGCTGGAATGCGTTTAGATAAAGGAACTCAGCGCTGAGAAATTGGCACAGTTAGGTGTAGATCGCCCATGCCGACAATGGCCAAGCTAGAAGCGGGTATGAACACATCTGCGGTCGGATCTAGATTGCTTCCCGCTATTCGGATTGTGCCAGTCACTGATGCACCGGGGCTCACTGTTTTGCCTGCGAAACTAGCTTTGCCTTGCTTTTCCCCTTGGCTGGCGCTGCGCACAGAAGCTTTTATATTGTTAGGTAGTTTTATTTCTTGTCCAGTCTCGTTGCGCAGTAGAACCTTGAGCTGCACGTCGTCTTTGGCAGCCTTTACCCCTTGTAGAAGGAGTCGAACTGAGCCGCTCACTTGTTGGCTTTGCATTGTTTGTTGGTTGGGCATCATTTGCGGTGGCATCGCTTGGGCTGGGGCGAAATTATTAGCCATCTGATTATCACTGGAATTATTGCCGAGATTGCTGTAGGGGCTGCTATTTAAGCTGCTCTCAGCAACAGGCTGTGCGTTTCTGCTTTGTAGTTGCTGGATGTATGAATTTGCCTGAGCTAGCTGCGCTTGCAGCTGCTGATTATTGGTTTGTAGTGAATTGATCTGAGAAATTTGATCATATTGCGGTGGTAGCGCTTGTTGGTATCCATTTGTCATAGATGGTGCTGCTGGGTATTGTGGCGGTGCCTCTAGGGGAACCGGCGACGGCATTGGTGCGGCGCTATGAGTCTGCGCCACCTGAGCCGATGTCGAAGTCGAAGTGGCCGTCACTGGTTTAGCTGCAGTACTGGCAACAGCCGGCTTGGCTGCAAATTTGTTCGCTGCTTTCTGGGCCGCCGTGATCAAATCTTGCTTGTTAATGGTTTTCAATTTACCGGCAAACAGAGCCGGTGCTGAGGAAGCTGTCATACTCGCGAGAGAGCCAAGGCCAGAGGTTTTGTATGTATCTTGGGCCTGCATTGCCCAACTAGCATAAGTGCTTGATGGGGCCGGTGCCTCTGCGCTTGCGGCTGTGCTCGGGCTAGGTGCACTAGTGGTCGCATTAGTCGCAGAACTGGTGGCAGCGATAGGCATAGATGAGCCGCTGTTGGTATTGGCCAGAGCCATAGCAGCGTTCTTTAATACGTCGGCCACAGAGCTAGATTGAGCAGAAGCCTGAACTGAAGATGTAGTCGCAGGCAAACCAGAAGGAACACTGCTGCCGATGGCTGTATCTAGAGCAGCATCAGCATCTCCGCCAATCCCCGGTAAAGCCGATGATTTGCGAGTGGTACCTTTTGTCCAGATACTGTTGTCCTCGGCATCTCGTATCTGATTCTGCTGCTGCATCGTAAAGTTTCGCATGCTAACAAGGAAGTTCGACATACTGGAAACTTGACGGTCTGTGGATATTGGTTGATACATGTTTTCGTGGGCGAATGGTGCTGTTGAGATTGCCGGTACTGCTGCTGGTGCCAGTCCCATTGCTTGCGCTGTTGGTATTAGATTTGGTGGCGCTTCGGGGGTATTGCCCGGTGTCAAAGTTGAGGGCTGACCCGCTGCACCAGTAACGCCTGTAAATTCGGCTGCGCCATTTGGCGTGGCTGCCAGTCCAGATGCTGCACCGCTGAAGGCGGCATTGGGCATTCCTGAATTGGCCGTTCCTGAATTGAAATTGGCTTGCCCGCTGTTCTGAACAGATGCTTGCAACTTGGCTGCCAGTTGGGCGGCATAACTTTGGTAGCGAACCTCAGACGGGTAGAGGCCCACGGCGTCGCTGGCCTTTTGATAGGCGCTGAGAAGTGATCCCTGACTCTCTAAAGTATGAGCCAGATCATAGGCCTTGCCGGCCTCTTGTTTGGCGTAAGCTAGCTTGAAGCTCTGTCTTGCTGCCGGTAAGTTTGGGTGCTCTGGATGAATTTTGACTACAGTTTTGTATTCGTTTTGTGCTGCTGGTAGATCGCCAGCAACTTGGTAGGCGCGAGCTAAACCTAAGTGCGAATTGGCATCTGTTGGTCTGCTTGCCACCTGATGGTGCCACAACTCAAGTAAGGTACTGGCCGCTTCTTTGTCGCTTGAATTTAGTACCAAAGCCCTTGTCAAGTCGGCGTTGGCGCCAGCATAGTCTTTGAGGTGATAGCGGGCAATTCCGAGTTCTCTCAATGCCGGCTGAGAGTTGGGGTTCAATTCAAGGGCGTCTTGGAAATATTTTTTCGCTTGTAGATTGTTGCCGCCTTTCATGGCTGCTCCACCAGCTCCTAGATTGGCTTCTACTGTTGGTTTGAGCTTGGCTGCGGCACTATACTCGATGACGGCCTCTTCGTAACGGGCTTGGCCCATCAGTTTTGTGCCTAAATCAAAACGATCTTCTGGGGCATTGGCTTTCACACCAATTTTTTGCAGACTCGAATTGAGTGTACTGTGGGCCGCTTGCACAATCTCTGGTGCGTGCTCTCCATGGGTAATAGCTAACCGTGCTTGTTGAGTGGCAGCCTCGTGGTTGCCTGCCTTTGCTTGGCTCTGAGCACGCTGCAATGAAATTTTGCTTAATTCTGTTGCCAGCGTTCTTTCATGGGGATCGCTCTTGAGATATCCGCTCAAGAGGGTCTGAGCCTCAGCTGATTTACCTTTTTTTACTAGTGCCTCAGCTTGCGCTTTAACCTGGGCAACTTTTTGAGGGCTCAACGCTGTTGCTGCTGTGTGCGTTGCCGCGCTGGTTTTGGTTGGCAATTCTTTAGTGAGACTGTGGGGAAGGAGAGATGACTTGACCGGCGGCGGCGGTGGTGCAATGCCGGCACGGCTGATTTTGCTCATGGGCCTGTGACCACTCTGATTATTGCTGCCGAGACTCTCAGCCGTAGCAGACAATCCGCCGTCGTTATACATAGCATCTGAATTCGCGCTTCCAACGGGTAGCCCGCTTGCATATGGGTCTGAACCAGAATTTTGATAGCCGTTGTTACCGCTGGTATAGCGTGGGTTGCCTCCACCGGCCCCAGTTGGTGGGAATTTAGGGACATAATTGGGCAGCATTAGCGAGTCTCGACCAGGCAGAGCTTGGTAGTCAATTCTTCTGAGGTTTTCCGAAGCTGGAACGATCAGGCGCTTTCTATGTTTGAAGTCTTTGACTTGGCGACCAGAAGTGTCTTGAGCCCAGGCTGGCTGACTTGAACCTGAAAACAGGGCCGAAACTGAAACAGATAGTGCAAGAACGCCGAGACTGAGGCCTAAGTTTGGCGCTTTTATCAGGCCTGCGACCATGTGCAGCGCGGCACAACTAGATAGTCTGTAGCGCCTATTTTGCCCTTGAGCAATTTTGTTTTTAGCTTGTTTCAATTTTCTTCGCCGTTAATAGCCATTTTTGTAGGCTGAGCCTCGTCACGATATTGTAGTACCATGCGCTTGACATGCATAGATGGTGGATATACGGGAGCGGTGGTCCCTCTACGTGATCGCCCCACCCCTGAGGGCGCCATGGCCCTGAGAATTATAGAATAAGTTTTAATCAAGGCTTCTTAACCTTTTATCTTATAGATGCGGTTTTGCCTTACACTTGATAAGTTTATTGCTGTGTCTAGATATATTTGCTGGTTTCCGTTTGTTCGGCTCAAGCGTTCTGGACAATTTAGAGTCAACGTGTCAGAGAAAAATAAATGACTGTATCGTCCGAACAAGAGCTGATGCTCACCCAGCGCGCTAATCATTTGGTGCGTCAAGCTCGTCTAGCAGCAGCAGTTTTCACTCAGTATTCGCAAGAAAAAGTCGATAAAATTGTCAGAGCAATGACAGCTGCCGCAATAGAAAATGCCGGAAAGATGGCATTGATGGCTCATCAAGAGACACGCATGGGAGTCACCGAAGACAAGATTTTGAAAAATCTTGTGGCCTCAGAATTTCTCTATCACCAGATCAAAGATAAGCGTTCAGTAGGTATCACCCGCGAATTTCCTGACTTGAACATGGTGGAAGTGGCTGAGCCAATGGGTGTAATTTTTGCTCTAGCTCCAGTGACTAACCCTACTTCAACAGTGATCTTCAAAAGTATTTGCTGCGCTAAGACGCGCAACACAGTTATTTTTAGTGCTCACTTAATGGCCGCTGAGTCTTCAAACTTTGCCGCCAAAGTTATGTATGAAGCGGCTCTCGCTGCTGGAGCACCAAAAGGCTTTATCACCTGGGTAGATAAATCTTCTCGTTTGCGCCGCACTAGCGAACTCTTGATGAGCCATCCTGAAGTTGATTTGATCTTCGCCACCGGCGGAACACAGATGGTCAAAGCGGCCTATAGCTCTGGCAAGCCAGCCTTAGGTGTCGGCCCTGGTAACACACCTGTTTATGTGCACAAGAGCGCCAATGTGCTCTCCGCTGCCATGGACATCATAATCTCAAAAACTTTTGACAATGGCACAGAATGCCCATCTGAGCAAACTTTGGTGATTGACCGCGAAGTTTCAGAGCAGCTGCTCAATGAATTTAAGAGGCTGGGTTGCCATCTTTGCACTCAAGAAGAAGTGGAAAAAGTTGCCGACTTAATTGTCGACAGTCGCACTGGTGGCATCAACTATAAGTTAGTGGGGCAGCCAGCCAATCTCATTGCCGATCAGGCTGGTTTGAATATAACAAGACCAATTAAGATGCTGCTTTGCCCCCTCAACGGCGAACTGCGTCACCATAAATTGGCCATTGAAAAATTGATGCCGGTACTGGGCTACGTTGTTGTAGATTCAGTCAATGAAGGCATCAACAAAGCTCTCGATATTAACTACGCTGGTGGAACTGGCCATACTGCGGGCATCTTCTGTGAAGATGATGACGTCATTGAACGTTTCTCTGATGCTATCAATGCTGGGCGCATTATCGTCAATTCGCCTGCTTCAATTGGCGGTCTTGGTGGTGTCTACAACCACCTCAACACAACATTGAGCTTTGGCTGCGGAACGGGTGGTGGCAACATCACCACCGATAACGTCGGCATCAAAAACTTGATCAACTTCAAGCGGGTGCCCCGCAGAAGAAATTATGTTATTAGTTTCCAGACCACCAAAAATATCTATATCAATCCCGGTTCTATCGATCACCTCAAGAGTTTGAAGTGCCAGAGCGCCTTCATTATTACTTCCCGCAGTGCTTCTCGCCGCGGTCATTTGGCCCAAGTAACAGAGCGCTTGCCTCAAGATTGCCATGTCGATGTCTTTAGTGATATGGGGCCAGAGCCTGATTTCGCTACGATTCAACGAGTGGTGGCTTCAATGCGCCGTAGTCAGCCCGATACTGTCATTGCCTTAGGCGGTGGCTCGGTGCTCGATGCCGCCAAGATAGTTCGCCTCTTCTACGATTATCCGGAATTGAAAATCTCTGAGATTGCCGTCAATTTCCTTGATTTCCACCACCGTATGATTGAGTTTCCCAAAGACATGAAAACTCAGCTGGTAGCTATTCCCACTACATCCGGTACCGGCTCAGAAGTGACTCCGTTTGCCGTGCTTAAAGATGGTCATCGCAAGATTTCGTTGATTGACGAATGCTTGCTGCCTGACGTGGCCATCATCGATGCCCACCTCACTCGCAGTTTGCCGCCTGATATCACTGGTGATACTGCTTTCGATGCTCTCACCCATGCTCTTGAAGCTCTAGTGTCAACTTTTTCGTCTGATTACACCGACGGTTTGGCTTTAGAAGCGTTGCGATTGATATTTGAATCATTACCAGAGACATTGAAAAATCCAAACAATGTTCTCTATCGCCACAAATTGCACAACGCTGCCACCCTGGCTGGTATGGCCATTGGTAATGCCTCGGTTGGTATCAACCATGCTCTAGCCCATGCTTTTGGTGCCCGTTTCGATATTGCTCACGGTCGAGCCAATGCTGCCTTCTTGCTCTCGACTATTGAGTACAACGCACAGATTCCTTCTAAGTTCGTCTCTATTCCCTGCTACCCACTTTGGATTGCAGATCGCAAATACGCTCGGGCTGCTCAATTTATTGGTCTAACAGTCGAGCCAATTGAAGGCGAAACTGAAGAGGCCAAGGGCTTGAGACTAGTGCAAAAGCTCAGACAAGCTGTTTATGATTTGGCCAGACTGGCCAAGCAACCGCTTTCAATTGCAGAGTTGGGCATTCCTCTTGAGACATATTTGGCCGCCATTCCTGAACTTACTGAAATTGCCTTCAGTGATATGAGTATCCGTACCAATCCAAGATACACGCTGGCTCCAGAAGTTGCTCAATTGTTCGCTTCTGCCTATGCCCCGAGAGAAAGACCTTAAAAAAGGATTTGATAATAATGGCTGAAGCTAAGAAAACAAGAAAGCTAGAAAAGATTCGCATCATGGGCGAGTTAGAACGTGGCCTCGATGATGTTGATAAAACTTTGGCTACTGGCAAAACCGATATCGAACTAGATTTTTCGGCTTGTACTTTTATTTCTGTTGATGGCCTAGAGTGGCTCGAAGAGTTCTTATTGCGGGCTGATTCACTCAAGTCTGCTGTTACCTTCGTCAATGTGCAAACACCTGTCTATAAAGTCTTCAAAGTTGCCCACATCGATAGCTTGATGCGCGCTTGTGGTTCTCCTAGTCAGGATGCCCAAGGACTGGTTTGCTAAGTTCAGATTTGCTAAGTTCAGGTTTACCAAGCCTAGGCAGCCAAGCGTCAGTTTCAGCACGCAATTTGACCAAACGATTTGGTCAAAGATTGTCTGTGGACAGTCTCAACTTGAATATTTTTCCAGGAGAGCTTTATGCCCTCTTGGGTGACAACGGGGCCGGTAAAACCACAACAATTAGTATGCTCACAACTCTCCTGCCACCCAGCTCAGGAGAGTTTTTCATTTGTGGCTTCAACGGTCTCACCGAGGCCGAGAAAATCAAAGGTTGCTTTGGTGTGGTTTCGCAAGATCTGGCTGTCTACAACGAGCTAACACCTTACGAGAATCTCAAGTTTCTTTCGGACCTTTATGGCTTGCCTAAGAAAGTCGGTGAAGAGCGCATTGAGAAACTATTGCGTCGGGCTGGTTTAGTAGACCGCTTAAACGACCGCACTGAAAATCTTTCTGGCGGCATGATGCGCCGTTTAGCTATTGCCTGCGCCATGATTAATGAACCCAAAGTTTTGTTCATGGATGAGCCCACAGTTGGTTTGGACCCCGCTGCCCGTCGGCTTATTTGGGCAACATTGAAAGAGCTAAAGAGTGCTGGCGTCACTATTTTGCTCACCACTCACTATCTAGAAGAAGCCGAACTCTTGGCCGATCGCATTGGTATCATTCGCGATGGCCGTCTCACTATTGAAGGCACAGTGCCAGAACTAGCCAAGCGTATTCGTGGCATGCGTGGTATTTCAATTAGACTGGTGCAAGAGTGTGCCGTCGACTCAGATCGCATTGCCACTGCCATTGATTTGCTTAAATCTAAATTCGACCTGGAAATTCGCCTTGACACCCTGCGCAATACCATTTATTTGACCCAGCCAACTCAAGATAACGACGAGCATTATCACAAAGAAGTCTTTGCCTTTCTCTATCAAGAAAATATTCCCTTTCTGCGTTTTGCCACCGGTGAGCCAAACTTAGAAGAAGTATTTTTGGCTGTCTCAAAAGACGAGGTGGCTAACTAGTGCATGCGATTTTAGCGATCATGTACAAAGACATCTTGCAGTGGACTCGGCGGCCCCTGTACTTTGGCGCCAGCGTAATGCTGGCAATTTTAATTTTGGTTTGTGTTGGCAATACTATATCTGGTGCTAACGATATGCCCTTTGGGCTCTACGACCCCGCTGGCATTAGCGAACTATCGAGGCACCTGACTGACACCAAGCGCTTTAGAGTAAGAGTGTACGACGATTTAGAAAAGGCCAAAGGTGATTTGGCTCGTGAAAAAATTGTTGCCCTAGCCAACGTTTCACAAGACCCGCTAGAAGATTCTGTACAGATTCTCTCAAGTGGCAACAACCCCCTGATTGACGATCAAATAGCCATGGGTTTGCTCGCTGTTCTCACTCAACGGGCAAAAGAGCTGAATATTCCCCTCCACTCGGCTGCACTCTTTCAAGTCAATTTTGGTCTGCGCGACTATATAACATCTGGTCTCGTGGCCTATCTTTGCTATGTGCTGGCTTCGATGAACGTGGGCTTCAGCTGGATTTACGAATGGATGGAGCGCACCTATCGCCAAATTGTCTTTGCTCCTGGTGGACTCAACGCTGCCATTGTCGCCAAAACATTGACTGTTACTCTTGAGGCCTCTCTCGTTCTTTGGTTGGCCCTGGGCATCACGTCGCCCATAGTGGGCTTTACTCTTGGCGGCAATTTCTTTGGTCTACTTGGGGCCACGGTTTTGTCGGTCTTTACCTTCGCCTGCATCGGCCTGTGTTTCGCTTGTGTACTTAAAACCATTAGAATTTACACAATGACAGTTTCAATTTTGGGGGTGGCACTGATGTTTGTCTCAGGCATCATCACACCCGTCAAAGCTATGCCCGGCTGGGAACAGAAGCTGGCCATAGCGTTGCCGATGTATTACGCCGCCGACATCACTAAAGGCGTGATGTTGGGTATTCCTGCTGACTACACTCGTGATATCCTCATACTGATAAGTTGGTCGTTTGTTTCATTGTGGGTGGCCCGCTTTTTACTAATCCGCAGCAAAGCCTCTATTTAGGGCTTTTCTCAGGCAGTTATCTGGAGACTCCGCTTGGCAAGATCTGCGTCTAAGTTCATTTATAGAACTGCAATGGCCACGGCTTTGCTTAATCTGGCGGGGGTCAGTTGCGCCTACGCGGCGCCGGGTACTCCTGTGGCTCCCACTGCGGTTGCGCCGATTGGTCCGGCTGGAGAGTCTGCGGCTGGTCCGGGTTGGGCTGCTGTTGATCAATTACTACGCACATTTGACTGTGCTGGACCTTCTAAGGTTTCAAGGTCTGCTTCGAAGCCCGCTGCAAAAGTCGCAAGTAACCCATCTAAGTTAATTGATTACCAAGAAATGTCAGTGCGTTGTCTTGGCAAAAAAGATTGGGATGGCTTGAGTGCAAGTCAACGTAGCCAGTTCGTTGGTTCTCTCAAAGGTTTAGTCGAACAGCGCTACTATCCGCGGTGGCATAAAATATTTGGCAAAGGCAAAGTCACGTTCCAAGAAGAGGCTAGTCAGAGTGGCGATATCTTGGTCAAAACCAAGCTTCTACTAGGTAAGAAAGAAGAGCTTTTGTCTTGGCGAGTAGCTAGCCAAAGTGGATCACAGAAAGTTATTAGCTTGTCTGTGGCTAACAGCGACCTGTTAGAGCGCCTTAAATCGCGCATCAAAGCTCGGCAGAAGAAGGCCGGATTTGATGCATTGCTAGCCTGGATGAAGGGTCGCAGCAGCGAGGATATGGGTGTTTCTAGTGGCGGGCCGCTTGCTTCGGCGAGCAATTCACGCGCAGGGGCTGGCAATGGGGTCAGTGGCTCTACACCTAGTGCGGTGACTGGAATAGTTCTGCCAATCGCAGCTGTTCGCCCTGCCAATCTCTCAGCCGGCGCTGCAGCATCAATATCTGACTAGTATTGCTATTGATTCCAAATGATACTTTCTAATGATTCTCTCTAATTTAGTACAGGCCAAGTTGCTCAAGCGCTATAAGCGTTTTCTGGCTGATGTTGAATTTAGAGACGGCACGGTTGTTACTGCCCATTGTCCAAACCCAGGCAGCATGCTGGGTATGTGCGATGCGGGCATGAACGCGTACCTTAGTCATAGTGCCGACCCTAAGCGCAAATTGCCCTGGACTCTCAAGCTGGTTGAGTGCCCCAGTTCGCTGGTGGTGGTTGATACCATGTTAGCTAACAAGCTATTCAAAGAAGCTTTCGAGTTGGGCCGTCTGACAGAGTTCAGCCGCTTTGATCAAATACTTAGCGAACAAGTATTTTCAGATAGCCGTTTTGATTTTCTTTTGAGTCATTCTTCTAGCGGAACTAAGGCATGCTATGTTGAAGTGAAGTCGGCAACCATGTGGCAGGATGGCCGTGCGCTCTTTCCTGATGCTCGCACCGAACGCGGCCGCAAGCACCTTGCCACTTTGAGTAAAGCTGTTGCCGATGGTTTTGATGCTTGTCAGTTTTACCTAGTGGGTCGCAGCGATGCTCAGTCATTTAGCACCGCCGATGATATCGATCCTCTTTATGGTCAAGCCCTGAAGTTGGCAAAGCAGCAAGGGGTAACAGTGGCTGTGCGCGCTCTTGAGTTTAACTATTTGAACTTAGACAAAGAGAAAATTGCTGCTGGTTTGCCCTTTGATATGGCCTTGTCTGTGGGTGGAGTTGTGTCGGTAGTTTTGTCGGAAGATTGAGCGGTCATTTCCTAACGTTTGCGAATCGAAAGTAGCGGATTATTGACCAGGGATGAGAAGGAATTGGCCGCTAAAGGACGAGCTTGTCACTTTTCTAGTTGAAATTCGTTTGCCTTCAGTGGGCAGGCCGAAATTTTAGCATCGAAAAGTCGCAAGCTTTTTCTTTTTTTTGCTACTTTAACTCACTGTTTGGTTGGTAAGGCA
>JAGOSY010000068.1 GCA_018062085.1 bacterium | reverse complement strand
GCTGGAAATCATGAGACCACCGGTTACTTCCAATAGCCGCGTTTGAGACTTAACCTCCATCTCGCGAAAGATTTCGTATGAGCGCAAAGAAAGAGGCGTGTAATGCTCTCCCTCACCTATTGCTTGGCGGGTTATTCGGGTGTCACCATGGGACGAGCCAAAACTATGGGGCGGCGACAAGAGGTCAATACCGAGAGCCTTTACGCCGCGCTGCGCCAGTTGATAGAGAGTGGCGCTACCCATGGCGCCGAGGCCAACTACAATCGTCTCGAATGAGTTAGTCACTGCTCTCGCCTAAGGTCTATGCTCTCAATTAAGAGCTAAGCCGCTAAGAAAAATTTGCCCTCGGAGGGAGTCGAACCCTCAATCCCTTACGGGCAACGCATTTTAAGTGCGTCTCGTATACCAGTTCCGACACAAGGGCAAGTTGAGTTATTTATTCTAGCACTAGTGTTTGGCGCCCAAGCCAGCCAACTTCTTGGTCACCTCTCTCGAGCTCTCAGTGCCACGTCTTGACAGTATTTTCAAGATGAAGACAAAGCTGGCCGACCAGGCAAGAGCAATTGCTGTTGATATCCAGCGCTTGGCCGTTAGCGGGTCATGAATGAAGTCGCCAGTGAATGCAGAAATCAATAGACTAATTGGGTCTGGCTCGGTCAAAACTCCCTGCTTAATCCAAGTCAACATTTGTATTGAAAGTACACTTAAGAAAAGCCAGGCTGAAATGACAATAGAGCGAGTAGTTATGGTTGAACGTAAGAACAAAACTTCGTCATTATCAACAAAGACTTTCACGGGAAAAAGCACATAGAGCGCTGCGGCACCACAGACGATAGCAGCAATGGCAGAAGGTGCTGCAGTTGTCTCTACAACTAGAGCCTGGGCGGTGTAATAAACGCCTAAGGCCGAGACGAAGTAGGCGAAATAAGCCGCCGAAGAAATTGTGTTTCGATATGAATTTTGATCATTGCCTAACATAAACGGTGCTCGCCAAAAGGCAGCAGCACGCCGAAATGGCCTGACTAAAAGGGGAGAGAGGAATGCAGTTAGCAGCCAGAGCAGCACCGACAGAAGTGGATTAATGGCAGTGCGTGCACGATCTGATTGATAACGCGCTAGCAAGGTAGCGGCTTCGGCGTCACCGCCAAACAACCCGGCAAAATCGTTTTTAAAGACGCGAAAAGACTCACTGTCGCAATAGCTGTCTACACGGCTACCAATCAAACCAGCGGCAGCTTGTGAGGCGAAATAATAAGGAGCAGCGAAAAGGCAATAGGCGGTGGAATTGATAAATGTGGAACTAGCTGTAGCCTTAGGCAAAATTACCGGATGGAGAAAACGCGGGTCGTTGTGAAATTGCTGAGCTGCCCAGCCTCTCAAAGCCTCAAGCGAGTTAGCATTGCCGCTAGAATATTCACTACGGCACAAGAACACAGCATAGCTCGAGCTATTCATGACCATTTCAGCAAATTTAGAATCGGTGCTGTTAGGTAAGCTAACAGCTGAAGACATGATTTTGTCAGGGCTGACAATTTGCAAGATTGGCTCTTTCGCCTTGACGAAATAAGCTAGCGAAAATACAAGTGCTGCCACAGCAACAAATATCGTGCTGAAACGCAATTTGCCCTCGACCATAACCACCTCGATGAATTCTCGACGATTATAGATGATCTCAAGAGCAGGTTTGGCCAGGATGCACTCTTAATCTTAATTAGGGTTCTAGATTAGGCTTCTGCATTAGGGTTAGTCACCCATGTACGAATCATCATCGCTCTCATCGGTGCCCTCTTTGGCCCGTACCCAGTCTTTTACAAGGTATACCAGGTTGTCTTCAAGCATAAATAGCATAGGCACAACCTTAAGCCCTCTGAAAAGATTGCTTAAGCGACGTGCTTCTTTTAACGAGAAGTCAATAGCGTCATCTATTTCGCGACTTGAGGCATGTTCGTCAAAGAAGCTCAAAGCTTGATCGTTGCTCCAACCGTGTTTTCCGGTTAGGGCCGAAACAAAGGCACCGCGCTTCACATGAGGGTCAGACATAACACAGTGGTTGTGTGCAATCAGCGCCATATATTCGATGCCCGTCGAGAGAGCAAGAGCAAGTGAAAATTCAGAGCCGGCCATGTTGGCGCCCGTTCGTCTAATTACGTAAGCGCAGTTTTGCGGTAAAGACAGTGACTTGCGATAGTCAATACACATGCCAATAACAAGATCTGGATCTTCCGTCTGGTTAGCGTCAACCTCTCCCATGTTTTGGCACTTGAGCAAGGCTTCGATGGGCGTATCTCTTAAAAACACCGGTATATCTTCGGGCTTACTCACTCTCACCAAGCGCACAATATCTGGACTCAGTGCAGTAAAAGTGCCAGTTCTAATTTTCTGCGAACGATCCATCCGAGCTTTCAAAGTTTTGGTTAGACGACTGTTGTCCATCAACAAAGCACTGCGCAATTTGCAGTCGCGAGGTGCAGCCAATTTGCCTTTAACCTCTGGATTCAAGCCAGCAGAGCAGCCCTGACAGACAGTCATAAGAAGTTTTTCGTTTACATCGAGCTGGGCTTCTTTGTAATCAGAGAAGCAGTTTTCAGTACCAATTTTTTCTAAGGCACCTGTCTTTTTCATTAGCTCAAGGGGCTGACCAGGCAGCTCAGCGATAACTAAGCGAACATTGTTGCGCTTGAGCTGTGAGTGAATAGCTAGAAGGGTCTCAACCCCTGTTATATCCATCATATTGAGCGAGCGCATGTGCAAAATTAGTGCTCGCAAGTCTTGAGTGAGCAGGATGTTCTCAGTAAAGCGCTCGGCAGCACCAAAGAAAAGAGGACCATCTACCAGGTAGGTGCGAACAAACTTGCAACTCGGAATCTGCTGCGTGGCCTCGATGCGATCATCATCCTCGCCAACTTCACTGACTAAGCTGAGAGAGCTCATTTTTTGTACAGTCAAAACACAAGTGAGAAGAAGGCCAGTCAAGATACCGGCGGTCAAGTCGACACAAACTGAAGCAATAGTAGTAGCAACAACTACCCAACCTTCAGTTCTAGAACCGCGCCAAATCTCTCGAATTTCATCCCACTCAATGAGGCGGAAGCCCGTTAAAACGAGCACTCCAGCTAGTGCAGCCAATGGAATCTGCTCAGCTGAGTGAGCAAAGGCAAGCACGAGCAGAAGTAGCACAATAGAGTGAATAATCGCCGCCAAGCGAGTACGTGCGCCAGACGTTATGTTCACGGCAGTTCTAGCAATAACACCTGTAACTGGAATGGCGCCAAAGAAAGGCATAGCGAAATTGGCCAGACCTTGACCAATCAGCTCTTGGTCCGGGCGATGTTTTGAGCGCAAAGACATGCCATCGGCAACGGTGGCAGAAAGCAGTGATTCAATGGAGCCCAGCATAAAGACAGTAATAGCGTAGAGCGTCAGAGCCTGATATTGCTGGAATGTTGTAATTCCGGTAGGTAAAGTGGGCCAATGGGGCATCAAATTGATGTTAGCCAGAGGAGCCAAATCAATCACACGGGGAATGTCAAAATGGAGAAGGTTTGCCGCAATTGAAGCCACTACAATAGCAACCAATGAACCTGGCACCAGTTTAGTAAAGCGCGGAACTATAACAGCCAAAGCAATAACGGCCAGACCAATAGTCACAGCTTGAAAGTTACATTCATTGTGAATGAATATGCGCTGAATTAGTTCGTTTACGTCTTTCATAAACTCAGGAATGAAGGGCGAACCAACGACATTGGTGACATTGTGCAAATGTAATGGTCTGGTCATCAGGCCAAAGAAGTCATCAACGGTATTGAATATGATGAGAATCCCGATGGCATTGGCAAAGCCAACAATTACAGGCATCGGAAGAAAGGAGATGATTCGACCTAGTTTCAAGAGGCCAGCAACAATCTGAAGCAGGCCACCGACTAAGCCGACAAAAAAGATACCGCCCATACCAAAGTTGTGCGCAACTTCAATTAAGACAACTGCCATCGCGGCTGCTGGACCGGTTATGGCGTAGCGTTGACCGCCAAAGAGCGCGGCAATAATGCCAGCGACGATACCAGAAACGATACCAAGTGCAGGCTCTACACCTGAGGCGACGGCAAGAGCGAGATTGAGCGGTAAAGCCACCATGGCGACAGTTATACCGGCAAGAAAATCACGACCAACTGTGGCCGGATTAAACATTGCGCCCCATTCTTTTATCAAGAACTTGATATCGAAGGCTTTAGTTCGGTTGCTGGGCTGGTTTAGAGGTGCTGATGTCATGGGTACCTTAAGCTAAGGACTCTAGTATTTGATATTTACGTATTTTAGTAAGTACGACTCTTCGGACCAACAACAATTAGAACATTAGACTATTCGAGAATTGATATTGATGTCTTTACGATAATAAGTACTATCGACTAGTCGTATTGTCGACAAGTTGTGGATAACCATATCTATAATATTAGACGAACCTTTCATCGAACCTTTCATCGAACCTTTCACAGGGTCGTCATCGAACTTTTCATCATCTGGCAGAAAAAATTATGACCAATCATTTTCATGCACTCAGACTAAATAAAACAGCAGAAAAATCTAACGTGGACGAAATCACCTTAAGATTGACTGAAAGGTTGTCACAACCATTCAAGTCAAACAAAGCAAGTGAGCAAGCGCTAGTAGCTTTAAAAGCAATTCGTATGGCACACGAAGATCTTAAAGCTAATATTGACACCGCACAGCAGTCAAGTAGTGGCAGCAAGCAGTTCAATTCTAGGCTCCGTTTAGGCCAGCTTTGCTTAGCCTCGGGGATGATTACCCTTGAGCAGTTAAAAGAGGCCGTTCAGGAGCAACAGAGCAGCGAGCGGCAGTTAGGTGAGATTCTGTTGGAGAAGCAATTTATTTCTCAAGAAGAATTGGATGGTCTTCTCATCGGTCAAGAATTGATTGCACCAGACGAAGAAGTTACTGATTCATTAGCACTTCAGTTAATGGCATTAGGACTTGTGGCAGAAGACTTGATGATCATAGCTCTACTTGAGCAGCGCTTTGCTACTGGTAGCATCGGCGATACCTTAGTGAGGCGTGGCTGGATTGAAGAAGAGATTCTTGCCGCCTTGAAAATCGATTAGGTCAGATTGCCCTGCCCAAATTCTTTTTTGGCCAGAAAAGCAATTAAAATTCGAGCCCCGAAACCTAATACTGGTGGCCATTTGAACCCAGTCAATTGGTCGATGAAACATAATATACATTATCAGACCAGAAGGCCGCGACTTAGACTAGCCAAATCTTCAATTAATCGCTCCATATTTGGTGCTTGGCTTAGGCAAAAACATATGCTCACTAGAAGGAAGAACTACAGATGGAAAATAGAGCTGACAAACCAGCAGATCAGTTTATGGAAGAAGCCATAAAGCAAGCTCAAAAAAGTTTTGCTGAGGGAGGCATACCTATAGGTTCTGTACTTGTACGAGCCGGACAAATTATTGGACGCGGTCACAACCGTCGCGTTCAGCAAGCTGACCCCACTGCCCATGGTGAAATTGACTGCCTGCGGAATGCTGGTAGACAAGCGAGCTATAAAGACACCACTATCTATTCCACCTTGATGCCATGTGCTATGTGTGCAGGAGCTGTGGTGCAATTTGGTATTAGCAAGGTAATTGCCGGTGAGAACCGCACCTTTAAAAGCTCTGCTCAATTTATGCGTGACAATGGTGTTGAGGTAATTGATTTAGATCTTGAACAATGCTTTGATTTGCTCAAGCAATTCCAGCTCCAATATCCAAAAGTCTGGAACGAAGATATTGGCATTGAATAATTCAACCGCGAAACTTTCTGCGAGCGAGCGCCATATTGTCGATACATACTTTGAAGTGCTTCAGCCGCACTGCAGAACTGCTTCAGTTGCAGAATTCAGACAAGCGCGCGGACAGGAGTCTCCATTTGCATCAAAGATGGGTGGACAATTTGTCGGCCCGCCGGCTAGTGCCTGGCCACAGTCCGGCGACGAATACTTAGAGGGAGTGTTGCAAATCAACATCGCCGAGTTACCGTGGGTGCCTGAGCCTTTGCAGCAATTTAAGCTAATACAGTTTTTCGCGGCCTGGAAAGACTGGCATGGGACGGCGACATACGAGAATGGGCCCTGGTTTGTATCCGCGTACAAGAATCTGGATAGTCTGGTTCCAATGGAGAGACCGTTTGAGAGTTTGATGGAATCAAAGTACATTCAGTGGAAATTGGCTAAGCATGAGATTCCGAGCTATCCGGACAACCTAGGGATCGTTGATGAGGAGCTCGAAGAGGATTTTCATGCCCTAGATGATTGGTGGCTGCTGCTGGATGAAAAATACCCGACTTCTAACGGCACCAAAATTGGTGGCTGGCCGACATCACAGCAAGCTGGCATTCCAAACGGTGATACATACGTGATTCAAATTGATAGTATTTGCAACTGGCAATGGTTTGCCGACGGGGTCGGTTTCTTGTCCCTGGATGACAGCGGTGAGTGGGACTGTTTTTGCGACTTTCATTAGTCAGGCTGACAATTTTCCATTCACACGGTCTATCAGATGCGCCGAATTCAACAAATAGGCAGTCTGGAAATAACACAATTAGACAAGTCGTTAGTTCGACAATACGACGTGAGGTAAAGACGTATAGAGGTACGGAAGAACAGTCGACGGGTGCAATGGTGCACAATACGATCGGTCAATTTAGTTCGTCCTCTGTTTTCCAAATTTCATATTTGTGAAATTGAGCTTCTAGAACAAGTTGCAGCCCACTAAGGGAATAATCTCTCAATGATCACACGCAGTACAGCAGACACTTACCGAAAGATTTTCATCTTTACCTCGATTCCTTTTGCCCTTTACATGGGAGCGCAAGGGCTATCTGGGGGGCTTTGGCATGGAATAACTCAGGGAGTTTTCGAAGGGTTGTTGTTCGGTTTCTTTATGGCTCTAATTTTGGGAGTATTACATCAAATTTCCAACAAGCAGCTACAGTCGAACTACAGCGAAGCCCTCTTAGGCGTGCATCAAGTGCAAGTGCTGACCTTGAAGCAACCTTTTGATGAGGCATTTGAGACATGCTTAAGTTCCATAGCGATCCTAAAAAAAGGAAAAGTAACACAGCAAGATAGAGAGCTAGGAGTGATACACGCTCAGACCGGAGCTACATGGAAATCATTTGGCGAAAAGCTCATGCTTACTGTTTCGCCTGATGGCGATGAAAGCTGCAAAGTATCCATATCGAGCAAGCCATTGGTCGGAACAACGCTTGTAGACTATGGCAAGAATATAGAGAACATTCGTTCTATTGTTGAGGCATTAGGCAAACAAGCTATCACGACTCTCTCTGCCGAGAAAATTTCAAGCTTGAACATGAGGGGCGGCAACGATTCGCGTAAAAATGGGCCATTTCGCTCTTGAGAAGCAGGCAAAGAGCTTACCTAGACAGCATTAGCAAACTTCTTGTTCTTTAAGCCAAAATTGTAGGTCGGTAATGGTTG
>JAGOSY010000067.1 GCA_018062085.1 bacterium | reverse complement strand
GCTTCATGCACATGGCTGCTGGTTCCCACGATGCTATGAAGAAAGTATTGTTCGGAGCTGCCGGTGTAACAGGCGGACTTGCAACACCTGGTTGCATCAACTGGCTCGTTGCATCAGCCCGCGACGCTGCACTGTTCAACTAATACCTTTTCCCCGCCAACGCCAGCCAGAGACCTCCCGTAAGGGGGGTTTTTGGTTTATAGGCTATTATTTATGGTGATGCTCAGAGTAAGCTGGCAACTTTTTTAGGGTAATTATGGATAGTCAGTTCGACAACGAAGAGGCGCATTCGCGCTACGCTGGCCAACTTGCTGTTCGTGGCTTTAGCCCGACGCACCAAGAAAAACTTAGGCGTGCGAGAGTCTTGCTTACGGGCGGTGGCTCCGTGGTGCGTGCCGCTGCTCAAGGTTTAATCGCCTCGGGGGTTGGCGCTCTGAAGATTATTGATAGTCGCCTCGCTGCACTCAATAGTCTGCGAACGCAGCTTGATAACACTGGTGATTGTCAGCTTACCTATCAACTAGTTGAGTCGCTATCAACACTTGAGCTTGAGTCTCAAGTTGCTGACTGCGATTTGGTTATTGATGTGTTAGATGATTGGCAAGAGAAACTAAGTCTTTCTGATTTATGCATGGCTGGTCGCAAGCCGCTTTTGCATTGCGGTGGTGCGGGCATGCGCTTCCAATTATTTTGCATGCTGCCGGGTAAGTCATGTTGTCTGCGTTGCTTGCTGGCCTCTCTTGGTATAGAAGATTCAATAGCTAACCGCCAATCTCAAGGAATTTTAGAAAGTCTGGCGGGAATAATTGGTAATTCACTGGCCCTTGGTGCTGTGAAAGTTATTAGCGGCTTTGGTGCTAGCCAAAGCAATGAGCTGATTAAAATTGACGGCTTGAGCGGCGAGCTTGAAGTGTTGAGAGGGTTTGATCCGGTCAGTGATTGCCCTGATTGTGGCATTGTTCGCAGAAAGTAAAACAGAAGCGCAGAAAGTAAAACAGAAGAGCAGAACGTAAATTGCTTTATTCAAGCTCCTCTGGTTCTTTGTCTGGCACGCTGGCTTGTTTGAGCGCAGTTATGATTGTTAGTGATTTCCCTTGATAGCGATTTTTCAATAAAGTTGCAAGCACATCCCACTGTCTGGCAGTTTCGCGCAGAGCTAGTTCACGAGCTACTTTGTAGTAAGTGGCTTGGCCGATCTTTTCTTGACCTTCACTCGAATTGGCTTTTTTAATTTCTGCGGCACTGAGCGGCTGCTCTGACTGCATTAGTGTTGGTATTTTTGACCACTCGACGAGCTCAATGGTATAGGGGTCGAAGCGATTGACACCAAGCTTGTTGGTGCGCTTTGCTACTTCGTTCTCAACATAGTTTGAATTGCTGTAAAAATCTTGCACCGCTCTGAGCATTATGCCGAAATGCTTTAATGTGCGGTAACGGGCTGAGGGGTTGCTATCTGCCTCAAAGGCAGCGTTCAATACTTTTTTTTGTTCGCGCTCAATATAAGCTAAACTTCGCTTGAATGAAGCTTTGTTGAAGAGCATGTCTGCATCTTCTGCTTGGTCGCAGCTTTGAATCACAAGTTTGAGGCTGCCGGCACTTATGGTAGAGGCGAGAGCTTCATTAATAATATTGCCGTGCAGTGATTGCTCGGGATGATCTTTTTCTTTCAGATCAAAAGCCTGACTACTCGCCGCTGTCGTCGCGAGTAGGCTTAGCAAGCCAATAGATACAGCAGCGACTTGGCGAATTGGTATATGCATCGTATAGATTGCGCCCGTTTTTCTCATTTCCATTAGTACTATAGCTCGATTTAATCGCCACAGCTGGCAAAGCCCACGTAGTACAATCAAAGTTGTTGCTAAACCAGAGAGATGGCATGACTGAATTATGTGAGCAAGTTTCAAGCTTGAGTCAGAGAGCGCTCGGCGACCTGACATTTATTGCTTTTGACGTTGAAACCACTGGCTTGTCTGCCATAGCCTGCAAATTGGTTGAACTATCTGGGGTCAAATTTAAGCTCTGCTTCACTGCAGAAGAAATTACTAGTGTTCAGATCGATACTTTTTCTGCTCTGATTAATCCGGGCGGGCCAATTCCACCTGAAGTTTCAGCTCTGCATGGTATCACTGATGCCATGGTGGCTGATGCCCCTGGTGTAGACAGCGTTTTGCCTCATTTCTTTGAATGGTGCGGTAGCCCGACAGACACTGTTTTGATTGCTCACAATGCCTCGTTTGATGTTGAGTTTCTTAAGGTTAACTCCCAGCGCTTGCGCTTAGACTTGCCTGCTCATGCGGTGATTGATACTCTGGCTTTGGCGCAGTGTTTGGTTCAAGGCAGCCTTAATTACAAATTGAAGACTCTGAGTGAGCACTTTGGCTTTGCTGGTTCGCTCTATCACAGAGCCCTTGACGACAGTATGTATGTGCAGAAGCTATTTGCCAAACTTGTTGAGGTCGGCTGCCTAGAGAACTTTGGCCAACTAGAGTCAAATAACTCTACTCTTAGTTTTACCCAGCAGCAGCGCTATGCTCCCCTTGCATTGTCGCGACAAGCTCAGGCTGATTTCGATCTAATTGCAGAGGCTATAGAAAATAAGACAGAGCTGAAATTGACCTATAGCAGTGAATTTAAGAGTACCCGTGTCATTCTTCCGCTGGCCTTGGTTGAGAGCCGCGGTAGCATTTACTTAACTGCTAGTTGTCGAAAAACTAACTCAGAAAGAACTTTTCGTTTAGATCGAGTACTTGAAGTGAAAATTCATGGTGCGCGAACTCATGGGGTTAACACTCATGGTTCTTAAGGCGGCGCTTGCGCTCTCCTCGCGCTATCTGCTTGTGTCGCTCTCGCTTATGCTGCTGGCCTCGTCGATCTCTCCGGCGCCTTGCGACGGCGCCCCCTTCTTTATGAAGCGCAGGCCTTACAAAGATCCAAAAGTGCTTGAGGCCGAAACGAAAAGTGAAGAGGCTAAAGCTGCATCAGATGAAGTTTTTGAGCCGGTAAAAGAGGACCGCAATAAACAGATTGATAGGCACTGTCGTTTAGGCGATATGTTCTTTGCTCGACGGGATTTTACTAATTCGCTCATCGAATTTGAAGATGTGCTCAAGCTTGATGCTAACAACTTTAAGGCCCATTATATGCTGGGCAAGGTCTTGATGAGTATGGCCGACTATGAAGAAGCTCTCAAAGAGTTCGACAAAGTGCTTTCTATTCGAGCTACCACTGCTGATGGCCATTTTATGAAAGCCGAAGCGCTGCGGATGCTTGGTCGCAACGATGAAGCTAAGGGCGAATATACTAGGGCGCTCAAGATAGACAGTGGTAATGCTCTTGCCCATGCCTATTTGGGCGAGTGCTATCGTATGCAAAGCCGCTTTCGCGATGCCATTGCTGAATGCAAACTCTCTTCTAAGCTCAATAAAGATCTTGTCATTCCTCATTTGATTTTGGCCCAGTGCTATACATCTGTTCGTATGCCAGCGCAGTCTAATGAAGAATACAAGCAAGCAATTTCTCTCAATCCTAAAGATGCCATTGTTCATGCGCGCTATGGTTTGGCCTTGGGCAAAATGAAAAAGTGGCCAGAAGCCCTAGAGCAATTTGTCACTGCTACGCAGCTTGATCCCAACTATTCTGAAGGCCATGTTGGCTATGCTTGGGCCTTGGCCAGCACAAATAAGGCTAGTGAAGCTCTAAAGGAAGCGCGTTTGGCGGTGAGCTTGGCGCCAAACGATCCTGATACCCACTCTAATTTAGCCTGGGTTTACGCCAAAAATGGTGACCGCCAGTCGGCTCTGATCGAATATAGATTGGCGTTGTCGATTGATCCGAAGAACGGCCAGTTGCACAAGGCTTTAGCTTTAGAGCTGAAAGATGCAGGGGATACAAGCAGCGCCATTGCTGAGTTAATGACTGCTAAGCATATGCTGCCTAACGACTATGAAATTGGTTTGGCATTGCAGTCTTTATTGCCAAAGAGCAAGACTAATTTAGAATAGCAATTTATTGTATGTGTTTTGGCCTATTTTTTGCTGCTACCGGGCTTGACTGGCTGGCTGCCGGCTTGGCACATAGGGCAAGCGTCTGCATCGTAGGTTTTTAAATTGAGTTGTTCAAGGGCAAAGAAGGGTTGTTCAAATTTTGCTAGGCCGCCACTGCGATCGATGATTGTGCCCACTGCCAAGGTTTTGGCGCCCATTGCTGTTAACAGCTCAACTACTCTTTTGGCTGAGCCACCAGTCGTGGTGACGTCCTCTACGACGACAACTTCTTCGCCTTGGGCTAGTTCTATACCTCGACGAATGACGAAATCTTTGCCGTTTTCGGCGCGCTCGGCAAATATAGCTCGTACCTGATCTTGAGCACCGTGGCGTTTTGAATTTGTGTCTGTTGCCGCTTCGCCAGAGTTGAGAATTTCGTTGAAGGCCAAGGCCATAAATACTTCGAGGTGTACTGCTCCGAGGGCAGGTCCGACTACTGCTTTAGGTTTAATGCCGGCTGTTAGCATTTTTGTTGCCAGCGCTCTGGCCAGATGCATGCCGTGGATCGGATATTGAAGAATGCGTTGGCATTGCATGTATTGGTCGCTATGGAGGCCGCTTGATAGTAGAAAGTGACCAGTCTGCCAAGCGTCGACTGATTTAAAGAGGGCTTCAACTGATGTGGTCAGGTTTGCATCTTGTATATGTTGCGCTGGGCCTGATTTCATAAGTTTTGCCTCTCTTTATTGACTAGCTGATTATAGATGACCATGTTTGACTCAAGGCTAAACTTTATTATGGTGTTGGCAATCAGGTTGTTCTTGTTCTAGTGCGGTAAAATGCCACAGAATATTTTCGAGGCATCATGAAACCACTAATAGGTATCAATTTAGACATTAAGGCTGGCCCTCCAGAAGAAGCAGCCATTCAGACTCCCTATACCGACGCCATACTTAAGAGCGGCGGCATTCCAATCTTGCTTCCCCCTATGCCGCGTGAAGATTTGCGCGAAGTGCTGCGTCGCCTCGATGGCTTAATGCTTATTGGTGGGGCTGATTATTGTCCGAGCCTATATGACGAGGTCGCCGACCCTTCCTGTGAACTAACTCCTGCCAAACGGCAAGAGTTTGATTTGGCTCTTGTGAGCGAAGCCTTGAGTGACGACAAGATGCCCGTACTAGGTATTTGTCTGGGCTGTCAGTTGATTAATATCAATCAAGGTGGCACCTTGGTGCAAGACATTAAATCGCATTTGCCCGATTCAACGGTGGAGCATGCCAGCAAGAATGGTTGGAAAGTTGGATTCAACAAGCACGATGTGATTATTACTGAAGACGGTATTCTTAGAGGCTTGTTCTCTGCTAGACAATTTTCTGTGCCGACATCGCATCACCAAAGCGTACGCAAAGTTGGCAATCAGTTAAAAGCGGTTGCTACTGCTGAAGATGGAGTGATTGAAGCAATAGAGATGCCAGACCGAGATTTCGTTGTCGGTGTGCAATGGCATCCAGAAAGAGATTACGAAACCAATAGACCGCTGTTTGAAAAACTGATAACGGCGTCTCAAGGGAGGCGAGATTACTGATGGCAGGCCGAAAAATATTAGTTACGGGTGGAGCTGGCTTTATTGGGTCAAATTTGATCGATAGCTTGCTCTCTCAGGGCGACACTGTTGTTGCAATTGATAACTTCAACGATTTCTATGCGCCAGCGGTTAAGCGCCGCAATGCCGCTGAGCATTCCTCTCATCCCGCCTATACTCTAGTTGAAGGGGACATCCGCGACGATGTTGCTCTTGATAGCGTCTTTCAGCATGGGCCTTTCGATGTGGTTGTGCATTTGGCTGCCATGGCCGGTGTGCGTCCATCGCTCTTGCAGCCAGCCCATTATATGGACGTCAATGTGGTTGGTACTCAGAAAATTATAGACCGCATAATTCCCCACGCTAAGCAAACCAGATTGGTTTTCGGCTCGTCTAGTTCTGTTTATGGTGGCCGTTCTGGTGAATCATTTAAAGAGAGTGATCGCGTTGATCAGCCACTTTCGCCATATGCTGCCACCAAAGCTTCTAACGAATTGCAATGTTATGCTGCTTACCATACTGCGGGCCTGCAAGTTGTCTGTCTGCGCTTCTTTACTGTGTTTGGTCCGAGGCAAAGGCCCGATTTGGCTATACATAAGTTTTGCCATTTAATTGATGCAGGTAAAACAATTGAACTCTTTGGTGATGGTACAACCCGCCGTGACTACACTTTTGTGCTCGACATCGTGGACGGTATTGAGGCGGCGATGTCATACTCGCTGCCTGGTTTTGACGTTATCAACCTGGGGCGCTCTGAACCAGTAATGTTGCTTGATATGGTCAAGTCTTTAGAAAAACACTTAGGCAAGAGCGCAAATGTTGTACACATGCCCATGCAAATTGGCGATGTGCCTTATACCTATGCCAGCATCGAGCATGCTCGCAATGTCTTACGCTATAGTCCAAAGTTTAGTTTTGATCAGGGTGTAAAGCGCTTTGTTGACTGGTATGTCAACACTAGCCTGCCAATTACTGTCAGTGGCAGCAAGGCTAAAGTCTAAAGGGCAAACTAGGCCTGGAGCCTCTTGACTGCTTGCTCGAGTACAACTTAGTTTGAACTTTTGTTGTCTTGTCTGGTCTGGCCGGGATATTTGCTTGACACGCTCAGTCCTCGATTCGGATAATCTATATTCAGGTCTCTAGACAGATCTTGTCCTGCATTTGCATGGCAATTCTATTTGAGTTCTATGGCACGGTAGCTCAGTTGGTTAGAGCGGGCGACTCATAATCGCCAGGTCGGGGGTTCGAGCCCCCCCTGTGCTAAATTTCTTAATCTAAATGATTGCTTGCGTCTTTATCTATTGATTAGGTACGCGGTACTTTTCAACGTCGCCGAATTTGAAGTATTCGTCGGTGCCATGGTCAGCAGTGATGATTGTTGCTTCTTGAACCACGCGAGGCCTTTGTGATCCCTTGGGGAACCGTAAGATTGTCGTGCCGTCTAAGGCATAGATGGCGTCAAGCAGAGCGTTGTCAAATTCAGCATTGCCTGAAGAGGCGACAATTCTGGCCTTAACCACTCGGCGCTGGTCTGAAATGCGCACATAAAAGCTAGCTTTTTGACCAAGGGGGATGCGAGGTGAGAGTATTACTCTGCCTCTGGCCTGGTCAAAATGGGGCACCATGTTTTCAGGGTTATTGATTAGTTCTTGCACGCCACCTTGAATAGAACGCAGCAGTCGATTGCGCCAGCGGTCCCACTCCACAGCCATTTCTTGGTCTTGTGAATCAGCATCGTGAGACTGCAGCTCGAATTCGTTCTGGCTTAATGTGGCTTTAAGTGGCCCACTGCCATCAAGGGTGGCTTTTTGACTCTTCATGGGTGCGCTGCCTTCATCTTGCGCTTGGCCAGAAAGCCCATGACCACTATCCTCAGCATTGCCTTTGAGCGAATTGTCTTGGGCGTCGGCGGCTAAAGGTTTGCGTTTTTTCAGCACTGGGGCCGACATGGGTACAATCGGGGCAAGATTGGGGGGAGATTCGCTGGCACCCATCTCTTGCACATTACCCTGCAGTGGCGCATCGCCGTTGGCTGGAAGAATGGTAACAAGGCTAACGCTCAAAGCCGCTAACATAATGCTAGAGCGCGACTTCGCCCTGAAATTTAGCCAATTTGATTTTTGATTAGCGGTAG
>JAGOSY010000006.1:232776-261005 GCA_018062085.1 bacterium | reverse complement strand
TATTCAGGCACTTGGCAGCGCTGCGGCAAGCTGGTTTGAGATTAAACCCCGCAGTGTCGATGACCTAGTTGCTGTTCTGCGCCTTTCCTTGTCGCCAAATTCTCAAAAATATGCTTTTTTTCCGGGCTTGCTTGATCTTGAGGCTTTGAGAGAAAACAGGCAAAATGTATTTATCGACTTTTCGGCACTGGCTCATGTGCGCGAGTATGTGGCGAGCGATCTCGTTATTGCCTGTGAAGCTGGCATAACGATTGCTCAGCTGAACAATTATTTGAGCAGTTTTGGTCAACGTTTTCCAGTAGATTTGGGAGTTAATGCCAACGACGTGGCTTTAATAGATCTGCTTTTGACCGGTGATGGTGGCTATTTAGAGACTGGTTTCGGTTTTTTGCGCAGTCAAATACTTGGTCTTGAATCAGTGTATGCGGATGGTCTGGTGCTAAAAAGCGGCGGCCGCGTGGTAAAGAATGTCACTGGTTTTGATGTCACTAAATTAGTTATTGGTTCAAGAGGTGCTTTTGCTTTTCCATATTTAGCCTATTTGCGTCTGGCTGCCATACCGGAGGCCGTTGCAAGTTTTTCAGCGAAGTCAAAGTCGAACGATTCAAGTGAACTACTGGCGGTATCAGCTCGCTTGCTTTCTTCGGGACTGCCCCTTTGCGCTCTAGAGATCGTTGAAGCAGAAACTAGTGGAAACGGAAGCGGTAGTAATGAGTGTCAATTGATTGTGCAAGTTGAGGGCCCATCTCAGCTAGTTGCTGATTTGAGTGCCCAAATAGAAGTGGAGCTAGGTGCTTTAAAATTCAAGAAAATAGACAATCTCGAAGCCCAAAAAGTATTGACCTATGCACTGGCATCGGCCGCTGATTACTGTGTAGAAGCTGCTGCATCGCTTTCACTTTTGCAGGCCTTGCTCGAAAATTTGAGTAACAAGCAGAGTGGGAGATTGCGCGGTAATTTGCGTATAAGGCCTGCTTGCGGGCGGTTATACCTACACAGTACTAGCAAAGAGCAAGTAGAAAGCGATTTAGAATTGCTCACTGGTATTCTTCGCACTTGCCGGCAGCGGACTGATGGCAGTGCCCTCGCAAGCTGGGAAGCTTTGACACTGGCCGCTCGTTACGGATCATTTATTGGCAGTTCTAAACGACTAGCTGCCATAGAACCAGCTGCTATAGCTTTATACAAACGTATAAAAGAGAAGTTCGATCCAAATTTGTGTTTGAATCCTCAGGCTAATTTTACAGGCTAGCGATATGACTGAAACCAATATTTCAAACTCTAGCTCTGTGATTGAAATCAGCAATGGTTCAGCCAAGCTCAGCAGAGACCTGCTCGATAGCTGCATCCATTGCGGTCTTTGCTTGCCAGCTTGCCCCACTTATCTGGCTACAGGTAGAGAAATGGAATCGCCTCGCGGGCGGATTTATTTGCTTTCGAAGTGGCAAGAAGAAGGTGGAGAGCTGGCACCACGTGCAATTGAGCATCTAGAGTCTTGCCTTGGTTGTCTTGGCTGTCAGACCGCTTGTCCCTCTGGGGTTAAGTATGAGGCCATTCTTGACCAAGCGCGACCCCATTTAGCTGGGCGCCGCAATTGGTTGACGCGGCAGATTATGCGTTTTTCTTTTAGCCAGCTCTTGCCTTACTATGGTCGTTTGAAAATTTTGGGTTCCCTACTGCGATTGGTCCAAACGCTAAAGCTCGATAGTTTTGTCGCTAAGCTTCCCTTTGTTGCTAGCGGCCCACCAATATTGCGGAAGATTGCTGATTTTCAGATGTTTACACCAAGAGTGGCGAAGCATGTGCCCTTGCCGAAGAAATCATGGAAGGCTGGTGCCAAGATTGGCAGCGCTAAATTGTTTAGCGGTTGTGTCATGGATGTCTTTTATAATCACGTTAACCATGCCGCTCTGCGCCTTATGGTTAGGCAAGGAACTGTGGTTGAAGTGCCAGCGCAAACTTGCTGCGGTGCTCTGGCTTTTCATGCCGGCGAGTTAGATATAGCAACCAATTTAGCAAAGCAAAATATAGATTTATTCGCTGCATCAGAAGACAAAATTGTTGTTACTTCTGCTGGTTGTGGTGCCATGCTCAAGCATTATGGTGATTTGCTTGAGGGAGATCTTGTCTACAAAGAACGAGCTCATTTGTTTTCGCAAAGAGTGCAAGACATTTCTGAAAACCTAGCATTAGGCACATTCCCGGCTATGACTGGTACTAGTCAAACTCATATGGTTAATTCTCATATGGTTTATCATGCTGCTTGCCATTTGGCCCATGCTCAAGGGGTGCGCGTGCAGCCCCAGGAGCTGCTAACTTCGGTGGCGGCAACTACTGGTGCTCATCTTTGTGATTTGCCTGAAGCAGAACATTGTTGTGGTAGTGCAGGCATTTATAACTTGCTCAACACGGCTCTTAGTTTGAAAGTGTTAGATCGGAAGATGAACTTTATAGAAGAATCTGGTGCCGACGTGGTTGTCACGAGTAATCCTGGCTGTCTTCTTCAGCTTGAAGCTGGGGTTAAGGCCCGTGGGCTCAATGTTAAGGTCAAACATTTGGCCGAAGCCCTCGACGATGTCTTTACCACCTGACGCGCCCGTAAACAATCATTAGAAGCTCAATATCTTGGGCTTTTCGCTCGCCGATAAGACTATAATTTTTCTTCGGCAGCTATATGAAAGGTCAGATTAGTGACTACCCTTGTTCCTCACCGCAAAGTAGAGCTTTTTGAGAACGATATAAGTGAAGAGCGTCTTAAGCACTATCTGAGCAAGTCAGTAGTGGCCATTGACACAGAGACCCGTGGTCTTATCTTTAGACGGGACAGGCTTTGTTTGATTCAAATTTGCGACGACGAAGGTGTGGTTAGCTTTGTTCGCTACAAGTCCGCAGAAGATTTAGACCCTAAAGTAATGTCGAATGTGAAGAAGCTCTGTCAAGCGCAGAATGTACTCAAGCTTTTCCACTTCGCTCGATTTGATGTGGCTGTGCTCAAATACTATTTAAATATCACCGTTGCTCCTCTCTTTTGCACCAAAATTGGTTCCAAGCTTGTGCGCACATATACCGACAAGCACGGCCTCAAAGACCTGGTTAAAGAACTTTTGGGTATCGAGCTTGATAAGTCTAATCAAACCAGCGACTGGGCTCAACCAGACTTAACTGATGATCAAATTGAGTATGCTGCTAATGACGTGCGCATGCTGCTTCCTCTTTATACAAAAGTTTTGGCTATGCTCGAGCGTGAGAAACGCCTGGAGCTAGCACAGAATCTATATTTGGCATTGCCCACAATTTGTGAGCTTGATATCTTGGGGTGGACTGGCATTTTTGAGCATTAGCTCTATTTTTTCTTGTCTAATGATTTGAAGTATTTTGTAAGTAGCAGCCAATAGGAACGTAAAGCGCAATGGAAAAGCTAATCTACGAGAAGTCACAAGCTGGCAGAAGAACTGAGATTCTTCCTAAAACTGGAGTGCCGCGCAAAGCTCTTGAGACGCTCATTCCTAAAGGGTATGTTCGCGAAACGGCGGCAGCTCTGCCTGAGGTTAGTGAACTAGAGGCTGTGCGACACTTCGTCAAACTTTCCCATCTCAATCATTGCATCGACACTGGGTTCTACCCGCTAGGCTCATGCACGATGAAATACAATCCAAAAATCAATGATGCCATGGCTTCGCTTGAGGGCTTCAGAGAACTGCATCCTAATCAGCCTGAAGACCAAGTTCAGGGCGCCCTTGAGTTGCTTTATCTTCTTGAAAGGTCAATTTCAAATATCGTCGGTTTGCCAGCAGTCACGCTGCAACCTGCTGCTGGAGCCCATGGCGAGATGACAGGTTTACTTTTGATTCGTGCTTATTTCGAATCAAAAGGAGATCATAAGCGTCGCACTGTAATCGTTCCTGATACTGCCCATGGTACTAACCCTGCCACAGCTGCTCTGGCTGGTTTTGATGTTGTCGAAATTAAGAGCAACGATCGTGGCTTGGTTGATATTGAGGCTCTAAAAGCAGTTCTTGGTCCAGATACCGCTGCCATCATGTTGACTAATCCGAACACTCTAGGTTTGTTCGAAGAAGAAATTATGACCGTGCAAAAACTTGTGCACGAAGCTGGTGGTCTGCTCTACTACGATGGCGCTAACTTGAATGCCATTATGGGTCTTGTTAGGCCTGGTGATATGGGCTTTGATGTCTGTCACCTCAACTTGCACAAGACCATGTCTACTCCCCACGGTGGTGGCGGTCCTGGTGCGTGTGCTGTGGCTTGTCGCGATATTCTAGAGCCATTTCTACCGAAGCCGGTGGTGAAGAAGGTCGGCGATTGTTATTCTCTTGATTGGGATAGACCGCTGTCTATGGGCAAAATTAAGGGTTTCTACGGCAATTTCGGCATTCTAGTGCGCGCCTATGCTTATATCTTAGCCCATGGAAAAGGCGGCCTCTGCCAGGTTTCTAAAGACGCTATTCTCAACGCTAACTATCTCAAAGTGAAGCTGAGCCGCTCCTTTACCGTTGCCCATGAGCAGCCTTGTATGCACGAATTTGTATTGTCAGGGGTGAAGCAAAAAGAACGCGGTGTGTCTACCGCTCAAATGGCTAAGCGCTTGCTCGACTTTGGTGTGCATGCGCCAACGGTTTACTTCCCATTGGTTGTGCCTGAAGCAATGATGATTGAGCCCACTGAAACAGAAGCAAAAGAGATGCTTGACCGCTTTGCCGACATTATGTTGCAAATTGATAGAGAAACGGTTGAATCGCCTGATATCGTGCGCAATGCCCCGACGAATACACCTGTGGGCAAACTTGATGAAGCTACAGCAGCTCGTAAACCTAACCTGCGCTGGAGCCCAAGTTAAAATAGGTCCAAATTAGAAGTTAGACAATACTGTCAAATTCCATGGCCAATTTTAGGTAGGTCATGCGCTCTTTGATGCGAGCAATCTCTTTTTTTGTGCCTTTAATTGGCACAAGGCCGCATAGAGCCACCAAGTTGATAAACATCAGAGGGGTGGCCGCTATCATCATCTTGGCCAGTTCATCTCCAGCGAACTCTACGTAGCATTTCACTGTAATAAACAGACCAATCATGTTGGTGACAAGAAAAACGATGTAGTGCATAAACAGAAAGATTCGCTCTCTTAATTCAGCAGCCATAAGAGATGCCATCTCGGCTCTCATCTCAGGGGGAATTGACCTGTTCTGCCGTTTGTTCTTGGCAAAAGCAGGAGTAGACTTATTAGTAGATTGAGCAGCTCTTTCGTTAACGGCATTTGAACTCTGAATTGCCATCTTGCTGATTGTAGGGTCAAAGTTACCTTGGCCGAAATGCGATTGCATTCTAGGAGCCCCACAATTGCCGCAGAACTTAGAGCGAACTTCGATCGATGCAGAACAATGCATACAAGCGAAAGCGGTGGGAGCAACTGAAAGCATCGTTGTGGCCAAGTCAAAACCTCATCTAGTTAGAACATCTAGTTCGCGGTGGCTAGCTCTTGAGATTATATTTTGAGGCTAACTAGGCTGTTTTTGCGCGTGCCTAGAAAATTCTTAAGAAAGTAGGGGGCTGTCAGTGGGTAAAACCGTCAAAAAGGGCCTTGCTTTTGCCGAGTTTGTAAAGTACTTGCTTCTAGCGAAGCGAGTTTGTTAGTGAGGCCGCCGACTTGATTAGCTTGATTGCGGCACTGCGATTGAATTTACCATCGGTAAACACTTCTCTAAATATGGCTTGACCAAGGAACTGATTGTTTTTCATCAGCAGACGATGGGCAAAGGGCATGGCTGCATCAACAAAGTTGAATTTAGGATTGATTGCTAGGGCAATGCCTTCTAGGGTGAGCAGTGCTCTCATGACATAGGTGAACTCAGAGGGCAGGCTAAAGGGATAGGCAAAGCAGACTTCAGAGAAATCAAAGAGCATTTTTCGGAAGCGCACTTTGTTCATGCCTTCAGCAAAACGGGCATCAATTATTGGTGTTAGGTCACGACAGAGCGCGTCTCTATCGGCTTCGGGCTTAAGGAAGCCCATACCGACAAAGTCATCTACAAGGTCGCGATATTCTCGTTGGATGGTGTGCATGAAGGCGTTGATCATGTGCTGCTTTAACTCTGGGCTGATGCGGCCCACCATGCCAAAATCGAAAATGCCCACTCGACCATCTTCCATGATGCGCATATTTCCAGGGTGGGGGTCTGCGTGGAAGAAGCCTTCTTCTAAAAGTTGTCGCAGGTAGAAATTGGCACCAGTTTTGGTAATTTCTTCTGCATCTAGACCCATGGCAGCAATGCCAGCGGCATCGTTTATTGGGATGCCAGCCACATACTCGATGGTGAGAACTCGACGGCCAGTCAATTTCCAGACTATGCGAGGAATGTAAATTTGGTCGAAATTGCGATAGGAGCTTCTGAACACATCGGCGTTTCGCCCTTCGCGGATATAGTCAATTTCTTCAAAAATAGTTTTGGCAAATTCATCAACAATCCCGGGCCAATCGGTATGGCGGCACAGGCTAGGGTATTTCATTACTTCGTCGGCGACGGCAGCCAAAATTTGCACGTCCATGACAATAATGGAGCTAAGATTTGGCCTTTGTACTTTGACTACTACATCTCGGCCATCTTCGAGTTTAGCTTTATAGGCTTGAGATAGGCTGGCCGCAGCAATTGGTATGTTGTCAAACTCTTTGTAGAGATCTTCAGGGTGACCACCAAGTTCGCGCAAGATCGTAGCCCGGGCAATTTCGGTAGGAAATTGGTCAACGTTCTCTTGTAGCTTAGTTAGCTCAAGCATGGCTGGAAGTGGCAATAGGTCTGCCCTGGTAGAGAGTGTCTGGCCGATTTTGACAAAAGTTGGTCCCAACCCATTTAAGCGCCGACAAAGCCAGCGGCCGAGCTCACGATACTCTTCGTAGTCTTGGTTTGAGAGGGCGGCTTCTTCGATATCATCAACGACGTCACCTTGAAGGGCGCGCTCGAACTCTTCAGCATGAAATTTAGAGAAGCCTTTTACCGACCAGATTATGGTCCAGACAATTGGCACAACGCGATAGGCGGCTCTCCAGCCCTGCAATTTAGCGATGCGGTGAAAAACTTTGATTGTTGAGATCAAAAGCCTAAGGGCGCTAACATCTCTAAAGCTCTCCCTGATTGGGTTGAACTCACTTGGATTGAAATCGATACTGCTTTTTTCTTGGATTGTCACTAAATCTGCATGCCATTGCCAGGAGCTATTGGACCTCTTAAGTGTATAGCTATATTGTATGTTGTCAGCAGGAAAGAGTAGAAATTTAAGATTCATGTGACATTGCTTAAATGTCTAAGAGAACTAGTAATCCCTAGTGACGTTTGTTGATGATCAATTGCTGCATTTGGATGATTTCTTTCACCCCTTTATTAGCCAGCAGCATCAAATCACCCAGCTTAGCTGCATCATAGGGTTTGTTCTCAGAGGTCATCTGCAGTTCAAGAATCTTTCCTGACTCGGTCAAGACAATATTGCTATCCATCTCGGCCTGCGAATCTTCACTGTAGTTGGGGTCTAGTAATAGCTGGCCGTTTAACTGCACAACTGATACGGCGGCCATATGCTCGGTAATTGGCAGCTCATCGAAAACACCGGCTTTGCGCAGTTTGGCTAAGGCGTCATAAAGTGCTAAGAAGCCACCGCAAATTGAAGAGACGCGGGTGCCAGCATCAGCTTGCAGTACGTCGCAGTCAATTGTGATAGTGCGCTCACCTAGAGCGCGGCGGTCAATAACGGCTCGCAAGCAACGGCCAATTAGACGTTGAATTTCATTGGTTCGGCCAGAGGCTTGGCCTCTCGTCACTTCCCGTTGGGAACGTTGCAAAGTTGAACCAGGCAGCATTGAATATTCTGCCGTAACCCAACCTTCGCCTTTACCGATTAAGAATGCAGGCACTCTTTCTTCAATTTTGGCTGTGCAAAATACTTTAGTATCACCAATCTCGACAAGTACTGAACCGTCTGCGTTTTTGGTGAAATTTCTTGTAAATTTGACCGGTCTTAGCTGGTCCCACTGTCGGCTATCGCGCCGCTTATACATCAAATTCTCGCTTTCTAGTCGAAGCAAGACGTAAGTATATAACGTCGAGCCCCTTGTTAGGCAATTAGTTTCGACCGAAACGCAGTCTGTTCACTTGGGCTGTTCCGGTTACGACCAATTGTTTGCCAGAAGTGACTTTGAGATCGGTAAAGCTGAAATGGATGTCATCTGATTTGGTGCCAAGGTTAGAGAGACCGTTGATCTTCTTTACTAGAATCTCAGAGAGCTGGGGCGAAATTTCTTGGCCCGCCGTCATTAGTTTGGTATCACCTAGTTGCACCCAGCCGTCTTGAATTGAAAGCTGACTCTCTAGTTGAGCTGCCAGCGGCACAGCCAGTTGGCCAATGCCGGCCTTGCCTTCAGCGGTCATGCTCACCTTGTTGTTGCGACCAAGAATGATAGACGCTCCAGTCATGGTCAGGCCAAAATTCCCGCCAGCTGCCCCGATCAATCCAGCCAGCAAACCGCCTTTTTTTGTCACTGTGTATGAAAGCTTTTCAAGAGTACTGGGTGCTTTCAAATATTTGTTCAAACTATCTTGGCTCACCAGTGCAGTGACTTGAGCCGTAGCAGGGCTAGTAAATTGCAGTACTCTTTGATTGAGAAGCAGACCCGTGTCAAATTTGAGCGCCCCTTGAGTAGTGAGGGTGAGCTTATCGACAATGAAGTCTTCCATATTGCCGCCTTTGACCTCAACGTCTAAAGATTTCAATTCACCCAGGTTGAGATCCATGTTGCGGGCTATGAGATGAATATTGTCACAAGCCCCTCTTGCGAACTGGCCATTTTGCATATCAATTTCTAGTTTGCCAAAGCTACCCGAGTTGATGTCGACAAAAGATAAGGTGGGAGCGCTCAGCGCCTGAGGCATAGCTTGTTGTGGCATTTGCAACTGCTGCATTTGCATTTGTCCATCTTGGGCGCTAACGGACTGCACGCAAATCAGTGTTGAGTAGCAAATTGAAAGAGCCAGTGTTCTTTTGAGCTTATGCATGGCAATACCTATTTAATTCAAAATTCTAAAGACCGTTTTGGTCCTTCAAATGTTCCGTGTCAAGATTCTTGTCGTAGTTTTCTAGTGATTAAAAAGCCCTCTCAGTTTCCTGAAAGGGCTTCTCAATTTTTTCTACTAACGAAAATCTAGTGAGATTCGGTTGTAGCAGCTGGTGTTGCAGTTGAAGCAGCAGTATCAGTAGCAGCTGGTGTTGCTGTTGAAGCGGCAGTATCAGTTGCGGCTGGTGTTGCTGTTGAAGCAGCATCAGTAGCAGTACCAGTGGTACTGGTTGTGGTGCTGCTTGTTTCGGAACCACCACCACTGCAAGCAGCGAGGGAAGTTACGAGGGCCAAGCTTGCGCCTGCAAGGGCTAGGTTTCTCAAAGTAATCATGCGGTCGATTCGTCTCCTTCTAATCCTGATGAGTTATTGTCAACGATAGCTCTCTCAGAGTGACAATGGTGGCAAAGCTAGTAAATTTCGCCCACCTGAAATCGTTTGAATTATACAGCCTACTAATTGCATTTCCGCCTCTTGGAAAGAGGTATTGTAAATATCAGTGCTGATTTTTGCCGCAATCTCTTTGCACCGCTATAACAAAAGACCGATTACTGCACCAAAAGGCGGTCAATCAGATATAAGACTTTTGCCTGTCATTTCGCTGGGCTTGTCGATACCCATGATGGCAAGAAGTGTCGGTGCTACATCGGCCAACCCGCCTGGTGTGAGTTTTCTCATAGAGTTGTTGACTAGTTTAAGTGGATCACATTCAGGGGTCTGGAAGCTTGCCACCACTAGCGGTACTGGGTTTGTGGTGTGGGCTGTATGGGGTTCGCCCGTCTTGTAGTCAAGTAATTGTTCAATATTGCCGTGATCGGCTGTGACTACTAGGGTGCCATTGGCTTCTTGAACGGCTGCAAGCAGCGCGGCAAAGGCTAAATCAACTGACTCTACAGCAGGCACGGCGGCGTCCATAATGCCTGTGTGGCCCACCATATCGGGGTTGGCAAAATTGAGCACGATAAATGGGTGCTTGCCACTTTTTATTGCTTGACAGGCCAGCTCGCAAACCTGAGGGGTGCGCATTGCTGGAGCTAGATCGTAGGTTGCTACTTTTAAAGAGGGAATTAATTGTCGCTCTTCACCAGGTAGCTGTATTTCTTTGCCACCATTGAAGAAGTAGGTGACATGAGCGTACTTTTCTGTCTCAGCCGTGTGAAATTGGCCAATATGGTGGCAAGAGATTACCTCTGGCAGGGTATTGTGCAAATCTTGCGAAGGCAAAACTTCTGGACTGAATGCTATCGGTAAGTTGAGAGTCGAATCATATTCAGTCATACAGACGTAATAGATAGACGGAGTAATTGGCCTGGCAAATTCTTTGAAGTCGCTCTGAGTAAGCACCCGTGATATTTCACGAACTCTATCTGGCCTAAAATTGAAGCAAATTACACTATCGCCATCCTTTATAGGTATAGCGTTGATAATTTGCGGTGTGACAAATTCATCGCCGACATTATTTGCGTAAGAGTTTTCGACTGCCTCGACGGCGCTTTCTGCTCTTGTACCTTCTGACAACACTAAGGCTTTCCAGTATATTTCCACTCTTTCCCAGCGTTGGTCGCGGTCCATTGCATAGTAACGGCCGCAAACTACGCCAATTTTGCCCAAGCTAACTAGCTTTTCGTCTAGTTCGCGCATGAAGCGCTTGGCTGAACGCGGGGGAGTGTCGCGCCCATCTAAGATCGGATGAACTACTACTTCTTTGATTTGATGCCGGCGAGCAAATTCTAAAAGAGCATCAAGGTGATCTGGGCTCGAATGAACGCAACCGTCTGAAACCAAACCTAATATGTGAAGTACCCCACCGCTGTGCTTAACATTTTCAGCTGCCGCTACTAGGGCTGGATTATGAAAGAAGGTGCCATCGGCCACGGTGTTCGAGATCAATGTTAGCTTTTGCGTCACTATGCGACCGGAGCCAATAGTCAGATGTCCGACCTCTGAATTGCCCATAAGGCCTGGTGGAAGCCCTACATATTGGCCCGAGGCTTGTACTTGGGTGAAGAGATATTTAGATTTCAACAGGTCATAGTTAGGTGTTTTAGCCGCCAAAATGGCGTTACCTTTCTTTTCGCTAGTAATACCCCAACCATCTAATATTGCTAAAACAACCGGTCCCATAATTTTAAAAAACCCTATTACTATCTTGAATTGAGTAAGATTCTAGTGCATTTTTACATAGTAGAACTATAGATAAATCTGATCGCTTTTTTCTTTGAACCACATACGGTGCCTAATCAGCAATGGACGAACCCAAAAAAGTGATTGCTTCAAGAAGTCTGGCTCCGGATAGTTCGGGGTCGGTTACCCAAGAAGAGCATGATAATTGGATTGCCGAAGTCTCGCATGAATTGAGACTGCCCCTTGCCAATATTAAACTGTTAGTCGAAACCTTGATAGATGGTGCCGTAGAAGAGCCGCTTACTGCAATGCGTATGCTCAACCGCACAAAAGAAGAGGTGATTAGATTACAAAATCTAGTCAACGACTTGCTTTCTCATGAGAAGCTGCAGAACGGCAGAGCTGGGGACGATATGAGATTCTCCCGGGTTAATATACAGCGCCGAACTGAATCCTGCTTAGAGACAACTCGTGAGTTGGCCGACGAAAAAGGGGTGACATTGAAGTCTATGGTGGAAAGCGGCTTTGAGCTTTTAGCCAATGAAGAACAAATAGACCAGGTTCTTATCAATTTGGTGGAAAATGCCATTAAATTTACTCCCGCCGGCGGCTTTGTTGTGGTTCGTGCCGGCGGACCTCCGCCCTTTCTTGAAGTTGAAGATAGCGGTATAGGCATGGCTGAGGCTGAGATACCGAAAATATTCCAGCGCTTTTACCGTGTTGATCGTGGTCGTACTAGAGGCAGCACAGGGCTCGGTCTCTCAATTGTTAAGCACATCGTTGATCTGCACGGTGCTAAAATCGCCGTGACATCTAAAGAAGGTTCAGGTTCGAAGTTCAGAATTGAATTTCCCTAAAGAGTAAGCATGTCTAGCAAAATTAAAATTCAGATTGTAGACGACGATGAGACCATCGTTGAAACTCTCACCTATAACCTCACTCGCCATGGTTTTGACGTTCATGCTTGCAATAATGGGGCATCTGGTCTAGCTCGTTTTGCTGAGGCTTTGCCTGATTTGGTCATACTCGATTGGATGCTACCTGATATGAAGGGGCCGGACATTTGCGCCTTGATTAGAGAGCAATCACCTGATATTCCCATTCTAATGCTGACAGGAAGGTCGGCCCCAGCAGATATTGCCCATGGTCTTTCTCGCGGAGCTGATGATTATTTGGTTAAACCCTTCAGCATGGTCGAACTTTTGGCGCGGTTGGAAGCACTAATTAGACGCACCCTCAAAGACAAGGCTCGTTCTGCTAAAGGCCGCATAGAGCTGGGTTCGCTCTTGCTCGACGAAGACGCTAGGCGTGTTGTCTACCGCGGTAAAAATGTAGAACTGTCGCCTCGTGAATTCAAATTACTCAAGGTGTTGATGCAGAATGTTGGCCGAGCGCTTTCTACTGAGGCGCTGTTAGATAGAGTTTGGGGCACTGACTTTGATGGTGATGTAAAAACTGTAGCTGTGCACGTTAGATGGCTAAGGCAAAAACTCGAACTTGACCCAAAGGTGCCTACTTTGCTTGAAACCGTTCACCGCTCTGGCTATCGTTTGAACATGCCTAACGACTGATATAGGGGAAAGTTAGTGAAAACTGAGTCGATTACACTAATCAAAGAAGAAGTGCTGACCCTTGGTCGGATGGTAGAAACCACTGTCTATGAAGTAACTAGACTGCTCAAGGGGGATAGAAAAGCTGATTTGGCTATGGTTGAGCGGCAAGAAGATGAAATCAATAAACTTTGTCAGGAGATCGAAGAGAAGTGTGTTGATCTGTTGATGGAGAGAGACTCATTTGGAGCCAAAGAAATTCGAGCTTTAGTCAGTATTCCTCTAATAGCGGCCAAGTTTGAGAGATTGGCTGATCATGCCAATCGCGTAGCACGCTTTGCCAATTGGGCCATAGAAGACGAAATCGAAATTCCAGAGGAATTGCCGAAAATGGCTGCTACTGTTTATCACATGGTGCAAGAACTATTACTTTGCTTCCTTACTGATTCAGCCAGCAAAGCTAAGGAAATTCTCGCTAGTGATAATACCGTCGATTATTTGCATGATGTCTTGTCTAAAAAATTGCTATCTAATTTAGGTGAACAAGAAAGCGCCCATGCCCAGATGCGAGCGCAGTTCTTATTTTGCTCGCGCTTCCTTGAGCGCATGGGTGATGCCTGTACATCCATTGCTAAGCGTGTTTACTTCCTTTCAACAGGCGAGCGAATCTTTAACTGATGCCTGTAATAGTTTTAGCTGGAGAAGAAGACTTTCAACTTTATCGTCGATTAGACTCGCTTAAAGCTGAGTTGCTTGACCCGGCATGGGCTAGTTTTAATTACAGTCGCCTTGACAATCCTAGTGCTCAAGACGTAACTGAGCAAGCAGCTTCTCTGCCGTTTGGACCCGGAAACAAACTAATAGTTATTGACCGCTGCGATTGGTTTGCTAAGAAACGCTCTAGTGCTGGTAGCTCTTCTAAAGAAGAAAGTACTAGTAAGAAGGCAGCGAAGAGCAAAGACTCCGTCAACGAAGATACTTTAGACGCAGCTCTCTCTTCGGTGCATCCGAACACCTACATAATTTTTGTTAGCACCAGCAATTTCGATACTACTCTTAGGCTCTCTAAATTGGTATCTAAATATGGCAAGCTTGAATCCTTTCCCCGGGAGAAAATTTGGGCCGGTTCAACTAGCCCTAAATTACAGCAGTGGTGCCAGAAGGAAGCGAAGCACTTCAATGCCACCATTGAAAATGAAGCAGCCGACTACCTGATCGAGGGGCTGGAAGCTAATCTGCGCCAGATCTCTTCTGAGATTGAAAAGGCCGCTATCTATATTTTGCCCAAGACCTTTATTTCTCTCGATATTATTCGCCAACTAAGCCCGCATCACTCTAGTGTCTTTAGCGTCGCTGAGCACTGGTTAGCGGGTGACACTCAAAAAACTCTTTTGACTTTGCGCGAACTATTGAGTCATCAAAA
Source organism: bacterium (assembly GCA_018062085.1). Lineage (GTDB taxonomy): Bacteria > Cyanobacteriota > Vampirovibrionia > Obscuribacterales > Obscuribacteraceae. The sequence continues at coordinate 246,793 of JAGOSY010000006.1, read as the reverse complement.
TGCTATGCAGATATTGGCCACTATGCAAACTATGATTAGCAAGTGGGTGCAGATTAAGCTCTTATGTGAAACATATAACAAAGAGTCTAATTTTGGGCCCGGTATCAAGCGGCGTGAACTACCTCCACAAGAGCTTGCCAAGCTTTTGGCTACAGATATTAAGGGTGGTAATTCTTTTGTTTTGGAAAAGGATGTAAGAAGGTTGTCTCACGCCTCGGTAGAGTTTCTTGTTGATAGTCGCATTGAATTGACCAAGTTAGAGCATCTTGTAAAAACTGGACAAATGCCTGATAGTCATGCTCTGGAGCTGTTTTTCTTGCGTTCCCCCAGGCAGCTAAATAAAAATAGAAGGTAGTAAGTGGCTGACTCTCAATATGTTCTCGAAGACATGGGCGCGAAAGACACTTGGCGCGTTTTTCGCATGATGGCAGAACTTGTCGAGGGCTTTGACGAAATGTCGCAGATTGGGCCTGCTGTGTCCATTTTTGGCACGGCGCGTTGTAAGCCACATGATCCTGTTTATATTTTGGCTGAGACTATTGCCAAGAAGTTAGCTGATAAGGGATTTGCTGTCATCACAGGCGGTGGGCCCGGGGTGATGGAAGCTGGCAACAAAGGGGCACTCTCTGCCGGTGGTGCATCTATCGGCTTGAATATCAGCCTGTCACATGAGCAAAGGCCCAATAGTTACCAGACTAAGTCGCTTGATTTTCGCTACTTCTTTGTGCGCAAACTGATGTTTGTCAAGTATGCTGTTGCTTTTGTTATTTTGCCCGGTGGTTTTGGCAGCCTTGATGAGCTTTTTGAAACAGTTACCTTGATTCAGACCAAGAAGATCAAGCGTTTCCCTATGTTTTTAGTTGGGTCAAAGTTTTGGAACCCACTGTTAGACTGGCTCAGAGCTGAAGTGATTACTCGTGGTTTTTTGACTGAAGATGAACTTGACTTGTTGACAGTGGTCGACGATCCCGATGAATTAGTCGACCATATTGTTTGGTGCAACGATGAGAAATGCTACCTCACCCCTGAAGGGCTGCGAGGCCGGGTAGTCTCAAGTGTTAACCATGACAGTAACGCGGAAGCGAACTTGGCAGGCACTGTCGACAACCTTATTGATAATCCCGGGATAGAATCATAGTCGGCATTTTTGCGGTACATTCCCTCATTAAGGAATGTGGTAATAATCCTTAGTATTGGCGAGAGCAGGCCTATAATTTGGTGCTGAATTACACTTGAATTTATTTGCCGCTCTTAAGGAGATATGGCCTTGAAGATTGCTGTTTGCGTTAAAGCCGTGCCAGACACGGAAACTAAAATTGCCATAGCTGCAGACAAAAAGAACATTGACTATACCGGTGTTCGCTTTATTACCAGCCCCTATGATGAATTTGCCATAGAAGAAGCACTTAAACAAAAAGAGAAGCATGGCGGAGATACCACTGTTATTGCTTTGGGTGGCGCAGAATGTACCGATGTACTTCGTGATAGCCTCGCTCGCGGAATTGACAATGCGGTGCATCTAAACGATGTCGATTTCGCTAATCTAGACACCTTGTCTACAGCTAAGGTGTTGGCCGCTGCAATCAAAGATGGTGGCTACGATCTAGTTTTGTGCGGGCATCAGGGAGCCGGTGGCGATAACAGCCAAGTACCTTCGATGTTGGCTGAGCTTCTAAGTTGTGCCCAAACAACCATGGTGCTCAAGCTTGAAGTTGAAGGGACTACTTTCAAGGCCGAACGCGAAATCGAAGGGGCTCATGAATCGGTCGAAGGTACTTTGCCTGCAGTAATTAGTTGCCAGAAGGGCTTGAATGAGCCACGTTACCCTGGAATAAAAGGGGTGATGGCTGCTCGTCGTAAAGAAATCGCTGTCAAAGATGCTACGGCTCTGGGAGTTAAAGGCACTGTTGGTGCTGCAAATGTCAAAGTGCGCATCAAAGAAATGATGTTGCCACCAGATCGCCCACAAGGTCGCAAAATCGAAGGCGATGTTGATAGTCAAGTCAAAGAGTTGGTCAGTTTGTTGCACAGTGAAGCTCACGTGCTTTAGAAACTGCAAGATAATTTCCTAGGAGAATAAAAAATGTCGCAAGGCTATCTGGTTTTTGTCGAACAGCGCAATGGCCAATTGAGAAAAGCTTCGGTTGAGGCTCTTTCGGAAGCTAAACGCCGGGCCCAAAGTGGTGAAAGTGTTACAGCTTTTTTAGTAGGCAGTGGCGTTAGAGCGCTTGCTGCTGAAGTGGCAAAGTACGAACCAAGCTCGATTCTAGTTGCCGATGGTGAGCAATTTGCTAGCTATTCAACTGAAGCATTTACAGCAGCTGCTGCAGAAGCAGTGAAAAAAAGCGATCCACGTTATGTTTTTGCTGCCCACACTGCCATGGCCAAAGATTTCATCCCTCGCGTTGCCGCCCGTCTTGATGCTCCTTGTATCGCTGACGTTATGGCCTTGCAGCAAGAAGGCTCTAGTCTTTTGCCTGTACGGCCGATGTATTCAGGTAAGTGTTGGGGTGTTTATGAGATTGATGCACCACTTTCATTCATAACACTTAGACCAAATGTTTTTGCCGTCAATCAACCGAGTGGTTCTGCTGGTACTGTTGAAGATTTGGCAGTTGCTAGCGATAAAGTTAGCGCTAAAGTTGTAGCCGTTCATGCTTCTGAAGGAGCCAAGATTGAGCTTTCTGAAGCGGCAATAGTGGTTGCTGGAGGGCGTGGTATTAAGGGGCCAGAGAATTGGCCTGTCTTGCAGTCGCTTTGTGATGCCCTTGGAGCTGCTTTAGGAGCTTCGCGTGCAGTTGTCGATGCTGGCTGGATCGATCACCAGTTTCAGGTTGGTCAGACTGGTAAAACTGTCAGCCCACAACTTTATTTCGCTTGCGGAATATCAGGTGCGATTCAGCATCTAGCTGGTATGTCGTCTTCAAAAGTAATCGTGGCAATAAACAAAGATCCCGATGCTCCGATCTTTAAGTTTGCCAACTACGGTATCGTCGGTGATGTCTTAGAAATAGTTCCTAAGCTCACCAGCGAAGTGCGTAAACTGCACGAGCATAACTAATACCCAATAGTCTGACTCAAGAAAAACAGAGCTGACAACAATTTTGTTGGCTCTGTTTTTTAGCTTTTTATTGAGTAACGATTTTCAACGTAGTCGTTAACTAGTTTGATAAATTCTTTGGCTAAATTTGGGCCACCTAAAGTGGTGAAATGTTTGCCATCGATATAGACAGGGGCACGCGGCTCTTCGCCGGTGCCAGGTAAAGAAATACCGATATCGGCATGTTTCGATTCACCAGGGCCGTTTACGATGCAGCCCATCACCGCTACTTTCAATTCTTCTACACCCGGATAGTGCTGCTGCCAGCGGGTGCGTTCAGCCGTTAGATGCTGTTGAATATCTTGAGCTAGCTCTTGGAACACTGTGCTGGTGGTTCTGCCGCAACCAGGGCAGGCTGTTACTTGGGGGTTAAACGAGCGGATGCCCAGTGATTGCAGAATTTGCTGACAAACCCGCACTTCTTCGTCGCGGGCAGCACCCGGCGCTGGCGTTAGGCTGACGCGGATGGTGTCGCCAATGCCTTGAGCAAGTAATACTGAGAGCGCTGCTGTGGAGGCAACAATGCCTTTCATGCCCATGCCTGCTTCCGTGAGACCGAGGTGCAGGGCGTAGTCGCAAGCGGCTGCCAGTCTTGTGTAAACACTGACAAGATCTCTTACTTCTGAAACTTTAGCAGAGAGGACAATTTGGTTCTTCTTGAGGCCATATTTTTCTGCCACCGCGGCCGATGACAGTGCGCTTTCGACAATGGCGTCGATTAGTACTTCATGGCCATCTTTAGGTTCAGGCAATAAGGCATTTTCATCCATCATTTTTGCCAATAGCTCTTGGTCTAAAGAACCCCAGTTGACGCCAATTCGCACTGGCTTCTGCCATTTAAGAGCTGCCTCGACCATGGCTCTAAAGTTACCGTCATGCTTCTCGCCGCGGCCGACATTGCCAGGGTTAATGCGGTATTTTGCCAGCAGTTTGGCGCAATCATGGTACTCAGAAAGTAGCAAGTGGCCGTTATAGTGAAAATCGCCCACTAGCGGTGTGTCGTAGCCACGTTTCTCTAGCAAGCTGACTATTGTGGGTATTGCCTTGGCCGCTTCTTTTGTGTTGACTGTAATGCGCACTATCTCTGAACCGGCATCAGCTAGTTCAATTATTTGATTAGCTGTGGCTTGCGGGTCTTCAGTTGGTGTATTGGTCATAGACTGAACCAAGACAGGGTTTGCGCCGCCCAGCTCTTTGTTGCCGACCGAAACTACAGCAGTATTTCTTTTTTCAGTAAATGTCATAGCGAAATCATACTTGAAAGTTGCTATCAGTCCCAGATATCCGGATAATTTTCGCGGAAACTAAATATTTCAAAATGGTTATGGTCGCTCTTGGTCGTTTTGTTTGTGTTGCTTTTGAGGCCAAGAATTAGGTGGTCAAGAACGCTCACACCGAGTACTTTGCCGGCTGCTATAAGCTGCTTGGTGGTTTCGAAGTCTTCTTTTGAAGGCGTCAGTTTGGCCCCAGAGGGATGATTGTGACAGACTAGAATGGCATAGCTGTTGGCAACCAGTGCTGCTTTGAAGACCTCTCGTGGATGTACTAGGGAGGCAGAGAGCGTGCCATGCGAAACTTCGTGCAGACCAATCACTTCAAATTTAGTATTGAGGTGCAAGCTGACAAAATGTTCTTCTGGCGCGAAGTGCAGCGGGCGTAGTAGCGATGCCGCATCTTCGGCCGATTTAATGGCAGGGAATGGAGGCTTGAGGTTAACCTCTTCTTTCACTAAGCAGAGCTTAAGCAGCGGAATTTGATAGTCGAGCAAGGTGCTTAGTTGCACAGCTCTTTTCTTTTTTGCCTTCACTTGTATGTTCATTGAATTTTCCTCAGCGCAATCTGCCAGTGTTCTTTTAAAGACGTCGGCAGGCCTTCCAAAGTTCAATAGATTGGAAAATTGATTTCTAAATTTTGCCTTTTAGACTTGCTGTGTTTTCCATACACCTGATTTGAAGCGCCAGACAGCAAGTAGTCCAATGATCGACGAAGATGCTGCAATGCCTAGCCAAATGCCTGGTGGGCCCAAGTCTAAGCCATACTTGGTGGTGAGCAGGAAGGCGAGGGGCAGGCGCACTACTGTCAAACAAATTATGCCGATCCACATGGGCCATTTTGTGTAACCGGCACCAGTTAGGGCGCCAAACAAAATAATCCAGCATGCTGTCAGCGGCTCTGAAAGACCAATAATACGGAAGTAATCTGCTGTGCTGCTCACAACATTTGCATCGCTGCTCATCATACTGGCAATAGGGGTGGCAAAAATAAACATAATTAGGGCTGTGGGAAATTCTATGGCTAAGCCAATCTTCATGGCTTGCCAACCTGTGGCCTCGGCCCGTTCTGGTTTCTTAGCGCCAAGATTTTGACCAACTATTGTGCCAATTGAGGTGGCAAGGGCATGAAGGGGCAAGGTGCAAAGCATCTCTTCAACTCTAAACCCGATAGTCCAAGCGGCCTGACAGGCTGTGGGGTCTTTAGTCATAGCAAAAATTAGAAACAGGGCGAAGTTACCCAATACCCAAGCTAGATCTTGAATGCAAGTAGGAAGGCCAATCTTTAGTATGCGCCAGATCCACTCTTTTGTTTCTTTGGTCAAGCCCGCTTTAATTGCTGGCCACAGGTTAAGAGAGCCAGCTAGGTCAGACTTCGATAAAAGATAGAGATTGAGCGACATGCCCACTAATCCGCCCGCAAGCCAGGCCCAGCCGATGCCCGCTACACCTAGCTGCGGCCACCCTAAACAGAGGAAAAAATCAAGACCTATAATTACAACTGCCATGAAAAACCAGTTAAGCAGTGGTACTCGCGAATTGCCTATGGCACGAAACATTGAGTGAGCTGTCCACACCACAGTGAACGGCAGTTGTGAAAGCAGGTCAATAGAAAGATATTGCCAGCCAAGGTCTTGCACGTGGGGGCTGGCCCCGGCCAAGGCAAGCAAGGGTTTAGCCATAGCCCAGCCAGCTAGTGTAGAGAGCACACCAAATATCACGCAAAAAATCAGAGACTGCCGGCCCGCTTCTACCGCTTGCTTGTAGTCGCGCGCTCCCCAAAAACGGCTGATTAAGGCCATGGTTCCTGAAGACAGAGCTACAGTCATAAGTAACATGAGAAACCAAATTTGATTGCAGATTCCGAGAGCTGCCTGTACTTCAGAACCGAGTTTGCCGGCCACCCAAATATCAACGAAGCTAGCTGATGAAATCACCAACATTTGCACCATCATGGGCCAGCTCATATGCCAAATGGCAGCCCAAGTTGAACCACTAACCAATAGGTCAGCGTTTGACTCGCTAGAGTTTGATTGAGATTGATTTTTAGGCGAGTTTTCAGGCTCGTCTTCAGGAGAGGACATCGACAATTCTCTTTTTACATCGCTGCTTTACTTTTGCTTGCTTGCTAAGAGCGAACTTACTAGACTATAGGTTGGTCAGCGGTTTAGAAAGGGTTAATTACGAAGTTTGACATGTGAAGAGATAGTTTTTCGCAAGCCTGACGTCAACGAACTTTTCGTTGCTGCCTTGAGGCAGCTAGCCTTTGAGGAGCCCGCCAGTCGCTTCGCTAGAATGCGTAAAACTGTCTCTAAGCAATGTGCCAAGAACCCTGATACTAAGCCGCTTTTGCGTTCAATTGAAAGTAATTATTTGAGTCTGGCAAAAACGTTTGGGCAGATTTTCGGCCCTCAGAATGTTGAAGAACCAAGCCTTTCTCAAATTCTCAGTTTGGCAATTGCTCTTGATGACTTGCGGGTTTTCAGCGAAACGGCCTTAACCATTTGGTCTCAGCAGTTTCAACAGAATCAACCAGTTAACGTGGGCGGTCAGCTTAGTGAGAAAATGAGCGGTTTGCTTGCCCTGCTTGGTAATAATCGTTCGCAGTCTGCTAATGCCTGGTTGCAGGCTTGCTTTTTTGCGGCAATTGATTGGCGCTTTAGTGAATGGGCGAGTCTCAATCAGAATGAGAAAAAGGAAGATTTAGAACGTGTTCTTTTAGTCCAGGAGATTTTTCACGAACTGAAGGCCGACGGTTTAGCCGCTGGCCATGCAGCTTTACCGCTCCTATGTGCTGAAGAACTAGCTGACAAGGTTTATGAATGTGCCAAGAAACTGGCAGGTAAATTGCGACCAAATCTTTTGCTGCTGGTTGAAGGACAGACCGAGGCCATTGTTTTACCTCACTTTGCTCGCTTGTCCGGCCTGTCGTTTAACCAATTGGGTGTAGAAGTAATAGCCAGTGGCGGGGCTAAGCAAGTCGCTCGTCGCTATCTCACTATTAAAGATACAGTGCGTCTACCGATTATCTGTGTCCTTGACGGAGATGCGGAGCAGTCAGCTGAGCTAATTGAAGATTCGTTGCGCGACTGCGATAAACTGGTATCACTAGCGGTGGTAGAGCTTGAGGATAGTTATTCGTACGAGCAGCTGCTCTATTTGCTAGATGCGCACTTAGCAAGATTTGGCCAAACTCTTGTGCAGTGCGAGTTTGTCTTGCCTGAAACGGGCCGGCGCAAAGATGCCTTGAACAAAATTTATCGAGACCGAGGCCTAGGAGATTTTGATAAGATTGGCTTTGCTCAAGAAGTCGTTCAGTCATGTAAAAAAACGAGTGATGTTCCCTTTGAAATGGCCAAAGTGGTAGACGCCGTGCGGGCCACTCTATCAATGGGGCAGTGTTTAGATGGCTGACCCGAAGACTAAAAGTCAGAGTCAGAGTCCGAAAAGGAAGTCATTAATTGCCACAGTGCTGTCTAGTGCTCTTTGGTTGTTGAGCATATTTCTTGCTTTTCAAATACCAGCTACAAGCCCCTTAATTTGGTTGCCAGATTCACTACTTTTGCTTGGCTTTGTGCCCTTACTGGTGCTGTCCAGACAGTCTTGGCTGGTTCTCTTGTTCGGCCTTTCTAATGCTTTTATTGGTTTCTTTCTTCTTGTGTTGATCCATTTGGAAAGCGATAAATTTGTCGGTGAACTTCTGCTGATGAAGCAGCACTTAGTAACAATGCATTCTCCTTGGGCCTGGCTTGCCATCGGACTGCTCATTGCTGTCTGGGGTGCCATCGCCAGCACCATTGATATTGTCAAATTGATCAAACGCTCAATTGTTCGGTAATTACATTGAAGTTTGAGTTCTGCGTCCCAGTTTGACTGGAGCCGTTCCGTCTTCAGGAATGAGCACCCGATCTAGAAATTTCTTTTCTTTTTCCCATTTCTTCGGCACTGTGCCACAGACTTTTAGAAGATGATTGAAGCCCTGCATGCCTTGGTCGGCAAATTCGGCGTTCTTAGCAACAAAAAGCCATTGCTTGATGACAAAGTTGTACAAAGCTGGATCGCGGTCTTTTTGCTTGATCAGTTTTTTCTCAAGGGCTTCACCGTAGAGTATTCGACCGTCCATATCGGCTGGCGCTAGTTCTACTGAACGTTGCAAAACCATAATGGCGCGGTCTAGCTTGCCCAGACGCATCGCTTGTTCGCCTTCGATTCTTAGGCCGTTCGCAGACGGTACTCCAAGTTCGAGAAATTGGTCTGATGAGACTACTCCGTGGTGGGATTGTCCAATAGATGATGTGTCAACGAAAAGGTCATCGTAGGCGGCCTGCGCCGCGTGTGGAAAAATGAATTGAGTCGATAGCACGGTTGACACGGCTAGTGTCAGTGGCAGTGCACTCGGGATACGCTTAGTCATTTTCAACGACTCGGTCATTGTATTCTCCTTACTACTTGAGGGCTGCTTTTTCTTTGACGGGGGCAACCTCATCTTCCCGCGGCTTTCAAATCTTGTATTGCTTTGCCTAAATCAGTGGCACCATAGACAAAGTTGCCTGCGACAACTGCGGTGGCGCCGTTAGCCACTACTTGTTTGGCGGTATCGGCATTAATACCACCATCGACCGAAATGTGTACATCTGGTCGGCCTGCCTCGTTAAACATTTTTCTCAGATTGGCTATTTTGGGCAAGACTTCAGTAATAAATTTTTGACCGCCAAATCCCGGATTTACAGACATAATCAAGACTAAATCGAGGTCTTGCAAAACATACTTGAGTGTCTCTTCTGGTGTTGCCGGATTGAGCGCCACTCCTGCTTTTTTGCCAAGCGAGCGAATATGCGAGAGGGTGCGCTGTAAGTGGTGGCAAGCTTCTTGGTGCACAGTGATATAGTCAGCGCCAGCCTCGGCAAAATCAGACAGATATTTGTCTGGATCGCTAATCATCAAATGCACATCGATCGGCAAAGAGGTCACACCCTTGAGGCATTTGACCACAGGGGCGCCAATCGTCAAGTTCGGCACAAAATGGCCATCCATAACATCTACGTGTATCCAGTCGGCTCCGCCAGCTTCAGCACGACGAACTTCTTCGCCTAGGCGGGAGAAGTCGGCGGATAAAATTGAAGGGGCTACTATAACGTTCATATATACGTTTTCGATTTTCACTTGACAGTGTAATGATGCCCTTCCAGCCGGCAATGGTCAAGCGGTAAGTCGCCCCTTTAAGGCTCTCTCTCTTGCTCTGGTATGAAGATTATTTTAGCAGAGCTCTCAAAGTACCAGGTAGCTAGGTTCTAGTCGATCCGGCGCTTGCCAAGCAGTGGCGGCTTAATTCGATAATAAGATGCTAATTGTTAGCGGACCTACAATATATCTCTACACCAGTTTAGCTAGGTAAATCATGATCAGCCATAAATTGACTCCCGAACAGCAAGAGTACCAAAAGTTGGCTCGCGATTTCGCCACTCGTGAAATTGCTGCCCAAGCTCCTAAATACGACCAATCGGCAGATTTTGCCGGTGATATTTTCGCTAAGCTTTGGCAGACTGGGCTGGCTAACGCTGCTGTTCCAGAGCCTCTCAATGGTCTTGGTCTGAGCTGCTTTGATAATTGTTTAATAGCTGAAGAGTTGGCCTGTGGTTGTAGTGGTATCGCTGGCAGTGTTGAGGCTTCTTCAATTGCTCAGCAATTCGTTATTGACTTTGGTAGTGATGAGCAGAAATCAAAGTTTCTTTCTCCCTTAATTGACGAAGCCTGTCTGGCTGGATTTGGCATGTCTGGTGGGATCAAAAGCGGTAGGGTATTCTATCGTAAGGAAGGCGAGCAATTTGTTTTGAGCGGAAAGCACCCCGCTTTGGTCAACGCCGGCATCGCTCAGTGGTATCTTGTGGCGGCGAGCGGAGACCGTCGAGAGGTCACTAACGGTGGCCGTGAATTAGACAGTAAAGAGCGCTTTAGCTATTTTTTGGTTGGTGCTGACGATGATATTGATTTTGGCGAACGCGCTCCTTCGCTGGGACGGAGAGCGCAAGTCATAAGTTCGGCTCGTCTTGACGAAGTTTATTTGCCAGCTTCTGCGCTATTGGGAAATGAAGGCGATGGGGAGCAGATGTATCGCCTAGCCCTCACTCGCAATTATGCTCTCATTGCGGCAGGAATGGTTGGTGTTGCACGTAGTGCTCTTGAGCATGCCCTTAAATATGCCAAAGAGAGAATGACTTTTGGTGTGGCTATAGCTCAGCACCAAGCAATTAGCTTTATGCTGGCTGATATGGCGAAAGATATCGAAGCTGCAAGACTTCTGGTTTATCAAGCAGCCCAACTTGCTGATCAAGGTGTAGTTTCTACTACTGAAGCTGTTTGTGCTAAAGCCTTTGCTCAAGAGATGGTAATGCGCGTCACTACCGATGCAGTTCAAATTTTTGGTGGCTATGGTTTCTCTCGCGAGTATCCGGTGGAGAAACTTATGCGTGATGCCAAGGCTTATCAGCTCTTTGAGCATACTTCAGAAGGCCTTAAGGTGGAAATGGGTCGGCATTTAGTCACCGCCGTATAGTTATGGACGATTTCGATTTTGTAAAGGGCCAGCTTCTTGGCGTTAAAGCGCCGCCTCTTTTTGAGAAAGAGTATATCTATGAGATAACAGGAGCCGGTGACAAAGTGATTCGCGCCAGTCTCCGTCATTCACCTAAGGTGAAGAAACAGTGGACCCATGAGCAATTTGCGTTGCTTCTGGAGCACGGTATTATTAGACTCATAACTTAAGTGAGATCTTAGTGTAATTTTAGTGCGACTTCTTGTTCGTCGACTTTTTCGGTTTTGACTTCTTGTTTGCTGCTTTCGCTGCGTTTGGTTTGACCGCGTCGCTAGCTGATTTCTTGCCGATGCCATCTAGACCCAGCTTGGTTAGAATTGCTGCCAGTGGGCTGATTGCCCTATCGCTCTTCTTAACCAAGCCACCGTCCAGGCTGATTTTGACGGCACAGAAGAACAAGGCTATCCCTAGTGCGACTGAAACGAAATTGAGCGACACCCAACGCATATTGCTGTCTAGTGTCGTGGTGCGCTTGGAATGTTTAAACCGAGCTACTGTCATCAGGTCGTCAAGGCGTCGAGTGACATCGGCTGGGCGTATGCCTGATCGCATGCCGCCTGCCATTTTGCTGGTCTTGCTGCTGTCTTGGCCGGTTATTGGCCGCCCACAGACAACGCAGAACTTAATCCCGTAATTGAGTTTTGCGCCGCAGTAGGGACAAGAACCTGACATTGTGAGAGTATTTCCTAGCTTATTCTAGTTTGGGCATGCTTATCTTCTGCCAAGGCTTAAGACGCACCGCCCTCAGTGTCACAATATCGATTGACCATTTCTGATATCGATGATCTATCGTGTGCCAGTGTTTCTTGTTTGCCCACAAGTTCAATGGTTCTTGCTTTTAACTCTTCAATTTGTTGCTCAATAATTTTGATCTCCTCGGAAATCTCCGATTCAGTCAAATTCAGTGCTTCGGAAAGAGTACCGAATGCTCTCTCAAGCTCGCTAACCGCCATGCGAATCCTTTCTCCGTCTTTATCTCAGAACCAAAGTTATTCTACCCGTTATCCCAGTCTCTAACTCATATTCTCAGATACCTGCTCCTTGTAAAAATACATCGACTGGGTCTTGGTCAACTGATTTCAGGTCGACACTAGAATTAATACCCGAATTTGCGGGGTCGCTTGTGTCAAGGGCTAGTTCTGGGCAAACTTTATCTTTGAATAGTTCTAGCTCTTTACTCTGCTGTTTGAGCTTGCCTTTGAGATCTTTGACAGTACCCTCAAGTTCTGAAAGCTTGCTATGGAGAGACTTGATTGCCTGGGCTTCGATGTCAGGTACATCCTCTTGGGGCTTTTCTGGAGCTACACGTTCACCATTGCGGTATATGACCCGACCAGGAACTCCAACTACCACAGAATTATCAGGCACATCTTTGAGCACAATCGAGCGAGAGGCTACCCTGACATTGTCACCGACGGTAATTGCGCCTTGAATTTCTGCACCGCTGCCGACAATCACGCCTTTGCCCAGGGTGGGGTGGCGCTTGGTGTCGCGCGATATCGCTCCCTGGCGGGCTGCGGCCCCGGCGCCCAAGGTAACGCCTTGATAAATCACACAATCATCGCCTACTACTGCCGTTTCACCAATGACCACACCCATACCATGGTCAATGAAGACTTTTCTACCAATAGTGGCGCCTGGGTGAATTTCAATTCCGGTGAATACCCTGCCGATATGTGAAATTAGGCGCCCTGGGGTGCGCCAGCCATTTTTCCAGAGGTTGTTGGCAATTTTATGAAAGAAAAGAGCATGGAAGCCTGGGTAACACAAAATTACCTCCAGACGGCTTCTGGCTGCCGGATCTTTGGCTAGTATGTTGTCCAGGCTCTCTCGCAGATACATTTTGGAACGGGAATCCTTGAAGTCCTCTTGGCAGCCTACTCTTAGGGCTTAAGAGCGTTTAGAACGGCGGTGCTGAGGGGATATATAAGTTGTAATTAGTTTGATTGCTGATCAAACTAAACGCTGAAAGTAGAAACAAATTACCACTATTGCCGACTTTTTTGGCTTTTATCGTGGTTCCCCCATCGAATAGCGACCTTAAAGATGAGAAATTTGTCTAAATTCTTGGCAACCGGTATAGAACCATAGGCGCAAGTTGAGCATAGGTTTTTAAGTCAAGTCGATGCCCCAAATTTCACCAGCCAGCAGTGATAAGCCCGAGGACTCTAAAAAGCCCTCCATGGTTGCTGCTGCAAATCCATTACTCGACTCGATCATGGCAAATCCGACTAAGCGTGTTGAGGTTAAAACTAAAACCCCTAGTCTCTTAGAAACAGCTGGAGCCTTCACAACCGGTGCCGTTGATGCTGGTATTAGCACTGCTGCTATTGTCACTCGGCATGACTCGAGCAAGGGTGGAGCTGTTTCGAACATTGCCCTAAATCTATATGATGTGGTCAAAGACCCGGTGCGCACAGCTTCAGGACTCAAGGACCAGACTGTAAAGGCTTATCAGACGGTAAAAAGTGGTGATGTTTTAGGCATTGCCCACCTTACTGGCGCTCTGGCCTTCACCGTTGGTACTGCCGGACTGGGTGGTGCCAATACCGTGGGCAAAGTCGGGGCTCGTACCGAATCTCTGTTGGGAGCTAACCAAGCATTTAGAAGCACCGCAGTAGCGCAAACCCTGGTTCGGGATGTTGGGGCTGTTTTAAAGTCAGCTGGTAAAGAGTCTATAGATGATGCTATTTTGGCCGGAACTAGGCGTATACCAGAAGGATTGGTGCCTAGGGTAGCCGAAACTACTGTCAAACCGGGCACGATTCTTTCGACCGTTAAGCCAGTTGGTGAAACTCTAAGATCGATTTTCAGCCCCTCTAGCGAGTCACTGGCCGCACGTATAGACTTTGGTAACGGTCGTGTTTTTGCTAGTGCCGAGCGCTCTACTGCAGCAAAAGTAACAGTTAAGCCAGTGGGCGAAGTTGCACATACCCCAGTAGTTAAGGTAGATGCCCCGGCGGTTAAGCCAGTAGCTGAGACACCAGTAGTTAAGCCAGTGGGCGAAGTTGCGCATACCCCAGTAGTTAAGGCAGATGCCCCAGCGGTGAAGCC
>JAGOSY010000006.1:27462-232676 GCA_018062085.1 bacterium | reverse complement strand
ATACCCCAGTAGTTAAGGTAGATGCCCCGGCGGTTAAGCCAGTAGCTGAGACACCAGTAGTTAAGCCAGTGGGCGAAGTTGCACATACCCCAGTAGTTAAGGCAGATGCCCCAGCGGTGAAGCCAGTGGCAGATGCTCCAGTAATTAGAGTTGAGAGCCCCTCTGTCAAACTAGATGCTGAAGTTGCTACTCGGATAGTTGAGCGTGAAAGCCTTGTAATACGCAGTCAGTCGCGCCAGCTAGCTGAAGTGGTTGAGCAGAGTGGCCTTGCTAACGGCCGCGGCACTGTCGGCGAAACTCTGACAGCAAATGTTAAAAAGCTTGATGACATTCTTGAGAATGGACCTAAGCTCTCTAGCCAAACTACAGTTAGAGAAGTAGAAGCTGTCATTAAGCAGCTAGAGCGGCCGGAATTTGCTAATTTCTTTGCAGAGAATCCAAAAGCTGCCCAGCTTTTGCAAGATATAAAAGGAACAAGCACTTCGTTAAGAGAGGCAGCTGTTTCACTAGAGCGAGTAGCTCTACCGAATGGCACTACGGCTTTCCGCGCGCAAGAAATTACTGCTAATTTGAGCGATGACTTGGCACGTAAAGGTCCAGTTACCCAGATTGCCGCTGAGCAAGCCTTGGCTAAAGTTGAAGGTTTAGGCAGTAAGCTGACTGAAAGCGGTGTGAAAATTGGCGATGAAGTCGCCAGTTCGCTGCAAACCGTTGAACGCAGCCTAAAAACTATTGTTGAAAAAGGTGCAAGTCCTCAAGTAGTTGATGATTTAACTAGAGCCATGCGCTCAGTTGAGCAAAATCTAGGTAGAGAAGTCCTCGAATCACCGGCTGGCAGAAATATACTGGAAGCAAGACAAGCCGTTAACTCTATCGCCACAGCTGAAGCTCAGCGCGTTGGCATCGGTCAAATTGAGCGCAGCCTGAAGATCATGGAAGATTCGGGTATCAACCTGCGTCGTCAGAGCGGTGACTTCGCCCAACTATTGCGAGAGACAGCACCTAGCGCAAAAAATAGCGCGGTAGTCGAAAGACTTAATGGCACGGTTCGCCAAATTGACGAAGTTCTCGAGTCGTCTGCGCAGCCGGTTTCTAAAGCAAGAGAAATACAACAACTCGTTAAACAATTTGAGCGCCCCGAATATCATCAATTCTTTGTGGAAAATCCTAGGGCCGCTCGGTTGCTTGAGGATATGAAAGGCTCCACTACAATTATAGGCAATTCTGCAATCAAGGTAGAGTCTTCTGCCTTGGCATTAGAGCGCATTGAAACTGTTGCCAAATTTGGTGAGCGCACTACTGTCATTGCTTCGCAAGTAGACAATCTAGCTTCGACATTTGCAGCTGAAGTTAAGCTTCCTAATGTCGCCACTGAGTTGAAGCAGCTAGCAGACGATCTAAAGGCCATTAAGTCTGGTGCCAATCCTGATTTAGCCATGAGTTCTGTGCGCAACCGCATTGAAGTAATTGAAGCTAGTGGTGCACGCAATCTCGCGCGAGAACTAAAAACTACGGTGTCAGAGCTAGAGAAAGGCTCGGCTGCGGTTAGTCGTGTGCAAAGAGTGGAGGCCTCAGTAGGAGCCATAGAACGTGAGGCTAGCAAAATTGGCACTCAGGCCGAGAAGCTTTCTAGCGGTATAGCAGATGACCTGCGAGTAGCTGACAATGCCCGAGTAAATCTTGGTGTAAAACCAGTGACGACTGTTGAAGCTAAAATTTCTGAGAATTTAGACTTTATTTCTAGGCAGTCTAAAAATCTTACCAACGCTGTTGATGACGTTCAGGCTGTCACTCGCATCAAAGAATCGTTGGCGAAAATTGATGAACTTGGCGGGCCGGCGCTCTTCACTGGTGAAAAAGCAATTGCCTACCGGGAATTGAAGCAGTCTGTTGCAGCTCTTGATCGAGCCGCTGTTGAAGCGCAAGGATTGCGTGCTTTTGACAATAGTACTCAAGCAATTGTTCGAGAAACCGACAAGATGGTCGGTGTCACGGCTCGTATAGTTGATAATTCGCCCTTGCGTGGCGACGCTGTTGTTACTCAGCGCTTGGCCAATGTTGAAAGAGCTGCTGCTGAAGTTAAGGCTGCCACTACTTTTGAGCAACAAGCAAGTGCATTGAAAAAACTCAGCAGTGAAATTGATGATCCGCGCTTGCAAAGTTCTTTGAGCAAGTCGATAGAAGGTCGGCAGGTTCTTGATGAACTCAAGACCGGTGTCAATAACCTCAAGCTAAATTTGGAAGTACGTGCTCTTGAGCAAGCCACAGTCAAGATTGAGGCCCATGCCCCAGTAGCTGTCAAAGCGGCCCAAGGCCTTGAGCAGGCTGTGACGAAAGAAGTTTCATTGAGCAATAATGTACAGCTTAAGCAAGCCGTGGCTGATTATACAAAGGCTGCTGAAAATCTGACTGTACGGTCCGAAAGGTCTATTGCTCTCAAGCAAATGGATCAGCAATTGGTAGTTATAGAGCGCGAGCTGCAGGGAATTAAAGTGCCGAGCAGTCAAGCCGTTGCTGAGTTGAATACCCTTAAGCAGAGCCATAAAGTTATTGCCGAGTCGGTCAGCGATGCGGGTCTTTTGGCTCAAAGTATTATTGAGAAACGTCTGCCTCGTGTTGAAAATCTAATGAGCCAAGTTGGAGTTTCTACTAGCTCCACAGTGCAAAGAGAGCTAATTCGACAGACCGCTGCCGAGATTCAAACTCTGCGTTACTTGGGCGGTGAAACCACAGCAAAAATCACACTTCAGCTTGAGAAAGCGCAGGCTAACCTAGTGGTGGCTGCCAATCAGCTAGAAGTTGCTGCTTATAGCAAGTCACTGATCAAGTTGGCTGCCAACGGTGATGCTGTTGCCGCAGGCAAGCTCCTTTTTGCCGGACTGACATCAGACGGATTTAGAACTACATTCCAAGACTTCTTTACTGTTCGTGGCCAGATGGTACCGTTGATTGGCGGGGGCGGTGAAGCTGGCCGTATGATGCGAACACTTTCGGCTGGAGACGAGATTTTTGCAGCAAATAGAGCTGCCATATTCAACCCTAATGTAGTTCGTGCCGTAAGTGGAGCGACTATGACTCTTGGTCTTGGTACCATGGCTGTAAGCGGGCGTATGCTCGATGTACGCGATGCCAACAGAGAAGCTGACCAAGAGAATTTCTCACCTGATGCCAAAACTCAACCGAGTGTTGAAGATAATGCTAAAGCTGAAGCGACGGTAGAAGCAAAAATTGACGCAAAACCTGAAGCAAGGCTTGATAACAAGGATGAGAACGACGTTATTGCTGTCAGCGCCCAGGCTGTTGCCAGCAAACCTGATGTTACTTTTAACACTACTGGTCAAGCTATAGTGCGTCATGCTTTTTCTTATGAGATGCGCCAGCGTGCCACTACTAATGGTGTTTCCAATCTTTCTCTTTCTCCGATCATTCGTTCGGTTGCTCTTAACAAAGAAGGTGCTCCGAAACCTGAAATTGGTGCCTTTGGTCTCAAGCTTAGTGATCCTGATTATGAGCACAAGAGATTCTTGATGGCTGCCTACGGCGCTGATCATTTCATTGGTAAAGGCGCTGAGACTCCACCAGCGGAGCTGAGCAATTTGGTCTATATGACCTCTCAACAGCTTAATTTGAGGGCATCAGGGGTGGTGCGCCCTGATGCTACACGCTTTGAGAAGCCAGCAAGAGACGCCTTTGTAATTGCTCCAGCTATGTCATTAAATAGTCCAATGTCGCTCTTGAATTCTGGTGCAAATGGGCGAAGCAATAGTTTGAGTGCCTATGGCAATGCTGCTGGTACCCTAGGTATAAATCAGACTGTCACAGGCACGAGATCCTCTTCTGATACTAAGCAAATGTTCTCCGCCTTGGCTGCTACCGCCAGTGAGGGTGGCAGTGGTCGTGGAAAGGTGACAGAGGGCGAGGAGCGTACTGAAGCTGACGTGTTAGAGCAAGGCAGCACTGGTAGTGCGACCAACAACAGTGGCGCCAATTTAGCTAACAACGACGATGATGATTATGATGGAGAAGCCGCCAATGGTGGTGTCCCACAAACTGTTGTAGCTCAGTCTAGCGCAGCTCAATCAAATGTTGATCCGCAGTTAGTTCAGTCGCGAACCGTTCTTCCGGGTCCACCGAAAAAGCGGCAGACTCCAATTAATCAGGCTGTGTAGGCTTTTAAAATTAGAACAGTATTGTGGCCGCCAAAGCCGAGAGCCTCGACCATGGCATATTTTATTTTGGCATCTCGGCATTTATGTGGCACATAGTCTAGATCGCATAATGGATCTGGGCTATTGAGATTGATGGTCGGATGTACTTTTTGGTTGTAAATGCTTAGTGCTGCCACTGCAGTACCGATAGCACCAGCACCGCCTAGCAAGTGCCCGACCATTGATTTTGTGCTTGAAATCGGAATTTTGTAGGCGTGTTCGCCCAAGACTTGTTTGATCGCCATTGTTTCACGCTCATCGTTGAGCGGGGTGGATGTGCCATGGGCGTTGATGTAGTCAATGTCTGATGGTTCAATCTTGGCGTCGCGCATTGCTTCTCGCATGGCCGCTGCCGCTCCTTCGCCTGTTTCATGGGGGGCAACTATGTGGTAGGCATCACAAGTAGCACCACCACCGACTATCTCGGCGTAGATTCTGGCACCGCGTTTAGTTGCGTGTTCTAGCTCTTCTAAAATCAGTACTATAGCGCCTTCGCCAATAACAAAGCCATCTCGGTCTTTAGAAAACGGGCGACTGGCTCCTTCGGGGTCGTCGTTTCGCTTCGACAGAGCCATCATATTGCCAAAAGAAGCCATGCTGAAGGCATTTATGGCAGCTTCGCAACCGCCAGAAATAACAGCATCGGCCCGGTTGTCTTTGATATACATAAAGGCGTCAAATAGAGAATCTAGGCCGCTAGCGCATGCTGTCGAATCGGCTTTGGCTCGTCCTTTGGCACCGTATTCGATGGCAACTTGCCCGGAGGGCGCGTTTGGCATTAGACGAATGACTGAGCGCAAGCCAAGCTTCCTTGCGCCACCTTCAAGTAACTTGATGTGGTCAGCGGTGGTTGTTATCAGACCACCAACCCCAGTTCCCAAGAAAGTAGCCACACGCTCAGGGTTATTGGCTCTGACATCAAGACTAGCGTCTTCAAGTGCTAATTTTGCTGCTGCCATGGCGAACAGGGTGACGCGGTCCATCTCTTTGAGCATAGAACCGACCTTGCGCTTGTCTGGAAAAAAGTCTTGGATATTGAAGTCTTTAACTTCAGCAGCGATCTTGATTTCCAGGGCCACAGTACTGGGGTCAAAGAGAGTAAGCGGTGCGACGCCAGATTTGCCAGCGAGTAGGGCTTCCCAACATTCGTCTTTGCCGATTCCTACTGGAGTTACCATCCCCAGCCCAGTAATAACCACCCTGCGCTCGCTCATTGATTCACTTTTCTTGTATATATGTAGTAACTGGAATATTTTAGCGCGCTTGCCAATAATGCTGGGTTTGCAGCCTCTAACTGATAATTAATTATCCTCTTTGAAACTGTGCGTGGCAAAATATGTAGCGAAATGGCTAAGTTAAACTAAACAGTCGCCACCACTGATGGTGCCGTAGGTGCTGTAATCGTTGTCGTAATCATCTTCTTCAAAGAAGTGGCACTGCTGCTCGTCGACGTTGTCAGCTTCTGAATCGACAGGCCTTGTCACTTCTTGCTCTATATCAATGTCAGTGTCTAGGCTTAGGTCTTGATCTAGATACAGGGCACCGTCCTCTTCAAATTTTAAGTCAACATAGGCCCTAAACGCTTCATCAGCAAAGCGGTTATCGACGCCTTTGAGGAAATTTTCAACCGGATCTTTGTGAAGGCCGAACTGTTGGCTGCCTGTTGCGACGTAGCCGTGATCAGGTGTCCAAATAAAATTATCATTTTGGTAAATTGAATTGCCTTCTCTATTTTTCTCGTCGCTTTTATTGCGGCGGCGAATCAGGCGTTCGTGAGACAGTACATTTTTCTTGAAAGCCCGGTCTAAGTCGATGCCGATATCTTTGTAGTCAGGCTCGTGTCTGCTGACTAAGTTCCAGAAATGCTGGTTGTGA
The DNA here is from genome assembly GCA_018062085.1 of bacterium. Taxonomy (GTDB): domain Bacteria; phylum Cyanobacteriota; class Vampirovibrionia; order Obscuribacterales; family Obscuribacteraceae. Next base: position 226,593 of record JAGOSY010000006.1, on the reverse strand, counting down.
CTGGCTTCATGAACATGCGCTAGCTCATGCAGAACTAAGTAACGACGACCCCGTTCTGGTACGTTTTCTATGGCAAATCGAGAAAAGGTAATTACTTTAGTTTTAAGGTTAATTTGAGCCAGCCTTGTGTACTTGGCCGAGCCGATCCGCACACCTCCAATGGTGACATTGAATGTGGCGTCGTTTATGCGTTTGACGTAAGACTGCATAAACGATTTGTATAGCTTGAGGGTCTGTTTTGATATACTATCGGCAGTCTCATTCTGGTGATCATCGGCCTTAGCCTTTGACTTTTCCAGATTGGCTGTGTGTCTGCGAAAATCGTGATATTTGCTATCTTCTGTCACTTTTATACAGGTATTGCAAGTAGTGGCATAATTATTGAATGATTGTGATAGCTTAAGGGTTTTAGCCGCTTATGGCAACAGCTTGGAAGGTACATAGCAATGCAAAATCTGGCCAAACTAACACTCATTACTGGCGGTGCCCGTTCCGGTAAGTCTTATCTAGCGGAGTGCATGGCAAATAAAAGTGAATTGCCGGTTGTCTACTTTGCAACCATGGGCAAGGTCGCCTCTGACGGCGAAGTGGTTGAACGAATAGAGATGCATGTAGAGAGGCGCTCTCCTGATTGGCAGACAGTGGAGGAGCCATTGCTTTTGGCAAAAGCCATTAAGAAGCTCGAAGTCAATGCACCTAAGGCACTTTGTTTGATTGATTGTCTGTCGCTTTTTGTCTCAAATCTTTTGCTTTCAATTCCCTACACAATTGAAAGCAGTGGCGTGCGCAAAGAACTAGAAGAGAATATTTTGAGCGAAGTGGAAGAGCTTTTGACGGCTATACATGAGCGTGACGATTTAGTATTTATTGTCGTCACCAATGAGGTTGGTTCGGGTATTGTGCCCGATAATAATTTGGCCCGCAGCTATCGTGACTTGCTCGGGGTTGCTAACCAGAAGTTTGCCGCCCGAGCCGAGCAGGTATTTATTGCGATTTCAGGCCTAGGCTTACAACTGAAGTGAAGAAGTGTAGAAGTGAACTGGTTGTAGGGCGTTTGGGCATAATATAACTATGAATTCAAGTCAGGCCACTGGGGCTGCTCCTCTTAATTTAGCGATCTTAATAAAGTTGCTGAGACCTAGACAGTGGACTAAGAATTTAATTGCTTTTGCCCCGATTCTATTTGCTGGGCGTATGCTCGATGGTGATGCTCTTCTGCATGCTTCAATGTGTGTCGTGGCACTATGTTTGATTTCTGGCTCTGTTTATGTCGTTAACGACATTATTGACGTCGAAGCAGATCGCAAGCATCCAACAAAGTGTAAACGCCCTATTGCCGCTAATTTAGTTACGGTCAAAACTGCTTCTATCGTTGCTTCTTTTAGCCTGCTTGCCAGCTTTGTCATTGCGTATTTAACAAGGCCGGCTCTTAGTCTTGTCTTGCTTGCCTATTTGCTGCTGCAAGCTGCATATATTTTGAAGCTAAAGCAGCGCATCATACTTGACGTCTTTTGTATTGCCGCTGGTTTTGTCTTGCGTGCTTTGGCCGGTGGCGCTGCAGCCCATGTGCCTCTATCTGCCTGGTTCTTACTCTGCACCTCGCTTGGTGCGTTGTTCCTTGCCTTAGAAAAAAGGCGACAAGAAATTAGAAGCCTAGGAGATCAAGCCAGTAGTCATCGCCAAGTTCTAGGAAAGTATTCTATCGAGCTGCTAGACCGTATGGAAGCGGCTATTGTGCCAAGTCTTATCACGGCTTATGCTTTCTATAGCTTTCAGTCTCAGTATGGCCAGTGGATGATGGTGACATTACCAATGGTGCTCTATGGAATCTTGCGCTATCAAGTACTTTCGGTACGGGATAACAATACTGGTACTCCAGAAGAGGTCTTGCTCAAAGATCGGCCGATTCAAAATACAATCATTCTCTGGCTTCTGGCTTGTGTATCAGTTGTTTACGGCTGGTTGCCCAAGCTTGTAGCATCGATAGTACAGGCCATCGATTCTTGGCGATTACCTATTTAATTTCCAATTTTTCTGCCTTTGCCTGTTCTTCCTTAATCGCTTTGACTTCTTTTGCTTTTTCGCCCCAAGGCCCAAGAGCAAAGATCTTTAGCATAGTGGGGCTGACCAGCTCGGCCTTTAGCTGCGCACTGCTCTTACTGTCACCCGAAGCCATCAAGGCACTGAGTTTTTCTTGCTGTTCAGTCGTGACGTCTAAGAAGCGACAGCGGAAGCAGGCCCAGGTCAGATCAAAGTTGGTCATGGCGGTTTTGGCGGCTAGATTAGGGGCTCTGACAAAGCGATCTTTAATCACTAAAGCAAAGGTTTGGCGATTGTCGTCACCGTCTACCGAACGGTCTGGCTTTCGCTTCTGATAAAGAAAGCAAGTCATATCTGAGTAGGCGTTGACGGCATCTTCGGTTAGCACTGGTGGTCCCAAATCAACAATACGCACAGCACCTAGGAGGTCTTGTAAGAGTTCTATGTCGGCCGAAGTTTCTTTGTTTTTGCTTAAATAGTGGCGAATTAAGGCGCGAAATAGCAAGCGGTAGCTTTCTTTGACGTCTAGCTCTTGTAGCACTCTTGGTCGTAGCGCTTTCCACAACGGGGCGACACCGACAAAATTATTGACCGGTGCCGCCAATTTGCTGGTAATTAGCTTTGTCAGGCGGATCTTTTGATCGCTGGAAAGCGTAGCTAAATTGAGTACTTCTTTGCGGTCGTCATCAATGTTGCTTGAGGCGCAGAGTGCAAAGATTTCAAGCCAAGAGCGTGTGTCATCGATGGCAACTATTGGTTCACGTGGTTCACTTGGTTCAACCTGAGCTTTTTTTAAGACTGCAGACTTGGCTGGGGCAGCTTTTGCCGGTAGTTTCACTTTGTTGGCCGCCGCATTACTCTCTGTGGCCTGAGGGGTGACCTTTGCAGGGCTCAATGCGCTTTTGTCCTCATAGCCCCAATCCCCTTGGGCCAGAGCCGCGACGGTGGGGAGCTGGCCAGAAGTTAAAAGAAGTATCAGCAGGTGGATGCCTAATCTGGCAGGCCTTTTACGTGGCCCCATTTTGGTGAAATATGTGTCGAGTGGTGTTATAGGCATCGAAATAGTCTACAAAAACTAAGCGGTGGTGTGATAATATCGGCTAAGAGCCCCGCGCAACCGGGTGTGAGAGATTTAGTACATAATAGAAATTCGGCAATGGAGGCCGGCTTTCGTAAGAGGCAGCAATCATGTCATTACTGAAGATTAGATACTACCCTGATGCAGTGCTCAAGGCTAAGGCCAAAAAGATCACAATTTTTGATTCTTCGGTGCGAAAACTAGCTCAAGACATGCTCGACACTATGTATGAGAACGATGGAGTAGGCTTGGCTGCTCCTCAGGTGGGCGTTTCTAAGCGCATGATGGTGATTGACGTCAGCGGCGAAGATGAGACCCCAAGACCAATCGTTTTTATCAATCCTGAAATTATCGAAAGAGATGGTGAAATGACCGGCCAAGAAGGCTGTCTCAGTTTCCCAGATGTCTTTTTTGAGGTCAAGAGAGCCTCTAAAGTTGTGGTCAAGTTCCAGAATCTCAAAGGTCAGACTCTTAAGTTGACTGCCGATGGCAATTTGCTCTCCCGAGCAATTCAGCATGAAATTGATCACCTCGATGGCGAATTGTTCATAGATCGGGCCGTGTCGCAGTTGAAGGCCGACTTAGAGATGACCAAGGCTGGTTTCCGTGAAGGCGATGTAGCAGAGCTTGAAAGAGAAGTAGAGCTGGAGAGAGAGGCACACACTATTTCTCTAACCCAAACAACCAATCAGCCAGTAGCGCTTTAAGTAATGTTCTGGAGCCTGCGCGAGAATATCGGCGGTTTAAGACACCTCACCCGCTTAACTGCTCGAGTGGCTTTGCGGCAGAACAGGTCAAAATATATCCAATGCCTAAATAAAGAATTTCCTGATTTAGACTTGAAGCCGGCCTTTGATGATCACGGTCAGCCTTTGACCTGCCGCTTTTGCGGTTTCGCTATTTTTTCCGCTAATCTTGGGACTTATCAATTTGCCGCTTGCTCGGCAGTGGCGGATAATGTGATACTGCACAAGGCTAAAATAGCCGAATTCACGCAGACCTTACCTACTTTTGAAAGCATAAAGCTAGAGAGCAGTCAAAAGAAACTACTAAAATGAACGCTAACAAGAAAACAGAAGTAAATCACACAGTTAACGTCCTATCTTTCGGCTTTAAAAAGGGTGATGCACCCCAAGCCAATGTGGTTATGGACGTGCGCTTTTTAAAGAATCCCTTCTGGGTGGAAGAGCTGCGGCCGCTAACTGGTCGCGATCAGCCTGTCAAAGACTATGTTATGGAGCAAAGCTCGGCCCAAGAATTTATGGGCAACCTCAAAGCAATGGTGTCACATGTGATACCGGCGATGTTTCTTAATCAAGCTAATATTGATAGTTTTACTATTGCTTTAGGATGCACTGGTGGCCAGCACCGCTCTGTGGCTGTGGCGGAGGAAGTGGCTAAGTTTCTCAAAGATAGTTATCCTCACTATAAAGTATCTCTATCGCACCGCGAGCTTGATCAAATCACAAGTACCTGTCAGAGCGCAGAGTCGCTAGCCCTTCAAGAAGGGAGCTAGATGCCGAAGAAGCCAAAGAAATCTCTAGACTATCGCTTTCAAAGCTGGATGCTACCAGGTCTGAAGCGCTACCTTGGAATTGTTGTTTTGGCTATCATTGCCATTGTATTTGGTGTGTTGACGTTGCTCGATGTTCACCCTGTCGACAAGATGTTTCGCTTGATCATTTGGGCTTTGAAAGATATTCGCGCCGTTGTTGCTGAATTAGCATCGGTTATGCACAAGCAGCTCAATGCCATTATTTTGATTACAGCGGGTTCTGTGGCTGTTTTTGTTTCAATTGTGCGCATCACCCAGCTCGTGCTCGGTGCTTATTTGCCCGAGCGCGAATCTATACCCGATATGCTCTATCGAGCCCGTAAGTTCGGCCGCGGCCCCAAGGTCGTGGTCATTGGCGGTGGTACTGGGCTGTCGAATTTGCTTCGTGGTTTGAAGAAACACACCTACAATATTACTGCCATTGTCACTGTTGGTGATGATGGTGGTAGCTCGGGGCGCTTGCGAGAAGAACTTGGAGTGCTTCCTCCTGGCGATATTCGCAACTGCATTACGGCATTGGCTGATGAAGATAAGCTGGTTACCGAATTGTTCAGATATCGCTTTGATTCGGGCGAAGGGCTTGAAGGTCACAGCTTTGGTAATTTATTCATTACGGCTGTTTGTGCTGTAACTCACGGCGATATGATCCAGGCTGTACGCACAGCTAGCCGCGTACTCAACAGCTGTGGTCAGGTCTTACCCTCCACTCTTGACAGCTTGACTTTAATGGCCGAATTTGAAGATGGCAGCATTGTGAAAGGCGAGTCACGCATAACGGAAGAAGGGGCAGCTTCTCCTAATAAGCGTATCAAGCGTTTGTTCAGCGAGCCGGCTGAACCGGTTGCCGTCCCTGAGGCTGTGGCCGCAATTATGGAAGCTGAGTTAATTGTGCTTGGCCCCGGTAGCCTTTATACCTCGGTTGTACCTAATTTGATTGTGCCTGGAATCGCTGAGGCTGTGCGCGATTCGAGGGCAAAGAAAATCTATGTCTGCAATGTCATGACTCAGCCCGGTGAAACTACTGATTATTCAGTGGGTGACCACGTAGAAGTGCTTCTCAGCCATTCGAAGACAGCTGCTGGGGCTGCTGGCCGCCTGATGCAGGGTGTGTTGGTCAACGACTACGGTAAGGCCGCCCCTGTTCTGCCTTCTGGTTCTAAGCCTGTGCGCTTTGACCCAGAGCGTTTGAAAGAATTAGGAGTCATGCCTTTTCGCAAGATGTTAGTGAGTGAGGAAGCTGCCAGTCATCATGACCCTGCCAAGCTAGCCGAAGTAATCATGCAGTTCTTCACTTACAAAGCTAAGCGTAAGCTAGTAGTTCCGAAACCGCCCTCAGGTAATTTGGGACTGCCAACTGCAGGTGCTACCACAGCAGAAGCGCCTTTGGCCAAAATAGGCCGAAAGTTATAAATTCTAGTTCCAAATCAGGAGGTTTCTTATGAGTTCGGCAGCACCATCGAAAGAGAAAATCGGACCCGCAATTGGTCGCTTGGCCAGTGGTGTCTACATCGTCACTGTTGATGTCGCTGGTAAGAAAGACGGCATGCTCGCTACTTGGATTACTCAAGCTGGTTTTGATCCGCCATCGCTGGTGGTATCAATTAATAAGCAGCGCGATATTCTTAGGGCCATGAACGTTGGTGATAGGTTTACTATCAATGTTCTCTCAAACCGCAATATGGATATTTTTAAAGCTTTTGCCAAGCCCCATAATGACGAGAAGTTTGATGGTCTTGCTCTCAAAGAATCTCTTCAAAGTTCAACATCTGCCGGCCCGGTCTTCGCTGAGGCTGTCTCTTACATCGACTTGAAAGTGCAATCAGTCACTGAAGTTGGAGATCATGTGTTAGTGGTTGGTGAAGTAATCGATGGTGAGCTGCTCAACGGTCAAGATGAACCAATGACTCACTTGCGCAAAGACGGCTTCAAGTACTAGTTAGAAAAGTACTAGTTAGAAAGGGCTTTAACTTCTGCTTCTTCTCTGAATATCTGGGCTAGTTGCTCGCGAGCGTCGTCGTAGCCTTGTCTTATGAGGCGGCGTGAGCGCTCGGGGTCAATCTCTAGCAAGGTGACATTGACGCCGTGCTTGGGCTGGAACACTCTAATTTTTACTTTCTTGCGCCCTCTTGATTCGACTGAATTGGCGTCAATCAGGCGGTTGTAGAGTTCTGCCGCTTGCACTTCTTTGCGGGCAGAAGCATCTAAGACGATATCGAGGCAGCGCACCAATACTTCAAACATATTGACTGGGCAAACGTTGATGCGCTCTGGATGCAAGAGCACCATGTAGACTTCATCAGCACCAAGATGTATTGCCGTTTCCATTGGCGTATTGCGCACTAGGCCGCCGTCAATCCAGAGGCCTTGGCCATGTATGTGCCTTGGTGGAAAAGCCATAGGCAGAGCTGATGTCGCCATTAAGACGTCGATTAGCTCATTGGTAGACATAATGTCATCAATAGTAATTAGCCTTGTTTCTAGGCTGCACAAATCAGTGGTACACCAGCCTACTTTTGTCGTGCTCGATTTCAACTTTTGCAAATTTAGTTCGCGCCGTAAGAGTTCTTCTAAGGGGGAAGTATCAAGCAGACCAAGTTTGTGTCCGAGCACCAGGCGGCCGATCTGGTGAGCTGAGGGCAGGCTGAATACATCTTTGCTACGTATTGAACACCACAGCTCTTCTAGACGAGTTTGATTGCCCTGAGCATAAAGGCTGGCATTGATGCCGCCGATGCTTGTGCCAAAGGCGAGATCGAATTCTATTCCGGCTTCTTTGAAGGCCTTGGTAACACCAACTTGATAAGCTCCTCTGCCGCCGCCGCCGGGCAGCACAAGGGCACGCATAGGGCGGTGAGGCTTTTCAGTATCGTCGGATGCCATGGTTAAGACCTTACAAATAGACTCTTACCAATCTATCGTATGTTACCTGCTGCCATGTGGCAACCCTTCCTGTGATCAACCACGAGGAATTGCTTCGGCAACTGCTGTAAAATACTGGCAATTCTTTCTTGGGGGCTCCAGTGGCAGATATAGTTGATGTCTTGATTGTTGGTGCGGGTCCCACCGGGCTTACTCTAGCCAATGACTTGCGCCGGCGCGGTGTTAACTTCCGCATAATCGACAAGGCTGATGCTGCCACCACAATTTCAAAAGCCATTGTGGTGCACGCCCGTAACTTAGAAATGTTTGAAAATATGTCTCTGGTTGAGCCTTTCCTTGCTCATGGCATGCCCATTCGCGGTAGCAATATCTACAGTCAAAACAAACGCATTGTTCATCTCAACACTGATGAAATTGAGTCATTCTATAAATTTATTTTGGCTATTCCCCAGAGTAAAACCGAAGAGATTCTGGCTGATAATCTTGCTGGTAGCGGGGTAAAAATTGAACGCAGCAAAGAGTTGGTCAGCCTTAGCCAGAATGGTGAAGAGGTAGTCGCAACCCTCAAATGTGAAGGTCAGAGCGAGCCTGAGATTGTTAAATGTCGCTATATGGTTGGCTGCGACGGCGCCCACAGTGCTGCTCGCCATGGCCTTGGTTTGACTTTTGAAGGGGCTTCTTACGACGAAGTTTTTGGTGCTGCTGATGTAGCTGTTGACACCGGCATTCAGATATCTATGCTCGAAGATGAGGCCTATATTTACTTTTCGGAAAGCGGGTTGGTCACTTTCTTTCCCTTTGGTGGGGGCCGCTACAGGCTAATTTTCGATATGATGCCTGACTCTAATGTTGATGCCGCTAATGAGCTCAAGTTTGAAGAAGTGGTTGAGCTAGTTAAGGCTCGCCTTAATCAACAACTAGATAGTCCTGAGCAAAAACCTCTGACAATTTCGGATCCCCATTGGCTGAGCTGGTTCAAAATCAACCGGCGTTGTGTCACTTCTTATCGCCAGGGCCGAGTATTTCTAGCTGGTGACGCCGCTCATATCCACAGCCCTGTGGGTGGAGTTGGTATGAACACCGGTATGCAGGATGCTATGAACTTGTCATGGAAATTGCACCTGGCTTTAAATGACCTGGCCGCCGATAGTGAGCGCTTGCTTGATACTTATCACGAAGAGCGTCATACCGTTGGTCAGGCTGTTTTGAAAGGCACTGATATGGCCACTAAAGCTGTTACTCTGCGTAACCCTTTGGCTAAGAATGTGCGTGATCGGATGATGTCGTTTTTGTCAGCGCAAGAAGTGGTGCAGCAGCGCATACTTAGAGCTGGCAGTTTAACTGGTATTAGCTATCGTCAAAGTTCGCTTTCCGCCGAGGCTCATCGCCCCCTTGAGCGAGCCCTCAAAGCCGTGGACAGCGGAATTTTGCGCTTTAGTGGCCATGGCGAAGTGGGAGAACGCCCTGGTTTTAAGTCGTGGATGGAGTTTACGCGCGGGCCTGTGGCAGGTGACCGGGTCGTTGATGGGCCGTGTCAAACCACCAATGGCAAGAGTACAAGGCTGGCTCTGCAAATGGCTTCCACTAAGTTTCAGTTATTGCTCTTTGATGGCTTTGTTAATTCAGAACCGGGCTACCAGCAGTTCAGTGCCATTGAGAAAAATATAGAAGAGCACTACAAAGTCCTAATCGACGTTCATGTAATTGTGCCAGCTCTAGCAAAAACGCCGAGCATGCCGAAGTTTAAGTCTCTATTGCTTGATGCTGAGCGGGAATTGCACAATCTTTATGGTGCCAGTTCAGAGTGCCTCTATTTAATTCGTCCTGATGGCTACATTGCTTTTCGCAGTCAGCCAGCCAGTTGGGATGAGTTATTCCACTACCTGACTGGGCTGCTCAAGGGGAACTGACAAGCAGACAAGTTAGCAAAAAAAGAGGAGAGACCAATTGATCTCTCCTCTCTCGATTTAGTTTTTAGAACTTAAGCTTTAGCCGGTTGCTTGAGAGCTTCTGCTACTTGCTTAGCTACTTCTGCTGGGGTCATAGCCACTCTTACACCATTAGCTTTGAAAGCTTCTAGCTTAGATTCGGCTGTGCCTTTGCCACCAGAAATGATGGCGCCAGCGTGGCCCATGCGTTTTCCAGGAGGGGCAGTTTGTCCAGCAATGAAACCAATTACTGGCTTCTTGATTGACTTCTTGATGAAGGCAGCGGCTTCTTCTTCAGCGTTACCGCCGATTTCACCGATCATAACAATCACTTCGGTGGCTGGATCGTTTTCAAACATGGTGAGGCATTCTTGATAGTCAACACCTTTAATAGGGTCGCCACCGGTGCCTACACAAGTCGATTGACCAAGGCCACTTTCAGTTAATGCCAAAGCGATTTCATAGGTTAGAGTACCGCTCTTGCTCACCATGCCTACTGGTCCTGATTTGAAAATGGAGCCAGGAAGAATACCGATTAGTGATTGACCTGGGGTGATGATACCAGGGCAATTTGGACCAATTAGCTTGGCGCCTTTGGCTTTCACTTGGGCTACCAATTTGGCAGTGTCTAGCGGTGGAATGCCTTCGGTAATGAGAACCAAGAGGCTAATTCCGGCATCAAGGGCTTCGCAACCGGCATCAAGAGCCAGGTACGGTGGCACAAATATTACTGAGCAAGTGGCTTCTGTAGCTTCAACTGCTTGTTTGACAGTGTCGAATACAGGGGCGCCGTGCATTTTCTCGCCGCCCTTACCAGGCGTTACGCCGCCAACAATATTGGTGCCGTACTCGATCATGCGCTTAGTGTGGGCTGCGCCCATTTTGCCAGTTATGCCCTGGACGATTACTTTTGTATGTTTGTCGACAAGAATCACTTTAGAATCTCCTTTTAGGCACAGCCTGTGGCAACTGGTTTTTTTGAACTACCGGTTTTGGAGCGGCTAACCGCTTCCTTAACTGCTTCTTCCAAATCTGGATAAAGCTTGAGACCCGATTGAGCCAGCATTTTTTCGGCTATGTCTTGGTTGTTGCCACGCAGTCTTACGATCATGGCGCGCTCTGGATACTTTTTCATGAACTCGACTAGGGCACCGGCTACTTCGTCGCAAGCTGTGATACCGCCCAAGATGTTGAGCAGAATGACATCAACATTAGGGTTGTCGTTAACGAGTTCTAGTGCTGCTAGTGTTTTCTTCTGGTCAGAGCCACCGCCAGCATCTAAGAAGTTGCCAGGTTGGCCGCCAAAAGCTTTGACCATGTCCATGGTGGCCATGGTTAGACCAGCGCCGTTGCAGAGAATGCCGATATTGCCGTCTAATTCAACCAAGTTTAAACCGGTCATCTTGGCATTGCGCTCTCTCACTGATAGGTCGCAGAGGTGAGCTTCTTCCCAGCCTCTGAATTGTGGCTGTCTATCGACGGCGTCATCATTGATGATGATTTTGCCATCAAGAGCTACTACATCGTCGCCTTCGGTGATAACTAGTGGGTTGATTTCAGCAAGGTCTAGGTCTTTGCTTTCGAAAATTTTGTAGAGCTTGTTGGCAATGTCAGCGACTTTGTTTAGAACTGCGCCTTTCAAGCCTAGTTTTTGCGCTAGGTTGCGACCGACAAAGGGGTGATATGGGTTTGGAATTGGCTCGGTCAATACGTTAGATGACGATTCGATTTCAATTCCGCCTTCAGCTGAGGCGATAAAAATAGGGCAGCCGCGGTCGCGGTCTAAGGTGACAGCAAGATAGAGCTCGCGGGCGATAGACATCTTGGGCTCAACCAATAGACTTTCGGTTTTTGAATCTTTGATTGAAAGTTTGAGCATGTCCTTGGCAAGTACCATGCCGTCTTTTAAGTCTTTGGCAAATTTGATGCCGCCGGCTTTTCCTCGGCCGCCTGCCAAGACCTGGCATTTGAGGGTTAGCGGATAACCGAAATGGATTTTGGCCAATTCTTCTGGCTTGGTGATGCGTTGAGAAGGCGGTACATTGATGCCCCCTTCGGCAAAAATTCGCTTGGCTTCGTATTCGTAGAGATTCAAGATCGTGTCCTCTTATTGGCAGTCTATAAATGTAAGACACTGCGGCCGAAAACCCTTAGAACTTTATGATTCTTAAGCCTTCCGCCCGACGATTTGGCCGCTAAGTATACTGGTGGCCCTTACATCCTAACGATGACGGACGATAGTTGCCGCTTGGCATGGGAAAATCAAAAGAGAAACCGAAATGCGTATTGGAATTTTGACTGGTGGTGGGGATTGCCCTGGCTTGAACGCCGTAATTAGAGCGGTGGTGAGAACAAGCGTCAAAGAGTATTCATCTGAAGTAGTTGGTTTCTTAGAAGGCTGGCGCGGGCCTATCGAAAACATGGTGATGCCGCTGACTATGCAGTCTACCGGTGGTTTGATTCACCGCGGCGGAACCATCCTGCGTACCTCACGCACTAATCCTTTTAAGCTTGACCGTGGCCCTGAGCGCATTGCTGAAAATATCGTCAAGAATCGACTAGACGCTCTCATTGCTGTGGGTGACATTGATACCTGTAGTGTGGCTAATCGCCTTCACAAGGAACACAATCTGAATGTTGTCTGTGTGCCTAAGACTATCGACAACGACATCAATGCCACTGATTTTACCTTTGGCTTCGACACTGCCATTAACATCGTCACTGAAGCAATCGATCGTTTGCATACCACTGCCGAGTCGCATAACCGCGTGCTCGTCTGCGAAGTGATGGGCCGCAAAGCTGGTTGGATTGCTTGCTATGGCGGTATTGCTGGTGGTGCAGACTTTATTCTAGTGCCAGAGAAACCGATTAAAGCCCAAGAAGTAGTGCAAGCTATCAAAACCAGGCATTCTCGCGGCCGAGACTATTCTATTGTTGTAGTGGCTGAAGGGGCGCGCTTCGAGTCGCCAGACGGTGCGACTGAGGCTAGTGAACTCAGCGCAGAGCCTACGCATGATTCGCCTTCTGATAGTTCTAGTATCGGCAATCAATTGGCGCGTCTAATCGAAGCCGAAACCGGATTTGAGACCAGGGCCACTATTCTTGGCCACATTCAGCGTGGCGGTGCCCCCACAGCCTTCGATAGAGTTTTGGCCACCCGCTTTGGTGTTAAAGCTACCCAGCTTGTGCATGAACAAAAATTTGGCCGCATGGTAGCACTGTCAGGTTCGAAGTTGCATGACGTCGCCATTGAGGAAGCCACAAGTAGCTTGAAGACTCTCGATATGGAGCTTTATCGCGTGGCTGAAGTTTTCTTTGGATAGTTTCGATACTGCCGACCAGCACTTTATGCGCCGGGCCCTTGAGCTAGGGCAAGAAGCGGAAGGGTTTACTGCTCCAAACCCGATGGTTGGAGCGGTGGTGGTCAGCCCCGATGGTCGGATAGTTGGAGAAGGTTATCACCATGCTCCGGGCTTACCCCATGCTGAAGTTGAGGCTCTAAATCAAGCTGGAGACCAGAGTGTTGGGGCGACGCTCTATGTCAACTTAGAGCCGTGCTGTCATTTTGGCCGCACGCCTCCGTGCTCAAAAAAAATCATAGAACACAAGCTTAGCCGAGTTGTGGTAGGTATTGCTGATCCCAATCCGAAGGTTGCTGGCGGTGGCTTGAAAGAGCTTAGTGAGGCTGGTATTGACCTGACAGTCGGTGTGTTAGAAAGTGAATGTGGTTACTTAAATCGTGGTTTTTTCAAAGCCATTAATGAAAATCTGCCCTGGCTCTCGCTCAAGATGGCGCTAACCCTCGATGGTCGCATTGCCGATCGCACTGCTGCTAGTCGCTATGTTACTGGTGCCACTGCTAGAAAATTTGTCATGGCTTTGCGTGCTGCCTATGATGCTGTTTTGATTGGAGCTAATACGGCCAGGCTAGATGACCCGCAGTTAGATGTTCGGCTGGGAGATGATACGCAATCAAATACTGATCATGATTTAGTGCGCAACCCGGTTCGGGCCGTGCTTGACCCAAATTGCACAGTAAAGCCTGATGCTCGTATTTTTGCTGCTCAAGGAAAAACCATAATTTTTTGCCGAGAGGAGCTGCTGGTCAAGCAGAGTGACTATCCTTCATCTTGCAGTCTTGTCTCTTTGTCTGAGTCGCCGGAGGGTACTGGTAGGCTTGATACCAGAGAGGCGCTGCAATATTTGCTTGAGCAGGGCTGTCAGAAAGTATTATGCGAAGGCGGCGGTCAATTGGCTGGCAGCCTCATTGATGCTGGTTTAGTTGATGAGCTTTACTGGTTCGTTGCGCCTAAGATGCTAGTAGATAAAGAGGCATTGCCAGTGGTGGCTTCAGCTAATACTAGATTGATGGCTGACAGTGTTGATTGGCAAATTACTGGTGCGAATTTCCTTGGTGACGACCTTCTTATCAGTGCCTTGAATCCAAGGCACAATTTTACCTAGCTCATTTCACAGTGCCGCTTGTCTTGCGATATCGCCATTAGTCGCGGTAAAAGGATAGCCTCCGTTCTAGCTGAAACTAGAGATTAGATGGAGCAAAGAAGCATTTGCCATTGAAGCTGCTGCCACAACGAAAATTGAAGAAGTCAAAAGCTCAAATATTCAAAAGGCTCTCAACACACACTTCAAAGGAAATCTTGCCCTCAACAATTGCATTTTATGTCCCTGGTTGTGACCATTCCATGTCTGTCAGGAATATATAGACTACTTTAAGCACCTCCAGAGATAGACGTGGGCGGATTGTCGGTTGCAGGGCTGCCTCAGCTCCGCGTGGGAGATGGGCGTTAAGAATATGACCAATAGGCTATTGACTGAAAAGACCTTTTCAGTCAAACTTATAATTGTTAGCTCTTTTAGCTTCTGAAAAGCTCTTTAATTCGTGTTTTTGGGGAAAAGGTGCGCTGGCGCTGCCATGATGTTGAAAATGACCAATAGCACTAAACCTAAACTCGGACCTATATCTATAGGCTCCCCAAACCCGGGCAATTGCTATTTCACGCTGCCTCCGTCTTTGCGCTGGCTTGATTCCGATCATTTTGGCGAAGGAGCTGAGCGGGTCAGAGAAAAGCCGGTGAAAACTCGGTTCAGTCGTTGGTTTCCTTTTGCTTTTCTCCATGCCGGTTTGTTTGGTGTCTTTTTTGTGGGTTGTTCTACAGTGGCATTGGCCACTGCTATTGCCCTTTATTGGCTGAGAATGTTTGCCGTAACGGCATTTCTTCATCGCTATTTCTCCCACCGTACTTTTAAGACTAGTCGTACGGCGCAGTTTATCTTTGCTCTACTGGCCTGCTCGGCTGTTCAGCGCGGGCCGCTATGGTGGGCTGCTCACCACCGAGCTCATCACAAACTTTCAGATAAAGGTGGAGATTTACATTCGCCATCGGTCAGTGGTTTCATTTGGTCGCATATTGGTTGGATAACGGCTGATTGCAACATGCCGACTGACTATGAAAAAATTCCAGATCTGGCCCGCTATCCCGAGCTTGTCTTGTTGAATCGCTTCGATTGGTTCGTGCCAGTGGTTTTGGGTTGCAGTCTGCTTGGCTTTGGTTATGGCTTGCAGCTGCATTATCCGCAATTAGGCACAAGCCCATTGCAGATGCTGGTCTGGGGCTTTTTTGTCAGCACTGTGCTGCTCTTCCACGGTACTGCCTCAATCAATTCCTTTACCCATATGTTTGGCTCACAGCGCTACAAAACTGGCGATCAGAGCCGCAATAACTTCTTTCTCGCTCTAATTACCATGGGTGAGGGCTGGCACAATAACCATCATTATTTTCCTGGTGCCGCCAGGCAAGGCTTCTATTGGTGGGAAGTCGACTTTAGTTTTTACTTGCTTAAGCTCCTGTCCGCTCTTGGTATTATTTGGCAGCTCAGGCCTGTCCCTGCGGAAGCTTACAGCCATTCTTCTATGAAGACTTCGGGTGAGGCGACGACATGAAAAAACTTGCCATCGTCGGGGCGGGAATCGCTGGATTGGGTTGTGCTCACAAGCTAAGCCGCCAATATGATCTGACTATTTTCGAGAGCAATTCTTATTTTGGTGGTCATACCAATACTATTGATGTGGTTGGCAGCAGTAAGGTTGCCTTTGATACTGGCTTTATGGTCTATAACCATATTACTTATCCAAATTTGACGGCTCTATTTAGTGAACTCAATGTTCCTACTAAGAAGACCGACATGTCTTTCTCTGTGCAGTATTTACCCGATAAAATTGAATGGAATGGGGCTGGTTTAGATAGAATTTTCGCTCAAAGAAGAAATCTAATGAGTCCGCGCTTTTGGCGTATGTTGCTAAAGCTCGATTGGTTCAATAAAAATGCCTTGCTTCACATGGACAATGCCGATTTATCCACCGATGTATCCAGGCTTTCAGTGCGCGACTATGTCAGCCACTTTAAACTGGGCCAGGATTTTTTGCATTGGTATTTGATACCAATGGCTTCGGCGGTTTGGTCCACGCCACCAGATAAAGTGCAAGACTTTCCTATTGCCACTTTGATTCGCTTTTTTCATAACCATGGTTTTCTGGGCCTAGACACTCATTTTCAGTGGTACACAGTTGATGGCGGCGCCAGAGAGTATGTTAAACGATTGCTAGCGGCTCTCTCTCCTGCCACTAAATTTTCGTCTGGAGTAAAGCGAGTTGAGCGTCTTGCTCATGGTGCTCGAGTGCATACAGAGAAAGGCTTTAGCGATTTCGACAAGGTGATATTTGCCTGCCATGCAGACCAGGCCCTGGCCCTGATTAGTAACCCAACGGCTTTAGAGTGTCGCCTCTTAACCCCGTTTGAGTACCAGGACAATTCGGTTACTGTGCACACCGACCGCCGGGTAATGCCGACTAAGCGCAAGGCTTGGGCATCATGGAACTATCGCATTGCTGAGCAGTCTAATACACATTATTGGATGAATAATCTGCAAGGCCTAGAATGCCAGGAAGACTATTTTGTATCGTTAAACAGCGAAGGCTTGATTGACCCGGGTAAAATTGTGCGCCAGCTTGAATATACACACCCACTTTTTGATCTAGCTACTTTTGAGGCACAGCCTCAGCTACCGCTGCTCAATTCGGTCAGCCCTAAGCAAGCTTTGTATTTTTGCGGTAGCTACTTCCGCTATGGTTTCCACGAAGATGCCCTGGCCTCTGCCTATGATTTGAGTGCCATTCTCTCAAATTTGGCTGTGCATAGCTTAGCTGGAGCTGCCCAATAGATATGACTGATTTAGCAATGAAATCTAGACTATTTGAGTGCTCAGTGGCCCACCAGCGCTTGCTGCCCAGTGGTCACAGGTTTAAGCATGGCGTTTTTATGCTTTATCTAGAATTGGGCGAACTGAGCTGTCTAGCTCAGCATTCGCGTCTTTTCAATCATAATAGTTTCAATTTGTTCAGCTTCTATGACAGTGATCATTTATTCGGCACCGAGCCAGTTGGTGCGGATAGCTCCTTGCTTACACGCTTGGGCCGTTTAGTTGCCGACCATGGCATCTGTGAGCCTATGGGGAAAGCCTATTTGCTCACCTATCCTCGGGTGCTCGGCTATGTTTTCAATCCGGTGTCATTTTATTTTGTTTTCGATCGCCATGACCAACCCTTAGCTTGTATAGCCGAAGTAGGCAATACCTTCGGTGAGATGAAGATCTATTTTATGGATGCTACTAAAATGAGCTCTGCATCTGTTTTTGATGCCATTTTTACCAAGTACTTTTATGTTTCACCTTTTGGCAAGTTGCAGGATAAATTCCATTTTGTTTTGCCTCTTCCCAATCAAGCGTTGAAACTTAGTGTTGATACTGTCGATGGTGAAGATCCAAGCAAGAAGATATTAGTTACGAGCGTTAGTGGTGACGCTCTGCCCTTGACTGATAGGCAACTGCTGCGACTTTTCTTCCGCTATCCACTAGTAACTTTGCGTGTCATATCGCTAATTCACTGGCATGCCCTCTTGCTTTGGCTGAAGAAGATACCGTTTTTCTTTAAAGAGCAATGGCCCGAATTACAGACTGATAGCGTTAAGAGAGTTAATCATGAAAGGTAACAAGATGGCCAGTTTAAAGCTTGAAATTGAGAATAAAGAAACGACTGCTAGAACCTCTCTGACCGTAGCGCAGAAGTTTTGGCGCAAAATAGTTTTAGCAGCACTTGGTGCCATGACTGAAGGTCGACTAAAGTTGACCTTGCCTGAAGGGCAAGTAATTTGGTTTGGTCAGTCGCAGCAAGCTGACGCTAGTATTTGCGCTGAAATCGATGTCAGGTCAGAAGCTTTCTTTCGCCGCCTTGTAGTTTATGGTCATATTGGTTTGTCTGAAGCTTATATGGACGGGCAATGGCAGACCAATGACGTGGCCAGTGTGATTGCCTGGGCTCTTCTCAATATCAGTCAGTGTCCACTTCTAGAGGGCAATGGTAAGAAGTTTCAGATAGTCAATTTGCTTGGCACTGGCAATCAGCTGCTTCACTTGTTGCGCCATAACAATGAGTCAAATAGCCGTAAAAATATTGCTTATCACTATGACTTAAGCAACGATCTTTTCAAGTTGTTCTTGGATGACTCTATGACTTATTCCAGTGCCTATTTCAAAGATTGGTCGATTGGTTTAAGAGAAGCACAAGCTGCTAAGTACGAGAATCTTTGTCGCAAACTGGCTTTAAAAGAAGGCGACCGTGTGCTGGAGATAGGCTGTGGCTGGGGTGGATTTGCTCAGTATGCCGCTACTAATTATGGTTGTCACATTACTGGTGTGACCATTTCGCAAGAGCAATATGACTATGCCGTGGCACGTATCAAAAAGGCTGGTCTTAGCCATAAAGTTGAGTTGCGCCTGCAAGACTATCGCAAGATTACAGGTCAGTTTGACAAGATCGTATCGATAGAAATGATTGAGGCCGTCGGTCATGAGTATCTAGATATATTCTTTCAGCAGTGCGATCGTCTGCTTGCTAAAGACGGCCTATTGGCTCTGCAAATGATTACTTGTCCCGATAGTCGCTATGACTTATTGCGAGAGAACACTGACTTCATTCAAAAGCATATTTTCCCTGGTTCTTTGCTTCTTTCCCATCGCCGCGTCAGCGAAGCAATGAAGCGCTGCCAAAGCGACCTCTTTGTGCACGATCTTGAAGATATGGGTAATCACTATGCCAAGACCCTTGGGCTCTGGCAAGAGCGTTTTGAGGCTCAGCTGCCAGCGGTAGAAGCTCTTGGCTTTGACCAAATTTTTGTGCGTAAATGGCGCTATTATTTGTCTTACTGTTTTGCTGCCTTTGCCATGCGCAACATTACAGTGGTGCAGACGATTTATACCAGGCCGAATAATCTCAATTTGAGTCGGTCTGAGCTGCTAAATCGCTTTGCCTAGCTAATCTAGGAAAACAAAAATGACTGCTGATATTGATCAATCTATTGAACTCGCTGTTAGTAAACTCAAGGCCGGCTTACTGGTGGCCTTTCCCACTGAGACTGTCTATGGTCTTGGTGCTGATGCCTCTAGTGCTGCTGCTCTTGAGCGCCTTTATGCTGTCAAAGGAAGACCCACTTCGCATCCTGTCATTGTTCATATTGCCAGTGTTGAGCAGTTGACCGATTGGGCGAAGGACATCCCTCCCCAGGCTTATCAACTGGCTGAGCGCTTTTGGCCAGGGCCAATGACTTTGATTTTGCCAAAGGCCGATCATGTGCTCAGTCAAGTAACCGGTGGGCAAGATTCAGTTGGTATTCGCATCCCCTCACACCCAGTGGCTCTTAAGCTACTAAGGGCATTCGCTGGTGGCTTGGCGGCACCATCGGCTAATCGTTTTGGTCGTCTTTCGCCCACCTCGGCTCAAGCCGTAGAAGCTGAGTTTGCTGATTCGCCTGACTTGCCTAATGAAGTGGCGATGGTGCTTGATGGTGGCCCCTGTGATGTGGGTATTGAGTCGACCATAATTTCATTGCTCTCGCCACAAGCAAAAATTTTACGTCCAGGCATGATTGATGCTGCTTCTGTGGCTGAAGTGCTTGGTGCTGAGGCCTTTAGCTCTGGGTCTTCTGCTTCTGCTGGCGAAACCCGTGTGCCTGGTGCGCTTCCCAGTCATTATGCACCCCAGACTAAGTTGACCGTCGCTTCCTCCGAGCAGTTGATTGAGCTAGTGCTTGAGCTTAATGCTACGGAGCGGAGCGCTGCTGTTTTTGCCTTTGACTCTACTGTGGCTAAGTTGAGGTCCAATCTTTCTGGCCTGGCTTTTGATTCTCTAGTGGTGGCTCCCGAGCAAGTCGATCAATATGCTCGGGCTCTTTATGAGCAGTTACGTCGTTTCGATAAGCTCAAACTCGATCGCATTTTTGTTGAAGCTGTTCCTGATGGTAGCGCCTGGGATGGTGTTAGAGACCGCTTAGAGAGAGCCAGCGCCGAAGTCAGTGCCTAAGCCATTACCTAAGGAGATATAGTGCCAGAGCCCCATATTTATTTGATGATTGCTGCCTTTCTCACTACCACTTTAATGATGTTTGTCATTTGGCTGGTAAGTGAGCGTATCGGCAATGCCGGAATTGTTGATGTGGCTTGGGGCTTCGGGTTTGCTGTGGTGGCGCTTGTAGATACGGCCTTGGCCTACGTGCATGGTTGGGGTAATTTTAGCCGTACTGCCATAATACTAAGTATGGTGGCATTCTGGAGTCTGCGCCTGGGCTTTTTCTTGGCCTTTAGGTTTAAGAGAATGTGGCCAGAAGAAGATGGGCGCTACAAGAAATATCGCCAAAATTGGGGAAATAGATCCAGTTTGGGATTGTTTCTTGCTTTCGAGATGCAGGCAATTTTACTGGCCTCCCTCACATTGCCTTTCGCTCTGGCGCTGACCAATGCCAATCAGCAGATTAGTGGCTTTGAGATTGCTGGTTTTGTCATTTGGCTAGTAGCCTTTGTTTGCGAAACGATTTCAGACCAGCAACTGGAGGGCTTCAAGAGTAGAAGACGAGAAGCTGGGCAAGCTGGTCAAGTTTGTCAAATCGGTTTCTGGAACTATTCAAGGCATCCGAACTATTTTTTTGAGTGGCTGATTTGGTTGGCTTTCTTTTCTTTCTCACTGGGCTCACCTGGCGGTATCTATACAATCTACTGCCCTCTGCTCATGCTGCTTTTCTTGACCAAAGTAACTGGTGTGAAGGCCACAGAAGAGCAAGCAGTGCGTAGTAAGGGACAAGCCTATATTGAATATCAGCGCACTACCAGCGCTTTTGTACCCTGGTTTAAACGCTCGTAGGTAAGAACGAAGAGGGAAAATCATGTCGACTCCAGATTTAGTTGAGCAAAATACTGATACTGCAGGCAGTTCTGCTTCTCAGTTGACTCCCTTGCGAAAGCCGCAGTCAGAGGCTCTTATCTATGAAATTTTAGCCACCAATATGGTGCCTGATTTTTTAATTAGAGCTGGCATTAGGCATATGCTCAAGACTAAACTTAAGGAAGAGAGCTATCCTTCTTACGAGTTGCACCAAGCTCATCTACTCAATATGGTCAAAGAGCTATCGGCCGCCCCCATTGCCATCGAAACAGCTGCGGCTAATGAACAACACTATCAAGTGCCGACAGAATTTTTCAAGCTTTGTTTAGGTAAGCGGCTCAAATATAGCTGTGCGTACTATGGGCAAGGCAATGTCACTCTTGATCAGTCTGAAGAGGCCATGCTCAAGTTGACCGTGCAGCGAGCTGAAATTGTTGATGGCGACCGCATTCTTGAGCTGGGCTGTGGTTGGGGTTCTCTTACACTCTTCATGGCTGAGCATTTCCATCACAGTAAAATCACTGCCGTTTCTAACTCTAATACGCAAAGGCAATATATTGAGTCAGAGTGCGTCAAGCGCCAGTTGACCAATGTCGAAGTGATCACCTGTGATATGAATGACTTTCAGTTTTATGAACAAGTAGACCGGGTGGTATCCGTTGAGATGTTTGAGCACATGAAAAACTACCGCTTACTCTTGCATCGTATCTCAGGCTGGTTGAGCGATAGGGGCAAGCTCTTTGTTCACATATTTAGTCACAAGCAACTTTGTTACCACTATGAAGACAAAGACGGCAGCGACTGGATGACCCGCAATTTTTTCTCGGGCGGAATTATGCCGTCTAACGACTTGTTTTTATATTTTCAGCAAGACTTGAAAATTGAGCAGCACTACACAGTTAACGGCCAGCACTATGAAAAGACAGCTAATCACTGGTTGGCGAACATGGACCGACACAAGGCTGCGATAATGCCGATTTTAGTGACTACCTATGGGGCCGACCAAGCCACCCGTTGGTGGGCATTCTGGCGGCTCTTCTTTATGTCATGCGCCGAACTCTGGGGGTATAAGGGCGGTGAAGAATGGATGGTTTCCCATTACTTGTTCAGCAAGCAGCGTTAAATAACAGTCAATTTGTAATAGACTTATCTCTTATTTGATATTAGGAGATCACTATGCAAGGTTCTCAGCCCTTGGTTATGGATGCCCTGCGCGAATCCACCAAAGAACTGCATGCCGATACTGAAGGTCATCAGTTTCAGAAAGACCTAGGTTCAGGCAGAGTTAGGCAAGACCTCTATGTCAAGTATCTTGGGCAGCTATTTTTGATGCACAAGCATCTAGCCGACTTGTTGCCCCAAGCTGCTGCTGCTGACCCTCGCATTGCCGCCGTTCTCGCTCCATATCACAGCGATTTGAGTGCGTTGGTGGGCGACCTAGGCTACTTTGACGCTACGACTGACAGTGTTGTGCCTTTGACGGCCACAACTGCCTTACTCAGCACTATGGACGAACTAGCTGTGCGTTCCCCTCTATCGCTCTTGGGGCTGCTTTATGTTCTAGAAGGCTCAACCAATGGCGCTAAGTTCATGGCCAAGACACTAAGAAAGGGTCTTAACCTGCCAGAGGACCGGGGCGCCAAGTATTTTGATCGATATGGCGATTTGCAGCGCGAACGCTGGACTAATTTTAAAGCCACCATGAATGCACAGGGTTTTAGTCAGAGTGAAATTGACGCTCTAGTGGTCGAAGCAAAGCGCATGTTTCAGACCTTTTTTGAGATTGGCTGTGAGCTTGAAGCTTTGCCTAGCGCTGTCGCCTAGTTCTCTCGCCAGTGTTGCCAGCCGAAAATTTAGAATAGGTTTGGAAAGTGCTTAAATGCGGTAATGACATGTAGTGCCAGGAGTATCTATGAGCGCCAGCGAACCAATGCAACCTTCATCTTCCCCTACCCCTTGTGAGCCCAATGCTGAAGGCTCCTCAAGTGAGCGCGATGACAAGCGCATCGGGCCCTTGGCGGCCTGTCTAGAGTCTCTGGCCCATGTACGAAAAGCCTCCGCCGATAAGGCTATTGCTATTCGAGAGACCGATAAGCAAAGTGTTCGCTTGCTGCGTGGTTCAGTTGTGGCCGCCTTAATATTCCTGTTCTTGCCTCTTGCTGGTTTATCTAAATACGCAATTATTTGTCTGACTGCAGCTGATTCTTTCTTTCTCCTTGCTCTAGCAATATATATAGTTGGCCGTTTTGGAATTTTGCGAGTGATGAGCCCTCGCCACGCCCTCGTATGCTGGCAGCTAATGCTAGGAACGAGTTTGTTTGCCATGGCTTTGGCCGTTAATGCCGTGTTTCTACTTCTGATCAACCTGGCTGGCCAACATTTGATGAGCCGCTAAACTTGTTCTATTGCTGCACCACTTATAGTGTCAGTATTCTCTATTTGATATTTATAAGACTGTCGATTGGGCGCCAGCTTGAAAAACGACCAGCATCAAGGTTAGTTTTGTCTTGGTTAGGGCATATATCGACACGTGAGGCGTTAACTGTATCGAGTTAGGTTGCAAAACCTATTGCTGTAGATACAGGCTGGAAAAGGATGGTAATTATGCTGCGGAGATCTGGTCCGATTCCTAAAACCCTTCAGAAGTTACCGGCCGCGCCGGGATTGTCTGAAATCCACCATTACCTTTCGGTGGCCATGGAGCATAGGGGGCGGCAAGTCGAGATTACCTGGTCAACTCCAGATCGAGCGATTGATTTTACTCTCAATATTCATTGTCCATGGCGCGGCGGCGACACAGAGTGGAAGCTCTTTGTTGGCAAGAATATGCGAGTGGTCTGGGACTATAAAAGCTGTGATGTTTTGCTCGTATATAACTTGATTATTTCTTCCTGTGGTGAAGTGCATCAGAGTGTTCAGGCTGACGGTGTTTTAGCTGTCAATGAGTCGTTTAGAGATTCTTCTAAAAGACGCGACACATTGTTTATGCAAACTGCTAACACTATGGATGCCACCGATCCCAAAAGTAATCCAGCGGTAGGTACTCAAGATAATGCCTGGTCGCGCTCGACATTGCCACCAACTGGTGATTTGTCGTTAGTTGAGATTTCAAGATTATTGCAATCTATTTTATTGGCCAAGATGACTGGTCGTCTTGATGTTGACCAAGGTAGCCTGCACAGCAAGATTTTTTTTGTTGACGGTGAACCGCTTCATGCAGATGTGGGTGGCATTCTGGGCGATGAGGGAATTCTTGATTTACTGACTTGGCGTGAAGGAAAATATAAATTTGAGCCGCGGGTAAGAGTCTCTCAACGCAATGTGGCCCAGCCAATTGAGAGTTTGGTAATTCTTGGTGTGCACTTAGTCGACAAAGTGACATTCTTGCGCAACGTTGGTCTGCAGACAGATTCTGTATTGATTCGGAAGCATGAAAGTGTTGCCGGATATGATTTCGACAATTTAGCAGCTCATGATCCTACTGTGGCTGCTCATATGCTCAAAGCTCTCTATTCGGTCATTGACGACAAGACATCTATCAAAGATTTGGTAGATAAGACTAGGCTCTCGCGCAGTCAGTGGGTGCCGTTGATAACGCTGCTTCTCAATGCTGACTTGATTACTTTCACCAATGACTATATTGGCGTGAAAGAAGAAAAACCAAGCATTGCGCCGAAGATAATTGATAAATCGAAAATTCATAGCGTCATGATGAATTTGAGAAGGCCAGAGACTGGCATGTTCACCTATGAAGCATTTCTCTATTTCTTAGAGCAAGAATATTTCCGGGGGTACCGCTCCGGCAGTCCTCTTTCGGTAATGGTGATGGAAATGCGCGTTATCAGTGGACCGCCAAACTTTGAAAGACAGCCTCTTGATACGCCAGCATTAGCTGAAGTTGTTCGACGTGTCAGCAGACTAAAGCGTCATATCGATTTATTGGCCCACTACGACCAATACGATTATGCCATGCTCTTGCCTAACACCAAAACAACCGGTGCAAACACGTTTGCCCAGAGAGTAGCTAA
Organism: bacterium; assembly: GCA_018062085.1. Classification (GTDB taxonomy): domain Bacteria; phylum Cyanobacteriota; class Vampirovibrionia; order Obscuribacterales; family Obscuribacteraceae. The sequence continues at coordinate 201,797 of JAGOSY010000006.1, read as the reverse complement.
AGCCATTTGGAGTGCATCTCTCGCCCCTGGCGTGGATAGCTCCAATTTGTCCTTGGCATTTGGTGTTGCCTGCATCCCTGAAGATTGTCTAGATTTGGGCGTTCTGTTGGCTGCGGCAGAAGCTGCAAAAGCAGCAGCTCTTCGTGCGGCCATGCCTATTGCTCTTTATCGTGACATAAAATAGTGCGCGTTTTATTGTGGAATCTGTGAGGTAATCTGATTAAACAGATTGACCACAGCTAAAATGGCAATGACAAGCAAGATGCAGCCTGAAATTGCACATGCCGCGACGATTTTGGTGGCTTTGCCTAAATAGCGAGAAACCTGGGGGTTCTGCATCACGCCGCCGAGCTTATCGGTCAGTCCACTATTGGCTAGTACATCATTCGGATAGAGAACCTTAGGATCGGTAGTGGGGTTCGCTTGTTCTGTATTTGCCTGATTTGAATTTGTTGGCTCAGAATTAGGTTCCATTAAAGCCTCACTTACAACTCTTTTTATAATCTTTGATTCTATTATAAGCTTAAATTTACCGGACACTTCCCTTTTGCTCTGGTTTTCCCTGCAATAATTTGCGCCACTCCGCTCATGGCTTGATCACTTGGGTCAAGTGTTGCTAGCGAGGTGGCTAGCAATTTTGGCAACTTGAGAAGATCGTAGGGTGTGTCGGCAGCTATATGAAGTAAGCCCAAATTGTCATTGTCATGAGCGTGTATTTGCGCCAATTGTTCGCCTAGCTCGATTTGCCCGCTATTGATAAAGGCGCGAAAAGTGACGTACACAATTTTTCTCTTGCTTGCCTTGAGATTGTCTGAGAGAGAGACAATTTCTTCATGGTTTGGATTGAGGCTATAGCGGTGCTCTTGTACGTCTAAATTTTCTAGCTCTAAGTTTGCGGCTAAAGGTAAGCTGTAACGGAGATGGTGCGGAACGACTACGGCTAGCTGCTGCCCTTCTAGGCTTAATTTGTCGATATTGCCCTTCAGCAAAGCTGCAGAGCTAGTACTAAATTTGGTGCTCGTAATAGTGTCATCTTCGATGGAGTGAGCAAAGGCCGAGAGTGCTTCTTCGTTTGTCGGGTCTAGGCAAGATGGTCTTTGGCTAAAGAGTTTGTCGAGTCTAGTCAAACATTCTTCAAGTCGCTCTTTGGAAATACGACCGCTCGCTATGGCCTGTGCAATCGCCTGCACAGCTTCTTGCGATTGCACATAAGTACCGCAGACCAAGATAAGATCTACTCCAGCCTCGATGGCCATGACGCAGGCTTCACCAAGGCCATAGGCTTTAGTTATGGCATGCATGGTCATGTCATCTGAAACGGCAAGGCCGTCAAATCCTAGCTTTTGCCGCAATATTTCGCTCACTACCAGTGGTGACAGGGTGGCTGGTCGTTGTTTTTCTAATTGAGGTAGCCATATGTGGCCAACTAAAATAGAGCGCATGCCTTTTATATTTGCGGCAAATGGCTCTAGATCATAGGCCTCAAGCTCAGCCAGGCTTTTATCGACTATGGCCAGTTCAAGATGAGAATCTTGGCTGGTGGAGCCATGGCCAGGGAAGTGCTTGGGGCAAGCAACTAAGCCTGACGATTCAATCTGCTCTATTACTTGGCGGCCCATGGAAGTACAGAGGCCTATTTCGCTGCTAAAGGCGCGTGTCGCTATGACCGGATTCAATGGGTTTGTAAGCAGATCGAGAGTAGGAGCTAAAAGTAAATTGAATCCTAGGGTCTTGAGCTGACGGCAGCTAATTTCGGTGATTTTGCTGGTGCTAGCTATATCGTTTATAGCCGCTAGAGCCATTGGAGAAGGTAGTGGTGAAAGTACGTGGTCAAAGCGTTGTACCGCTCCACCTTCTTGATCAACGGTCAAGACTGGGACATGCAGGCAGGCATCGACAATGTCTTTAGTCAGCGTGCAAAGCTGTTTTAAATCACTAGCGTTTTCTTTAAATAGTGTGATACCACCAAGAATGCCATTTTTTAGTGCTTGCTTGTGTTCATTGTCTAATACAAGACCGGGCAGCCGACCAATAACCAGTCTGCCTGCCAATTGTTCTGTAGTTAGATTTTTCAATTCAATATTTAAGAAAGTGGGGCAATTAAACGATAAACGTCAACCGGCTTTTGCCTACCTTTGACATTGAACTGGCCAAGAAAGTCAAATTTGAAGTTATCTTTTGCTAGTTCGTAGGTAGCGCCTTCGACGATTACGTCTCCTGGACGATCATCACCTATGAGTTTTTCTAGGCGAAATACCAAGTTGGCCGTATCACCCAAAAGGGCCGGATTAGAAGCGTTAGAGCCTAAGTTTCCGGAGGCAACAGGCCCGGTGGCTAGGGCCATATCGAGCATCAGTGGATGGTTTTCGAACGGCCAGACTTTTTTGTCAGCAGCCAACTTTAGAGTAAGAATTTTCAATTTTAGAGCAGTGAAACAGGCCTGGCAGGCTGATAATCCACCGCCGCTCTTGGCGTCATTGCCTTGCCAGTAAGCCATAATGGCGTCACCAGCAATTTTTTCTAATTGGCCATAGTTCTTATTGATTTCATCGTTGAGATTGTCAAATACTTTCTGAGCTGCTTCCATTACCAGCATTGGTTGTGTGGCATGGTCTTCCATTAAGGAAGTAAATCCTTTTATGTCTCCTACCAAAATGGTGGCATTCATCATTTGAATGCGAAACTGAGTGCGGTCTTGTGAATCGTCGTTGTCGTTATCTTGATTGGGATGATCAAATTCAGGTGGATTAACAAGAAGCTCGTATTGGGCGATTTTGACTCGATCGCCAGAATGCAAATGATACTCTTTGCCTGGCGTTAGACGTCCACCGTTAAGCATGGTGCCATTGGTCGAACCAGCATCGATAATTGTCCAACCTTCAGTTTTACAGCGAATTTCGGAATGCTGACCAGAGACTTCTGGATAGGGGAGAACTAGCTTTTTGATGCCGCCGGAGGCTGGTTTCCGCCCAATTTGTAGTACCTCGCCCTCGGCTAGTTCGACAATATATGATTCCGGTGTATCCGGATTGACCGTAAGAGTACCTGTCCTCATAGAATCACACCGCTAAAAGTTAGGTTCAAGCACGGGCAGTTTTAGCTTTAGTTAGAGACTTTTTTAATTCTTCAACTCTGTCTAATTTTTCCCAAGGAAGATCGAGATCTGGCCGTCCGAAGTGGCCATAGGCTGCTACGTTACGATAGAAACGTCCTTTGTTGAGCTTGGGTAGCTCAGTCAGAGCAAAAGTCTTGATAATTGCTGCAGGTCTGAGGTCGAAGGTGGTTTTAACCAGTTCGGTAATTTCGTGATCGGGCAGTGTTCCGGTACCGAACGTCGTGACATGAACGGATACTGGTCTGGCTACGCCAATAGCATAGGCAATCTGTACTTCACAGCGCTCAGCTAGGCCGGCGGCAACTATGTTTTTTGCCACGTGACGAGCAGCGTATGCAGCTGAGCGGTCTACTTTTGTTGGATCTTTTCCAGAAAATGCACCACCACCATGCCGTGAATAGCCGCCATAAGTATCAACGATAATTTTGCGACCAGTTAGTCCGGCATCGCCATGGGGGCCACCCACTACGAAACGTCCAGAGGGATTGATCAAATATCTGGTCTGTTCATCTGGTTTGATTGATAGATCTTGGAATATTGGCATGATCACGTAGGCCTTCAAGTCTTGAGCTATGCGCTCTTGCAGCTTAACGTTGTCTTCGATGCCATCAACGATAGGATCGTGCTGGGTGGAGACTACTATTGAGTCGACTCTGACTGGCGTATTGCCGTCATATTCGATGGTCACCTGGGTCTTGCCGTCAGGTCGTAGGTAGTCTAAGGTGCCGTTCTTTCTTACTTCTGCTAGCCGTCTGGCAATGCGATGGGCTACTGAAATAGGCATGGGCATCATTTCAGGGGTTTCGTTGCAAGCAAAGCCAAACATCATGCCTTGGTCGCCAGCGCCTGTTTCGTCACCGAGATCGGAGCTTTGTGGGCTCACAGAGCTATTACTACTAGATGTCGGCCGGCTTTCGAGGGCATGGTCGACGCCTGAGGCAATATCGGGTGACTGTTTGTTGAGAGCGGTGAGAATTGCGCATGAAGCAGCGTCAAAACCACCGCCTTTTTCTGCGGTGTAGCCAATTTCGGCAACTACCGAGCGTACTAGCTCTTGAAAATCTACATTCGCCTTACTGGTGATTTCTCCGGTGACCAACACTAGACCGGTCGATACTGCGCATTCGGCGGCGACTCGTGACTTAGCGTCTTGCGAGAGCATAGCGTCTAGAATGGCGTCTGATATCTGGTCGCAGACCTTATCTGGGTGTCCTTCAGTGACTGATTCTGAAGTAAATAAATAGGTGTTGGTCAACTGAATAACTCCTTGAGTCATGCAAAATGCTTTGCTTTAAAAGCCGCAGCGAAGCCGCTTTCAGAAAGCTGAACCTGCTATGCTACCATTTTTTGATGATACTGAAATAGATCTATCAAGTGTTACCATATTAAGGAACTTATTATTGGACGGGACATTGGATGCCAACTGCATATTCTCAGAAAAGTGACCGTGATTTAGTTTTAGCCTGTCAAAAGCGTGAGCCCCAGGCATTTGAAGAGCTTGTGAAACGGCACCAACGCACTGTCTATTCATTGCTTTATCAATTGGCTCCCGATTGGGAAGACACCTCCGACCTAGCTCAGGAAGTTTTTATCCGGGTTTGGCGCTCTATTAACAATTTAAGAAATCCAGCCTCTTTTCGCGGCTGGCTGACTCAAATTGTTACCAACCTTTTCTATGATGAATTGCGTAAACGGCCGCGCCGCCTGCCTACGGTTTCTATGGATGATTCTCATGGCGGCGAAGACGGCGAGTCAGACGGCTCTACTCGTGATATTCCCGATACAGGCATTCTTCCTGACGAGAAAATTCTCAACAAAGAAATCTCTGAAGTAATACGTCAAGCAATGTTGCGTTTGCCGGAACAGTTTCGTACAGCCATCGTCTTGAGAGAAGTGGAGGGCCTAAGCTATGATGAAATTGCAGTGATAACACAGACAGAGATGGGCACGGTGAAATCTAGAATTGCCCGAGCCCGGACCAAACTGCAAGAGTTGCTTAAGCCATACATAGAACAGTCACAGTCGGTAACTGAGGTCTCTAGTGATGGTTGACTCTATTTGCGATAACTATAAGGATGAGCTTTCGGCGCTACTTGACAATCAAGTCGGTGGTAGCTTGAAAACTGAAGTTGAATCGCACCTTGAGGCATGCTCTGAGTGTGCAGCTGAATTTGATTCTTTGAAAGCAGTCAGTAAATTAATTGGTCAGGCCTTTGTGGCCGACAGCGAGATACCAGACATTTGGAGCAAGATCGCCCTCGATATGCCATCGGTCTGCGATGTCATAGTGGACGATCTTTCGGCCTACTTAGACGGCGAGCTTACTTCGCCTGCCCAAGAAGGGGTTAATCAGCATTTAAAAGATTGTGCTGATTGTCTTGCTAAATTTACAGCGTTGAATCAGACCAATCGCTTGCTAGCTAAAGGTTTAGAGTTACCTCAGAATGTTCAGGTCAATCTCTGGTCATCCATTAAGGAACGTCTTACCGCTGATTGCGCTTTGATCGACAATGAACTCTCTGCTTACTTAGATCAAGAAGTTGTCACTCTGCGCCACCGTGAAATAACCAAGCACCTTACTGATTGTTCTAACTGTCAGGTTGAATTTGGCAAATTGACAAATATTGGCGATGTTATTCGCGACTCTTATAAGCCTAATATTCCAGATGATTTCGACCTCTGGCCTGGTATCAAGAGTAAACTTCAAGTTGTGCCTTTCACTCCCAAGACCCAGACTGCATCTAGCAGCAAGGTTAAGGGTGTAAAGGGCATAATTGATAGACGGGTTTATGCCCTGGCAGCCGTAGCTGCTGTCTTCGTATTAGTTTTTGGACTTGGAGCTTTCTGGCTCAACAGTCCTGAGCAATCTAATATTCGTCAAGTTTCGGCCGAAGGTTATTTGATTGATTCATCGTTGTTGCAACCAGCTGATAAAGCTGAGGCGGTAGTTTATGAAGAGTAGTTTGCATGGGGTAAAGAGTGCTGCTAACGGGCTTATGTCTGCTGCCCTTTCACTAGCAGCAGGCTGTGCTTTAGACGTATCCTTTCCACCGGAGAGCATGGCCCAAGAAGCACAGCCTACTTCTTGCAACGTTGATTGGACTAAGCTCAATCTCACTCCTGTACAAAGTGCACAAATTCAAACCTTAGAGCAGCAGTGGTACAAAGACTTCAACGAACTCAGTCCGCAAATTCGCGATGAGCAGTCGAAGTTGCAGAAACTTCTCTCTGATCACAATGCTGATCCAATTCAGGTGATGGCCATCCAGCAATCAATTGCAAGACGTCGAGAACAACTTAGCAATGCTGCAATGCAAAACTACTTGAATAAGCGCAAAGTACTTGATGAGAGGCAGCAGAAGCAGCTAGAAGACATGATGAGGGTGATGATCAGCAATCGTAAGCAGCAAATGAATCCGGGCGCGCAAACTGAAGTTATGCCCGATAAAATTCAGAATTTGATGCGGAGAGTTCGTGATATTTTTCCGGTAGACTCCAAATAACAAACTAGTCTAAGGGTCTTGTTCTAAACAATAAAAAAGTAGTTTCCATGGAAACTACTTTTTTATTGTTTAGAACATATATAGAAGCAAGGGCTATCATTTTGCTCTACCTCTTGCCTTGTTGAATATCTCATTAACCAAATCGAGGTTTTGTTGTCAGCAACTGTCTGTGCGAAGGGGTTCCATGAGCGGTCTTTCATCATTTGGGGTGGGCTCTTTCGAGATTCGTCAACATCTATATCTGATCGATTTATGATCGATGTTGCTTCGCTTCAAATATGAAGATCTTTTGGCCGTTGAGGCTTTTTTCGTTGAACAAATATATTTCGAAAGTGTATGCTCAATGCCTATCGTAGGCGTTGCTAGCGATAGAGATCAATTGCATAAATGGCGATGCAACACCATCAGTGGTGCCTATTATTAAAACTGATCTGACCCTTTGATCAGTACGCAACTAATCTCGTATAATGATTCTCTGTTAATAGGACGTGCCGCTAGTACATTAGGGCAACCGCTCCTCTGCAAGATATATCTGCTCTCAACTCCTGCGACAGCAGGAGAAGTGCTGAGCGCCTTTTGACCTGGATTTTTTCAGGCACCACAAGAAAAGACCCCAGAAAAAAGCAAAATAAAGTAAATAGGGAAGAACTGAATGTCTATTTGTATTGCTCCGGCCATCCAATCAAAAACCGAGTATCTAGCGCCTGCCAATGTTTTGTCTTTCGTTGACCGCACTCGTTCAACTTCAGCCAATCTATCGCGTCCATTCAGCGCTCGAACTATCGCTCTGGCTAGCGAACCGGCTGTGGATGAACTTAAGTACAGAAAACTAATTGATCTGGCTGTGAAGTATGGTGCTCGGCTATTGGCCTTGAAACGGCGCGATATTGCTGCTCGCTATGAAAAATGGTGCCAAATTAGCGAATCTCATCCTGGTTCTATTAATCGTGGCCTTGAGACTGAATCTTACTGGCGCAACAAAAATCTATACGTACGCCGTATTTCGAGAAAATCAGAGACTACTGCAGCGTTTATGCCTGAGTTGACTGAAATTGCCTGTCTCTTTTCTGGTGGTTCCAGTTTGCTGATCACCATTGATGAAACGGAGCACACTGCACGATTCGATGTTATTGAAAAGTGTGGCAAAACTGGCTATTGCTTAGACGGTCTCGACTACGATCTGGCTCTTAGTCAGGTATTTAGCTTACTTAAAGAAATCGAAGGGGTCTAGCTACTAGTTAGGTCTAATCAATCGCTACCCTTCATGAAAGTGTGACCGCCGGCCATTGAGCCGGCGGTCTTACTTTAAGTAATTAGGTATGTGAGTACTATTTATCTTTAAGATTGGCTTGCAATTCGCGCACTGTTTTGTCTAGGTCAGTCAAGTCTTTCAAGCATTCTTTCAAGTCTTTATCACTAAGAATTGGAGTCAACTTTTTGCCTTTGAGGCGATCTTGTTGGCGCTCTTGCTCTACTTTCTTTAATGCATTGCGTACGCTATCGATATCCTTTAGGCTTTTGCCGAGGCTTAGGCCAACTTTTTTCTCTACGGCGGTGCTACGAGCCAGGGTGAGGTCAAAGCGCTTCTCGAGGGCAGCAAACTGCTTACGGTCAATGTCTTTTGCTGTCTTGCCTTCTAGTTTGTCCAGTTCGCCGTTGAGTTTGTCTAATTCTGCAGCAATACTTTCAAGTTCGACGCTACTTGCCTTTACCTGAGCCGAGATTTTCTGTAGTTGACCAACTGGGTCAACTACAGATGGGTCAATTTGTGACTGGGTCTTAGCTGCGCCCTGTGATTTGGCTGGTGATTGAGCTAGAGCCGAGTTCACGCTGCAACAGAAGCATAGCTCAAGGCTGAGCAGGAGCAACAACTTATGACTAATTGAGTGGTTGTGTATTTTCATCCTGAAATAATAGTGCTTCAAGCTCCTACACGGAAGCTGGACGACGCCCATGAATGTAATATTATGAGCCCTAATTACATTTGAGGTGGTAGATGATTAAGGAGAAATTGGCCGAGATTGTGCAGCAGGCGTTTTCCTCAGCCTGCCTCGATGGCGCCATGGGCCCCCTAAAATCATCTGCCGATTGCTCGGTGGCTGTGGTTATAGAAAAGCCCAAATCGGCCGAACATGGAGATTTCGCTTGCGGTATGGCTCTCAAGCTAGCTTCTCAAGCCAAGTTTGCCCCTCTTCGCATTGCCGAAACTTTGGCCCTGTATATAGGCAAAAATGAGGCTTGCGCTGCCTATCTTGAAAAGGTAGAAGTGGCCGCACCGGGGTTTATAAATTTCACTCTTGGCACAGGTTGGCTGACTGAAACTATTAGCCAAGTGCATAGTCTTGGTCCAGATTATGGTCGCGCTGTCGATACTGGCAAAAGAGTTTTAGTCGAATATGTTTCAGCTAACCCTACTGGTGAACTGCACATTGGTCATGGTCGAAATGCTGTTTTTGGCAGTTGCTTAGCTAATTTGATGAAGTTTGGTGGATATAGGGTTGATCAAGAGTTTTATATCAATGATTACGGCGAACAGATTTTGCAATTAGGAAGATGCGCTTGGGCGCTGTATCAACGACTATTTGGTCAACAAGTTGATTATCCCACCGAAGGTTATCCTGAAGAATTTCTGCGCGACTTTGTTCAATCAGCCATAGATAGTGTTGGCGATAAGTATCTAAAAGTCAGTGATGAAGAGGGCTGCAGCATTGTTGGTGATTTGGTCAAAGACTTGATCATCGAGAATCAAAGAACTCTTTTAAAGAGTTTAGGTATCGAGTTTGATTTGTGGTATTCAGAGCGTAGCCTGCATAGCAGTGGCAATGTTGTTGATGTGCTTAAAGAATTTGAAAAGCATGGTTTTACTTATGAAAAGGATGGTGCCTACTGGCTCAAAGCGCAAGAACTGGGTGATGAGCGTGATCGAGTTCTGCGTAAATCAACTGGTGCCACCACTTACTTAGCTAACGATGCTGCCTATCACTTAACCAAGTACGGTCGTAATTATGATCTTATGATCAATATTTGGGGTGCCGATCACCACGGTCAAGTGCCAGGTCTGAAAGGGGCGGTTCGCGCTCTTGGTCAAGATCCAAGCAAGCTTGAAGTGATCTTGACTCAAATGGTTAATCTCAGTCGGGATGGTCAGATTGTAAAAATGTCTAAGCGTGCCGGTACTGTCATAATGTTGAGCGAAGTCGTAGATGAAGTTGGTGCTGATGCCACGCGTTATTACCTAGCTGAATCAAGCCCACAGAACACCATTAATTTTGACCTTGATTTAGCCAAGAAGACAGGGCGGGAGAATCCAGCATTTTACATTCAGTATGCTCATGCTCGGTGCTGCGCAATTTTGAGAAAAGCCCTAGAACCATCAACCAATAATGAAAGCGGTGAAGTTGAACAGCCACCGATATCGCCTCATCAGTGGCAAGAGTTCTTGCGTGAATATAAGGAAGATAAGCAAGGAAGAGTTTTCATTGCTTTGTTTGACCCTGACCTTGTTATTGCTGGCCATCAGAAGGCCTTGATAGCTCGTTTAGAAACTTTCCCTGCTGAGGTTGAAGAAGCTGTACAGGCGCGCAATCCTGGTCGTATCGCTCGATTTGCCTACGATTTAGCTAATGATTTGCAGAAATTTTATGAAGTGTCGCGTGTGATCACCGATGATTTATCAGTCTCGAAAGCGAGACTAGGACTAATTTTTGCAACTAAGCAGGTATTAGCTAACGCACTGGGCATAATAGGCGTGTCAGCTCCAGAGCGGATGTAGGTTTATAGGTCGTAAATAGTTAAATTACGGACCCAAAATTCGCATCAGGACTTCACGGTCTTGGCATCCAGTGCTAGGCTAGAGCTATGGCTCTCGCATCTATTAGTTTCAGGCAAAAGGCGATTAAATGCACGACAGGGCAGAGAACAATAACCGTGATAGCGGCAGGGATGAGCTTTCAGAGAAGTTCACACTAGAATTCACTAAAGAAGAAGGCATGCTACTCCTCACGAGTGCAAAACTGCTCGACAAGCTTGTGGCTGGTGTTACTATTCATGCTCAAGAACGCGATCAGTTAATTAAGGAAATCATCGAGAAGATAGCTGGGGCTGTATCTCCAGAGGTTTCTAAAGTGTCTGGTGAGCTGGCTGAAGCTATTGTCGACTCCTTCATGGGCGCAGATGAGCTTGAAGATGATTATTCTTATGTTTCAGATGCTTTGGGCTTCAATTTGGTTGAAGGTGATTCTTTTCTCGAGACCTATTCTGAAGAAGAGATTCAATCTTTGCGTCGCTCAATTGCCGAAGATGCAGTCAGAGACGGCGAAGACTTTATCTTCGAGCGGCCAATTGGTCAACTCAATCTTTTTCAGCCAGAAACCTGCTTCGATTCGGCTCAATACGCCCAAATTGATTTTCCGATGTATGCCATAGATGAAACTTTGCCTGTTTTAGAAAACGCCATGATTAATCATCTTTGTGTCAGAGCGCAATATTACAGTTTTGCGCGTGAATCAGTAGACACTCTTACTCTTAATCCGTTGGTGATTGTTAAAGAACAGGCAAATTGGCGGATGGTTGCGTTTTGCCACGAACTCAGCGAGATCTTGCTCTTTAGAGTTGATCGCATCAAAGAGATCATTGAAACAGCGCAATCATTCGAAGCGCCAAAAGATGTTAGTCAAATAAGCTATAGACGTCTGCCTGTTTACTCGTGAAATCTAGGATCATTGTGACTAATAAATTAAATTCAGGAGCGATAGCTCTCGGTAGTGATCATGCAGGCTTCGAGCTCAAGCAAGCGATAAGAGATTTGTTGATGCAGCAAGCTTTAAGCGTCGAAGATTTTGGCACTTTTTCTCTTGATTCTTGTGATTATCCTGACTACGCTCGAAAAGTAGCTGAAGCTGTTTCGCAAGGAGTCTGTGCCAAGGGCATTTTGGTCTGTGGTTCGGGGGTGGGTGTCTCAATTGTTGCCAATAAAGTACGCAAAGTTAGAGCCGCACTAGTTAGTGAAGTTGAAGCTGCTGTATTGTCTAGACAACACAATGATGCCAATGTTCTTTGCTTGGGTGCCCGCACTACATCTCAAGCTCAGGCCAAAGAAATAATTACAGCATGGCTTGCAAGCGAATTTGAAGGTGGTCGGCATCAAAGACGCATTGATAAAGTTGAGCAGTCACGCCAGGGCGAAAGTCTATTTGGCTGAGCTTCTCGACGATGATGATAGTAGCGGTCTGGCGGGCTGTAATCGGCGCCACACAGCAAAGCTTTCGTTTAGCAAATTGCCTTGTTCGTCGTAAGCTGGGCCGATTAAGGTCGTATCTGGTTCACGTCTTAACCAATCAGCCTCAAAACGACTAAGTGTAGCGACAAAGCGCTCGTTGGCAAGGGCCTCGCGCAAAATAAGACAATGACGCTTGCCGTAGATGCCATGCGACTTTTCAAGCATAGCGGCAATGGCAAAAGATCTTTTTTTTGCACTTCCGCGCACTCGCTTTTCAGTATTATAAGAATTGCCTACTAATAGAAAAGTTTTGCCTGGCCAAGCTTGACTGCTTTTGTATGGAGCGAGGTCAAGCCTGCGTTGCAGAGAATCGGGGCTGATTGCAGAATTCATTTTTGTCAAAAGGTCTTTGACTTCTTCTTGCCTTGGCATAAATTCAATTCCTCTTTATAGGCTTTGAAATACAAATTTGAAATTGCTCTATTTGTACTTTTCCACCGGGCACTGTCGGATAAACTAGCGAAAGCGAAATTAAGGTTAGGAGTCGAAGTGAGAATTTTAGTCGCTCCCTGCGCATACAAGGGCACCCTCCAGGCATCAGATTTGGCCAAGGCCATAGCTCAGGGCATCACGCAGGTCTTTGAACAAGAAACTGAGCAAGAAAATAGGTCAAATTCTAGAGAATTAGAGATCGAACTGGCGCCAGTGGCAGATGGCGGTGACGATACTATTTCTTGCCTGCAACTAGCCTTAGGCGGCGATTTTGTCTATGACACTGTCAGTGGGCCAATTTCTCAGCCAATTAAAGCCGCCTATTTGCGCCTAGGCAGAAAGGCTGTAGTTGAATTAGCGCAGGCAAGTGGTATTGCTCATTTGCAAGAAAATCAGCTGGCAGCACTTCAGGCCAATACATTTGGGACTGGCCAAATTGTGGCGAGAGTAATTGAAGATGGTGCTACCGAGGTGGCGATTATGCTAGGAGGCAGTGCCTCTACTGATGGTGGCAGCGCTGTTCTAGCAGCACTAGGGGCAAAATTTTATGATGGGGCTGGAAATGCAATTTTGACAGACGGTACTGTATGCGGTGGCGGTGCTTTGTCGTCTATTGCGCATATAGATCTTGCAGAGCTAAGGCGTAAAATTGCTGGAGTAGAGTTTTTGATTGCCACAGATGTCACTAATCCGTTGCTTGGTTCTCAGGGCGCTGCTGCCATTTTTTCGCCACAGAAGGGAGCTAATAGCGAGGAAGTTGATTATCTAGAACGGAGCCTCGAGCATTTTGCTTCAGTGTTAGAGACTGCTTGCCAAAGCGATAAATCCTGGCGTTCGTTTGCGGGAGCTGGGGCCGCTGGCGGAGCTGGTTTTGGTCTGGCTCTTGGTTTGGGCGCTCATTTTACTTCTGGCTTTCATTGGCTTGCTGAACAAACCAACTTGGCTGAGAAGCTCAACTGGTGCGACTTAGTGATAGTTGCAGAAGGTTGCCTTGATAGTCAATCGCTTTCTGGTAAGGCCAGCGGCGAAATTTTGAAACTAGCAAGAGCTGCTGGCAAAATGGTGGCGGCGCTGCCGGCTTGCTCGCAATTAACTAAAGAGCAAGAAGAGCAATTCGATGCAGTGATTACGACCGCAAGCCCAGACAATCTCGCCACTCTAGTGAGTGTCAGGCAAGCTGCTCGGGGTCTATTTGAAGCTAGCGGCGCTTTTTCAAGAAACTGAGCATGTCGTTAGCTAGAGTGCTATTGACTGCTGGTTTAACTGATTCAAATTGTCCTGGTGCAGCGGCATGAGCTGGTTGAATTAGGACGTCAGGCTGGGCTTTGGCCGGTATAACTTTTTCACCAAGGCTGGCCGGATCTGGCAACTGGTTGATTCTTTGAACCGGCATTGCTTCATAGTTGCTCATGGTTGAAGTCTGCGACTGGATTTGCTGACCTTGAGGAGGTTGAGCTTGAGCAGCTTGCGCTTGCATATCTTGTGGCATGCCAGCTTCAGCGCCATAACTCTCAATTGGAGCTTGTGCTGTTGGTTGCACATCAACATTTACATTGGTTTGTGGCACTGGAGCATTAGCCAGTTGTCCTGGTGTGGCTGAAGTCAGATTTTGTCCGCCAACGCCACCAGAAGCGCTGGCTAGTTGATTTGAAGGGTCAACTGTACCAAGTGACAGCTGCTGACCAGGATGAATCATGCCAGGATTAGATCCTATCAATTCGCTATTGGCTTTATAGATGTCGCCCCATTTTGTGGCGTCACCGAGTTGATCGTGTGCTATGTCCCAAAGGGTGTCACCTGATTGCACTGTGTATTGACCAGCGGCACCAGGTGTTGCTGAAGCAATATCTGCGCTCTCCGCGCCAGGTAATTGAATGGTTGTACCCGGTCTAATCAATTCTGGATTGGCGCCTAGAACATCGGCATTCATTTTATAGATGTCGCCCCATTTCGTAGCATCACCGAGATTATCTTTGGCAATATTCCAAAGATTGTCACCAGAGCGAATTGTGTAGCTACGAGGCTCTACACTGTTTGCTGCTTGAGCTTGCTGACCCTGCTCTAATGGTTGGTTATTCTGAGCAACTTCTTGCTGTTGTTGTTGTTGCATTTGTTGCTGCTGTTCTAGTTGCTGTTGCTCGAACTGTTGTTGTGGGTTCAATTCTTGTTGCTGAGCTTCAACTTGAGACTTGTTGTTTGTTACTGCCTTAGCGGTGTTTTGACTTGGTGGATGATTGCTGGTTTTTACAGAGTGAGATGTGCGGTCAAAGGTTTTATGGCTGCGTGCTTCTGCTTTGGCATGATCTAGCTTATGGCCAGAATTGTGCTTGACTGCATGGTCGGCCTTCGGAGCTAGAGCGTCATGCTTGGCTGCTACTTTGTGGTCTAAGGCATGTGCGTCACCGAGAGCATCTGCCTTGAGATTGCCATTGTTACCATCTAGGCTTAGCGATTTTGCCTTGAGCCCGCCGAGATTCTCAGCACCGCCCTTGACTGAATCAACACTCGGTCTAGCGCTGCCAACGGTTGACTGGAATGAGTCTGATTGATTGCCCATGGCCAGCAAATCGTTGTTTATCGGCTCACCAAATGTTGAGCTACCGACATTGAGTGAACCAGCGCTTGGAGTTTGCATTGGCAATGACTGAGCCATGCTCTGGGCATTGAGACTGTGACCGTTACCGATGCTGTCGCTGAAAAGCCTGTTGTTACCGGCCACCTGAGCTGCTGGCATGCTCGAAGACAAACCTGGTCCAGATAGATGACCCTGGCCTTCAAATTGCAATTTTGCCATGTTGCCAGAGCCACTTACATTTAGCGCGTTGCGACCAAATGCTTGTTGCGAGAAAGGTTCGCCACCGTGCCCAAGTGAGGTGTTTAGTTTATTGGAGAGCAAATCTGAGTTGAAGCTGCCACTCAAATGACCAGGCAACTGACCGCCTATCCCGCCTATTTGACCGAAGAAGGGAGCATTGCCAGGCAGCAGCGAAAGATTCAGACCAAAGTGTTCAGGCTTGAAAGCATTGAGAGCCGAGGCTAGGTGATTGCCACCCAAATTGCCTAATAAAGATTGATCGATGCCTAAGGTCATGGCGAGATGGGTGCCAATTTGGCTTAAGGCTTCAAGTTGTGTACCGAAGAAGGCCCCGAGAGCTTCGAAGAAGCTGCTGAAAAAGCCAATATGTCCGGGCATCTTGGTAATCATATTGATCAGCGGAGAAACGGCTTGCTCTCCACCTGGGGGGATGGCACCCAGGCCAGCCATGGCGTCTGTACCTGGCATTGCAGCCATGGCAGCGTCTTTGCCCACGGAAGCCACTGATGAAAATTGGTTTTGCACTTCACGGGCAATCGAATCTGATCCTGAGTTAACCTGGCTGGCTGCCTGGTCGAGTGGTTCTGAAGATCTGAATTCGAGGGATGACATCTGTGAGTCCTTGAAAGCCGTTCTTTCAATCTACAGCCGGGGCCGGCGCTTGTCCATGGGGACCATGGGAGGATTCCCACGGTTTTGAGCGAGAATTTGCATAATAGGCAAAAGATTTATCTTCGGCAGGCTACGGCTAAGTTTTGACGGTGCTTAATTCAGTCAATTTACTTACGGTTTCTGGCTTACTCTTTCTGAGGTCAAGCGGTTAAAATTCACGATAATTTAGTAGGGATGGTTATGTCCGTGAAAATGAGAAAATACCTGTCGTTGGCATCTTTCTTTAGTTCGGCGCTGATGGTGCCGCTGGTCGGCTTGTACACTGCACCGCAGGCGTACGGCCTAGACCATCCCTTTGCGGGAGACGGTGAGAAGCCTGCCGCCGCTGCACCAGCTGTATCCCTCGCTGCTGCTAACCTTGTGCAGTTGGCTAGTGACTATCGCGCCAATGCCGATGAACTGAGTTGGGCTCGTTATGCCACCTATTTACGTGACTTACTAGCTCTCCCTCAGTTTGCTAGTGCTGACCCTGCTCAAATAATTGCTGCTAACCCTTCGCTTTCTGAATTCAAGGTGAAAGTGAGTGAGACCGGCATTGGCAATTTCCGAGTTTGGAGTTTCCCTCGCATAGTTGAAAGTCACTCTGTAATTTTTCAAACTCCAGCGCGCACAACAGCTGTTCCCCTTCCTCAGGCCGTGGCCTTCCGCGAAGCTAGAATTGTCGGTGGTTTTGTGCCCCCTCTTGCAGCTGTTGTTCCATCGGTTAGGGCTGTTAAGTCAGCGAAAGGCACCGCCGTTCATAAACTAACTGCTTACAAGCAAGTTGCTCACCCGGTTGCACACACTCAGGTCGCTAGTGGTCCTAAATCTCTGGTATTGATTGGTGCTGACCGTAGCAGCGGAACATTGTGGTTTAAAGGGTTTCAACTCGTTGAAGGAATGCCAGAGGCAACTGAGCTGTTTAGCTCTCTGCCAGCATTTTTTACTCAGAATGTCACTGGTAAGGCGACCTTTTCTGGCAATGACATTGTTTTGACGATTCAACCGCCGGTTGTGCGTAAAGAGAAAGTTGAGGAAGAAAAACCTGCCGGCGTAGTCAAAGATACTGTCAGCAAGCCGGTTGCTGCAACTAGTGTTCCTGGCTATAAAGTAGTGCTCAAATTTGTCAGTGGTAAATATACACTGGCTGGTCATGTGCCAGATGATGCTCCGTTTTCTGTCGCACTTAGTTTCGCTCAAGCTGTAGCTGGTGCTAAGCCAGAGTTGGCGAAGTCTTGGTTGGTTGACAGCAAGCTTGTTTCAATTCCTAAGTATCTCGGCTTGTTTGGTCGAGTTAGCCCACCTATGCGCCTTTTGCCCATGTCTAATGCTGCTGGCGCCAGTCGCTATCGCCTAGTCACTTCAGCTAAAGACGACTTGATTATTGAAGTGGGAAGAATTCTCCAGCCAGGTCGATTGAAGGGGCAGTTGGCAATTCGAGCTTTGTTCGTTGCGCCATCCGATGCTATTGCTCAGCGCCTAAGTGGTGCTATGGTTATGCCTAGTGGCTCTGCTCCAGCTTCTGCTGCTAGTGCTAAACCAATTTCAGTTTCGCCTCCTGCCATGCGCAAGAATTGAGGTCATGGCTGACTTTTCACCTAGTGATTTACCTCGAATTTTTTCTGGCGCCAGTAATGAGCGCGAGACTGGTGAAAGCTATCTCAATTCATCTCTTTCTTTTCTTACCTTTTCTTATCGCGAAAATCTTTATAGTCAGCTCGACAAATTAGTTGAACAGGGCAAAAGTCTTGATGGCTTGATAATCGACTTAATGCAGACTGGCTTTTCTTTGCCTCTTGATGCTCTTGTGAAGTTTTCTATGTATGCCAAAAAGCTCCTTAACCCACAGGGGGTGTTGCTTTTTGTAAAGGGTGATGGTGCCATTACACTGACAAAGGATGATCCTGCCGGTGGTTTAACTTTTAATATTTACGATAGTCCGTTTGGCATTTTTACCCGCTATCCATTGCTTGCTGACTACGCCTGTGCCACTGTAAGTGGTATCGATCGAAGAAGACTGAAGGGTGGTGGGAGCACCCTGGCTAATCATATTTTGTCGACATCAATTCCGGTTTTGACTAGCGACGGAAAGCAAATCAAAGGTGACTTTACTTTACCTGCTCCGCAAAACTGGGTAATGCAAATGGTTGAAGACTATGCCTCAGTTGAGTCTATTGTGCGCAATGTCGAGTCTCATCACCAGCTACCGTCAGATGAGGCTTTGCGAATTTTACAAGAGCTTGAAGCGGCCCATCTGATTTTTCCCGTTTTTTCGCGAATTCAGTTTCTTTCTAATTGTTATCACAATCGCAAACCATTTCGTCTTGGACGCTACATGGTTGCATGTGGAATCGTTACTGAAACTCAGTTGAGAGAACTTCTCGAGCGTCAACAAGAGGAAGGCTGGGGTAAATCACAACGAACTTTCTTGGGGCTCTTGGCTGTTCGGGCTGGTTATATTAATACTCGTGAGCTCGAAGTTTTGCTCGACGATCAGTATCTCTATGGCGGCTATCATCGGCGCACCGAAGAAGAGCTACCTGGCGTTTCACGCACCGTAAATATTGAAACCATGCGTGATTCGATGATTGGCAGCCTCGGTGCTATTGATACAGCTGGCTTGTTACAGTCTCTTGCAACGGCAAAAAAGACTGGGCTGCTAACTGTTGAAGATCGCGACAAAATTTTGATTGTCGCCTTTGTCGATGGCAAGCCAACCCATGCAAAAATGAATAAACTATTGGGCTATCACGCCATGGTCGAATTCCTGACGACTTGGGGAGAAGGCATTTTTGTCTTTAGAGACAAAGGTGTTTCGCAAGAGTTCGATGACACTTGCCGCATCACTCAGACTTTAGAGAGGCTGTTGTTAGATTCAGCTTTGTGCCAAGATCAAGTCACTCAAATATTTGCTAGTTTGCCTCAGGGTCGCGATTCAATTTTAGAGCGTGTCTGGAATTTTGAAATGCTTTGGCAGCAAATGGCCGGCAGGCCTCTTCGCCTTATGGATGAGACTGTTCTTAATACTGATGAGCGCTTCATGATTACTGAATTGGCGGCTCAGATTGATGGCTTGTCGACCTTAGATGAAGTAATTAAGGCTTTTGATAATTGGCCTACTCATAAAATTGTCAAAGCTCTTCATATGTTAGTTGAACTCAAGTTAGCCAATATTCAGCAGGCTAGTCTATTCAGACCACTTACGGTTTTACAGAAAATTGGCTCGGAGATGCAAGAGCTTATCGGTAGAGAAGATAATAAAGCTTTGCTGCACGCCTCCCTTCATTATGTGCATGGTGATTCACCTGCTAAGGCACGTTTTCACATCGACCATGAAGGTCGAATTTCAGTTAACTTGTCGCAGATGAAGCGGGCTGGTGTGCCGGTGTCGGCAGTGCTGCTTGAATTAAGGCGCTGGATGGAAGCATACCTCGCCTATTGCCGCAGGCAGGTTGAGGCGAAGATTGTAGATGAAATTGTTTCTCGAGTGATTAGCAACAGTAAGTAAATAGGAATCAGTGCATGCACGTAAAATTGGCAACAAATGTCGGCTCAATTAAATCAGACTTGCTTATCATCGGTGTTTTCGCTCAAGAAAACATAGCAGACGTTTTAGCCGAGTCCAATTTGATCGCTCATGCTGTTAAAAAGGATTCTAGCAAGAACACTGATCTTCATCTCTTAGACTCATTGGCGAAAATGGCTGAAGAAGAGGGCTTCGCTGGTCGCGTCGGTCAGCAAGTAATGTTGCCAACTTATGAGAAGGCACCATTCAAGCGTTTGCTTCTCGTTGGTTTGGGAAATGCTTCTGAACTAAATTCGTCTATTTTTCGCAAGCTTGGTGTACAAGGCTCTAAGCGTATGGCGGCGATTAGCAGAAAGACCGCTACTAATGTTTGCCTAGTATTGCGTGTCAATTCAGCTAAGGCGAAGAGCAAGGGTCAAGGCAAAAAAATAGCTACAACAAATCTTAGCCTGGCAACCGCCCTTGATGCTGTGATTGAAGCCTGGATCTTAAGTTCGTTTAGTTTCTTGAAATACAAGTCAGTCAAAGATGACAATATCTCAATTAGTCAGAAAGACAGTCAAAGAAACAGTCAAAAGAACGACCTCTCAGGTCTTACCCTACAGGTTCAAGCCACTGGGCTTGACCAAGCTAGTTTGAAGAAAGTCAGCGAAAAAGCAATTGCTATGGCCTCTGCCACTAATATGGCCCGTACTTTAATCGCTGAGCCGCCCTCTTATATGACTCCAACAAGATTGGCTGCTGAAGCTCAACGTATTGCCTCTGACTATGATCTTTCTGTCAAGATTCTACATCCTGCACAAGTAGAAAAGCTAGGTATGGGTGCGCTTCTTGGCGTAGCTAAAGGGGCGAAGGAACCGCTGCGCTTGATTGTGCTCAAGTACAGTGCGTCAAAGTCGAAGAAGACTATTGGTCTAATTGGAAAAGGTATCACTTTTGACTCAGGTGGTCTCTCTCTCAAGACTGCGGTGGGCATGGAGCATATGAAGTATGACATGGCAGGAGCCGCTGCCGTTTTGGCTGCCATGCAGGTTATTGGGCAGCTCAAGCCGAATGTCTCGGTGCTGGCAGTGGTGGCATCTACCGAGAATATGCCAGGCTCTGCTGCCTTGCATCCTGGTGATGTACTAAAGTCTATGAATGGTAAAACAATCGAAGTAAACAACACCGATGCCGAGGGCCGATTAATTTTAGCCGATGCCATCACTTATGCCATTCGCGAAGGTGCTGATGAATTGATTGACATAGCAACCTTGACTGGGGCTGTGGTTTCGGCCTTGGGTAGGGTCGCTGCTGGCATTATGGGCAGCGATCAAGCCTTAGTAGATAATGTCATTGCTAGCGGTAAAACCTGTGGCGAACAATTCTGGCAACTTCCTCTTTTTGTTGAGTATAAAGAGGGTCTGAAGAGTGATATTGCTGATTTGAAAAATGCGGGCTCTCGCGGTGAAGCAGGCTCAAGTTCTGCTGCTATGTTCCTTAAAGAATTCACAGAAGGCAAACCTTGGGCTCATCTAGATATTGCTGGTGTGGGGTGGCTCGATCGTGAGCGTGATGAGCTATGCAAAGGTGGCACCGGTTTTGGTGCTAGAACTTTGAGCAATTACGTCTTATCTCAGGTCAAAGATAAGACTTAGTTGACTAGCTGAGTGATTGTTCTCATCAGAGGAATCAACGAGTCTGTGTCTCTGCCATCAGTGACTGTGACCAGAAGTCCTCCACCAAAATCGGCAATGACGACGTAGCCCCGTGGTGTTCTTGAAACTACCTGATGCACGCGGTCATGTCCCATCTTCTTGGTGACGTGTTCGGTATTCATGTAAACACCTAGAGCCCAGACTCCCACTGACTCCGCGTCCATGTCGCCTGGCATGGTGTTAGCAATTAGAAGACCATCATGGCCTACGATAACTGAACCAATTACTCCCTGCTGTGTGCCGATCTGGCTGAGTAAAGACTGTAAGTCTTGCGAAGCTTCTAGAGTGAGAATTCGCATCTTGCCTTCATTCAGATCGGAACTAGTCAATTTGCCAATCTTGTCTAGATCTTTTTGATCTAATAAGAACTTACCAATTGAGGCAATTCTTCCAGACCCAGCATCTTGGTTCTGATCACCGGAGGCATCTAAGCGACCGATTCCGGCGATTTTTGGTGGTGCAACCTGTTCTCCACCTTGGTCTGGAATAGCGTAGGCGTCAGCTTTGGGGCTAGTGTCTTCTGGAATGCCAAGGTTGTCTGAGAAGATGCGGTTCATAGCATTGTCATCTACGGAGAACAGACCACCTTTGGCTGTCTCAGGGCTGGAGGCCAAGTTTGCAACAGGAGCTGCTGCTGGCTGATTCCATGCTGGAGGCGTCGGAGCAGTTGGTGATCCCCAACCAGTTGGCTGAGTAGCCTCTGCCGCTGCCGGGGCGCCGGAACTTGACCAGCCGCTCGGGCCTCCTCCTTGCTGCTGTTCCATACCCCATCCGCTTGGCGATTGAGGAGATGACCAG
Source organism: bacterium (assembly GCA_018062085.1). GTDB lineage: Bacteria > Cyanobacteriota > Vampirovibrionia > Obscuribacterales > Obscuribacteraceae. The sequence continues at coordinate 179,982 of JAGOSY010000006.1, read as the reverse complement.
CCAGAAGCGCCATTGGAGCCGGCTGCTGCAACTGGCGTCGGTGCTGGAGCGCTGACGCCCCAGCCAGCTGGAGCTGCTTGTTGCTCAGCGCCAGTGTTCCATCCTGGAGAAGCGGCCGCAGCTGGTGGAGCAAAATTGTTTGGCGCTGCTGCTTGAACTGGCGATATTGTTGCTTGAACACCAACTTGAGTTGAGGGCTCGTCGACTCCAAGATTACTGCTGAAGAGCTTGTCGAGGTCGTTGTCCGTGAGTTGGAAGAGACCGTTTTTAGCCGCATTTGCATCTGCTGCTGCACTGGGTGCTGCCATGTTCGGTGCTGCTAGTGGTGGGGCGAAGTTGTTGGTTTGCGCTGGCTGCGGAGCTGCTAAAGCTGGCACACTGGCCTGAGCTTGAGATTCGGCAACATTTTTTACCAAGGGGCGTCCAACAGGTTCACTAACTCCTAGGTTGTCGCCAAAAATCTTATCGATATCTTGATCGCCTAGGTTAAACATACCGTTATGGGCCGGTTTATCAGTTAGTTCTGCAGCCTCCGCAGGGGCTGGTGCTTGCGGTACCTGAGCTTGGCCCCATGCCGGTGGCTGGCCCCATTGTTCAGTGGCAGCGCTAGCAGGCGATGCTGCAGCGCCGGTTGAGCTGTCCCAGTTGTTGGCTGCTACAGCTGGAGCTTCTGTGCCCCACGCAGTGGGCGATGGGACATTCTGTGCTGAAACTGGATTTGAGATTTGATTTGAATTCGGCACCGCTGCTGACCATGCTGCAGGTTCAGCTGCTGGTGCAGATGTTCCGAATGGCAGTTGGTCACCACCCCAACTTGGTGCTGGTGAAGCTGATGCATCGGAGGACTGAGCTGCTTGTGGAGTGACTGCTCCCCATGGTGTGGTGGTCGGTTGCTCTGGATGTGTGCCCCAAGTATTGTTGGTTGGGCTAGCGGATGGGGTCTCTCCCCAAGCGGTGGGAGCGACTGGCTGAGCGAAGTTTTGAACAGGTAGAGGTTGATTTGATTCGGCGTTGGTCTCTTTGTTACGTTCTTGAATTGGTAGATCCCATCGGCTGTCGGTGCCAGCACCGGCTGTGGTGCCACCAAGGACAGCACCCATTTTTTCAACAATTTGATTGACTGGAATACCGGATGACCCAACCGCGCTCATCGTTGCTGGAGCTGGAGCTGGAGCTGGTGCTGGAGCCTCGGCACTGGCACTGCGAGCTTGAATCGGCACGTCCCAGCGGCTATCGGCCGCGGCGTTGCCACCAAGAACACTGCCCATTTTTTCTACGATCTGATTAACTGGTAGGCCAGATGTGCCCACGGCTGCTACCGCTACAGGAGCAGGTAACTCTGGTCCAGCAGTGCGTGCTTGGATCGGCACATCCCAACGGTCTCCACCGCTTGCATCAGTTGCATTTGTCGCGCTTGGTGATTGTGCTACTGGTACTGTCGCCGGTGAGGGACGGTCTTGAATAGGTGAATCCCAGCGATCACCGGCTGCTGCTGCTGCTGGTGTTGGATTAGCTGGTGCCAATGGCCCTGTTTTTGGTGTGAATGATTTCCACACACCGGTTTCCATTTGCTCACCTTCCGGTGACCAACTCTGATTTGCCGCTGCACTTGCTGGCACTGCTCCTTGAGTTGGCGCTGGGGCGCCCCAAGCAGCTGCTTCAGTCGATGGTGCCGGTGCAGCAGATTGACCCCAACCCATAGCTGCTGGTGGCTGGTCTGGTTTTGTTTCTGTCTGAACGGGCGAACCCCAAGCTGGTTCAATGGCTGAGATGGCTTGAGGTGCTGCTGCTGCTTGGGCCCAAGGATCATTTGCTACGGGTGCTGGGTTCGCTGCTGGTATTGCGTTAGCCTGGACCATCTGAGGTGCTGCTGAACCCCAAGGGGCCTCTGTTGCTGGCGCCACCTGTGCCTGTGCTACTGGAGCTGGCGTCGAAGTGGCTGCCGCCCAAGGGTCATTCAATACTGGTGCTGTCGGTGCTTGAGCCGGCGGAGCCATGGACTGAGCTGGTTGAGCCCACGGGTCGTTAGCTGGTGGCGCAGAGGCGGAAGGCAATGAGTTTGACGTGTTGTTCGGCACAAGATTAGGCGCTCCCCAGCTAGCCGCTTGTCCCCAGTTACCACCGTCAGCCTCAGCTGGAGTCGCCACAGAACCTGAGCCCGCAACGCTGGCGCTGCCCCATGGATCTTGGCTATTTTGGCTGGCAGCTACAGGAGCACTTATTGCTGGAGCTGAGTTGGCTTGACCTGCGGGTACTAAGCTGCCTGGTTGACCCCAGGCATCTGCTGCCTCAGAACCTGGAATTGCCCAAGAATCAGACGACTTGAGAGGAACACCGCCATTCTGCCCAGCAGCTCCTGGAGCTTGGTTCTCGCTGCCCCATCCTGAGCCCCAGCCGCTATCAGCCTTAGCTGGTGTCTGCGTCTCTCCGCCTGAGTTGTTGGATGCGGGAGAGGCAAATGCTGGTGTAGTAGGCTCCATCGCTGGCGCACTGCTGCCCCAACCGCTCTGACTCTGCGCGCTGTTTGCGCTACTTGTTGAAGATGTTCCTGAACTCCAATCTAGTCCACCACCAGTAGGAGATGCTGATTGAGCTAAAGGTGCTGAATTTTGGTTGGGTTTCTGCCCTGGCGGTGCTAACCCGATTGCAGATCCTGGATGTTGTTCGAATGATGTAGCTGGCGTCCCAGCAGGAGCCCCACTCCAGTCTAGACCTTGAGCGGTCACTGGTGCGCCCATCTTCTGCTTAATAGGTAGGCCAATCGGTGTTGGTGAACTCCAGCTTGAATCGGCTTCGACCGCTTCTTGGCCTTGACTAGGACGGCCGAAGTCACCGCCGGTTGCCGGCATTTCTTGGCTGGAATACTCGTCAGGGTCCATCTCTAGGGGGGAGAGTTTCTGTGATTCAGATACTTTGCGTTTGATAGACTCGGCTAAGGTCAAAGGAGCTTCGTCCAGCGGATTAGACGTGGCACCACCCGGCATACCAAACTTTTCACCAAGAGATCTGGTGGTTGATTGATTGTCACGATTTTCAGCAGCATCTGCTCTTGTGCTAATTGATTTGAGACGGGAGAAAGTACCCATTTGATCTTCGCGATCTTCTGCCGAGATTTCAGCTTCTCTGTCTTTACGGCCGAACTTGACTCCTGGTTTACGCCGTTCGCTTGGTGCCTCAAATTCATCATCTTCGGCAGGTTGGCTGCTAGCTTTTTTAGCTGCGCCTCTACCACCCCTGTTCAGGTTGCCTTTTTTGTCACTCTTATCTACTTTGCTTCGGCCAGCATCTTTAGCTTTAGCCTTAGGTTGCCCGCCACCAAACAAATTGGCGAACATAGCAAAGATTGAGCCTTTTTTCTGAGGGAGTTGTTCCATGATCGTTCTCGCGAGTGCTTCCGGGTTCTGGGGACGCAAGTCGTCAGGGAGCGGGGTGTCCTGAGCGGCTTGAATCATCTGGTCGAGTTGGTGGTGAAACTTCTGACCGGAGTCTGAAGTTTCTAGATGATTGACGAAGGCGCGATGCTCTTGTTTCGAGAGTTCCTCATCGAACGATCTTTGAATCAGTAATCTGTACTCGGCGTCAGACATTAGATATCAACCTTTTATTTGTCATTTTCGTCTTACCTACCATACTCATTTTCACCCGCGGCCTAGACATTTGACTACTTGCACTCTCGCTCTATAAAGCAAAGCCATGCACTTCTCTACTCTTTGATTGGTTACTATCGAAATTTGTTCGTAATTCAGGTCAAGACTGTGTCGCAATAGAAATATTCGCTTCAATTCTTGCGGTAGTGAGCCGATGCAACGCTTAACTCGTTGCACTCCAAGCAGTACTGTCGTCTCCCAATCCATGCTAGCTGAACCATCTTGCGCTGGGTCTGCGTCTTCTTCATCGGGTGGACCGCTGTTCTGGCTATGATATTCGCCCATAGCTTCAACGACATATTGAGAAAGCCAATCCCAGATAGACATATCAGGATTTTTTGGTAGTCCCTGATTAAGTGCACTGAAGGCATTATTGAAGGAAGAGATAGTCACCTCGGAGGCATGCTCGTGATCGCCAGTGCCTAGTAAGGCCACCGCGTAGATGCGCTCTTGGTGCACCCATATAAATTCATTCCGCTTGTCATTGCCACCTTTTTTTAAGTCGGTGAGCACGGCAACGGCTGACTGGTCAAATTCTTTGGCGTTATTCTTCGATGGAAGCAGAGGCATACTTGATGGTCATCCCACAGGAGCTAATTAGACGTGCGTACTCAAGTTACGTCGCGGTGCCTGAAGGCTGCCTCTGTGAAATAGTGTGATTTGAGAATGTAGCCGCTAAGATTGGTAAACTTCCCTCACCCGCGAATTTAATTGCCACTATTCTGGATTGCCACTATTCTGAAATTAAGCTGCAACCGCCAAGACGCCTATTTACCAGTTTACCTGATATACGGTTTTACGAAAGTATCTAAAGAGATTGATTTACACCGATTTCTGCAATTTATTTGCAATTTCAGTCTTGAATTTTTGTGCACCTCCTCACCGCCTGAGTGCTAGCATGTCTCAAGATGAAACTCGCTTACTTAGATGTACCACGTTTGCATAGTGCTAACCCCTAACAGGACTGATAAATAGGCAATGGCTGTTGTAAATAGTTTTTCTGTGATTGTAAAGAATGCCGATTCGGAGGCATTTAATCTTGGCTCGGTTACTCAGGCACCGCGCTCAGCGGCCGCACAAGATCTCGAAGCTGCTTGCGACAACCTCGTTTTTGAACCTTCTGACAACAAAATACCCGACTTGGTTTTTTCTACAATCAGGTTCGTCATGACCAGTTACTTCTCTGAGGCTCATCAAAGCGGCTTATATAACCGCCAGTTGCGGCTCTGGGAGAGCATTTCAAAAATTGCCATAGTTGAAGTTCAACCTGTCACAAAGGGACTCTTTCAGAAAGTTGTTCTGCCTGTCTACGAGCTACTGTTTAAAACAGTGAACGGTAAGGTGCCGATTGTGGCTTTAGTGATTGAACCTTCAGCTGGTTCTAATCAGCACGAACTATTGAAAGATTTTTTGGCTAAAGTTGCTAAAATGCAAGCCCAGTCTGGTAATCAGATTAAGGGTGTATTTGTCGTCTGTGATTCTCCTTTCCCTCCAGCCATTTTGAGCTTTGTGGAAAAGGCCATTGGAGCTGACGATCCCGTAGCTCGATTTGATTCGATTTTGCCGCCACCCTATCAAGTTCACATTAATTTGCTTGTAAATCTACATGGAAATATACAACCTGAACATATACAAGAAGCAGATAGCGGTCTTGTCACTGGTCGATTGCAGCTGCTTCATCCGCAGTTGCGTGCGAAGAAACCGACGTCAAATGACGACAAACCTAGCGCGGTGCAAATTAGTTTTCAGTAGAATCTTAAAGTGGAATATTTCCATGTTTGCGCCGTGGTCGCTCTACTCTTTTGTTGGCTTGTGTCTCTAAGGCAGCAATCAGTTTGGAGCGAGTTTCATCCGGCATAATCACATCATCTATATATCCACCTTGAGCGGCAATATAAGGGTTGGCAAACCGTTCTCTGAATTCACATACCAATTCAGCGTTGCGTGTTCCAGAGCTATCTCCTTTCAGCTCTTTGCGGTAAAGCAAATTAACGGCAGCTTCAGCCCCCACAACTGCTATTTCGGCGGTAGGCCAGGCGAAGTTGAAATCGCCTCCGACATTCTTTGAGCCCATTACATCAAAAGCACCACCATAGGCCTTGCGAGTAATTACCGTTAGCTTCGGCACCGTTGCTTCGCAATAGGCATATAGAAGCTTGGCACCATGTCTGATAATGCCGCCAAATTCTTGGGATGTTCCTGGTAGGTAACCCGGTACGTCTACGAAGGTAATCACAGGGATGTTAAATGCATCAAGGAAACGCACAAAACGAGCGGCTTTGACTGACGCATTTATATCAAGACAACCGGCAAGACGTTTTGGCTGATTAGCGACAATGCCTACTGACCGACCACCAAGTCTAGCGAAACCGGTAATGATGTTGGTGGCGAAATGGGGCGAGATTTCAAAGAAGTCACCCTGGTCGAAAATGCGTTTAATGACGTCGTACATGTCGTATGGTTTATTTGATTCTACCGGCACCAGTTGATTTAAAGCCGCCATATCAGCCGGTTCTAGGTCAGAATCTAAAAGGCTATCCGGGGCGGCATCAAGATTGTTGCTGGGTAGATAAGACAGCAATTTTTGGGTCAACCAGAAAGAATCTTCTTCGTCTTCTGCTAGAAGTTGCGCTACCCCCGAGCGCGAATTGTGGGTCATGGCGCCCCCGAGCTCTTCTAGGCTGACGTCTTCACCGGTTACCGTGCGCACTATCTCTGGACCGGTGACAAACATGTAGCTTTTGTCTTTGACCATAATTGTAAAGTCGGTTACTGCTGGGCTGTATACAGCACCACCGGCACAGGCACCATAGATCACAGAAATTTGAGGAATAACTCCGGAGCAACTGACGTTGCGATAGAAAATATCTGCGTAACCGGCCAGTGAGTGAACTCCTTCTTGAATGCGGGCACCGCCACTTTCGTTTAAGCCAATTACCGGGCAACCAGCCTGCTTAGCTAAATCCATAATTTTGCAAACTTTGCGAGCAAAGACGATTCCTAGGGCACCACCGACAAAAGTGGCATCGTGGGCAAATAAGTAAACTGGGCGACCTTCTATTTTTGCTTGCCCTGTGATTACACCGTCTCCCAGTGCTATCTTACTTTCCATACCAAATTCTTGACACTGATGTACTGCATAGCGGTCAATTTCTAAAAAACTGCCTTCATCAACTAGTTTTTCAATTCGTTCGCGAGCCATCAGAACGCCGCGCTCGTGTCGTTTTTCTCTGACAGTAGTGGCAACAAAACTGGCTTCTTCTCGCATGTCTAGAAGCTTCTTGTTCGGGTCTGACTTCAGTGTTTCCATCGATTAGCCCCATAGTGATTGAAATAAATAACAGGTTAGAAGGCAATGCCTTTTGTGGCGACCAAGAAGAAGTGCACTATTGTAAGATAGATCGACATTGTACAGACATCTAATATGCTGGTAATGAAAGGACCGCTGGCATGAGCTGGTTCTACACCAAAGCGCCTAAAAAGTATGGGCATGAGGGTGCCAATTACTACGCCAAATGTCATGGTGATAAAAAGCGAAACTCCAACTACCACGCCAAGTTGATAAGAGGATTGGTGTAGGAAGCGGCTGATCATATAAGTGGCAAAGCCGCAGAAGAGACCTAGCAGCATGCCTACTTTTAGTTCGTGAAAAATATTGCGTAGGGCTGCTTTTAGGCTTAGAGCGGTTTTACCGCTACTTTGAATTTGAATACAAGTACTCTGGGTGGCTACTCCGCCGGTAACACCGGAAAGTAGTGGCATAAATGAAGCTGCCTGCACCATGTGCTGAATCACTGAATCGAAGTGAGTAATTACCGAAGCTGAACCGCTTTCGATCAAAAGAGTAATAATTAGCCACGGCAGTCGTGCCGAAAAGGCGCTGCGTACGTTGTAGTTGAGAACATCTTGATTTTCTGGGCCGGTGGTAATACCAGAAGATTGAAAAATGTCTTCAATCGCTTCTTCCTTTAAAACGTCGATGACATCATCGGCTGTGATGATACCGAGCAATTTTTTTTGCTTGTCAATAACCGGTAGGGTGAGCAAGTCATAGCGGCTCAATATTTCGGCTGCTTGTTCCTGGTCTTCTTCTGCTTGCACGAAGACCAAGTCTTCATCCATGACATCTTTGACTAAAATTTCTGGGGCGGCTGTAAGCAACTCTTTGAGAGTGACTTCGCCTACTAGAACTTCTTCTTCGTCGACAACATAAACGTCGTATATTTCTTCTTCTAAGTCTTCGTACTTCTCGCGTAAGTAAACTAAGGCTTCAGCCACGGTCATGCCCGCATGGAGTGCAAGATAGTCGGTAGACATGATGCCACCGGCAGTATCTTCTTTAAAGGTCATTAACTGAGTTAGATCTTCTTGGGCTTCGACATCTGAAACCTGACTGATCAAATCGCGAGCTTTTTCTTGTGGTAATTCAGAAAGGAGGTCGACTGCATCATCAGGAGACATATTGCTAATCAGAGCAACAATGCTGATGTCGCCTAGATCGCGTAACAATTCAGTTTGACCGTCTGGCTCGAGTTCGGCTAAGAGTGCCGAGGCATTGTCAAGATCTAGCAGGCGAAAGCAAGAGATGCGGTAGCTTGGGCCAAGTTCTTCAAAACACTCAGCCAAATCAGCAGGGTGTTGATCGTTTAACAACAAACGCAGTTTCTGGCGTTGGCCGAGATCGACCAACTCCGTTAAAACATTTGGCGCTATTAGCTGTTTTTCTGTCATAGCAATAACCCTACCAAGCCTGAGAGGTTGACAGAAGGGCTTTTGTCTAATTAGTTAACAGTTGATTGCGAACTGGTCAATTATGAGAGCGAATTAGCAAATTTTGCTAGTTCTAGTCATCTAAATATCCAGCTAGACGAGAAGACCAGTTTGGTTGGCGTAACTTGCGAAAAGCCTTGTGTTCTATTTGTCTAACCCGTTCACGTGTGATGTTGAAAAGTCTTCCAACCTCTTCAAGAGTTCTCTGCCGGCCGTCTTCTAGGCCATAGCGCAAATGCATAATGTCACGTTCACGCGGGGTGAGCTGACTGAGCATGCGGCTGAGATCTTGACGCATAAGTTCTTCTGCCGTTGTGGCATCGGGCCTGGTGGCCTCGTTATCTTCAATTAAATCGCCAATATAAGTCTCATCATCGCGATTGAGCGGCATCTCCATTGAAACTGGCTCACGGTCTGCTGCCATGATTTCTTGTACCTTGCCTACAGGAATTTCTAAGGCTGAGGAGAGTTCATGTTCATTTGGCTTGCGGCCTAGTTCTTGTGAAAGTTTAGAGCTGGTTTTTTTGAGCTTATTTATTGACTCGACCATGTGCACGGGCACGCGGATGGTGCGTGACTTGTCGGCTAAACCGCGACTTATGGCTTGACGTATCCACCAAGTGGCATAGGTCGAAAATTTGAATCCTTTAGTATGGTCAAATTTTTCCGCTGCTCTAATCAGGCCGAGATTGCCTTCTTGAATCAAATCTTGGAAGGGTAGGCCACGATTCAAATATTTTTTTGCTATAGAAATAACCAGCCGAAGATTAGCTTGAATCAGTTTCTTCTTGGCTTCGCCATCGCCTTTGGCAATGCGGCGGGCCAGCTCGATTTCTTCATCGGGCTTGATCATTTTTACGCGACCTATTTCGCGTAAATAAAGTCGAACCGAGTCTTCAGTAAAGCCTGCGGCTTCTACCTCTTTCTCTTCCGGCTCATCATCGGCCTCCGGCTCATCTCCGGCACCGAAGACGTCGGCATAATCCTCTGAAAGGTCATCGGTAACTTTTGCTGCCAACGCGAGTAAACTCCATAACGCAGGAAAGAAAATAGAACTCAAAAACAGCGGTACACTTGAGAGTGCCGAGGCTAATTTCAACTTCGCCTCATCTCTCCCTGCTATTTACCCAAATCTCAGTCAACTCTAAGCAGTCAAGGGATTGATTAACTTTTGTAAATTTGGCACTTAGCTGTGCGAACCGCCGGCGACTATAAGGGACTAACTATGTACAGGTACTGCGGAGATAAGGGTTTCATTCATGATTGAAGGCGATTTGGCCGATGTCAGCCTGCCAGGCTTGCTGCAATGCCTGGCCACTGAATCCGACAAGAGCTTCCGGGTGCAACTGGCAAGTGGTCCGCAGAAAGGCGAACTTATTGTTTCTGAAGGTCAAATTCTTGCGGCAAATTTTGGTTTGCTTGAAGGTAATGATGCTCTTACCGAATTTTTGTTTTGGGGTGAGGGCTCTTTTAAAGTTGAACGCTTCAATTTAGCCGATGATGCTTCCTTTAGTCGAAGTTTGACAATTGAGTTGAGGCAGCTTAATAGCTTTGCCGACCAGATTCTCTTTTTGCAGAAAGCCAACGTTGGGTTAAATACCGAAATTGTGCCTTCTCCTAAATTTGGCACTGAAGAGTGGCAAGAAGCTCTGAAGAAGTTGCCTCTATATAGAGAAGATTATGTTGTGCTTGGTTGGGTCACCGATGGTCGCACCATGCGCCAAGCCATGCGTGAATTCAATTTTGATGTTGTGCAGGCCGCGAGCTCACTTTTCCGTCTTTTGAGCACCGGTTCGGTTGATTGTATTCGGCCGCAGCTTGTCGCTGATATAGATATTACTGATATAGATATTACTGATATAGAGATTGCTGTGGCAGAGGTTGACGCGCCTGTCGCTTCTTCTTCTTCTTCTTCTTCTTCTTCTTCTTCTTCTTCTTCTAAGCCTGCTGAGCCTGGGTCTGAACCGACAAAGGATAAGGAAAGAGAAAAGTCGGGTAAGGCCAAAGCTAAAGCTGACTCTACTAGTAGTATCAGTGAAGCAATTAGCGCAATACCAGCAGGCAAAACAGTCAAAGCACCTGAGCCTGATTTGTTACCTGATTTCGATATGGAGCCAGAGCCTGAACCAGTGCTAGAGGCTGTCAAGGAAGAGGCCGAACTGGTTACCTCTAGTCTGGCAGCAGAGGTGGTGCAAGATCTTTCATCTACTCCAGTTGCTAGTCCAGTTGCTAGTCCAGTCGCGAGTCCGACTGTCAATTCTGGTGCCGATGTAATTACATCAGATAGCTTGCCGGCGGTAGGCAGTCCTGAGTTTATGGAATTGATGACCAAAGCCCAACAAGTGGCAGCCAGTCAGGCAGTAAAAAAGGCTGACAATCTTGTGGCCGCTACTAGTGTTCTGGAAAAGCCCAAGCCCAAGGTTGAAGTCACAGAACCCGAATCCGAGCCGGATAAAAAGTCATTTGACATTCGTCGCACAGATCCACTGCCTTTGGTGGCAATTGACATTGAACGTTTATTCCAGACCACATTTCATGTGGCACCCTTTGGCCAGGTAGCTCTCAATAACAATGCTCTTGACGACGACATGAAAAAAATCGTGTCGGCCTTTAAGGCAGGTAAAACATTTATCAATGTTGCTACCGATGGGGGCCATGGTCATGATCCGGCACAGATATTACATACCTGTAAGTATGCTTTGGAGCGCGGTTATATCGACCCCCCAGACCAAGTTGTCAGTCTCACTGCCGACCTTTTGCTTGGTCGAGTAGAGCTAGAACAGTATCTATTGCAGCGTCGACGCCTAAACGGTGATGAATTAAGAGATGTTATTGAGATGGCCAAACAGAAGGGCGTAAAGCTAGTAGAGCTCTTAGTTAAAATGGGCTTCATGACCGATTCTGATTGGGATCGTCTCAATCAAGAAAAAGAAAGGTTTGCACCTCGCTAAATTTCCTGAAATTAGAGCGCCTATTAGGTAAACTCAGTTTCTGGTAGCTAAATCATTGAAGAGGATATATGACCGATAAGTACAATCGCCGCGAAAAGAAAACCCGTCGCAAGGCAAAAGTGAACAGAAAGAAAGCAATCGTTAGAGAGAACATTGCTAAGTCCCAAGCCGGTAAATAGTAAGAACTTAAAATGACAGCAAAGCGAATAATGTCGGGTATGCGCCCTACAGGGCGTCTTCACCTGGGGCACTATTTTGGCGCACTTTCAAACTGGATTCAGTTTCAGAGTCGTTATGAATCATATTTCTCGATTGTAGATTGGCACGCTCTCACTACCAAGTTTCAGAACACCAAAGAAGTTCAGGGTCATATTTGGGAGATTGCTCTAGATTGGTTGTGTGTGGGCATCGACCCGGACGTCTCAACCATGTATGTGCAGTCAGCTATTCCCGAAATTGCCGAATTGCATCTGTTGCTCTCAATGATTACGCCCCATAACTGGGTTGAGCGCGAGCCCACCTTGAAAGATATGGTGAAAATGCTCGACTCAGACGAGCATGCCGCTCATGACAAGATCACCTATGGGCTGCTTGGCTATCCAGTATTGATGACCGCAGATATTTTGGCTTTCAGGGGCGAACTTATACCTGTTGGCAAAGATCAAGAGTCGCATCTAGAATTTGCCCGTGATGTAGCCCGACGCTTCAATCATCTATATGGTGTCAGTTATTTTCCTGAACCCAAACCTGAATTTACTGAGACGCCTTTGCTCAAGGGCCTCGATGGCCAGAAAATGGGCAAGTCTTTCAATAATGATATTAAGATTGCTGATACCGATAGTGATACCGAAAAGAAGGTAAAGCAAGCAATCACCGATCGCAGCCGTATTGCTAAAAGTGATCCTGGCCACACCGATCTTTGTGAGGTGCCATGGCCCCTCTACAATGTATTTGCCAAAGATGTTGACTATCTTGCTCAGGTAAAAAACGAATGTGAAACGGCACAAATTGGTTGTGTTGATTGTAAGAAGAGACTGGCCGTCCACATCAATGACTTCTTTAGACCGTTTCGTGAAAAGCGCATAGAACTGGCTAAAGATCCAGATAAAGTGCGCAAGATTCTTGAGCATGGTAACTTGAAGGCTCGTAAGGTCGCGAGTCAAACTCTCACCGAAGTACGCGATATCATGGGCATGGTTAACTGGTAAAAGTTAACGAGTAATTGGTTACTGGTAACAGTCATTCCAACTTATTTAAGTAGCAAAAATATTGAGCGCGTTTTGGTCATGGCACTGACTGTTTGTCTGTGTTTCACTCAAACCGGCTCCTGGATCTGCTTAATTGCCATATTGCTAGTAGCGCTTGCCTGTCCTGCAAGAAAAGAGCGTTTGACTGCTTTAAAGAAAGCTCCATTATTATGGCCGCTGGCACTATATGCCCTGGCTGTGTTTCTTTCTGGGGTCTTTGCCAGCGCTGATTCACTGCCTGAAAGTTGGAATGAAGGCTGGAAGTCATTTGTATCTCTCCGGGGCATACTTGTGGCTTATCTGGTTGCCTATCAACTCTTTGCTCACGATGCGGGGGCCAGATTGACCGCTCCGGCATTGAGCTGTTTGCTTCTTTGTGGAGCAGCTTCAGGAATTTTTGGCTTGATTCAACAAGTATTCAATTTCCATCCTTTTACTTATCCGTTTTTACAGGCAACTGGCTTTCTTAACGAACCGATGTCGTTCGCCGGTTTAATGCAACTAACAAGCTTTTTGGCTCTCGGCTTTTTGATGCAGGGTGGTTACAAGCAGCTGCCGCTCTTGGCGAATAAGTCGGCATTTCTTTTGGTTGTATTGGCTAATTTTATTGGTTTGATTTTTGCCAGTGAGCGCAGCGCCTGGCTGGGTATGATTTGTGCCCTGCTGTATGTCTGTTTTTATATTTCACCCAGAAGATTTTTTGAAGGTCTGGTTGCTCTTTCATTGTTGTTTACTCTGGCCTGGTTTACCGTGCCGGTGGTTCAAGTTCGACTTAGCCCCTTGTTAAACGCTCAAAGTGACGTTGGTGTCACTGCCCGCATTAGTGTCTGGTCACAAGCCTGGCAGCTCTTTCAAGAGCATCCAATTACTGGAGTAGGAGCGCTGCATTTTCCCCGCATTGATCTGCCCGAAGCGATTGTGCCTGGTCATTCTAAAGACTTAAACCATGCCCATAGCAACTATCTGCAGATTCTCTCTACCACTGGCATTTTGGGCTTCGCGAGTTTTCTCTGGCTCTTAGTAACAGCCCTAACTGTCGCTTATCGACAAGCCAAAGGTCCTAACTCATTTTACGCCGCTATTGGTTTAGGCCTTCTGGGGGCGATGGTTTCGCTTTCTGTGGCTGGTGTTTTTGAGTATAACTTTGGCAGCGGCCAAGTCAAACTCATACAGTGGTTTTTATTGGCCCTTTTGCTGAGGCCCGTGCCAGAAGCTAAACTCGAAGCTCAAGCCAGCCTTTCGATTGATAGCGCCAAGCAATGAGAAAGCCTTGAATAACGATAGAAAATACCATGGCCGACCAGACACCGTTTGGTCCCAGATGTAGTGCTATGGCCAAAACGTAAGCAATAGGTATGCGAATCAACCAGTTGCAGATCAGTGTAAACCACATTGGCGTTTTGGTATCACCAGCCCCTTGTAGAGCACCGGTCAATACCATGCCTAGGGCGAGAAATGGCTCTGCCACTGAATTTATGCGCAAATAGTCGGCTGTGTAGGTGATTGTGCCTGGCTCTTCACTCATAGCTTGCGCAATTGGGGTAGCGGCAAAGTAAAGTACGATACCCAGTACTACCATAGACCAGATGCCAATCCAAGTCACTCGCCAACCGGCTTCAAAGGCTCTATCTATTTCGCCGGCACCAAGATTTTGGCCAACTATTGAGGCAACAGATAAGCTCAGTGCCATAAGCGGCATAAAAATAAATGATTCGACGCGCATGCCTATAGTCCACGATGCTAGAGCGCTGACTGAATTAGGGCAGCGGGCCAATATGAAAAAGACGACGAAGACTGAGAGTGACCACGCTAGTCGCTGCAAGGCTGACGGTATGCCAATGCGGGCAATGCGAACAATTTCGTTGCGATCGATTGGGTAAATGGTTCTTAGGCTATCTTTTAGCGGTGAGCGGGAAATGGCAATGATGGCCAAGATTGCTCCGACTGTGCTGGCCAATAATGCAGCATAAGCAATACCAAGCACGCCTAAATTAGGGATGGGCCAGCCGTAGAGCACTGTGAGGAAGTCGCCAGCGACATTGATGGCGGTCATCACTGAAACTATATACAGTGGCGTCTTACTGTCGCCGATGGCTCTGAATGCTGCATTGGCGATGGCTGTGAAACTAAAGGGAATGAGCATAAAGCTGTAGGCGATTAAGTATTGCCTAGCGGGATTCAAAACTTCATCGGATGGTGTGAAGAAGTGTAGAACGTAGTGACCTAGCAGTGTTGCAGTAGCGGTCATACCAAGCCCGAGGATAATTGAGAGGGCAAATGATTGTCCTGTGGCGTGGAGCATCGCTGCTTTATCATTGGCGCCGAAAGCTCGAGAAACAATGGCTGTAGAGCCAACACCAACCGAAAGAATAAACAGGAGAAAGAGAAATAGTACATGTTCGGCCAAGCCGACTGCAGCTTGTATATTGGAGCCCAGAAATCTAGCTACATAGACGTCGCAAATTCCAACACAAGAATTGGCAATAGTTGTGAGTAGCAGTGGCCAACTCATGATCCAGATGGCGCGCCAAAGATTGCCCGTTATTAGCGGTTGTCTTTGCTTCTCCTCTGCTTGTGAATCTATGTTTTTAGGTTTTGTGGTCACTATTTTCTCTTATTGATTTTAGACAGTGAACCTTTCTTCATCGCTGTCAGTAGAGCGGCACGGGCCAGCAGTCTGGTCGAATCAAGTACTGGCAGAACTGAATCTTGTTGCTCAATTAAGAGCGGAATTTCAGTACAGCCTAGAATAACGCCATCGCAACCGCTTCGCTTCAAGCCATCTATTACTTCTTGCATGAATCGGCGCGAAGTGTCATTAAAATTTCCGTTGCAATGATGAGTCGGTCATTAGCTGGGCTACACCTTGCCAACCGTCCTTGCCTTCGAGTGTCTCAAGATAGCGTCCTAAAGGATGTGTATGGAGGCTCACTTCGGGATGCCAATGTCGGCCCATTATTGATTGGCCTTCACTGCAAATTGTGCGATAGCAAAGAGCTGCGCCCTCAGCGCTACAGGCGGCGATACCAATGTGTTTTGTCATTATTTAGCTTAGTGTAATCTAGTCGTGGTCAAATGGGTCGGAACGGTAATCATCGCTTATTTTGAATGAATTGTCAGAGCGTTTAGACTTTTCAATCAAACCTTGTGCCCGTGCCTTTTTCAGCACTGCGTCAACGATTGGCTTAACGGCAGCAAGATCAGGATTACCTTTGGCGTCAAATTTACCTTCGACCAAGGCAGTCATCATCTGAATTTCTTTAGCAGAGAAGCCTTGAGTAAACTGTTGAAGAATGTCTTTCTCTTTAGGAGTAAACTTATCGCCACGCATGGCGTCTTGTCTTTTGATTTCAAAATTCAAATCAACTTCTCGATCGAGTGATGACGTTTCTTCAGCATTACTTTTGCCTCGACGAATGGCATCATTTTCAGCGTCAAAACCTTCTTCTACACGCTGCTTACCGCCGCGAATTGCATCTAAGGTTTCGTTGCCTTGGCCTTGCTTTGTCACCGATGGATAGTCAATTACAACTAGTTCGCCGGTTTTCGCGCTTACGCCTACTTGACCTTCTATGCCTGATCCGACCTCGGTAATTTCAAGGCCCTTAGATTCGTGCTTTTGTGCCAGTGCATCAACTAATTCGGGAGAGTAGCGTTTGCCCACCACGACTAACTCTTGCACGTATAAGTAGGCGCTGCCAGCGAAGCCAGGGCCCTCTAGCTCAACTTCGTGTACCTTGTGGTATATTTGGGCGTCGCCGGGTCGTTTGCCCCAGCCGGGCTCCCAGCCCCCTTCTGCTATGGTTACCTTGAGAGCGCCACCTTTGGGAAATTGGGCGCTCTCCGCCAGTTCAAGTACTGCTGGTGAATCGTTACCGTGGCCTAAACTTTTTACAACCGTTTGATCTTTCAAGACGCGATGGCCTTTGACAAATTCGGCAACTTCTCTTAGACCCATTTGCTCGAGAACAGCCGACGCTTTTTCATACACCGGCTTGGCTTTAACTTTGTCGGTGAGCTTGGTCGCGGCTTTGTCGCCTGCTTCTCTTCTAGCTGAAGCGGTGGCAAGGTCGTAGGCTTCATCCGAGAACGATGAGTCACCCTTTTGTTTGCCACCCTTCGCTAGTGGATTAGCACCACTTTCGATGGCACTACTCTTGACACTAAGGCTGCGGTTTTCTAAGTGGTTTGGCCGACCAAGCTCAGACAGCGTTGACTGCATCGCTCTATTACCTAAGTTATTGCCGACATTACTATTTCTAGATGCATAGGCATAGCTCGGTTCTAGTTTTGACATTTGCAAGAGCGGATTTATTGAGGCCATAAAGTTATCAAAACGCTGATAGCTTGTGCCAATTTTTTGTTGGATACTTTCTCTGATGACTTCAAAAGCTGGTCGTGCAGCTCTAGTAGGGCTGGTAGAGCTGCCATTTTCTAAAGGAGTTTCTTTCAAGTTTTCGCCAGGTCTAAAACTTTCTGATTTTGCCAGTTCGCCTTTGGCTCCCTCTCCTTTGCTTGCACCAGTTTTAGTGGAGGGCATCAATCCACCTAGGGCTCCCCCGACAAGAAACATAGAATAGGCTGCTTCTGCTCGTTCTTGATTAGTAGCAGTGCGGCCTTCAATGATTCGAGCGTGGGTTTCAGCACTAATTAGACCAGTGGGAATGCCGGCTACGGCTGCTCCGAAGGCATTGTTGGTAAGCAATTTACTGACAAGGGGGTTTTCTGCCGCTAAACCTAGGTGTCTCAGGCCGAGGGTGCCAGTGGTCAAGGAAGCAAACGTTATTGCTCCTACTGCACCGTTTTTGAGCCGGCTTGTTAAAAATTCGCTGTTGCTCAACTGTAAATCAGTTGTTTGGCCGAATTTCGGCTGTAATGGTTTAAATATTGCTTCAGTGCCAAAACCAGCAACAGCTGTTTCAGCTATTAATAAACTGTTTTTGCCTAATAATCTGCTAGCTCCTTCAGCCCCGGCTGTCACTTCTGCTCTAAGTCCTGCAGCGCCAAACGCTTTGTGGGTGACAGCGTAGGCGGCGATAAAGGGTACTAGCTTTCCCGCAGAGCCAAACTGTTGACCATACCAGGCTGCAGAGTTAAATTCGGCCGCCACCGGTGTGTCCATGAAAGTAACGCTCTGGGCTAGCTTCGTTGCAGTCGCCTGGTCGACGATTTGGGCTACCCCTTTAATAGGCGCTTGCAGGCTTTCATATGCTGCTGTTTGCAAGAAAGACCCCACCAAACCATGGGTCTCAGGGCTAGCGGCAGGTGCAGCTTCTTGATTGCGCTCAATCGGCAAGGGGTCTTCCTCGGACACACCCAAGCTTCATACCCTTTTATCTGACTGATTTATCGCTCTCTCTAGTTAGGGTCTTGCAAGCTAAGCGATTCTTTCGAAAATGGCTTGCGGGCACCACAATCAATGGCGCGCTCTGTGCCTTTAATTGAGCCTTTGATGACGCCGCTAACTACGCCGTAAGCCATTCCGGTATACGAGCCAACTGTTCTGGCAAAGAGATCTGGTCTTTCGTTGCCAGCAACATCATCGGTCATTTGATCGCGCATGCGCAGGGTTTCATGCGAGATATCGCGGGCGATACGCACGGGTACTCCTATAGTCATGCCCATCAAAACCCCACCAACTGCCTTGGGAGCAGCGAGAAAATCGTGACCCGCCTTTTGGCTTCGAAAACTTGTTTTGGCGCTAACTTTGGTCTTTTCTTTTTCATCCATCTTTGTCGAGGCAGGAGCTGGATCTGGTGTTGGATCTGGTGTCGTAAGAATGCGATAGTCGTTGATGTTGACCTCGTCCTCTAACTTTTGTTCGGCTAGAGCCGGAGCCACTGAGAGCAAGAGTGTTGTCAAAGCAAGGCTGAGATTTATAGTTAGGGTTCGATTGACATATTTCATGGTTCAAAACCTATGAGATTGCTGCTTTTACTTTCTTGCTGAAGTGGTCTGTCAGACGCCTTAGAGTGGGTGAGATATCATCACTTTCAATCACTGCATCGATTAAAAACATTTTGTCGCTTTTCTGGGCCGCACTCAAGGCTTTCTTGAAGTCAGCTGCTGATGTGGCTTGCATGCCATTGCCGCCGACGGCCTTTGCTAGTTCGATGTAGTCCCAACGGGGCAGATCAAAATAGTCACGTTGCTGATCGATGAAGCGCAGCATGGCATAGCTGGCGTTGTTGAAGACAATGACAATGGGGTTAAGGCCCATCTTCACGGCTGTGCTTATTTCCATGCCAGTCATCTGGAAGGCACCGTCACCCACCAGTACGATTGGTCTTCTGCTCGGCATTGCCAGCTGAGCGCCAATGGCGGCTGGCACTCCGAAGCCCATGCTGACGTAGTAGCCGGGTGCTAAGAAAATATCGGTCTGTAGGCTCATGCCAGCGTACATGCAGTCACCAGTATCTGTGACTACAGAAAAGTCATTGCTATTCTCTAAAACTTCATTGAGTGCACTGATCATGGCGGCTACAGTTAAGTTCTTGCTGCCGGCTGGTGCTTCTATCACTTCTTTAGCAATTGCAGGCACCGTGAAACGACTTGTCGGTTTTAACTTGGCTGTAGTTGTCTCTAACAAGAGGTCTAAGACTTGATCGAGTTTGAGGCCGTTATAGTGGTGGTAACCCACCATTACTTCGTGGTTATTGATTTGTACTAGATTTTCAGGGCTCAACTTGGCAGTGTAGCCGCCGCTTTCCATCTCTGTCATCACGGCACCAAGGGCGATGACGCAGTCAGAGCCTTCAACATAGTCTTTGACTTTAGGATTACCGAACTGGCCGAAATAATTGCCAATGAAATTAGGATGGGTTTCGGGGAATGTTGCTTTGCCTAAGATAGAAGTGACCACCGGTAAGTTGAGTGCTTCAGCAAAGCCAATTACTTTGTCTTTTAGGCCGAAGCGTCTTACTTCTACGCCGACCATAAGAACTGGTTGTTTAGCTGCCTTGAGCATGTTGGCAATTTCATTGACGGCGACATTGAGGGCGGGGTTAACTGCAGGCAGTTCAGGTAGTCTGGCTGCGCTCAGCTCTAGCTCTTGATTGACCATATCACGCGGCAGTTCGATATAGCCAGGGCGCGACGAATTGAGCGTGGTATCAAAGACCCTATCAATTTCGGCTTGAGCTGTTTTGATATTGTCAACTATGCTGGTGGCTTCAGTCACTTGCACATAAACATCGTGTTGGGTGTTGAAGTTTTTCACGCAGTGGTGCAGTTGCGGCTTGTCGTTGCGAAAACGAGTTTCGGGTGCTCCGCTGATGACTAATAAGGGTGACTCTTCAGCGTAGGCCAAGCCAACAGGATTTACCATATTGAGACCGCCGGCTCCATAGGTGACGAGCGCTACCCCAAGCCCCCTTAGTCGGGCATAGGCATCTGCTGCATAGCCGACTGATGGTTCGTGGGTGAGCACAACTGTCTTTAGATTGGTTCGCGTTTGCGCTGCATAAAGTGGCAGAACAAAATCACCCGGTATGCCAAATGTATGCTGCACGCCTGTCTTTTCAATGCGCTCAAAGATGTAATCGGCTAATTTCATCATTCACTCTCAATTTGCAAACACTTAAGGTTAGCTCCAATTGCGCCTTTTGTCATATTGGAGAAGTATAATATCGACTTATGGCCTCACTTGAACCTAATAGCGAACCTTCCACTGTCTCTTCTGGAGCCAAGCCGACTGGCCCCTTGGTCGAGCATGTTTTTAGGCGGAGAATCTTCAAGCACCTGCTGCGCTATTTTTACCTGCTTATGCTCGTTGGTCTCTCTGTTTCAATGCCGATGAGCATGATTGAACGTGCCCAGTTGCATCATCATATCGACCTTGGCTCTGAGCTGTTTCTTCTGCTATTTATTGTTGGCATCAATGCTTTGATTTTGCCTTCGGCCTTTTTTGAGGTCAACGGCATAATTGTCAGAGCAGATTGTCTGAAAATTGAGACTATGCTTTTGCCGGTTACGGTCCCGTTTGATCAAATCGTCAGCTTGACAGTGCCCAAGTATTTTGTCTGGGCCGTTCTGAGGACGAAAAGAGGTTTTTATTTGATTAACAGACGCGACATCGCCAACCTCGATGAGCTGTTTAGCCTTCTGGCTCCTAAGCTTCCTTCTGAGGCTCTTTAGATGATGGAGATTAGTAAAGCAGTGGTCTAAACTATTAACCTATATATAGCAAGAGATTTTGGGGCAAGATGAGTAAGGGCAAAATTCGGGTATTAATCGGCAAACCGGGGCTCGATGGGCATGATCGAGGCGCGAAGGTAATTGCTAGGGCGCTGCGCGACGCTGGCATGGAAGTAGTTTATACCGGCTTGCACCGCTCGCCAGAAGAAATTGTCGAGACCGCCATTCAGGAAGACGTTGACGCCATAGGGCTTTCTATTCTTTCGGGGGCGCATTTAACCCTGTTGCCCAAAGTTGTTAAGCTCCTCAAGGAGCAGGGCGTTGATGATATTTTGGTCTTTGGCGGCGGCGTTATGCCTGACGAAGACCGCGACTCGCTTTTAAGTCAAGGTATTGCCGAAGTGTTTGTACCGGGTGGAGCTACTGTACGCACTATTGAATTTTTGCGCACTAAGTTTCCTGGACGCGAGTAAGGCTGAAAAGCTATAGTCCGTCCGCTTTACATCGTAGATCCACCATTGTCAGCTCAGTCGACAGCGGCTATATTAATTTCATGGGTGACATCCCGTCATTTTCGTTACTTTCGTTATTTGAATGCGTCATTCTGGGTATATCAAAGTGTGGACATAACAGCCGATAAAAATCGATGTAATCAAATAGTGGGTTTTGCAGATTAATTCTGCTGGACTTATCTCTTGAAAGCCTGTTATACTAGCGTCAAGTTACTCATCTCCAACTGGAGACGGAAATCAGTGAATAATAAGCCAGAGAATGTAAATCTCTTCGGAGACAGCGACGACCAAAGCATTTTTGAAAATGCTAAGCCGTTCTGGAATATGGTTTATGGTGGTAGAGATCTGCTGGAATCGCACATGCCTTCCCGCGACACTGCTGTCAAAGCTATTGTTTATGCATCATCGCCAGCTTTGCTGAAAGAAGATGCAAGAACCGATGCCGTATACGGTTAATCGTTTTCCAAGCTGAGCTACAATTTATTCGCTAACTGGGTTCGAAAGAGCCCTTTTGTGTTGATTTTTTTCTCGTCACTGCAAAAACTTCTAAACTTGCTACAATTATGTCGTCTTGGTCTAACCGGGGCGGCTGTTTACTTTTAGCAGCTTTTACTAAGTTACATGGATGCATACTAAATGGATGCATACTCAAAGGATCCTTTTCCTTAACCAATGAATTCGAAGCCGACAACGTACAACAAAGGTGACGTCGTCTTGGTGTCTTTTCCGTATACCACCGATGACGGATCGACACAGACCAAGCGTCGGCCTGCTGTACTGATTTCAAATGACTACAATAATGCTCGCCTTGATGATGTGCTGCTCGTTCCTTTGACCAGCAATACGTCTCGAGCTGCACGTGAGCCCACGCAAGTAGAAGTTCTGATGAATACTCCTGAAGGAAAGGCTGCCGGACTAAGACTTGATAGCGTCATTGATTGTACTGTTATTGCTACGATTCCAAAGACTCTTGTCGTCAGTAGAATTGGTGCGTTCCCTCAAGAAGTGATGGAGAAGGTAGACCAGTGCTTGATGATTGCTATGGCCATCGGTAGACCAGTGGGTCAACCTGGACCTCAACCCGGTCCCTAACCAGGTCCATAAGCTAGAACGAAAGCTATGGCATATTCTTGTTCGTGGCTCATGGTTAGCTCGAAGCTAGTCAGCCCAATTGATTGAGCACGTGCTTTCGCCTTTCCGTGTAGCTCTATGGTGGGCGCTCCTGAAGCTAGGCGCACCACCTCTATTTCTTTCCAGCCCACGCCGATGAAGCCAGTGCCTAGTGCTTTTGCAGTAGCTTCTTTGGCGGCAAAGCGCGCAGCCACTCGGGCGAGAAAATCTTTGGGACGGGAGAGCACATAGCTTTTTTCGCCTTCGGTCAATATGCGATCAAGAAAACGAATACCGAAGCGTTTGTAGACCTTCTCTACACGCTCAATTGAACAAATATCAGAGCCAATCTTAAAGTACATAATTAAAGCTCGATTTTATGGTTTTGCCTTAAAGCTCGGGGGGCAGTTCTGCGGTGCGTGTACCAAAGAGGAAGACCTGCTCCGGCTCAGTCAATTCTTCGTGGAGCTGAGCCACGCTTTTTTCTAGTCCGGGGTGACGAATGTCAGGGGCAATTTCTAGCAGTGGTACCAGGGCAAAAGAGCGTAGGTGCATTTTAGGGTGAGGAAGGTGAAGGTGGGGTGTTTCCATGACGCTATCGCCATAAAACAAGATGTCTAAATCAATGATGCGCTCTTTTACTCTTTGGTAGTTGTTGTGGCGATGCAGCTCGGTGAGCCGCTTTTCAATATCTTGGCAAACATCTAGTAAATCTTCGGCGCTGAGACTGGTTTCGATGGCAACTACGGCGTTGACGAACCACTGGGTATAAGTGTCACCGATTGGTTCTGTTTCGTAGAGGCTAGAGCACTCTAAAACTGTGATGTCGTGTATGTCTTTGAGAAATTGCATTGCTTGCTGCACATAACCAAGGCGATCGCCTTCATTAGAGCCCAGGCCAATGTAGGCTTTGACCTTTCGTTTGTTGCCACGCAACTTTCTTTCCACAGACTTTGAATCCTTCACTAACAACTAGGTTTGTAATTTCAACAGAACAATTATAGTATGACCGCAGGTTAACTCTATGTATTCAGGCAAGCTCATGAGCTCTACTTCTAATTCTTCGTCTAGTAAGCCAGCTTGGCCTCCCCTCGGACGCCTTCTGCCGTTTATTGTCTTGGCTGGAGTTTTTGTTTTTGGTCTGTCTTTTCCCATTTCGAACTTTTTCATTGTTAGGGTGAAACTGTTAGATCAAAGTGGCAATGCTGCATTTGCACCAGTCTCGAAAATTTTGCAAAGTAGTTGTGTTGATTGCCATAGCGCTACAACTGATCTCGTCGCTTATCCTTTTTACGCTAAATTTCCCATTGCCAAAGATACAATCGCTCGCGACATGCTTGAAGGTCAGAAAGAGTTTGTCTTGACCAAAGCCCAGATATCAGGCACAGAGCTGATTTCAAACATTGCTTTGGCAAAAATTGCCACTGTTGTAGAAGAAGGTAGCATGCCGCCGATTCGCTATAAAGCCCTGCACTGGGATGCTTCGCTTAACCGTGAGCAAAGACAGGCAATTTTGAGTTATATACAAAGTCGCAATCAGCAGAATTAGTTGAAAATTGCCTTATAGACAGCTTCTGTGTCTGCTAAATTTTTAAATAAGTGCTGGGGCTTTCTCTCGGCTAAGTCTTGCCACGGTGTCTTGCCTGTGTTGACAGCAATTACTTGAGCACCATATCCATGGGCACAAGCAATATCATTGACACTATCGCCTACAATAATTACTTCTTCAGGGGTGAATTCACTGGCGAAATGATCTTGCGCTCTGCTTACAGCAAAATGAGGAAGATCAAGGCGGTTCGCCGAGTCTGAGCCGTATGCACCAATTTCAAAATAATGATTGAGGTCGAAGAAATGTAGTTTCTTGCGGGCACCAATTTCGACATTGCCGGTAAGCAGCCCAAGAAAACACTGACTGTCGGCTCGAAGACGATCTAAAATTTCGACCACACCTTCGTGCATAATCATAGTTTGAGAAGCTGACAATTCTTGATCAAGATAACTTAGATACAAATCAATCAGGTCATTGACCTTTTTTACTGCTTCTTTTTCAACACCTAGATCTAGGCCCTGACTGGCGAATATTTCCCTCATTATCTGAGGATCTGTCTTACCAGACATTGAAATACGAGTTGCTTCTTCTGGTATGTCATGACTCTCTTTAAGAGCGCGAGCCATGGCCCTGCGACCTGCTCCATTTGATGAAATCATGGTCTCGTCGATGTCAAAAAGTACTAGCCGTTTCAATCTAAAATCTCGTTTCTACTCTAAGCCTGTTTTCTTAAGTGCTCTCTCCATTTCACGGGTGACATTGGTGAAGGTGGGTCCAGAAGTTGATTGAAAGTCTTCTTCGAATACCCGCACTTGGTCTCGACCGCTGTTTTTGGCAACGTACAAGGCTTTGTCTGCTTTTTCAATAAGTTCAGAAGAGCTGCGAGCTTGTTTCGGGTAGCAGGCTGTACCTAGAGAGGCTGTGATTTTGCCAAGCCCGGGAACATGGGTGTTGCGTATTTGACTGCAAAGTCGGTCGGCAATTAGTGCCGCTTCAAGCAGTGATGTTTCAGGCAAGATAATGCCAAATTCTTCTCCGCCGTAGCGAGCTGCTGTATCTCCGCTTCGCAGGAGTGTTTTAAGAATGGCACCAATTTGTCTGATTGCAGCGTCGCCTACTGGGTGGCCGTGGGTATCATTGATGACTTTGAGTTTGTCTAAGTCGATCATAATCAAAGATACTGGAGTACCTTTTCTTTCTGCAGTGCGTAGTTCTTCTGTCAGGCGATTTTTAAAGTAGACGTGATTGTAGAGACCGGTGAGGCCATCGGTAATGGCCTGGTGTCTTACTTGGGCAAAGAGCTGAGCGTGGGCTATGGCCACGGCTAGTTGATCGGCAATGGCTGATACCATGCGAATCTCGTGCTCGGACCATTGCCGTTGATTGTCGCATTGATGCACAACCAGTACACCCATCAATTGATTTTCGTTCAATAGCGGAGCGGCAATCAGCGATTGAGAGCCAACTGTGTTGAGATATTCACTAAAGGCGGCACAGCGGTAGTCGCCAGATACTTGATTAATAACTGAAAGCGAGGCTGGCAAAGTCTCAAAAGTGAGCTTAGTTAGGGCATCGACTTCTACGTGTATATCAGCCTCTGCCTGGCTTATGGTCTGGCTTAAGGCAATGCCTAAAACTGAGTTGCCAGCATCGGTGACGATACTATTGATTCGGGCGTTAGGGTGAAAATCAATGCTGCTGCCATAGAGGCTCAAGCCTTTGTGACAGTCTAGGCTCGCTTGGTGATGTTCGTGGGTAACAATAAGTGGCCCTTCGGCGCGGGGCTGGGCAATTTGTACGCGATCGGCGCCTAGTGCTTTAGAAAGTTCTTTGGTGACTGTATCAAGAATGGTATCGACATCGAGTGATGTCCGTACCGAGCGGACGATATGATTGATTAGTTGTTCTTTTTCTGCCAGTGTTTTGGCATGGCTGTATAGTCGACCGTGGGCGATAGCTAGTGAAACCTGATTGGCTACGGCTTCTACTAGTTCTAGCTCAGATGGTGACCAAGCTCTTACTTGGTCGCATTGGTGGACTAGAATCAAACCGAGGATATCTTTAGCGCCATTGGCTCCTTGAATTGGGCAGGCAATCAGAGTTTTGATTGAGCGCCAATCAGCTGCATCAGTGCCGTGATCTGCGATTACTGGTACTTGCGGGAGGTCCTGGTTTTCTAAGACATCAAGCCAGATAATCGACCCTTGGTCGATTATACGACGCAATACATCGTTCTCTGAAATCAATACCTTGCGATTAGTTAGTGAGTTACCATCAAACTCTTCGTTCCACCAAACATAGTCGAAGGATAGTTCATCGTCTTCTATTTCAGCGGTTTGATGGGTGTCTATTAGGGCTAGGCAGCAACGGCTGGCGTTGAGATTTTGTCCAAGCTCTTTGACTGTGGTATTGAGAATTTCATCGAGGTCGAGAGACTGTCTGACAGAATCTGAAATTCTGTTGACCATGTTTTTCTGGTCGCGGTCTAGTTCTAGTGTATTGGCCATTTCATTAAATGCACGGGCCAATAGCCCTAATTCGTCACTAGACTTCACTTCTACGCGCTTCGAGAAGTCACCTTTGCCAAGTGATAGAGCTTCTCTTACCAAGCCGTTGATGGTTTTTGTAAAATGCGAGGTCGCCGAATAAGCCAAGACAAACGAGATGCCTACGGCACAGGCTGCCAGTGAGACCATCAAAATTAGCCAGTCGTGTGCCGTTCCATATATAGCGCTTGTGGGAAGGCCTACTGTTAATTGCCAATTGGTGTTGGGCACGTGGTCAAAAGCATAGGCGCGCGGAGTAGGGTCAGCAACTCCAATTGCTTCTAGTGTGCCTCTCTGTTTGTGAGAGGCTGCTTGGACAGTCTTGGCGTGGGAGAAATCTTTGCCCTGCCAGAAGTCATTTCCTATGGTGCGTGCAATTACTCGCTTCTCACTATCAACCACTGCAATAACTGCACTTGATTGATCAGCCAAACCGGTTATGCCGCTAAATAGATTGAGAACTGCTTTGGGATCAATGACAGCAATTAGTTGGGCTTTGATTTGACCGTTTTGAATGACCGGCGCGGCGGCGAGAAGGTAAGAGTGACCATGATTGTCGAATACTGTGGCTGGCCCCATGGCCGCTCTGCCAGTGGTCCTTGTCGAGGCTAGGAGCTTGCCCATGGCTTTCGTTTCAGCCAGGCTTTTTGCCGCTCCATGGTTATCCCTCTCAGCTTGAGCGATTATCTGCTCACCGCTGGGGGAAGTCAAAAACAACTTGCTCCAGGATGGTTGGGCTACAAGAGCGGTCGAAAGAGTGTTGTTTGTGTCCAGGTTAGATGCCAACGAACCTTTTGCGCTCAAAGATGCCAGAGCTGAAAGAGAATGAAGTTGAGACTCTATCCAGTTAGATACTGTGCGCACGCCAGTGGCTGCTTGAAGAGTAGTAGCACGCTCTGCTTCAAGCTTGAGTGTGCGGTATTCTTTGAAAAGTGAAAAACTTCCGATAGCAAGCAGAGGCGCAGCTACGCCGAGGCAGAGTATTACCATTCGGGTGCGGATATTCAGTCTTACTTTACCGCTACTTAGCACGCTTTTGTCAGGTCCTCTAAAAGTATTTTGGGATTCCTGCTCACTGCATTATAGGCTTTATATAAAAAGAGGAAAGTGATTTTTCGTATTACCCGCAAAGAAATTTTCACTCAGTTTTTCAAAATCAGGTTGCTATCTGCTTTTTGTGAAGTACTTCGTTTTGTTAGTGCTGCAATTTCGCCATAGGTCTTCTCTATGTCTAGGGGCACATTGTCTTTGAGATCGAAATCGAGGCCCAAGTGCATGGCTACCATGATTTCTTGTGCTGCTTGTTCTTTTTTGCCTTGAGCCAAATAGGCATCCACTCTGACCATCCGAGCTGTTAAACAAGCATCTTCAAATTCGAGAGCGCGATCACAGAGGTTGAGACTTTTCACTGTTTCGCCAGCGGCAAATGCAGCACAAGCAGCCGCTGCAAGTAAGCTGGCTCGCAACTCGCCGTCAACACCCTCATACTCTGAAGTTTGAATAAAAGCAGCTTTGCTTGCTGCGTACTTTCTCTGGCGAAATGCTAGCAATGCTTTGAGAAACGAAGTTTGAATGCTGTCAGAGAAATTGCGTTGCAAGTGTTTAAGCATTTTTCTTGATTGTCTGCCTAGGCCTGCTTTTGTATAAAGTAACCCAAGATGCAAGGTAGCATTGGCGTCATTCTTTTGTTCTTGCCAGAGAGACATTCGCTCTTTCAGCTCTCTAGAACTATGGGGTCGGCTTAGATCTGAAAACCACATGCGTAAGTGCGAATTGCTGAGGCCGGTTATGAAAGTTAGTGCCAAGCAAGCATGGGCAATCAGATAGGGTGGCAAGTTATCGCCGTGCAGATTAGTAGCAGTGATACTAGTAATGGTGCCTGACAGTGCTAGGGCCGGATGCAAAATGAAGTTTAGACCAAGGGTAAAGGCAATTGTGTAGCCCAAGAAGGTAGCAAGAAATGGATGAGGGCGCATCACTAATGCTGGTATCAATACCAGGGCGAATAAAATCTGTAGTATTTCACCGGCATAGCCAGAGCAAGACTGGAGTACTGGGATATCTGCCGCGCGCCAGTCAATTAATATCAAGAAAGGAAGAACGAGGAAGAGCACCAAGCGCCAGGCAAATGCTCTGTCATCATCGTTCAGTGTTTCTTTCGTCAGTCTGTGGCGTTCTGTCCATAGTCTTATGGAAGTATCGGCTGCCAGCATGACTGCCAGCGCCACTAGGCACCAAGAAGCGAAGGGATGGCAGAGGAGCTGTTGGGCGACTGCACTGAGATTCAAAATGGATGCCTTTTTTTGGTAATCTGCAGAATTTCTTGGATTATAAGAGGTAATCTACTGACAAGCCTGAGAGAAATTTATTGCTTGCCCCTGCTTAAGTTACGAATGGCATTAATCTCTTGCTGCACCATTGAGCCCAGCATTGGGTCAAGCCAGGTCAGTGCCTCTTTACCGGCTCGTTGATTGTTTTGGCAAAGCAGTAGCTCTGCCTCGGCGTCTTTTAAAAGTTCAGCTTTGATAAGTGTTACACCAAGGTAATAGTGAGGGTCGGCCAGACTACTATCAGTAAATGAAGCTTGCTTATACGATTTTAAGACTTCGTGCCAGTCGGGTTTGGCCGCCCTAGAATTCTCTACCTGTTGCGCTTGACAATGGCCGCAAGCCATCCAAGCTCGGGCCATTATGACCTTGTCTGAGCACTCACTATCGGTGATTTCTTTGAAACACAAAATGGCACTCTCAAAGCGGCCTTTACTTTGGTGAATATAGCCTCGCAATAACCAGACATCCATTAACTGACTATCTAGTTCTTGTACTTTATCGAGAGTCTTTTCGCAGAGGCGATCTAGGCCGACGAAGTAATACTGCCAGGCTACTGAAAGATAATTGATAGCGTCGTTTTCTTGCTGCGCCCGTGCTAGTACTTTTGAAAATTCTTTGTACCAGGCCGGCCTGGTCTTTTTGACGAACCAAAGACGGCCGGTGGTGCTGAAGAATGTGAAGAGGAAGAGAGCAATTAGCAGTAGATGCACGATACCGGTAATGGTGGCAATTTGAAGATTTGGCTGGCCATAGATCATGGCAAAATCGTCATTCCAGGCAGTCAATGAGAGCAGTGGATAGCCAATCAGGCAGGCTAGGCCGTTGAAAATATAGAAATAGACACTGAGTGCTACTAGTGCTGGTGAAGTTTCGATTAAGGCTAGCCCGAGGGCAAAGACGCAGGTGGCCAATTGAAAGAGATTGCCAGCCAAAGCAATGACATAGTGCTGAAAAGGTGTGAGCTTGCCGTCTATGACGACTTCGCCCCAGAAAATACTCCAGTGAAAGGCTGTCACTGTTGCACCAAAATAGCGCGCTGCTAGAGCGTGACCAATCTCATGAAAGAGCACCACCATTGGTAGCAGCACGAAGAAGGCAAACTGCTTTAATAAGTTACGGTCTTTGATTGTCAAATCTTCATCAAAAAGAGTACCAAAATTTTCGACAACGCATTTAACGGTGTAGATTGAAACGGGCAGAGTAACAATCCCTAAAATGTAGTGAGAAATCAGCTGCCAGTCCATACTCTAAATTATTTTCCGAAAAGTTTGAGCAGAATAATCGACACGAAGTAGAGACCAGTTAGGGCGGCGGTGACAATTAGCATCGAAAAAGCAGTTGGGTCTGGGGTCAGCACACATGCCACCATGCCGCTGCCAAAAACAGCATAGCGCCAAACTTTTTGTAGCTGCTTTGAGGTAACAAGCCCGGCCATTGCCAGGGTGAAAATAACAATTGGTATCTGAAAGCAAAGGCCCATGTAGAGCAAAATTGAGCAAACCAGAGAGATGTAATAATCAAGCCTTTGATTGATTGGCGAAATTCCCTGGCTAAAATTACCAAAGAAGTTGAGCATTGGTGGCAGTAAGCAATAGTAAGCAAAAACCGCACCGCAGCAGAATAATAAAGGACTTCCGAAAACGACTGGAGAGACAATACGCTTTTCTTGTTTGGTGAGACCCGGGGCGACAAAACGACCAATTTCAAAGAGTATGAATGGCGACGCGAAGATCAATGCCAAATAAGAGGTCACTTTGAAAAATACGAGCAGTGGTTCTTCGATCGAGAGAGCCTGAAATTCCATATTGCCTGCGGGTTTTTGCAGAATTCGCAGTACGTCTTTTGTGAAAAACAGAGAAGTTATAAATGCTGCTGCCAGGTAGCCAACGCTGCGCATTATGCGCCATCTAAGCTCGTCAAGGTGCTCAACCACAGTCATCGTATGAGGGTCGTGTTCTAGAGTCTCGGGAACCTGATCTATTTCGGCAGTGTTTAGACTGGGCAGTGCTTGGCTAGGCTGTAAGTCGTCGTCGGCTTCTGGCGCGCCAGCTGCTGTAATAGCGCGAAACTTACTGCCTGAGGGATCAGGCTCGAAATTAGTATCAGTATTCTGTTCGTTGTCGGCCATTCTTTTTAACCGGTGGTAATTGTTCTTTTAGCCTTTTGTATATGGAAGAGCACCAGGCTGGCTGCCACAGCAACATTGAGCGATTCTACTTGGGGTGAAATCTCAATGTGCGCTTCTTTTGTTGTTATAGCATCAGCTTCAGCTGTTAGGCCATTGCCCTCGTTACCGAGCACGATTGCTACCTTCTTGCCGTATTCAAGGGTAGTAAACGACTCTTTTGCTTCGGGATTGAGGGCAATTATGTCAAAGCCTGCTGTCTTCAGGCTAGCCAGAATATCTCCGATATTTTCGCCGCTAGATATAGGCAAATCAAAAAGAGCACCCATGGCTGAGCGAACTACTTTGGGGTTATAGAGATCGACTGAACCACGACTCAAGAGCAGTGCGTTAGCACCGAAGGCTAGGGAGCTTCTGATGATGGTGCCTAGATTGCCTGGATCTTGTAGATTCTCGCAGAGCACTACTGTTAGTGGTTGGCTTTGGTCTATAGCTGCGATTAGTTCAGTAGTAGTGCGGCTAGTCTTGGTCTTAGCTATGGCCACGACATTGCAAGGCGAAGTAGTTGTGCTCAATGTTTTAAACAAAGACGAATCAACTACATTCAATTCGAGCAAGTTATCGTCAAATGTTTCGGGGAAGCCTCTTTCAAAGTAGGCGCCGTCCATAACGACAGCTTCAATCTCTATGTCTTTGTGGAAAGCCTCAAGTAAGACTTTTTCGCCCTCAATAAGGAAAAGCCCGGCTTTATGCCGGGCTTGGCGCTCATGAAGTGAGCGAATCCTTTTTAAGAGCGGGTTTGAGCTTGAGGTGAGAGTGACGATTCTCATGATCACTCCATTGTCTTATTTGCTCGCGGCAACCGCTTTTTTTGCTGATTCAGCTAGCTTAGTGAAAGCTTCTTTGTTAGTCACAGCCAGCTCAGCCAGCATTTTGCGATTAACTTGAATCTCAGCTCTCTTCAGACCGTTCATCAAAACGCTGTAGCTCATACCATGTATTCTGGCTGCAGCATTGATTCTGGCGATCCAGAGGCTTCTGAAGTCTCTTTTTCTTTTCTTACGGTCACGGTAGGCATTCTTCCAGGCTTGCATAACTGCTTGGTTGGCAGCAATGAATATTTTGGATTTGGAACCGCGGAAACCCTTAGCGTACTTTAGGATTTTCTTGTGACGTTTTTGGAGGACGTTGCCTCTTTTTACTCTTGGCATTTTGCTCCTTCTTCTCTCGAAGTGAAAGTTTTACTGCTGCTCTCTATTGGAGATCAACATCAGCCGGTCGTCGGAGAGGAGTAATCCCGTGGACCTGACTGTTGGGCTATTTTAGGTTAACGCAAATATTTTCTGTAAGGGAACATGGACAGAACGTGTTCCTCAATATCAGGATGCACGGCTGCAGTTCCTCGCAGATTGCGTTTTACTTTGGCGCTTTTCCACTCATTCAAGTGGCGTGAACCAGCTTGAGTGCGCATTACTTTACCGGTTCCAGTAATCTTGAAACGGCGAGCGGCAGCCTTGTTGGTTTTCATCTTAGGCATTTCGGTTCTACTCTTAGTGAAAAAATACTATCTAGAGCGCTTACTTGCAGGTATCAGCTATCTGAAAACCAGTTAAGCAGGCGATTTGCCCCTTGAAGGAAGGGGCGAAAGAATCATGATAACACTCTTGCCCTCCAGTTTGGCTTCTCTGTCAATCAAACATAAATCTTTCAGGGCTTCGGCGTAACGATTCATCAAATCGATAGCCATGTTAGCGTGCTGCATCTCGCGGCCACGCAGGAGAATCAGCACTTTTATCTTGTCGCCTTCAATTAAGAACTTTTGCGCACTGCGTAGCTTTACATCAAAATCGTGGTTTTCGATTTTGTAGCGCATCTTGATTTCTTTGACATCTTGGATGTGATGCTTTTTCTTCGTTTCGCGTGCGCGTTTCTCTAATTCAAACTTGTGACGACCATAGTCAAGAATACGTGCTACAGGCGGGTTAGCATCTGGCTGAACTAGTAAAAGATCTAGACCTTTTTCTTTGGCTGCAGCTAGAGCCTCACGAGTAGGCACAATTCCCAGCTGACTACCATCCTCATCAATGAGCCTGACTTCACGATCGCGAATGCGCTCGTTTAGAGGGGGAAGGTCTCGTCTTGCGTCCGGACGACGGGGATCGATTGTGCTCAAGCGTACCTCGTGTATCTATCAAGGATTAAATAATAGACAAGTAATAATAAAAGTCTGCCGAAGGGGGGACTTGAACCCCCAAGAGATTGCTCTCACTACGACCTGAACGTAGCGTGTTTGCCATTTCACCACTTCGGCGTAGGCAAATAATCTTACAACAATAAGACTATTTGCTCCACATCAACCATAAACAGTTAATCGCTGGTCAATAGAGTCGATTTATCCCTCAGCCATGTAAGGCATAAGAGCGATGTCACGAGCCCGTTTGATGGCGACTGTTAAAGAACGCTGGTGTTTGGCGCAGTTACCGCTGATTCGGCGTGGCAAAATTTTGCCGCGCTCAGTGACAAACTTTTTCAAACGGTTTGGATCTTTGTAGTCAATAAATTCTACTTTGTCAGCACAGAAGCCACAGGTCTTGCGACGACGTGGTGGTGATGAATCGTTGGACATTCTACCCATTTAACTAACTCCTTAAAAATGCAATTTAGAACGGAATCTCATCTTCGGAAGAGAAGATGGCGTCGAGATCTTCCGGTTCTTTACCTTCAACTATGCTCTTAGCCTTACCAGCTGGACGGCTAGCCACGGTAGCCATACGACTTTCGTCGTCTCCACCTTTAGAATTGTCTGCTCCCACTGAGAGAGAGAGGTTTTCTACTGCCACTGCATCAATCTCCACATCGCGACGTTTGGCGCCTTCGGCTGTGGTGTAATTATTGATTTGCAGACGTCCATCAACCGCCACATAATCGCCTTTTTTGATCTCCTGAGCGGAGCGCTCAGCGAGGTCTCTCCAGGTAATTACTTTGACGAAATTGGTATCTACTCCACCATCTTGACGATTAGGTGAATCAACCCCAATGGTGAATTCAGTAACCGCAACGTTATTGTTGGGTGTGAAGCGCTTTTCTGGTGCTTTCACTACCCGCCCTGAAATGACTACTTTGCTCAAGCTCATGGCATACCTGCTTACTTACTGTTGTGTGTAGATTTAGGTTACTGGGCTGCTTTCGCTTCTTCTTCTAACACAACGATCAGTGAGCGGATAATGTCTTCGGAGAGCACCATCATTCGCTTCAACGGTGAAATAGACTCAGTCTTAGCTGTGAAAGTAATGAGGACATAATATCCATCACGCATTTTTTCTACTTCATAGGCCAGTCTTTTACGGCCTTTTTTGTCTACTGCATCAACCGTTCCACCCTGCGCTTTGATGAACTCTTCAACAGCGTTGATGGTGCGGTCTACAGCGTCTTCATCAAGATTTGGTCTAACGATGAAAACAGATTCGTACTGTTTTTGTTTTTTAGATTCAGCCAATGCTTTATCCCCTATGGTCTAAACGTCCTGCTCGGCAGGCAAAGGATTACTTGAATATATTCGAACATATTCGAAATTTCTCTGCTACGAACCCGTGATCGTAACACGGCCTTACCTCTCAAAATTTGGTACAGGGGCTTGTATTACGCAATAATTTGCTAATTAGCTTAAAATCCACATAGAATAACCTTAGTTTAATTGGTTATGATTTTTTGCTCATTTCTTTGGAGGCGGCATGCAGATTACTGCGAAAGCGACAATATACAAGGCTTTCACAGCTTCTGAATTAGGTCGCTCCCGGAACTGCTCCTTGACCGGTTCACTTACCGGCTCACTAACCTGCATACTTAGTGCTGCTCTTTGCAGCGCCTTGCTCAATGGCAGCGTTTTGCTCACGGGCATTGCTTTGGCACCGGTCGGTGCCCGCGAGCAGTGGCAGATGCAGCATCCTGAAGGTCCGCCGCCCACTGGGCCCGTTGGCAAGGGCTGGGTACCAGCTGCTCCGTCTGCTCCAGGATCAGTTCCTGGTTTGGTCGGTAGTGGCCAGTCCAGCAATGCCCAGTCCAGCACCGGTATGGCGCCTGGGTTAGTGGCCCCCGGGTTGCCAAATGCAGGCATGGGCTCTCCTGCCGGCTCTGATGCCGGAGTGCCAGCCTACGGTGGAAAACGCCAGATTCCCGATGAGATTATTCAGCAAATGCTTGTTTCTCGCATTGGTGCTGGCTCTATGTTGACGGGCGTGCTTGGTGATGACATCTCGTCAAAGAACAGTCATGCCGGAGATTTGTTTTCGGTAGTGCTGAGAGATGGCCATAGTCAAAATGGCCATGAACTTATTCCCCGAGGGGCTCGCATTATCGGCAAGGTGGTAATGGCAGCACCTGCTGCAGGTCAGCGTACAGCGATGCCAGGCAATGTCGAAATCGGTCTGACAACTCTAGTGTTTCCCGATGGGCGCTCAATTGCCTTTACTGGGTTCATTGAGCGCAATCCTGCTCATACCACGAAGAAGCCGCCGGTCAGCCGTGGCCCTGGCATGTCTATGTCTGATTACACCAGTTCGGTTGGTTCAATGTTCGGCTCGTTTACTTCAGGCATCGGTGCCGTGCGCGCTAGAACAAATAGAGGCAAAGACTTACTCTTGCAAGAAGGTGAGGTTGTTCCTGTGCGTGTTACGCGCACTATTGATTTGACTAAGATGAGCCCGCCAACAGCACCACCTAGTCAGCCTTTGTCTAATCCATTTGATGCTTCTGCTCAAGGTCAAAATTTGAATAGTAATAATGTGCCGCCAAATCTCTCTGGAGCTAGCGCAGGCATGTCTCCGCAAAATATGTATCCGACGCCTACTAGTAGTCAGATACCGATACTGCCAAAAGAATTGCCAGATCCCTTTTAGAAATCTGGCAATAGCTTTTTAGTTCTTGATTCAGGTGGCGATTAGTCTTCTTGTGGTGGCTTTTGAGTTGGGCTACCAGACTTGTATTCAGCTAGATGCCTCCACCCTTGGTGCAAGATCAACTGATAAGCGTAGACTTGCTCTAACCAACGACGTTCGCCTTCTGGAAGATCAGGCCGCTCAAGTCTGCGTTTTAGTGAACCAGTGATCAAGCGAGTTTCTTCAATGGCTTTTCTATAAGAACGAACAGGCTTTTGCATTTGAGCCCAAGAAGATGGTTCAGTGCTGCGTTGAGCAGCTGGCATTGCTGCAGCAACTGCGACGCGTTCTTGTCTTTCTCGTGGTTCTCTGCTGTCTCTTGGTTCTCTAGGTTCTCGATCGCGACGTGGTTCGCGGTCGGCTCTGGCAGCAGGATCGCGTTCTGCCCGATCTGGTCTTTCCAGTCGGTCTGGGCGCTCAAGTCTGTCGGGGCGATCTAATCTATCTGGACGCTCAAGTCTATCTGGGCGCTCAAGTCTATCGCTGTCCTTGGCTTCAACACCAGCTGCAGTGCCCAGCGGAGATTGTTTGCTTAGAACTTGGGTGGCTAGAGGATTCTCTATAACTTTTTTGTGCTTTTCGCCGCCGCCCCGTCTTCTCTCTTTGCGTTTAGCGCGGTAACAATCGAGACAATCTCTTAGGCGAGGGTTGTTGTGTTCGAATGTTTTGGCACAAGTCTGACAGGTGAGAGCGTGCATGAACTTCTCGCCATCAGCGCTTTCGCTTGCTGATGACTGTTCATCGCCTGCATCGCCGTCGGCTGAAGACTCATCTTCGTCTTTTTCTTTTTCTTCAACAGCTTCTTTGGGGTGAGCCTTGAGCACTTTTGTGGCACGTACTTTTCGTACCGGTTCAGGCTTAACCTCTACTTCTTCTTCAGCTTCGTCGTCTTCAACTTCGACAACTGCTTTTTTAGCCTTAGAAGCAACTACTTTAGTTGCTTTGCCGCGAGCTTTAGCCTTACTAGGCTTCTCCTCGGTCTTGTTAGAGCGCATCTCTTCTAACTGTTCCATCACCTTAGGATTAGTGAGGCCGTCTTCTTTGAGCTTGCGAATTTCTTGCAGCTCTTCTAGCGCTTGAGCTGGAAGAACCTTAATACCGTTTTCATCAGTGGCTGTTTCGATTTCAAACTCTTGAATGTAGCGTCTAATTGTGACACTAGTGACATTGAGATCTTTTGCAGCCTGGGCAATTTTGGTGCCCTCTACCTTGCTTCGACTCATCAAAATACCTTGTTTAAATAAAAGGAAAATGTTTTTGGCTTACTAGTATGAGTTACTTGCACAGTCATTTTTAGATTGCTTAGCTCAGTCAGCTCCAAATGAGCTTTGGCTTCTGCCGTACTGCTAAGACCAGCAATACTCAATTCCTACTGTGCTTCATGAGGGCTGTGCTTCATGAACGACTAGATACATTCAGCCGGGGTTTGGGATGCTCTAACTATTTAATTCTGATAGATATCAAAAACCTGCTTATAAGGTATCGCATCCCAAGCAATGACATCCCCACTGGCCAATTAATTGTTACTAATTGTTTTGTTGCCCTTGGCTATTATCTGCTCAGACGGTCCAGATTTATCTTGTTATAGCGATATAGATAGGTTGGCGTGTCTCCCATCTGCCTAAGCAATAGAGCATCGGGGCGCTTGTGCACTACGCTTGTGGCGAAGGGCGAAAGAGTTGGTTGACTCAGCATCAAACCGGCAAGCAAGGGCCAGGCGATGCGGTGGCCCATGTTAACTGTAACTAGCCCACTGTCATCAATTAATTGCGCCTTGGGGCCATATTCGCGGCTAAGGGCAGGATTTGTTGCTAACCAAGCAGCAATGTCTGCTGATTCAGTCAGTTGGCCTGGCCCACTAGCAGTGTTATTGCCTGAATTTTTCTTTTGCAAGAAAGTATTTAGCGCAAATTTTGCTAAGCTGCTTTTTGTATCTTTGTTGTCAGCATTGTTTGAATTAGCTGTGAATAGGCTGTTTACTGTGCTCAAAAGGTCAGCTGATTTTGAAGCAGTGAGATTACCAGTGGTGGCAATCGAGCGAATGGCAATGCCACCATCGGCTGGTCTGCCTAATCTCGTCTGGGCATGCAAGGCCTGCGAAGTTAGGAGCGGGCCGTCATTGTCATTGGTCAAGACAAATACATTGCGCTCAGTGCACTTTTGCAGATCACCTTTGCGCTGTTCGGCTGTGTGATAGTCGATATCAGCACAAGAGAGAATGACGTTGCGAAAGGGAGTTGAGCCATAGGAGCCCGGAGGCACCTGGCTCTGGGCCATGGCGTACCAAAAAGCTAGTCTAGAGCCCATTGAGTGAGCAACTAAATCTATAGATGTGTCGTAGCTTTTCTCTCGGGCCAGACGGTTGATAAGGTCGCGAAATGGTGTTTCTGACCATTCTAGGCTGGCTTCGTCACCGGTGTAGTCGGCCTTGTTTCCAGTGGATGGCCAAGAAAAAAGAATAGGTAGAATCTCTTGCCCTGGAGCTCGCCGCTCATATTCATCGGCTAATTCTGCCAACTCTCGGGCTGATTCTTCAAAGGTCATGTCATAGCCGTGAATATAAATACAGATCAAACCATGGAAGTTTTTCACCCGACTAAAAAAGTCGCTGTCAGACAACCTATTTAGCTGGCCAACTTTTGCCCCTGTCCAGTAAGTATCACGCTTAGCCATTTCATCGCGTAGTTGCGACCAGTTAGGGCTATTGGCTATTGTTGGAATATTGCTATTGGGCTTGAGAAAAGTAGCCACACCGTATTCGGTAGAGCCTTGGCCTAGACCAATGTCAAGGTGGCGAGCTGCGCCATAAAGTGGCCGGCCACTGGGGCTGTCGTTTTGTCTGGTGGTGGCATAAAATACGCCAATTTCTCTATTGTTACTATATTTTTGTGCCTGAGCTGCCCCACTGCTATTTGGCAGTACTGGCACGACCAGACAAAGCAGCACAGTTAGCAGTAGTCCAAGGCGGAGACTAACAGAGAGCCGCACTGTTATTTTAGGGCTAAATTTAGATTGCATGGACGACGTTACTATAGAAGGGAAACTTCATTATAGTCCGGGCATTATAGTCTGGCTTTTATAGTTTGGCCTTATAAGCCAGCGCCGAAGTTGAGTTGTGCTTGGGTGTATGCTGATTTCAAGTGGGCACGCGACACATGGGTGTAGAGCTGTGTTGTCACGAGATTGGCGTGGCCCAGTAGCTCTTGCACTGCTCTTAAATCAGCACCGTTTTCAAGTAGATGGGTGGCAAAGCTGTGCCTTAGGGTGTGGGGCGAAATCGATTTTTTAATTCCCGCTTTTTGACTGAGCCTTTTGACTATTTGCCAGACCACTAGGCGCGACAACCTCTGGCCCTGCTCATCTTTAAATAGAGGCTCTTCTTTTATGGTGCGGCGTGAGCGCGAATCGGTTTTTTTAGTGTTTGCTGTCACTAGTGCAATTTCTTTTCTAGGCCGACCGCGTTTTCTTGGCTTGCCTAGGCTTGCTTCTCTTTCTTCAATGGCTTGTTTGAGCTTAGTGTTTTTCAACTCTTCTATTTCACTGCGATAAATAGCGAGGGCTGAAATTACTTCTTTGCCCACTGGCACAATGCGCTCTTTTGAGCCTTTACCAAAGCATTTGATGTAACCCTGGGCAATGCTTAGGTCTGAGAGGTTGAGGCCAACTAGTTCAGATACGCGCAAGCCACAGCCGTACATCAGCTCTAAAATGGCTTTTTCACGGGCGGTGCTGCTCACTGCAAAAAGTAAAGACACCTCTGCTGTGGTAAGAACTTGGGGAAGCTTTTTGATGCGATGAGGATTTTCGAAATGTTCAAGAGGATCTTTTTCAACCAGGTGCATGTCTTTGAGCCAACCGAACCAACCTCTGAGACTAGCGAGCATGCGCGTCACACTAGCTGGTTGTTGGCCCTTGGCCTTGAGCGATGAGAGGTAACGCAGTACCTCGCCTCTGGTTGGCATTGTGCCTGCTGTCGAGCTGATGCGACCAGTCTGCTGCTCTAGTTTGAACCAGTTAGTGAAGAAGGTGAGATCGCGCTGATACGAAATAACTGTATTAAGCGAAAGGCTGCGCTCTGCTTTTATGTGCTCTAAATATGGTGGCAAGAAAGAAGTTAGGTTAGTTGCTGCTGTGTCAGATATTGCTGTGTTGGCGCTAGCTTGTCTGTTAACACTAGCTGCTGCGATTTTGCCAGCCTGACTCTGACTGGCTCTGCTGTTGGCAAGCCCAGGCCCAGAACTAGGCACAGAGATAGATATAGGGCTGATGGGAGTCAGCCCGGAATAATTATTCAATTGCCCTGTCATTGCATATATCATACACATATATACAGTTAAGGCAAGCAAAATTAGGCCTCGTCAGTGGTGGCGTCGATTTGCTTTCTAAAACTTCTGTTTATCGGTCGTATTAAGCGCAGTCAAAGACCTGCCACAGTCTTACTCAAAATTACTAAAGCAGCAGGCCGTCCTTAAATTGCTATATGCCAGGAACAGGGTGGGCGCTGGCTGCGGCTTTGTTGGGCAACCATTTGAACGTTCTTTCGATTGACTTAGTTATTGCCTTGGCATCAGCCATATTGGCATTAGAAGTGAAGCTGAAGGTTCTTGGTTTATCAGCAGCAATGTCACCAATTAGAGGCAGCGATGGAAGGTTTTCTAGCTTGCCAAAAGTGACTTTATTGAGAAACTTCGAGATAGTGACTCGCCGCGACAGGTCACCAAGCATGCCACCAAGTCTTGACTTTGTGACACGAGGAATCGTGCCGGCAATCTCTAGGTTGATCGTATTCAGTGGCAAGTTGGCTGTGCCGGCACCCCACATGCGCAAGTCGTCACCGCTGAAGCGAATCTCTTTGATATTGAGCATGCCTTGGTAAATTGAATAGCGGCCGTTAAGTTCGTTGAACTCGCCGGTTCTCACTGGCACCATACTCTGCATTAAGTTGTTGAAGTTGAATCCGAGAATGCCTTGTTGCAATAAATTGGCTTGGGTGAGCTTAGTTTGTAGTTGGCCAAAGCGAGCGACGATGCCATCTTTAATGGTAAATGCCCCAGTTCCTTCTAGGTTGGCTAAGAACTCCTTGTAGTTGCCGCCAGAGCCGGTAATGTGAATGTCACCATCCATGGCGCCAGTAAGCTCACCTGGGGTATCAAGCAACCGATCTGAAACTTCTTCCATGTGCACTTG
Organism: bacterium; assembly: GCA_018062085.1. Lineage (GTDB taxonomy): Bacteria > Cyanobacteriota > Vampirovibrionia > Obscuribacterales > Obscuribacteraceae. The sequence continues at coordinate 138,938 of JAGOSY010000006.1, read as the reverse complement.
GGTCATATTGCTGTTAAAGACAACTTGCCTGCGCTCTAGGTCGACGTAGCCGTCCATTTTTAGCAGCCCACCAGCAACCCGAGCTGTGCCTTCCTTCAGCGCTATGCGAGGAGCCAGATGTCGACCATCTTTGCTCTCTTGGCTTTCCATTTGAATGACGCCGCCAATGTCATTGACCGAAAGCTTGCGCAGTCTCAAATAATTGATGTCTACTCGGGCTACAGATAGTGAGTAAGGGTCATTTTTGATAGTGCTCAAATTATCAGTCGAGATCACACCACTGAGATTGAAGAGATTGTAATCGGGGTTGCTCAGGCGGTCTAGAGAGATTTTTCCGGTCAGTTTTGGATGCCGCACCGGGCCTTCAAGATTGATAAAACCATCGAGTGTGCCGGTCAGATTCTTAGTATCAAATGTAGGGTCAATCAAGCCAACTAGAATCTTGGCTGGTACAGGGTTGGGGGATATCATTGTTAGTGAAACTGGTTGGTCTGGTGTGTTCCAGTTCCAGTTGCCTTGGGCTTTAATCGAAGCATCGCCTAGTAATAAGTTGGTACTGTGAAGCTGCAGATCTTTATCGGAAACAGTGACAGATCCATCAATATTAAGCTCTTCTCCATTGGGTTGATTGATAGTCAAAATTGGCACACTGAGCTTCAAGTGGTCGTCAGCATCGGCATGGGCTGAAAAGATAACTTCGTTTTTCTTAGGATTGCCTTCAATTTGGGCCCGTAGCTGGAAGGGGCCATCCGACTTGATTTTCACTTGACCGTTCATGAGCTTGGCGGTCAGGGCTGGCACCAAGTCAAGAAACTCTTGCGGGGCAATAGTCGAGCGCAGCTCGGTCTTCCAGCTGGGCTTATCTGACTTGTAGTTCTTCACGTAGCCGTCTAGGTCAAAATGTGTAGACCTAGCATAACCACTCATATCTTGAATTAGTAGCTCATCGCCTGATGCAGCCAGAATACCAGCGATGCGCTCTAAGGGCACTTCTAATGCGCTCACTGTGGCACCGACGCTGTAGCATCCAAGCACTCCTTCTAAGTTGAAGTCTTTCTTGTTCTTCGGCACTACCACAACATCACCGTAAATCTTGCCGTGCAGATTTTTGATTTTGTAAGTATCGAGCAAGTTCTTGTATGCGGCTCTTAGTGGCGCTGGCAGAACGGGTGAACTTAAGTAATAGTCGATGTCACCAATCTCGATACCATCGCTTTTTACATGCACCCTACGCAGTTCAGCTGCATGCGATAAATCGTCAATGCGTATTGATGTGGTCAGCCTCATACCTCGGCTGATAATGCCAACGTCAGTCAAGGTAACGTTGTCGTGTTCATACAAAATATTGCCTGACACGGCCCTAATTGGTCTGGTCAAACCAGGCGGCCGGTAAGCAATATCGTCGGGCGAGGCACTCATATATACCTGAGGCTTCTCAGGGTTTCCTGTTAGTTTAATGAGCAAGTCTTTTACTTTGCCAGTCAAATGCTGATCGGTAACAGCTGGGAACTTCAACTCAAACAAGTTCATGATTGTGCTGAGGTTTTCGAAGTTTACGTTGGTGCCCCTTAGAGTTAGATTGATGTCAGGCCTTGGTGTGAAAAGCCTGGTGGCACCGCCAATTAACGTGAACTTGCCGGTTGCACCAACTTTTCCCTGCACATTATTGAACTGCAAAGTTTCGCCATTGACCAGACAATCACCAGAAATAGTATTGGCATTGAGTGTATGGTCAGCTGTAGCGAAGCCACCATTTTCTAGGTGGGCTTTAATATCGGCTGTCATTCTCTGGGTGCGGCTATTGCCTTTGATATTGCCTGATGCCCGCACCATTCCGTCTACAGATAATTTGTTCAAATCGGCTCGGCGAATACGAGTAGCTATTGCCGCTCGTGCTTTTGGATCTTTTAGTGCGGCTGCCCAAGCTTTTTTTAGTGAGAGTTTGTCGACATCAATATTGAGGTCAAATGCATCTTTGAGTAAATCGAGTTCGCCCGATATCTTGATGGCTGAGTCTGGCACCGTAATTTGTCCGTCTTTAATGCGCAGTCGACGGCCTGGTAGAGTTTCGAAATTGCCAGTAATGACCGAATGGGCACCAATACCAGTGAGGGCTAGATAGGGGCCAAGCTCGGGGGCCACTTCGTGCACTACTTCTTGAACCGAGAGGCCTTCTGCTTTTAACTTAGAAAGTATTTTGGCCTGGGTTTCAACACCGGTCATTTTTATATCGAAAAATGCTTTACCAGTAAGCGTGGCTGTCTTAATTACATGAACTAGCTGGTCTGCTTCTTTTGAGCCTAGGTCGAGCTTTGAGACATCAATTGACTTGCTGATATTACCCAAGTCGCTGAGATTGCTCTTGGCTGTGAAATCATATTTTGCTTTTTTGTCTTGCCAGTTGCGCAGCTCACCGTTAGTTTTGATATTGAGTAAGCCGAAGGAGAGATCTAAATCTCTCCAGCCAATCAGTGCATCAGTCATCTGCACACTGCCGCCGGAGCTTGCGTGCTTGGTTTTGACTTGACCCATATTGTTTGAAGATATGATTACGTCTTCTACTTCTGTATTTAGATCGGCACTAAAGCCAGTAGTGACGCTACCTTGCACCACAGCCTTGAGGGCCAATATTCCTTTAACGATGACATTTTGCGACTTTGCATCTAGCGCATCTCTTACGCGTTTGTCATCGGCCACCACAGCAAGAAACTTTTTGATTTCAGGTGCTTGAATATTGGTGGCAAAGACTGTCAGGGCATAATTTGTGTGCTCAAAGCTCGTGTCTATCGCTTTGCCTAATCCATCTATGCGAATGTAACCTGGTTTTTTCCCCGCGCCAGCGTCGGTATTAAAAGATAGATAGAGGGGCATATTCTTGCCCTTAGACGGCCAGTTGAGCTTTAAGTCAACATTTTTGAGAGTGATTACTTCTTTTGATATAGCTGTTTTGCTGCGATCAGATATGTAAATGGTGCCTGAGTCGGCTTGGATAAAATGCACATCAATGGTTTGCTGCAAGAGGTCTTCGAAATTCCAGGCCCCTGGCTTTAGCTTCACTGCATAAATTTCAGGATGGTCGACCTGTACAAACTTGACAACGAGCTTGCCCGATAACAGTGGAGTGAAGGCCACGCCAATATTGCTGCCCTTGGCCAGAATGAAAGGCGTGCCATCAAGCTCATCGATTTTGAGCGATTTCGTCAGCACGGTTATGCCATTGAGACCAAAGTGCCACCTGAGGTGCCCAAGATGCACGCTGCGGTGCAAGGCATCGCCCATGGTCGCTTCTAGCTTGGGTTTGGCCCAGTCAATATTAATCATCAAAGCGAGGATGAAAAGCACCAAAACCGAGAATAACCAACCGGCCAAAAATCGTACAATTAGCCAACGCGGCCGCATCAAAGCTTCTGCTTTGACCCGCTCTTCTAACTGTTTGGTTTCGACCATGCTGCCTGCTCTAAACTGTTGGTATCTATGCTAACTGCCAGATGTTGCCGTAAGCTGTCTAATATCGCAGCGTTAGCTAATTTGCAGGTTAACTATTCAAAAGGGCTTATTTGTGTCAGGTAGCAGATTTTCTAGATTTCATAGAACCATTTTCAGGCTCTCGCCTATTCTACTTGTCTTCGTCACCTATTTTCATGGACTGTCCGATGCCCTGGCAAGTTCCCCTCGGCAAAAACCGAGATATCAAGAGAATGAACCAACCGATGGGCCTGAGCCTGCTCCGGCTCCAGTCGTGGCCCCAGTGCGAAAAGCTGTTGCTCCAGTGAAATTTATCCTAGAAAAACCAGTTGCCGCTGCTGCTGCACCTGTCGACAATCGCGAAGAAAGAATTCTTGATATTGCCTTCAAGAAGCTTAAAGGCCAAGATGTTCAGGGGGCACTGCGCGCCCTAAACCAACTGACCAAGGAATTTCCTGATAATCCTGACTACGCACTGCTTTATCGTATGGCTTTAAGGCGGCAAGAAGCTCAGCAGTGGTATCGCTATCAAGATTGGGTGGAGCAAAAACAGAGCAAGATAAAACCATTTGTGGCAATGACTGAACCATTGAAGAAAGAAAGTAATCAGCCTGGACGCATCAATGAGTTAAAGCGAGCTACCTGGGTAATCTTGGCTACAGGAAAGCACCCAGCGCCAGAACCTGCTCGAAAAGTTATAGTCGAACCTGAGAGTGAGGATTTGGAAGCAAAATAGAGTGATATTCTGGTTTGGATTATCTTTTTTGCTTTAGTAACTATTGGAAAGTAAAATCAGCTTAAAATCGCGATTTATTGTTCTAGTCTGTTTGCCTTTGGCAATACAGGCAGTGATTGCCTGCGTTGTTGTTGTATGGCTTTTGCATATGGAAAGCATTGTCGAGTTTCACACATCGAAGGAAGTCTTGGCCCTCCTCGTCGGCGGTGGTCTTGTCGTAAATCTTGCTTTTGTAGCGTTTCTCGGCCTACAGTTAGGCAAAGACGTAAGCGATCGTTTCGCCATTCTCACCGACAATGTCGACCGCTTTCGCCGTCAAGAAAAGCTCAACTATCTGCAAGGTGGAGAAGACGAGCTAGCTATTCTTGACCAGTCATTTCATGAGATGGCGGCAGCATTGAATCAAGCAATCGCTAGCGAGCGCGACTTAATTGAAAGTGCCGCATCGATTATTTGTGCTATCAACGGCGAATTCATGATCGACACTATTAACCCGGCCGCTGAAAAATTGCTTGGTGTCACCCCGCAGAAATTGATTGGTAGCTCCGTTCTTGGTCTACTTACCACTGAAGGGCAAGAGCTGTTGCTTGAGACTTTGTATCAAGTGCGCTACACAGGCTCTGAATCGGTGCTTGATATACCAGTGAAAGTTCAGAGTGGTAACTTGATCGATAGTTTTTGGATGATTAAGTGGTCGAAGGATAAGAACCTCTGGATTTGCGTTGTACAGGATATTTCAGAACGCAAGTTAGCTGAGAACATGCGCCGCCAAATCGTCAATATGGTCAGCCATGATATTCGCTCACCGCTCTCAACCATTAACGTAATTTTTGCTTCACTTCAGATGGGTGTGTATGGTGCTCTAAGCCCTAAGGCTGTAGAACTGACCCAAAGTGGCGAGCGCGCCTGCGCACAGTTGTTGAACTTAACTGGCGATCTGCTTGCCCTTGATAAGCTTGAAGCCGGCATGCTCGTACTTGAATATAGCGAAGTAGATCTTGATCAGCTTCTCATTGGTATTCAGGGCATGATTACTCCGTTTGCTGAGAAAGCAAGAGTGATAATTAAGCACCACAACAGCGGCCTTAGTTTGATGGCAGATCGTGATCGCCTTGATCAGATTCTGACTAATCTAATATCGAATGCTATTAAGTTTTCGAAACCGGGCGGAGTGGTTCATTTGCACGCTTCACAGATAGGCTCTGAAATTGAGATTGTGGTTAAAGATCAAGGCATAGGCATTGCCGAGAATCATCTACCTTTTATCTTTGACCGCTATCGCCAAGTGCGCACCAGTGATGCCACCAAGAAAAAGGGCAGTGGCTTAGGACTATCTATTGCAAAAGCGTTGACTGAACTTCATGGTGGCAGAATAGCCGTGGCTAGTGAAGTGGGCAAAGGTACATCGTTTTATGTGCGCTTGCCGAAAGCTGGGAAGGGGGGTAAGTATTGTTCGATGACTTTGTTCCCCAAAAATGGATAAAACTTTGAGAACTTCAGTGACTAAATTAGTAAGTTCCGTACGCAGCATGCAATCCACAATTCAAGTCGTGCACCATACTGGCACCACGTTCAAGTAGGTGTCTGTCCGGTGAGTGCGACAAAATGAATGGAAGACATCTTCCCCGGGACGTACCACTCCCGGTCCTCGCGTAAGAGAAGTCACTGACTTCACCCGCGGTGGCAGTAAGTAATGAACCCATCGTAAGCAGGGTACGAAAGGCTCGATGCGTACAGCCTCAACTGGGTAAAGAGCCAAGAGGAATAATCAATCAGGACTAACGCAAGTGAATTACGCTCAATTCCGTAATCGGACGAATGGTGCAAGAGGCTGAATCACCATAGCCAAAAGGCAAGCGGGTTGGCAGTCGGTCACACCGGTCGAGTGCGTGGTATCTAAACTCCCGTCGGAATAGTGGTAGAGCCCTGACTGATAGTTTGTCATTCGATCTCAACATGGTAAGCCTCATGGGCTCTCTCCAAGAGTAGCTCGACCGCAAGGAAGAGACAATGCCCAGGAGGTAAAGGAGACTGGAGAAAGCGAATGCTTCTCTGTAATGGAGGAGATAGGGCAATGCTCGCATCGAAAGATGGCTAACTTCCAGTTGGTCTCAAACGGAATTACTTCAGTTAGAGGACTTAACCTTGGCAAAAGATAGAGTCTTGCAAGACATCGGAACCAAGGAACTCAATGACTGGTCGGCCATCAACTGGCAGGCCGTCAGGAAAAGAGTTCGGAACTTGAGACGACGTATTTTCCGGGTATCCCAGAATGCTCAGTGGAAGCAGGTGCGTAGCCTGATGAAGCTGATGCTGCGAAGTTTCTCTAACCTGCTTCTGTCTGTGCGCAGAGTAACACAAGAGAATAAGGGTAGACGGACACCAGGAGTTGACAAACAATTGGTGCTGACGCCCAAAGCTCGCGTGAAACTGGCCCGTAAATTGAAAGAACACAAACCTGGAAGGTAAAACCTGCCAAGCGCGTGTATATCCCAAAGGCTGACGGTAAGCAACGACCGTTGGGTATTCTAACAATTCAGAACCGTATCGCACAAACAGTCGTGAAAAATGCTCTGGAGCCATACTGTGAGACTCAGTTTGAGTCTCACAGTATGGATTCCGCCCAGGACGGAGCTGCCACGACGCCATCGAACAATGTTGGCGCTGCCTAAATAGGCACGGCAAAGACCGCTGGGTTCTTGATGCAGACGTCAAGAGTGCATTCGACACAATTTGCCATAATTTCCTTCTCTCTAAGCTCGAATTCTTCCCAGCCAGAGAGTTGGTGAAACAGTGGCTCAAGGCAGGTTCCGTTGAAGCAGAAGTCTTTCGTGACACTACTGCCGGTGTCCCGCATGGTGGCGTTGTCAGTCCCGTCATCGCGAATATAGCGTTTGATGGCTTACAAAAACTCACTGCTGGAATCGGCGGCTTTGTCCGATATGCTGATGACTTCATCGTCACAGCGCGTCGTAAGGAAGACCTGCAAGCACTTCTACCAGTCATCGAGGAATGGCTCCTTGAGCGCGGCATGGTGCTACACCCGGAGAAGACCAAGATTGTTCATATCCAAGATGGATTTGACTTTCTTGGTTTCAACATTCGGCAGCATCGTGGTGCGTGTCTCGTGAAGCCACAAAAGATGAAGGTATTTGACCTGCTCCAACGTATTCGCCTGTGGTTGCGAAAGCATCCAGCGGTGAAAACCGAAGAAGTAGTTCAATACCTTAATCTCATCCTCAGGGGCTGGGCGGGGTACTATCGACACGCTTCTAGTAAGCAGGTGTTTGACTACGTAAAGCACCAACTCTGGATGGCAATCTGGAAGTGGTGCCTGCGTCGTCATCCCAGTAAAAGCTACTCATGGGTAAAGGCTAAATACTTCGTGCGCAACAATGGGAATGGTGGCATGAAATTGCCACCATTCCCATTGAGGGTGGAGAGCGAGTCAAGGAATTTCTTATAAATCCAAGTGATACCCCAATTCGACGTTTCACCAAAGTGCGCGGCGCTGCTAGCCCTGATAATCCAGAACTAGCGGAATACTGGGAGCTTCGGAAAACCCGAAAACACCGAGCTTCAGAACGCGAGAGAAGCACCGCTAGCAAAGTTCGAACGATGCTGGAGGCTTGAGCTGATTGAAGGGTAATCTTCACGATCAGTTTCTTAGGGGAGCCGGAGGGCGGCGACGCCCTCCGGCTTACCCGACCTTGTTCCACTGACTAGAACTGAGGCATGATGCCTTCATGTAAATGGAGGCCAGAACATGCCGAGCGCAAAGAGAACTAAGTTCCAGATCCGGAGCGATGCTGCGAAGCAGCGCTGGGTTAGAGACGATCTGAAAGAAGCCTACTGGAGGAAGCACGTTGCCGCTTGGAAAAGCAGCAAGCTCTCGAAGCGCGCTTACTGCAAGGCGAATAATTTGTCCGAGTCATCATTCAACGCATGGAGTCGGGAAATATCAATTCGAGAACGCGAATACGCACCTACCGATAACGCCGCAGCGCTTCTTGCTTTGCAAAACAATCCGTTTGTACCGATTAAGCTCGTGCCTGATCGAAAAAGTGATCTAACTCCAGCGCCAAAAGCAACTGAAATAAAGACACAGAGCACACGTGCTCGCGTTGAAATTCTCGTACCTGGCGGCGCAGTGCTCCACGTAAGCGACTCTTGCAGCGTTGATTTCGTGGCTAAACTTTTCTCTGTTTTGAGATCCGAGGTGCCACCATGCTGAACATCGATCCTTCTACTAAAGTTTTTGTCTGCTCTCAGCTGGTTGATATGCGCTACTCATTTGATGCGCTCTCTGGTCTTGTCACTACCCATTTCGGTATGAATCCTCTCTGCGGTCATGTTTTCGTTTTCTTCAGTCGTCGTCGTGACCGTATGAAACTTTTGTTTTGGGACATGGACGGATTCGCTCTCTACTACAAACGCCTTGATAGGGGCACCTTCTCTTGGGTTACCGATCTTGAACTAAATGAAGGTGGAGAAATGGAGGCCTCCGACTTTTCAGCGATCTTGGCCGGAATAAATCCAAGTCCAGCCAAGCTAAAACGTTCTGAAATTAATCGCAAAGCACTGCAGGCGCCACCACTTCAATTGGTATAATAAGTTCATGAAAGCGCCCCAGCAACAGCTTCAATATCCGTATTCTAGAGAAGAACTTTCTTCTCTAGATAAGAACGTGCTCGTAGATATGATTTTGAAAATTGACTCTAGGTATAATCAACTAGGCGACTACGTGCGTGAGCTGGTTAAAGAGAAATACGGTAGAAAGTCAGAGCGCTTTGAAGGCAATGGCCAATTACTGCTGTTCCCAAACAAGAGTACTGAAGCGACCAAAGCTGATTCTGAAGCCGCTTCTACTGAAGACTCTGCCGATAAAGGCACCGACGAACAATTAGTTCCACCAAATGAAAAACCGAAAAAGAAAGGTCATTCTCGCAACCAGCCGCCTGAAAATCTGCCGCATGTACCTGTCTACGCGAAACCACCGGAAGATGCAGAATTGCCTTGTCAGTGCTGCGGTACCGCTCGTGTTGCTGCTAGAGAAATTCTTCAAAACAGTCGTTATCAATTCGTACCGGCTAGCTTCTACATGGAAGATCTTTACTCCGTGGTATACGAATGCCCTGACTGCGAGTCAGCCCCGCAGCTAGTTGCGAGTGTAGCTGAGCCTGTTGTAAACGGAACTGCTGCACCGGCACTTCTTGCCCAGGTAGCTGTAGCCAGAGGCTTCGACCATCTACCGTTCAACAGGCAAACCCAAATATATAGCCGCAGTGGAGTCAATCTCAGCCGCTCAACTCTCTCTGATTTCCACGCACAAGTGGCTCGAATTTTTCAGCCGATGTACCGGCGCATGCAGCAAATACTTGTGCGCTCAAGAGTAATATGTACAGATGACACGCCGGTTAAGACGCGAGACCGAAGTAAAAAGAAGAACATAAAACTTGGTCGAGTCTGGATTCACCTTGGCGATGACGACCATCCAGTCAATCTTTTCGATTACACCGAAGGTCGTGGCAGAGAAGGCCCGCTAACATTCTTGAAGGGCTTTACCGGCTTTCTTCAAGGCGATTGCTTCTCTGGCAATCTCGCTATTTCTGCTGCCGCTGGCACGACTCTCGTTGCCTGCATTGCTCACGCACGCAGATATTTTGTCAAGTCAATGCACAACGACAAGAAAGGCTCCAACGAAGCTTTGGCGATGTTTCAAGCTCTCTATGAAATTGAGAGCACAGCAAAGGAATTAGAACTCTCAACAGACGACATTCAGTTGATGCGCACAGAAGAAGCAGTGCCAATCCTCGAAACCCTTTACACCTGGATGCAAAAGCAATACGCACTTGCACAACCAAAAAGCTCATTCGCCAAAGCTCTCTATTACTGCATCCACAACTGGGAAAGGCTTACTCAATACGTTACCAATGGAGAACTCGCGATTGATAACAACGTCAGTGAGCGCGAGATGAAGTACATCGCCATGGGCGAAAAAGCATGGCTGTTATTCGGTAGCGACCAGGGCGGCGAAAACCATGCCATTGTGCTTTCAATACTTTCAACATGTCGGCGTCACGGTGTTGAACCATGGGCATATTTGACTGATGTTATTCAGCGACTTGCTGAAAATCCAGACGAAAACCTTGAAGACCTGCTCCGATACAAATGGAAGGTCAAATACCCGCAAAGAACACCTGCAGAAATCATGGTATCTTTGCCTACCCCAAAAGTAGCCTAACTTACTTGCAAAATTGAAAATGCCCACGCTGTGGACCTTTTCAATTTTGCGCAATGAAGCATGCAGCGATTCCGCAACTATATATCTTCTGGCTCACTATTCTTCTAGTCTATTAGTGACTTTCTCAATTCAGCATAGTCAACGTTCAAACGCCCTGTTAGTCTCAGAGTATAATTGCAAATTCGTTCAGGATTGGCGCCTAAGTTAGTCATCAAGCTGGCCCCAGCATCATCCAGCAAAATCGCTAGCAACAGATGCTCAGTGCCGATATACGTGTGTCCAGACAGTGAGCAGGTCTTTCGACCAATCGAAATTATTCTCCTAACATCGGGCGAAAAATCCTCGTCCTGTGGGGCTGAATCTGGAAACGAGTGCAACGCTTGACTTGGACTCATATTGTCAGAATTCCTGAAGTTCTCTTTAGTCAAGTTAAAGGTCCTCAAGACTTTGGATGCAAGACAATCAATTTGAGATAATCCAACCAGTAAGTCACTTAGAGCAATACGCGTCATTTTAGCCTGACAAGCTTCTAATTTTGCTTGTGCAATTGCTCTTTCAGCTTTAGGCGTGAAGTCTTCATACATGATTGAATCGCCGCCAATTCCTCAACTATCAACCTTAAATAAACAACTTCACAGCAAGTCTGCAAGTGTCGGGAACCTTTCTAAACAATCATCTATACACTCATCCCGCTCTTTCTCAGCATCCGCCAGCCGCTTCCGCCTTTCGTTTCCCTCAGGTACATTCTTTCTAATCCATTCCTCGTCTATACAATGCCAATCTTCACAGTCTCCAAGGCAAAGATCGAGTGGAGTTTTGATAATAGGCTTTGTATTATCTTCATCTTCGTCAGGAGGAGGTGGTGGCGGGGCACCGCCACCACCTCCCAGGATTTGTTGAGCGGCGTTCTGGAAAGTCCTTAAAATGGAACCAATAGAATTATCGCTCGATTGACCGGAGAGGCCTGACGGATCAAATTTAACGATAGGTCTATTCTGAACATAATTGTAGAGATTAGAATCTCTTGCACCTAGCCTGGGTTCACGACTTATCCACCTACCAAACATTTGATTATAGGCTCTATAATCAGTCAAATTCAATTCACTCCGCGCATGCATGTAGTAACCAGCGTATTGGAAGTCTGAATCTATCAAGCCCGCTGTCTTTGTTCTCTGCCCATACGGAGCATATTCGTATTGAACTTGTGCGACACCAGAGCTATCTGTCAGGGTGCGTATTGAGCCAAGGTGGTCGAATGCGAAGAAGTAGCTTGAGCCGCTAATTGTTTGGCCCAGATAACAGAACTTCTTTGTGACAGCATTACTAGCATCACGCTCTTCGCAGATTCGAGAGCCGGAGTTTACAAATTGCTTAGTGCTTGTGATAACGCTGGCAACTGTTTCAGTGATCTGGCCTTTGATTCCGCTAGCATCATAGAGAATTTGACTATAGTTACCACTACCAGGGTAAGTAATTTTGACTAGCCTATTCTCTGCATCCCAGGCATATGTTTCAGTGCCGTTACTGGTCATATTACCGTTGGCATCATGTGTTTGGGTTGAGCTGCTTGGGCCGGTGGCTGCAACTTGGTAGTTATTGGTGACAGTATTATTGGCACCATCAGTGGCGCCTACAGGCACGGTGTTGGTGCCATTGGCTAGAGTTACATTGCCAGTAAAGTTCTTTGACCAATTTAGATTGGCTGGGTTGCTGTTTACCGTGGCTGATTTGAGTGCTTTGTTGGTTGTTGCTTCAAATTTAGTGGCACCTCCAGCAGCAATGGCAGTGAGTTCGTTGAGATTGTTGTAAGAATATTGAGAAACGCTAGTGGCTGGAGCCAGAGTGATTGTTTCGGTAGCTCCACCACTAAGTGATTTTGCGTAAGTGGTGTTGTTGATTGAAGTTGATTTGATGTTGAGAACGGTTGACGATGCAGAAGCGGTCACTCCGATAGCAGCAAGGTTGGCATTAGCATTTATTGCTGTGGCCAATCCAGTTGCTATTGACGAGAGATTATCCCCAGCAAGTACTGTGTAGACAATTGCCTGAGAGCCGCCTGGTAGCCCAGCATCAAAGGTTGTTACTGTCAGTGTGTCGCTGGTGGTTTTAGTGCCTCCGATTGAAGCTGTTTGAACGCCGTTAGCTGGCATATTGAGAGCAATTTGCTCAGTTGCAGTAGCGCTTGTTGTTTCTCTGAGGGTCGTTAGATTAATCGAATTTGATTGAACGGTCACCACCTGGCCTTCCGAAGTGGCGCTGATACCAACTCCTTGTAGATTCGTGTCTGCCGTCAGGGCGGCTGCTAGGCCGCTAGCAATTGTGGTTAGAGTATCTCCAGCTAAAACCGTGTATGTGACCGCCTTGAGGCCACCAGCTAATCCAGCGTCATAGACAGTTATGGTGATTGTGTCGCTGGTCGTCTTGCTACCGCCAATTGCAATGGTTTGTGGTCCGTTCTGATTTATTGAAAGAGCAATTGTTGCAGTAGCTCCAGCGCTTGTTGACTGAGAGTATGTGGTGGCATTTGCAGAAGTTGACTTAATCGTGATCGCCGTTCCGACTGAAGTGGCTGTTATTCCTGCGGCCGTTAATCCAGCATTGGCATTGATGGCATTCTTGAGGCCTGTGGTCATTGTGGTCAGGGTGTCGCCAGCTAGAACTGTGTAATTAATTGCTGTTAGGCCGCCGCTGAGAGCTGGGTCTAAAACGGTGATAGTGAGAATGTTGCCGGTGGTTTTAGTGCCACCAACAACCGCATTCTCAACGAAGTTATTTGTCACGCCCAGGCTAATTGTTGCGGTGCCACCACCATTTGATTGAGTATAGGTGGTGATGTTTGGCGACGCCGATTTGATGCTCATGACCGCACCATTAGCAGAAGCATTTACCCCAAGTGCCTGTAAATTCGTATTGGCAGTTATTGCCGCAGCAAATTTGGTAGCTACCGTTGAGAGCGTATCTCCGCCAACAACTGTGTATACGACAGCTTCTTGACCGCCAGTAAGGCTGGAATCGTTGACGGTGATTGTTAGCGTATTGCCGGCGGTGAGCGTGCCACCAAGTTTTACCCGATTGACACTATTTTGTTGCACGGCTGTGCGGTTAGAAGCGGCATCATAGACAAAATAGTTTTGGTTGAGATAGGCGTTTGATGGCCCGCCTGAACCTGTTTGTGAGCTAGTTAACTGGCCCGCTTGGTCATAGCCTAGGTTTAGGTTGACGCTGCTATTGCCTTGTAGCTGCTGCCATTGGGTAATTTCGCCAGCAGGGTTGTAGCGATAATTGAATTGAGAAATTGTAGGGCCACTGCTAGTTTTTAAGTTTGCAATTTGTTGAAGGCGCTCATCACCAGTATTTGGATACCAGGTGTATTTTGTTACCTGGCTGTTTGGATAAGTGACAGAAGCTAAGCGTGAGCTGCCTTTAGAAGACCCAGCCGTATCGTCCACGTAGGCATAGGTGAAGTTGCCTAGTGCATTTGATTCAGCTGTGACTCTGCTCATGGCATCAAAAGTTAGAGTATCTGAATTGGCGGCACCATTTACAGATTGATTCGTTGTTCGGCCTATAGCATCATAAACAAAGGTTATGTCCGAATTTGCCATCCTGTCGTTGTGAACTAGCTGAGGCTTTCCACCACCGGTAATTGGTATTGCACCAGAACTGGTTACATAGTTGTTATAAGAATAGTCAATGGTGCCCCAGTCGTTCTTGGCGGCTTTGGTTGGGCGCTTAAAATTGTAATCCCAGTACTTTGCGGCATTGGCTGTGGCATTGATAGCATTGGGGTACATGGTGATGAACTGACTGCCATCAGGGTTGTAGAGATAAATTGTATTCTGAGACAGGGCGTCTGTTCTCTGCTTGAGATTGCTCGTCTTTTGCTCATAAACATAATTATAGGTCGAGCTATCTGGATAGGTCTTTGTAGTTTGACGCCCTTGAATATCATGGCTCCATGAAGTCTGCCGACCAAGAGGGTCTGTCAGAACGGCCACTGAGCCACAAGAGCACCAGGTATATTGAGTCTTGCGGCCAAGTGGGTCTACTTCATAGCTCATTTGGTCGAGTGAATCAAAAGCGCGTTGAGTCCAACGACCGTTTCTATCTCTGCTCAGAACCACATCTAGCTTATCGTAAATAATTTGTTCATAAGTGGTATCGGGGCAGGTGGTGCGCAACCGCCGGTTCATTGCATCGTAGAGAAAAGTCAGTGTATAACCTGTGGCGCTGGTCTCAGAGGCGATTCTGCCATAACTATCAAAGGTTCTGGTTGTTATGTCTTTGTTGCCAGGCAGTGGGCCATCGATTTTAGTTAGGTAGCCCCAAGTATTGGCACCAAGCGTCAACGTTTCTGTGGCACCGCCGCTGACGCTTGAAGTATAAGACGTGACATTTACCGACGTTGAAAGCAAAGTGACCACAGCAGCGGCAGAAGTTGCGGTAACGCCAATGGCCGCTAGCGCACTATCAGCATTGATGGCATTTTTGATGCCAGTGGCAATTGTGGTCAGGGTGGCTCCGGCCAATACTGTGTAATTGATTGCCTTCTGCCCACCGGCCAAACCTGAATCAAATACAGTTATCGTCAGAACATTTCCTGCCGTTACTGTGCCGCCGACTGTGGCTTTGCTGGTTCCTGTATAGGTGTTTGTGGTGATATTGTTGTTCGGGTCTTTAACGGTCAGAACCTGACCAGAACTATTGTAAGTAATTTCTGTTCTTTGGGCTGAACCATCAATGAAAACAATCGGTTGGTGCTTGGCGTTATATTCCCAATGGCCAAGCAGAAAATTATCTGTTCCTTGGGTTTCTCTTTTCTCTAATAAATCAATGCCATTGGCCGCATAGGTATATGAGAAGGTGCGCCGCATCGGGTCGATCGTTTGAGTTAGATTGCCTGCTGAATTGTATTGGTTTTCTGTCAGCTGAGAGGTGCCACTGCGGTAAGAGTGTGAATAAAAGTTTTCGAAGCCAGTAGCAGCTGTGGTGTAAAGCTGCTCTTCTGGGCTGAAGCAAACTAGGTCTATGTTATCCCCATTGGGCGTTGCTACCCCGCCATAGTTTTGCCAGGTGGTATTCGCATTTATCAAAGCAGCTAAGCTGGCACAAATTGAAGTGGCCGTGTCGCCTGCCTGAACTGTGTAGATAAAAGTAAGCCTAGTTGGATATTCGACGTAGATAATAATGTTGTCGCCAACAGCAATCGGACCAGCGAGCGTGGCAATGGCTGACTGTCTAACCTGAGATAGAAGAGTGAGAGTTTCGGTAGCTCCAACGCTCAAGAATTTAGTGTAAGTTCTACTATCTGGTCGCTCTGAACGAAGGCTGACTGTGGTGCCAATCAAACCAGCAGCTACTCCATTGGCTTGATAGGTGGCGCTTGTGTTGACAGCGTTTTGCAAGCCCGCAGCTACTTTTGCTAGTGTATCGCCCGCCTGAACTGTATAAGAGACATCGTTATAGTCGTTTCTGATAACAAGGATGTCTCCTGGCGTCACGGTTCCTCCGACAGTTAGATTAACCGTGAAATTGCCGAGATTGCGCGAAACTGACGAGGGAAGATTGGTGGGACCAGCATAGTTAAGCCCGATACTGCCAGGATAGCGCATATAAATTGGGCTGGTAGATTCAAGCGGATGAGTCACCCACTGGGTGGAAGAAGCTTCGAGCCCTGTATTGGTATCAAAAGTCCACTTCATTAACTCGCAGTGGGTATAAACGTGATTCACAGGGTCATTGGGGTACATCGCCAAGGCATGACGATCCCAATAATAGGTCGACTTTCTTTCGTCAATCCAGTTTTCAATTACCGACGAAGTGCCATCAGGGTATGTGAACCGCAGGCCTACAGCCGGATAAACATCAATGCCTGGTACATAATAATAGAAACTTGTTGTGCCATACGGAGTGGTCATTTGGCTAATAAAACTAGATGTGGTGTCATATTGAAATGATGATTTCAATGAAACTACATCTGTTATCGAAAGCAGATTGGTGGTAGTAGAATCGTACCCGAACGAGCATGAGCGGCCGAACGGGTCTAGTATGCTCGATATTTTGTAGAAGCCAACATTGCCGACAGTATTTGAAAGGTAATTTATTGTCGACACTTGGCCAATTGAATCTGTGACTGTAGTTATACGGAAATTTGCATCAAATTGAACAGATACCGTGTTACCCTGCGGATCTTTGACCTGGGTGAGAAAAATTCTGGCAGGCGAACTTGAATCAGGCTGGTTGTATACTTCAACGCTGCCATCTTTCATTCTTCTCTCGTAGACACCGCCACCCATATTGACGAGCAATGCTTGAGATAAGAAGTTTGGACTATAGACACCACCGCTCAAGGCATAGACTTCTGTTCCGCCTTGCCTAACCCTAACTGAGGCAACACTGGTGCTTGGGTCTACAGTCAAATAAGAGAGCCAATTGAAGTTCCAGTTTTGACCCAAATTCGTGAAAACGAAGGTGCCAGGCTGGTTCGTTTGCAGGTGAGCGTAGTCAAATCTATGGTTAATTTCTGGCCCTAAGGGCGGTGAATAGGCCATAGGAGTGTCTTTGATATGAAGCGAAGCCAGCATGCTGTAAGCGTTTGCTTGCGCCATACCTGTACCGCCGCCACCACCGCTGCCACCAGAGCCACAAGAGGGCGGATCATTCTCTGGAGCATCAGGTGTGGTGTCATTGCCGCTCCTTCCGCTAGCGTTGCCTTTACCAAAAACTTTCTTTGCCTCTTCGTCTGAAACTGGGCTCCATCCAGCTGGTAAAGGCTTATTGGTTGGCACTAAGAAGTAGCCGTCAGTTTCTTGCTCTAGAGCTTTTGCAGTCACCCAGAGCTGCCCATCATTATCAAACGTTGGGTCCTTAACATGATAAAAACCATTGTCAACACCAACTATAGCCGCAAAGTGATCTACTGCCCAATGCATCACGCAAGGGAAGATGAAAGCAGCTCCCTTAGAGCGTTTAGCGGCTTGAAAGTTTAGACCAACCTGATCTGACCAATCTTTCACCTGTGCTAAATTGGTGCCTTTATCTGTTGACTGAGCCTTCTCTAGAATCGGATTCATTTCAGAGCTAGTCTTTGTAATTTTCAAAATGCTGTTTAATGCATACGAGCCACACTTAAAGCTGCGCTCTGGTGCAGTTTGCATGCTCCAAAGACCTTCCTTAGCGCCCTTGACTTTCTGCTCAGCCGAACCGAAAAACGCTCTGCCTTTTATTTGTGCTAAATACTTTTTTAGCTCTTCTTTCCTGCCGACCCGCGCATCGATTATGAGGAGGCTAGAAATTGCTTGGTCCGCAACAACCGCTTTGTCTCTATCGGTTTCACCTTTTGCCCCTTCCCAGGCTGCGTGAAAGAGAGATAGAGCTTCTGAAAGATAGCCAGACTTAAATTTGATTTCGGCTAGATTTACCTGAACCGATGGCACCCAACGGGAGCTTGGATAGTCAGCAAGAAATTTCTCAAACGGTGCGAGGTTCAGTTTTTCTGTACCGACTTTCTCGCCACTCGAAGAACTTACATTCTTGAAGGTTTTTATAGCTGACGCTAGAGCTAGGTTCTCACCAAGCACTGCACTGGTAGACATTGGCACCAGCGGCTCTTGAAATACGCGTGCTGTTGTTAGTTCTAGATCTGTAGGAGCAGCTGAGAACTTCAGCTCTGGTTTGACGATAGTTACCGAGCGTGGCCCAGTCTTCACTTGAACATTTGCAGGTGGTGGCGCTTGTGTATCTGGATGATGAGGTATCTCCGACATCGCCAAAGCATTTAGAGGCGTTGTCGTTGAAATCAGTAGTAGGGTCAGACCGATGGCAAGAAGCCGAGCGACAAATCTTGAGTTCTTAGAAGCAAGTCTCTGACCTACTTTGAGTCTATGGTTCACATTAAATTTGAAAGTCATTCTGAGCCCTGGGTTCATTCTATTGATTCTCATTGAATGTCATCGCGGAAATACTTACTGTGGTATGGCTGTAGTTGGTAGTTGCAAATTTATCTGAAGGGGTCTAGTGTCAAGCGGGTCAGGCGCAGGCCACTTAGCGGAATTAAGGGTGAAATTTGCTGTTGTGATACTACTGTTAATACCATTGGCGACGATCAGGCACTTCAGAGTTTGTGTGTAATTTATTCTCACAGGCTTCGAGTAGACCGGCGAACTTGTGGTCGGATTTACTCCCGTCGTGGTGAAATACCCTATTCCGTTGTAAGGCACTGCTATAGCCACTTCCGTAGGTTCGGTTAGTGTGCTTGTGCCCACGCTAAATACTGGTGCAGCAGTTGCTGTGGCCGTGGTTAGTTGAAACTTATTGAAGAAATAAGCCTGTATGTTTTTTCTCTCAGTCTCAGTAACTGCGCGGCTATAGCAAAGTAACTCAGCTAGCTCGCCATTCCAATATGTTGCAATTGTGTTATTGGCGCCAAGAATGTTTTGAGTCCTAGCCGTGTTGACTAGGTTCTGTACTGTTCCAGATATCTTGCTCTCGCCATTCACCGAAATACTTGCACTGGCGGCACCATTGTGAACGGCATCCACTAGCTGAAACTTGCCGACAGTGATGCTGCTAGTGGGAGTAATGACATTGCTGGCGGTGGTGGCATTGTAAGCATTAAGCCGCACTTGTGTGTTTAATGTTTCCAAACTAACTAGATTTGATGGCCCCGCGTTGGAAAAGGCTATAAATGTTTTCGTGGCAGTTCCAATTGGTTTTACAACCGCGAATATCGAGAAACCAGTCGTCAAATCAGTTAACTGATTTGCCAACACATAATTTCTTGATGAACCGTTGAAAGACGCAGAAGGATAGCCATTGATGGCAGGCGAAACGAGAGTGGCTTGCTTCGAGCCGGTTGCTTGAGTAGCATTATTGGCTGGGGCCGCCCCAGATAAGTCATGCCATTGAGTGATATTTGAGCCGCTGAGCAGCGGGCCGAATTCACTCTTCAGCCAGAGAGACAAACCAGTGCGTGGAACTGGAAGACTAGAAGGATCTGATTGAATATTTGCTGTAGTGACAGTACTCTGAACGCCTGAGAGATCAGCAATAGCTTTGATCGTAGCAGTCTTACCTATACTAACCGGACCGGAGTAGGGTGTGCTCAACACACTTGGAACGCTACCGTTGGTTGTAAAGAAGAAATTAGCTCCGGGATCTCCGGTAATAGTCACTGTCGGCTGGACAGTCGAGTAAGTGCCGCTCGGCGGAGTGATAACAGGGGGGCTTGTGGCGAAGCTCGGCAATGCACTCGCTAGTGATAAAGCCAGAGCTAAATTTAGTGGCAGAATTGAAAAGGCTTTTGTCATTAAATTTCAAATTGGTGAATCTATAACGAACTTGTATACAACAAATTCTCAGTAATAAGGGACACCAATGAGCATTAACGGAAGCCAAAGACGAAAAAAGAACGAAGGTAAAACACTGGCAATTGCTTTGCCTTCAACCGCTCCTCAGTCTATGCCATATATAGTACACACAAACACAAACACAAGAGTTAGATCTAAGTAATCCGAGAAAATAACCTCGCTCAGATCGAACCCGTGCTGCGCAAGATGACAGGCGGTTTTTTCTTCCAAGCCATCATTGCGTCCACTTCTTCACTAGCTCTTGGCCCACCGCAAGCATTTGTGGCTGGCTCAAATTAGCATACTCTGCCAACTCGCCTTCAAAGGCCGAACTTAGCTCTGCGATTATCCTTTCTGGCGATTGCTCGGATTGCAGCAGTTCCATAAGCTTCTTTTGATAGCGCAGTATTTCAGTCTGGTCGCTGCTTTGACTGCATTCTCTGCTTAGAGTTCCACGGCCTTGCGAAAGTTCAACCTGGGTTATATGCGTCTTTGCCATAGCCTCTGCGTCATCACCGACAGTTTGCCTAAGTGTGTGCAGCTCAATTAGCTTTGCGATCGCTCGGTAGTCGTCTCTAAAGCGAGCTTGTTGCTCGGCAGTGGGCATGGTTCCGCCGATGCGCTCTAATATTACCGCTTCAACGTTGGGGCAGTTGGCCAACACCAGAGGCAATAGAGCGAGCACCTCGTCTGGAACTTCATTGTCGTGGGTATCGCGACGAATTCTTGTGACTGAAGCAGGTGCTAGCGTCGGCTTGGATTTCCGCTTTGTCTGAGCTGCTTGCGACTCGCTCCACGAACCGCCTGAGATATGTATCTCGCGAACTCTCTCTAGTGGATAGGTTCCCAGTAGCTCTTCTGCAGATAGGCTGAAGTTTTCCATTTGGCAATAAAGGTTGTGCAGATCTAACAGTACGAAGCCATCAAAGGGCCGCAGCAGATCTTCTAAGAAGCGACCTTGCTGCATGGCATCGCGTTTGCTGAAGGCTAGAGCAAGGTTTTCTAAACCGATTCTTCCACCTGTTGTGTGTGCTAGTTTCTCTAATTTAAATTGGCCCGCTCTGATTGCCTCAGTTGTGAATGGTACTGGCAGTGGTGCGCCTTGCTGCAAGTGCCCTATTCGTGAGAAACCAAAGTGCTCAGAAAAGTGAACGAATTTTCTCGCCTCTAACTCTCGCTTTAGGTTTTCTATCCATTCACTGTCAACGGCTGTCCATTCAGCGCTCATTGGTGAATAGTTCACGCCATGGCCATACAAACTGTTGGCGGAGCTGTAAAAATCTAGAAGCTCGTTAGCCCATTCAGGCATAGTCGGAGCTGCCCAGCCGATATCGGGGCTCCACTCTAGTATTTCCACTTCGTCGTTGCTGAACAAGGGTAACGTGGCCGCTAAGAAATCTTCTTGCAGCATCAAAGATAGACCGAGCTTGGGGGTAGTTCTAGATTTTGCGATTAGCGTCTCTCCAGAGGCTAGATCAGTTTAGCCTAAGGGTAGAGTTTAGCCCAAGGGCAGAAATAGGGGCAAAAATGGCAAAATTAACCTGCGCGTGCGTATATACCACAGTGTGTAATTGAGCAAAAAGCTTCATTATCAAGGCTCCAAGGTGACCCCCGACCCAAACCTACACCTAGCGAGCTAACTTGGACCAAGGTCAATCATTATCGAATCACTCACGGTTGGAAAAGCCGGCAGCCAGACCGTTTGAGGAAGCTCATTCGAACTTGGGTCTGTTTCTTGCCAGTGCCGCACAAGCTGATGTCGCCAAAGCCGACGCTCCCGGTCGCAGCCCGCATGGGCAAAAGTCTATGCACGCTGCACACCCAACACAAACTATGCAGCGATTTCTCTCAGGTATCGCAGAAGCTGCCGATGGAGCCAAGCCGAATCAGGCGCTGGCAGTTAGAGAAAATTTTACCGTTCCACTCAATCACTCGTATCTAAACCATGAGCTGGTCCTGAAGTCGCTTGAAGCGAAGAACCCGACTTTCAAAAAGACTACTGCTGCCGATGGCACTCAGAATCTGACCGAAGTCAGCGGTATTAAGCTTAGCTTTCACACTTTTGGCCGCGATCAAAAGCTTGACGTTAGAAGTATTGCCATTAACAAAGAGCCTGGCGGCAGAACGCACTATCAACTACAGGTAGACAATCCACTGCCGCCTGAGGTGGAAAAGGTCTTCAACTCACCTAGCACTTTACCGCTGAATTTTTCGGTTGACGCCAAGGGTAAAGTCGCTTATCCCCGCGATAGTGAAGTGTTGCATTCGCTCTCTCAAAATGTCGATACAACCTTGCCAGGTTTGGTGTTGCGCGATGCTCTCACTGATGCTGGCGATGTTGCTAAGTTTATCGAGAGTAATCCGGCCTGGGTGAAAAATATCATGGCGCCCTTCATGTCGAGGTTCGGCACTTATCTGAAAAGCGATTTTGATCCTAGTGTTGTGCTCAATACTGTTCAGCCTGACAAAACTGCAGCGGCTGGCAAGTCAGACCAGCCGCTGCCAGCTGCAAAAAACATCATTCCCGATTCTGCTCCCGATACTGCTAAGCCTCGGTCAGTTGAAGCGTTGCCTTCGACTGATGCTTCAATATTCAAGATAAAAGGACCCGGCGACTATGTCGAGACCATGCAGATAGAAGGCCGTCGGCGCAGTTTTAATGTGCACGTGCCTCCCAGTTATGACGCTGATAAGCCAATGCCCATGATGATTTTGGCGGCTGGCATGTCGCAAACGGGCAAAGATGTTGAGGAGATGTTTGAGGCTAACAAGCTGGCGGACAAAGAAGGATTTATCGCGGTCTATCCTAATTCTGTTAACTGGTTTGATGTAAAAGACCTGCGCACCTGGGAGAGTGGCAACGGGCTGGTGCTACCTGGGCAGAAGGCCGGTGATGTCAAATTTATGGGTGACATTATTGAAGCAGTTAAGAAGCAGGCAAATATTGACCCGCAGCGCATCTACATGGCTGGCATGTCTAACGGCGGGATGCTCACTTACTCTACCGCTGCAGCACTGTCAGGCACGCTTGCTAGTATCGGTATTTTGAGTTCGACAATGAGTGGTAAAGAACCAGCACCGAAACAACCACTTTCAATGATCAATATTCATGGCACCGCTGACAGAATTATTCCTTACAATGGCATGACTGATACCCCGCCGGTATTGACCGATGTTGGCGTACCGTTGTTTCAACCAGCGCATTTTGGCACTGACTACTACCGCAAGCTGGGCGGTATCACCACTGAACCGATAGTGGTTAAAAACGGCATTGAAACTATTGAGCGTTCAACTAATCCGGCAAACGGTGCGGCGGTCGAACATATTACTCTTGCTGGGGTAGATCACTTCCTCGACAATCCGGCCCATAGATTGCAGCAAGTTTGGGATTTCTTTGAAGCGCATCCGCGGCTGACACCGCCTAAACCAAGTGACAATGTTGCTGTAAAAACCAGTGTGCCGGTGGAAGAGCTGACCACAGTTAAGCAATTGCAGGAGGCCGTAAAGAAGCGCGGTGTTGCTGGTATTGAGCAAGATGTTGATAACATTTTTGACGCGGCCCTGACAATTTCAGACGGCTCAATTAGTCCTTCTCGACTGTTCGATAAGATAACTAAATCTACCCATGTGGCTTTTAACGATCCAGTAAATAAGTTTATCCAAAACACCACTTTGATTTCAAAGAAGAATGACACTATCACTATTGATCGCAAATTGAAGGCTGACATTCCACTGGAAGTAGAATTTGGAGTTGGTGCTCTCAAGTCAATTGAAATCGGCAAGACATCTTTTGATTTGGCCAAGGCGAACGGTTACCCAGAGCTGAGAAACATCGACGGCATCACATTGCACGCGCAATTGGCTGGCTACAATCTTGACAGTAAAATTCAGGGTATTACAGAGTTACCAGATGGTCCAAATGGTGCCAACGGTCGTATCTATCGCGCTACTATGGAAAACCCATTGCCTGGCTGGATGCGCACAGTGTTGCTCTCACCAGGGCAGTTTAACGTTGATCTTAAATTCGATCCTAGTGGCAATCCAGCAGTCATTAATCGCACTCAAACACAAAGGCAATTGCTGGGCAAGAATCCATTTGTCAGTGGTATAGCAGACGAAGCCCAAGATGTTGCAAATCTCTATCACCGCCCAAGTTTGCTCAATGGCTTAACAGTTGCTTCTGATGTTGGTATTACCGGCGGATTAACCTATGCCGCTTACCGTTTTGGTGGTGCCAGAGCCAAACTAGCAGGCACAATCGGTTTTATAGCCGCACCGATGGTGATTGATCTTATTCGTCGAAATATTTATTAGAGTCGCGCTAATTCAAGCCATGGGTTAACCCATACCGCAACCCAGGCAAATCTTTTCTTTGCGAAAGAGAATTTGGGGGTCGTCTGTACCCATGAGCTTTGCAAACTGGGCTTGAACCTTGTCGGCCTTACTAGGTTCATTGTGGGCGCGATAAAAATTGATGAGATTGCGGAAGGCGTCTTTCTTCTTTGCTAAAGTAATTGCTTCTTTGTCTAACGCCTTAAGGGCTGACTCTTTTAATTCAGCAGCGTGCTTTGGCGAACTATTCACTTCTTGTTCGGACCACTGAGTATAGATGGCCGATTGTCTAAATGGGTCGCTACTTGTCTTTAAGGCTAGTGCCCAGGCCCGCCCACTGGCCGGCAGCGCGCCTAGATTGCAATATTGTCTGGCAAGGACTTCAGCCTTAACACTCAATGCTGCAGAGCCAGAAGCCGGAGTGGTCTTCTCTGCTTTTTCAAGTTCGGCTAATTGCTTGTCTAGCGAATCGACAGTTTGAAGCCTCAGAGCCTTCTGCTCACTGCTGTCATTGGTTTGTTGGGCCAATGCTGTGGGTGCTTGGGCGCTGGCGGCTGCCAGAACAAGAAGCGATATGAGAGACTGGGGAAGGATGTGGGTTTTCATTTTTTTGCCTAACTCAAATGGTTCTCATAGGCATAGCGCACAAGAGCCGCCCGTGTACTTAGGTTTAGTTTCTTTCGCAGTCTCGATACATGCACTTCGGTGGTGCCTTCTGTGATGTGTAGCTCTTCGGCGATTTCTCTATTTGATAAACCAAGAGCTACTTGCTTCAGCACTTCGATTTCTCTGGTACTGAGTTTGATTCGTACTTTCTCGCGGCTCTCGGTGCGCTCTGTCAATTCTTTGGTGCTGTGTACAACTTGGGTGAGCTGACTGCACAAGTCTGTTAGTTTGCTAATTGATGTGCTTTGAGCTTCAACAATTTGATAGAGCTTAGCCTGGCTCAAGGCAATCGATAATTGGTTGGCAATGCGAGAGAGCAAGTTGATATCGCGTACTGTCCACATTCTCGAATCACTGTGGGCATCAAGGTGCAGCAAGCCCATTAACTTACCGCGGTAAACCAAGGGCACCATTACCATCGACTTAATTTTGTAATTGATTAGTTCTAAGCGCACATCTTTAGCGAAAGCAAAAGTATCATCCTGCACCACCATTAGTGGCCGGCGCTCGCCAACGTCTAATAATAGGTCGTGATACTTAGAAAACAGAGTGCTCTTGTCTGATATTGGGGTCATGCTGTCAGTCGTCATTTGTCTGACGATGCGCATGGTGTTGTCTGGGTCGCCAATCAAACAAATTAGCGCTCGCGAGGCTTCAAACTCTTTCAGCAGGCTTTCGGTGGCGCGCTCTAAAATATCGGCTTGATCGAGCGAACCGTGAACATTTACAACGAAACGGTTAAAGAGCGCTTCGTCTCGCGAAGACTTTTCTACACGGTCGTACATCTCTTTCAAGTTTTCGATAATGATGGCCCGCTGCAGGTTTGTTGTAATCATGCGCGGTAGAAACTTTTGGTACTCGCCAATTTTTGGCAGATAGTCACTGGCGCCTGCTATAAGCAACTTTAGGGCCAGCTCTGGAGAATCAATGCTGGTGATGACGATGATTGGCGAGTTGGGCGTCAGAGCTACAAGAGAGGTAACTAAGTCGACGCCGCTGCTATCAGGAAGGTCGTTGTCCACTACCAAAACGTCATACGAAGTTGTTTTGATACGGGCTAGAGCTTCTTTGGCGCTGACAACGGCGTCAACGTCATATAAAGGTGATTGCGAAATAATGGCCTTGCGCACCAGTTGCAGGTCTTTTTCTATTGGTTCGATTAAGAGCACTCGGCGTTCTCTTTGAATCTGCACGGCAATATCGGCTTCGGACGCTTCTGCCTGAGGTTCTATTGCGACTGGTCTTTCGTCTTCCAATTTATTCATCCAAACTAAGTCAATATTTAGTGATCAATATTCAGTGATCATGGGCGCGCCTGTTATCAACCTAACATAAGAAAGCCTATATTGAATTATCTTCCCACCTATAGGGTGCCCCCTCCAAGCTGCTGCTATAACTGCAATATGAGACGGCAACCCAAGTGTTGTCAATCTACTTAAAGACGAGACGAAACCAAACCAAACTTGTGGGCACTGATCCAGTTTTAGACCCTGACCCTCACCAAGCCCCCCAGCCCATGCATCGTTAAGACTAATACTGATTTCGGTACTGATACTAAAAGCGAAGTAAGGCCCACGAGTTATAAAACTAAGGAGCAGCAGGTTTCCCTCGAACCGCTGCTCTTTTGTTTGAGATTTATTTGCCTTGGCCACTCATTTTTATTGGCTGGCGGCCACTTTGAACATAAACTGATGAAAGTTTTTTGTGGCTGAGTTTGGGGTTTTTATTGCAGCAATCGCCCAGGTCTGCTGTATAGGGCATGGCTTCGGGGTTGAAGTCGATGCGGGTTGGCTTTTCGCCTGTGGGTTCGAAGAAATCGCCGCTTATCTCGTAGTCGCCAGCTGGGTAAGCTTTTACTTCTGGATTGACGAAGTAACCAACCTGCTTGCCAGCCGGTGTATATACGTTGACCTTTACATCAGCCATTTCCAAATTTCTCCTTCACCATCAATATTGTTCGATCAAGTTGTTCAATTTCAATTTATAGCACTCGATGGCAGATCTTTAGTTTTTCCCTTCTACATATTGAAAGAACTCGCTCGTCTTTGATTTCAGCTCTACCATGTAGTTTTGCAAATCGACCCGCAGATTTTCTTTGGCGCTGTCGTCAGCGTCGGCCGGCACTTCTATGGGTTCACCAAAAACATAAACCATCTTAGTATTTAGGTAAGGGCAGTTGTAGCGGTCCCATGATTTCATTAGGTCGCGAGTTCGGGCCTGGCTGACGACTGGAATAATTGGCAATTTGGTAATTTGGGCCAATCTGATTACTTCAGCCTTAACCACTTCAAATGGGCCCTTGGGGCCATCCACAGGAAATAAGACGCTGCGGTTGTTCTCTGCAGCGTTGATCAAATTAAATGCGCCTTTGACTCCGCCATGGGTGCGCGAGCCACGAGCCACTTCGTAGCCCATGAATTCGGCCGCCCGTGCGATCATTTCGCCGTCGCGCGAGTTACTGGCAATTAGGCTCATACGGTTGCGTGGGCTGAGGCCGAGTAAAACATACATTTGGCCATGAAAGTAGGCGTATATGGCTGGCTTCAAGCTCTCGAGCCCATTGGCAGCGGCGCTGTTGGCTGAGCTGGCTCTGATATAGGCTTGGCTAGCTTCTGGGATGATTGCCATCACTCTATATGACAGGTCGTAAACCGTAATTCCATATTTAAAGATGCCTGCAAGGCCTAGTACTCGCCACTTGTCAAGAAGCGGGTATTTCAAGAACAGGTCTTTGATTCGGAACTTTTTCAAGGGTTTCCTTTTTTGTGTCTTCCGGCTAGATGAGAAAAAGATTGACTAATTTTGGAGAATTCAAGTGGGCTGAGACCCGCAGGCGGCAAGCGCTCGAGTTTGTATATGCTATTATCTACCAACGCCAAAAAATCGTAAGAACATCTATTAAAAAGACGGAAAAGAAGTAATGCCACTTTTAGCTGATCGTAAGCAAGAGCTCATCCAAGGCCACCAAACGCACGGTAAAGATACTGGTTCGCCAGAAGTGCAGGTCGCCATGCTCACAGACCGAATTGTCCAACTGACCGACCACCTGAGAACTCACTCTAAAGATTTCCACAGCAGACGTGGGCTTTTGATGATGGTTGGTAAGCGTCGTCGCCTTCTTCAATATTTGATGAAGGAAGACAATGAGCGTTACCGCAAGCTGATTGAAAAGCTTGGACTGAGACGCTAATAGCTTAATTTTAAAAGGCGGGCCTTTGGCTCGCCTTTTTTGTATTTTGACGTTTTTGTTAAAGCTTTCTTGGTTCAAGCAGGCTTGGTTCAAGCAGTAATGAAGTTCTCTGAGTAGAGAACTTTCATTGGTATCCAGAACAAAAGATTTTGTGTGCCCTTCAAGTGAAGAGGCACTAGGTACAAGCAGAAAAAGAAGATAGAGGAAAAGAAGAAGTGCAAGTAGAAGAACGTGCCGGTATTCGTCAAACCGAGATTGTCATTGACGGCAAGACTATCGTTGTTAAAACTGGTCGCATGGCCAAACAAGCTGGTGGTGCTGTAGAGATTTCTTGCGGCGAGACTATGGTCTTGGTAACAGCCACCGAGAGTAAGAAAGTTAGAGACGGTATCGACTACTTCCCTTTACTTGTTGACTACGAAGAGAAGCTTTATTCAGTTGGTCGCATCCCTGGATCGTTTGGTCGTCGTGAAGGAAAAGCTCCTGATAAGTGCATCCTGACAAGCCGTTTGATCGACCGTCCAATTCGCCCTCTATTTAAAGAAGGCTATCGCAATGATGTGCAAATAGTGGCTACCACTATGAGTGCAGATATGGAAAACCCTGCTGACACTCTTGCCATGCTTGGTGCCAGTTTCGCTCTTGAGCTAGCTGGTTTGCCATTCAACGGCCCTATCGGTGCTGTTCGGGTTGGTCGCGTTGACGGCAAACTTGTGGGTAACCCTACATACGACCAACTTGACAATTCAGATTTAGATTTAGTCGTTGCCGGTACCGAATCATCAATCATGATGGTCGAGGCTGGTTGCAATTTCGTCACAGAAAAAGACATTCTTGCTGCTATTGATTACGCTCATCAAATTATCAAGAAGCAAGTAGAGTCTCAAAGAGAATTGGTCAAAGCAGTTGGCCGTACTGTTAAAGAATTTGTTGCTCCACCTTGTTTGGAATCATTGAAAGAGTTGGTTGCTGAGAAAGCCACCGAAGCTCTCAAGGCTTCTATGAATGCTGTGACAGACAAGATGGTGCGGCAAGGCCATATTGATGCAGCCATTAAGGCCATCAATGACGGCATTGCTGAGCTTGAAGAAGGTCATGAGTTGAAAGGTGTTTCCGGTGGCAAAATCGCCGAATACCTAGAAAACTACGAAGCCGAATTGATGAGAGCCAAAGTGCTTGACACCGGTATTCGTGCCGATGGCCGTCGTTGCGATGAAGTTAGACCAATCACTGTTGAGTGTGGCGTTTTACCTCGCACCCACGGTACTGGCTTGTTCACCAGAGGTACAACCCAAGTGCTTTCAATAGCCACTCTGGGTATTGGTTCTGATGCTCAAAGACTAGATTCAGTTGATCCGCAAACCGAAAAACGCTACATGCACCATTACAACTTCCCTGGTTTTTCAGTGGGCGAAGTTAAACCAATGCGTGGACCAGGTCGTCGCGAAATCGGCCACGGTGCTCTTGCTGAGCGCGCTTTGATTCCAGCTCTACCAAGCCAAGATGATTTTCCTTATGTAATTCGTGTTGTCTCTGAAGTGCTCGAATCTAACGGGTCAACTTCGATGGCTTCTACTTGCGGTTCATCTCTTTCATTGATGGATGCCGGCGTGCCTCTCAAAGCTACAATTGGCGGTATTGCCATGGGCTTGATTCTTGAAGGCGACCGTTGTGCCGTTCTTACAGATATTCAAGGCCTTGAAGATTTCCTTGGCGACATGGACTTCAAAGTAACCGGTTCAAAAGATGGCATCACAGCCTTGCAAATGGACATCAAGATTGAAGGAATTTCTCTTGAGATCATGCGCATTGCTCTTGACCAAGCTAAGCGTGGCCGCGTACACATCATCGATAAGATGGAAGCGGTATTGCCAGCTCCTCGTGAAGAAATGTCACCTTGGGCTCCTCGCATCATTACAGTTCATATCAACCAAGAAGATATCGGTACTGTAATTGGACCTGGCGGCAAAATGATTCGTCGCATAATCGAAGAGACCGGTGCCACCATCGATATTGAAGATGACGGTACTGTGCGCATTGGCTCTGTTGACCAAGAAGGCGGAAGAGCTGCACGTGACTGGATTGTTAACCTAGTAAAGCGTATCGAAGTCGGAGTTGTTTACTCTGGCCGCGTCACTAGAATCATTCCTGTTGGTTGCTTCGTTGAAGTCTTGCCTGGTAAAGAGGGCCTCGTGCACATTTCTCAACTAGAGAACAGACGCGTGGAGAAAGTCGAAGACGTTGTTGCCGTCGGCCAAAAAGTGGTCGTCAAAGTCAAAGAAATTGACGAGCGCAATCGTGTCAACTTGACCATGAAAGGCGTCAGCGACGAAGAGAAAGCACTCTGTGAGCAACAGAATCCGTAATAACCTAGCCCTTGTCTTGGCTTGCTGGCTGGTACTGACTTGTCTGCAAGTTGAGGCTAGCTCTCATAAGAGCACGTCTAAAAAGGGCAAAGCAGTTAGTGCGAAGTCTCATGTAAGCAAGAGGCACGGCGCAAGCCGTGCCTCTTCGGCCACATCAAGTTCTAAGAGAGTTAGTTCTAAAAGAGCTAGTTCTAAGAAAGCTAGTTCTAAGAGTTCTAGATCTCGCCATTCTGCTTCGCGCTCGGTGGGTCGCAGAGCTTCGCGCAGCGCCCATGCCAGTTCTCATTCCAGATTTAATGCCCGCTCTCATGGCAGAGTTCGTGCTAATGCTCGCCCAATTACTCATGCCAGAGTGAATGCCGCGAGCCACCCGGCTACAGCCTCTCAAGGCGATGGCGGACCAGTAGACATGGGTATTGGCCCAAGGGTGCGCAACTATTCACTTATGGCCCGTTCTTATGCCCTATATGACCAGGGTATTAATGAGCGCTTGCGCGGCAACTACGGCTCTTCTACTGACAAGTTGGCCGAGTCAGTCAATCTGCTGGACCAGGCGCGTAGCAATCAGCGCAATGGCGGGGCTTCTACATTAGAGGCCATGGTTTTCTTTGAGTTGGCTCAGGCCGCGGAGGCCGATGGTGATTTCACACTGGCCAGAGACTCGTATGCTCATTGTTTGCGAGCTAAGCCGCACTATGTCGAAGGCTACATGCGCATTGTCAGCTTGCTTGCTACCCAGGGGCAATTGCCTTTGGCTATGAATTGGCTCAAAGAAGGCTTAAAAGAATGCCCTCATGACCCCCGTCTTAATGATTTGTCTACTGTATTTTCTACTTTTGTCGGTGGCTATAAGCCTGCTCTTGAGCGCGACCCTGAGCCAACAATCAAACCTGTGGGACCGGAGACTTTGCCCATTGAAACGCCCATTGAAACGAATGTAGAATCTAGTCCTGAGACTAATCCGGAGACCAAATCTGTGATTAGTCCAGCAGTTAGTCCAGAATTGCCTTAAGAAAAATAAGCCAAAAAAAGGGAGGTTTGACCCTCCCCTTTAGCTCCTTCAAACCACTTCGCAGTAGCCGTAGACTATTTCTTGTCGACGGTGTCCTTGAATTCTTTGCCAGGTTGGAAAGCAGGTACCTTTTTAGCAGGCACTTTGATTTTCTCGCCAGGTTTTTGTGGATTGTTTGTTTCGCGAGCTTGTCTGTCACGGCGCAAGAATGTTCCGAAACCTACCAAGGTGACACGATCACCTTTGGCTACTACTTCGGTCACGACATCGGTGAAAGCGGCAAGCATTTCTTCGACGGACTTCTTGGTTGTGTTTGTACGAGCAGCGATTTCGGCAGCCAGTTCTGCTTTGTTCACAGAGATTCCTCCTAGTATCCGGTCCTAAATTCAAAAGTACAACATAAAGTGTATTCTGGGCGGTCTAATAACCACGTGAGGGACAAAGATACAGCACCTGTAAGGCTGACACAAGAGACTTGGCATAAATTGTCGCTCTTGATAAGCAATTGCCGTCATAATTGCCGTCATACTTGTATAGAGGCCGCTTGCCAGGCGGTTTTTAGAAAGATGTCATTAAGGCTCAGAATAAGGGAGAAAATGTGAATTTAACAGTGGGTCTAGTGCGTAAAGAGAAGTCATTGAGGGAACAAAGATAGTGTCAAATCCATTGAGTGGGGCTCCTTTGGGACCAAGTAGCGTCGACGGTAAGACAATAGACGCTAGGACGGCAGCATTTATTGCCGCCAATGCCTGTGAGAGCAAATTAGCTCAATCTACGGTGGTTCTTGATGTGGCTTCGGTAACTGTTTTAGCTGAATATTTTGTTTTTGCCGGTGGTGAGTCGGCGGCTCAAGTTAAAGCTATTGCAAATGCCGTAGACCAGGCTCTTGGAGCCCATGATTTCAAGCGCAAGTCGATTGAAGGCATGAGTGAAGCCCGTTGGGTCTTACTAGATTACGGTTCGGTGATTGTTCACGTTCTGCAAGAAAAAGAGAGAAGCTTTTATAAAATCGAGCAGTTCTGGAACCATGCATTGATTGTTGATCGCCAAGAATGGGTAGAAGAATAAGCGTAGGGTAATTTTTGCTCTGATATGTTATCGAGGCGTTTTTGAGGGACATTTGCTATGAGCTTTAGGACCAGGCTACAGGGGTTCGTCGATAGCCGGCAGAAAATTCAAATCTGGTACGGTATGGGCTGCCATAACACCGTCACCGGAAGAGTGCTTTCTGTTGACCATGACCACATTGACGTCGAGTCGTATTCTCATGAGAGCGACGGTCAAATTCATATTCGCCGCATACTCGTTCCTTTGCACTTAATTTTGCACATTGACATAACCTCTGCTGAGGTCAGTGAAGATGATGAAGGAGCGCTAGTAACCGAAAAGGAGTCTAAGGGGAGCGGTTCGTCAGTTTCCGTTATTGACTTGCCCGATGCTCCCCGTGGATACGCTGTACGGATTCTTTCTCAGCTTAACTCGCAATACTCCAATCGCTTCTCCCGTATGACCGCTGGTCCTGGCGGAATCTATTTCTCATGTGACGGTTCTGTTTGGTTTATCGATGGCAATGGCCAATTGAGCGAATACGCTCGCATTCGTGGCAACAGTACGATTTCAGGATTGCGTTTTGACCGCAAAGGCGTTCTTTACGTTGCTACCATTCAAGGCACTGTCTACAAGATTGACCCCAACAAATCTGGACGCATTCTCGCCCAACTTGACGGCAACCTTACTGGCGGCGGCACTTTCTTGTCTGACATCGCCATCGGTGCCAGAGAAGAAGTCTATGTTTCAAATTTCCCTTCAAACACTGGTGGCGTTTTCAAGATAGACAAAACTGGTGAATATGAAGTCTTGCTTGGTGGTCCCGGTCACGGTACTCAAGGCCTTCTTCTTGAGCGTGATGGTTTCCTCTGGTGTCTAGAACACGCCTCAGGCTGTGTGGTCAAGCGCTCACTAGATGGGCGTGAGGTAGCACGCATTCAAGTGGCCGAGTCCGAGAGCTTCAATTTCGCTGATGGCTATGACGGTAATTTAGCGATGGATAGCCTTGATCGGCTTTACATCACAGCAGGACGGGCTGGCACCGTTATTCGTGTCAACCGCGAAGGACGGGCCGAGACCTTCCTTACTGGCTTAGTTAATCCGACTGGTGTGGCTTTCGGGCATGATGGCGCTCTCTTCGTTCTCGAAGCTGGCCGCTCTAGGGTTCTTAAAGTAGCCGCTCTCGACAAAACTGAACGCAGTGAATCGGCTAAAGCTCTTTCTTAGAACAGTTCACAGCCTGTCATTTTGCACTAATAAAAACAGTCAGATTTTTTGTAAAAAATCTGACTGTTTTGTATTTACGATTTTGGTCTAGCCTAGGTTATGGTCTATTTATTACTTGAACTTACTTACTTACTTACTTACTTCGCGAGAGCTGCTAATTCGCGACTTTCATGTTCGACGGCTACTGGATCGTGGCTGCTGTACATTTGATCTATAAGCGACTTGTAGTTGCGCCCAACAACATTCCGCTTGATTTTCAGTGTAGCTGTCAGTTCACCAGCTTCTACTGATAACTCGTTAGCAAGAATGGCGAAGCGCTTTACTTGTTCGTAGTCCGCCAAGTCTCTAGAGCGGGCTTGCAATTCTTTTTTGAGGAAGCCGAGCAAGGCTGTGGAGCGACTTAGATCAAAGTAAGAATCGAATTCCCAGTTTCTCTCGCGGGCAAAGTCACAGGCTGCTTGTTCATCAAGAGTAATTAGAGCGACCAAATGCTTTTGCTTATCGCCAAATACCACTGCTTGAGTGACGAATGGTACCGTCTTCAATACCGCTTCTACCCTTTGCGGTGCAATGTTTTTGCCCGCCGAGTTGATAATCAGATCTTTCTTTCTGTCAGTTATTTTTAGGTAGCCATCAGCATCGATAGTGCCGATATCACCAGTTTTGAACCATTCACCCTCGAAAGCTTCAGCCGTGGCCTCTGGGTTGTTGTAGTAGCCCTTAAAAATGGTTGGACCCTTAACCAGAATCTCACCATCGTCGGCCAGCCTCTGATGCACTGAGTCTACGGCGGGGCCCACTGTGCCGATTTTGACTTGACCGATGCGGTTGACATTGGTCGGTGCCGATGTCTCCGTTAGTCCGTAGCCTTCAAGGGTATTGATGCCAACAGCATTGAAGAATGTCAGTACTTCTTTAGTGGCCGGTGCGCCACCACTGACAATGATTCTTAGATTTGGTCCGATGCGCTGGCGCAATTTTTCTAAGACTAGTTTGTTGGCAATTTGGTGTTTGACCCAGAGCAAAGGTCCTATTTTCTTGCCTTCACCATGACATTCGACTATTTCTGCGCCGACGTCGAGGCCCCAGTCAATAAGTTTGCGCTTGCGTCCGGTTGCACCGTCTATGCCACTTTTGACTTTTGCATAAATGCGATCGAGCACTCGGGGGACCACCAAGATTGTGGTTGGTTCTACTTCGATCATATTGCGGCCCATCATTTCAATGCTCTCGGCAAAGGCGCAAACTCCGCCATGGGTCAACCAGTAGAATTCACCACAGATGCGTTCGAAAATATGAGAAAGAGGCAAATAGGAGAGATAGACAGCGCGCTCATCTTCCGAGAGTATTGGCTTCATATCTTCGATCACGGCCATGATGTTGCCATGGGTCAAAGGCACACCTTTGGGTACTCCAGTGGTGCCAGAAGTGTAAATGATAGTGGCAATGCCGTCTTTCGGCGTGCTCTTCATTCTGTCTTCCAGAATTTTTAAGTGAGCGGTATCAAGGCTGGCACCAAGTTTGCGTACCGATTCAATATCAGCTAGAAGGCCATTGGGCAAATTGTACTTAACTGCTAGTTCATCCACTGATTTGACATCAGCCGGTAAGAAGAAGAGCACAATTTTCTGTACAGTTGGAATTGAATCCCTTACTGCTAGAGCCCGTTTGAGAAGACTTTCGTTTTGGACAAAGAGAACTTTAGCTTGAGAATTATTGATAATGAAATCAATATCGTTAGCCGAAGAAGTCGGATAGACCGGTACCGAGATAGCGCCATTAGATATGGTGGCAATATCGGCTGCAACCCAATAGTGAGTTGTCGAGGAGAAAATAGCTGCTTTCTCGCCAGCTTTTAGGCCTAGAGTCATCAAGCCAAGTGCTATTTGCTGCACTAGTTTGCTGAACTCACGCCAGTTCATGCTGCGGTAAGGCTCTTTCTTTTCTTTGTACTCAACACAGTTGAGATGGTCGAGCTGTTTGGCGCGAGCAAAGAAGACTGCCGCTATATTGCGATCAGTAATACTATCGGATATCTTCCGATCTACGAGCATGTAAAGCACCTCAGGTTCCCACCAGGCGTTATTATAGTAGGTTTTCAGTATGCCAAATGAATCCTAAATTATCTGCGCCTGCCAAAGCCTGTTTCTAGGCCTTAACTGGGCATTCTCTTCAGCGTCCCTGCGGATTATAAGCTGCTAATTTTGTTAAGAGACTGACAATCTTTCTTTCGAGACTTCGTCCATCCATGTGCTCAAAAGGTCAACAAGTTCGTCGAGAACTGGATCGAACATGAGATCGTGCCAGGCGTCTGGGAATGAGTGCTGCCGTTTGCTTGGGGCATTGAGGCGATCAAAAATTGCTTGGCTGACAACGTTGTTTACTATGGTTTCTTGGCCCGAGGTAAACATATAGAGAGGACACGGAATTTTGCGTGGTGAAGATTTTGTTTCTTGGGTGAGTTTGAGCAACTCCAGCAAAGTACGGGCAGTTAGTACAAACTTGCGATCGGGATCATTGGCCAGCCAGTTTCGTACCTGGGGCTCGCGAGTAATCTGGTCGGTGGTGTAAGGCAAAGCAATTTCGGTATCAGGCTGCAGAAGTGCCGTGGCCATAGATTTGACCCGGTAGGTGAGCTTGAACATGTCAGGATGACCGTCGAATCCCGGTGAAAACATGACAAGTCCGGAGGGGCTAATTTGACTTAGCGCCTTGAGGGCAACAACTGCGCCCATGCTGTTTCCCATGACAAAAATTGGCCGGTCGCCAACAGTGTCGCGTAAGTGCTCATAGGCATCTTTGAGGTCGTTCAGCCACTGCTGTTTCATCATCAATATTTGGTCTGAGCGCTTGCCAAAACCAACTTGGTCGTAGGCAAGAGCGAAAATTCTCTTCACCTTTAAACGCCTTGCAAGAGCTTCAAACCAACCGCTATGGGCACCTAGCCCGTGTACAAGCAAGACAGCGGCGCGGCAATCTGACGACGAACCCCATGTGCGCGCCTTAATCAAATGATTTTCGCCTTGAGTCAGAGGCTGAGATCGTGGGACGATGTCAACGAACGAACAAGTCGGAGTGAGCTTAATATCCTGTGTCATAGCTAAGCGATATTATAGCTTCTGATACCACTTAAGATGTCTAGTCTCTCGCTATTCCCTTTTTTGTCAGCGGAAAATCAATGATCGGTAAGGACGGCTCTAGAAGCGATTCTTCTTCTTCTCCCCCCGAAGGAGAACTAGATCCTGCTCGTGCTCCTAAAGAGGGCAAGGGTGTTCCCTTTGTTGTGATTGGATTGATAGTTTGCACACTTCTTGCGATTGGTTACATTGTCTTTACGCCGAAAGAAACACCACTTGGAAAAGCGGCTAGCATGGTGCGCTCCAACAAAGCTGCTTCTGCTGTACCGTTGTTGGAAGAGTTAGTTCATCAAAACCCGGCCGATGTCAGTGTCTACCCCTGGTTGGCGCAGGCTTATTTAGCCACCGATAGATTTGCTGAAGGACGTACTGCTTTAGACACTGCCTTCAGAGTGCGCTGCCAAGATGTCAATTTGGCGCCGGTTGTCGACAGCTACTCTACTTTCTACCAAAATCATAATCACTATGAAGAGGCCGAGCGTCTCTACAATTCGGCACTGCAGGTAGTCAAGCCAGCAGAGTTAGCTAACAGTCGGGCGCGCATGTACTTGCGCTGGTCTGAGGCCAATCTTGCTAATGGAGCTATTGACAGTGCTGTTACTCATTTGAGCAAAGCATGGCAGTACGCCGATAGTTTAGATGAACCATTAAAGTCACAAGTTCCTCATCGCCTAGCTGAGTGCTATCGCCAATTGGCTGCTTTGGCTGAAACTCGCGATAAAGATGAAGAGCAGGCCGTTGCTATGCTTGAGAAGAGCTTAACTGTGAGTGACGAACCGGGTACGCGGATAGCGCTTGCTGCTCTTTACAGCAAGCGCAGAGACACTAGTAAAGCGATTGAAAACTATGAAATTGTCTGTAAGCAAGATGCTAACAATCTAGAGGTGCGCCACCGCTTGATTGATCTTCTGCTGGCGAAAAAGGATCTCGAGCGTGCCCAGGAGGCCTTAACGGAGCTAGTCGACAAAGAAAAGAGTTTCGGCAATTATGAGCTGCTTGCCAGTCTTAATTTGAAGTTGCAGAACTATCCTGGGGCTGTGCGCTCTCTAGAAGAGGCTGTTTCGCTAAAGCCGGAGGCTTCGATTTCATTATTGAAGCAGCTTTTGAGCACGCTTAATACTTGGGGGGCCATCCTAGTCAAAGAGAATAAAGCTCAAGAAGCCTTGTCTGTAAAAGGCCATGCTGAGCGAGTTGCTGAGCAACTGGCCATGCTAATTAAAGAACAGAAAAAAGATGAGGTAAAACCGGAGGCCGCCAAGACCGATAAGTGGAATCCTGGCACTCCGCCAATTTCGGTTATTTCTTCGAGAAACTGGTTAGTCAAAGGAAGCTTGACCCCAGAAGGCGAAATTAAGATCAAAAACATTTCGGGGGAAGCCGTAAGTGACCTTACATTGACAGCAGTTTTCTACGATAATACAAAGAGGCGCACTAATGGCTCAGTTGGTTTGCCTGTTGCAAATCCTTCGTCTATCGCCTTTGCGCCAGGGGCCGAGCGCACCCTTTATTTTTCTTGTCCGAATATTGTTAAGGATGATCATCAACTTGCCGTTATCATCTATTGGAAGGGGAAACTGCTGCAAGAATTTCCGG
Organism: bacterium; assembly: GCA_018062085.1. Classification (GTDB taxonomy): domain Bacteria; phylum Cyanobacteriota; class Vampirovibrionia; order Obscuribacterales; family Obscuribacteraceae. Next base: position 100,576 of record JAGOSY010000006.1, on the reverse strand, counting down.
TTGTGAAGCAGCACTAAGAGTTGTAGAAAATCGTATAACTGATGTAATGCAAGAAAATTTCAATCCTGAAGCAACAAACTCTGAAGTCGACGAGCAGAAACGCGACCTAACTGTGGCCGCACAGCCAGAGCAATCGATTGAGCCGGTTTTAGAGCAGTCTTTGGCGCCAGTACCAGCACCTCCAGTCGTGCCCAGTTGTCGTCACGAGTATGTGCGTATCTTTCAAAGACGTCTCAAAGGGCTTGACCGTCGTTTGGTATCGACGAAAGCATATTTGCCAATTGGTTTTAAAATTGGTGATTTTGGTCATCTCGGTGAAAACAGTTATTGCTTTTGCACCAAATGTAGGGCACGTCTTTACCCGAAGCGCACCCAAGCCGACAAATTACAGGCACGTTTAGCAGCCGCTGCCGGAAAGCTTAGCGCTGAACAAGCGGCCCTTGCTGATCAAGATTTGCTCGATGAAGTAGGTTCTGATTTGATGCAGGAAGTCTTGAATGAGTTTTCTGCTGAAAAGCAGTCTGCTGACAATATTGGTATTGATATACACGTAGAAGAACTTGAGCCTGAAATGGTCGACGTTCAAGATATCGAGGCAGAAGGGGTTAAATTCTCAGATGAGGAGGATAGCTGTGCGTTGTCGGAAGAAGAAAACTAAAGGCTGGTTGCATCTATTAGACCGAATAATGTTCTTTAGCGCAGTGGTGCCGCCTGGCTATATTATTTATCGCTTTGTGCGCTGGTTTGTAAGGCAAGAAGACGGTTTGAGCAAAGCTGACGAGCCTGAAGAAGTTTCAGATTAAGCTTTTAAATAAGGCCCTAGCGTTGGCAAAAGAGCGATAATGGCGAGCTATTTACTGAGAGTATTTCGTGCAGCACTGGTCAGCTCATTGGGCCTGGGCGGCGGTATTGGCCTCTTAATTATGATTATTGTCTTGACCAACAAGAATGAGCCAAATGCTTTTCACTATGGTCTCATGGCTGGTCTTACCATTGGCGGTATTTTCGCGCTCTTTACTATCGCTGTGCTCTTGCCCCTTGACCTAAGTGCTCACGTTTTTCTTAGCAAGGGTCGTTACCATCAAATTTGGGATCTTGAGCAAACTAGAGAAATTGAAGTGACTGGCACGGGAAAGCAAGTTTTGCACGCTGCTCGTCAAGCACTATTGGTAGTGCCATATGTTACACGAGTTTCTGATGATGTTGAGCATATGATTACTCGTGCTGCCAGTGGCCCTAGTTGGCGCTCCGGTGGTGAAGAGATGGAAGTTGAGCTCAATTGTAAGGCCGAGAATCAATGGCAAGTAAAGGTTGTTAGTCGACCGCGGTCTAAAAACGTTGTCTTTGACTATGGCAAGAATTTTGAGAACGTTGAAACTTGGCTAGGTCAGTTCGACACTCTCTTGAAAGATAGCAAAGGTTAAGACAAAGCCAGGCCCTGAGCCCCAGTCCTGACCGGGGTTCAGGCCCTGGCTCAACCAATTAGTACCTCTAATCGCTATTGCTTCTACTGCAAAAGAGAAGAAAGTTCGTCGGCATGTTCTTCCTCAACGGCAAGAATGTCTTCAAGTAATCTTCTTGTGGTTGAGTCACGATTGCCAATGTCTTCAATCATGCCACGATAAGACTCTATAGCTTTCCTTTCGGCCACAAGATCTTCTCTGATCATGTCTTTGAGATTGGTGCCGACTACATACTCAGCGTGACTTCTCGCAGTTAGCGTGTCAGGGTTAAGGTCTGGCTCACCTTGGATTGAATAGTTCCACTTTTCTCTCAATGTGGTAATTTGAACCTATGGGCTCCGAGCAAACTCAAATAGAATCGGCAATATTTATGGTCAAGCTCTTGCATGCTGGGCTGTCTGTGGCTGGGTTCGCCTTAGGCGTTGCCATTCTTTATTTCTTCCGTCCCGGTATTACTGTGCGCACAGCTATTGTGGCGGGCAGTGCCCTGGCTCTAATCAGCTCAATATTGCTAGGTGGCGATCTTTTTGCCGCCGTGCTAGTCGAAGACCGATTTACCCTTTTACGACGACTTGGCTGGTTTGCTCTCGGTCTGCTTTTTGGTGCCGGTCGAGGCGATCGTATTGTTAATTGGATTCGCCCGCCAGTAATTCCCGTATTTGTCAGTGAGCCAGTCTTTAAGAGTGAACAAGAGCTTAAGAGTGAACAAGAGCTTAAGAGTGAACAAGAGCTTTTGACAGAGCAGGAGCCTAAAGCTGAGCTGGTAATTGATGAACCTGCCGCTGCTCTCGACGTCAGCCGAGAAGCTAAGCCAGGCTTAGAATCACTGAATTAAGCCTTCGGCAAATCTTTCAAAACAAGCTTGCACTTCGTATTTCCCCCACTGACACGGGTGGTCTCAAGGGGCAATATATGTATAGGAAGTCTGTTTATGCAGAGTTATTTTAGGCAGAGCTTGTAAGGATTGGCGCGGTGGCCGGTGAAAGAAACACTTAGCGAAAAAATAGTAAGCAACATTAATCCTGTCGATTTCGCTCAGGGCTTCTATCAAGGCGCCATTGAAAAGCCTGTTGATGCCGTGCGTCAGCTGGTTGGGCTCAATGACCAAGACAGTGACAAAGAGAAGAAGACGGCGAAAGTTGAAAGCAAGCGCACCCTAGCTACCGAAGCTGGCGCCATCGCCGGGCTAATTGTCGATTTCAGTGTTCTCGCCATAGCCAGCCATGGGGCACTCAAACCTTTGATGAAGGAAAGCATCAACGGCGTGGCTGGTAGTGCCAGCAAGATGTTTTTGGCAGGAGCTATTGATGGCGGAGTTTTGACGACAAGCTCCAGCGATAAGGGTTTATTGCAGGGACGGCTTGAAGGCGCTTTGGTCTCGGGCACAACTTTTGCTGTCATGGGCGGAGCTGGTAAGGCCTTAGAGGGCGTGAAACTTTTGCCTAAGAATGATTTTCTCGCTAAGAGTTTGACAAGTGCTATCTCTGGTGGCGCCGGTGGTGTAACTTCGGCCTATGGTCATGCTTTTACTCAAGAACATCGCCTAGCAACAGGTTCTGAAGTTTTGAGTAGTGCTGGTCAGTTTGCAGCCTTTGGCGCTGGCTTTCATGCCTTCAATGCTGGTGTTGTTAAAGTGGCTAAGTTACCAGCTGTTGAAAGTGCCTATTACCGCACAAAGTGGAACATTCAAGAAGGTGCAACTGAAGGCAAACGGCTGTACTATGCCACTCTTAATGAACTCAATTTACAGCATCCAATTAAGCGCTTAAATGATTTTGTTAATCCCGTGAAATTGCCAGAGTTACCTAGAGTGCCTCTCACTGCCGAGAATAATCCAGTTACAGCTTTTGAAAGGGAGTATCCGCAGTACATCAAAAAAATCGAAACCTTAGAAAGGAAATACGAAGAGACGCCGAAGGGAGACCGGCGCGATGTTTACGACGAAATCGGTGAGGAGCAAGCTAAGTTTGCCGAGAAACTTCTTTCAATTTTGCACGGTACAGCAGACAAGCCTGGTCTCAACTCATACAGCAATGCTGAGCTGGCACAGGGCCACAGTGTTGAACGAGTAGCTGCCATTAGAGAGACTCTAACTGCTTCGCTGAAGCGCTCTAATTACAAGTCTGCTAGTGAGTTTGAAGAAGGCATGGCCAAGCTAGCACCGCGCGATATCTCAGGAGAGCACGATACTTTTAGCATCCTCATGGGTTTAGGCAAAGCCCGTGAAAGATTTTTCAATTTTGATGAAGGTGCTTTGGGTCAGAAGCTTTCTTTGCCAGGAGACTATCATTACAAGTCTCGCGCCTATGGTACTAAGCCAGACTGGATGCCTTTTGAGCCAAGTGAGAAGTTAAGTAATTTGTTCCACGCCACTGTTTCTCGTGCTCTTAATTCAATTTTTACTGAAGGAAAACTACTTCCGGCGAAGGAACTGCGCCTGCGTGGTATCAAGCAAGTGGCAGGTGAGAGTGCTGATGAGCAATTCCCCCGTCGGGCAATCTCTATGACACGCAATTTCAGCGAAGCGTTTTGCTACCACCGTCATAGCCCTGAGAGTTTGGCTGACTTTCCTGTGGTATTTGGTATATCGCGCGATGTAGTTGCCGGTGCTAAAAGCTGGAACGCTGGCTCCCTTGAACCAGGTGAACTGCTCACCAGTAAGCTCAATATAGGAACCGGGCTCTTTGAAAAGCTAGGCCTGCGAAAGCCTGATATCACTCATATTTTTGTGCCAGATGGTCAGGTGCCGGTGGTCAACAGAGCACTAGCAAGTCACCGAATTGGTGGCGTGCGGGTGGTTGGTTTCAATGATATTGACACACCGCAGTGGCAGCCAATATCACATTAGAGACCGAGGAAGTCTGGTCCGCTGCCTTGAGCTGTTGGTTTGACTCTGAGGTTGACTTCAGGGCAGACGATTTCGCAAGTACGGCAATGTACGCAGTTTTCCAGCGACATACCGTGCTTTCTCACATCTTCAATGATGTCGATTCTGTGCACTTCAGCAGTGCAATCAGAGACGCAAGGTGTGGTCTTACCTAGGGCTTCATATTTACTGATGCACTTAACGCAAGTAGAAGCGTTGAATTCATCAATGTGATTGTTGCCTTCGTGATACTTGGTAGAAGCATAGAAGACAGCATCAACCCTTGAGTAAATAGTTGATTTGTCGAAGTTCTGTGGCTCATCATACTTAGGTGGAACCCAGGCTGGAATGATGTGTTTGTAGTCTTCCACATACTTAATTGGCCCGATATCAATTCTGCCTTCAATCAACGAAAGCGATCTTATGCCGTCTTTGGATGAGCCAAGAGGGTTTTTGAAGCCGACTTTGAGCATACCAATCCAGGCATTTGATTTATCGATGCTCTTGGCGATATCAGGCAAGTAGCGGCCTAACAGTTTTGGATTTTCGATGAAGGCCCAACGGAAGTAGCGGTTTTTGTAAGACTCTTTGATAACAAAGCCGTCTTCTAGTTCTTTTTGATAAGGAGCTAGTGCTGCTTCTGATGTGTCGTCTTTGACTAGGGCATCATGGAGAACTTTGGCGGCAACGTAGCCGCACTCCATGGCGCGATCGACACCGGCTAGATATTTGACGTCAAGGGTACCGAGGGCATCGCCCATAAGTAGTGCGCCTGGTACATAGAACTTCTTAGGCAAGCTGTAATAGCCGCCTTCAGGAAGAAGAGCCGCACCATACTTGAGTAGTTTGCCGCCAGCAATCAATTTTTGAATAAACGGATGTTTCTTGTAGTCTTGCAGCTTTTGCTGCGGGTTCATGTTTGGATCTTGGCTATCAAGGCTGATTACCATACCAATAGTTAATTTACTGTCTTTCATGCCATAAACGAAGCCACCACCAAAGGTGCCATCAAGCAGTGGGTAGCCTAGAGTGTGACAGACTTTGCCCTCAACGCTTTCGTTTAATTGCCAAACTTCTTTGACGCCAACAGACCAAATTTGTGGGTTGTCGCGCAGCTTAAAGTGGTCGACCACATCTCTTGAAATAAAGCCTTTGTCACCAAAACAAGTGAACTTGCCGTAGACATAGTCTTCTTCCGATGTTGGTTCTTCAGTGACAGCAACACCGGCAACTCTGCCATTTTCAAAAGCTACTGAGTGAGCGGCAAAACCTGTGAAAAGGTCGATAGTTACATTCGGTACTTCTTTGGCTTTCTCTTGTACTTGATTGGCCATCCAATTAACTACATAGCTCAAGGTCAAAACCAGATAGCCGGTTTTGTCAAAAGACTTAGGGTATAGCTTGTGCGGAATGTCCCATTTCTTCTCAGCGCCGAGCACTGAAAATTCTGACTCAGTACAAGTGGCTTCGATGGGGAAGCCTATCTCTTTATAGTTGGGCCATACTTTTTCAATGATGTGCGGGTTAGTGACCGCACCGCTCATTATATGGGCGCCGAAATCTTTGCTCTTCTCAAGAATAGCAATGGTGTATTGCTTGTCGCTACCCTTGGCTAATTCAAGGAAACGGTAAGCGAGAGTGAGGTTGGATGGGCTACCACCAACTAAAAGTAGGTCATACTCAATGCGATCCGACAACTGCCTCGACCCCCTTTCCTGACTGAATCTCTTTGAACTGTTTGATCATTTCTGGAACGATCTGATAGATGTCGCCAACAATTCCATGGTGGGCAAATTTGAAGATTGGCGAATCTGGATCTTTATTAATGGCAATGATCATGCCAGATTTGGACATACCGACACGGTGTTGGATCGCTCCAGAAATACCGCAGGCTATGTAGAGTTTTGGTCTTACCGTTTTACCAGTCTGACCAACTTGGTGTTGATACGGTATCCAACCCAGGTCTACAACTTTTCTTGAGGCGCCGATGGCTGAGTTTTCAAAAGTATCGGCTAATTGTTTCAACAAGTCGAAGCCATCAGCACTACCCAGGCCATAGCCACCACCAATGATGACATCGGCTTCTGTTAGTTTGATGCCCTTAGATACTTCTCTCACTGTATCGGCCACAATTAAGCGATAGTCTTCAGGAATCAGTTTTACAGGAACGGTACTGATTTTGCCTTTGCGACCGGGCTCATTTTTGTTAGGAGTCATTACCCCAGGACGGGTGGTCGCCATCTGTGGGTTTTTCCAAGGCCCTAAAATTCGGGCTTTCAAACTTTCGCCAAAGCTTGGTCTGATGGCATAAAGACAATTCGGATATAGACCAATTTTTGATGGGTCTACTTTGTTTTTGTGCTCGTATGGCCCGATGTCAAGCTCGGTGCAGTCAGCCGTAAGACCGGTCTCAAAGTGAGCAGAAATACGAGGAGCCAAGTCACGGCCAGTTGTGGTCGAGCCCAGCAAGCAAGTATGGGGTGGTTCAGGCAATGAATCGAGGAAGTCGATTACTACTCTTCTGTAAGGCAGTGTGCGGTAAGAGAAGAGTTCTTTGTCGTCGGCCACAAAAACTTCGTCGGCGCCAGCTTCAACCAACTTTTGCGGTATGTCGCCTAAGTTGTAGCCGAGCACTAGGCACTTCAGATTGCGTCCCATTTTGTCGGCAAGAATACGTCCGGCACCAAGTAACTCTAAGGTCACCGGTTGGAGGTCTCCTAAGATTTGCTCGGCAATTACGAGCACATCTCCCTTGGGACAAAAGGCTGATACGTCAGGCTGTTCACTCATTTCTTTGTCTACTTATTTACTTACTGACTCATTTACTGGCAGATCCAACTAAAAACTGATTGAGGTCGCTTGCTTTGAGAACGTCGCCCACCAACTCGTGAGCGGATTGACCTTCGTGCATGGTGCAACTTCCACCTAGTTCGCCTACTTTCTCGGTGGCGGCAACAATTGTAGGTGAGCCTTTCAGACCAGTACGCTCTGGGTCGGCGCCTACTAGGTCAAGGTCGATGGTATGAATGAATTTCTTCAATTCATCTTGGTCTCTGGCCAGGCGTCTAACTCTCCAAGCCCCTCTGAACGATTTGTATTCAAGTGGATGGTAAGAGTTGGCAACTGTCAGCAGCAGAGGCGTTTCGGCTACAACTTTTTGGTAGCCACCCTCAATAATTCTTCGAGCATGTACTTTGCCGTCTTCCATATGGAAGTCTTCGCAATAGGTCACTTGCGGCAAGCCAAGACGCTCAGCAAGCTGTGGACCTACCTGGGCTGTGTCGCCATCAGTAGTCTGTAGGCCGCAGAAGATCAAATCGGGTTTGCCGATGTAATTGAGCACTTTGTATAGGGCATAGGCAGTTGCCAGGGTGTCGGATGCAGCCAGCCTGCGATCAGATAGCAAGTAAGCCTCGTCAACGCCGTGCTCAAGGCACTCAAGCAAAATTTCGACAGCCGGTGGCGGCCCCATCGAAATTGCTGTGACCTTGCCGCCATATGTCCTCTTGGCGTGCAAAGCCGCCTGCAGGGCAAAGCGATCAAAGGGGTTGAGCATGCGCTTGGCTTTTGCTCTATCGATGGTGCCATCAGGGTTAAGACCGGCCTTGGAGCCTGTGTCTGGAACCTGCTTCACCAAAACGTAAATGTTTAAACCGGCCGACATATTACCTTCTGGGTATCCTTAATAGAAAGATTCTACCTACATATGGCTGAAGCTTCCCTATTTGTTAATAAGAGATAGAGTCTACTTAACGAAAGCTCTTTATATCAGGGGTAGTTTGACTCTTTATTTCCTGTCGTAGGGCATTCTCAATTGTTTCTTTATATGGAAATCTCTATTACTTCAGATTATCCTTAGCTCACCTTGCAAACACCCTTTCCCCGTCGGCTTTTCAAGAGACGAGTGGGAAAATACAGAGAAGAATATGACTGCACATTTATTTACGACATCTAGTTCCGTCGCGGCAAAAGTTCAGCTGCTTCTGCTTTCTTTATCGGTCACCATGGCGCAGAGCTATTCTCCAGCTTTTGCCCAAGTTCAAGTGATCAAAATGGGGCGCGGCGACAGCCAAAATAGAGAAAATGTCAGCCAGAATAGAGAAGAAGCCAGCCAGCAGGGAGATGCCGCGGCCCGTGCTCAGTACGATAGCCTGGTCGATCAATATTTTGCTAGTGCATTTGCCTTCGCCCCTAGCTGGGGAACTCAGGTGGGCTTTCACCAGTACGACAAAGAACTAGAAGATCTTTCGCTGACAGCGTTGAAGAATAATGAGGCTACTCTCATTGAATATCGCCGCAAATTTTCAGACCCTGCTTTTTTGCGGTTGCCCAAAGCTCAGCGTCTAGACCTTTCTATGGTGCAGGCCAATATTTCCGCTAGTTTGCTCGATTTGCAAGAACTGCACTCGCTAAATCGGGACCCAGATAGATACCCTTCTCTCATTGCCGATAGTGTCTTTTCATTGGCAAAACGAAATTTCGCAGCGGTTGACGAACGCTTAGTTTCGGTGATTGGCCGCATCGAAAAGGCGCCGGCATTGCTTGCTGCTGGTCGGGCTAATATTGAACCAGACAAAGTGCCTCGTATTTACGCAGAAGTAGCTCTAGAGCAATTGCCGGGCACTATTGAGCTGTTTAAAACTACTATTCCAGCGGCTTTTGCTTCAGCCAATCCTGTATTGAAAGAAAAATTTGAGAAAGCAAACTCAAAGTTGATTGCTGAGCTTGTTAGTTACCAGACTTTTGTCAAAGAGAAAATTTTACCTAATGCCCGCGGTCAGTTTGCCATCGGTGAAGCGGCCTACGTGAAGAAGCTTGCATTTGATGAAATGGAAGATGAGAAACTCGATGTAATTCTTGCCAATGGCTACAAAGAGTTGCGCAGGTTACAAGCTCGTTTCAAGCAATTAGCCCATGAGATTAATCCTAAAGTAAGTGCCCTTGAATGTTTCGAGAGCATAGCTAGCGAGCATCCCCAGCCAGATAAACTGGTTTCGTCTACAGCCAATGTTTTAGATCGCATTGCCGCTTTTATTGAAGAGAAGAAAATTGTCACCATACCGTCTAAAGACAGGGTGACTGTGGCCGAGAGCCCATCTTTCATGCGCGCACTTACATTTGCTTCTATGGATACTCCTGGTCCGTACGAAGATACCGCCAAAGAAGCTTTCTATTACGTCACACCAGTAGAAAGCGACTGGGATAAGAAGCGCATTGAAGAGCATATGCGTTTCTTTAGCTATGCTGACTTGCTTAATACCAGTGTGCACGAGGCCTATCCTGGTCACTACGTGCAGTTTCTTTGGGTCAAGCATGCACCATCGAAGGTGCGTAAGTTGTTAGGCTGCTCATCAAATGCAGAGGGGTGGGCGCACTATTGCGAGCAGCTGATGATAGAACAAGGGTTGCCAGCGGCTGCTCACGAATCAAATTACAAAGACAAGAAGCCAGAGCGAGAAAAGCTGGAACAAGAGAAGCTTGAATTAGTGCAGATTCATGATGCTCTGTTGCGTGTTTGTCGATACATAGTCGGCATCGAAATGCACACTCGTGGCTTGTCTTATGATAACGGGCGCGAATTTTTCATTAAAGAAGGATTCATGGAAAAAGCCAATGCAGAGCGTGAAACCAAGCGTGGTACTAAAGACCCGACTTATCTTGTCTACACACTGGGTAAACTCAAGATTATTGCTTTGAAAGCTGAGTACATGGCAAAAATGGGCGACAAGTTCGATCAACGAGATTTTCACGATCGCTTTTTGAAATGCGGCTTCCCCCCTCTAAAAATTGTGCGCACTGAAGTATTAGATTTACCTAGCGGTAACTAGCAAGACAAAGTGAAAACAGCGGGAAACAAAACTAATAGGCCGTCGTCGAAGGTTTCATCGCCAAAAAAAGAGTTGGTGATAGAGGGGATGTAATGAAGCAGAAATCTAAGAAGCGGGTTGCTCGAGCTTTACTACTGGTAGCTAGTTCTGCAGCTCTAGCTGGTGGCATTGTTGGCGCTATTGTTACTTTCCCCGGTACTGTATCGGGTGGCCATAATTCAGCTGGCGCGTTTAATCTCGGAGTCGGGTGGAAGGCTAGTCTTGATGGCGCGTTAGTTGAGGCCAAGGCGAAGCAGAAGTATGTGCTTGCTGATGTCTACACTGACTGGTGCAGTTGGTGCAAGAAGCTTGATAAAGATACTTTTCAAGACGATCAAATGGTCAAATATCTAAAGTCTAAGTTCATTTGCGTCAAGCTCAATGCTGAGGGTTCTAAGGAAGGCAAAGCTGCGGCCAAGAAATATCATGTGCACGGCTTCCCTTGTTCTCTGGTATTCAATACTAATGGTAAGTTCATCGGTCGCTTAAGTGGCTACATGGAGCCTGATAAATTTCAAAGTGCTCTAGAAGATCTCATTGCTCATCCTACCGCTGCTGAGGTCGACGAGAAATAGTTAGAGGCATCCTGCTTCCTAAAGTCAGAAAAACTAAGAGAAGGCTCAATAGTGAGCCTTCTCTATAAACTTGTGTTCAAATTTGTCAGTTACTGTGGTTGAATCACTTCGTACATAGTTTCAAGGGCTAATGGGCCGTTGCCGCAAGTGCGAATATAGTCTTGGGCTAGATTGCGAATATTATTCATATCTTTGAGGTTGGGCATAAAGCCGAAGCGCATCGACTTAGAGTTGGCCAAAAGATGTCGGACGAAGCGTAAACCAGCCTCTGTTGTTTCTCTATTCTCTGGGCCGCCGCTGCCCATGACGATGGTTTCTACCACCGTATTTTCGATGGCACTCTCTATGGCATTTATTTGAGCGCTTACTCGGCTATTGAGTTGGCCGAGGTCAAAGTCGATGTGTTCGAAAGATGCTGGATCGAAATTCATTGCTTGTTCCTTTTGTAGATATCTTGATTTGAATAATGAAGAAATTGTTGAGGTGATGCAATTACTGTAGGTGCCCGGAACATCCTTGGCAACTAAAGAAACGCTAAGGGACTATATTGGCACTGAATTAGGGGGGTGGAAATACGGTAAATCGCACGGCAATCAATGGCTTGAGCTTTACAGCTGATGTGAAGTAAATTTGTTTGCGTTTCAATCTGTAAACTGCAAAGGCGTATTTCATGGCCATATCCAACCTAAGTGAAAATTCAATGAGTGACCAAGCTCTGGCCGTAATGAAGTGTCTGGTCAAAGAAGACCTTGATAAAGACGGTCTGACCTTAATGACTGCTCATCCTGAGCCGCAAATGAAACTTGATGAAGTGAAAATCAAAGTTCTGGCAACGGCCGTTTGTGGAACAGACAAAAGTATCTTCACCAGTGCTCAGAGCGAAGGTATTCGCAATGAGATGAAACGCTATATAGGAAGTGCTAAATATTCTCCTATAGTTGTTGGTCATGAATTTTGCGGCATAGTAGAAGCGGTTGGGGCCGGTGCTCAAGCCAGCAGCTTGGCGGCTCCTGATCACTTAAGAGTAGAAGTAGGTGACTACGTCACAGCAGAGATGCACCTTGCTTGCGGGCATTGCTTACTGTGCCGCACCGGCAGCGAACATATTTGTACTTCAGTCAAAGTCAAAGGCGTACACCTAGACGGTTGTTTTGCTCGCGCCGTTACTGTGCCTTACAAGAACGTCATTTTGCTCGGCAAAGACGGAGACACGTCAATAATTCCGCCACGCATTGGCGCCTTGCTAGATGCTTTTGGCAATGCCGTGCACACCGTTTCTGAGGCCGATGTGCGGGGGAAATCGGTGGCTATTCTTGGCGCCGGACCGCTTGGTTTAATGGCTGCTGCTCTCTGCAAAGACTTTGGTGCATCGCGAATTTATCTCACTGAGGCTGCTGACGTAGATAGACGTTTCAAACTTGCTTCAGATTTTGGCGTTCGTTATTGCTTTGATGTAAGTAAGGGTTCCAATGAACTTTATTCAGCTGTAGACAAATACGAGACCGGAGCTAATGGTGTCGATGTGGTGCTTGAGATGTCTGGCTCTCCACCCGCATATACAGATGCTTTCAGAATTGTTCGCAATGGCGGTTTAGTAATTTTGCTCGGCATTGCCCGTAAACCGCTGGCTAATTTTGATATCGCCAATGGTGTTATCTGGAAGGGGGTGACGGTCAAAGGAATCTTTGGTCGGCGTATGTTCGATACTTGGGAAACAATGCTCAACTTGCTCAAAGAAGACCACAATGGCTTGCAAGAGCGTCTCTCGCGCATAATTGCCCCGGGTCTATATCCACTAGAAAACTATCAGAGTGCTTTTGAATCTTTGATTAGCGGCAAAGAAATGAAATTGGTCTTTAGTCCACAAGATAATAATTAAGGGGTGCAGCATGAGCCAGAGCGTTGCTAAAAAACTAGGAGTGAAATCACTCTATCAAGCCCTTGAACACGAGCTTGCCCAAGCCAAAGAAGCTAAGACCTATAAGTATGAAGTGCCGGTAGAAGGTCGAATGGGTGGAGTGGTGCAAGCCAATGGCCGCTCTCAGGTGATGCTTGCTTCTAATAACTACTTGGGTCTGGCAAATCATCCCCGAATTGTAGAGGCTGCCAAGAAAGGTCTCGATAAGTATGGTTATGGTTTAGCCTCAGTTCGCTTTATTTGTGGCACTCAACCAATTCACCTTGAACTAGAAGAGCGCATCGCTCGCTTCTTAGGTACAGAGGCGGCAATTTTGCACTCTTCTTGTTTTGCTGCTAACGAAGCATTTTTTGCCGCTTTGCTTGGTGCTCAACTTGGTGCTACTGATTATCGCGACGTGATTTACTCTGATGCTCTCAATCATGCCAGTATCATCGATGGTATTAGGCTCTCGCGTATTGCCGTTAAGACGACTGACTTAAATGCCTATAAGCACAATAATATTCAGCAGCTGCGCACAGCTCTAGCAGCTGACAAAGCAAAAGACTATCGCCTCTCTGTTATCGCCACTGATGGTGTCTTCAGCATGGAAGGTGAATATGCCAATTTGAAAGAATTTGTGGAAATGGCTAAGGACAATGACGCCTTGCTCTTTGTTGATGAGTCTCATTCGACGGGTGTTCTCGGTGCCACTGGTCGCGGTACTCCTGAGCATTGTGGCGTGCACGGTAAGATAGATGTGATTTCTGGCACACTAGGTAAAGCTTTGGGTGGAGCTGCCGGCGGTTTCATTGCTGGTAAGAAGCACTTGATCGATTTCATGCGACAAAAATCGCGGCCTTATACTTTCTCCAATTCGCTGCCGCCAGCTATCGTAGCTGCGGCTATCGAAGCTCTCAACATCCTTGAAGAAGATTCTAGTCTGGTCGAGAAGCTGCATCAAAATACCGACTACTTTAGAAAAGAAGTAAAACGGCTTGGATTCACAATCTTGGAGGGTATCCACCCGATTGTTCCAGTTATGGTTGGCGAGGCTGCTACTGCCATGGATATGTCTAATCAATTGTTAGAACAGGGAGTCTATGTGCGTGGTCTTTGGTATCCAGTGGTGCCAAATGGCGAAGCCCGCCTTAGAGTGCAGATTTCGGCTGCTCATGAAGTGGAAGATCTTGACCGGGCGCTGGCAGCTTTTGCTAGTGTTGGCAAGAAGTTGGGCGTGATTTAGAACTAGATTTATCATTAGATTTGGTCTAGTTAGTCTCTTCAAAAGCAAAAAAATGGTTTCCATGGAAACCATTTTTTTTTGCTTTTTGCTATTTCACTTGCTCCGCCATCCACATGCCACCACCATTGGTTTTGCCTTCTAGGCGTGTGCCTTGATATTCAGCTTCATTAACGCTGTCTGCTTTGCCGCGAAATTCAAGGGTGCGCTCTGATTTGGCTTTGGTCTTGGGACCGGCTTTAACTGGCAAATAGGTCACCCACATTTTTAAATTGGGATAGGTGTAAGTACCTTTAACCTTGAAAGCTTCTTTGTTGGCTTTATCCATGCCGTGACCAGTAATCTTGGTGCCCTCTTGCTCCAGATACATCCTGGCATGGACAGTCTTAAACTCGAACTCGTAACCAGCATCCCATTTACCTGAAAGATCAGGGCGACGGTTGCCGGTGGCTTGGGGCGCTACTGGCTGTTGGCTAGCCGCTTGGGTAGGGGTAGCGGTTGCACCTCCGCTATCTATTTGGGCGTCCCATTGACCTTCCACCACCTTACCGTTCTGAGTGGCTTTGTATGTACCTGACATATATGGGCCACTGTACTCGGCGGTTTTGGCCATCTCAAAACTGCCTATATAAATGATTGGCGGCAAATTGGGATTTTCTTCGACGTGATAGCGTTTGTGAAAAGTGATTGATTTGCCGTTGATGACGCCGGCGTCGATGACAAAATTGCCTTGGGTGCTATCGTCTACTCCGACACCCTGAAATGAAGTGCCGCTCTGACTAATATTCATATGAGCTGATTGGGTTTCACCGCCCACTGAGTAAGAGACCTGCCAATTGCCAGCTACTGGAGTGCTGGCAGCATTTCCACCGCTAGGCTGTGAGGTGGTTGGCGATAGCTTGACGGTTTGACAGCCAGCTAATGTCAGCACAGACACTGAACTGATGATGATAGTAAGGCTGAGTAGTGCGACTTGCGCTGCTAGCTTCGATTTGAACTGTCCTGGGGCAAAGTTAGTCACTGTCATCGATTCCGGTCTTCCTTTGTCTTATTACTCTGTTTTAGGGCCTGAGCTTGGTCTTATGTTTAGCCTTCTAGATATAAACTGGTTCTGTCTATACGATGGCGTAGTAGCAATTCTATAGCAAGACGGCCCAATTTCCCGCATCTGGCCCTATATAAGTAAGTTCAGCGGTTTTATTGAGCTATTTTGGGGGCATGTATATTATTAATTCTTGGCATTTTATGGGAATAATACGAAGAAAAGCATGGGAGAAATACGTAGTCGCACGTTGACAAGGTATTTGGCGACAATCAGAATAGGAACACTTACCACTTGTCCTCTCTCGAAAGCAGCATCAATACTAATTATTCAAACGGTTAGTGTTCTCAGGAGTTTCACCAGGTCATGACAGAAGCTGTAAAGCCTGCGACCGATAACACCGCTAAGCCAGCGGTTGAAACTGATGCGTCCAAAAAAGAGAAAGCTGCGTCCGATGGCGCGCTAGACAAGATGAAGACTGAAGTGGCTGATGCCACAAAACCAGGCAAGACTGACGACGCCGGCAAAAAGCCTGAAGACGCCTCCAAAAAGCCTGAAGACGCCGCGAAGAAACCAGAAGAAGTTGCGAAGAAACCTGAAGAAGTAGCAAAGAAACCGGAAGAAGAGAGTCTCTTCAATCGAATTTATGATGGAGTTGGCAATACAGTCTCAGCTCTCTGGAACATCAGACAGCCTGACAAATCGGCTGACCCCAAGGCCATTGAAGGTTTAGCTAAGCCCAAGGCAGAGAACCTCGCTTTCTTAGACTTGGGGGCTCCAATTGCAGGCTACGATGCTAAGAAAACTGAAGCTGCTTTAGAACTGAAGAAGCCAGAGGCAGAGAAAGCTGCTGAACCCGCCAAAGAAGGCGGTGGCATTATGGCCTGGATTGGTGAAAAGGCAAGCAGCATTAAAGATACTGCTGTAGATGTTTGGAAATGGACCAAAGATACTTTTTATTCGACCATGGCCGAACAAACCGACAAGGCTCTCGATGGTTTTGGTGAAGTCAAATTCGACGATTCTAAGTATACGTACGAGAAGATTTCCAAAGACGATTCTCTTTATGATGTTCTTGTTAAGAGCCCGGATGGTTCGACCTGTAAGGTTAGTGATAAGGGTTGTACTAAGACCTATGGAGAAATCGAAACTTCGTGGGATAGACAAACTAAATCTAGCCATGTGGTAGACAAAGCGACGGGTACAACATATGACCGTTACGCTGATGGCACGCAAGTGGTTACACAGGCTGATGGCACGAAGATAGTTAAGCGTGCTGATGGCTCCTACGAAAGAATCGTCGGCGATACTCGCACAAAAATTGAAGGCGAGGCCGACAAGAAAGTAGTATCTCAGAAGTTCGGCGAGCTTGAATTGATTCACCATCAAAAAGAAGTCTTCAGGCTAGAGAACTTGGGCAAGTTTGGTCGAAACCCAAACGCTGTTCACACTGGTGAGAATGGTTCCTTTACCACATCACCGGACGGCAAGATCCAGTTCGGTCGCCTTAATGGTAAGGCTGTTGCCGTGCTTGAAGACGAATCGTCTTATACCTTCGATCGCAGGCATAACGTTGCCATTCATCGAGACAAGGATGGCAATGAAATTGGGCGTGGTACCGTTGATGAAATGGTTAAGAAAGTTCCTGGTTTGCGACTCGGTCAAGATGGGCGCATCACTATGGAAGGCAGCGTCTCGTCCTTTAAGCCAGACGAAGCTACTGGACAAGTTGTCACCGAGATGGTCGACCCTAAAACAGGCAAGAAAGTTGTTAACGTCAGTGCCGATGCTGCTGGCGTTGAGACTACAAAGTATGTCGGTGCTGATGGGCAGATAATTTCGCAGAGTGCGATCAATCACAAAGACCCTGAGAATTTCTACACTGACCTAGACGCCAATGGCAAGGTGATATCCACATACAATGCCACTGATAATTCGTATGGCGCTGAGGACAATTCGTTCAAGTTTACCAACGAAGGAACTGAACTATTCGGCGGTCAGGTTTATGTCAGTTCATCTGGAGATATTAGTTACTCCGATGGCACTCGCTTATCTAATTCTTCTCCAGGTGCATTGCAGGCGTCTGAAGCTGCTGCCACGTCTGCTTCGGCCAATGCCTCAAGTGTGGCTAGCGCTCTGTCTGCTAAGGCTGGTAACCCTGCCACAGTGTCGGCTGGTGACCTGAGCGCTTGTTATGGTGCTTATGGCAGTATTGTCGCTGCCATGAATGCTTGCTTGACCAGTGGTAACTTTGCTGGTTTTGGTCAGTGTCTAGCTGCTAAGGGTGCTTTGGAGAGTGCTATCGGTGTGATAGCGCCTAAATTAGTTGCTATGGATGATGCTGCCAAGTCTGGCTTGAGTGGTTATGCCTTAAATGAGGTCGGTCAGAAGACCGGTGGTTCGACGAACTATTTGGCAATAGAAGAAATCAGAAATCGTCAAACTGGTACTAGTCAAACTGCATGAGCTATGTGATTATCAAGGCAGTGTTTATGGCCAAGGCTTCTGATATAGTATTTTTTCCTGTTGTTTATTCCGCCAAGCAAGCGTGGAATGTATCACCTGTCTAGCTGCTTTCGCGCAAAGTAAATGGAGTACTAATGGCCATTCCCATGAACACCTCAGTGACCGTTCTCTTAATGAGCGGTGAGCAAGTTGATGGTGAAGTTGCTATGGCTGATCAAGGTACTTATCTTTGCCTTAGAAGGGAGAATGAGACCCTTTATTTGCCTTGGTCAGCAATTAAAGTGGTGCGCGGGCCAGCACTGCCAGAGCGCGGTGTTGGATCATCTTTGAATAAGTACAGTGTTAGTACTTAAGTATAGATTTCGGCTCACTTAGATTTTGTCTGCCATTTAGATTTGTTCGTCCCAGCGGTTTGTCAGTGAGTTAGCTTCGAACCACTGTTTGATGCGTAGGCGCACTCTACTCTCTCTAAACTCTTTCAGGCGGGCTAACTCTTCGGGGTGGCTGGACAAAACTTTGTTGAATCCAGCTAATGGGTGCGGACTAACAAGAGCCATGTCGAGAATAGGCTGCAGACTCTTGTACTCGACAGTGTTTTGAAAATCACGTAGGTCATCTTTGAGTTGATTTGGCCCTGGCTTTGGCAAATACAAATAGCGCTCTTTGTGCTTCTCAATTTCGTCTGTCAGCTGTTTTAGGTCGTACAGATTTTGATGCACTAGTTTGACTGAACCGTTTCTGGTATCAAGATAATAGTTGTTGTCTGGGGCGTCGTCTTGCCAAGCATGAACTAAAGCCTCCAAGTCGAAGATCAATTCTTCTTTGAATGTTTCTTCGTCTTCGTCGAGATCGTCTAGGTCGTCTTCTAGGTCATCGTCGTCGAAGTTATCGAACTGAGATTGTGGTTTGCCTGAACTCATTGTAGCCTCTCTATTTAGCTGACAAATTCCAATCAATTAAACAATGCTTTGAATCGCTGGAGCGACCGACTATTTTACCTGATTGATCAAGGGCAAAAATGCGAATGGGGAAGACCGTGCCAGTTGAAGCTGTTTTTGAGGAGAGGGGCTGGTCTGTATGCTTGAGAACAAGAGTTCCTTTGGCATCTTTCTGATCAACTGTTGTCGAACTGTCATCGGGATATTCTGCATTGTCTGCCTTGAATCTGCTATCAGCTAATCCAATCTCAAATTTTACGGCCGCTGCCGACTCAATTTTACTAGCGTCATAGTTCAACACTAAAGTATTATCGCGGCCATAGACGGCTGTAAGACCGAGATCTTGGAGATCAGGATAGTTAAAGCTGAAGGCAGAAAACCGTCTTTTATCGGGGCTCTGGGTGATGCTGGCTTGAGCCGTCAATAGTGGCACTGGTGGTGGCAGTATTGTCTCTGTGGTCACAACTGGTGTTTCTTCTACTGGTGTTGCTGATGGAGTTTTGGCTGCTCTCTTGGCGTCGCCGCCAGCAATGCCGATTGCCTTGACTGCTACCCTCGCGCCTGCTGGGAAGCCGAGCATTATGTAAGAGGGGTAACCGTTGGTACTCCAGCTGGTACTGCGTAAGGGGAAGAAATAGCGGTGATACTGACTGTCGTTACTAAAAGCATCGACTTGGGTTTTGCGGTCCCGTGGCTCCCACTCGGTGTTCCAATTTGTTAGCCAGTGCAATTCAACTGGGGTGTGGGGTTTCAGAGGCGGTCCGTCAATCTTTGCTTCGACATACAGATAATCTCCTTCGAGAGGGCTAATGCCCTCGCAATCAATGCGAACTGCAGCGCCATTGGTATTGCCACTCTCTAGTAGAAGATTTTCTCCTGTGCTGTCTAGTTTGACTGCGCCGTTATAAAACTCAAGAGGGGGTGTCACTCGTTTTGCTATTTGTTGCGCGGTCAGTGGGCTTTGAAAATTTTCGTTAGTAACTTCAAAATCGGTTTTGATCAAGTCAACTAGTTGCTTTTCAAAGTGAAAAGCAATATTGCCTATTTTCGCATCGCGGCTTTGGTCTCTAAGGCAGTCTTTTAGAGCTCCAGCTGAGATATTTTGGCTTCTAGGCAGCTTTTCTGCAGTGTCAATTAAGATTGGTTCAAAGGGCGAAATTATTGGTGCAATACTGAGAGTTTGAGGTAAATTGCGCAGAATTAAGTAGGCACTTTTTTCTTTGGCACCAAGTAGTTCAATAGACTGTGAGAGCTTGGCCCATAGCTTTCCTTGCGATTTGTATGATGATATTTGAGTGTGGGTTAAGGGAATTAGAAACAGTAGAGTTAGAACCACTAACAAGAGGCACACAAGCGCTTTGATGGTACGACTTATTAGATTGGTTTCGATTTTGTTCCATTGAATAAACAGAGGGCTAGCGAGAGTTGAAGCTACTAGAAAACTGAAAGTCGGCAATATTGGATAAAGCCAGCGCGCGCCAACAAGGGTTTCACGGTCTACCAGATCTCGATTTAATAGCAAGTAAATGAAAGCTAGGCCTATTGCAATGCCGATGCGATTGCGAAACTGAATACTAATCATCATCGCAATTAGAGAAAAGACCAGTGGTGTCGGAATTAGTAGGTAGCTGAGCTTGAAAGTCTTGTTGTAGTTTTTGTTTATTGACCTGTTGATTGGCAATAGAAGTGCGCTCAAGTTGCCTAGGGGCTTGCTCAGCATTGAGAGTTCGTTTGCTTCTGTCTGCGCTTCTACCTTTGGCTCGGTCAGGGCTGCAACTTTTGGTGGAAGACCGGGGGCATTTGAGAGAAGATTGTAGCTTGAGTAAAGCGCTCCGGCCAAGGCTCCAATCAAGTAAACGATGAGCACTATCTGGATGGTTCTCTGTTTGCTGGCATCCTTTTGGCTGGCTAAGTTTCTTGTGGCCAAATAAATGCAGACAGCAGGGAAAAATACTACGGCTGCTAAATGGACTGAGCACAGCGAGGCTATCATAGCAAAGCTACCGGCTGCCCCACTGAGTGCAATGCTGCGCTTTTTGCTGTTGTTATCTGAAATAGAAAAACAGAGTAGCAAAAAGGCAATGAGGCTAAAAGTGGTGCCAATTTGCAGAGGGAAGCCGCCTATCCACGATACTGCCTCTGGTGCTAGGGGGCTGAGAGCAAATAGCAGTGCTGCAATTGCTGATGTGGCATAATAAGCCAAGCTTATGTCTGTTGATTGGCTCTCCTTAAGGTTCTGCGCTTTCAGGCTGGCAGCGAAAAGCAATAGGCTGTTACCCAAGTGTAAGGCTACGGTGGCAAAGTGCATTAAGCCGATTTTTCCAGCAGAAATGGCGCTCAAGCAAAGACATGCTAGATTTCCGTATGGGCCGTTGCCGTCACGCCAGTCGCAGCCGGCGAAACCTAAAAATGCCAGACTTTCACGGCTAAATAGACCGGTTTGAAGTAGGTTTTTCCACCAGGCCAACAAATAGTGCTCGTCGTACAGCGCTGGTGCAGATAGCGTCGGCAGGTAGAGTATTAAAACCAAAACGGCAATAACAATTGAGACTACAGCAAATATTGTTATCTGTGGCTGAATGGTCGGAGACTGTGAATTATTGGGCATTTATGTTTCCAATTTAAAGTAAAGCTTTAGCGCACAAATCTACTGTGGGCAGCTTTGACAAGTTTGTCTTCTGGGGCTTGTTCGTATGCTGTTTTTAGTTCAGCTTCTCCAGCCTTGCGTGCACCCAGCTTTTCGATCAGCAGCATGCCCAGTTGGTAATGAGCTTGGGTATCAGCAAAGTTTATTTCTGTAGCTTTGCGCAAAAGTTTTTCTGCGTCTTTGTATTGCTTTGCTTCTGAGGCCATCCACTTGCCCATGGCTGTCAGATAGGTCGAGTTCAGTGGTTGCAGAGCTATTGCTCTTTCAAAGAGTTTTTTCGCTTCTTGACCATTGTGGAATTGCTCCCAAGTTAGCATAGCCAGTAAATAGTTAGCTTGGGCATTGTCTGGATCTGTGTCTATAGCAGCCTGGTAGGCTAATCTAGCATCGCCAGGCTTGCCTAGCTTTTCTAGAAGTGTACCAAGCCGTTCGTGGGCGAGAGAGAAGCGCGGGTCAATAGCTAGTGCTGCGCGAATCTCTTCTTCAGCCCCCTTATAGTTTTTGAAAAGTAATTCTTGCACTCTTGCTAGGCCCAGATGGGCTGAAGCATTCTTTAAATTGACTTTGAGAGCACGTTTGTAGAGGTCGTCTGACTCATTGTAGATTTTCTTATAGGAGATCAAGCAGTCTCCTAGTGCCACCATGGCTTGGTCGTAATTTGGATCCATTTGAATTGCTTTGCGATACTCTCGCTCTGCTTCATCGACTCGGCCACGCTGGTTGAGCAAGAAATTGGCAAAGAGATAGTGCGGTGTACCTTTATCTGAGCCTAGCTCGATACCTTTTTTAAGTTCAACTTCTGACTCTTCTAAGCGTTTTTTGTCTAACGCTAGAATGTTACCTAACTCGCTATGAATTCTGGCATTGGCTGGTGCTAGCTCTATGGCACGGCGAATTTCTTTTTCTGCTTCAGCTAGTTTTCCACTGGTTTCATAGAGCAAGTGTCCAAGTGATAAGTGTGCTTCCCAATCATCGCCGTCGCTTTCAACAGCTTTACGAAATAGAGATTCACTTTCAGCTTTATCGCGACCATGTTTCTCTAGCAAAAGGCCAAGATTGACCAAGGCTCGTGTGTTCAGATTATTTAGTTCAAGAGCCTTGCGATATTCTTGCTCAGCTTGATCAACCCGGTTGAATTTGTGTTCGTTGATGTAGCCCAGCAAATTGTGGGCCATTGAGTTAAATGGGTCGAGAGTGATGGCCATTTGTACTTGACGCAACGATTCTTCTACATTGCCTGCGCGCAAATCAGCTAAACTGAGAAGCTCGCGCCCGCGAGATGAGCTGTCATCGTTGAGTACTGCTCGACGTGCGGCCTCTAGCATCTCTTTATAGCGACCTTGTTGATCGTATAGTTGAGCTAGAGTAATGTAGCCTTCGATTGTGCTTGGGTTTGCCTTGGTAGCTAGTTCGAACTCGTGGATGGCATCCCAGGTTTTGTTTTGTTCTACCAGCTGATTGCCTAGGCGAACGTGCTCGACATAGGCTGAGAAATCTAGAGCTCCAGCACTGCCACCAGCAAGCGAGCGAGAGCCAGGGGCGGCCGAAGCAATTAGTCCATCGCCGGGAAGGGTGGTGGGGGCTTCTCTGTTGACGGTCGGTGGTGTGGATAGTAGCAGGCTTGGCCCAGAGAAAACACCAGCCATCACTGGGGTTTGTACCTCACCTTTGTCTTTCAATACTGTTGACTGCACTTTGCTGCGCATTACATTGAATGCTTGTTCAATGTTATTGCCATTATTACCTTCGTTTGATCCTGCGGCTTTTGAGCCTGTTTCTCTCAAGGCGTCAATGAAATAGCGTGTGAAATAACTATTGTGCAGGTCGTCTGACTCCCAGGCTTTTTGGTCTGGTGCGCTGGATGAGATCACTAGTGAACCTACGCCTTGTGCAGCAGCATGGCTATCAACGTTTGTTCTGACAATACCTTTGTGACCTAGCTGGGCACCAGCACCGCTATAACAGGTGTCGAGCACCAAGACGATGCGATTTGTGTGCACACGTTCTTTGATCATGCGCAACAGTTGGTTCATTTCGATTCCTGTGGCAAACAGTTTGCGCACTTGGGTATCGTAGGCAACCACATAGTTGACGCCGCGAATGTCCGCACCAGCGGGCGAGCCATGGGTGGAAAGATAAATTACAACTAGATCTTTCGGATTAGCCGCATGGGGTAAGAATGAGTCACCAAGGGCGTCCATGATATTGATTTTTGTGGCGTTTCTATCGAGCAAGAGGCGCACATGGTCGGGCTTGAATTTGCCTTGAGCAGGATCAACAAGATAGTCGTAGAAATCGCGGGCGTCTTTGCTTGAATATTTGAGCTTGGGAATACTTGGGTCGACAAAGTCGCCAATGCCGATTACCACAGCCCATTTGTCTTCAATTGGTGCCGATAGGCTCGGGCCTGCTGCTTTAGCGTGAGCTTGCAATTGAATGCTTTCAAGGAAAATCATGCTCGTAGCCAGAATTAAGACTAGTAGTGCGGCTGGCCGGTTATTTCGATTGCTCATGGATTCAATAGTTCTGTGGGGGCTATGACAAATATGTTCATATGATGAACAATCGAGGCGGTCGAGCGCATGAACGGTTTATCATAAGATGACAATTGTGGTGGCAATCATGGTGGCAATGAATTTTGTTTAATGCAGCGATTGACCAAGCTCAGATCAACAGACTGCATATTCCAGCGGGAATTCGCTTTGAGTGCACAAGGTGCGCCAATTGTTGTCTTTCTTGGCCAGTGCCCCTGAATGAACAGGACGTCAAGCGTTTGGCCTCGGCACTTCATTGTTCTGAAGCAGAGTTGCCCGTGAGCTTTTTGTCTCCTGCTCAGAGGCAGGCTGGCCTGGTAGGGTTCAGTAGAGCACTAGAGAAACGGTCAGATGGGCGTTGCTCATACTTGAACGATTTTGCTTGCACATTGCAGGATGTAGCTAAGCCGGGCATGTGCCAACTTTTTCCTTATTCATTTCTCGACACCCCAGAGGGAACTTTTGTTGGTCTTAGTTTTGCCAGTACAGGAGTGCTTCAAAATAGTGGGCGACTACTAGAAGAGCAGAGTGATCAACTGCTTGTCGTTCTAAAGCTCTTTCGTGAGCTTTTCCCTAATCTACAAGACGAAACTATTAAGGGCTTTGAGCATCTTCAATTGATTGATGGTGTGACCTTAACATACGAGCAGTTTCAAATTATTGAGGCGCCTTTCCTCAGTGATTTAGCTGCAAATCTTTCTTTGCCTGGGCTGAGTGTATTGAGCCTCTTAGGCCGTTTTCACCAAACTATCGCTCAGTTGGTGCCAAAGGAGAGATGGCTAAGACGTTTACCTGGTACTGACGCACGACCTCGACAGGTTGATATGTATATTCTTGACTCCCTTGCTCAGGCCTACTTTAACCCTCAGTCAAAAGGTTCTCTGCTCGATGAAAGAGAAATAGCTTTGTCTGTTTCAAGTAAATTCCGGGAGCCGCCGGTTGGTTTTAGGTTGCCACTTAACGGTTCTAGCTATTCGGCCGTTCAATTTCTAGAAAATAAACTCGGCGACCTTGATGATGCTTGTGAAAATCTGCTGCTGCGTTTTGTTTACGTGCGTGTTTTTTCAAAAATGTATTTCGGACCTGGTTTTTCGGCGCTATCTCTTATCGCTGGCCTAGGGCATTTAACTACAATTTTGGTTTTGATTAGGCTCTTTGCTAAAGTGCGAAAAATGGACTTCAGACAAAACGGTCTAGAGGAAACTCCAGAAGAACTTTTGAGCTGGTTGACTGAAATACTCCGACAGATTGACAGTAAGCTTTCTAGTGCCAGATATGGTGCCAATACCAGGGCCATGATCGAGTTTGTGTTTCTAGAGCAAGAAAGAATTCAGCGCTTAATTGATCTTGCTGCCTGAGATTGTCAAGCCGCTGGCGGGTAGATCTAGTTGAAAGGCCAGTGCCGAATGACTTAATGTTTTAATGACTTAAGGTATCATAGCTAAATGCCGGAAGTACCAGATAACGTTCCAATTTACATTTCATCCGATTTTGCCGACGCTGACGCCGATTCTGGTGATGACTCTGCGGCAAGCAGCAGCACGGTTAAGGCACCATCCTCCCGTGAGTCGTTGCTAGAAGATCGGTCGGCCTCAACTTGGCAGCCCTATCTCCCAACTCAAGCACCTGAGGGTCGTGCTGAGGCAATAGGAGGCCGTGGATTAGTCGAAAATGCTACTGCTGCCGAGTCTTTGTCGCCGACTGGTATAGCTAGCCCCAACTTAAGCGCTTTTGGGCTACCTAGCAATCGCAACACTCTTATTCTTTTGGCATTGGCTGCCGCTAATTTATTTGCCTTTGGTGTTTGGGCTGGCTTTTATTTGATTCCTCACGAGCCAATCAATTCAAGTTTGAAGCCGAACTTACCTAATTTCTTCGCCGATCCTAGTATGTCTGAGCATTCGGCCGTCAATCTAATTGCTGTTGTGGCTGCAAAAGCCAATCCGTCTGTGGTGACTATTGATATTAAGTTTGCCCAAGCACTGCTGAGTGAAAATGGTAGCAGTCGTGTGATACCACCGGCAGAGGCATCTGGTTTAATTGTTCGATCGGATGGCTACATCCTGACCAACTCTCACGTGATTCACCGCGATAGCGATATTAAAGTGACATTGAATGATAAGCGAGTCTTTGCCGCGCGTTTAGTTGGTAGAGACGATTTCTCTGATCTTGCAGTTGTTAAAATTGATGCTACGGCTCTACCGGTTCTTAAGTTCGCCGATTCAAAAACTGTTAAACCTGGTGATTGGGCCATTGCTATTGGTTCTCCTTTAGGCTTCGATCATACTTTAACTGTTGGTGTAATTAGCGCCATAAATCGCTCGCTGTCTGATTTTAAAAACAGAGTTGGGTTGATACAGCACGATGCGGCTTTGAATCTTGGCAACTCCGGTGGGCCGCTGCTCAATATAAATGGTGAAGTAATTGGCATCAATACAGCCGTTCGAAGTCAGGCTGTTTGCATTGGTTTTGCCACTCCCTCCGATGTCGCTGCCGAAGTTGCTCGCCGACTGATAAGTGACGGTCAAATTCCTCGGGCTTATCTTGGCGTATACATGGAAGATATTGACCCTGAGCGCACTCGTTCGCTTACTTTGCCATCACATCCAGTGGCGGTGAAAATTTCTAGATTGGCTTCCGGTGGACCTGCAGAAAAGGCTGGCATGAAAGCTGGTGACATTATTTCTAAGATCAACGGAATTGCTGTAAAGTCGAAGAGAGAAGTGCGTGAGTTGACACAGGCTTCCAAACCAGGAGATCGCGTCAACATTGTTGTACAGCGTCAGTCTCAGAGCCTGCCAATAACTGTAGTTATTGGTGATCTGTCAAAAGAGAGTCCTGAATTTTAGTATCTACCTTACTTTATGTTGGGAATAAATGAAACTTTCAGAAAGAGAATGTATATCTTGTCGTGGTGATGCCGCTGCCCTTACCGTCGAACAGTGCATTCCCCTGCTTGTCGAGCTAGACGGTTGGACGATTGTTGATGGCCTGCTGACCAAATCGTTCAAGTTTAAGAATTTTCGCGGGGCCTTAGATCTGGCTATTTTAATTGGTGCTCTCGCTGATCAAGTAGATCATCACCCTGATTTACACGTCTCTTGGGGAGTGCTTAAGGTTGATATTATTACGCATAGGATCAAAGGATTAACTGAGTCAGACTTTGTTCTGGCCGCTAAAATTGATTGTCTAAAGAACTAGTGTGGTTTGGTTGCCATGTAGTAAACAGCACCAGCAATTGCCAACAATATGATTACTATCAACCAGATTGGTACTGCAGGAATGTTGTACATTTCTGCTTTCTCTGGTGCTGGACGCTTCAAGCCTTTACCGCCGCCACCGCCAGCTACTAGTGCATTTGGAGTTGGTGTGCGCTTTTCGCCAGGCCCAGGAATAGCATCAAGCTCGCCCCATTTCTCGCTTCCAGCTTCGTGAATTGGTTTCGGCATGGGCACCGCAGTTTCTAAAGTCGCTTTAGGTGTGGGGATGGCATCTAGGTCGCCCCATTTTTTTCCGCCGGGTGCTTCTGCTTCAACTTCACTGGCGGCAAGCGGTGCTGGATTTACGGCAGCCACTGGCTGAGGGGGCACTGGCGTGGCAGCCGGTGAAGGCACGGCAGCCTGAGGAGCCGCAGCAGCAGCTTTAGGTGAACCGATGGCATCTAGGTCACCCCATTTGTTGCCTTCACCTAGTCCTGCACTTTCAACTTCTCCTGCAACTGCTCCACCGTTGGTAGTCGCTTGGGAGGCCGCACTTTGCTGAGTTGATGGCTGTAGGTCGAGATTGGGGCGCGAACCAGCAGTTACAGTTAGGTGAATCTCACCCGTTGTTTCTTGAGCTCTTGCGATTGGATTGCTTGGTGAGGGGGCGATCGATGAGGGCACTGCAGCTGTTGGAGCTTGAACTGGTGCTGGTACGGGAGCCGGGACTGGAGCTGCGGGAGCGGCACCAGGAGCTGGAATAGCATCTAGATCCCCCCATTTACTTGCCCCCGGTTGTGCCTGCTGCGTTGGTGGCGTGGCTGCAGGAGCAGGAGCAGGAGCAGGAGCAGGAGCAGGAGCAGGAGCAGGAGCAGGAGCAGGAGCAGGAACACCTGTTGGTGCTACTGCTCCTGTAGTGACCTGCAACTTGGCCACTACAATCTTAATTTGATTGGCCCAACTTTGCGGATCAAGAAAATCAAGGGCACCAAGATTTACAGATGCTCTAACCATATCGGCGTCGAGAGAACTCTTGCTCACCACGACTGGTAGTTGGGGATAAAGTTGCCGAGTTTCAGCCAATAGATTGAGGCCTTCCACCGGCTCATCATCGAGGTCAATCCAGAGTAGTTTCGTGCCTACTTTGATTGCCTGCTCAACGGCTCTACTACCGTCGCTTTTTGAGACGGTGGCAATGTATTTCAAGCCTGGTTCGTTCTTAACCAGTCCTTCCAAAATCTCTTGCTTGGCGTCGTCGCCGTCACAGACTAGCAAGGTAGGAATGCTCACGTTTGAAGTCCTTTCAGAGAAATAGTGCCCATAGTTTACACCTTATCTAACGCACTTTTTATCGACCAACAGCCGCTTGCGCAACATTGCTATCAAGCGGGAAGCCAAGTAGTCTGCCGCTGGTGTCGATCATGCGCTTGCGCATTTCATCCACAGGCATCGTATTTAATTCTATGTCTTTGTACATAGAAAGTAGTTGCATCGTAGACATTAAACTCAGGTGTTTCTTGCTGGCGAATTCTTGCAGAGCTGGGCTGAAATCTGGTTCGGAGCGTTCTGACGGATGCTTAGATGACCAGGTCTGAGCAATCAAGATTCCCTTAGGTTCTGTCTCGTATTCATCCCAGAAAGCAATCACAGATTCAGCCAGTTGAGCAACTTCTGTTCTGTTGGCACCACCTGGGCTGTGCACTACTCTGGCGATCGCTTCGACTTGATCGCCTCGTGATAGCCACAATTCATTGATATTGCTTCTAGACTGTTGTACTTGCCAACCAAGGCGGCTCAATACATCTTGAGTACTGCTCATAAGGGCAACGTTTTCGCCAGTCAACAATATCAGTTTGAGAGTTTCAACTGCGCTAATTCTTGCTTCTACCGAACTCAGTCTGGCTTGCATCTGTTTAATTTGCTCGGCCATCTGGTTATGTTCATTTTTGAGCAAATCGATGAAGGGGAAAGAGAATTCCTCGCACCAGGTAGAAGGAGCCGTCTTTGTCATTTCTTCCATCTTCTTTATAAGTTCCTTTGGCGGTGTAGGTGTCGACATCTGATCAGCTGATAGGGGCGCTTGCTCAGAGTGTGCCTGAGGCTCAGGGTGAGATGGCAAATTTTCTGTTTTGTGGTTGCCATCGCCATTGGTGCTTGCCGACAGCGGGACGGCAAGAGGTGCACTTGGTGAAGCTAGAACAGGAGGGACTGGTTGGTTAAGTTTAGGCGTGCTGCTTGGCGGTTCTGTTGCGGCAGGAGGCTGCACTGATTCTGGAACTGGTGCTGGAACTGGTGCTGGAACTGGAGCCGGAACTGGTTGCTGATCTGCTATTTGTGCCTGGATTGGCGGGGCTGCAGGTGGTTCCGCGGTCGCCGCTGCCGGAATTTCTGCGGCTGCTGGCAATAATTCTACTGGTTGAGTAGCAAGAGGCATTGGCGGTGTCACTTCTGGTAAATGGCTAGGCGCAGTAACAGCAACAGGCGCAGGAGTTACTAGCGGCGGAGCATCTACAGCTGCGGCATGCACTGTCTGGCTCGCGGTGTTGGGCGTGTCTTGTGGTGTAGGTACCGGTAGATCGATTGCTTTTGCTAGTCGAGTAATTTCTGCTAGATCTCTAGCTGCTTGTGTTTGCTCTTCTTCAAATGAAGTAAAAGATGTGTTCATGGGCTCCTCTTGGGCGGCAACTGGTGTTGTAAGGCTAGCAATCTTCAGTTCATCTTTTGCAGTTGGTGTTTCTTGGGCCGGCTTATCGGCGCTGACTGGAGAATCTAGTCTAGGCGCTCCAAAGGTATCTACGAGTGAGCGGAGGGTAGAGGGGGTAGCCTCATCGACGGTGACGACAGGTGCTTTAGGGGCGCCCATGAATATCTCTGGTTCTGGTAGGTTTGGAGCTACTGGTGCGCCTCTCTCAACGGTTGGCGCTGAGGCAATGGGCTGCGGCTCTGGTTCTACCTTTCTATTATCATCAGGTAAAATTGATTCAGGCTGGTATTCACGGGCTGCAGGATCTTCTTCAGTTAGGAACTCAAAAGTTTGGCGGAATTCTTCCATAGTCTTGCTGGCACGCTCAGCTTCCAATCGCTCCAATTCTTTCGCGGCTTGTTCTGCAAGGGCTTTTTGGGCACTTTCTTCAGCAGTGTTGATGGCTGAGGCTTGAGCGGCTTCAGGCTGCTTCTCGTCAGTTATAAGATACCGGCCAGTATCGAGCCAGTTCTTCTCGCTGCCTTCAGCACCGGGCCTGAGAACTGAGTCTAAATCGCGCGAGGCTGCCTCAATTTCTGCTCTTTCAATTTCGGCTGGAGTAAGGGCGCTTTTGACTGCCGTTGCAGGTGGCTTGTGTATGTCTCCTAATTCAGCTCCTAAGGCTCCGGCCTCTAGCGATTCCATCAGTCGAGAGGCCTCTGAATTAGCTTGTTCAGAGGTCGCTACATAATGCGACTGACTTACAGGTGTTGAAGCTACGTCAGTGATTTCAGCAGGATTGGGTTCTAGGAAGTCATTGTCGTCCGCGGCACCAAATTCAAGACCCTTGAGAATGTCAGAGATGCGCTGCTTCGGATTTGCTGCGCTTGCCGAGTTAGGATCTCTTGTTGCCGTTTCAATTTGATTGGCTTGTTCAACCAGTTGTCTGGCTGTTTCGGCAAATTGTGAAAGATCCATTTCAGCCGTGGCTTTCTTTAGTTCAAAATTGTTTACCATTGCCACTTCAGGAGTGG
The DNA here is from genome assembly GCA_018062085.1 of bacterium. Lineage (GTDB taxonomy): Bacteria > Cyanobacteriota > Vampirovibrionia > Obscuribacterales > Obscuribacteraceae. The sequence continues at coordinate 70,121 of JAGOSY010000006.1, read as the reverse complement.
CTGTTTGAACTTGTACAGCTGGCGTTACCGCTTCAGAAGTAACGTCGGTGCTTAGTTCAATTGCTTCCATCTCCTGGAAGGCTTCAGGTGTTTGCCTGCTAGCCTCGACTGAGACTGAATTGAGTATTTCTTCAGCGGTTAGAGCCGCCGGTGCAGGAGCCGTTGCTGGTGTATTGAGAACGGCAGCGCTAGAAAATTCTTCGTCGTCATCAAAGGGGTCGAGGGCATCTGATGAGAATAGTCCTTTTAGCGCGCCCTTTGGTGGCTGCTTGGGTGCTGGGTTTGCCTTAGCTAGCTCGCTTGCGGGGCTGGCTACTAGTTCTGCTGCCTCTTCCGTCTTCTTCTGATGATTGGCAGCTAAATTTGCCATGATTTCTTCTAAGCGCGCTTCGTCCATAGTATGGTTAGGAACCTTTTCAGAATTGAGTATGGCTTCGACTGGGGCAGATTGAGCAGCGACAGTGTCATCTTTGATGAAGCCTTTATTGATTGCTTCTTGATACCATTTATTGACGCAAACCATGAGTACACGATCGAAGTCTGGCGAATAAGGTGCGGGCAAGAAAATTACTTTCCCTCCGTTGTCACCAGCCCAAAATTGCGCTGCAATACATTTCTTTTGAGCAGCTGTGGCTAATACTGAATAATTTGACGAGAGGAAATCAGTGCGAATAATGGTGTTCCATTCAACACCTGATTGTCCTAGATATTCAACCACTTCTGAAGTATTGCCTTCATCAGTGGTCTCGATCACGCGACCATGGCTTAAGGCGCTCATTTGTCTGCTGCCAGTGCCGTCGGGGCTCTTGCTTGCTGGGGCATAGACAGAAAGCCAGTCATAATTGTCGACAGATATGCTGGGGCCGGCTAAGACAAATGGTCTACACAAGAAATAGATTAATAGACCTCCCTGCGACAGGAAAGGAATTAATTCTTCCAACCGGGCATCCGACTCATTTATTAGTTCTTGGATTAAAGCGTCATCTGGAACGTTAAGTTGGTTTACACCTTCTTCAAGAAGCTGGTTTATCCTTCTAGTTGGTTCTGGACCCTTGTCAAATAGATGAAGCAAGCTGACAGGATTGGCAATGATTACTTGGTAATTGTCGAGAGATTTAGCCCGGCCCAAATTGAGGTGCGATTCTTCCCCAAAGCCAGGACAGTTAAGCCTTAGAACCTTCTCCCTCTCAATACTTTTCATCATCCTCACCTTTCCTAGCCAAGTTTTTGCCGATTCGTGTGAAATCGGGGTTACTCAGACTAACTCCCAGATTCATATACCCACAATTACTATGCCAAACCTTTGCCTAAATCAAAACAGGGGTGCGGTTGTCAAGTTTGCGCTACTGATAAACAGTGAAAAAAAGAGACACTGTTAAGCAGTGTCTCTTCGTTCTTGAATTAGCTTTTAATCTATTCGAGTTCGGTATCTAAGCTGAAGGAAGCTTTGCTGAAAGGTTTTTCAACACAGTTGCTGAAGGCGTTTTTGCCGCCGTAGTAGCAGCCTTCGCCAGTTCCCACAATCAAGCCGAAAGGCATGCCTAGAACTGCGCCCATCATCATAGGAGGAATGTGCTCTTTGCCACCGATGTTGTCAGCGAAGCTGCCGCTGAATTCGATACAACGATTGGAAGCGCGACGAACGATTGCAACAGGAATGCCAACGGCAAGGCCGGAGGCAACACTGGCTGCTCTTACTGGGAGCAGTACAGCAGCTTTGGCCATTGATTTGGCCTCATCAGCCATGGCAGGATTGGCACCACAAACGCTAGCGAACACAGCTAAAAGTGCTAGTTTGACAGCGCGTACTTTAAAACTCTTCACTTACTTTCCTCCACTCCAGAATTGGTTACATTCGTCATTCAACAAAGACTTTCAACTGATACTTTCAATTGAGACCATCAACCGAAACTTTCTATCGACAATAGTGGCTCATAATAGCATTGCAACTGTTTAAAGAATGGCCAGTCCTGTAAGATCCTTGTAGTCTCTGGGTAGGCTCTTGGTATTCTCAGAGTAGATCTTGCTGCCAAGCGAAACTTTCTATATCTAATGTATGCCTTTTGTGATCAAAATAAGAGTATGACCAAGAACGACGAATCAACTAATTATTCTAATGAAGAGTCTAATAATCAGGCTACTAACCAGCCTGTTACTCATTATCATCGTAAAGGCTTCGGCTTGAAAGATGTGGTGGAAGTTGAACTGAAAAAGGTTTACGAGTCAGATCTAATCGCTAAGCTAAGAGCCAGTGGCAACGTTATGACAGTTAATGGTGTCACTATAAGACTAGCTGAGGCTTTTGGATTTTGCTGGGGTGTCGATCGGGCCGTTTCAATGGCTTATCAGGCTCGACAGCATTTTCCGGATAGAAGAATTTGGATTACTAATGAGATTATTCATAATCCTATTGTTAATCAGAATTTGCGCCAAATGGGAATTGAGTTTTTGCAGACTGCTGAAGATGGTACTAAAGATATCGACAGAATTGATAAGGGCGATGTCGTCATCTTGCCAGCCTTTGGTGCCTCTATTGAAGAGTTGAAATTGCTGGAAGAGCGCCAGTGCGAAATAGTTGATACCACTTGCCCATGGGTTTCACGGGTGTGGAATCGTGTGGTCAATTACGACAAAAAAGATTTTACTGCCATTATTCATGGTAAGCCTAATCACGAAGAGACCGTTGCCACCGCATCGCGTGCTGGCACCTATTTAATTGTACAAAATTTAGCGCAGGCAGAATGGGTGAGCAATTACATTCTCAATGGTGGGGGCAAAGAAGAATTCTTTGTGCGCTTCGAAACTGCTATGTCTAGAGACTTTGACCCCGATGTCAATTTGGTGAAAATTGGGGTGGCCAATCAAACTACTATGTTTAAAGGTGAAACCGAGCAAATCGGCAAACTTTTTGAAAAAACTATGTTGGTTAAGTATGGTCCTAAAGAGATTGATCAGCACTTCCTCAGCCCTGGTGACACAATTTGTGATGCCACCCAAGAGCGCCAAGATGCCATGCTCAATTTGGTAGAAGAGAAATTAGATTTGATGCTTGTGATTGGTGGATTTAATTCGTCAAACACCGGTCATTTGCAAGAAATCGCTCATAGAAGAGGCCTGCCTTCTTACCATATAGATGGCCCAGACTGTGTTGGTCCGGGCAATGTTATTAGATATATGACTGAAAGTGGCGAGCAAGAAAGCAAAGAGATGTTTTTCCCAACAACAAGACCTGTTACGGTTGGTGTCACTTCCGGTGCGTCAACCCCCGATCAAGTCGTTGCTGATGTACTAGAGCGTTTGTTTGCTCTTCGGGCTCAATAAATCTTAGATCTATAAATGATACTATTTAGTCTATTACTAGTTGCTGTGAAGTGAAGTGAACCTCCCGAACAATATCTTCATGCGTGCCCTGCGACGAGAGCAAGTTGAGCGCACTCCGGTTTGGCTTATGCGCCAGGCTGGGCGTTATCAACCTGAGTACCGGGCGATTCGCTCAAAAATGAGCTTTCTTGAACTATGTCACAATTCTCAAGTGGCAGCAGAAGTTACGGCAATGGCAGTAGATATGCTGCAAGTTGATGCGGCTATTATTTTTGCTGATATTCTTTTGCCGCTCCAGTGCCTCAACGCTGGTCTGCGCTTCGCTCAAGGTGATGGCCCGGTGATTGATAATCCTATTAGAGTAGCGGCTGATGTCGAAAAGCTTACTCTATTTGATACAGAAGAAGGTCTTGGCTATGTTTTTCAGTCAATCAAACTGTTTGTGAAAGAACGGCCACTGGTGCCCCTTATTGGCTTTGCTGGTGCTCCCTTTACACTTGCTTCCTATCTTATAGAAGGGGGTTCGTCGCGCAATTTTGAGAGAACCAAAGCCTTTATGTACTGTGAACCCAAAGCTTTCGCCGACCTCATGTCTATTTTGACTGAAGTGACCATCTCGTACTTACTTGCTCAGGTTGCAGCTGGCGCCCATTGTTTGATGTTGTTTGATAGTTGGGTAGGAACACTCAGTCGTGAAGATTACGAGAGCTTTGTGCTGCCTTATTCAAAGAAAATATTCGCGGCTCTCGAAAATGCTGCTCCCAGTATTCACTTTGGTACTGCTACTGGAGGCATGCTCGATCTAATATCGTCGGCTGGCTCAACGGTAGTTGGTGTAGATTGGCGCATGGACTTGGCTGCAGCTTGGAAGATGATTGGCGATAAGGCCGTGCAAGGCAACCTAGATCCGACAGTGCTATTGGCTGATCGAACTTTGATAAAGGAACGCACTCAACTAGTTTTGAACAAAGCTAGTGGGCGTCCAGGGCACATTTTCAATTTAGGCCATGGCATTGGCAAAGATACACCAGTTGAGAATGTTAAGTATCTAGTTGATTTGGTGCGAGAGTTGTCGGCTAAGCCACGAGTCTAAGAGAGTTTACTAATGGGACAGCTGGATAGCCTGCAGAGCCATGAAGAAATGATGAAAATCGTCATCATTGGTGGTGGCATCAGTGGTCTTACTTGTGCCTTCAAGCTTTCTCAGTCTGAACAATTTGCTCGCGGTCTTTTGCATATTACTGTGCTTGAAAATAGACCACGCTGGGGCGGAATAATAGAAACGAAGTTAGTCGACGATTGCATCGTTGATAGCGGGCCTGATTCATTTATCACTAATAAGCCAGGTATGCTGACTCTCTCTAAAGAGTTAGGTATCGAATCTCGAATTATTGCAGTTAACCAGCAGAATCGCGGTGCTCTAATTGTTAGCAAGGGCAAGCTTGTGCCGCTTCCAGCCGGATTTATCATGCTGGCGCCCAGTACATTGACTAGCTTCTTTCAAAGCTCAGTTCTCAGCTGGTCGGGAAAATTGCGAAGCGCGCTTGATCTTATTTTGCCACCTAAAAGAGATTGTGAAGATGAGAGTTTAGCTGCTTTTGTGCGCAGGCGATTTGGTCAAGAGCTTCTTGATAAATTGGCACAACCCATGGTGGCGGGAGTATACGTCGGCGACGCAGAAAAATTATCCGCTGCTCACGTCGCTGCTCGTTTTGTGGAAATGGAACGCACCACCGGTAGTGTTATAAGAGGTCTCTGGGCAGAGCGCAAAGCCTCAGCAGCAGAGGCGAATTGCCAGGTAGATGCAAGTGGAGCACGCTACAGTTTGTTTGCTGGTTATGATCAAGGAATGGCGGTTGTCGTCGATAGCCTAGTGCAGTCTTTGACTAAGCAAAATATCGATTTGCAGTTGAACACCACTGTAAGTTCAATAACCCAGAGTGCCGATCCATCTGCATCTGCTCGCTTTACTGTTTCTTCGTCTTCTCCCTCGTCTTCTTCGGGGGTATGGCAATGCGATCAAGTCGTATTGGCTACCGCCCCAAAGGTTGCTAGTGTCCTTCTTGCCGATTTAAATGCTCCTTTGAGCAGGCAGCTGGGCAAGATTACTTCAGCTTCGTCTGCTGTTTGCAATTTCATTTTCCAGCGCCAGGATATTGCTCACCCGCTAAAGGCTTTTGGTGCGGTGGTGTCTGAAGTTGAAATGATTGAGCATAACTTGTCTCTTGTAGCCTTTAGTTTCGCTAGCATCAAATTCGCTCGCGCTCCACAAGATAAGGTTATTGTCAGAGCTTTTCTGGGGGGGGTAAAGGGCTTTGCTGTGCTTGAGAATGGCGACGAACATTTAATTCAGCTGGCTCTGGCTGACTTGACTAGGTTAATTGGTCTGAGTGGTAAGCCTATATACCAAGCTGTACACCGCTGGGACGATTCTATGCCGCAGTGTGAAGTAGGTCATGATAAATTGATTGCTGAAATTGAAAATAACTCATTAACCCCCGGCTTACACTTAGTTGGTGCTTATTTACATGGAGTGGGTTTGCCCGATTGCGTTGCCAGTGGTTATAAATGCGCTGACAGTGTTCTTAAACTCATGGCAGATCGCTGCTTTGAGAATTCACAAGTTGCAACTTAGACAATTGCGTGTATAACTAATCTATGACTGTGCAGCCAAACTCTTCAAAGACCGGTGAGGGGCGCGATCCTTCTAGCTCGGATCGGCAAATCGAACGCAAGAACTCTTGGGTAACTGTCAAAGGCGGCCCTGTTATTGCCGTTATAGATATGGGTACCAATTCTTTTCATATGATTGTCTGTCAGGCTAGCCCTGACAAAGATCACTTTGAGGTTTTGGCAAAGGTTAAAGAAGCTGTTCCCTTTTTTCGTCGCTCCTTAACCGCTCATTATATAGATGAGCCTGCGATGAGAGCGGCTGCTCGTATTTTGCGCGATATGAGCAAGAAAGCCAAAGAAAGGGGTGCCAGCACTATTGTTGCTGTTGCTACTTCGGCCGTGCGTGAGTCAAAAAATGGGGAAGAGTGTCTGCGGCGCATTCGCCAAGAGCTTAAAATCGATGCTCGCATGGTCTCCGGCAAAGAAGAAGCAAGGCTAATATATTTAGGTGTGCTTTCTAGTCTTAGCTCAGTTCGTTCTAAATTGAAAGGTCGATTTTGCATTGTAGATATTGGCGGCGGTAGTACTGAGCTAATCGTCGGTGACCGCGGCCAAATTTATTTTGCTGAGTCTTATAAACTTGGCGCAGCCAGGCTTTCACAGCGCTTCTTTAAGCGTGGTGTGGTTACGCGTGAATATATTCGCGAATTGCATGATGAAGTTAGAGGAGTTCTTCGTCCATCTGCTAATGGTATTGCCAATAGTGGAGGGTTTGAAACATTAATTGGTACGTCAGGCACGATCCAAGCCTTAGCCAAGTTAGATAGAGTGACTTGTGGCACACCTCATGCCGAATTAAATGGCTGGACTATCACCATTGACCGCTTGAAAGAGCTCGTGGCTTACCTTGAAACAGCGGCTTTAAGAGGCGAGAGACCTAAGGGCGTGAGCAGCGATCGCAATGAGACGGTTTTGGCTGGTTCCATTGTTTTGCTTGAGTCGATGATCTCTCTGGGTATAAATGAAGTAGCTGTCTGTACTGCGGCCCTGAGAGAAGGCGTTGTGGTAGATCGATTCTTACAGACTGGTTGGCTTGAAGCTGGCCTCACTGTTCATCGCGATCCGCGCTCAAAGAGTGTGCATAATCTTCTCGAGAAGTACCAAGGCACGCTAGATCATGCTCAACAAGTAGCATATTTATCGCAGCTACTTTTCACTCAGACGCGCGGTATTCTGCACAATTATCCGGAGGACATTGGTCACCTCCTATGGTCTGCCGCAATGTTGCACGATGTCGGGATGTTCATTGGGCGCAATGGTCACCATAAACATTCCTACTATCTTATAAAAAACGCTGGCCTGCTAGGGCACTCGGAAGAAGAAGTAGCGCTGATTGCCAGTATTGCGCGTTACCACCGTGGTTCAGAGCCTAAGGTCACTCACGAAGCTTGGTATAGCCATGATTTGGAAGGGCGAAAGATAGTTTACGACTTAGCTTCCTTGCTTCGCATCGCTGAAGCTCTAGACCGCAGTCACAAGCAAGTGGTTAAAGATCTTCGTGTAATTGTAAGTGCTTCTAGCAAAGAAGGGCAAACTGGCAGCCTTAGTCTCTTCCTCAATCTGCACGAGAACCGACACTGTCAGTCTGAGATTTGGGCTCTAAATGAGAAGAGAGCGTTCTTTGAGAATCATTTTCAGACAAAACTTGAAGTGCTAGTAGACGCCGGCGTTGCCTTGGCACAGTCTGACTGAAACATCTTAGATACTCGTACACATGATTAGTGCGAAGCTGATTTCTTGGTCTGCGCTAGTTTTATGTTTAAGGTCTCCGCGCTTTCTTTCACGTGCTTGAGGCGGCGCTGCAGTTTCTTGGCGGTAAAGCCGTTAATAACCGACCTTGGTACTGGCATGCCCAGGTCAAGGCTGGTTGAAAGCTCAAGGGTAGTTTTGCCGTCACTAGTTGGAGTAAGAACCCAGCTACCTTCCATGTGCTTGAAGCGGTCTGATTTGATGAGCTTGTAGTCGATGCGCTCTAGGGGCACTTCTTTGTTTTGCATTTCGCAGACAGCTGAGCCAAAAACTGGTATGAGCACCATCTTTTGCTCAAGTACATATTCGTGTTCGCCTGGCACTATAATTTTGCTATAAGCCAGGTCAGGGTCATGTTTTCGCTCGTCATGAACGGCCTGCCAGACCACTTCTCTAGGAGCATCAATGCAGATAGAGGCCTTGATTAGCTCTGGCCTATTTGCCTCAGGCTTGGCCAAGCTTACTTGGGGAATGGCAGCGAGGATACTGCCACAAGCAAGAGCCAGGGTGATTTTTATAGTTTTTTTTCTGCTCACAATATTCTTTTCGCCAGTTGCAAAGAGTATGTCGATTATACGCCAATTGGGAAGAATTTTGGCACTAGGCGGCGCCATTTGAGTTTGGCAGCATAATCTTTGTATTTGTCACCAAAGGTTTTCACTAATAGTTCTTCTTCATACTTGGCTCGGCGCAGCCAGAGTGGTGCGACTACAAACAAAGCAAAGCCAAGACTGAGGGGCGAGAGGCCTGCTATTGATGCACCGACTAGTGATTGAATTATGCCTGAATAGGCTGGATGCATAACAAAGCCCAGCAAACCAGAATCTTTTACTTCTTGTCCTTCCAGCAGTTCAGCGTCGGTGGAGAAGGCTTCACCCAGTGAATACCAGCCGCCAATCATAAAGACAAAGCCGGTCAGCATTTCTAAAACACCAAGCCATGAAATTACAAGCAGCGCTCCGCTTGGCTCAGCTTGTGTTAGTGAGAGAATTGGAGAGAGTCCAGGTAGGCCGGTAATGACACCATTGAAGACGCCAAAACTGATTACTAATAAGGCAACGTTGACGCCAGATAGCAGCTGGGGAGCCCGCTGAATCAAAAAGTTAGATTCGTAGACAACGCCCTTGCCTCGGCGGGAGAAGCCTTTGTATAAAACTGGAAAAGAGAGCGCACAGCCAATTGCTAGAAGACCAAGCACGGTCATCGTCGGCAGGTTGAAGGTCATATTGTTTTTGCTCCCTTGATTGTAAATACATCGTCGGCGAGGCCAACGTTTCCTTTGAAATTGTTCCAGATAGAGTGCGAGCTTAGTTTACCGCCAATGTAGTCCCACCATTCAACTGGCAACATACTCTTGGGGTCAATGGCAACCCTTTTAAAGATTTCACCCTCAAAGTTTGAGCCGTGATATACCTCAAGCATATATACCTGGGAGGGTGCGTTGCTGGTCGATTGAACTGTAGTGTCGGTGACGCGAGCTACGCAAGAATCTTTTTCAATAAAGGTCTTGAGGGCCTGCGCCAGTGAAGTCAAATCAGAATCGACCATGGGATAACCGTTGGCTGAGCGCAAATAGTCTGAGGATGGAGCCAGATCTACAGTCATGAAACTGAGCGCACCACCTGGTTTCGCCCTAATTTTGCCACCACTTCCCATTACTGCTATTGAGCCTTTGCGAAAGCTGCCGACTTCTTCAAGGCGCATCATTCGCGGCTTCTTGAAGTAAAATTTGCCTTTTTCGATCAGCTTTTTGCCTTTGTAATTGGTCATTTCGTACTCAAAGACATAGTCTTTATAACTATCAGCTGCTTTGAGCATGCGATCAATGAAAGGAGCCGCGTTTGTGTAGCTGGCATTTTCAGCTTTTGGTAGGGAAGGTGATTCTGAGGTCTTACTAGCTTTTTGCCGGCTAGCAATTTTGATACTAGTAGCACTAGATGTAGTATCATGGCTAGCTTTGCTTTCTAGAGCAGAGCAAATGGCCAGGCTTAGATAGAGGGTCATGGCTGTGACCGAGATCGAAAGAAAGCTTCTTCTGCGCATAGTCATTTATTGATTACCAGTGTCCTATTTCAAAGGTCTCTACCGAAAGTGGGTGATTTTTAGAGGTGATAGCTTCCGGTCTTTTGTTGTCTCCGTCAGCTAACATTAGTCTTATCCAGCACTGGTTGTCTTTTTATGACTGCTTGACTGGAGCAAACGTTCCATTGAATGAGGTATTTCTAAAGTTACTTGTAACGGCAGCTTGGCTGCTATCGCGAGGTTCTTGACAAGAGTGCCTGCGCTTCTCAATGATTCACTCTGGTAAGACTTTACTACACTCAGACCTTGCAGTAGAACCGGGCAGGCAGGGATGTTAAACTTTTCATTCATTGCTACTTTTCAGATTAGGCCATTGACCGACGATTGAAAGATTTAAATACTAGCTCCGCCCCGTTGCCACCAATTTCTGGTGTCAATCATATTGCCCCTTCAATCGAGTGGCACCGCACCTCAGATGACCTGCAGCTGGCCTGTCGAACGTGGAAGGGGAAAGTCGGTTTCCCGGTAATCGTATATTTGCATGGTATCGAAGGCCACAGCCAGTGGTTTGAGAACACAGCATCCGTCTTGAATAATCTCGGTATGACCGTCTACGCTCCTGATCGCAGAGGCTCAGGTTTGAATCCTCGAGATCGGGGCAATCTTTCTAGCTATAAGACATATCTCGCCGATATTGAAGTCTTCTTGCGTAAAGTAAGTTTTGATCATATTGGTCATTCGCTTATTGTTTTGGGAAACTGCTGGGGCGCCAAAGCTGCTTCGTTAATCTGCCAAAGCGATTACAAACCGACTTCTGGGCAAGAACTGAATTTGCCTGTCGCGGGTTTGGTGTTGACCAGTCCGGGTATTTTTACCAAAATCGATTATGGCATGAGCACGAAGTTTCAAATTGTCTATTCATCTTTTGTTGATTCTGGCCGCAACCGCAAGTGGCCCATTCCTCTTGAAGTTGAGATGCTGACCAGTAATCCGACATTCCAGGGCTACCTCAAGCGTGATAATCTACGCTTAACTGAGGCCACCGCTAGCTTCTTTGTTGAAAGTTACAAATTGGGTAAGCTTGCTGAAAAGGCTTCCGCTTCCATCGAAATGCCTCTACTTGTTCTGCAGGCTGGTTCTGACTCGATTGTTGATGTCGATAAGCTTCAAGGTTGGTACAGCAAGGCCAAATCTTCAACCAAAGACTTGCGCATTTTTCCTGATGCTTCTCACACGCTTGATTTTGATTCGACCTGGTTCAAAGAATACGCACATGTCCTCAGTGAGTGGATATTGGCACAGTGTCCGGTAGTGACATAATTTTGCTCTTATTGGAATTATTGCCTTTATGTTGATTCGTTCAATCAAGTCGCAAGCTGTGAAGCTGCCCTTTCGATTTTCTTTTGGCCACGCCCTCGCTAGCCGGAACTTTTCGCTCAATGTACTTGTCAAAGTGCAAGTGGTACTTGAGGATGGGCGCGAAGTGATCGGTTGGGGAGAGTCAGTTCCGCGGCAATATGTAACTGGCGAGACTGTGGCAAGCGCATTAGCAGCTATCGACTATTCATATGCCCCTGCTCTTAGTGGTCAATTTTTTGCCGATGCTCCGGCTTTGCTGGCCGGTTTGGCGCAAGTGTTTGCTGCTAATAACCTTGAAGAAAAATCAGGTGGTGCTTCGTTTTGTGCTTTGGAGTTGGCTGTCCTTGATGCCTTGGCTAAAGCTCAAGCCCTTAAATTCTGTCAGCTGCCCGCACTCATTTCACCTTCCGATTTGTGGCAACCGACTGATGTTATGCAATATGGTGGCGTCATTCCTTTTGGTAAGAAAGCGATATTGAAGCTCATTCTTGCTGGCTATAAGAAGTATGGCTTCAAGACAGTGAAGCTGAAAGTTGGCGGCTCACTAAATGAAGATGTTGCCAGAGTAAAGTTGGCTCGTGAGATCTTAGGTGAAGAAGCGATTTTGCGTGTTGATGCTAACTGTGCCTGGACTTTGGAACAAGCAAAATGGAGTTTGGCGGCTTTTAGACCGTATGGAATTGCGTCTTGTGAGCAGCCACTTGTCGCGACCGATTTGTCTGGCTTAAGTGAACTAACTGCCACTGTGCCTGAGATCATTATGGTGGACGAGTCGCTGACGACCTTGGCTCAGGCCAAAGATCTAATTGAGCGCAAGGCTTGTAATGCTTTCAATATTCGCTTGTCTAAAGTGGGTGGACTGGTGAGCGCCATGAAAATGGTGGAACTGGCGAGCAATAATCAAATTGAGTGTCATCTAGGGGCTCAGGTGGGCGAGTCTGGAATATTGGTCGCTGCTCAAAGGCACTTTGCCCTTGCCTATAGTGGTTTTGCTAATGTCGAGGGGGCGATGAATCTATTTTTGCTCAAAGGCGATCTTGTCAAAGAAGCAATGACGGTTCCTTATGGTGCCAAGGCGAAAGCACCTGTAGCAGACGGCTTGGGCGTGAGCGTGAACGAGCAAGCGGTTGCTCGGCATCTTTATAACTACAAAAATCATTACAACTTAAATGTCTCAGCTAGCGAGAAAAGTGAGTCTAATGCAACTCGGTAATTTGGACATTTTGGCTGGTCAGGCACTGCGAAGATTGACTCATATTAGGCGTTTTTACAAAGGTCTTAAAGAGCCGAAACAAACGCAGTTGGCTAAACTCAAAAGTATAATTGAAGCAAACAAGAATACGGCCTTTGGCCGGGCTCATCATTTTGATCGCATCAATAGCTATGACGATTTTAAAAATTATGTTCCGCCTAGTCGGTACGAAGATTTAGAGCCATACATAGAGAAATTGCGCCATGGCGAAGGTAATCAGTTAACGGCAGAAGAGCCATTTATGTTTGCCACTACTAGTGGTACTACGGCTAGGCCTAAGTTTATTCCTGTTACTGAGGGACACCTGCGCGATTATACCCATGCTTTTCAGGTGCACAACTATCATTTAGTGGTTGATTATCCCAACGCTGCCGCTGGTAAGATTTTGATTATCTCTAGTAACGACGAGGAGGGCAGAACCCCTTCTGGGCTTCCCTATGGGGCCATATCTGGTGTGCTCAATCGGCGCCAGCCGAGTATTATTCGGCGCCACTTTGCTCTTCCCTATGAATTGTGCAAGGTGAAAAACGTTGATGCTAAATACTATTTGCTCTTGCGTGCTGCCGTGGCTCAAGATGTTACTGCTCTACTGGGCTGCAATCCGTCGAGCTTTATTCTTTTGGCAGAGCAATTGAAGCTGCGAACTGATGAGCTAATCGAAGACATTGCTAAGGGTACTCTCAATCAGATTGTTGATCAGATTGAACCAATTGAGGGCGATGTGCGCCAAGCCTTTAATCGTTATCTTAAGCCTGATTTGGCAAGAGCTCGGGAGCTAAGCGCTCTGGTCAAACAGCACGGCACGCTGCTTCCTAAGCATGTTTGGCCGCGGCTGAATATTATGTCTCTCTGGAAAGGCGGCCCCATGTCTTTCTACCTTGAGAAATTACCTGAATTGTTTGGGCCGGTGCCCCAGCGAGATTTTGGATATATGGCTTCTGAAGGACGCGGTACGGTGCCGATTGCCAATAATGGCTCAGGTGGTCCCCTGGCTGTCACTTCTCACTTCTTCGAATTTGTTGCTGAAGATCAAATTGATTCTAGTAATCCGACTTTCCTGATGGCTGAGCAGTTGCTTGTCGGTGGTCGCTACTATATTCATTTCACGACAAATGCTGGTCTTTATCGCTACAACATAAACGATTTGATGGAAGTGGATAGCATTATTGGTGCTACTCCTGTTTTGAAATTCGTGCGCAAAGGTGGTGGCGTTAGTTCGGTTACCGGCGAGAAATTGACAGAAGAGCAAGTCTTGACAGCGTTAGGACAAGCCGTCAACCAGCTGGGTTTGCTCGAACTTAAGCACTTCACTGCGGAAGTAGCTCTAGATATGCCACCATATTATCTCTGTTACGCTGAGACCGATCGCGAATTGCCCCAAGCAGTAGTTGATAGTTTTCTCCTTGCTTTTGATCAGTCACTTCAGGCTCAAAATCCTGAATATGCTGATAAGCGAGTAACAAGGCGATTGGGTAAGCCCCAGCTAAAATATCTTCCAGCTGGCACTTATACAAGACTGAGGCAGCAGAGAGTTCATCAAGGGGCACCGGAAGCCCAGGTGAAAATACCGCTATTGAGTGCCCAAGGCAATTTCTCTCACAGTTTGGAGATGCTGGTAAATCTATGAGTACTGAGAGCACAGAGCTTACGGCCGTTGGTATTACTGGTGCAACTGGCCTGGTGGGGCGAGCTTTAGTAGCCGAATTAAGTAAGACATTTGCTGTGGTGGCAATTGCCCGAGACAGCTCAGCACTAGCAAAATTGGTTGCTTCGGCCGAGGCAGTGGCGGTTAGTAAACCAGTAGCTCGTGTGGCCGATGTTTGTGACCTAGCGGCTTTAGAACAGGCCTTTGTCGGGTTAGATATAGTCGTTCATGCTGCTGGCTTTGTTGACCCGATGGCCGATCGCCAGTTGATTTTGTCTATCAATACTGGTGGCACCGCCAACGCTTTGAAAGCCGCCGATAAGGCTGGCGTTAAACAGTTCATTCAAATCAGTTCACTGTCGGTAATTACTGGTCAGGGCGACCAGTTCAATCTTGATGAATCGGCACCACTGCAACTGTGCGGTGAAGCTTACGCCGATTCAAAAGTTGAAGCTGAGAAATTGTTCGACAGCGCCAATTTTCACTATAAGTTTGCCTATACAATTTTGAGGCCTGGTTTTATTTATGGCCCCGGTGAACGTTCTTGGTTGCCTCGTGTCAGTAAAGCCATAGCTTCTGGTCAAGCGATGTTGGTCGATGGTGGCAGTCGAGAAACTAATGTGGTGTATGTCGGTAATTTAGTGCAAGCCGTGCGCGCTGCCATTCTTAACGAAAAGGCCTATGGCCAGGTTTTCAATATAACTGATGGTGATAAAGTCAGCAAAAAGCAACTTTTCGATGCCATCGCCGACGGCATCGGCATGCCAAGAGTTAAAAAGGATTTGCCTCGTTGGCTAGTCAAGCCGGTCTGTCAGCTAGTGAATGCTGCCACTGCCAATAAGAAAATGACCGCTGAAAGCCAAGCTAAGCTTGCCCGTTTCTCACCAGCGGCCTTTCGCTTGGCTGCCGTAAATCAGGGCTTTAGTATTGCCAAAGCGGAGCGCATTCTAGACTATAATTCTAGCAAGCGCATATCTTTTAAAGATGGTATGGACATCACTATGAAGTCTATCAAGGCAGAAGCTCAGGTTGAGAAACACAATAAAGAAGAATAGAACCTATGAAAAATAGAACCGGAATTCGCAGGGTAAGTAAGGCTATTTCGCGATTTACTGTCGACTATATGCACCGCCACCGCCATCCTGTCAACGCTGCGTTGCATATTGTTGGTGTGCCTGCTGCCTTTTACGGTTTTTGGTTGATACTCAAGTCGTTTTTGGGGTTGCGCTCTCAAAATTCTACGTTGAGTTCGAATCTAGGTCAAAATCTAGCTTTAGGATTAGTCTGCGTCTTCTTCGGCTATCTATTGCAATATCTTGGCCACCGTAGTCAAGGCAATGAAGTGGGCGAAATAATCTTGATTAAGAAGGTAAGTGGCAGGCTTAAATCAAATATTAATGGCTCCGCTCTTTGGCAAATGCTTGGCGGTAGTCTGCCAAGCACAGTTGGTGACAAAAGACATAACAAGAGTGCCTCATCTAGTAGCTCGCACAAGCGCCACCCCAATGGTAATGGCAACGGTCATAAGCAACCTTTACTCACCAGTCACTCATTGGTGTGGTGGAGAAAGGCTTAGCTGTGAACTCTCATAGTGATGGGCATGCGCGGGTTTTAGTCGATGGTGCCTCTGGTTATTTGGGCAATCATGTAGTTGCTGCTTTGCTCAATCGAGGCCTTGTTGTGCATGCTTTGGTCAGGCCCCAAGTGGCTGACTCTGACCGTGAATTTCTGCAAGCGTCTGGGGCTCAAGTTTTTGCCGTTGATTTAGCGCCGTTTCAGGCCGATATGGCCACAGGCCAAAGGCGCAAGTTAGAAGAGGCTTTTGCTGGTGTTACCCACGCGGTGCACCTGATCGGCTCTATTGCTCCTGCTAAAGCAGAGAACTTCAGTCAGTTGCATCTAGAGCAAAGCAGAGCATTCGCTAGCTGGTGTGTGCGGGCCAAAGATGTTGGTGGTTTTGCTCGGGCTGCCATGGTTACTGCTCTCGGTGCTGAGCAAAATGCTGCTAGTGAGTATTTACGCAGTAAGAGAGAAGGCGAGCTAGCTTTGCTTTCAGAGTTAGAGCCAGCCAATATTCCCTCAAGTATCTTTAGACCGTCTTTAATAGTGGGAAGAGCTGTGGGGAGGCGTGATAGCAAGCTAGTCAAGCGCTATCGGCAGCTGGCTAGAACCAGGCCCTTTGTCCCTCTAATCAATGGTGGCCGCAATTTAGTACAGCCGGTCTTTGTTACCGATCTAGCTGAAGCTATTGTTGAGCGCCTTTGTCAGCGTTCTAAATTAGAAATTGGCCCTGATTTTACTAGTGAGACTTTTGAGATCGGTGGTGCTCAGCCGCTTACCATGAGAGAATTTGTCGAAGCGCTCATGGCTGCTATCGATATCAAAAAGTCGTTTGTTGAAATCCCTGGGCCAATAGCATTGGCGGCGGCCAATCTGATGCAGCGCTTTCAAGACGTTCCTCTGCTTAGTGCAGATCAAGTGCGCATGACTAGCTTCGATAATATCTGTAGTGACAATGCTCTCAGTAAGATAATTGACCGCACTCCAACCAGTTTGGTTGACGCCCTCGCTACTTATCATAATTGGGACGGAGACTAGTTGTGGATTCTGTTACACCTAGTAGGAGAGTCTTGGTCACTGGTGCTAGTGGCTTTATTGGTACTCATTTAGTACCGAGGCTAGTTGCTTTGGGCTTTGAAGTTAGTACTTTCGGCCGCAGCAGTGGCAAGCCTCATTTTGAGTCGTTAGGTGTGGCGCATATTTGCGGTGACGTGACTAACTACGAGCAGGTTTTAGCAGCCACGGCTAACCAAGACATAGTTTTTCATCTGGCTGGTTTAGTCTCTTATCGCAGTGTCGATTTAACTAGGCAAAGGGTCGTAAACGTAGAAGGCACGCGCAACGTCATGCAAGCTGCCCTAGAGAGCGGAGTTAAGCGTGTCATCCATACAAGTTCTATTGCTGCCTTTGGCATTCCACCGCAGGGCACCATTGGTGATGAGACTATCAAATACAATTTAGACGGTCTCAATCTGAGCTATTGCGATACCAAACATGAAGCAGAGCTTGTAGTAAATCAGTATTTCAATAAGGGCTTGAACGTAGTAATCCTCTGCCCTGGTATCATATTTGGTGAGGGTGATACCCATCCGCATCATCATTTCATTTTCAGAGCTCTGTCAAAGGGCTTTATGCTAGGTGTTCCTGCTGGTGGTACTCCTTATTCTGACATTGTTGATGTCGTCGAGGCACACCTAAATGCCATCCAATCAGGCGGCGCTGGAGAGCGCTATAGCTTGGTTTCGGCCAACCTCTCATATAAAGAGGCCGGTGAGCTTTTTGCCAGCATTTATTCTTGTCGGCCGCCTCTAGTGATTCTGCCGCCGGCTTTTGTAACATTTGCTGGTCAATTCGCCGAAGAAATTCTCCCTATTTTTGGCATTAAGACTGCCCTCACCAGGCAAGTTGCCTACCTCTCCAATCACAAAATTTTCTTTGACTGTAAAAAAGCGGCTGCTGAGCTTAACTTTAAGCCTACGCCCTTTGCTGACACTATACGGCGCACAGCTAGTTATTATTTGCAAAGCTAGCGAGGTAGCTGCGCAGATTGTCAGCTCAGTATGAAGTTGACGTGAACTATCCGTGAAGTAATCGTGAAGTATTTTTGGGGTAGTAGCAAACTGCAAAAGGTTTGTTAGACTCGGCTTTGTGAGGGTAGAATAAAGGAAGGATTTGGTTGCAATTTGAAGCTAAAATTGCAATATAAAACAAGATTGCCAAGAGTGAGTGCTCAATCTACAACTTAGAAGTCGAGGTATTTCGTTTTGGTCAGCAGTAGTATTGCTAGTTCTGGAGCCCTTGGCCAACCCGAAGGTGGCCAGAGTGAAGCTGTTCCGGCCGCCCACAGTGGGCCGTACCCCTGGATTATTTCTCCGATCTTCGATTTTTTCTTTGTCTTTGGGGGCGGAGCGATTGCTCTTCTAGTTTTAAACTACCTATATCTGGGGTGGAGAGTTCCAGACGGGGTGATGACCAGTCCAGCTGCCTGGTGGTTGATGACCGTTGGCTTCCTCTCTCAGCATATTTTTGCCGATTCGCATAATTCGGCAACTTATTTGCGAATTTGGGGAAGTGACGAAGACCGAGCAAGGTTTAAATTTCACCGTACCTGGCTAGCCTATTCCACCATTCCCATGTTCATCATGGGTCTGACTCTTCCTGGTCTAGTTGGTGCTTTCGTTTATATCTATTTGATCACTGTTTACTGGCACTATGTTGCTCAAGCCTTTGGTATAGCTCTCATATACTGCTACAAACGCGGCTATATGCTCAACAATATTGAGAAAGAAATCTTCCGCTGGTTCCTATTCTCAATTGTGGGTTACACCACTATTCGTTTCCTCACCTTTAAGGAATTCAGCCCACGCAATTGGTTTGGCGTAGATTTGCCTTTCTGGGGACCACTGCCAGAAGTTTTATTTTCTATCTCACGCTTTGCCTGTGTCGGCATGACCATTGCCTTTGTAGTACTTCTTGCTCGCAAGTATTTTAAAGAGAACAAGTTTATGCCTTGGCCTTCACTTATGATTGTTGCAACAGTGGCTGGTCTCGGTCTCAGCCAAGATGCTGCTAATTCAATGTTCTGGTTCTATGTGCCTGGTTTCTTCCATGGCAGCCAGTATCTCGCGGTCTGCATGGCCTATTACATTAAAGAGCGCGGTATGCCTCAGGGCATGGATACCTGGAGTATCACCAAGTCTGCTCTTGGTTCTCCGGGTATGAAGTATCTTGGTCTCGTGGTTCTTTCTGGTTGCTTCTTCTATATTGGAATTCCTCATTTCTTTATGCAGATTGGCTTCAGCTATTCGCTAGTAGCTGGTCTAGTACTGGCTTGTGTCAACTACCATCACTTTGTTACTGATGCTGCCATTTGGCGTTTGCGCGATCCTCGCTGTCGTAAGATCTTACTGGCGTAAAGCGTTCCTGTATCTGATGCCCATGACGGAGGCCGTTAGACTTGGTTAGCACTACATTTCAATTTGATGGTGACGCTAGGCCGGCTCCAGAAAGAACCGAAGAAAAAGCGGCAAATACTCGCTGGATAGTCAATCCAGTCTTTGATTCTGTATTTGTTTTCGGTGGTGCTCTCTGGCTCATTTTTGCCCTCCAGATCTATTGGTTTCACTGGGATACTATTGATCCGGCAGCTGGCGGTATGGCAGGTTCTGCAGCCTATTTCTTGCTCTTTCTCAGCACCTTTGGTTCCTATCTATTTGCTGATTCCCACACGATTGCCACTTATGTGCGCATTTATTCAACTGAAGAAAATAGGCAGCGTTTTAAGCTCTATGCCTATTACTTGCCATGGCTGTCGCTTCTTATGTTTTCTCTTTGTCTGATTTATCCAAAGGCAGCAGGCTTCTGCGTCTATCTGCATTTGATGTGGGTATTCCAGCACTATGTTGGTCAAACTTTTGGTATTTCGCTTATATATTGCTATAAGCGCGGATATTTCTTCAAACCCTGGGAGCGCGAGACTTACCGTTGGTTTATGCATTCATTTTCGGCCTACGTAATTAGTCGAATCTTGTGCTACCGCGAGCTTTCACCCGACAATCTTTATGGTGTTAAGCTACCTTTTTACGGCCTGCCCTATCAGCTTGTCAGTGTCACAAAAATTGCTTTCATAGTCATGACCTTGGCCTTTGTTACAGTGGTTGTGCGCAAATTTATCGTGGAAAAAAAGCTAATTCCACTGCCCACACTCTGTCTTATTTTTTCGATTCTAGGCATAGGCTTGTCAACGGGTATGGCCAATTCTATAGTTTGGTTGTACGGTCCGCCTTTCTTCCATGGTAGTCAGTATTTGGCCGTTTCTCTTGGTTTCTACCTGAAAGAGAAGGGTCTGGAAGAGAGCCGCGGTCGAATGACTGAAGTTAGTCGTCATTTACTGAGCGAGTTCGTCAGCCCTGCCGCTATGAAATATTGGGGAATCGTAATTATGGCTGGAATCTTTGTCTATGTAGGACTTCCCAGCCTTTTACAGAACTATGGCTTTGGTTTCGTCTGGACTGCTACGGTGATTCAGGCCTGTATTAATTTCCACCACTTTGTCACCGATGGCGCTATTTGGCGCTTGCGAGATTCAAAGTGCCGGGAAATCTTGCTTGCTTGAAGTGCAGTTCGGCAATAACTGCTAAACTTTTATAGCTACTAACTTTCGCTGTCTATATGCAGTGTATTCGCCTATGGCGCAGTTTTACGGTTGCCTTTGTGAAATAGCTGAAAAGGCTTCTGGCAATCATGTAATTTCCTGTATTAAGTGAGGAATCAGCTGGTGTCTCCTAAGAAATCGATTCTTTTCATTGCTGCCTTAATTTTGGCAGTTGCAGGAATGGCCTTCTACACTAAGGGCGTCATTGAAGAAAAAATGAAGTTCTATCCTGAGAAGGTATTTACTGCAGCTTTTGATGAGCCCTTCAATCGCGCCACCGAATTTGAAGGCAAGCGTGTTGATGGTACTCAATATGAGGCCTATTTGCGTTTCAAATATCCTCACGAAGCTAAACCCTTGAATGAATCTCAATACAAGACCGCTTGGGTTGGTGAGGCTCAAAGTTGGTTTCAAGCCAAGTATCCTGGCCATCCTGGTTTACAAGAAATCAACCGGTTAAAGTTTCGCAAGCGCATCGCCAATGATAGGGTGACGGTGACCAATGAGTGGTTGATTTATAATCCTCGTACAGACGATCATTACTATCGTATCTGGGGCACCGCTCGCTAAATTTTATTGATCTTTCTTTGGAGGGCTAATGCCTAAAGTTCTCTCGGCTCTCTCACTTCTGCCTGTTAGGCTGGCACTCTTGCTAGTTCTTAGTCTTTTGCCAATCAGTAGCGCTCAGGCTGAGGACAATAGTACTTTTGAGTGCGGACGCAATCTTTTCAATTCGAAGAAATACAAAGATGCTTTGCCGTATCTTAAGAGTTCGCAGAGTTTGTATTCTTATGACAATCGAGCTTTCTATTACGAAGCCTTGTGCTATCACCGCATGGGCCAAATCAATGCTGCGATGACAGCCTATCAAAATGTTATTGCAAAATTTCCTGATAGTGAAGCTGCAGAACTTTCTAAAAGAGCTATTGCGGGAATGCGTGGCCGCAGTCCTAATAGCAGTAGTTCTAGCCAACCACTACCTGGTGGGAGTTTAACTAAGCTAAAGAGCATAACAGTAGATCAACTGCCAGTTGAATTGGTACTCAATGTTTCAGAGCAAGAGGGCAAGCCAGTTGTCGATGCTCTGGTATCGGGAGTTAAAGTGAAATTCGTGGTTGATACTTCGGTGGCCAATAGTGTCATTGGTATCGACATTGCTAAGCAAAGTAAGCTTCCTGAAGCAGCCGTAAAATCTAAAGACGACTATTATTTGCATGATATTAAGCTTGGCACCATGACTCGGGCGGCTTTTCCAATCCAGATTTCTAGCAAACAGCCAAGTTTGGCTGTGCTTGGTGCCGACTATTTTGAGTTTTCGAATGTTGCTTATGTTGCTCCAGCCGCCGCGAAAGAACCAACGAAAGAACCAACGAAAGAACCAACGAAAGAACCAATAAATGAGGCGACAAAAAAAGGCACTTTAACTATCAAACGTTTGGTCGGCTTCAAAAATCCCTTTGAGGCAGGCATGAAATTTTTCAATGCTGGTCAATACAGATCAGCCTATCCGCTGCTTAAGACAGCAGCGGTCAATCGCCCGCGCGATCCCCGGGCACTATATGTGCTGGCCGTCTGCAGCCAGCGCCTAAACAAGATAGACGAGGCTCGCTCGGGCTACCGCAATGTCCTGCAGCGTTTTCCTAGTAGCGAGGCTAGCGCTTTATCTGGCGTTGCCCTCGCCGCTATAGATCCGGCCTATGCCAGTACTAGGCGCGCTCAGGGGCAGAATGATAAGTACACATTGCTTGGCCCTACCCCGAAAGATTTTAAGCGGCCTGAGTTTGAGATTCCATATACTGCTGAGAATGGCTATTTCAAAGTTTCTGCTCTAGTGGACGGTCATAATGTTGAAATGTATTTTGCAGTCAATTCAGGCAATTGCATATTTTCAACAGCACAGATCAGCCAAGTTGATTCAAGTTATTTAGACAACGCTAGTGACGTCGTTGGCAAACCGTTTGATCCAAACAACAGCAATAATTTGACAGAGACTTATACTCGCAACATCCGTTTGAAGCGTGTGAAGTTAGGACTAATAGAAGCCTCCAATGTCCCTGCTCAGATTGTTGATATTAGTACCCGAAGTGGATTTACTTCAGGCACGTCAGAACGTCCAATTCTTGGTAACGGCATCACCTCTGGTTGGCGTTTGGAAGTGTTTACCAATAGGCGGAAGTTGCGTTTTACTCAAATGCAGTAAGCACCTACCGATTAACAATTTAAATGTAAGAAGTAAAAAGTGAAAAGGCTACAATATCCCACGATTTTTGCTGTAGTTCTGATTGCCACCCTATCTTTGCGTATGCTCTTCTCTGCTTTACTGCATCCGCTACGCATTGGTTGGGACCCAGCTTTGCACCTGCAGTGTGCCCAGCTGATCGCCGCTGGTGGTCTCCCTTACGTCGATATGTTTGATGTCAATCCGCCTCTAATTTGGTATCTAGACCTGTTTCCAGCGCTTCTATCTTCTGCTTGCAATATTCCAGTGACGTTAGCTTTCAACCTTTTCATGTGTCTCCTTCTGCTCCTTTCTTCCTCCCTTTGTGCCTATGTTGTTGTCACCAAACTTAGTCGCGACAAGCAAAACTTGTTTGTGAATTTGGGTCTGATTTTTGGCCTTTTGTATTTCAATTTCTTTTTGACTTTTGATTTTGGACAGCGAGAGCAGATTTTTGTCTTGCTCTACTTCCCTTTTTTGTTTTTGCGGTTTGCCCGCTATCAGGGTGCGGCAGTCACTATACGTGAGGCCGTCTTGATTGGCCTATTGGCCAGTATTGGTATTTGTCTTAAGCACTATTTCCTTTTCAATGCTGTTTGTGTAGAGCTCTTTTTGCTTCTCGCTGCGTCCAAGCATGAACGCTGGCGAAAACTTTTAGTACCTGAAAATTTTGCCGCTCTGGGCTTTGCCCTCCTTTATATAGCGCACTTCTTGTTTTTGCCCCAGGCAGTAAAAGACAATTATTTTGGTTTTCTTGTGCCGGCCTTTGCTGCGGGCTATCAGTTTTGGGATACATCTTTGGTCAGTAGCCTTGGTGCCCCAGATAAACGTGGCGTTTTCTTCTTGCTTACTATTGCTGCTCTTCTTGCTCTTGCGTTCTCTCGTCGCTATCCACTTCTTGGCTGTTGTGCCGCTTTTGCTTTTTCCGGGGTGGTGCCCTATTTGTTGCAGTTTAAGGGCTGGGCCTATCAAGACATACCTGCCTTCGCTGGTGCTGTAGTTGTTATCTGTGGAGGTATCGCGGCCTTTCTTGCTGTCATAATTGATTTCATTGGCCGTTCGAATGTAGAGAGTGACAAGCGATCTTCGAGCTTCTTTATCAGCTGTTTGAGTTTGCTCGTATTAATAGCTGGGCTGTCGATTATCAACGCTCGAGAAGAGTACGATAAGATCAAAAGTGAGCCGAATTTTCTTCTCAGCACTATTGGTTACTCTGGCGATTCGCCGTATTCTGATATCGACTCACCTTTTGCAACCATAATATTGGCCCAAGCCAAGCCCCATGACCGGGTGATTTTCATTGGCAACGCTGTGGCTCCTGGCTTTCCACCGACTACTCAGTTGCGCGTTAAGCCTGGTTCAAGGCATCTACACTGTTGTATTCTTTCAGTATTGCAGTACATCAAAGATGTGAGAGAAGTTACACCTGAAAATACCAGGTTGCTCTCATTTAAGGACCGCATAGTCAAAGAGTACGCTGAAGATATCGCCAAAAACAAACCTGTTTTGATATTCATACAGAATGGCCCTGCAGCCGAATATTTGGCCCCATACAATTTTGACCAGTATCTCAAGAACTATAAAGAGATAGACGATGTAGCTGGTTATACCGCCTATAAGTTACAGGTGAAGAGCTAGATGAACAGGCTTAGTTTTAATCTTTTTCTTGCTAGCCTACTTACTCTTTGTTTGTCGGCATTATTGGCTGGCTGGTTCTCTGTGCACCAATTACTGATCCCAGCAGAGGCTGCTATGCGCCTCTCTTGCGGCATTCAGATTGCTGACGGTGCCCTGCCATATATTGATTTTCTAGATAACTCTTCGCCCTTTGCTTTGTACTTATCCAGCTTGCCAGCACTAGTTTCGAAAATAATCTTTATTCATCCAATTACGATTTTTAATTTCATGGGAGTGCTGCTTACTCTGCTATCACTTTTGCTTATCATTCAGTGTGGGCGCGGTCAGAGCCAGAGGCTTAAGACGTTGCAGTTTTGTCTGCCGGCTATTGTCTTTGGTGTGGTTCTGTCGCTAATTTATTTCATTAATTGCTTTGGCCAAGAGAGCGTGCTGTTCTTCTTGCTCTTTTTGCCATATTTAACCCAGCGCTATCTCTCGATTTCTGCAATAAACCCAGTTAGGAAGCGACTTCAGCCTGTATTAATTGGTTTTCTTGCTGCTCTAGGCTTATTGCTCAACCCCGTCTTTCTGCTGGCCTTAGTGGCCGTCGAATTTATTTGTTTGTTCGCTCTTGGTGATATTTCCCTGGCTAAGCTTAAGCACCGTTTTTTCGCAGCCGAGCTTCTGGCCTGTCTACTTAGTTTGATTCTGCTTTGCCTACTGGTTTTCTCGTTGGCACCATCTGTAGTGTTTGAATATTTAGGTCCAATTTCAAGCATTAATCAGCTCACCTTTGAGTATTTCAACAATGATCTCTCTTATGTTGGCAAGTCTCCCGATCGTCGCGATTTGGTCTATGCCTTTGTTGTATTTTTTGTTCTAGCCCTGCCGGTGGCTGGCCACTGTTTGATGACACGGCTAATGTGTTTAATGGCCGCTTTTGGCTTTGGTTATTTCGTTTTTTCGGGAACACTATTTAGTCATCAAGGTATCTTGATGGTTGCATATTCGGTTATAGCTTCATTGCTTGCCTGCAGTCGCTACATCCGGGCCTGCCGTCCGGCTAAGGTCTTATCTGGACAGTTTGCTGCTTGGTGCTCAACTCGCCTCCATAGGAAAGCCTTAGTGCTGCTAACTACTTTGGCCTTGGCTACAGTTTGCTTCCTCTCGTCTAGTATTGCGGCCTTGAAGCTAACCAAGGGCAACGCTTTTTCGCTTGGTGAGTTAGGATACTATGGCTTTGGTTTTGAGCGAGATCTCTCTTTCTTTAGCAAGACAGTAAAAGAGGCAAGTGCTGCTCGTGATCGAGTATGGATTTATTCTGAGCAGATAAGCCCGGCCTTCCCTTTGTTGACACAACTACGTCGCACGCCAGGTTTTCTGGTCTGGGGCTTTCCTCTTCGTACCTTAAAGGTTTTGCACGAGCGTGGCACTCCGGAGGAGATTGCACGGCTGGCTCATTTTGAGGCAACAATGTACGATCACTTAAGAGTAGAGGCGCTTTCTCCTCACCCTCCATCACTTATATTAGTGGAGGATGGAGAAGTGCACGATCTGTTTAAGGCTAACGGTATCATTGCCATAATCGAAAAGTTTTACTCGCCTATGGATAGTTGCTCGCCCTTGAATAGCGATGAAATTGCTAACCATGAGCCATACGAGTATCTCGGTTTTCGCGTGAGCTTTTCTACAGACAAACTGCGCAAGTAAAATTGTGCAGCGAACTTAGGCCTAAATTAGGGCTCTCTACAGACACGATTGAAAGATTTGTCTATTGCTTGAGCGCGCAATTTATACTGTTCAGAAGCACTTTTATCATCGAGATCACGGCATGTAAGCACGAGATTCCAAAGTGTGGCAGCTGCTTTTGCTGAGGTGCCCTGGTTGTTTTTGTCGAGGATTGCAAGAGACTGCTCTAAATAATCACGGGAGGTCTTAAATTCAATTTTTCGCTCTGCAGCTGCTGTTTTACCGGTGCCCATGAGGTAGTGCATTAGACCCATATTGTTTAAGTCACGGGCAATGCGGGGGTCATTAGCGGGTAAAAACTGCTGATCATGCTTCAGTACGCTATCGTAGCAAACCAGAGCTGCCGGTTGATTGTCTAAATTGCGGTGAGCTCCAGCTAAATGCATGCTGGCATCGGCCCACTTTTGGTTGTAGGCATTGTTAACCAAGCCCCATGTTAGAGCAAGTTGGTCTTGATAGATTTTAGCTGCTTCTTCGAAACGCTGTTGGCTGCTTAGGGCTGCCGCATATGCGTTTCCTGCAGCAAGACGTTCATCGGTGCTACTTGCTTCGTTTTTGATTGTCTCTTCATACTTCTTCTGGGTGCTCAGGGCTTGCCGAATCAAGCCGTTGTCGTAGTTGCTGGCCTGTTCTTCTTGAATGGCGTCCCGTTGCTTCGGGTAGGTTGAGCCAATTACGCCAATAAAAATTGCCAGCAAAAGGAGTATTTTGAAAATTGTAGCGACCATTATCTTACCTCGCTAGGCGAGCCCAAAATCAGCTTGCGATTGGCCGCTATTGCTTTGTAAATCAACTCGGCAAAGAAGCTAATAATAGGAACAAAGAGCACCGGTGCGAGGGGCCAGAGAAGCGGGGTGCGCAAGCTAATGAAGCGAAACGCTTTGAAGCCACCAAGCCAATTGCCGTCTCGCTTTTGCAGCAATATCTCGGACTGCGCTCGGGCCCTATCTAGTTTTACTCTCTCGAGTTCTTCGTCATTGGCTTTGTCTGTAAGATCGAGGGGCTTGATGCGGCCAAATATATCGAGACGATGAATCAGCCCAATTGTTCTTATACAAAGGATGCATGAGCCATCAAAAGCCAACCGGTAAGGCTCCCCAAAGCGTTCTTTGAATTTTGCTTTTACCCAGTTCCATGACTTGGTCAAATCTTCAGGATAGACGAAGAGTATGTAAGTGAGCATGAAGGACCACTCAAACATGGGAATATTCATGCAATATTCAATGCCAAGGTGCAAGGCGAGGCCAGCGGCCATAACCCAGTATCGAGCTGGTCGCCACCAGATAAATGTAAATAAGGCAAATTCAATGGCCAGAGTGCCCCAGGTCAAAAGCATATAGATTGGCAACTGATCGAAGAGATGGGGGATCGGAAAACGCATCAGGTCGTCATAGCGAACGGCATAGTAAACGGCGGTCCCGTCATTCCAGGTCGTGCCTTCCATCTTCGAATACCAGGTATGGCCGTAGGCGATACAGATTTGTATTTGTAACAATCTCTGTGCCCAAGGGGCCGAAAGCCGAGCGCCGAAGCCAGTAATGCGCCAATCTTGACGACTGGCCTTAATTAAGTTGTCTAATGAGAAAGCGTCACCGGCATTTGAGAGGGCCAGGCACATGGTGGCAAGCCTCAAATAATTGTCGCCAGCATTTTGATTGAGTTGGAAATGCGCGCCAAATGACATTAGTAGTAAGAATGTTACCCATGAGCTCACTCTGGTGCAGAGGCCTAGGGTCATCATGACCGTCGCTGCCACCATTACCCAAAATGCACCATAGATGTATTTGTCATCGGCTGGCAGTGCCGCCATCAAATCGAAATAGTAACTACTATGCCAATAAAGACTCATCATGTCGTTAATTGGGATCAGTGAGTTTTTGCCGTAATAGAGGTCGAAGTCTGGGAGCAAGTGTACAAGCATATTTTCAAGCAGAATCATGCCAAAAAGTATGCGGAAAATTGCCATCGCCACTGGTGTAGTTGGTTCAAACCAAAATCTATTCCAAGCCTCGGTCCACTTACATATAACCTCAGCTGCTTGGGGCAACTGCTGTAAAGACTCTGTTGGAGCTATTTTAGAAGGAACTGTCATCTAGCACTCTATCTAAGATCGTCGGGGTTGACTTTATAGCTGAACAAAATTGCTTTGTTGCTGTGAGGAGGTAATTCGTCACGATAACAAAAATGTGCTTTATCAGGAGGCGGTGTGTCGATTGAGTTCCAGAGCATTGTCACGCGTTCTGGAGGATTATTTGGATCGTTGTTGGCTCGGGCTAAGTAACGACAAATACTAGGTCTAAACTGAGCGTAGTTCGGCCATGAGATATTATCACCAAACAACTTACGCAGTTTTTCGCGTTTGAACTTAGTGACTAGATCAAGCTTCTGCATGCGTGGAAATTCGTAGTATTTAATAGTGCCGTCAGAAAATTCAATTAGAGCAGAAAGGTCATAATTTATTTGTCGAACTTCTGGGCAAAATAAGCTCCAATACTGGGTCCAGCCGGTGAGGAACATGATTGGCCCGGTGTAATCTGTGATGCTACTCTTTGATGGTGTCCATTCAGGTAACAGCCAGCTGCCAATTACAAAAAAAAATGTCAAAAGAAAACTTGATATAAGCGCTTTGTGGGCAAGCGTTAGCGGGCGTTCTGCGGATGAGTAATTGCATGCTTCACGAAAGGAAAATTTTCGTTTGCTAGAAGATGTAGATTGCACTGTCCCCTCCAGCATTCCAAAGAATCAATTACCTTAATACATAGAACTTACCCAGAACTTGCCCTGAACTAGACAGTTGCTAATGATCTATCTGCAAGTTTATCATTGAGATTATGAACCAAGTTATTTTAGTTATCAATGAATTGTATGTCGGATAATGATCCGGCGGCGCAATTGTCACCTGATTTTGAGCTCTCTTACGATCAGGCTTTAAAATGTTCGCCCGTGGACGATTTATGTTCATCGCCTCATGGTGCGAAGCGAACTTTAGAGTTAGTTGCTTGCAATTTGGTAATTATTGGTTTCCTAACTTTAGCCACTATGGTTGGTGTTGCTGAGTTACCATTTGTGCCGGAAGAGTACAAAGGAAATTTATTATCTGCTGGCGCTCCGCTTGGTATGAGGCAGGCATGGAGAGTGTTTTCTCCTGATTTGCGTTCTAGCAATTGGCATACTATCTGCATAATAGAACTAAAAGATGGCACTCTTAAAGCTGTTGAATTTCCCCGTATGGAAAAGTTGTCTTTAAGTGAGCGCTTTATTCATGAAAAGCAGCGAAACATACTGGGAGACCGTATCACTAGCTCGATTTACAAGCGCTTTCGGCCGATGATCGCAAGGTACTATGCTCGGGCAAATAATAGTGGTGACAGTGGCACTGTGCCAGTGCGCGTTACCTTTATATTTGTTTCCGCGCCTATGCCATCGATTCACTCCTCGCAGTGGGTCTATCGTGATCAGCAGCCTGAGCATACGCACCAGCAAGTGTATTTTTCTTATCAGGTTAAAGCTGAAGATTTAAAGAACTGATTCTTTTTTCGTTTGTAGAAAAACAAAAACCCTGGCGTGCAGTGCCAGGGTTTTTGTTTATTGCTCCGTTTTTTTTGCTCTAGGCAGCGCTTAGCCTAGTTCGTAAGCATTTCAGGCTCTAACCGCCTGTTGCGTACGAGCCAGTAGGTCCGGAAGGACCAGTAGGTCCGGAAGGACCACCAGGACCGGCAGGACCACCAGGTCCACTAGCACCACCAGGACCGGCAGGACCACCAGGGCCACCAGGGCCGAATGGACCACCAGGGCCAGCTGCGCCGGCAGGGCCACCAGGACCAGAAGGACCACCAGGGCCGGAAGGACCACCAGGACCGGAAGGACCACCAGGGCCACCAGGGCCGGAAGGACCACCAGGGCCGGAAGGACCACCAGGACCGGAAGGACCACCAGGGCCGGAAGGACCACCAGGACCACCAGGGCCTTTAGGACCACCAGGACCGGAAGGACCACCAGGGCCGGAAGGACCACCAGGGCCGGAAGGACCACCAGGGCCGGAAGGACCACCAGGGCCGGAAGGACCACCAGGGCCACTAGGGCCTTTAGGACCACCAGGACCGGAAGGACCACCAGGGCCAGAAGGACCACCAGGGCCGGAAGGACCACCAGGGCCGGAAGGGCCACCAGGACCGGAAGGACCACCAGGACCACTAGGACCTTTAGGACCACCAGGACCAGAAGGGCCACCAGGGCCGGAAGGGCCACCAGGACCAGAAGGGCCACCAGGGCCAGAAGGACCGCCAGGACCGGAAGGACCTTTAGGACCACCAGGACCGGAAGGGCCACCAGGGCCAGAAGGACCACCAGGACCGGAAGGGCCACCAGGGCCAGAAGGACCGCCAGGACCGGCAGGACCTTTAGGTCCACCAGGGCCTTTAGGACCACCAGGGCCTTTAGGACCACCAGGGCCTTTAGGACCACCAGGGCCGGAAGGACCGCCAGGACCAGAAGGGCCACCAGGACCGGAAGGACCACCAGGACCAGCAGGACCTTTAGGACCACCAGGACCAGAAGGACCACCAGGACCAGAAGGACCGCCAGGGCCGGAAGGACCACCAGGGCCGGAAGGGCCACCAGGACCAGCAGGACCTTTAGGACCACCAGGACCAGAAGGACCACCAGGGCCGGAAGGACCACCAGGGCCAGAAGGACCACCAGGACCAGAAGGACCACCAGGACCAGAAGGACCACCAGGACCAGCAGGACCTTTAGGACCACCAGGACCAGAAGGACCACCAGGGCCAGAAGGACCACCAGGGCCAGAAGGGCCACCAGGACCAGCAGGACCACCAGGACCAGCAGGACCACCAGGGCCAGAAGGACCACCAGGACCGCCTACGCCACCAGGGCCGGAAGGACCACCAGGGCCAAGAGGACCACCAGGTCCAGAAGGACCACCAGGGCCAGCGGGACCACCAGGGCCTTGAGGACCGCCAGGGCCGTTAGGACCTAAGGGACCAAGAGGGCCACCAGGACCAATTGGGCCTGTAGGGCCAGCGTTGGTCGCACCAGGCAAACCACCAGTACCAGGGGTGCCAGGGCCACTAGGACCACCAGGGCCAGCAGGGGCACCAGTGGTGGCAGTGCCGCTAGAGGTGCTTGAAGTGCTGGAAGAACTAGTGGAATTGCTTGTGTTACCGATAGAAACCGGACCAGCTGTGTTAGTGATTGGATAGGTATATAAGCTCTGGAAACGAATTAGGCCCTGTGCCACGCCCTGTTGGGCTGAAGCTTCACTACCCATGTCAAGACTGAAGAACACCATAGGTGCTGGTATGCGAGCGATTAGAGTGGTTCTAACGCTGGCAAATGGACCAGGCGATGAACCTGCTCCGCCTGCACCGGGAGGTGGAATTGCGCCTCCAATAGTACCGCTGTTAGTTGAAGTGGTACCAATGGGACCGCTGGTGCCAGTAGTAGTAGTCTGACCTGCGCCGTTGCCAGCGCCATAGTCTTCATATGTGATCAATTCTGCATTGAGAGATTGAATCACCGTGCCGTCATAGGGGTGAGTGCCTAGGGCTGCTTGCATTGCAGAAACCGCTTGACCTACAGTACCTTGTTGACCGGCAGCCCTCGCGCAGTCTTTACATGCTCTATCGCACATGTCAGCCGCGAAGACTAAAACGGTAATGTTGAGAGCCATTGCGCAGATAACAATTAAAATTGAAACTACGGCAGCTAGCTCGATCGCAGTGATACCTTTAAGCCGCTCTCGGAGCAACTTACGACTTGAAGGTACCGATTTTGGTTTATTAACCACCGAACCGCCTCCTGAAAAGGATGGTTACACGTATACATCTACTAACATACCTACCCTGCGTGAAGTGAGGGTGAAACTAAAAACGAAAACCGGCCTGTTTCCAGACCGGTTTTCGTTTTTAGTGTGTAATTGACCTTATCTTTGACCTTGAGTTAGACGCCGAGCAACAGCAGAGAACGAATCTCTAACAGTACTGGCATTCGCGCATTGGAATAGCTTGCCGCCGTTACCGGAGGCACCAGCTAACCCAGATGGTAGGTTGCCAAGGAAGTCTACCTGTGAAGATTGCAGAACTGGGTTGTTGGTTACGTCTAGTCCGATGGTGAACACGGCAATACCTTCACCCTTGCAACCTTGAGCTTGGGTCAAAGTTGGTCCGGCGTCGCCAGCGTCGGGCACACCGTCTGTGAAGAAGACAATGGCATGCTTCGCCGCTGGTCTGTTGTTGGCCAGTGTGGCGATGTCGTAGCTAGCGCCGTTATGGAACATCGCTCGAGCTGTGGTCAGGGCTTCAGCAGTGGCAGTGTTGCTTAGTGGAGTACCATTTTCTAGACCGTTAGCTGCGGCATTACTTGCCAGAGCCGACCAAGGAGCACAGACTGCGCTCAGTGTAGAACTTTGCAGACCGCCGACTACACCTCTATAAGAGTTTACCTGTGTTTCTGGCTTCGATAGAGCCCTTCGCGGCTGCCTAAAGCCGGTTCCCGCCCCGCCAGAGATAGCCATAGTGTATTCCGGACCACCAAAGTTGTTCGAATGGAACCGAGTTCCTATAGGCCGCCCTATGTATTGAGTCGAGGCAAAGTAGCTGTTGGGTTGGTCAGGAGCTGTCTGGTGGGCAGATCCCTGAGATGTGAAGTTCGGGCCTGATGCGCTCGCCAGTGATAGGGCTGAGTTGGAGAAGCCAACTAGTCCAAAGCGGCAGTCGGTCAGCGTGTTGATCTTCTGGAAGAAACCTCCGTAGGCTCCATCGATAGCTGTGGCGATCGGTTGCGAATAGAGCATGGCCAATCTCTGGTAGGCCTTCTGATAGTTGGCACCGCGATGAGCGCTGGTCATACCGGTTGGCTGTTTGCTGGCGAAAGTACCACTAGTGGTGGTGTAAACCGAACCTCTATCGAGGAGGGCATCAACGAAATAGTTGGTGCCACCTTGTGTATCAAGGTTGCCCCGGGCTGCTTCTGTCAACACACCGATGTTCTCAAAGCTGAATGTCTGACCAGCAAGGGCTACGTCTGGCTCTTGAGTTGGGAACTGGAAGTTGGAGAAGCCGACGAAGTTGGCTGGGCCATTGAGCGGTTGAGCGTAAGGCCATGTGCCAGGGTTGGCAATATTGACCACTATGTCTGTGAATATGTGTTTGTCTGCTCCTGTGTTGACGTATGCAGGATAACGGAAGGAAGAACCTAAACTGCTGCTGCTAGGATGCTCTGTGGCTGGTATCAACGATCCGGCAGATGGTGCATTGGTGTTGTAGGCCGCATTGACGTTGGCTCCAGCGAGGAAGTCCATCGGACTGCTCTCGTTGTAGAACTTGCCGTAGCCGAATGGGTACTCCAAGGTGCAGTTACCTGGAGGGGTACCATACTCTTTGGCGAACTTCGCAGCTGGTGCTCCATTTTTCGGAACGGGCGGACAATAGATCAAGCTGTTAGCACGCAAGTTGAAATCGAAGACGTACTTGTTTGCTGCCATAGAGTACACGCTATCAGCAGCTGGTAGACTTTGTGGAGGCAGTACGTTGATGGTGAGTCCGTTGGGTTGGGCGACGTAATCGTGCACTAGATAGTCTGACATGCGGTGTGATGCCCCAGGCGGTGGCACTTCGATGTAGTGTACGACACCATGATTGTTACCCTGAACGGCACCGCTACCACCATCACCAAGAGCTGCTGGTACAGAGGCTGTCAGTTGCGAGTAATCCATACGCCCGTTAGAGGCTCCACCGGCAGATGCTACCGTCGAGTCCCATGTTCTTCTAATGAAGGTAACGTTGGTAGCATCATCCATCGAACCGGAATAGTCGAAAACAAGAACGGCATCTACTTGAGGTAGACCACCGCCAGAGTTAGCTTGAAGTAGTACTTTGCCAACGCCTATCACGCCCAAGAATACAGGGTTGTAGGTGTATCCGGCGTAGCACATAATAGCGCGGCCGTTGAGACGATCTGGGAAGACTGGAGCAACCCCGAGGAACTGTTGTTGGGGGTCAGCTAGTGAGATCATTACATTGCAATCGCCAGGATTGCCGATAGCAGCCACAGCACTGTAGGGGCTGACTACATTGGCAGTACTGAGCGGCTGGCCAAGCATGTTGCCAGCTTGGAACATGTTGCGGGCGTAAGCACAGGCTTGTTGTTGGGCGATACCCAACTTAGATGCCGTGGCATCGTCATTGGAAATATCGAGGGAAGTGAGCATGGCGGTGCCGGCCAGAGCTGATGCGTCACACGTGGCAGTCAGTTCTCTTTGGGCCATCTGCAGGCGGCTTGAGTCGAAAGCGAAGAATCCAGCTAACATGATAAACAAGAAGAGTGCGATTACAAGCCCGGTTACCGCCGCCCCCTTTTGATTTCGTATCCTACGTTCGTTCATTGTGTTTACAACCTCTATTTAACTGTTTTGTCTTCTAGAACTGCAGTCCGGGTGGATTTTCAAATTGGGCTTCTGAACTGACGGTCATGAACATAGGACTAGATAGACCCTGAATGTTAAACCATGGAACAGGAATAAGTGGGGTAACTTGACCATTGATGGTCACTCTGATTGTGCAGACATATTCGTCGACGTTGGGGATGTTTCCTAGACCGAGGGTGGCTGGGCCGATTACGTCTGCTACTGCCGGCGCTCCTGAACCTGGAATGACGGCTCTGATAATCCGTACTTCAGGGTTAGTAGCATTGGTTGTCCAGTCTACCCCAGGGAACATACTGCGAATTTGAGCGGCTCTGGCCCGGGCCGTGGCGTAGGCTCCAGGGTAGGGAGTGCCCGAGGGCTCTGGCACATAGACCAATGTATTGAAAGTCTTGGCTTTAGCGGCTAGCATCGTTGCCTGGTTGCAGGCGAACCATAAAAAGAAGGCTCTCATGCCGCAGGTTCCCAAATTTAACACTGGAAAGAAAATGAACAAGAACAGTACATACATGGTAGCTACATACTCTGCAGCCATTGCTCCGGTGCTTTTTCTTCGTTTCGTCACAAATTTGGCCATATAAATCTACCGTCCGTTAGCTGATGCTCAGATTTGCCGAGAAATACTTTCATATCTCTTTTATTTCTGCCCGTGGTAAGCCAATAAATCACCCCTGAGGAAAATGCTCGGGGCAGGTTAAGCGCAGTTAACCTAAGTTAACCTTACCTCTAACTTAGCACGTCAAAAAAACGCCTGTCAACTGTTGGAGATGCTGGTTAATTGGCATTTGCACATAATTGTCAAGCATTCCGAGCTGCCTAGAAAGTTAGTTATCTCCTTCGCTCATACTTGGGTTAATCAAAACAGGCTTGCTTGCCTGTTCGTCCATCTGCTCTTGAGTAACTCCTTCAGCCGAACCTAAGCGCGCAGATTCCTTTTGATAGGTTTCTGCATCAAGAACACCTTGCCGAAGCGATGCGTAGTATTTCTTTACAACATTGTCTGTGGCATAGGGAGCACCTTTGTCTGCTTGCTGAAGAGCTTGGGCAAAAAGGCCTTTTTTCACTAAAGCTTTGACCGAGCCACCGCGAGCTGCGTGGTAAGCCGGAGTAATAGATAGTGCTTGCTCATAGCAGCTCAAAGAGTGATCAGTTGCTCCGGCGCCAGCATAGGCCTCGCCAAAGACGTACCAGTCGAAGGCATTCATGGGTGTGATTTTGTTCAATTTTTGCATTTGGGTGAGGGCCGGAACGTAAGATTTCGACTGCACCAGGGCAAATGCTAAGTAGCGTCTTGCTGTAATTGAGTTAGGATCAATATTCAGAGCCTTAACCAAAGTCTTGACTGCTTTGGCCGCTTCGCCTCTGCCTATCTCTTTATAAGCATCATTGATTAGTGGCAAAATCTTTTCGTTAACGGCCTTCGCCGCTGGTTGGCTATTGTCTGACTCCGCAACTTTGTCATCTGATTGTGTTTCATCTGCGGCCCAACCTTGGTTGATATTAAGGCAAGACAATACAGCTGACAGCGCAAGAGCTGACGTTGCAATTGACACAGCTTTTGACAGAGCCATTAACTTTCTCCATTAAACTTAACGGTTGCGATTTTAGCACTTTAGCAAAAGCCTTGTGGGCCCCTGATTTTAGCTAAGTGTCAGATATGATTGACCTTGATATGTAAGTGTACCTACCGTGAATATATAAATTGTAAGCAGTTTAGTGAGACATATGTTGAAGACAAAGATTCGAAAAGTGACTGTTTTTTACTGGCTGATATCAGTAACGCTTGTTTCCTGGTGCTTTGCTATGCTTTACATCTATTCTTGGCGCTCCAGTTGGGCCGGAAAAGTTGTGCTTGAAGAGACAGTTAAAAAAGAAGAGCGAGCCCTTCGAGATAAAATTCGCATATTAGAAGAAATGGCTGCCCCTGACCACGACATCGTCGCAGCTCGTATTCGTCTGGCCAAAGTACTTTTTGCTGCTGGTGATTTTAATGGTGCGCGCTACACTGTCGATGATGCCGACGCTCGTTTAGATAGTAACAAGGCACTTAGCGCTAGGCCAGATGTCTTAAATGAAAGAGTAATGCTTAATAAGTTGGCTGCTCTGAGCTTACGTGAATGTGGTCACTATCAATTTGCTCAAGATCGCTACGATAAAATTGCCAAGCTTTTAGGTCAAGCAGATGCCTCCAAGCAGATTGAGAATAAGAGCGAAGTTCAATATTTGAAGCTAGTTCTTCTCAATGAACTGGCTGTGCTGCACTATCTTTGGGCCAATTCTTCAAAAGAAGAGGCAGAGCGCCAGAAACATTTCGCCTTGGCAGAGTCTCTATTTCAAAAGTGCTCCGCTCAAAGTCGCCAGCATCTCAACGATGCTGATGGAGCTAAATATAGGCATCTAGAAGAGCTGACTAAAGCTAATCTAGTTGAACTAGTCAATGATCTTAAAGATAGGCATGGAGTTTAGGCTTACAAAATTGCTTTTGGGGTCAATTTCTTTCGAATCCAAGTTAGGGCGAAGGCCAAGTGCTCTGGTTCTATAAATAGAACGTAGCTAACAATCATGAGCCATTCGAATAACGGAATATTCATATGATATTCAATTGTAAGATGGAAAATTACAGCTATGGCAATTACCCAGTAGCGGAACTCTTTAATCCAGATCAGGGTAAAGAGGGCTCCTTCAATGCCGAGGGTTGACCATGACAAAAAGTTGATAGTCCAGGCATGTTCAAAGACAAATGGCAGTGGTAGTCGCTGTAAGTCTTCAATACGTGATGACGTGAAAACGGCACTGCCGTCTATCCAGGGGCCACCGACAATTTTGCAGAAAAAAGTATGCCAATAGACCGTGGCTAGTTGTATTTGCAGTAGCCTTAGAGGCCAAATGCTAACTTTTTTGTAGTTATTGAAATTTCCGTCTGGCTTGCTGCGCTGCTTTTTACCTGTGAGGGCAAGAGCGTTGCCTGAGGCTGAAAATATTAACCAAAACATTGATACGCGTAAATAAGTATCTCCAGCGTTAAAAATAAAAGGGTTGCGGTGGTAATAGCTAGTTAGGCAGAGATAGCAAATTGTCGCTGCAACTCGTGCATGAAAACCTAACATCAGGGCTACTGCGGCAAAAAAGAAGAAAAAGTGAAAGACCACTAAAAATTGGTCATTGTCTGGGAAGAAAGAAAATAAATTGAGAAAAACAGCATGACCGTTGTTCCAGTCAGCCACTGCTTGAAACGAACACATGCCTTGCGAGCCAAACCAGACAAAGAGATCGGGTATTAGTAGTAAGACAAAAGCAGCGCAGAGAAAACCGAGAAAAATTCTATAGACTGCCACCGAAAGTGGTGACACTTCGGAGAACCAAAACCTATCCCAGGCTTGCAAAATTGTTTCTATGCTCATTTGTGCTTTACCCCGGCCAAGTCTTGGGCTGTTATGGGATAAACGCCGAGCACTTTCGCATCTGATTGTGGCAAGTTAGGCTTGTTCAGGCCTTCTTCCATAGGCAAAATCATAGAAGAAAAGCGAATTAGAGACACCAGAATGGGTGGATTGTCTTTGTCAGAGTAGCTGATGCGGGCAACATAATGAGCGATATCAGGCCAGACCACCGGGATATTCCAGGCGGCATTGTCATCAAAGAATTTGCGATAGCGTTCTTTGGGAATCTTTGTGAAAAAATCCAACCGCTCCATGCGCGGGTAGGTCCATAGTTTGCTTGAGCCGTCTTGATATGTAACTACAGCTGTTAGGTGCGGATTGGTGCTGCGAGGAGCTGGTGAAAAGACATTCCAGGCTTGCTCTAGACCCATAAAGGCATAGTAGCCAAAGAAAAAGTGATTGACGTTGTTTATATATGGATGATTATTGAATAGGTAGCAATAGTTGAGAGTGCAATGCAAAATTAGGAAAGCCGAAATAATTGGCTTTCTGATGCGCGCCCACTCTTCGTGGCTAAGAAGCTCGTTTAGAATTGACTGCTTACGAACAGGTTTAAGTTGTTTATTCGCCAAAATCTACACTGAATCTGCACTAGTTTGCACAAGATTTACTTTTTGACTAACGGTGGCTATCCTCGAGAGCTTTCAATTCGCCTTTGACGACTTTAGCTTCGTTAGTCTTCTTCTCATGTCCTAGCGTATCAATCAGTTCGATTAGACACAAGCGGTGCCAATTCCAGTCTATCTGTCCCCTAGGGGCGCTAGAG
Organism: bacterium; assembly: GCA_018062085.1. Classification (GTDB taxonomy): domain Bacteria; phylum Cyanobacteriota; class Vampirovibrionia; order Obscuribacterales; family Obscuribacteraceae. The sequence goes on along the minus strand of JAGOSY010000006.1, from coordinate 31,656 downwards.
GCAAAGTTGATGGCCTTACGCAGCTGTTTCTCGGCCTCTGGGAACATCCGTAGTTTTTTATACCCTAGGCCCTGGTGCAGATGTAGGTAGAAGAACCAAAGTGGCAGTGGGCGCTTCTCTGCTGGTTGTTTGTAAAAAATGTGACCGGACAAGATTGCATACTTGAGCGCTTCTTTGTCTTTGCCTTGCATGCGCAAAGCGGTGGTGATTCGACCGCAGTACTGACCAAGTTTGGTTTCACCTGCTGCTGATTTGATGGCATCGTCGAGTTTACTCATCAAGACTTTTTCTGCTTCGGCAGCGTTAGACTGGTCTAGAAGTCTGCGCCCTTTTATGAATTCGGCTTCTGGGAAGGGGACTTTGGGGTCTGGCGAGTCAGTGACAAAACGCTTTTCTTCTGCCGCAGTGACGAACATTTCTTCGCTACTTTTTGTTTGAGCAGCCGGGTCTGACTTCCCCCCATTACTGCCATCACTGTTGCTGCTACCCGACGTGGTTGAAGAAGTAGGTTCACTACAGCCCGTCAAGCCAAGTGGAAGGCTTAAGGCCACAGCAATTAGGCAAACTAATGTTGGAACCGCTTGTCGAGCCTGGTCATTGCGAAGACGCATCAATATCTTACTTCCTTAATTTCCTTAATTACCTTGACTATTTCATACTATCTAGTAACTGCGGAGAAGATAATAACTCATATTTGAAAGTTATTTCTGCCCAAATTTGTCGGGGTTGCAAGTAGATCTAGCCAAAGCATTTTTAATTCAATCAAATTTATATATGTATCCTCGATTTGTCATCTCTTATCGCTCGATCTTGTTTAGTGTGTCGTTGAGGCGTAAGAGAAAACCTCGCAGCAGATCAAACTCTCTTTTGTTTGGTTGCATCTTTTGTAGGGCGTTGCGCAGTTGAAGTACAACCAGGTCACGGTTATACCTTCGCGAAAAGTTGGCCTTGTCCATAAGATCGCTAGTGAGCTGCATCAGCTCATCTTCTTCAGCCCCACATGGCAGTATTTCAGAAGGGCACCTCTGGCAGCTCTGCAAACCAGAAAGGCGACTAAGCTCGTAAGCCACTATCCCCAGTGCCTGAGCTAAATTTAGACTGGCAAATGTTGGTTCGGTTGGAACCAGAATGAGTTCGTGACAGCGGGCGATTTCTTCTCTCGTCAAGCCGTCGCGTTCATCACCAAAGACAAAAGCTAGCTTATTTTCATTGGTTAAGTCGAGTTGGTGAATTTTTTCTACGAGCAGTCCCAGTGCCACTGGCTCTTCTGTGCGATGTTGGCAAGCGGATGTGGAGTAGGCTAAATTTATATCTTTTAGGGCATTAGAGAGCGAATCTTCAACTCTTGCGCGCTTAAGTACATCGAAAGCGTCTACTGCCATTTTTCTTGCTTCGGCGTCGAGGTAGTTGCGTGGTGGATTAACTAGGCGTAGTTGGGAAAAACCAAAATTCTTCATTACTCTTGCCGTGGAGCCAATATTGCCGAGAAAATTTGGGCGCACCAATATAAAAATGATGTTGTTCTTGTTCATTATTTGCTAAATCTGAGAACTACAGGTGCGAGCAAAATCGCTACAGCTGTAAGCCCGGCACCTAGCAGGTTTAATTCTTTTAGAAAATAGAGGCCTGATACCACCGCTAAATTCTGTTCTATTGGCATACTGCAAAGTGCGTAGACCAGAACTAAAATAGTATCTTTTGTCGCGAGGAAGTGCGGAAGCTGCTTAGGCGATAGGTGTGTGAGCAGGTGATGATACCAATCAGGCAAAATTAAACCGGCGATAGTAGCCATTGCCGTTAGGGTGGCATAACAAATAAACCAAGTATGCGACCATGCCCCAAGTAGGTAGAGCGCCAAAGAAGCTAAGGTTACAACTTGCAATATCACCCGTTTGCGCGCAAGGCGGCTGATTAAAATCGAGAGTAATGCACCACCGGCACAGGCTAAGCTCAGCGAGGCGCTGAGATTGCTGATCATAAAAGTGCCAGCTTGATTGCATTCGATTGCAAAAAGCAAACTGACGAACATAGGAGCGAATAGTGGCAAGTAAAGGGCTACTGTAGCTAGCAAAAATCTAGCTAATTGCCACGGGCGCATGTCCGCGGCCTGACTAGGAAAATGATGCTCTACGGAGGCTATCACTTGCCGAACTGAATCTTCTCTTTCCTTGAATCTTGCTAAGCTCTTCCAGCCGTAATAAGAGGCGCCAATAGCTATTGCATATAGCGACAGCAGGCCGAGGCTAAAGTCGCTAATTGGTTGTGATATCACCTGCGGTGCGATATAAAAAGCAGCCCATTGACCGGCAAAGAAGGCGGCGATAATAAAACTCAAATAGGGCAATGGTCTAGACGCTGAGGTTCGCAATTGAACGAGGGTAGCAGCTAGAGTTAGCTGTCCCAATAGAAATATTGTCGACAGTGTTATTCCTACTGCAGGCTGTGAGCCAGCAAAAAAATCTTTGGCCACTACTAGGGTTGATGTTAGTGGAATTAGCGCCCGCGCAAGAATAGTGAAGTTGAGCCATTGCAGTAGTTTTTTCGAGAAAAAAGACGAAGCTGCCAGGCTGAGAGGTAAAGCAAAAACTACCAGTGGCAAGAAAATAAAGGCAGCGCCGAGGCCCAGATTCTCACCCCCAGGACCAAGAAAAACGGTTGTAGCTCCTAGGTTGAGAGAGATGATGCGGTCAGCAAGGGTGGATGTAAAGACAAAGCAGGCAATTAGAACAATGGCTTTCCAATCATGGGCACTTCTAATGTGGTCGCGTTCGATTGCAGCCAGGCGGAGTGCGGCTGACTCTGTTTCTGAATATACAGGGTGTTCAATAGCCGAGTGCAGAATGCTTCACTGTGAGTTAAGGTCTAGACGTATATGTCGAGAATATAGGATAGAAATGGGCGGGCAAAGGGTTTCCACTCTAAGTGTCTTCTATTTTTGTGCTTTTACGTTATTAAGAGACTCTTAGTTGACTTTCTTCTAAACTTTGGCAAGAGGTATATACAACTTCGTTTTTGCTGGTTTGTCATTGGATTTGTGCGAAAATCACTTCCCATGAGCCTATTCGTTAATTTACTAGCAGCATTTGCTGTTCTTCTTCCCACTCTGACTGGCGCTGCGGCCGTTGAACTGGGCGGCTCAGCTTCTGATGTTGTAAAAAAAGACCGCAAGGCAGAGTATGCCGCAGCTGATAAGGCTAGAGGAATAAAACGGGCCAATGCCCCTTGCATCGTCTGGAGTGATGCCAATGTGCCAACTCGAGCTGTTCTGCTTTGTATCCATGGCCTCGGTTTGCATAAAGATACCTATGAGGCGTTTGGCAAGCGCATGCAGGCGCTTGGTATCGCTACTTACGCCATTGATGTTCGTGGTTTCGGTGATTTCATGGCCTCAAAGGGACATAAAACCTGCGATTTTGATGGCTGCTTGAGCGATGTTCGCCGCAGTCTTATAGCGATTCGCCGGGCTAATCCTAACAAGCCTGTTTTTCTTCTCGGTGAGTCTATGGGGGGGGCAATAGCTTTACGCGTCACAGCCATGTATCCCGAATTAATTGATGGTCTAATTTCTTCGGTGCCTGCTGGAGATCGCTTCAAGCAAGGCCGAAGTAGTTGGAAGGTAGCTATTAAGTATTTGAAAAACAAAGATAAGCCATTCAATGTTGGTGAATCGGTAATTGAGCAGGCAACGCAGAAACCGGAACTGCGTGAAGCTTGGAGCAAAGATCCTGTGGCTCGCATGGATCTTTCGCCAAAAGAGCTGATGCAGTTTCAGATGTTTATGAATCAAAATCACAAAAGCGCGAAACTAATTACAGCCAAGCCAGTGCTGATTGTGCAGGGGTGCGAAGATAAGCTGGTCAAGCCTGAAGGTACTGTCGAGCTATATAATAAGCTCTCGACGCCAGACCGTGAGATTGTGTTAATTCCCAATGCTGAGCACCTAATTTTTGAAGAGAATCAGTTTAACGATGAAGTGATAACCAAAGTTGCTGGTTGGATTGATAACCACATTAGTGCAAGTAGTGCAAATCAAATAAAGTAGGTAAGCATGATTTCTGTTAGAGAAGAAAAACTAAGTTTGAAGGTCAGTATCTTTTTTGCTTTTGTTTTAACCGGCTTGAGTTCTCCGGTTTATTGCTTGCCGGCAGCTAATCAAAGTCTAGTATCGGCCAAGAGTGTGGCTAAAAGTAGTGT
>JAGOSY010000006.1:0-27362 GCA_018062085.1 bacterium | reverse complement strand
AGTGTGGCTAAAAGTAGTGTTGCAAAAACTAGTTCTGTTAAGAACAACAAGCCTGTTGAGCCTGCAATAAATGATCTCGAAGCAAAAATAGCGGCCAATCCTAAGAATGCTGACGTGCATCTCTTGTTGGGTCAAGCTTATCTCAAGAGCAAGAATAACCTTAAGGCCCGTGAGCATTTCCGCTTAGCCGTGCGTTTAGGCCGTGGCTCTTTGAGCGCCCAGAAAGCCAATTTGGCTTTGATGAGCATGCCCAGCCATATGATTAAGCCTAAGACGGGCCCGCAAACTCGAATGATTGCGGCCATGCTTGGTCTTGGTCGCACTCGCGGTTTAGGTGGTGCGGCAATGCCCACGGTTATCGATTTTTATGCTGATTGGTGTCAGCCTTGCAAGCAGCTAGATAGCGCCTTAGCAAAGGTGAAGAGCACTTATAGCGAGAGAGTTACTTTTATGCGTGTTGATGTCGACGATCCTAATTCACAACCATTAATGGATCAGTACGACGTCAGTCCGATTCCAACCATGGTGTTCCTTAACCCCGATGGCGAAGTGGCAAGCTACTCGATTGGTATTACCAACGAAAGCAATATCGCCAGTAACATCAATAAAATTCTAAAATAGGTCGTAAATGCTCAAGTTCAGCAAGCTCTTCTGCCCACTGCTTGCAGCTGCCTGGTTATTCAATTGTCTAGCCGCTTCTGCTCTGGCGCCGCTAAAGCCATACTCTAATACTAGATCGCTTTCGCGATCTGTTTCGGCTCGCACTGCTTACTTGCGCCAGCTGGTTAAGCCCGGAACCAAACAGAATTTGGGTGTCGCCTATTTTATTGAACTAAACCGCGCTGGACAGGTCTACAAGACCAATAACAAGAGCAAGTTTCGCAGCGGAGATCAGATTCGCTTTCATGTATTTGCCAATGCTGATGCTTATGTGTACATTATTATGCGCCAAGGCAGTAAGGGCACTAAGTCCATTCTCTTTCCACTAGCCGCAACGGGTACTGATAATTTTGTCAAACGCGGTCGAGACTGTATTGTTCCGACTGAAAGCGCTTTGCAGTTTGACGAAACGCCAGGTGTAGAAAATATTGGGCTCTTACTCAGTCGGCAAAAGATCGACTCTAAGCTAATTCTGAACTATCCGGCCAGTCTCACGGCCTATGTGCCAGGCTATGTCACTAAATCTGGTTCTAGCTATAGGCTGGCAGCCAAGCATAAATTGCCTGCTCGGACAAAAATGTCTATTGAGAGGTCTGCCAGTGGCTCTCTTTTGAAACGCCAGCTAGCAGATAAGCCTTTTCCCGATCTTGTCAGTAGCAATAAGAGCCGCGGTCGCCGTCTCTGGCGCTCTGCTTCAGCTGCTTTGAAAGAGTCGAACATGGTGATAGTTGTAAAAGAAGGCGCTGGAGCTGTTGCCGTAGACTTTTCGTTAATTCACGAGCCTTAGCGCTATAACGCCAAGATTAAAAATGACTTATTCTCCCCGGGCGCTGTGAGGACATTCTCGAGGCAGTCATGTCCTAAACTATGTAGATGGCTGAACTGGTTAAACTTAAAGAGCAAGAGCAGGTGTCTGTGCGGAAACGCGAAAACACGGCGCAGAATATTGATTTGTGCCCTAAATTGCCAATTGTTGGTGGTGGCTTGTTCGACCTTTTGCTCGAGGCCGCTTTAAGATTCCAGCAGAAAAAAGTCTTACGTCATAACCAGCTTGACTACTCGTACTCTCAGGCTCTAGCACGCTCTCTGTATTTAGCTCAATTGCTAGCTGAGCATGGTATCGTTCGTGGTGACAAAGTTGGTTTGTACTTTCCTAATCACTCTGAGTTTCTGTCTGCTTTTTTTGCCATTAGTGCTCTTGGCGCAACAGTGGTGCCAATTAATCCATTGCTCAAGGCTGAAGAGATTGGTCATGTCTTGTCTGATTCACAATCAGTAGCGCTAATTTCTCACAGCCGTTTTCTCGACGGTGAGAATAGCAATAGCCAAGAAGTGCAGAACACACTCAATCAACTGCCGCTGCGAAAGTTGTTCCTCCTTGGTGGGAATAATAATAGTAGTGTTTTGAATACTTCAGCTTATGAAGTGGTTGAACTGAGCAATCAAACCTTTGATCATGGTATGAGTTGCTGGTTGGAGCACTTAGAAGAGCAAAAGGCATTCTCTGCTCAATCACCCTCGGCCTTTATCTCACAGCTAGGCTTCGCTACTGATGCTGTTGATACAAGTGAAGAGTTGGCCTTAATTGTCTATACCTCTGGAACTACAGGTAAGCCTAAAGGGGCGATGCTGACGTTCTTAAACCTGCTTACTGCGGTCAATACTTATCCTTGTCGACTGGATGTTTGTAGCGAAGACAGGCTAGCTGCGGTTTTGCCCCTTTGTCATTTGTACGGCTTAATTGTGGTCTTGCTTGGCACTATTAAACAAGGTGCCACCATGGTCTTACTTGAGCATTTTGAAGCTGCGACACTTGCCAATCTGATCGAAGCAGAGCGAATTACTGTATTGCCTGCTGTGCCTACTATGTTTCAATTTCTATCCCTCGAATTAGATCGTTCGCCGCGCTCGCTTTCCTCTTTGCGCCTGGGTCTTGTTGGTGGTTCATCTATGCCCGTTGAGCTCATGAAAAAGCTCGAGCAGCAACTAAACGTGCCGGTTTTAGAAGGTTGGGCTTTGACTGAATGTTCAGTTATCGCGACTTTTAATCCTAGTAGTTTACGCAAGTATGGCTCTGTTGGTCCGGCCATGCCAGGACTTGAAGTAGCAGTGTTTAGCGATGGCAAGTACTCTCATACTGGTGTAAGTTCTGATTCTTTAAATATTGGCGAGCTTTGTATTCGTGGTGCCAACATCATGAAAGGCTATCTCAATAATCCCACTGCCACTGCCGATAATATCAAAGACGGTTGGCTGCATACAGGTGATTTGGGTTACATCGATGAACATGGCTACGTTTTTGTCGTGGGCCGCAGCAAAGAGCTAATCATTCGTGGCGGCATGAATATTTATCCGCGAGAAGTCGAAGCCGCTATCTTGCGTATGCCAGAGGTACAAGATGTTGCCGTCATTGGTGTGCCAGACCAGTACATGGGTGAGCGCGTCAAAGCTTTTATCGTATTAAAAGAGCCTGGTAGTGTCAGCGAAAGCGATGTTAAGGCCTTTTGCACAAAACATATGGCCGACTATAAAGTGCCGCGGTTGATTGACTTCGTTGATAGCATACCCAAAAACTCTACCGGCAAAGTCTTAAAGCGTTTGTTGTCTTAGGTTAGTTTTTGTGACTAGTTTTCGGGATGGACCTTAGCGCTCATTGTTGCCATTCATTTCTTGTAGTCTAATAATGCGTTCGAGCATTGGTGGATGGGTCGAAAACAAGTTCATAAGCCAGCCCGCTTGGTTTGGTTGCGCAATATAGAGTGATGAGAGGGCCGGATTTGCTGCTGTCATTGGTCTAAATTGACTGAGCTTTTCGATTTTAGCTAAGGCCGATGCGAGGGCCAGAGGTTTGCCACATAGTCTGGCGCCCGTGGCATCAGCCTCGAACTCTCTTGAGCGTGATATGCCAAGGTTTATTAGGCTTGCCGCAATTGGCGCCAGTATGATCATGAGCAAGACAAAAACAGGATTAGGTGGCCGGTTGTCGTCATTGCCTGAGCCATAACTTGTGCCGAAATACATCCCGTAGTGGGCAATTGTTGTCACTACGCCTGCTAACACCGCAGCAATAGTTGAAATTAAAATGTCTCTGTTTTTAACATGGCCTATTTCGTGAGCTATAACTGCTTCTAGCTCTACTTTAGTGAGAAGCTGCGTGATTCCTCTTGTGACAGCGATAGCAGAGTGTTCAGGGTCTCGCCCCGTAGCAAAGGCATTGGGTGAGTCGTCGTCAATAAGATAGACAGCAGGCATGGGTATCTTCGCCTGTTCAGCCAGGCGTCCGACTATGGCATAAAGCTCGGGTGCCTCGGCCTCACTAATGGGCTGGGCGCGGGACATTGCCAGGGCCATAGGGGCAGAAAACCAGTAACTTAAGACATTCGTCGCTAAGGCGAAGAAGAAGGCCATAATTAGCCCGTCTCGCCCACCTATGAGGCCACCAACCGCAACTATCAAGGCGGTGAGCATGCCCATTAACACAATCGTCTTTAGAGTATTCATATTTAGACTTTAAGATCTCGGCTGCTTTGCTCACTAAAACTATGCACAATTTTTAAGCATGCTTTTAAGTTAGGCTTTTAAGTTAGGCTTTTAAGTTAATTTAGATACCATTGCTAAGTCATTATAATTGCAGAGTTAACTGTGAAGGTTCGGCAAGATTATGACTACTACTACTACTACTAGGGTCGAGCGCGATTCTATGGGCGCAATGGACGTTCCTGTCGGTGCTTATTATGGCGCCAGTACTCAAAGGGCGGTGCTCAATTTCCCTATCTCTGATTTGAAATTTCAGCGCTGCTTTATTCGTGCTCTTGGTCTAATCAAACTTTGTGCCGCTGAGGTCAATAAAGAGTTTGGCGATGTTGATGGCAAGCTGGCTGATGCCATAATTTCTGCCTGCGAGGAAGTCGTTGATGGGCGACTTGATCACGATTTTGTTGTCGATATATTTCAGACCGGCTCTGGTACTTCCACTAACATGAACGCCAATGAAGTAATTGCCAATAGAGCCATCGAGATTCTAGGCGGTAAGCGTGGCGATCGCAATTTAGTGCATCCAAATGATCATGTTAACAACGGTATGTCGTCTAATGATGCCATTCCCACCGCAATTCATCTTGCGGCCTTGATTGCTATTAGTGAAAGGCTGAAACCAGCTCTATTGAAACTAGAGAGCAGCTTGCGTTTAAAGTCGCTTGAGTTTATGCCGATAATTAAAACCGGTAGAACCCATCTGCAAGATGCAACTCCGATACGATTGGGGCAAGAATTTGAAGGCTACGCCGGACAAGTAGAACGTGCTTTACTGCGTTTGGAATATGCTCAAGGACGATTGTCAGAAGTGGCGCTTGGGGGCACAGCAGTTGGCACCGGTATTAATACCAGGCAAGATTTTGCCAGAAGAGTTTTGGTGCGAATTTCTAAGCGTCTTGGTTTGGCGTTGCGTGAGACCAGTAATCATTTTCAAGCTCAAGGAACCCTCGATGAAATAGTCGATGCTTCAGGAGTGCTAAAGACCATTGCTGTCAGTTTGATCAAGTTAGCTAATGATATTCGTTGGTTAGGCTGCGGCCCCAGAGCTGGATTCGCTGAAATTGCTTTGCCTGAGGTGCAGCCAGGCTCTTCAATTATGCCGGCCAAAGTTAATCCGGTTATAGCGGAATCGCTAATTATGGTTTCTGCCCAAGTAATTGGTAACGATGCCACCATTGCCATCGCTGGAGCTTCAGGAAATTTTGAATTGAATGTAATGATGCCGGTTGCTGCCTATAATCTTATTCAATCAATTGAACTTTTGGCAGCGGCTGTTTCTAATTTCACTAGCAAATGCATTGATGGTTTGACTGCTACAGATAACGGACCAAAATTAGTTGAGCGAGGCCTAGCACTCTGTACAGCTTTGGTGCCTGCTGTTGGTTACGATATGGCCGCAGCCATAGCCCATGAGGCATACACCAGTGGTCTGACAGTGCGCGAGGTGGCTCGTAAGAAGACTAAATTGAGTGAAGAGGAACTGACAACTTTGCTAGACCCTATGCGCATGACCGCTCCGGATCAAAGCTAAATTATTATTCTAGCCAACGTGTACTTTGGGGCGTTTTTTCTGGTCAGATTCAGCCTCTCGTAAGATTTCTCTGGTGACTGCTGCCGTCTCGCCGTCTCCCAAGAAGATAAACCTAATTACGTAAAGTATAGGATTGCCTTCGGTCCAACCCATATAAATATGCGCTTGTCTTTTGGTTTGGTCGCGTATGTGTAATAGTAAAGCTGCAATAGCATTAGGGATGGCTGGACTGGTGCATTTTAGTACGCGAAAGCGGCCCACTTGTTCACCGCGTACCACTACTTGTTTCAACTTAAATTGAGAAGCATCACTAATGGTTACTTCGACAAATATTAGATATTCGTTGTGGAGATTGTGGGTAGTCATAGCTTCTTGCTCTGCTTTCTCAAGGTCGCCACCAGGTCTATGAGCTACTAGCCTAATCTCTTGATCTGGGTCATCTTTGATAAACTGCTTGGCTGTATCGTCGAATACTACCTCTCTAATACGCAGCTCTGTAGAGCGCAAGGCCCGAGAAATAATAGAAGTTAGCAAGATTGCCGCAATGAAAAACGTAGCAATATGCAAACCGTCAGGTCTTTCATTGATATTTAAAACAGTGGTGTATAAAAAGATTAGTGTTATAAGTGCATAGGCGAAACGGGCAATCTTTGCTGACGCCCAGACCTTGAGAGTTACAGCCAGAGCGGCCGATGTAATTAATACTAAAACCCCAGTGGCATAGGCGCCAGCTTGGGCGTCGACATTTGCTTGAAAGATAAGGGTGACAGCCAAGGCTACTGCTGTAAGGAAAATTACTAAGGGGTTTTTAGCACTGGCCCAATCAGGAGCCATACCATAACGCGGCAAGTAGCGTGGCACTAAATTTAGTAAGCCTGCCATGGCCGAAGCTCCAGCAAACCAAAGAATAGTGATACTGCTGAGATCGTAGACTGTACCAACCACTGGCCCCAACAACTGGTGGCACAAAAACGAGAGTGCTCTGCCGTTGGCAGCACCACCTTCTTGAAATTCGGCGCTGGGAATGAGCAGAGTTGTGGCAAAGGAGCTAGCTATGAGAAAAACACTCATAATTAATGCTGAGGCAAGCAGCAGTTTTTTTGTGTTGTTAATGCGACAGTTGAGATCTTCCTCACCGCTCTCATTTGTACCCTTTACCAGTGGCATTACCGCCACACCAGTTTCAAAACCAGAAAGTCCAAGGGCCAGTTTAGGAAAGAGCACCATCGAGAGGCCAAGCATGTTCCAGATTGAGTGGTGGTCAATGACCAGCTGCTCGCTCCATTGAGAAAAATGATCTAGGCTATGGCTCAATTCGATTCCAGCAGCAACAATTGTGGCAAAGTTGAGTATTAAATAGACTGAAACCAATACAACCGACAAGCCAATCGCTTCGCCAAAGCCTTTGATGAAAATGGCCCCTAAAAGAAGGATCAATAATATTGTCAGACCTATTTGACCCAAAGGCAAAATTTTGCTCAGTATTGGATTTGCTGTGATGTGGGCGGCTGCATCAGCTGCTGACAGTGTAATCGTAATGATGAAATCAGTAGCAGCAAAGCCAAGCAGTATGAGCACAAGAGTCTTGCCCCTCCAGCTTGCTAGAAGCTCTTCTAGCATCGCTAGGCTGCCCTGACCGTTCGGTGAGTATGTAGCAACCTTGTAATAGACCGGTAAGGCGCCAAATAGGGTGAGTAAGACCAAAATTGCAGTAGCAATCGGTGAGAGTAGCCCGGCGGCGATATAGGCAATACCCGGTTGATAGCCCAGCGTTGAAAAGTAGTCAACCCCGGTTAAGCACATGACTTTCCACCAGGGGCCCTTATCGGTTTTTTGTTCTGCTTTTTGCCTTGGCTCGTCGGCCTTTATTTTGCTGCTTTTGTCTTCGCCTTCCACCTTTTCTCCAGCAATGTATTAAGCTACATAGTTGTGCCCGCTTGCCAGTAAAATTACATGTTTTTGCGCCAATAAATGGAGTCGTAGATGAAGTGGGCCTCGGTTCTTAAGTGTATGGAGGGGCAGCCTCATTCCCCTGAGCTTAATTGGCCCCAAGCAGTGGAGTCTTTGGCTGAAGAGCTGACTAGCCAGCTGGGTGGCAGGCCTGATTTAGTGCTGGCTTTCATATCGCCAGACTACAAGAAGTATTTTGAGCTGATAACGGCTGCATTGAAAGACCGTCTCGGCGGCGCCCTAATCGGCTGCAGCGCTGGGGGCATAATCGGTGGAGGGCAAGAAGTTGAGCAGCAGTCGGCAATGTCATTGACCGGGGCGACATTACCAGGTGTCAGTATTGAGACTTTTCATATCACTAATGATTCATTGCCAGACCTCGATGACGCCCCGGGTAGCTGGGAGAAATTGATGCAAATTGAAAGCTCAGAGAAGCCTTCATTTATTTTGCTCTGTGACCCATTTAGTTTTAAGATCGACTCTTTTGTTCAAGGCCTTGATTATGCTTTTTCTCGGATGGTTAAGATTGGCGGGCTGGCCTCAGGCGGGCATAAGGCTGGCGAGAATCGCCTAATATGTGATGATAAAGTTTATCGCTCAGGTTTGGTCGGGGTGGCCCTTTCTGGCAATGTACAAGTTGATTCAGTTGTGGCTCAGGGCTGTCGGGCCATTGGCAAGCCTAGTCGTGTCACTAAATGTGATCGCAATCTTCTCTATGAGCTTGATGGCAAGCCAGCTGTTAATGTCTTGCGCGAGGCCATCGAACGCCTCTCAGATGGCGAGCAAAAATTGGCTAGAGATGCCATTTTTCTCGGAGTGGCCATGAATGAATTTCAAGAGAAGTTTGTTGATGGTGATTTTTTAGTGCGTAATATTTTTGGCATTGAACCTATGAGCGGTGCCCTTCTTGTTGGCGAAGTGCTGCGCTCAGAGCGCACGGTTCAGTTTCACATAAGAGATGCGGCCACTTCGCGAGATGATTTGAGAGCGATGCTCAAGCGCTATGTTGATAAATCAGGCTCGATGGCCAGTGGCGCTTTGCTATTCTCGTGTTTAGGCAGGGGCCAACACTTATATGGCCGCTCTAATCATGATAGTGATTGCTTTCGTGATTTCTTTGGTGATATAGCTATAGGTGGCTTCTTTTGTAATGGTGAAATTGGACCGATAGGAGACTCTACTTTTTTGCATGGCTACACTTCTTCGTTTGGAATATTCAAGGAAAAAGAGTAATGAAAATGAGAAATCTAAATTGTCTGCTTGCTAGCTTGATTATTTTGTCGTCTCTGCTTGCTGCCGAAGCGGCCCCAACACAGGCTAAAAATAGTACTAAAAAACTGATTAAGCAGGCACCTTCAACTGACGCTGCTGCCGGTCAGGCTTATAGTGCTCGCCTCTGGAATCGGATTCTCTCTTCGTGGAACTACCCCGATGGCAATAATCATGTCACTTTATCAGCTGTGGTGATTGCTGATGGAACAGTTGAGAGCATGCAGCTGACGAGCTCACCAAAGAGCCCTGAGGCTGAGGCTAGTGCTCAAGCTGCGTTTGATAAGGCTAAGCCCCTTGATGCACTGCCTACTGGCATGCCGAAAGCTACAGTGGTTATAACTTTCAATTCTAAGTCAGATCCCCACGGTGACTCTAGCTCTGGTGGCAGTGTTAGGCTTGATCCCGTCAACAGTAAATAGTATAAAGTTATGTTTGGATTTGGCTCGACTAAACAAACACGCAGGCCGCTTAAGTTTGCGGGCAGCTGGTATGACGCTGACCCCGCCCGATTAGCTGCTCAAATTGATAAGTTTGTCGAAAGTGTCGAAGCCAAAGTTGCGGCGGTGATGCCTCCCCAAGGGCAAGTGCTAGCGATAGTAGCGCCCCATGCTGGTTACATTTATTCTGGAGCTACCGCAGCAGCAAGTTATTTGGCTGCTGCTCAGAGTGGTGTCAAGCGCGTCTTTCTTTTTGGTCCAAGTCATTATCAGGGCTTTTTTGGTGCTGCTCTCACCCCCTGTAAGAGTTTTGCCACTGCATTTGGTGATTTGTCTATAGATATAGATGTGGTGCGCGATCTCAAGCAAGATTCTCTCTACGAAGAACGTGCTGATACCCATCTCAATGAGCACTCGTTAGAGCTGCAACTAGCCTTCATTCGCAAAATATTGGGTGATGTAAAAATTGTGCCTGTGCTCTTTGGTCGCACCGATCAAGAACTAGAATTGAGAGTATTGGCCGACAAATTTTCTTGTCATTTGACAGACGGTGACCTAATTGTTGTTAGTTCTGATTTTACACATATTGGTCCACGCTATGGCTATACGCCATTTCCAGCTGACATGGCGGAGCGTTTGAAAGAGCTTGACATGGAAGCTTTTAGCTATTTGCAGAGGCCAGATTTAGAGGGCTTTCTCTCGTTTTATCGCCGCACAGATGACACTATTTGTGGTGTCTATGCCTTGGCTGCTCTTCTTGCCCTTCTGCCTCATAGTACTGTCGGAAATTTGCTCGATTATCGCACTTCGCGCGATCAAGTTACTCTCGATTTATCGGACAATGGCGAAAACTCAGTTTCGTATATGGCAATTGCCTTCACCGGCGAAAATAGCTGGAGCCAAATTGCAGAGCGCAAGCAGGCCGATATTATTGCTGAACTGACTGCTGATGAGAAGAGTTCTCTGCTTAAAATTGCTCGTGCTACTTTAGAGTATTATGTGACAAGCAGGCGAACACCTGCTTTAGCTGATTTGGCTGATTCAGCTGACTTTAATATCGCTCATGGTCAAGATTGGCGCAGCTGCTTAACTGCGAAACTCTTGAGTCCTCATGGGGTATTTATCACACTCTACCGCCGCCCTACTGCCGTTGATTCGCACGAAGACAATCGTTTGCGTGGTTGTATTGGTTACATTTTGCCAGTTCAGCCTCTCTACCAAGCTGTAATCGCCAACACTGTGGCTGCATGTTCACGAGACCCTCGTTTTGAGCCGGTTTCTAAAGATGAGCTGGATGATCTTGAAATTGAAATTAGTGTGCTTACTCATCCGCAACCAATAGAGTCGGCAGATCAAATTAGAATTGGCCTTGACGGAATAATTTTGCATATCGGTCAGAGACAGTCTGTCTTTTTGCCCAAAGTTGCAAGCGAGTATGGTTGGACTATAGAAGAAACAATGGCTCAGCTATCGCAAAAGGCTGGACTTGATAAGGGCGCCTGGAAGCGCAACAGTCGCTTTGAAGTCTTTCAAGCTGAGGTTCTGTCCGAAGCTAGACGAGACGGCTAATCTTACAATACTAAACTGGCAATACTAAACCGGCAAGACTAAACCGAAAACTCTAAAAATGTATGATGTGACTCTGCAACAAGTAGACGATGATATTTTGAATCATTACCTGAAAACCAGCAAACATCAAGAAAATCAAAGTATTGTCTTGACTGGCAAAGCGTGTCAGTTCTGCTTCTATGCTTGGAGCAAGATTTTTCTGCGCTTGAGCATGTAAGACTTGGGTCGAAACTATCAAACGTGGATTGTTGCGCCACAAGCCGTAGCTGAACATTTCGTCGACACTATCATCGACCACCGCTAGACGCAGACCAGGTAAAGCCAATTTTTCGCATTGCGAAGAAAGTATCAGGGCCAGCTCGGGGTTGTCTTTTGCTACTTCTTCCATAGCTAAGAAACGGGCTTTGTAATAGCGTCGTTCGGCCCAATCAAGCACTAGGGGTAGTAGCATGACGAACAATACATTGACACTGAGCATTACAAGAGCGGCACCACGATAACCGACATCATCGGTGGTGACATAATAGGCCACTGGAACAGTCAGGGCTAAGCCTACTAGAAAGGTGGTGGCGTAATATGCTTTTAGTACTCTTGATGGTGTGACCATTTTTCCCTGCCTACAGGTGTTTAGAGCGATTTAACGCCTGCCGTATGCATCTTTCTCATAGATGTCCTGTTTAATTTGTTCCACCTAAAGTTGATTGTAAAACCCATAAAAAACCTGAAAAGACCGCTTGACAATGAAAGTCCTAATTTCATTTGTTTGTGTCAATTAATATATGATGGACGCTTGAAGGCCCGAAGCTATGCGAAATTGCCATCCAAGTGAAAGAACTACCAGATTTATCTCAATACAGAACTAGGCTTTTGTTCTTAATTCGTCGACAAGAAGCCCTAAAGCTTCAAGGTGATGTAGCCAAACTTAGTGAATTGGCCGAAACTCCTGACGATTTCTTGCTTAAAAAGTGGGTTTGGACCGTATGTTTGCTTGGCGGCCCAGCCACATTTGTAGCTTTGCCACTGCTTCTGTGTGTTTTGGGTATTTTTACACCGGCGCCCATTATGGATTTCTTTTGGTTCTTTACTAAGCTGGTCATGGCCGCAGTGCTTTTAGTCTTTTGTCTGGCCGTTTATTTCACTTTGCGTTCCAGCAAAGAATAGCGATAAGTATATATGTGAAAATTTACCCATCTGCGGCCACCGTGGCCGATGCTATACTCATGACTTCCTCGCCTTAATTCTTTTCATTATTTTCTGTACGAGAACTCTATGAGATTTGCTTGCGCCTTTTTCTTGTTTTTCTTCCTGACCATAGCTCCTATTAGTGCCGCAGACTCTAGCCTTGAGTCTAGTTCTGAAACTAGCACCCAGGCAAGCTCAGCCAACTGCTCCCGGGTCACGATTCCAGTGCTTTATATGACTGACAGAGCGGCTTCTGCCAAGGGAACAGGCTATGCAGCTCAGCGTAAAGTTGAAGACGGTAATTCTATTTATCATGTTAACTGCGGAATAGCCGAATATAACATTGCCAATTCTAGCGGCAAGGCATTGACTGATAGTCAAAGAAAGTTGGGTTGGCTGCCCGCCAAGTCGCGAACGAAGTTGATCACCAAGGTTTTAGCTGGTTCTGGAACCAGTAGCGCTTACAGAGACTTTGGCCAAGCAATTAAAGATCTTGCTGGCAGCTCTGGGCAAAGCGAATTCTTTATCATCGTGCACGGCTACAATACGACTTTTGCTCAGGCAGCAGAGTCTGCGGCTCTTTTGGCTTACAGTCTAGAAAAGCCTGTGATTGTTTATGATTGGCCATCCAAAGGTAAGGCCGGACAATACGATGTAGATGCTGGCAACAATGAATGGAGTCAGGAGCACTTTGATCAACTGGTTGACCAATTGAGTGAGGTCAAAGCTTCTGGTATCAGATTCAATCTGTTAGCCCACAGTATGGGAAATCGTTTAGCAATTCGCTCAGCCCCTGTACTCAGAGGCAAGCATTTGTTTGATCAGATCTTTTTAGTTGATGCCGATTTTGATGCTGAGACTTTTGTGCATTACATGTCGCGATATGCGCGGGTCACTGAAGAGAATAAACACATTGATCTAGCCAAAGGCCTCAAACCACCGAGAGTTCGCATTCTCTTCTCTCATCGCGATCACGCCCTGCCTCTTTCTCAGTTTCTTTATGGAGGCTATACCAGATTAGGCCAGGCCGCTGACGGTATGCTTACTTCGGTGTTTACTTTGTCAGCTTTTAGTCGCATGCTTGATCATGCCAATAGCATAATTGCTGGAACTAA
This sequence comes from bacterium, assembly GCA_018062085.1. Lineage (GTDB taxonomy): Bacteria > Cyanobacteriota > Vampirovibrionia > Obscuribacterales > Obscuribacteraceae. Next base: position 14,112 of record JAGOSY010000006.1, on the reverse strand, counting down.
TGAAGCCGAAAGCAAAGTTGAACTAAGACCTGAGTCAATGCTTAAATTTGAGTGGATTGACTTTACTGCCCTAGATTACGGCATCATTGGTCATACCATTCCTTATAAGCTCATTGCTAATTTAGCTGCTACTGACAAGCCTGGCGACGGCCTTGAACTAGTTGATAGTGACAATGGTTCAGTCAATAAACTGAGTAAGTTTTCTCTCGGTCTTTTCCATGAGAAGAAACGCATATCAACAAGCATTGGCCAATGCAAACGTGTGGTTGTACTCAAAGACAAGACGGCAAGCAAAGATAAAGTAGCCAGCACTATGAGCAAAGCCAATTGAGTCTATGTTTAAGTCTCCTAGCCAATAAGTTAACGCCACCATATGGGCTTGTCGGCGCCAAAGGGTCGCACTGGCAAGATATCAACTTGTGGTGAGTGTTCAAACTGCACAGCTGGGGCTAGCTCGGTAATGGTGCCATAGGGCGAGGCTAGATCAACGAGCTTACTTGGATGCAAGATTATGGATTTCGCGCGCCTAATGTCGGAGGACTCCATAATGACTACCGGAACTGCTTCTCCCGAATGCACAGCTCTCTCTGGTGCACGGCGGGCTGGTCGTCAACCTGCAAAGATTTCTCTTCACAAAGCAATGAACCTGTTCTTCGACCGTGGCGGTGATGAGTTGAAGCGCGGTAGCCGAATTGACTACGAGCACGCTCTCCTATTGCTTGAAGAGTACATAAATAGTTTTGGCAGCGTGTTGCTTCGTGCTGCCGATGTAAGCCCAACATTTGCGAAACCAAAGAACGGCCCTGTATCCAAGTGCTATGACCCCGCTTCACTGGCCAAATTCTTTCGCGGTTTCGTACTCTTTTTCCTTCAGTTCAAGGTAAACGCATCGAATGAAATCAAGGAAACCTTCGTCAGAATTATCGAAGAGTTTGTTGAATGGCTAGGCGCAAAAGGGCACTTGTCGAAGGAACTACAGAGCAGCTTCGAACTAGCTGATCAGAAGAGCATTCGCCTTGCTCTCCAGGCGATGTACGTTCTTTCTAGAGCTGTTGCGCATCATAGTGAGCGGTCCCATAGGAATATGGAGGACATTCATGATGGCGAGCCATTTTATGTGGTATCACGGGTGAAGTCTGGAAAAATTTGGTTTGTCTATTATGCTGATACCTGCTACGACGAGCTTGGACCCGTCAACGTACCGCTCGGTGTATCTGACATTATTAAATCGAGTTGGCTAGTCGACTGTGCTTTTGGCAAATTCGACGGCAGATGGCAGATCACTTCTATTCGTAGCATCCTGCCGATCTGACTTAAAACAAGTAGCTACGAATAGTCGCGTTCCTAGTCGCCTTAAGTAAACGGCAGTAATCCTCGATTCTAACGACTACACTCTCCTTTCAGAAGTGATGAGACATGGGCACGGCAACTATTTCTTACGTTTCTTTTTGCGTGCGCGCTTTAACGGAGCTTGCGGAGAACTGATTATTGCTATCTCGATAGAGAATTATCGAATTCTCAAATCTCTTTCTGGTGCGCTGCTTATTGAGCGTAGTTGCCAGTGTCGTTCAAGGCGCAAGCACACTCGGCGAGAGTGCGCCAAAGGGCATTTGTCTGAAACTAATGGAGTTCTTGCAAGAGTTTAAATGACTCTTCATAGATCCACTTCGGATCTATTTCCTCGCCGAGTTTCGATGCTTTCGCAGCTTTTGTCAGTTTCGAGAGGCGTTCAGTCACAGCACATTTATACTACTTGAGATGGCTCGGTTTGCTAAGGTGGGCAAGAACTGGCCGATGATGCCGTTGTTTCAGGCGCAATGGTGCTCAACTCAGGGTGGGCGTGAGCGGTTCTGGTGCACGCTTCGATCTCGAATTTGTGTTCTAGGTTGCTCAACTCCTGACGGAGTCACTGAGCGGTTCGACGCCATTTACTTGCTGACCAATTGCCCTCAATGGAAGATGCGTCTTGGGTGGTTTTTTAGATTTTTGGAAGAAGGCATGGTAGCTTTCCAAGGCAGGATCTGATCGTTCACCAGGTCTCATCCACATCTACCTGTTCTGGCGGTCGTTAAATCGCAGGAGCTACTTGAACCGCTTAAAATCTAGCTTTGTTGATCAAACGGATCATCTAGCGACTCTATAGCTGAAGATTCTGCTAGTAGGCTATTCCAGTCAGACGGCGGATCTCCACTTTTTAACCGTCTTGCGAATATGGCATAGGGATCACTTCTTGCACCAGCTTGTCGCAGCGTATTTTCGTCATTGACCCAGGCATAGATAATTATTTTTCGTTCGCTAGAGAATCTGAAAAATAAGCGAAAGCGCTGTAGAAACTTTGCCCTTCTCCAGTGTCGATTAGCCTCTCCGAGAGTATTGCCTTGGGCAAAGTTTGGATGGTTCGGATCGCTGGGAATTTCGATAAGTATGACTTCCAGCACCCGTTTTAGAAGCTTTGCATGAGCGTTGCTGTTCAAAGAACTCGGCTGCTTTTCTTTTATTGTTTGAACAGTTCTAACAGCATCAAGAATTTGCTTTTGGAACCCTGGGTACCAGTAGAGCGTCCAGCCATTTACCTTCATTAGAACGAAACGTCTTCGTCGATGACATCACTATCAGAAACTTCTACTTCTTTGGTTAGAGCTAGTGCCTGCTCTATGACTGATTCTGATACAGCAGTGATATTTTCTGGATTTCGCATTGCATCTCTCTCTATAAAAGAAAGAAACGCTGATACCATTTGGTCTTGCTCATCAATTGCTTCTGACTCACCAATTACTGTTACTAGCAATTTCCCTGGGCCGATTATGTGAGCTTCAACTTTTGCCTGCTGTTTGAATTCAGGGTTCTGTCGGAAGAACCCTTTTTCAAATCGAATAGCCTCAGATTTTCCGGTCGTTGTAATTGAGCCTGTGTACTTCATATTAGAAACCCCTGATACGTACCATAATACGTACTAGGGGTTTCTGTCAAGTAGGGAGCTGCTCAAGCTGTGTTTAGTAGCCTATTTCAGTCCAGCCATAATCTCGTCTAGAACGCTCTTAGCTGGTCGTGTGATCTCTTGCGGTAATGTTGCTAGAGGAGCGTCACCAACATTCATAATAGTGGTGAAGTCTTCTACGTTTTCATTGACGTAGAGCAAACCAGTGAGAAACTCCTTTTTGTCGTGAGCTTCTTTGATCGTCATAATCGCTTGAGTTTGATTGGTCGGATCATAATTGCGTTCAGTCTTTTTCAATCTAATTTTCGAGCCATCATGCATCTCAACTTCTTGCATAGTGCCTGGTTCGTAGTCAACGCTGATTTGTTCGAAGAAAGGAATATAACCGAGTTCATGCAATGGGGTTTCCATTTCTTTGGCGTACTTATAAGCCTTGGTTGAACCCTCATGGTTGTTGAAGGTTACGCAAGGGCTGATGACGTCGATTACAGCTGTACCTTTGTGCGAACCAGCCGCTTTCAGCAGTGCTACTAGTTGCTTCGGGTCGCCAGCAAATGAACGACCAACGAAGCTGCAACCAAGCTCAATCGCTAGGCCGCAGAGGTCGATGGGTGGCAATTCATTCATTACGCCGCTTTTGGCCTTTGAGCCAAGATCAGCTGTAGCCGAGAATTGCCCTTTGGTTAGACCGTATACGCCGTTGTTTTCAACAATATAAATCATAGGAACATTGCGACGAACTAGATGACAAAATTGGCCAAGGCCGATTGATGCAGTGTCGCCGTCGCCACTGACACCAATCAGTGATAGTGTATGGTTGGCCACACTGACACCAGTAGCTACTGATGGCATTCTACCGTGCACAGAGTTGAATCCGTGTGAGCGGTTTAAGAAGTAGGCTGGTGTTTTAGATGAGCAGCCGATGCCGCTCAGCTTTGCCACCATGTGTGGTTCTTTGCCTAATTCATAAAAGGCTTTGATGATCTGAGCTGTGATAGCATCGTGACCACAGCCATCGCAAAGTGTAGATGGAGCGCCTTTGTAATCGGCCAGAGTGAGGCCAATTCTGTTAGTTGGAGGTGTTGAAGTTACCATTGTTTATCTCTCCTGCTCCATGATTGCGTCGGTGACAAATCTGGCATCGATTGGTAGACCATCGTAGTGTCTCACTGAGCGAATTTTCATCGCTAGGTCGGGTAGCTCTAAGCGAATCAGATCGCGCATTTGAGCGTCTCTGTTTTGCTCTACTACGTATACGTGGTCGTGGCTTTCGACGAATTTTCGCAGGTCGTCGGTGAATGGCAAGGCACGCACTCGCAAGTAGCTAGTTGGAATGTTTGCTGCTTTGAGCTGGTCTCTTGATTCGATAACAGCAAAGTCAGAAGAGCCGTAGGCGATAACGCCAATTTTGGCACCCTTCTCAACACTTACAACCGGTGCTGGCACAAACTTGCGAGCAGTCTGGAATTTCTTCTCCAGTCTGTCCATCAAGTTTACATAGTCTTCTGGTTTTTCAGTGTAGCCAGCTTTTTCATTGTGGCCAGATCCACGCGTGAAGTAGGCCGCTTGTGGATGATCTGTGCCAGGCAATGTGCGGTAGGCAATACCGTCGCCGTCAACGTCTCTGTAGCGCTCGAAAATGCCAGCCTTGTCAATGTCAGCTGCGGTCATTACTTTGCCGCGGTTGATTGGTTTGGTTGGATATTCGAAAGGATCGCTCATCCAGTTGTTCATACCAAGATCAAGGTCGGTGAGAACAAAGATAGGCGTTTGGAATTTCTCTGCTAACTCAAAGGCTTCGCCAGCCATTTCGTAGCATTCCATAATTGAGCCAGGAAGCAGAACGATATGTTTGGTGTCACCGTGAGAAAGGGTGTAGGCACTGATCAAATCGGCTTGTGATGTGCGAGTGGGCATGCCTGTTGATGGGCCGACCCGTTGAACGTCAAAGATAACAGTTGGTATTTCAGTGAAGTAGCCGTAACCAGCAAATTCAGCCATGAGCGAAATGCCAGGTCCTGAGGTCGAGGTCATTGACCGGGCACCAGCCCAACCAGCGCCTAGTGCCATACCAATTGCAGCTAGTTCATCTTCGGCTTGAATTACAGCAAAGCTAGCTTTGCCGGTTTCTTTGTCGATGCGATATTCCTTCAAATAATCGATCAATTGTTCGCACAGGCTGGATGAAGGAGTGATTGGATACCAAGTCACAACAGTTACGCCAGCGAAGAGCGAACCTAGCGCACAAGCGGCATTGCCATCAATGATGATTTTGCCTTGAGTCTTGTCCATTGGTTCGACAAAGTAATTGTCTTCTTTTTTGAGATTTTCGCGAGCCCAATCCCGACCGATTTTGACAGCATTTAAGTTGAGGTCGATGGCTTTGGTTTTGCCTTCGAACTGTTTGCTGATGCTGTTTTCGATTTGACCATGGTCGATATTGAGAAGTTCGGCGACGACACCGACATAGAGCATGTTCATCAGCAGCTTGCGCAGCTTCAGGTTCTCACTGGCTTTAGCAGCTAGTTCAGTGAATGGCACTTGATAGTGCACTATGTCTTTGCGAATAGCATCTAGTTTTAGTTCAACTGGTGAGATACATACAGCACCGGTCGAAAGGCTCTTGACGTCTTCGATGGCTGTTTGTGGGTTCATCGCTACTAGAATTTCAATATTTGATTTTCTGGCGACATAACCATTCTTATTGACGCGTATGGTAAACCAGGTTGGCAGACCGGCAATATTAGAAGGGAAGAGGTTCTTCCCGCTAACCGGTATACCCATCTGGAAGATGGAGCGCATCAATACGCTATTAGAAGATTGGCTACCTGAGCCGTTTACTGTTGCTACCTGGATGGAGAAGTCGTTGACGACTCGTCCTTGCTCCAGTTTTTCTTTGCTATCTGCAGCTAGTGTTTTCACTGTGCGAATATCCTATTGGAAAACTCTGTAAGTACGTAGTTCTTTATGTACGTAGAACAGTTTATCAACCGCTGCGCAGAAACGCCCTCAAATACCAAATTGCCTAAGCTTTTCGATATTCTTTGAAATTTTTCGAAACCTGAAGTTGAACTAAAGTTAAGAATGAACAGCTAAATTAGCGAATTCGAGCATCAATTAAGAAGGGCCCGGTGCTGTCGAACATCATCCCTAGTGCGTGTTCTAGTTGTCCCATGGTTTCTGCTTTTAACGCTTGAATGGTCATGGCCTTGGCTAGCTGACTGAATTCTATTTCGGGACAGTCGAGGGGGAATTGATGATCGGCGTTTCCAAGGTGGAGGTTGAGGCTGTCTGAGCCGCCATTGTTGACCAAGATTACCTTAGTGTTTAAAACATAGTGGGCTGCCGTCCACAAGGCCTGGGTGGTCTGTAAAAATGATTGATCTGAAGTTATGCAAACTACTGTACTTTCCGGAGATGCCCACTGGGTGCCGAGAGCTGCGCCAATTGCATAACCGTCCACTCCTGAATTGGAAGCGAAGTAGGAAGAACTGCCTTCTAGACTCATTACCACTGCTGGGTCGGCCATGGTTCCGACAATGTCGGTGACGACAATTGAACCACTGCTGCGAGCGCCGTCGAGGCTGCGCAGAAGCCAGAAGAGTGAAATTGGATCGTTTTCTTTGGGATAGACAAGATTTTCTTCTAGCTTCTGCCGTTCGCTAGAAATACTTTTAATATTGTCTTGGGTTCTCTTTCTTGCGGTATTGAGCCAATTGTTATCAGCGATTAGCTGAATTTCTGCTCGTAAGCGCGAGAGCGATTCGGCTATATCGGCAGTAGCAGCGGCTATGCAAGGCAGTGTTTTGCCTGAAAGTGTGGGATCAACATTGATCTGCAAAACTGATGTGCGTGGCGAAATTAGTGAGGCCTGGTCTGAGGTTTCTGGTAGGCGGCATTGCATGCCTAAGGCCAAAACTAAGTCGTGACCACGGAGACTTTCTCGTGCTTGGGTGATGTTGGTGGAGAGCACACCGGCAAACTGTGGATGCCTGTTGGGAAAGTTGACTCCAGTTGGATTTGGTTCGCTATAAACGGGGCAACCAATTACTTCCGCCAAGGTTGCTGCTTCTTTGCGAGCTCGGTATTGATTTACTTCATTACCAGCAACAATACATGGGCTCGATGCTGATACTAGTGTACGAGCACTTTTCTGGATAAAGTTGTTATCGGCTGCACCGAGTGGACTAGTGTGCGGTGGACTAATGATTGTGGCGTCGGCTGCTTGATTCAAGATGTCAACGGGAATTGACAGTACGATTGGCCCTCTGGGTGGTGAGAACGCTTCAGTGAAAGCTCGTCTGACTAGGCGTGGTATCTCACCAGCACTGCGCGCTTCAGCCGACCATTTGCAAACAGATTTGCTAACGGCCAAAGCGTCTAAGCCGAGAGCTGGGTCATCGTTGAGAATTTGGGTGCTGAGCTGGTCGCAAATTACAATCATCGGTACATGAATGCGGCTAGCTGTATAAATGGCAGGCAGTGCCGTGACCAGCCCCTGGCCGGCTGAAAGTAGTACGACTGCAGCACGAGATGAAGCTTGGGCGTAGCCAATACTCATGAATGCAGCTGTTAGTTCACTGGCGCAATTGACCTGCCTAAAACCTTTGACTTCAGACAGTGCCTGAGCAATGGGCGAATTGCACGACCGTGGTGCCACAAAGATTTGGCTGGCTCCTTCAGTAAGGAGCTGTTGTAGAAGCAAATCACAGGTAAGTTTGGTTGAGGATGTTGTCATTGAGTTCTCGAATTTTTAGAGATGATCAAGCTCCATAAGTGGACAAGGAAACTGATAGAGCCAATCATCAACTTTATTGTCAAGGGAGAGCATCATTGATCTACCCCAGTTTCTCTCAGAGTAATAGATTTGACCACGAAAATCAGCCTGAAAATTGTCTCCGGCCAGAAAACTCTTAAAGTTAAATCCCGGTTCAAGACCTCTAAGATTGCCTTCCCATCCTCTTATTTTGCGAATTTGCAGGGCGTTGGCCTGGGTTAAAATTGCTCTCCAGATGTTTTCAGGACCAATGCCGCCGTCTACAAGTTCGAGGATGCGCATGGTCTTGCCACCAACTTCATATATGCAATAGCCATTGTCTGCTTTGAGCAACTGCAGACGAGGCCAGGCTAGAGTTGAATTTTGATGAAGAAATAACTCTTTGGCTATTTTGTAATGCCAGTATTTGGCCGAGCGCCTAACGGCAAAAGGTCTTCTTGAAAGCCACCGCTGGTGGTAGCGGTGCAAAACTTCAATATGTTCGTGACCGAGTTCTTCAATTGTAAAGGCCGCACAAGAAGTCCTATCTGGCAGGCGCCACTGAGCCAGGGCCAAGTCAATGGCAAAATCTAAGCTGGATAATTCTTGAAAACCAAATTGCTCATAAAACTCGGAGCCAATGTCAGAAAATAGAAGTATTCCTGCTGCCCCTATGTTTTCGGCCCGGTCTATAAATTCTTCCATGAAGCGAGCACCGAGGCCCTGTCCGCGAAATTTGCGCCGCGAGAATAGTGCGCCTATTCCGAGGAACTGATAATTCTTGCCCCGTGAGCTAATCTCAATTTGATAGGCCTTACAACCCACGGCAATTTCTCCGCCGTGTTTCAACGCAAGAAATTTAAGGTGTCTGCGACCCCAATCGTGATTGCGCTGAAAACAGTTGTATTGGTAATAATCTGCCTTTGTTAGGCCCGTCGACCACAATTCATAGGTTTCATGCAACACATGCAAGATCTCTGAATCGCGAATTTCGGACAATGTCATTGGCTAAATCACGGTATCTTAACTGGCGGTTAGTATTACAGTATTTCTTTCATTTATGGTGTCTTCCAACTAGTTTATGCCGCAGCCAGAGTCTGATTTAACCAAAATCTATTTGGGCCATGTAATTTCGCCCTTGTCTAGTACTGCTTATCTTGACTACATTCAGGGCGCCTTGGTTGTAAATAGCCAGGGGAGGATCATCGATGTAGCCCCTTGGGCTGAAATACAACATAAGTACGTTGCTGAAAGCTACTTAAATGGTGAGAACCATATAGATTGCGAAAATCATATAAATGATAGCAATGTCCAGATCGTTGATTTGGGCCAGCGGCTGATCTTGCCTGGCTTAGTAGATTTGCATTTGCACTTGCCTCAAGTGTCGCAGACTGGTCGCTCTGGTGAGCATCTATTGGCTTGGCTAAATAAATACATTTTTCCTGCCGAAGCCCGCTTTTCTGACACCAACCATGCGCGCAAAATTGCCACTTGGTTTTTTGATGAGTTGGCAGCAAACGGCACAACTTTGGCTGTTGTTTTTACCACTATCCATAAAGAAGCCACTGACTCCGCCTTCGAGGTTGCCTTGCAGAAGGGCAGCCGGGTAATTATGGGCAAAGTAATGATGGATGCCAATTCTCCGGAGGCGTTGACCGAAGACACTGAAACTTCATTGCGAGAATCAGAAGAACTGGCCAATAAATGGCATGGTCAGGGCGATGGTCTTCTACTTTATGCTTTCACCCCACGTTTTGGCGTTACTTCCACTGCCGAGCTCTTGGCTGGGGTGGGCCGCTTGTTTGCCAAGCACCCAGGCACCTATGTTCATACCCATTTGTCAGAGGCCAAAGAAGAGATTCAGTTTGTCTCGACCCAGTTCCCCAAAGCACGCAGTTATCTGGATGTATATAAGAGTTTTGGCATTATTGGTAAGCGCACAGTATTTGCTCATGCCATCCACCTTGATGATCAAGACATTAAAACCGTCGCCGATAGCCATAGCTCACTGGCCCATTGTCCTAGCTCAAACTTCTTCCTCAAAAGTGGCGTCTTCCTCTATGCCAAAATTTGTGCGGCGGGCTGTCTCTTTGGTTTGGGCTCTGACGTGGCCGCTGGACCTTCGATGTCGCTATTTAATGTAATGAAAGATGCTAACTATATGCAGCCCGATTTTTGGATAGAACCGCCGGAGTTGCTCTATCGCGCTACTTTGGGCGGGGCGAAAGCGGCGCATCTTGACCATTTAATTGGTTCTTTGGCTGTGGGCAAAGAGGCCGACTTCATTGTGGTTGACGCTAGTCGCAAGAGCGGAATTGTCGACAATATCTTGAGCCAGCCTACGGATGAAATACTTTCTAGTCTAGTATTTTTGGGTGACGATCGGCTGATCGAGGCTACCTATGTGCGAGGGCGCTGCATTTTTCATATATAGATTTAGGGAAGCAACTTAGATGTGAACCTGTTACGATTTCGATGTTCTTAAGGGAGTTCTAAAAATGTCCGGAAAGACTGATATGGCAGCCACCAAAATTGAGCGCGACAAAGAGGTCGACTCAATTAAGACGATCTACTCGCATGAGCAGATTCAAAAACGAGTAGCTGAGTTGGGTGCTCAAATCAGTGCCGACTATGTAGAACTAGAAAACCCTGTTGTGATTGGGGTGATGAAAGGAGCTTTTTGCTTCCTCGCTGATATTGTCAGACAAATTGTCACACCCGATCCTTTGCAAATAGAATTTGTTAGATTGGCCAGCTATGGTAGTGCTACTGAAAGCTCAGGGGCTGTGCAAACGCCATATTTAGAGCTGCCCAATATTTCCCGGCGTAACATAATTGTAGTTGAAGATATTATTGATTCTGGCCGCACAGCCAAGTTCTTTATGGAGTATTTGCGCGATCAGTTCAACCCAAACACTCTTAAGATTGCTGTTTTTCTCGACAAACCATCGCGCAGAGTGGTGCCCATGGAAGCCGACTATGTTGGCTTTAGTATTGAAGATTTGTTCGTTGTCGGCTATGGTCTTGATTATGCGGAGAAATACCGCGAGCTTCCCTACCTTGGGGAGCTAAAGCTGGCTAAGTAAGACTTAAATTAGAGGCCCAGTGACAGCAGAAGAACCAGAATCAGAAAAAATTGACGAACTGAAACAAGAGCCTGTGCAAGATCCCGAGAAAGATCTTGAACCAGAGTCGAAGCCTCTCGATTCGCCAGCTGTTGTAGTGACTCCTGCCGCTGTTCCCCACGGCAAGTTGAGTATCTTTGACCTAGCCGCTGGAGTCTTACTCCTGGCCTTTGTTTCGTTATTTGCAGTCAATATTTTTATTGCTAATCTCGCTTACGACTATAACGAGCGCATGTGTCATACCGCCATTGTTCTGGCTGGTAAGGCGGCTACCGATGGCAAAGATTCTGTTGCCGTTCGTCAGGCCGCTAATGGTTTTATGGATAAGTGCGGCCCTGGTGGTTTCTTTGTTGAAAGACCAGAGTTGATAACATTCTATGATGAGATCAATCCAGAGTTACGTCGCGTTTCGGTGGCTACTTCTACTCGGGTATTGATTCCAGCGCCCTTTATTGTGGCCGATAAAAGCCGCTTTGATCGAGACGGTATGCACATGACCTTCAAGAGTGTTTGTCAGTTTCAATTGAAGAATCCGAAGAACTGTGACTCGGGAAAAGTGAAAATCAATCCCACTGGTCAGACATTTGAAATCAAAATGCTCAATACTCCAGTGGTGGCACCAAAGCCAGCTGGCAAAAAGGAAGACGGCAAAGCCCCTTCTTCACCTAAGAAGAAAGGGCCAAAACCGGTGTCTAGTCCTGGGTCGGCAGGCTAGATACTGCTTCTCTTTAGGTACTAGTCTCTATTTAGGTACTGAGTTTCTATTTAGGTACTGATACCACGTCTTTCTTTGAACCGGTCCACATTTCAATTTCGTGCAATGGTGGTGGAACTTGAGCTGAATTACCAGTGCTTGAATTGAAAGCGGCGCTTGCTATTTGGCTAACACCGAATTCAGGAAGTGGTGGTGGTGCCAGATGAGATAGTGCTTGTTCACCGCTGTTGGTGGCAGCCAGTTTAGCTGGACGAGGATAGAGAGCGGTGACGTCAACTGTTGCGACAGGGGCATGGTCTCTGCCGTTGCGCAAAGATAGATACAGTTTGCTAGCCGATAGAGCTTTTATCAGCTTTTGAGTGTCTCCTGGAGAGACTGCAACAGTTACTGATCCAGCTGGATTGGCTTGATTTTTTGCCTGTCGTTCGAACATTTGACCGACAGCAACAACTTGCACATCAGACAGAATAGGAGCCACTCTGGTGTCTGCACCACTGCCGGCCATGCCGAGAATATCAACATGACTATCCGGGGCGATAAAACCAGCTACGCCAGAGTTGGCGTCGACAGCGAAGGTAACAGCCCGCATACCTTCCTTAACATGCGATTCAAAGCTTAGGCTGATACCTTGTGGTGCTAGGTCATGTGTCGATAGAATCTGGCCCATGCTCACTCCATATTTGACTGTGCGACCAATCGCTATAGTCGAACTAGTGACAGCATCTTGCGGTGTTCTTGTCAGTTCAATCTCCTTTTCTTCAAGGGCTTCTGAAGTGATCACTTGACCGTCGGCAATATCTTTTATTACATAGACAACTTTCGTTTTTGCACTATTTTTCCTTTCTAAGTCTTGTAGTTGTTCATTGAAGGCTTTATCGCGGCCTGATTCAGTGCTTGTAACCGTGACAGTGATTAGCACCGCCACACCGATAATCATTAAGAGCATGATTGCCGGGGGGGTGCGAGAGAGCATCAGAAAAAGTGTGCGCAAAGGATTGAGGGTCATTTGCAGACCTCCTGTGGTGAAAGTAAAATAGAATCGGTGTAGATTCGAATGTACTGATTCGAATAAGTACTGATACGGAACCGGTACTGATTTCATCTTGCCCTCTGATCCCTCAGCCGATAATAGGGAAAACCCTGAGATACTTGCTGGCTCATGTTACGCTTGTGTTACAGGCTTTATAATGGTTTCGTCGCCGCTCTCTGTATGAACAAGTAATTTGAGGATTAAGAGCATTATGCTGCCACCAAAAGAAGTACCAGATGGTCTGACAGCGATTGAATATCAGCGCCTTTCTATTCGATATCAAATGCTCAAGTGGCCAAAGCAGATGGCAGCGAGCTCCCGCTATAGCATGGCTCTGGCCGGGGACGCTGTGCCCGAAGAAACCAGGCGTAAAGTTGGGGCTCTAATGGCTGCCTTAGAGATTACTTTTACAGTCAATGATGCCGTCAATGCTGTCAGAGGTACTTTCGAAGAAGCCGTTAGGCTGGCTGGTTCTGAGGCTGGCAAAGTACTTGACCGAAATGAAACCTTGGCAAAGGCCAAGCGCAATGTGGGCAATGTTTTTTCACTAGCAAATGATCTAGCCAATAGTGCTTTGCATAAGGTAGTTGAGGGTGTGGTGCTGCCTCGTATTGGTTTGCCAATTGATTATTTGCCCGAAGGCTTATCTCAATCAGAGTATTTAAAGATGGGAGCACGCTACGAGCAACTTGGTTTTGCTGAGCAGGCTCGCGCCGCTTTGCAAAAGACAATCGCGCAAGGTAGCGAAACGATGCAGGCTAAGCGCGCCAAAATACGTCTGCGTACACGCATACCCCAAGCTGTTGTTAGTGATGAAGCTACGCGCCGTTATGTTGATGCTCTAAAGCTTTATATCACTCAAGAAATTGTCGATGCCAAAGCAAAACTCGAACTACTTATAAGAGAATATCCAGAATTTGAATGGCCCTATATTCAACTCGGCCATATTCTTCTTACTGCTAGCGAAGTGGATAGGGCATTTGATCTTGCTTCAAAAGTAGTGCGCCAAAACCCGAATATGATCAAAGGTTGGCTATTGCTTGCCACCATAGATTTGATCTATTGGAATATAGCCAAACTCGAAGAGCATCTAAGAAAAATCAAATTACTTGATCCTGAATGCCCAGAGCTTTCAACTTTTGAACAATTGCTTGAGTTGATTAATCAACAGGGGATGAGATAGCTTTTGCTGTCGGACTGGGTGAGCTTGGTCGTTGTCATGCTGATAAGAGGAAGTTTGTTGTTTACTGGAACTTTCTCACAATACTAGTGTCGGTAGGTGAGCCATGATTGAGCATCACTAATTTGTGATGGCGTGCTAGAGCGCTCAATCGTACAAAATCAGATTGACAATGGGTGAATACAAATGAAGAGTTTGTTGGCATCTGCGTGCGTTTGTGCACTACTGGTGATCAGTGTAAACAACGCACAAGCAAAAGCAGTAAAGGCAGATAACACAAAACAGAATCGCGGCGCCTTGGAAGAGAACGCTGTGGTAGCTGATAAGCAAAAAAACGGCAAGGAACAGATCAAAATTCTTGCCAATAT
>JAGOSY010000066.1 GCA_018062085.1 bacterium | reverse complement strand
GAAAGCTCGTGGCCAGTACTGAAAGAGCAGTCGGAGCATCGCGCAAGCAGCTCAGACCTCTGGTTACTTGGGTAACTAAGGCGAGGGCGCGGTTATGCCATTTTCTGCCAAGGGGAATACTGAACTGTGATGCCAACGACAGTGATAGCTGTGGAGCGAAAGCCAGCATCAGAACAGAGGGAATGGCACAGCCAAAGAGTAGGCCGGCGACCATTGCTGCTGGTTTTAGCCATTGGTCGGTGGGGGTGACGAAAATGGCCAGGACGAACAATGAGAGAATGGTTAGCCCATCGAGAAGCCGTTCGAGAAAAGTAACTGTGAGCGAGAGGGCATAAGGTAGGCCTGTTCTTTCTGCCAGCATGCCAGCCCGAGCAAATTCGCCTAGGCGAGCTGGCAAGATGTTGTTGGTGGCGTAGCCGACCGCGATGATGTTGCTGGCTGTGCTCACTGTCAGGCTGGCTTCGGTACTAACTAGCTGCTTGAGCCTCAGGCCACGCAGGAGCATTCCGATCAGATAGGTGACCACTGCTAATGGCAACCAAGGCAGCCATGTGGCCGAGGTGAAAGCATCGTGCACAAGTTGCCAATTAATCTTTTTTGCCGTCATGACAAGTAGTAAGAGGCTGATAATAAAGCCGCCGACGACAATCGTTCCTTTCGACTTGATAATTCTGCCAAGAGTTACCGAGTTGCCTTTCTCGCCTGGGCTTGAGTTTTCAGGCTGTGAGGCGGCTTCATTCATCTAAATTTCAACCATCTAAAATTGCAACCGTAGTCATACCTATCGAGTATCTAGTAAAGAGAGTGCCTGCCAGCTAAAATCTTCCCTGAATCGACCTAGTTAACTCGGCCCGTTACCTAGGACCTTTAACTACCTAACATTAAAGTATGACTGATCAAGGTTTTATATGGACGAGTCTACTCTCAGAATCTATTTTCGTCGTGTCTTAGCGGTTCCCCCAGGAGCCTCTCGCAAAGTCTTGCGGGCTGCTCGCGATCGCCGGGCGGCTCTGTGGCGCGAAAAGATGTTGACTGGGCCCGCTGAGCACAAGCAATTGAGTGAGCAGCGCCTCTCAATTACTAATATGGCTTACGACGCGCTTAGCGATTCAGTGCGCTTTAAGGCTTACTTTACACGCATGCAGGCCGGGGTTGAGACTCTTCCTGAGCTTGAGGAATTGTTAGCTGGATTGGGAGAGACAAGCCCTAAACCGCCGCCACAGCGAGTTGTTGAAAAACGATTGGCAGCTGTGCACGAGCGCATGCAGCGCATTCAAACATTAATCGAGAGCGCCATTCGCCAGTCGGTAGAAGCGGAGTCGAAGAGGCGGCAAGAAAATTCGCTGCCTGATTCGGACGAATTTTATGATTCTGTCTATACCGCAGCTATTGCTAGCGGCCAGCAAGTTAAAGCTGATGAAGTTTCGGCTGCTGCTAAATCAAAGATAGACCTTGATGAACACTGTTTGGCTGAGCTTGATGCTCTGATTACTGACACCTCTGAAATGGCTGCTCATAAAGCGTACGATAAGCTAGAAGCACAAGTGGCTGTTCAAGTTCCAGCCGAACCGGCCAATCGCTCTGTAGCGCTAAGTCTTAGTCTGCTAATTTTGGTTTTGGTATTTGGTGCGGCTTATTTCGCTCTGAATAAAGATCCTGGAAGCTTTCTTGCTAGCAATTCGCCTAATGCCGCAGCTCCACTGACTGTCGCCGATGCTCAGGCTTGTGAGAATGCAGTCAGTCAGAATTTGTTGGTTAGTGAGAATGCCACAATTGCTAGCGGCGGCGGGCTGATTGCTCCTGCTGGAGCCGCTGGTCTTGGTGGTAGCGCCAATGATGTCACTGAAGAAGGCCAAATTTTCTATCACGACGGTGTGAAAGAGGCTATTTCTGGTGATAAAGCTAAAGCTTTAGCTAGCTTTGAACAGGCTTACAAGATCAGCCCGAAGTTAACCCTTGCTCTCTACAACAAAGCAGCTTTACTTGCCATAGCAGGTCAGGCCAAGGATGCCATTGCTGGCTATTCAGAAGTACTTAACTCTAAGCCAAACTTAGCTCAGGCCTACTATAATCGCGGCTTGGCTCATCAAAATTTGGCATCACAGATAGTGTTGTTGCATGGTCCTTCTTGGCGGGCAGAGTCAGGGCTTGAGCTGCAAAGAGCGATTGCCAATTATGATCAGTGCCTCAAATTAAACGGGAGATGTGCTCAGGCTTTCTATAATCGGGGCTTTGCTTACTATTGTTTAGGGCAGTTCGATCAGGCCTTCCTCGATTTTGAAAAGGCACAGAATCTCTTGCCTATGCTAGAGGCTGCAAAATTCAATAAAAACGTCGCAGCGGCAGTTTTGAAGAAGCCGGCTGATGCCAATCCTAAAACGCCACCGTCTGCACCAATCGGCCCTGTGGGCCCGCCCTGGCAGTAGAATTGTTGGCATTGGGCAAGCTATTTCTGGGCTAGCCAAATTACTAAGGCTAGCTCGTCTGTTGCCTTACTTTTGAGCTCGTTTTTGCAAAATTGCCTGTGAGGCGCCACCATGTTGGTTGCCTTTGGCGTCTACGAAGGCCCAGTCTTCAATATCAGCAACAGGTACTGTGACAGCCATTCCGGCTTTGACATTGGGCAGATAGACCGAGTCTTTTTCTAGGTGACCGACAACTTTATCGTCATACACTTTGTCGACTTCAATCCATTTGAACTCAGATTTTTTGTCATCATATAGGCATGAGTTGATAGCAAACTTCTCGCCTTTTTGCTTAACATTGAACGCTTCTACAAATTCTTTCCAGTTCGCTTGGGCGTCAGCTTTTACTTTTGCTAGTTCTGGATCTTCTTTCTTGCCTGCGACAAAGCCCTCTGGCGCTTTTGCTGCCGGTGGTTGAGCCGGGGAGCATGCAGAGAGCGATACTGTCGCCAAGGAAGCCAGAAGCATTAGAGTTTTAAGCGGGTTTACTGAATTATTAGACTTAACCCGAGCGTTCAGAAAATTGGCAGACATAGTTTCTCTCAAGGCGTGGAACCTCAAGATTGTAGCAGGCTAATAATTGCTGCGCCCACGACTGGCTCTTTTGCCGGGCCTATTTTTCAAATTCGAGGATGATTTTCTGGGCTGCTTCATCGTTTGCTGTTAGTTTTCCATCAGGCCGCCTGATTAATTTTGCTTTTCCGTTTGTGTCTAGGCCGAAAGCTAGATTTATGTCTTTTTGATCTTGTTCTTTTATAAACTGGTAAAAGATCGGCGTGGTAGTTTGTAGTTGTTTTCTACTACTGGCACTCTCTTTCAGCATTGCCATACCTTCTGCCGCCATCTCGACTGGATTGTCAAAGTAGTAAGTGGGGGGCCGCACCTCTGCTAGTTTCGCCATTTCGATATCGTCCAATATTTCAGTTTTGTCAGTGGCTAATTCGCCTGATTTAACCAGGTTGCCCTTGTTATCGATTTGCTGCCAGCCACCGACTTCATTATCGTGGCGATAGAGCTTGCCATCTTTGCTTCTCAGCGCCCAAATTGTTTCGTTGGTTCCAGGTTTTTCGAAAGGAGCGAAGCCGCAGCCATTAGAAAATTGAATAAGCCTTTTTTCTTCGTCAAGACCGAGGCGAAGCTGAGAGTTGTGCCCAAATTCATGCAGTATCATATGGGCGTCGATACCGCCCTGCCATTCAAAGCTTTCTCCCTTTTTTACTAAGGTTGCACCAATGCCGTCTTTGGCCACATAGATGGCTGGCTTGTCTTCTTTGTCGCTATGTGTGTATGTGGCTGTAGCGCCACGATCCTCTTGGTAGAGCGAATCTTTGAGAAAATAGAACTTGACACCTTCCTTTCCGTCCTTTGCCAACTGCGAAGGTACGGCGCGTTCCATGACGCTTTCGATGCTGTAGAGTTCACTCAAATAAGGTGCACGGGCATAAATCATTTTGCCGTGTGAAATTTTGCCATCAGGGGCGATGGCAACTTGACCAACAACTTCTTCGTTCTCTTGGCTGAAACGGAGCTTGTAATCAGCGTTTAGTTGATTTTCTTTGGCTTTTGTCAATTGCTCAATTTGTTTTTCAGCCGTTGCTAAAGCTTCTCTGCTATTTTCGGAAGTCAAAATGTCAATGTTTGATTCGCCACTGCGCACAGTATAGGTAAGCTGCTTGCCTGTTGTGTCTTGGGAGATTAGAATTTGGTGTTTTAGGGCAAACTCGTCTCTGGCCTTTTCGAGCTGCTTTCGCTCGCTCTGGTCGTCAATTTGGGCTGCTTTGGAATCATTTGGCTGTGAGACCTTGGCCCTTTCGCCCAGTGCCTCTAAGGACAGTAAAGCGCGGGCCGATTGATCAGCTGTTGGGCTGAGGTCGGAGCTATTTGAATCATCATTGGGGCGAAGGCTTTGCCCTTTAGGGTTGGTCATTGGCAATTCATACCCTGAATGGGCAAAAGGAAAACTGTGGAGAGCGGCTTTGGCTATGCGCACTTTGTCGGACTCTTTGCCGTCGGCAGCAGTGCGTTGACTTAACTAAAGCGTGATACCACTTTTAAAACTTTAAGAATCTGTTCTTTTAACGGCCTCCGGTGAGCCGACGACGATTTAGTAGCCATTAGCACGTCGTAGTTGGCGACAAAAGAATCGTAGCTCTCTGCCAACATTTCGTCATTTGAATATTTTGGTCGCCAACCTAGTTGTTTAAGCGGCTCTACGTCGAAATAGAAGTCTTCGCCATAAGTGAGATAGTGCCATGGAGCTAGGGGGCTAAGTTTGATCGAGTCAAGCGCTTGCAGTGTGCCTACTGTCAGTGCTTGCGGTAGTCGTTTAACTTTTGCTTTCGAACCAGCGTGATTTACCAAGTTTTCAAGGCATTGGCCAATCTCGTTAAAGCGGTCTGTGCCTACGTTGTAGAGCCCTGGCTTGTTTAGTTCAACTAGCATTAAGTAACAATCAATTAAATCTTGGGCGTGGAGAAATTGAATTTTGTTTTTGCCTGAACCAATTACATAAACGTTGATATCGCTCTTTATCCAGTCAAAGAGTATTTGGAAAATGCCCAGTCGCCCGTCACCAATAATTGTGCGAGGACGCACCGCAATTAGTGGCATGCCAGCTTTGTCAGCAATTTCGCGGGCGGCCAGTTCACCATCGAGTTTACTTATTCCATAAATCTCAACAGGTTTGGTTGGGGTGGCGTTTGTGATCGGGCAAGGGGCGCAGCCGAAGATAGCCGAAGAGCTGGTATGAATGAAGCACTTAACTCTTGCCTTAACCGCTTCTTCTGCAACTATTTTGGTTCCTTCTACATTGACTTGGCGAAAGAGATCGCCAGACTTAGTTAGGGGTACCAAAGCTGCTGTGTGGTGCACAATATCCACACCTTGCATGGCCGCAGCTACGCCCTCGCGGTTGAGTACGCTGGTTTTAAAAAAATTTGCTTTCGCTGGCCTCTGTTCGTCTTCCCATATGTCGAGAATACTTACATCTTCACCTTTGGCAATTAGATGTATGGCGATTAGATTGCCAAGAAAGCCAGATCCGCCCGTTACTAGATGTCTCATGGCATTTTTGTTGCTACTATTACTAGGTTATTCTGGCAGCTCTGAAGGCAATTCGGATAAATTAGGTTTGAATATTTGGACATTCTTTTGCCATGGCCGATTTAAAAAAAGCATTTGATAGAAGTCGGAGGTTTACTCTTCGGCTTCCTGGTTCAACCAGTAATCTGGGGCCCGGTCTAGATTGTGTTGGCTTGGCGTTGAATATTTATAGCACCATGTCATTTTTTGTTCTTGATGAAAATGATCCGGGAATACCTCTTATAACTTTTAAGGGCAGTATTGCCAAGAGTAGTCTGGCGCAAGAGCAAGGCAATCTTACGTATACAATTTTGAGTAAGCTTTGGCAACGCGATCACGACCTTCTGCAGCGTGTGCGTATCATCGTAGATTCGGAAATTCCTCTCGGTGTAGGTCTGGGTTCTAGTGCTACAGCTATTCTCGGTGCGCTTTGGGCGGCTAGCGTTTTGAAGGATCGCATTCCCAGTGCGCCTAGTCTGCTGGCCGAAGCCAGTTTGTTGGAGGGGCATCCCGAAACTCTTGCAGCTTGTTTACTCGGCAACATGGTGGTATCGAGCCCTTCGTCATACTCTGCTAGTAAAAATATAGTTACTCAGCGTTTAAACTGGCCTAAAGAGTGGCACTTGCTAGTGGTATCTCCGCAATTTAGTTTGACCACAGCCAATGCCAGAGCCGTTCTTCCCGCTCAAGTGAAGATGGAAGATGCCATATTCAATGTGCAGAAAGTGGCATCGCTCGTGGCTGCCGTCGCCAGGCGAGACGAGTCAGCCTTTAAAGATGCCCTTGATGATAGGTTGCACGAACCTTACCGCGCGCAGCTAGTGCCTGAGCTCGCCAAATTGCGTCGAGAGTTAATGAACGAACCGATTATGGGCTGCACCCTTTCTGGGGCTGGTTCTTCGGTGCTTGTAATTGTGCACGAAAAGCGCAAGGCGCAGGTGAAAGAGCGTTTGGGCTATTGGGTCGAAACCGAGAACAAGCCGCCTCGTATTCTCGACTGTCAAGTGGATGATCAAGGCATACAAGAACTCGATTTATAAATGGAGTAGCTTGGTTAAATCGTCAACGTCTTTTGTTCGACCGAGCATTGTTTTGTAGGAAATCAGTTGGTCTAGCGGCTGAACGCTAACCTTGAGGCCGTGAAAGGGCATTAACTGGGCCTTCCTGATGTCAACAGTGAACGGTACCCATTGGCCGTTGTGGCAAATCTGTTGTGCTTCTATCTGATTGATATCAACTTCAATTTGATCGATTTTTAAATTGAGCATCACCATTTGAAATTCATCGTCTTGATAAAAGCGCAGGGGCGAGACAATGTGCTGGCGAAGCAGATAAGCAACTAGTTCGATGTGTGCCCGTGGCATTTCTAAATCGATATCGTGAAGCGGCCATTTTGAGCCGTGAATATTTCCGGCCAGTCCGCCGGTAAATTGATACGGTACTTTGTGTTCGTTCAATAGGGACACCAGCCGCTTGATGATTTCTAGCTTTTCGCTGGTAACTATTTCTGACCCTGTCATTGCTTCTTCTTATCGTTTTTTCTTATTACTTGGTCTTATTGCTTTGCTGAGAGCATTTTGACAAATTATTAGTAAATTTGGTGCATTCTAGCAGTTGTCGTATTTTGTTTCGAACTTTGTGTGTGCGTGTTTTAAGTCGTTCGAGTTTTGTTTGCGCCCCATGTTAACGCATTTTTCCTCTTTTCGCTTGGTGCTGAAAACCCATGCTGTGACCGCTTTTTCGCTGGCGCATTCGGTGGGCCGTGAAAGCGCGAGTGGGAAGCGGGCGATCATGTTTCTTACGCTGTTTAACACGAATGGTCACTTCTTGATCACAACGTGAGCGTAACGTGAAGATTGGGTGGTGTCGAGATTGTTTGGCACTAACGCAGGGGGCCTAAGGGAGGCTGACAATGAAAATAGATGCGAAACAGTATACGGAACCTGATACTTCAAAAAATGAGCTGGCTAGCGGTCTGCTTCATCGGCTTTGCAAGCATGCCGATACCAAAGTAAGACTGCATCTGGCTGAGAATAAGCATACACCGATGGAGTTGCTCGTAGTTCTAAGCTATGACAGTAACCCGTCGGTGAGATTGGCGGTGGCTGAGAATGCAAGCGCTCATCACTGTTTAATTGAACGTGCGGTTGAAGATATTTGTGTTGATGTACGCTACGGGCTCGCGGAAAATCCGCATTTGCCTACGCATCTGTTGAGAAAATTGGCAGTAGATGAAAACCCTTACGTCGCCTGTCGCGCCGAGCGAACCTTGGCTAGGGTATTGAGAGAGTGCATAGCACTCCAATGCTCGAGAA
>JAGOSY010000065.1 GCA_018062085.1 bacterium | reverse complement strand
AAATGTCGCCGCGCGAATTGGTTCAATATCTCATGGCTGAGAACGATCTTGCGCAAAAAGATCTCGTGCCAGAATTTGGTTCACCAAGTCGCGTATCTGAATTCCTGAATGGCGAGCGAAATCTCAGCCTGGAGCAGGCAAAGCGCCTTGCTGGGCGGTTTGGGTTGGGAATCGCTATGCTGTTGGAATAGGAACTCACCCATGATTAACTGTTTCACGAAGCTGTACAAAAATGTCGTGATATTGACAGGTGCGGGGGTCTCCACCGCCTCAGGCTTGCCGACCTACCGAGGTGTGGGTGGGCTTTGGGCTGACCCTGATACGGCGCGCTTCTCATCACCAGAGGGCTGTGAGCAAGATCCCGACGGTGCTTGGCGATTCTGGAGCAAGCTGCGCGAGAAGAGCTTGCAGGCCGTGCCAAACGACGCGCATTCGGCGCTGCGTGATTGGGCTCTTGGGCACAGCTCATGGGAACATCGAACTTTCACTCTCATCACTCAGAACGTCGATGGCTTGCATCATAGTCTAACGCGCGCTATTCAAAACCTTGAAGGTTTGAGCCCAAGTGCGCGCAGTAAGGATGTTATAGAACTTCATGGCTCAATATTTCGCACCAAGTGTACAAATGATGATTGCAAGTTGAAGCCTTTTGAAGACACGGAGCTATTCATTTCGGGGGCACCAAGATGCCCTGAGTGTAAGAGTGCTTTGCGACCAGATGTGGTGCTTTTCGGAGAGGCTTTGCCCGTGCAGGCAGAGTGGTTAACGAAGCAAGCATTGCGTCAGTGCGACTTGTTTATAGCCATAGGAACATCTGGGACTGTCAGCCCAGCCTCTGGTTTCGTCAATGCTGCCAAATACGCTGGCGCCAAGACAATTTTGGTAAACCTTGAGCCCATGGAGCCAACCAATAAAGCATTTGACATTGAGTTGTTAGGTGCGGCTGAGTCGTTAGTGCCCCGATTGAAAGCAGAGTTTTTCTTCAATCAGAAGATGTGCAATTCCTCGTTGCCTCCCGCCGATGAAGGCAACGAGGAGTATGCCCATATACGCTTCGATATGACAATGTCTCCAGAAGAGCAGGCGGCGCGGGAAGCACATCTAGAGATGCTCGGTGGACTCGATAGTGTCAGGTATGCTGACCCCGAGTTTGATGCCTGGGTTCATCGATACTATGCAATCGTCACCTCCAGGGAGTATCTTCAGCAATGTCGACTTAAGTATCTGACTACAGAAGAAATTGAAGAAGTTGAGCGAGAAGATGATGAATTTTGAGTTGAAGAGGGTAGTGCAGTATTAGCAGCGATATCAGTAACAACAGCGTCGTTGGCAATTGATTGGCTCGGCCAGGAGGGATAATTGGAAAAGAGTCTCGATGCGATAAAGAAGAATTTGCTGCTTTTGTTTGGCTGTCAGTTTTTAGTTAGCATTGTCGTTTATAGCCTGTTCATATATATGGTGCGGCAAGGAATTTTGCCATTGCCTCAGCCTATTGTCGACACCTTTCGCATGCCAGTCTTTATTGCCGTTCTCTCCGTTTCTCTGGTTCTTTTTTGGGTTATTTGCTTTGTAATTTTTTTGAAGAGCTTTGAAGAAACGCGCCAGTTAAGCAAAAAGACAGGCAACGCAGAGCCATGGATGGCCACAATCGGGCCAGGAGCGTTTTTCTCTCCGAGCTTATGCTTTATGTGGAAAAAGGAGGCTAACGGCAAGCGGGCAGAAGGCACTGAGTGTATGCTTTTTTGCTTGCCAGCAAGCAGCAAGTTGGGCAGTAGTATTTCTGTACCCCTCAGTCAATTAAGTCCGAAGGATGTATCGGCATTCTGTGACTCATCTGGTAGAGTGCGTCTGATTTGCACAGAAGATAACGTTTACCTGGCTATTTTTTCATACCCACCACAGCTGGCCAAGATGATTCTGAGCGCATCGCAACAAGTATTGCCGCCTAAATGAGTTTCGAGTCTGATGAGCAGCAACGGATGAATTTCGTGGCTGTAACTATCAATTCTTGGTTTTGTATAATAGACTGCAGCTTCGCATCTGTGACGGATGTACTTGAGCGATGTACTTTGGCGATGTATTTTAGCGGGTTGTTGTCATGAAAAGCTGGATTGTCGCAATTGTTCTTGTGATCACGTCGATTGCAGCACCTGTTTCTGCCGCACCAGCTTTAGCCAAATCTACTGCTAAATCTACTGCTAAATCTACTGCTAGTGTCACAACTCAGAAGACAGCTACGCCTCAGTCTCTGCCGGTTTCAAAGACCACTGTGCCAGGTGCAAACAAGCCTATCCGTGACAAATGGGCGGTTGTAATTGGCATTGACAAGTTCAAAGACAAACGAATCCCTTCTCTGCAATACTCGTCAAAAGATGCTCGTGACTTCGCTGATTTCCTTGTCAAGGAAGGCAATTTTGCGCCAGATCACATCTTGCTTTTAACTAATGAAGAGGCTACAGAAAACGCCATCCAAAGAGCCGTAGGCGACGACTGGTTGCCACGGCGCGTACTTGAAGATGACGTGGTGATTGTCTTCGCCTCTACCCACGGCAGCCCCAAAGAAATGGATGTAGCTGGTGAGAACTTTCTTGTCACTTATGACACTGATGTGGACAATCTCTTCTCGTCGGCAATAGAGTTGCAAGACTTGGCCACGACCATACGCAGAAGAACCATGTGCGATCGCGTCATTGTTCTTCTCGATGCCTGCAACAGCGGCGCGGCCGAAGTTGGTGGAAAGGGGCTTTCGCGCTCGCAGAATTTCGAAGTAGGTAGTATCGCCGGTGAGGGCACCATTGTAATTTCGTCCAGTAAAGCCAATGAGAGATCGTGGGAGTCAAAACGTTACCAGAACGGTGTTTTCACTCATAATCTTATGTCAGCGCTCAAATGCAAGGGCGCCCAGACCAGGCTTTCTGATGCCTACGAAGCATTGCGTGATCTTGTGGCGCAGGAAGTGCAGTTTGATAGGCGAGTTGCCCAAAATCCAGAGATGAAGATGCGCTGGAATGGCAGTGAGCTGGCCATGTTGGCACCACCGGCAAGACCACGTAAAACCGAGTCTTATAGCAAAGAGGCGTCAGCCGCTGAAGCTGCTGCTACTCCTGTTGTGGCACCAGTCAAGCAGCAGGCCCGTGTTAGTGTGGATCCCGTTGCCTTTGCTCCTACAAGCACACAAACTGCTCCTACAAGCACCACGCAAGCGACAGCACCCACGAGCAAACAGACTACTGTCACAGGTGTTACAAGTCCAGTCCCGGCAGCAAAAGCCGTAGGCATAGCTCCCTTTGGTGCGGTTTTCGAGAAGATCGTCACCTACTCCTCTAAGGGTGTTCTCTGGGGCGTGATCAATAGTCCTGATGAGCTAACTGACTTGCCCTTCACCCTTGGTGACAAAGTAGAGGCGGAACTGACTAAGCAAGTTGGTGCAAGCGTGGGCGTCGTCAGTCAGTATAAAACTGGCGATGAACTACGAAAGAAATTTCCAGCACTCGAAAAAGTTCGCTATCTAAATTTGACCGCAGGGAATGAAACTAGTTTCAAGGCCATCGGCGAGGCCGTCTCTATGCGCTACTTGCTCACCGGCGTTGTAGACGAGATTATGTGGCGGCCAACCAAGTGGTCAAACCGTTACACCTTCGTTGTCTCAGCCCAGATAATTGATTTGCAAACCGGTAAGGTAGCAGCCAGAGTAGACCGGCTGACAATCGGCAAGGCACCTTGGACTTCTGACACCGGTGGTGGCAAGAAATATTTTGAGAATGAAGTGGTGCCTGATGCTGCTAAACAGCTAGTGTCTGCGCTTGCTAAACAAATGAACGGTAAGTGGTAGGCCGCTGCTACTCAAGATCTTTGTATCGCACGATGGGCAAGCCTTCACTGTTAGCCTTTTGCAAGGCATAGTCGGCAGAAGCAAGTAAGTTATTTAGATTCGTACAGTCTTCCGGAATTCCTGCTATGGCGCACATCACTGCTAGCGTCTTGCCTTCCATCCCGGCCAGTGGTCTGGCTGAGAGTACCTTCTGTATCTTCTTGGCCATTGTGGTGGCACCGCTCAAGTTGGTGTTCGGTAAGTACAGAGCAATAGTTTGCGCTTCATAATGACCGGCGCCATCGGTTTGACGTTTGCAATTAAAAATTTGCATTGCTGCATCAGCTAGAGTTTGGCGACTGACCAGGTTTATCCTCAAGCCACCAGGTGTAGGGTCAATCTGGCGCAAGTCAACGAGAAGTAGAGACATTGAGCCACGGTTTCTGAAACTGCGGAAGAATTCTTCTTCAAGAAAATAGAGAAAGGCAGGCGCGGTAAGCAGCCCTGTGTCTCTGTTGCGAAGACTCATCATTACTGATCGCACAGCTGCAGCATCAATCTTCTTCTCTTTTAAAGCCCGCTTGTCTTTGCTCCCCGCTCTGTTTGGGATAAAGATCAGATTGCGGCTCATTAAGTAGTTCAAGCAGCGCAATAGTATGTATTTGGGGAAGAGGTTGAGACTTTCAAAGTCGGCTAATGTCTTGCGCCCATCCATCTGTTGATAGAGCAACTTCAAGGTGTCTAAGTTTATCGAGGTTTTGTCGCCCAAGGCTGTTTGAAATTGATCTTGTGTAAGCTGCGGGCAGGTCTGTTTGAAGGTAGAGGTATTGAACACCCCTGCCGATTCTAGGTCGTTGACCAGAGCCGTCAAGTGAGCCTTGTTTTGCATGATGGTCTCAAAGGGCCAGGTGACGCTTCTATTGCTTCCCACTTTGCTGGGTGTAATTTTGAAGTGGCCATCCTGCCAGAGAAACAGCTCCATCAAGGCCATGTTGCCGCGGGCCTCACCATGGGAAGCGTCGACAGGCACGCCATCAACCAAAAACATGACGGCGGATTGTCCTTCTCTCTCCAGGCGCACGCGGCCCGTAAAGTGCTCTTCGCTTAGATGGAGCAGAAGGTCTGTCATTGGTTTTTCAGTTAGATTGCCGAGCTGTGAGAGCCCAGTGGGGTCGACTGCCGTGATGTCTGTATATGAGCCGGTTGGGTCGAAAGGCTTTTCTTCTGCTGGCGGCGCAACAGCTTTTGATTTTGATTTTCTGGCACTCGACCTGGTAGTTAAATAGTTGGAAATCAGCTCGTCGCTTTGGTCCTGGGCGCCGTTGCTGTCTGGGTTCAACTCAGGGGCTGAGCCTGGGATCGCCTCAGCCTGTTGTGGCTGAGCGCTAGCTGGCGCCGGCCCAATGGTATCCGCAGCAGCACTATCTGGAGTCAGAGCCGGCAGCCTGTTGGCTGTCAGCCGGCTTAGATAGACAGCGCTAGGCTTGGGCTGGTCCGCAAAGTCAGGAACGGGCAAATCGTCTCTGGTTGATACCTGGCCTGCTTTTAAGCGGATTTCCATGACCTTGGCCAGCTTGGCGGCGTCATCCAGGTTCTCAACCGGTTCAGATTCGGCGATCGCCGAAACGTTCTTAAAGACCATCAGGGTGTCATGACCGTGATATTCGCCCAGCAGAATCTTTTCGTCAATTCGCTGCAAGAACACTTGCCAGTGCGGCACTCTAGGCGAAATGGGCAAAATCACTTCTAGTGTGATTTGTTGACCGTCGTGATTATGCCAGATGACCTCGTTGGAAAAGCCAGGTTCCTGCACGGCCTTGGTCAGCATCTTGTGCAATACTGGGATTCCGGGTGTGCCTCTTAACTGCCTGGTTGGACTCTTGCTCATAATCTACTCTGGATTTGGGCGAACCATTTTGGGCCGTACTATTTGATGTTTCTTTCCCCGTTGTCGGCTGTTTGAATCGATGAGAGCACAGAGAAGTTAGAAGATTTTTCAGATGAAAGACAAAACTGGGGAAGATCTCGTCTCGATATCTGTAGTTGACGAATGCCCCAGGCTTGGGCACTAAATGTGCCACCATGTGTCGGTAATTGATCCTTCTTGAGCCTGGTGCAAGTAGTGGTAGCTCCAGCTGGCGGTAAATGAAAACCCCGTATCCCAAGAATAGCTGGATTATGAGGAATTGGTAAATTTGCAATGCTGTTGTCAGGCTGCGTGATAATTTGGTTTCAATAGGAACTAGAACGAGCCGATGACGGCAAATTAAAATGAAAGTCGAAAAGATAGGCGGCACGCCACAATGAAAATCACATTTGCGTCACCGTGAACTGAATCGAAAGAGACGGCGCCTTTAGGGCGTCGGTAGAGAAAGAGTTCTAAGGCCTTAAATATAGAAAGTATATACTCCGATGCGGCGAACGCACGGAGAGCTAATGCTATCGAAGGTCGATGGTATTGGTTTGTTTTGGAGATCTAAAATGGACACATCAGCGCAAAAAGTAATAGGAACCGCATTAGGTGGCATGCTT
The DNA here is from genome assembly GCA_018062085.1 of bacterium. Taxonomy (GTDB): domain Bacteria; phylum Cyanobacteriota; class Vampirovibrionia; order Obscuribacterales; family Obscuribacteraceae. The sequence goes on along the minus strand of JAGOSY010000065.1, from coordinate 1,561 downwards.
GTATGCGGAGTTGTACTGGCACTGTCAATTCCTTTATTGACAGGATTCTGGGTCTCGGTGGACGCCGGACACGTTGGTGTACTCAAAAGAATGGGGGCGGTAAACACTGAAGAATTGCCGCCGGGATTCCACTTCAAGACAGCTTTGATGGACGACGTGGTTCAAATCGACACTCGATTGAAATCGTTTGAAGTAAGAGCCGCCGCAGCCTCAAAGGACTTGCAGACAATTGAAACAACGATATCTGTTCAACACAGTATCTCACCGACAATGGCCGCAGAAAGCTACCAAACTGTAGGCGATCTAGACAAAATTGACCTGACAATAGTCGGACCGGCTGTGCAAGAAAGCTTGAAAGCGATCACTGCTAAATACACTGCAGAAGAATTGGTAACCAAGCGTGAGACTGTAAAGCAAATGGTGACTGACGCAATTAAAACCTACATCGGTCACACACTTTCTGAAAAGAAATTGGATGGTGCTGTTATGGTAGCGAACGTAGCCATTACTGATTTTGATTTCTCGAAAGAGTTCAACTTATCGATTGAAGCCAAGGTCAAAGCCGAACAACAAGCTCTGCAAGCTAAGAATGAAAAAGAAAGACGCATTACCGAAGCCGAAGCAGCTGCGCGAGAAAAAACCTTGAACGCAGACGCCGCAGCCTATCAGATAAGGAAGGAAAGTATCGAAAGAGCGCAAGCCATTCAACGAGAAGCCAATGCTCTTGCACAGAATCCTAGCCTTATACAATTGAGAGCTGTGGAGAAATGGGATGGTGAGTTGCCTACATTTTCTGGTGGCGGATCTTTGCCCTTCATTAGTTTGCCGGCCATGGAAAGACACCACGTCGCGCAAAGCAAGGCGAAAGAAACTAACTAATCTAGCTGCAGTGACTTTGAGTGCATCGGCAGGGCTCTCGCTGATTGTTAAATGCTGCCATTTTCGCTGGCGGTGTGTCAGCTAAGTAGTAAGTGTTGGTTCAAACATTATGCCCAATTGCTCTGCGCATTGACTTAGCTGCCATCATACCGCTGCCTGATGCAAATGAAATGCGGTCGTAACCTGGCTGCACAATGTCACCGCCGGCGAAGACACCATCAATAGACGTGGCGAAACTCTGGTCAACGATTACGTGGCCTCTTTCGTCGCTTTTTAGTTGGTCTATGAATGCTTCTGTATTTGGCGTATAGCCAAGTTTTGCAATCAATTCATGGCAGGGCAATTCGCGCTCGCCGTCTGAATTTGCGACAACTACTGATTGAAGATTCGGCGTGCCTTTCAATGTCTTTAGGCTGGTATTTAGTAAAACTGTAATTCCAGGATGTGCTTCAACTCGCTCCATAATATCAGGGCGCGCTTTCAGTGTGGCACCACGCACAAGCACAGTGATATCGGGGCAGATTTCTGCCAGATCTAAGGCGGTGAGCATGGCACTGTCACCGCCTCCGACTACAATCAATTTCTTTTTCGCTAATTCATTCTTGAAAGAACCACTATGGTAGTAAATGTCTTTCTCGAAGCCAGCAGACAAACTAATATCTAATTCGCGCACGCGATAGCC
>JAGOSY010000064.1 GCA_018062085.1 bacterium | reverse complement strand
TCTACCTTGACGAGTTCTCATTTCGAGCCAACCGAAGATTCGGACAAGCACGAATTTGGCAAAGCCTCATGCGTGCTTGTTCTTTTGCAAAACCTGTCACTTTAGCTGAACTAAGGTGATAGGCAGGACGGGCTTTAAAAAGGCTTGACTGAAGAGATGTACTTAGCCGCAAAGGCAGACCGAGGCTGCGGCCTCGGTCTGCCTTTGTGTTACGAAACGGTTCGCCCTAGCCCAACTTTACTTTAGCTGTAGATCCAATGCTGGGCGAAATCGCTGGTGATCAGCATCTTGTAGAAGCGCTCGAGAGACGGTGAAAGCTCCCATTGCGGGCCGTCTGGGTATGCCTCCAGGGCAATGCGTGTGTCGAGACGAGCATAGGGCGATGTCAGCGCCGCAGCTTGCCCGAGATAGGCGCTGTCTAGTTTTGCGCCATACAGAGCTGCGAAAAGACTGCTGAGATGTTGCTCCAGAAGATCTCTCCAGACGGCACTCTTGTCGTGCTCATGCATGCTGGTATCGTGGTTCTGAAAAGGAAAAATTGCCAGTGGCTTGCTGCGGTTCGGTTGTTTGGCCACTTGCAATAAAGCCTTCAGGCCGCTATCGAGATGCTGGCAGCGCTGATCGAGTACGTAAACAAGCTTGTCTGCCAGCGCGGCAACTTGAAAGATTTCGACATTGATACCACTTGGTACGTCGATGACAACTGCGTCGAAGCAGCGCAGCAAATTGGGCAGAGCTTGAAGCACCTTTTTCTGACCGAAATTGCTGATTACCTGTGGCCCGATTTCGCTTGCAGCAGACGGGCAGCCTAGCCACCGCAGCTGAGCAAAACGCGTCTGCGCCGGTCTGATTCTTTGTGGTGCTTCGAAATTGGAGACGACAATTTCATTGCCGATGTATCTGCCGGCGGGAGCAGCAGGTGCGAAGAAACTCCAGCTTCGTGAATTGAATTGATTGAGATCGACAAACAGAACTGACTTGCCGTCTTGCAGAAGTGAGTAAGCGCAGTTGACAGCAAGAGTGGTGCTGCCGCAGCCACCCATGGCCGACCAAAATGCGTATGTCATGGTCTATTTCCTTTCTTCTGTTCGCTGTGATTGGTTTTAGGTTGTTCTTACTGAAAAAGAATATGTGGAGGAGTTGATGTCTCTGGCTTACGCTTTTTCTCTGTTCTGGCACAAGAACAGACTGGTCTTTTCTTGTTAAAAAGAACAGTGGCGTAGCTCTTTCACTTGGGTGTTATTAACAGTGGTTGCTCTCTGGCCAGACAAACTGGTTGGAGGGCGGCGACTGACCCAGAATCGTTACTTCCTTGCCTCGTCCATTACTGCTGCTAAGGCTGCTAGTTCATCGGTGCGGCCTAGCTCGGTTAGGCATTCTCCGAGCAATTGTACGCAAACTGTTGCACTGAGCATTAGCTCTTGCTTGTATTCACTTGTCTGGAAAAATGCAATGGAGCTGGCGAGCGGCTCAGTAGCTGTGAGAAATTGTTTTTGGGCCACCAGTAAATGACCAAGTGCTGAGTAGGCAAGCATAAGGAAGCTGTCACGAATGACATTGGGCTTGTCTCTAAGCAAGACCGTGATGGCCCTTTTGTACAATTCTTCGGCTAGTTTTTGATTGTTTGCGTCTTCAGCTTCCGCGGCGTCAAATAACAGTTGCTCTGCTTCGATATTTCCTGTTTCTTCGTGAGCGTCTGCATGAGCTGTTGCCTCTATTGCGGCTACTTTGTCTCCACTTCTTGCTGCTTGCCATTTAGCTTCAAGCAGCAGCATTTCTTCGCTGCGTCCCTTAAGTTTAAGTTCCTTCAAGTAGCGATCAAGGGGGGTGGCTGTGTGCGAGCTGAATAATTTTGGATGCTGCATTTGAATACTGATAGCTTCCAGTAGAATTTTTTCGACATCACTAAAGTTCGTTTCTTTGAGCTTGAGATAACTAGCCGCCTGTTGATCTAATAGTGCCGCGAGCAATTTGATATTTTCTGCACTGGCTTGCCAGTTTGATTGCCTGAGGTCGGCAATTTGTTTTAAAAGAATTTTTTCGTCGTCTGCAATTGGGGCTCCACCTTCGCGCGGCCAAGAGAACAGTCCAAGCTGGTTTTCATAGTCGAGAAAAGGTAAGTCGCCATAGCGCATCATGCCTGAATTGATTTCGTACCTGGTCAGAGTTTCTTTGTCTATGAGCAGCATGGCGCCGCCATATCCGCTCTTGAAAATAGATGGGCCAAACAGACAGCAACGCTTGCCCTCCCTAGCTTTGCGAGAGAAGGGGTCACCATAATATTTGTCTGCAATCGCTTTGGGATTATGGGGCTTCATGCCACATAATTCCCCGTAGCGGCAAGAAATATTACTAGTCGCTGGCTTTCAATTTTTGCAAGTGTTTGAGCAAGAGGTGAGCGGGGGTGCCAGCCATTACGTAAGGGCCATCGGCGTCCATCACGGCAATTGTTTTTCCGGTTGCATCGAGCATGGGGCCGCCTGAGTCTCCGCCTTGGCTGAGATTCGACTTGGTTATAACTGAGAGCATTGAGCGCTTTTTGTCTTCGCCAGGTAAAAGCGGCAGGCCGCGTGCGTCTTCTCTGGTGAAATAGGTTTGAACTGTCCCTTCTGTGAAGTCCGGATAGCCGTTGCGAGCGCCCATTTTGACTACAGGGTCGTTTGCTTTCAGGGGAGTTTCTTGGTCGGTTATTTCGAGGGGATGGCAGTCGTCTTTTTTTACTTTCTCCACCCGTACTATCGCTAGATCGTTAGCTTCATCGCGCAATTCCACTGTGAATGGATATTTATTGCCATTGCCTAGTTCGACTGTGGCGTCGTTTGAGGTATGGGCGACAACGTGATTATCTGTGGCAAAGCGGCAGGCCGCCTCAGTTTCGCTAGAATTATTTTTGCTAGAAATATAGTCGATGGCAAAGCCTGAACCGACTGTGTTGTCTAAAATATTGCCGCCGAGGTTCAGTTTGTCGCTGACTCTAACAATGCTTTTTTTGTGTTGATTGAATAGGGCGGTGGCGTCAAACGGCGAGGATGTTGCGGCAACAGCGCCATCGCTCTCGGCCTCTACTAGTTTTACTTTGGCGAGTTCTGGCTTGGTTAGAGTTTCTTTTTCAGACATGGTGCACCTCTGGCATCATTATTGTGAAACGACGCCCCTGGTCAATCGGGAAAATACGTGGAAATTGCGGCAAAGTTTGAATTTAGGCTCTATTTTTCTAGTTAGCGCTAGATGAGCTAGCTCTCATTTCTTCGCGCGAGCGCAATTAAGTTATCTCTCTTCTTATTGCTTGCAAGGAAGGTCTTCCCCCCCCCCTGGTAGTCAAGAGTATCCTTTTCCCTTTTTCAATATTCGAGTACTTCAAGACACCTAGCTAATCAGCACCAGCAATTGAACCTTCAATTGACGCAACTTCTGTTGTGCGCTGGAAGCCTTAGGTGCTTTGTCGCGCTTGAGTTTGTATCGGGATTCGGAGTTCTGGCTGTCTATGGCACTGGTGTCGTGCGCAGCCTTTTAGTTAAACAACCTGAAAGAGGAACTCACAAACATGCTATTCGACCTGCATTTCTGGCCTACGGCCTTGCTCTTTGCCGCACTGTCTTTGCTCGGTAACAAGCCCGAGCAGCGCTCGGAATGGGGCCTGATGATGGTTCGTGAGCGCTACATGCCGCTGCCGCAGATGCTGGCCATTCTCGGCATCGACTTCAGCTTGCCGGCGGTCGAAGGGGAAGAGCCTCTTCAGGCGACGGTTCCCGATTCGCTGTTCAGCGGCCGACACCCCTCGCCTTTCGCCAAGGCGCCTGTCTGGCATACCCTCTACACCGGCGAGAACAGCTATCGGGAGGTTCTCCGTCGCCGAGGCTAACGGTCTGCTCTAGGCAGAAGAAAAAGCAGAACTAGAAGGTCTAACTGACTTTCGGGTAAACGATTAGAGCTCCAGCTGGAGCCCTTTTCGTTTACTTTTTTAGAAATTGCTACTACCGAAAGTAGTTGATTGAATTGCCCTGTTGAAGATGCTCGAAGATGCTAGCTAATTTTCTGCCACGGTTCTATCCCCTCCTGGAGGTTAGCTTGTGTGATCTAGAACAAATCGATACCCTGCAATAGCTTCAGGAAATCATTGTGATCAAGTTTTGTTCTATCTCTGCATGTGCTCTGCTGTTTGTCACTCCGACCGCTGCTTTGTCAAAGTCTTGGACAATTGATCGCTCTAAATCACATGTCGAATTCGTTGCCCTCAGGGGCTCTCGTCTTGGAGCAAAAGGAGCCTTTAGAAATATTACCGGAACGATTTTATTTGACGGTCGAAATTTAGAGACATCTTCGGTTAGTGCTCAAATACCGCTCGATACTCTTGAGAGTGGTATTGCTGCGCGTGACGACGATTTGAAGGGGCCAAGATTCTTCAACACTGCTCTCTATCCCAAAGCTTTCTTTCGCTCGCTTAAAATAAGCAAAAACAAAGATGGTAAGCACATTTTGTTAGGGACCTTTGAATTGCATGGTTTGAAAAGGAATCTTGATTTGACACTATTAGAGCCTGTCCAGCTATCTACCAAAGGAAGCAAGCAAAGCCTTACTATCTCTGCCTCTACGGCTATTGAGCAAAGCCATCATGCGCTCAACCTTAAGCGCTTGCATCCTGATGGATTTGTTAAAGTAAACGATAAAATCGCAATAAAGATTTTGGTTAATGCTAGTTCTGAGGCCACAAAGGGCCCGCTAATTCGCTTCGAGAAAACAAAGAAAAATTTTGGTGTGGTGGAAGAAGGAATTGAAATTTCTTGCAATTTTGTGGTGCACAACGATGGCGATAAGGTGCTTCGTATTTATGAAACTAAGTCAACATGCGGATGTACTTTGGCCTCCATGAAGAAAAAACTCATACCTGCTGGTGGGAAAGAAGTGCTCAAAGTAGTGATGGACACATCTCTCAAGCAAGGACCAGTAACTAAGGAGATCATAGTCAGGTCTAATGATGCGAAAAAGTCTGCCTTCAGTATTTTTGTTAGCGCCGACGTGCGCAATCCTCATGAAAATCTTGGCAAGAATGTCCAAACTAAGATTTTTCAAGATCGCTGCGCCGCCTGTCATGTTAGCCGCGGCCTGGGAAAGGTCGGTGAGGAGTTATATCTAGCTGACTGCGCTATGTGTCATGGATTGATGGGGGGTGGAGCTGTGGGACCAAACTTGGTTAGGCTCGATTACTCAACCAAAGGTATGGCCGAAGCTGTTGGCCAAATAATCGCCAATGGTAGTCCAAGCCATCGCTCTATGCCTGGGTTTTCAAAGAAGGTCGGCGGGCCATTGACAGATACGCAAATTGAGTCGATCGTCAAACACCTTAAGCAGTTGTCTGAGCTTGAGAGGGGGATTGTTCGGTAGCTGACAAGAGATTGCTTGCTCCAGCGCTGCTGGTGCTAATATTGACCAGTGCAAGAAAGTACGGCGCCAGCGCCTGACATCAATGAGAAAGCAACCAGTGTTGCGGCAAGCAAGTTAACTCAAGGCTTTGTTCCTTGGGCAATTCTGGCCGCTGTCTGCTTGGGCGTTTATTGCAACAGTTTAGGCAGCTGGTCATTTATTGATCCTGGCGAAACTTACTACACCGAAGCTGCTCGCGAAATGATTGAGTGTGGCGAATATATAGTTCCCCAGCTCAACTACCAAACTTACTATTCCAAGCCAATTTTGACATTCTGGTTGACGATTGCTTCGTACAAATTATTTGGCATCAACGAATTTGCTGCTCGGCTGCCCTTTGCCTTATTGGCTTCACTGTTAGTTTTCGCTAGCTACTATGTCACCAGTGTCTTTGCCAGCAAGCGAGCAGCATTGCTTGCTGGTCTACTGGCGGCTAGCGCACCACTGTTGGTGGCGTATTCTAAGCTCTCTTGCATTGACGTTGCCTTCACGGCGTTTGTCAATCTCAGTGCTTACTCATTCATTCTTTGTGTCTTTGCTGGTAAGCGCAATTGGTGGATAGTGCTCTGGCTTTCTCTCGCTTTGGCGATGTTGACGAAAGGTCCGGCAGGGCTTCTGTTGTTTGCCATTGGCACGGGCCTTTATTTGCTGCTTTCGAAGCCGGGTTGGAAGCGTCTTGCTTTTTGGTTTGCTAGCACTAAGCCAATCTTTGGTGTGTCTCTGTTTTTTGCCGTGGTTGTTCCTTGGTATTTCATGGTGTGGAAAGCCACTAAGGGTCTGTTTCTTCAAGTCTTCTTTATCTATGAAAATTTAGCCCGTTTTCAAGGCAAGACCAACCTGCATAAATCTAATTTTCTCTATTACTTGCCGGTTCTAGCCTACGGCCTAGCGCCCTGGTTTTTGCTACTGCCTCAGACTTTTAAGTTGACCTTCTTTCAGCCGCTGGCAAAAGTGTGGTTTGGTGGCACCAGACTTTCTTTCAAGTCGTCATATCGACCTTATGCTCAAGATATGAAGCCTAGAGATCCAGCCCAAGACGACAAAGATGCTCTCCAGGGCGAATACCACGATTTTGATTTGCTGCAGAATCGTGCTGTCTTTTATCTTGCCTCTTGGTGCACAGCCGTGCTGCTTTTCTTCAGCTTGTCAAAAACGCAGCTAGACACTTATGCCATGCCATTGATTGCCCCTCTTTCTGTGCTCGTGGCGGTAGCTATGTCACGCTTGGCCGATGGTCCTGGGCAATTTGCCTTTGATGATCAAGCAAAATGGGATAGATTATGGCTCATCATAGTCTCTTGGTTGGTTGGCCTGCTCACCCTAGGAGCGGCTCTGACACTGCCGTTGTTGGCTTTCTTTATGGCTGGCAGTACTGGTCAAAAACTGAGTTTGGCTCTTGGTGGAGCTGTAACATTGCTTGGTGCTGCTGCTCAGATACGCGAACTCTTAGCTAAGCGCTATGGCGCTAACTTGTTAGTTGCGGCTCTGACCATCTGCGTTTTAACTGCATATGTCACGCCAGTTGCATTTCAATATTTTGCTGCTCAGAAACAAGACAATATGAAAGCGGTGGCCTCGTATATTCCTGACTGTCATGAAGAAATTGCTCTCTACGGCGCCTTTAAGCCATCGCTCATGACTTATCTAAAGAGACCAGTTGATACCATGTCTCACATAGATCAATTTATTGTCGTCAACGATCCACTTCCTGATGATGGTCTGTCTTATGGGCCGACTAAATCAGGGCGCAAGCAGCTCATTATTGGCGACGACAAGCATATGAAAGACTTTGCTACTCGACCAGACCTGAAGCTACGTGAAATGTTTAGAGAAGGTGATTGGGCAATTTATGAATTGACCAACGGCTATGCGGCGCGACCTAAGTCGTTAGAAGAAAGCTTCAAGTGGATGCTGCATGCTGGTCAGTCGTTTACGTCAAGCAATAGCTTTGGGCCGTTGACTGTGCCACTGGGTGGTGGTGACCCCGACTGGTACAGACGCACGAGAGCCAGATAAAAAAACAGGGTTATTAGTGCTTACTTAGTCGTCAGCAGAGCCGTTAACGATTTGTTGTCTGGTGCGGTAAGAAACGCCGCGGAACAAGGCAATTTTTTCCATGTGTTGGTTGGAGATAATGACGTCATAGACTCCAGTTTTGCCGTTGAGTACGGTCTCTTGGGCTACAGCCGTGAGCACATCACCATGGCGAGCCGGTGCGCTGTAGGTGATGGAGCAGTTGAGAGCTAGGGTGCGATGGTTGCGCGAGTTGCAAGCGAAGGCAAAGGCTGTATCGGCAAGGCTGAAGGTCACTCCGCCATGGCAGATGCCGAGGCCGTTGACCATGTCCTCTCGGACGACTAGTGATAGTTCAGCGTAACCGGGGCTAATTTGATTTACTTGCATGCCGAGATATTGGGCATGCTTGTCAAGTTTGAGCATCTCGTCGGCGACTTTGTGGGCCAAAGTGAGATTTTTGCTGTTGGTGTCGTTTTTCAACTTACTAACCCCGATCATGTTAATTGCACAGATGTGCCAGATTTTAGCGCTGTTATTGATGTTTTTCCACCTTCTTACTGTTTTTGCCACAATTTGGTGTCTGATCGATGTTTTCGCGAAAATTGAGCCAAAAGGATGATGTATTTCTCGGCCGAAAATGCGA
>JAGOSY010000020.1 GCA_018062085.1 bacterium | reverse complement strand
CAAGCTGTGCTCATCAAGGACAAAGGCCAAAGGAGAAACGCCTTCAGGATTAGCCATGCGCTGCGGCTTGCCAGATTTAGCAGTTACTTTTGCTGTATTAATCTCGGTTTGAGCAGTTAGGGTCATTTGTCTTTCCTTTTACAGTGGGTTGAGCGGTTGGCTATGGGCTAACATTTGATGGGCTATAGCAAAAAAAATCCCCGGGTGATTAACCCAGGGATGACAGTCTTGTTGCGCTTATTAGCTTATTAGCTATGCAATTCGATGCCCCGGGTTCGGTGAGAACTCGCGGCGGCGTCGGTCAGCGGCGTTAGCTATAAGAGTAGTAGAAGCAAGTAAAAGCATTTCTGCGGTTGCATTCCAAAGCGGTAACTTGTTGAAGGTTAACGGCGAGCTTCTACTTTGTCAACGATCTTTTTCTTCAATCGCCATTTTTGTTGCGAAATAAATAGTGACTGGCGAAATCCGCTATTTCTACTCTCGCGCTATCTCTCCGCGCACAGTTTCCAAAGCTGTCATATTTTTTGAAGAAAAAATGACAACTTTGAAAAACAAAAAACGATGATTCGAACTAGCTAGGGTGCATTCAGATTAAGGCGTGTTCAAATCGCAATCAGCTACCCAGTTGCCGTGGAAGCCGAAAGGCACACGCACAGGCAGATGAATAGTAGCGACTGGAGCAGCCTCAAAGTCCTGCGCGTCTAAAATCACAACATCAGTTCTGTTGGTATTTTGATCATATACATAAGATAAGAGCCAACCCTCATCTTCAGCGATTGCATTTGCTTTGGCCACAAAAACCGGCTCCATTGTCGCTCTTCCTAAACCAAATTCATGGGTCAGAGTCTCACCACTGATCAAATCATGTTTGTAAGCAGAGCCAAACTTGAGATCACCAGTGAATTGAGCAGTATAGCCAAAGCGATAATTCAGGCCGACTCTACTATCGTTTAAACGCGGAAACTCCACTGATTGCTCAGCAAGCTGAGTTTCAGAGAGTTTGCCAGTTTGCAAATCTAGCACCCAGCGCACAAGAGTGAAGGGAATTTGGTCGCGCTTAGCCGCTGCAGCATCAAAGTAGGTCGAGTTCTTAACCACGTCAACAACAACTCTGCCGTCATCTTCGTAAGCATTCATGATGTGATAGACGTAGCATAATGGCGCTTCAAACCAGCGCATCGCAGCAACATCACCGCTGCGGGGCAACAAGCCAATACGCGCTTGCTGCTTGCGATTCCACGCATACGGAAACTTACCACTGACCGCAGCGACAAGATCAAATGTCATAGGCAAATCAAGCACAACCACAAACGATGGTGTGATAGCAGTATCGTGAATCATTGGCTGATGCGGCGCGTCAATTTGTGCGGCGTTGCGAGACCTTCCTGCTTTGTCTACAACCAAATATTCAATGTACCTCTTGCCAGGTTGATAGGCAAGAACATGCAACTCACCAGTAACTGGATCTCGGCGCGGATGGGCACTGAAAGCGCCTTTCAATGTTCCATCGAAATCGCTATAAGCCGTAGTCTGTAAATTGCCGTCTAGTTTCATCGGCAGAGCGCCGGCCTCAACCAAAGCATAAAGTTCGCCACCAATGTTGAGCACATTAGTGTTCACACTTCCACCGTGGGTTTTGCGCGGGTAGGGCAATTGCTTGCGCTTCAAATCGCGAGCAGCGTTGTCGGTCAAGACATAGTTGTTTCTGTACCACTCAGCCTTGCCACCCTTCAAACGCACTCCATGCACCATGCCAGTGCCCAAAAACCAATGATATTGCTTAGGATTCGGCTTCGACGAAGGGTTAGGGCCAATACGCAAGAAACGCCCCTCTAACTCCTCCGGGATAGTGCCGGTAACAGCCAAGTCAGAAATAACATTTTCATCGGCTACTGGGGCGAAATTAGCCACGAGAAAGGGATTTACGGCCAATTTGTCTGTCAATTTATCGGTGGACTTTTCAGTAGTCTTCTCGGCGGCTCTATCCACTGCCTTCTCCTTAATTGCCATACTCATTACCCCCTAGCGAAACCGGCCGCTTACTAAAACTCTTCAAAACTTGCTATCAGAATCTGCCACTGACAGACTTGATCGATATAAGACTACTCCTATATCAGAAAAGTACAATACTAGGCACATCCAATATTACAATGGTTTAACAAAATGCCCCGGAAGTTATCGAACCAAATCTATCGAGCGAAAGCTGTAGCCTTGACCTAGCGCTTAGCGGCGCGCTTAGACTTCTTCTCCATAGCTTTGATGGCTTCAATAGCCTCGTCCAACCACTCTATATACGCTTGCTTTGATTTAAATCCGAGTTCAAGGGTTAGGCGACCAGCCAACTGCTCGTAGTCAGAACACTTTGACACAACCGGAATATCAATGGCCTTTAGTGCAGCCAAACATTCTTCATGCTTGACCTTGGCGCTTTTGAGCACAGTGATCATAGTTTCGCGATCAATGAAATCGCTAAAGAATAACTGCACCAACAGCGGGTCTCTGTACATTGGCGGCTCTATCACTTCGCTCAACCACCGCTCCAGCTCTACTTTCCCTTGCTTGGTAATCGTATAAACTTTACGATTGGGGCGATCAGACTGAAATTCAATTTCGCTCGTAGCAAAGCCCTGCTCAACTAGCTTGTCGAGGGTCTTATAGATCTGTGTTTGGTCCGCCGGCCAGAAATAGGCAACACTTTTGTCGAAGTGCTCGTTTTTAAGAGTGTATCCAGTTTGCGGTTGTTGGCGCAGAAAGCCAAGAATCGCGTGCGACAGTGACATTGAAGATCTCCCCAAACTCAGACACTAATAGGATACCTCCTATATAGGTGAAGAGACCTTAGCAAACAACAAATTCAGACTTTCCGCCATAGTTGGGTGCGAAAACATCACGTTAGCCAAATCGGTGTATGGCATTTTCGCCAGCATTGCCACTTGAATCACCGAAACAATCTCTCCGCCTGCTGCCGACAATATTGATGCCCCAAGAATCTGCTTGGTCTCAGCATCTATCACTGCCTTAAGCAGACCCTTTGTCTCCCTCTCGGTCTGAGCGCGAGGAATGGTCTTAGCTTCAATCTTGGCCACCAGTATCTTGTGTCCAGCTTGCTTAGCTTCAGCCTCAGTCATTCCCACCCGCCCCAGCTCGGGATCGGTGAACAGTGTATAGGGAACGATTCGACCGTCAGTTGTGCGGCCCGCCCCAGACAAAGCATTGTCACGAAGGATACGATAATCGTCCCAAGATAGATGGGTGAAGAACGGCCCACCCTTGCAATCACCAATAGCGAAGATGCCGGGAACATTTGTTTCTAGCCGGCTATCGACCTTGACGAAATTGCGTGAGTCGAGAGCTACACCTGCGGCCTCTAAGCCAAGATTTTCAGTATTAGGAAGACGTCCAGTAGCAACCAACAAGTGGCTCACCGACAGAATTCCATTAGCGCCAAGATCAATGTCAGTGTTCTCACCGTTTTTCTTCAGTGACTTAATTGGCGAATCAAAAAGAATCTCGATTCCTTCATCCAGCAAAATCTGTTTAACGCACGCACCAATCTCTTCATCTTCTCTCGGCAAGAAGTGATTTCCGCGCTCAACAATAGTAACGCGACTGCCTAAGCGCCGAAAAATCTGAGCGAACTCTAGAGCAATATAGCCACCGCCAACGATGCCCAAATGTTCAGGCAGTTTCTCCAGCTCCATGACAGAAGTGCTGGTCAAATAGCCACATTCTTCAAGACCTTCATACGATGGAATCAAAGGTCGGCTGCCAGTATTGATATAGATTTTATCGCCACTAATTTGCCGCTTGCCACCACTATTCAATTCGACTTCTATTGACTTAGCAGCAACAAACTTACCTTTACCATAGAAAAAATCTAAATTATCTGTGTAGTCAAAGAGCTTCCAGTGGGCATTGACCATTCCTTCAACCACCGCCCTCTTACGAGCAAGGGCAGCTTTTAGATTGGCATCACGGTCTTTACCTGCATCCTGGATTTCGCCAGACCCTGGCAAAGCGAAACTAAAACCCTCTTCAGCAGCCAAACGAGAAGCGTTCACCAGCTTACTTGAAGCGACCAACGTTTTAGTGGGAATACAAGCAACATTGATGCACGAGCCGCCAATCATCTTTTCTTCAATTAGCGCGACACTGACACCCTTCGCAGCCAGCGCAAGAGCCAAAGACTTTCCACCTTTACCACCGCCGAGAACAATGGTGTCGTAGTGCTTGGCGTCGTTTTCATTAGAGGGTGTTTCATCTTTTCTTGGCACAGCCATTTTTCGCTCTTCTCTTGGGGCTCGAACATCCCGGTATTGTAATACTTTAAATTCTCATGTCGGGGAGCAAATTACTGGGTAAAAGAAATGTGACCTTCCCAAAATTCAAAATGCCTGATTCAGTTACCATTTCAGAGAAACCCATGACAGCCGCCAAGCTTCGCCAATTATCCACCCTGGGCCTAGCCCTCAGTTTAGCCCTCTCAGTGACTGCCAGTCCGGTCTTGGCCTTAGCCGAAGACATAGATGAAGTGCGCCCCCACGGATTCACGCCCAGCGAACAAAATAACTGGATGCGCTTGTCCCGAAGAAATCGGCGCGAAATGCCAGCTTCATCACCAGAAGAGGCCAAGAAAATGGCAGATGCCATGAAAGCTGGCCTGGACGCCCAACACCAAAAATACACACACAGACAAGACGGATTCACGCACACCATCGTTGTTGAATCAACAAAAAAGACTGTGGTTTTCAAAGCGGCCAACCCCAATGCAGCCAAACAAGAACTGCAGACGGCGCAGGTTCTTGCCGGTCTTTTCCCGAAAAACGAACAAGTAGCCTCGCTTTTGAGTCGCCTTTACGAAAGTGATAGAAATTGGGCAAAAGCTCTGGAGTATTTCAGAAAAGCAAACAGCCTTAGCAACTCAGACACTTTAGAAAATGCAGTGAGCAACTTAAACTCGCCTTCAGTAGCCAAAGAAGCTTTGCTGCAAGGCCACTATGCCTATTTTGAACTAATGATGAAGCACTATGAAACAGCTATCAAAATGCTTACAAAAGCGATTCAGCTCCAACCGGACAGCATCACAAGCTATCACAATCGAGCCAAAGCGTATCGCGCGCTGCACAAAAACGAACTAGCAGAAAAAGACGAAAAAAAGATGCGCGAATTAGCGCAAAATGAAAACAGACCTTCTATCTCTGAGCTATCTAACGAAGGCTATGGCACTCTAGCATTGTTAATGGTTGAATTTGGTTCACTAGAAGAAGCCCTGCGCATGGCAGAAGCGACACTAAAGAAAGAACCAAATTCAGCCGCTGCTATCCTCGCACAAGCGCGAGCCAATCTGCGTCTAGGAAGATACGCCAAAGCCCTTGCCTTATACAAAAAACTTGAAACACTGATAAAAGACTCAGGCAACCTAAAGGCTGAAATGGCTCCAGCAGTGATTCTTGCCAAACAGGGTCCGCCCCCATACGGAGATTTATCAGCAATCGCAGCTGCTCCTCAAGGAGATGCTTTCTCCCAGCACAACAGAGAAAGCGTTGGTCACGGCGGCAGCTACGACGGTGGTCACGGCTACGGTCACGGCCATTTCCATAATCGCAGTAATAACAATCGCCCTAGCTTCAGCCAATTCACTCCGCCTATTCCGCCTAGCAAACTAGCAGCCGATCACAAGGGTGACTACCGGGTCTATTGGGCAATCTGTGAAGGGTTGAAAGAAAAATCACTGATCAAACCGCTAGACACTGAATTGAACAAGATGCTGACAATAGTGCCAGACGATACAAAGGTGATCGAGAGAAAGATAGAAGCAGCCGAAGCCTTGCGTGACTGGACGGCCAGCGAGAAATTCTGCAATATCTACTTGAATCAGTTAACACACGGCAAAAACGGCCCAATAAAAACCGACTTTGTGCAATATGCCTTTGCTGTGCGAGCTCTGGCCAGACGCGCCCAAAAGAACCTGGCTGGAGCAATAGAAGACGGCACAACAGTGATTAAACTTGCTCCTGAATCAGCCCTAGCCTATCGCGATCGCGGCGACTGCTACAGGCTGAGCGGCAAGTATGACTTGGCGGTGGCGGATTACACAAAAGCTATCCAACTAGACAGCTCAAAGAGCAGCAGCAACTACTGGCGCAGGGCCAAAGCCTATGAGAAATTGAACAATGCCAATTTGGCCAAGCAAGACTTAGAAATGGCCAAGAAACTAGATGCGGCCCAATCTAAGATTTAAGTATAATTTTGGTAACGAATAAACGAGCTTGGGCCATAGCCGTAAAAGCTAAGCGCATTGACAATCTGGACTTTTGCACTGGGATTTTGGACTAAAAAACATGGTTGTCGCCACTTCTGATTGACTATACTGCACAGATGTCGCCCGTGAATTTTCGACAGCCACAAAATCGCGCAGACTAGACCCACCCAGTTAATGCCGCCCCCGTTAAAACCCCCTTTTACTCCCACCAAGTCAAATCCAATTAGAGAGTCTAAATGAAAACAAAAATCAGCAACACCATAGTAATGCTTGGCCTCCTAACTGGCCTTAACAGTGCCTTCAGTCAATCAGCCCAAGCAGCTGAGCCAGTTTGGAAAATCAATCCGGAAGCATCTAGCATGAACTTCAAGCTCAAGAACATGGGCCAGCCCGTAGATGGCAAATTTGGAAAACTATCAGGCGACGTCACTTACGACGGCAAAAACTTGGAACAAGCCACAGTAAAAGCCAAAGTCGACACAGCCAGCATTGATACTAAAAACGAAAAACGCGACGACCACCTGAGAACCAAAGACTTCTTCGACGCCACTACTTTCCCAGTCGCTGAATTTAACTCTTCAAAAATCGAAGTCGACAAAGGCGGAAATTTCAAAATCTTAGGCACACTCAACCTTCACGGTGTCTCCCAACCAGTGACCTTAGCGGCTGGCCCCCTGAAAGAAAGCGTTGACGGCGCCGGCAAAAAGCATTTGCTCGCCAATGCCACAACAGAAGTTGAACGCAAAAAATACAGCATCGGCGGATTGGCTGCTGCAACCATCAGCAATGAAGTTGCTATCAATCTGGTAATTGACCTAGTGCAGCAGTAAAGAAAATCGGCCCTGGTCCGAATTGAAATCTAATTAGCGCGACTCGATCTAGCTCGCCATCAGGCGGCTTATTTCTTCGCGTCTTTTGCGACCAGCTTCAGAGTTCTCATAAGCGCGCCAGGCGCTGTCAGTGTCTTTGGACAAGGTCAAAACAGGCATTTGTTGCTCATTTGAATTGCAAGAATTGGACGATTCAGAAGAACTAGGAGAATTAGAAGAGTTGGAAGTTTTAAAAATGCTGTTCCAGAGCTTGAGCTCTTCATTGAACTCTCTCTTGCTCGCAGGCATGGGCGAAATATTAGCCATCATCTCTTCGCCTAGGCGCTCGCGAACTGACTCGAAAGGGGATTTTTCAGCACTGTGATTTGTAGGGTTTGCCATTGTAGACTCCATTGGTAAAACTGACGCCATCAGTAACATCGATGCCATTAGCAACATCGATGCACTGTTCTATCCGCACCCTAAAATTTCTCGACAATGAAAATGGCGAGGGAAGATTAAATCGGAGGTGCGCCAATCGAATTGAGCGCAGACTTCTAAACACGTAAAAGTGGCGAACTGCAAACATAACTTGCAATCGCCGCATTCAGGGCTATATTCAATATAGATGCAGAGCGAAATAGGAGCAGCCGATGAAACCGCAAGGCGCTAATACTTTGGTAATGCTCGCACTTCTTGCCTTAACGACCTTCACCTCTTCGACTGCTGCACAAGCAGATGAGAAGAACGATATTGCAATTCCCACTCCTCTAAGGCTTGGAGCTCCAATCGGTTATACAAAAAATTGCCTTCTTGATGGCATTGAATCTACTTGCGTCAAACAGAAATCATCAGGCCAAGAAGCCCGCACATTCGCAAGCCTTGGAAATGATAAAGCCGCCGCACACGACTTCATTGGCGCAATTGGAGACTACACAGAAGCCATAAAAATCAACCCAACATTTGCCCGGCCAAATGCACCCGATGAAGACTACTTCTTTCGCAATTCCAATGTCACTAAACTACTAGCCGACTACAATCAACTTGTTAGAGACGAGCCAAACAACCCTTATGCACTAGCTTTGCGCGGCGAACTTAAGTTCATGAAATGCGACGACGCTGGAGCCAAAGCCGATTTCGATAGAGCAATCGCCAACAAACCTGATTTTTTCTTTGCCCTGGTACGCAGAGCAGATCTGATTAACAGAACAGACAATGGCTCTTTAGCCGATTGCAACGCAGCCTTGAAGCATTATCCTAACTGCGCGCGCTTGCACCATGACAAAGGAATTGCCTACCAATATAGATGAGCCTTACCTTGCCATTGAAGAATTCAATCACGCATCCGCACTGAACCCGCAGTGGTCTCGGCCATACTTTATGCTGGCACAATTGTACAAGGATAATGGAAACAGCCCGAAGGCCTTAGACTATTTCGAAAAGTGCTTACAGTACGAAAAAACCTGGCTAGGACCATACATGCTGCAAGCGGACATATGGCTGGAAATTCACAACTATCAAAGAGCCATCGAAAACTACGATCAAGCTATTGCTCTCACTCAATCACCCGATGCGTTTCTCTATAGTTTTCGTGCAGAAGTGAAACTAGCTTCTGGTGACACCCTAGGCGCGGTTGCTGATCTTACCTATTATCTAATGCATGACCCTATGCAAGCCATTGTCTTCACAATCGAACTATTATTGCTTTTCAATATTCAAATAATGGCGCTGGCTTTAGGTAGAAATGCCCTCAAAAGAAAGTTGTTGATGTATGAGTAGAGACTACAGACATGGTGACAACTTCTGAAATTGACTGAGTTCCCCCAAGTAAAACTACCCCTGCTCGGTGTCGAACTCGACTCCGGCGACGTCAACATATTTCCCACAGTAGCTGATGCTCAGAGTTACATCGAATCATACGACCTAGAAACCTGGCAGTTGTTCGACGCCGACGGCTTAGTGTTCGCCCTAACAAGCAATGGTGAGGGACAGCCAGTCATCATAAAACCTACCAGCGATCACGACACTATAAAACTGAGGGAGTTCATTCAACGATATTTAGGTGTTCTCGACCACAAAGCAGACACTGAGCGGGCAAAACTCAATATGATTCTAGACACTCTAAAGCGTTTCTAAAACTGTCAGTTTTTCCTAAGAAAGTCTGACAGTTTTAGAAACCGCAAAACTAAAGACGTATCGCGTCAATTGAAAGCTGACTTTCAAAATAGCGAGATTTTCCCGAGAAAATCTCTCCGTTTTGGAAATCACAGAAACAACAACAACAACAGCGGCAACAGCGAAAAGAACACAGCCCCAAACTTAACCTTGAGCCAGAGCAATTGTGGGTACATCCTATGAACAGCCCTAGGAGCATAAGATGAAATTGCAACGCGCTACGACCTTTTCACTGCTCACGCTGTTAATGCTATCTACCCTGGCCACGACCAGTGCATCGCCTTCCAGTGCATGCACTCGCATTGAACCACATCATATTTCAGTTAACACCGACACACCATGCAAGATGCACCAGATCTGCACATTCGGCTGCAATGAAACATTTGGCTACAACGAAACAACTGACGCGCCAGCAAAAGTCATGCCGCACGCAGCTAGATTTTGCGCACGCAGTGGAGACAAAAAGGTCTTAGCACACGACTTCATAGGCGCCATTGATGATTACACGCGCGCTACTGAACTCAACCCCACCTTTGCTAGAATTTTTGCCCCAGAGACTGACAATTTCCTCGTCCAGTGCGACTTACAAGCACTACTAGCTGATTACGATCGTGTTTTGCTAACCAATCCAGACAACCCATATGCTCTAGCACTGCGCGGAGAAATCAAATACAACCTTGGAGACAAAGAGGGCGCAGAAGCTGATTTCCGAAAATCTCTTCAATACAAAAAAGATCTTTACTTCGCCAATCTAAGGCTTACTGAATCCAGTCTCTTCCTTGAGTCTGACAAGATCGCTGGGAATACCTCATCAGCAGATTTTGACACAGCGCTGCAGCTCTTTCCCCACAATGCACGCATGCATCACAACATGGGTCTTGCTCTTGGTCAACTTGGATTTGCAGAAATGGCTGCTGACGAATTCAGCGAAGCTAACAGACTAAGCCCTGAATGGTCGCGGCCATATTACATGATGGCTTTTGCTGACCTAGAGCGGGGCGACAAGCAGGCCGCCATGGCCGATCTCAACAAATGCATTAAGTATGAACCAGATTGGGCTTGGGCCTATGTCGTTAGAGCACAACAAGAATCAAAAGCGCACAACTACCAGGCGGCAATAGAAGATCTAGACCAGGCCATGGAGCTTGAACCAGACATAAGCTGGCTAGAGAGCTGCCACGCACGACTGAGAATCTCATCAGGAGACACATTGGGAGGCGTCAGCGAATTGATAGGCATTGCCAGCAAGAGAAGTGAGCTCTTTATTCTCTTGGCCATGTGGTTCATCCTGGGGCAGCTGAAGCTGGTCAACTGGGGCCGAGAAGTAATCAGACGCAGGCTTCTAATCAACGAGTAACTGCGTTCAAACAATCTGCCCATGACAATATCAACAATTTATTTTCAATTTCAAAAAAACTGTTGCGAACACCAAAAACATCTGCTACAAATAAAGTATCGATGTCACCACTGTTCATTGTGTTCAATGTACTGTTCTGGTTCAAGTTCGATGTACTGTTCAAGTCCAAATTCAACGTACTGTTAATGTTCGTGTCCAACGTTCTGTTAATGTCTATGTACTGTTAATTTCGAAGTACTGTTATTGTCCGTTGTACTTTTCGAGTTCGAAGTACTGTCCTTGTAATTGTTCAGTTCATTTCGATGTTCATGTCCTCCTTTATGTTCGTGTACTTGTACGTGTTCATGTCCGTGTTCGTGTTCGTGTTCGATTTCGAGCTCGAAGTTCACTGTCCGTGTACTTAGTTCGTGTACTTAGTTCTGTACTTAGTTCTGTACTTAGTTCTGTACTTAGTTCTGTACTTAGTTCGATGTGGTGACATCGATACCAATTTGTCCAGACCAATGTACTGTTCGTCCGATGTTTTAGTTCCAATCGTTTGATGTTTCACTACTCAAGGCACCCTGGTCACGTCCGGGGTGCCTTCCTCTTAGGGCCGTGGAGCCTTCACTTCAATCAAAACATCTTTCGCTGTGACGACGCCTGACAAATGTTTCAAATCGTTGCTGGCAAGATCGACAGAAAATCTAACTTTATACAGACCAGGAGCGGCTAACCAAAAACCAACAGGTCTGTTGCTAGCAGTTTTATAATCTAGATTGCCATCGTAAACAACCACCTTCATAGCCTCACAAGAGAACGTTTCACCAGGCTTTAGTGTCTGCTTTTCCGGCACAACAGCCAGATTGTATTGCGAGATTGTCAAATTGACGCCCTCGTTGCCCTTCAAGCTATCTTTCAAAATCACAGGCTGAACAATCCACGGTTTCATGTAGGTAAAGCTCACAATGCTTGCACTGCGATTTCTAATCGTCAGCTCAGTATTGAGAACATCACCAAGATGCAATTCCTTGCTACTGACGTCCGCTTCCAAGCTTAAGTACTTACTTGCTTGCATGCCGCTGGCAATCCCCGCAGGTATTTCAAGCTGGAATATTGAGGTCAAAGCCACCGCCAAAAATCCCAGCCGAATGTAACGACCAATAATCGCCCACTTCCTAGACCACCTTATTGGCCACTCCCTTACCGACTTCATTACCCACTTCATTACCCACCTCATCGCCCCTCTCTCCTGCAAATGTACCCTGCACACCCTAGCAACCACGCTTTTACCAAAATCTTAAACTCGCCCGCTGCAACCACAAACGCTAACTCTGCATGGGTTTCAGGGTGACCGACCCGGTTGACAAGCTGCTGATAATAGAGCGCCAGCTTGTATTTGTCAGGCATAAGAAATATAGTGATAGTAGCTTATAGCTTGTCAACGGCTTAAGGAGCCACGTTAGTGCGTCTACGAACCTTTTTACTAGTGGCATCAGTCATCCCACTCTCAATTGCAACCATCGCACTAGTTCCATCAGTGCGAACAAAGCTGTTCACGACCCAACTTTGGCCTTGGCCCCTGCCATTCGACACCAACGACGACGAACTCACCATGCTGCAAGACCTAGTCGAACCGGGCGATATCATCGTCGAGGCCAACCTACACAGCTGGCAATGGATAGCACTTTGCACTTCCACTTTAGGCTCATCATGGGTTCACACTGCCCTTGTCGACGACGAGAAGAAACTTTTGACCATGGATGGTGTCGCCGTCCAAACTGATTTCGGTATCTTCAAAAAATGGTCCAGCACGCGCCTGGCAATCATTAGACCGCCTTACCGAGACAAAAAACAAAGACACACCGTGATTGCTTCAGTAAAAAAACACCTCGGCAACGCCTACGATCACACATTTGTCAATCCAAACGGCTATTGCAACGGCCTTGTGGGCGCCGCCCTCAACGCAGTGGGTATTCCTGTCAAAACCGTTCGCACATGGGGCAAAGACGTCTACTCGGCCCACAATTTCTTCAAAATTCCAAACGCCATTGTTGTTTGGAATAGCGACCATCATCGGCCAAAACCAAAGAAATTAAGAAGCAAAACACGCAAACTCAATTGGCTTGGGGCATAACCTAAAATAACGCTGGCGCTGGAATCACTCTAAAAACTCTGGAGATTCTTATGCAAAACAGCCGCGCAACCAAACAAGCTCCGGCTTCCGCAGGACTGCGGCTAGGCGAGCTAATTGGGGGCCTTGGCTTACTAGGAAAACGCGAATTGGCTGACGCCCTCAAGGTCAGCCACGAGACCGGCCTGCCATTGGGCAGAGTGCTGGTTATGTCTGGCTATCTCAAAGACGACATGCTGGCAGCCGTGGTCGACGCCCAGTCGATGATACGCGAAGGACTTATCGACATTGCCATGGCCAAAAAAGTACTGGCGGTGGTGAAGCAGAAAAAGTGCACCCTCAACCAAGCACTAGTCGAAAGTGGTGTGGATAGCGAAATCAAACGCAGCAACCTGCTTGGCGATCTGCTCATGGAAGCCGGTTATATTGACGAAAAACGCCTCAAACTTGCTCTTGAGCAAAGTACTGCCACCGGCCTACCCCTGGGACGCACCCTAGTCCTTTCTGGCTTGATTCCAGAAGAGCTTCTATCAATTGCCATTAATGCCCAGGTGCTACTGCGAGACTCTCGCGTATCGCGCGCACAGGCCACCCAGAGCCTGCGCTCGGCCTACAGTCGACATGTACCAATTGAAGTGCCATTGGCCGAGAAAGGATATTACGCCCTGCCCACCAGGCAATCTATTCGCCTCGGTGAAATACTGCTGGCTGCCGGCGTGCTCTCAGAGCAAGAGTTGATGACCGCTCTAGAATTTGGCCTTGCTAACAACAAACCAGTCGGAGAAGTGCTGACAGATCTGCGCTTTATCGAAGAAGCTACCATCAGTGCTGCCTTGGCCTTACAAAAAATGGTGGCCGAACAAAGCCTCAAACTAGAAGACGCCACACTGGCTCTCTCAGCCATCTATCGCGACGGAATCACTCTTGAAGAAGCGCTGAGCAATAGCGAACCCAAAGATTCGCAGAAGTCTAAGGCGAAAAATACTGCCACTCAGACTTTCCCAGAATTCCTGCAACTGACAAAGAACGTTACCACCGATGAGCTAAGAAAGGCTTTTGAAGCTGTTTTGCTCAATCCGCAAATGGTGGCAAAAATTCTCGATGTCGCTGGAGTAATTGATAAAAACGTCTTGCAAGAAGCACTGAAATGCTATCAACTTTTCAAACAAGGTCGGCTATCTATCGAGCATGCCTGTGTAGTTTTAGAATTCTGTCGCAAGAACCAAGTATCAGTAGATGATGCCTTGAAAGCGCTCAACTGGCAACAGCTAGACCAAATGCAGCAGCCAATCTCAACCAGAGAATACGATCTGGCCAAATGGGCTGAGGCCTGCCGAACGGCCTATGCAATTTATGAGCTAGGCGACCTCGATCAAGCTGAGCAAATGTGGGCCGAAATTCTTGATCGCGCCGAAGAAATTGAAATAACCGATGTCCGCCATCCGCGCGCCAAAGAAGTACTGGCAAAGATCTACGAAACCCAAAATCGCCACAACGAAGCCCTCGATCTCTTCCTTGAAAGCCTCAAGGCAAAGAGAACATTGTTTGAGGAAAATCACTTTGAGATTGCCGCAACACTGAACAATGTAGCCAGCCTGGCCTATCGCATCAATGACTTGAAATTGTCAGAATTCTATAGCCGTCAATATCTGGTAATGCTTGAAGTTCTGTCCGGACCAACCCATCCAAACGTGGCATCAGCTCTCGACAATCTTGGCCTGACATGCCATTTGCAAAAGCGCTATGAAGAAGCTGCTGCCCTCTATCAGCGCGCCTTAGAAATTTGCACAAACACTCTAGGTTCAGAGCATCCTTCAACAGTTAGAGTGATGAGAAAATATGCCACCACACTAAAAGCTCTCGACAAGCATGAAGAACTCTCGCGCCTCAACGGCGTTGTTGCTGGCACAATCTCGGGCAGCTGGAAAACCCTTAAGCTGCCCACACAGGATAGCTTGTTTAGCGATTCTTCAGTTAACTGAGATCCTGCAATTTAAAATCTAGCCACATTTTAGAGCGTCACGATCTTTTCACGTGTTTGCAACTATTGTCATTACACAGATGTCCCGAAAACAAAAGTTGACGCGACAAATGTTCTTTTAATAACTTACAAAACCAGTAAACCAGCGTGTTTACACATCTTACATTGGAGATCAATATGTCACATTTGGAACAACACGAAGCCGTAAAATCTGCCGAAGCTGGCGCAGCAGCCGCAGCACAAGCTGGTTCGAGACTGTTCGAAGACAGCTACGGCAGCAACCTAAAACCAGGCGGTGGCGGCAATAGCAGTGGTACCGGCAAAGGCGATGCCTCTTCAGCAGAAGTCAAACCAGCAGGCGGTGGCGCCGGTGGTGCAAGCAAAGATAGTTGCCTAGAAATAAAACCACTCAAACAGTCTAATTAGGTACAACTGAAAAGAAGCTCCCAGCTCAAAGCTCCGAGTGCAATGAACTACCTAGCCGCAGTGATTTTTCCCTCAAGAAATCTAACTGCCTCTGATAATTGATTGTCGTTAGCAGCACCGTAATCAAGATTCTCTGCTGATTTAACTTCAATGTCAGGCGCAATCCCGCGATCTACATTTGAATTGTGGTTTAAAACCGGCTTGTCCGTAGATTCAGTGGGTTCGCGTCCGTCACCAAGCCACTTTCCATCTGGAGTGTAATATCGACCTGCTGTCAGTGACAAGCAGGTCGATAGTGGCATATCGTAATAGATCTGAGCCACTCCTTTACCATAACTTCTGACACCAATTAAGGTGGCACGCTTGTTGTCGCGAAGAGCGGCAGCAAGCATCTCTGCAGCACTGGCAGAATTATCGTCTATAAGCACAACAATTGGTTTGTTCTGCCAGAGATTAAGCTGCCTTGGTCTTGCCTCTTCCTTTACTTCCTTACCTGGCTCTTCATTCAGCACCTTCATTAAGCTAGGCTCTAAGCGATAGCGCACAGTCTGGTAATCGGTAGAGCCCGCAGTGCCAGTGTCGCGAGCACCAGCACCTGTGCCTGCGCGACTCTTCATCGCTACTAAGTCACCAGTATCAAGCATCATACTAGCAATAGCCAGGCAGGCGTCGACGCTTCCCCCACCATTGCCGCGCACATCAAAAACGAGTGCTTGTGCATCTTTCAGTTTCTCAAACTCTTTCTGTACCAGGGCAACAATATCGCTATGAACAAAATTCTCTAAGCGAACATAGGCAATGGTGTTCTTGTTTTTCTCGCTAGTAACTAGTTGCGATTTTACAGACTGCACATTCATTTTGCCAGGTATCATGGCAAACTCCAGCTCTTTACCTTGACGGCGAACAGTAAATTTGATCAGTTGACCCATGTGCTGGCGAGTGTAATCACCAATTTGACTAGCTGGCACCTTGAGACAATCCAAACTATCGAGGCGCAGAATCTGATCACCGCGCTTTATGCCCGCCCGCTCAGCTGGACCGCCAGAAATCAGCATGCGCACCACAACTGGTTTCTTCTTGCCATTCATGATCATGCCGACACCAGAGTAAAGACCATTTTGAGAGTCTTGCTTCTTGGCTACCTGTTTTGCATCTAGAAACTTTGTAAAAGGGTCATCCAGAGTCTTTAAAATCTCATTGGCATACTTGACGGCATCAGCTTCATTCTTGATTTTATCGTCGTATTTATGCTCAAAAGCCAACCAATCTTTCATGGCTGCTTGGTCAAATAAGTTGTCTTGTGTGGTCTTCCAAACTCGATGATAAAGGTCGTGAGGCGTACACCAAATCTTTTGAAAGAACCAAAACTGAACAACATAGACAGCGGCAACCATAAGCATGACCGACTTCAGCCGGGCATGCTTGCCCAAAAAGCTTTTTCTCTCCTGCAAAATCTCAGACTGTTTAATCGGAGAATCACTCATATCTCGTCTCTAAAATTATTGCCTAACAATGTATCAACATTAGCTGATTGTGCCCTGAAATGTTAGAGACTGCATTAGAATTGACTCCAACAATTGACAATTCAGCTAGTGCTACTGATTTCAGGTCAGTAATACACAAGGGGGACCGATGGATGCAGAGAAAAACGCAGGACGCGTAATTCCTGTTTCCATTCAATCTAGCTCTAATTCGTCAGCCAATTCAACATCTTCAGAAAACTCGCAAGCCACAAACAGTCAAGCCGCAAGCCTATTTGAAGATCCTATTTGCCATATGCTCGTAGAGCGCGAATCAGCCGCTGATGCCATTGTATTTCAAGGCAATACTTACTATTTTTGCAATTTAAACTGCTCTGCTAGATTCTCACGCAATCCCGCCCGCTACATAGGCTGTGAAGAACAAGCCGAGACCACCCACCTAGAGCCAGTCAAAGTAGAACAAGCCAAGCAAATCCAATTTACTTGCCCGATGCATCCTGAAATCGTGACAGCCAAACCTGGCCCATGCCCGCTATGTGGCATGGCTCTAGAAAGCCTTGATGCCAGTCAAACCGTCGAAGACGACAGCGAATTAATCGACATGACTAGACGCTTCAAATTAGCCCTGGCTTTTACTGTTCCACTGTTTATTTTGAGTATGCCAGACATGCTCCACCAACCCAATCTCTTCGGAGCGCAACTGGCCAATCTACAACTAACGAACTGGCTGCAATTTGCTTTTGCTACCCCTGTGGTTTGGTTAGCCAAACCATTCTTCGAACGCGCGCTAGACTCGATCAAAAACAAAAGCTGGAACATGTTTACTTTGATTGGCAGTGGCGTAGGGGTTTCGTATCTCTACAGTACCATCGCTACAATTGCACCAAATATAATACCAAAATCATTTGGCATACACCACGATACGAGTGGCGCCTATACTTACTTTGAACCAGCAGCAGTAATTACAACCCTAGCTTTGCTCGGTCAAATACTTGAACTTAAAGCACGAAAACAGACAGGAGCGGCAATTCGCGAACTAATTGCCCTAACTCCGCAGGTCGCCCACTTCATCAAAATAGATGAGCGAGAAATAGACATATCTGTAGCGAAACTAGAACGGGGTGACAAGCTCAGGGTAAGACCAGGAGAAAGCATACCAACCGACGGATTAGTGATCAGCGGCCTTTCAACAGTCGACGAGGCGATGCTCACCGGAGAGGCTCTAGCCGCCAGCAAACAAGCCGGTGATACCGTTATTGGTGGCACCATCAACCAGGCAGGCGTCCTCGTTATCAAAGCCACAAGGGTTGGCAGCGAGACAATTATTGCAGGCATTATCAAGCTGGTAGCCCAGGCCCAACGTAGTCGAGCGCCAATACAGCAGCGGGTTGATCAAATCGCTAGCCTTTTTGTGCCAGTTGTGATCGCCATTGCCGCTGCTACTTTCATTGCCTGGGCTCTCTTCGGCCCTCAACCATCTTTTGCTTATGCGTTGCTCAACACAGTGGCGGTGCTCATCATTGCTTGTCCTTGCGCCCTTGGTTTGGCAACACCTATGTCTATCACTGTAGCCATAGGAAGGGGCGCTAAGGCCGGAGTGCTGGTCAAAGATGCTCAGTCGCTAGAAGAGTTGCGTTTAGTCGACATTTTAGTCATCGACAAAACAGGCACACTGACTGAAGGAAAGCCATCCGTCACGGCCATAGAAGCATGCGACCAGGCAACGAACAATAGCAGCGATGAAACGAAAAGTGGTGAGAAAACAAAAAGTGGAGAGGAAGCGAAAGGCGGCGAGGAAGACCGCGCCACAGAGATTTTGCAATTCTTGCAACTGGCCGCCTCTGCCGAGGCCAGCAGCGAACACCCCTTAGCCCGCGCCATTGTTGCTGCCGCTCAAGAAAAAAGCATAGAGCTACTGCCAGCTCAAGATTTTCAAGCCATCCCTGGGGAGGGGGTCAGCGCCATTGTTGCTGGTAAGAAAATTGTGGTCGGTCACTTCCGTCAAACAAGTCAGACAAACCAAGCAAGTACGACCAACGAAAAAAGTGCAAAAAGTGCAAAAAATCCCAAAAGCGATGAAAGCCTATCAAGCAAGACAAGCACCACAGAGCACTGGCAAGAACGAGTAAATTATTTCAGTGAGCAAGGGGCCACCGCAGTTTTGCTAGAAATAGACGGAGTCATAAGCGCCTTAGTGGCCATCAGCGACCCAATTAAAAGCAATGCCTTAGAGTCAATAGCTAATTTGCAGAAGCAAGGCCTAGCCGTGCACATGCTCACAGGCGACAACGAAAAAACAGCCAGGGCCGTGGCCCAGAAACTCGGCCTAGAGACTGTCGCTGCCGAGGTAACTCCGGCCGAGAAACACAACTATATAGCCAGACTCGTTGAGTCAGGAAAAAAAGTAGCCATGGCCGGCGACGGCATCAATGATGCTGCTGCATTATCGCGAGCAAACGTAGGAATTGCCATGGGAAACGGCACCAGTGTGGCCATAGAGGCCGCGGGCATAGTACTAGTCAAAGGCGATCTGCAGGGCATTGTCAGGGCCATAAAATTGAGCCAAGCCATGGCCAGCAACATCAACCAAAATCTGATTTTGGCCTTTGGCTATAACGCACTAGCTGTGCCTATTGCTGCTGGTTTGCTATTTCCAATCTTTGGGCTGTTGTTGAACCCAATGGTAGCTAGTATGGCGATGTCACTGAGTTCTGTCTCAGTTATAGCCAACGCTCTGCGCCTCAGGCAAGTCAAACTCTAGCTAGCGTCATACTAACAACAATATGATTGGCTGACAGACTGCGCCTAAGCGACAGTAATCGGCGCCAAGGCATTCATCATCTGCACTCCTGTGGCACCCAACTCTTTCAGCCGGTCTTTGACTTTGTCGCTATTGAGACCTTGTTCATTGAAGGCGCTGCCTTCAGAGTAAACAAAGCGCGGAATGACAACACAACGGAAGTCGAGCATCAATGAATTAGCAATACTCATTACAGACATATAGCTTGAATGACCGCCAGCAGCACAGACAAAACCTACAACTTTGCCTTCCCATGCCTTACCGGTCAGCTCAATCAAGTTTTTCAAAGCAGCTGAGCAAGAATAATTGTAGACAGGGAAAGCAACAAGAATGCAAGCTGCTTCTTTCACTTTTGTCTGCACCTGAGACACCAGTGGGTTGGCATAGCATGCGCCAGCATCACAAATAGGCAGATCATAGTCGCGCAGATCAAGAAACTCTTTGTCAGCATTAGCAGGAAGTTGGGCAAAAACCTCACTGGCCATAATACGACTGCGACTAGCAGGGTTGAGGCTGGCGCTAATAACTAGAATCTTGTTCGACATGTGCTTCTCCTTGTGGCCGGTTAATTATAACTCTGATAACCAGCAGACCAAGAACCGAAAAGCTTAGATTGTTACGCGGGGCAACTTGCAGCTCTTGAAGCGCTCATAAGGAATTCTGCCATTCAAGAGGACACCGCCATAAGAAGTACTGGCTGCACTCTTGGAGCCAGCGCAAACAGCTTCTTTCGAACGAATTAAAATAGAACCTTTTTGCGATACTAAAAATTCACCATAGTAGCTATCATCAAGCTCGATCAAGAGCCGATCGCACTTCTCCTTATTGTGCACGACTTTTCCAATCAAACGGGCGTGGCTGAATGGTTCAAGCACGGGGGCAACTGATGGAGCCTTAAGAGAAGACTTAATTATGGCAGCTGGGCCATGCTGTCCGATTTTAGCGAGGCCGATTTTGAAGGCATCACTAGACTTGCTTTCAGCAAGAGATTCTAAGCTCTTTTTGCCGCCACCGATAAGACCGCTCAACTTTTCCATCCAACCTAAGCGGCTATCACAAAATCCTGCGGAATTGCCATTGCTAGCAGTTTCATACCACTCACAACGAAAGAAATCAGGCTGTTCAAAGTAGGTATAGAAGCGAATAATTCTAGCCGCTTCGCCTGGTTCGCCGACTTTTTCGCGCATTCTGATAACACCAAAATCTTGGTATGTTTTCAGATTGGCATAGCGCTCGCAAACGCCGATTATGATTTCGCGACCAGTTTTGGCCATGAAGACTCCAGTAATAACTTACCCATAATACCAATTGGCAAGAAATAGCCGATTAATCTATGCTTTCACTCATATTCCAATACCTGGTCTGGCCCGGTCAAGCTACCAAAGAACTGAGCCCACGGGCATAACTAGTTGCCTATTCTGAGACTCAGGCTTTGGAAAAACTCTGTTAAAAGCGGGGCAACCTCGGCTACATCACTGTAAAGATTGACCTGCACTAAGTTACAACCAGCAATCATGGCCGACAGCCGGCGATCAGGCAATGCCCGATAGAGACAGAGCACAGGAATCTTGGCCTGAGTCGCTAGGCCAATCTCATAACCGACACCAAGGCTTGGATTGGTCACTTCAGCCACAACGCAATCTGAAGCTCGCAACCAAGCAACATCGCGATCATGAATGGCGTCGTCGCTCATGGTCTCGCCTTCATCTAAAAGATTCGGACTACCAATTAATTCTGTAGCTATTGTGCCGTATTTTCTGAGCTCGTCGACAATCTGCTCATAAATGGGCTGATCGGCGCGCCCTGCGGTAATTGAGCCAGCGAAGTAGATTTTGAACACGGACACCTGCGCTTGAAAAATTCCGGGGAGCTAAAACTTGCAGTCAACCCGATCAACCCGAGAAAGTATAAGCCTTGGATGCCTGCTCTAAAAGAGAAATAGTTGTATATACAACTATTTCTCAAATACAGACATTCTTGACCAAATGACT
This sequence comes from bacterium, assembly GCA_018062085.1. Lineage (GTDB taxonomy): Bacteria > Cyanobacteriota > Vampirovibrionia > Obscuribacterales > Obscuribacteraceae. The sequence goes on along the minus strand of JAGOSY010000020.1, from coordinate 81,795 downwards.
GCCTGCTAGAGATTTAGATCTCAAGAGGTTGAGGCAAAAAAAATTAGGAAAAAGTGCCAAAAAGTGCCAAAAAGTTGAAAAAAGGCCAAAAAAAAGACGAAAACACCTAAAAAAGGCAAAAAAAAAGAAAAGCAGGAAGAAGCTATTGCTAGCTTCTTCCTGCTCGAAGAAAAAATGTTTGGAATTAGACGCCGCTGACTACAACACGTGCTGGCAGAGTCTTGATGCTCACCATGCCGTCTTGTACTTCCGCCGCCTGGCCGTTGACAGTGACTTTGCCAGTGACATTGCCAATGCCAGTGACTTTGCAAGTAACTTTGCCAGTGTCGGTCACTTTGACCGTACCACTTCCACCTACCGCCAAATACATGGGGCAAGTAATCGTTCCATCGACGTCATAGACGACCTCAGTGCCGAGCGAAGGATCCGACCCGACACTTTCGCGGTGAGCCGTGAGTGAGAGCCTACCGAAATAAGTCGGTAGGTTGCAAATCGACACCCCTTTGTCCAGCCAATCAGGCTTGATGCCTGCTGCCAGAACAAGAGCGTTATCGCGCTCATAAACGAAGAGGTTACGCACGCTGCGCAGGAAGTCTGAACCTACCCAACCATGAGGCGCATCGCCAATGAAGCGCGGAGTGAGTGGGTCGCGGTAAATTACCTCGGCCCAATGATTCCAATGCCGCGGGCGACGATGGCTCATGAAATAATCGATTGCCGCATGAGCCTTATCCAGCTCACCCAAGCGCACGAAAGTGCCCACCGAACGCCACTCATAGGGTGTGTAAGCATCCCACTCAATGACATCATCGCGCCGCTCCTGAAAGAACTTCCAGTAACGGGCAAAGGTCTGCTCAAGCTCTTTTGGCAGAGCCGAGAACACTTCACAGGGGTCGAGGCCAATTGTAGTAGAGGTCGGGTCGAGATCACCGAGATCCGCTGCCCCAGGAATGTAATCAATGCCATGAAAGCGCATCGAGTTCTTCACTGAAGCCAACAAGTCGCTGCGGAAAGCATCGCGCATGGTGCCAAGTTTTTCTGCTTGGTCGCTATCACCCAGAACCAGAGCGGCCGAAACTGCATCATCCAAGCCCTTCATAGCGAAGAGGTTATCCCAGTTTGAATGGGCCGGATGGGCTGAGTAGCCTTCATGGCTAATGGAGGGGGGCAGAATGCCATGCAAGTGCAGATGTGAGCGCTCAGGAGCTTGAACCTGGCCAGAATGGTCAAGGCTGTGATCGCGACTTACAAGAGCCTGAATGTTCTGCTGACGCAAGAGATCGATGTACTCAACCGCCTTGAGAATGCGCGGAAAAATACCAGCCAAGAACTCTTTGTCGCCGGTATAGCGATAGTATTCCATGACCAGATAGACAAACTCGCCATGGCTGTCATGCTCGGGGGTGGGGTCCGATCCGCGCTTATCCACGCAGCAAGGCACCTTGCCATTGGGGTACTGATAGGGGGCAAACCAGTCGATGAATTCACGCACTTCGGCGACAAATCCATGTTGCAAGAGTGCTGCCGAGGTAAGCGATCCGTCGCGAATCCAGGTGCGGCGGTAACAACGAGAGCCAGGCTGAATCGCCGGACCATCACGGTTGACGAGTATGTAGGCGAGCTGACTCTTAATCGTGGCATTGAGTTCAGGCGCTGCCGGAATATCAATACCGACGTTATCGAGCTTGCCATGCCATTCACGCTTGGTGGCAGTCAGGGCATCTTCAACTTCTTGCAGAGCCGAATGCCGCGTGTAAGGCACAGCGATGTCGAAAGTCACTTCTTCATGAGCATCCAACTCATAGCTGTACATCAGAGCACCAGAGCCGAATCCGCGAGTATCTGCCAGGCCACCGTACTCGGGCAAGAGGCCGTAGTTGAGGTGTTCGACAATGTCGCCGGTGGCCAGAGTGGTCGCACCAAAAGCATCGGCACGACTGAGGGTGCGTACTTTCAGACTATCGCCGACATAGACCGTGTCTCCAGCACGGGAGAAGGTGTGAATTGGTGTATGGCCGCCAGGGGTGTTGAGAAACTGCCAGGGCGGATTGACCTGAAACTGGCGAATGGCCAAGAACAGCTTACCTTCCTGCTTGACGCCGGTACGATTGATGACCTTGTAACGCGCATAGAGAGTGGCGTCGTCGCGTGGACCGACGGCAAAAGCCTTGACCTCAAGGGCGAGCTTCTCGTGTACGCGCTTGACCACAGCGATAGGAAGATAGCCGTCTTCGAGGCGCTGCTCATGGCGACCGTGCTTCCAGGTGAGAAGCTCATTGCCGTCGTGGATGAAAGGCTCGATTGAGGCAGTCTGACGACCGAGCTCAAGCAGACCTTCTTCGTTGATAATGGCCTCCTGCCTGCCCCCACTGACGCCGACCACAGTCCAGAAAGACTGCTCGTTATCGAAGTAGCGAGGGAAAAATCCAGCAGGATGGTCACGGGCAATGCGGCGCCAGAACTCGTTTACGCTAGGAGCATAGTCGAGCCCCATGAAGCGCACCGAGCGAACACTGTAGCCCTTGCCGCCACTTGATTTACGCAAGACAATGCGCAAAGCCTTGATGTCGCAATCAGGCAAGCGCAGATACTGACGACCACCACCGGCACCAATCATGGTGTCAACGTTTTGCCACGCGCCGCGCGCACCTTTGATTTGCACCTGATAGTTGCGAGCATGATGGTCGCCCCAATCGATCAGCACAGCGCTGAGTTCACGCACTTCAGGGAAGGTAAAAACCAACCCTTGGCGCTCACTCAAGCCGCTTTGCCAGAGCGAATAGTCGTCGCCATCAAGAACGTTAGCTGCATCTTTTCTTGAAGAACTGGCCCAAACTTTCGGCTTACCCAGTAACTTCGAAGAACTCGGACGCTCTTCAAAAGCCAGATCGCTGAAGTAGATAGTGCCCTTGCCACCGGTGCTGGCGGTCAAGGTTAAGTCGATGAATGCCACATCGGCCAATGGTTCTTTGCTCGGCCCCCAGGCATAAGAGAAATGCCGAGACTTGTTGACGAGCAACTGTTTGCTGCCGCTGAAAGCGAAGTGTGGACGATTCACCCACCAGACATTGTCGGTGGACTTGTCGAGCAACTTGATTTCCAGCGTGTTGATGGGGCTCTGCCCGGCAACGGCAAACTGAAAGACGTAGTTGTCTGGCAGCTTGATGGCAACAGGCACACGCACAATGGCGTGGCCGGCTCCGTTGAACTCGAAATCTAGACGCACAGCACGATCGGGCTTGTGCTGACTGAGTGTGGCTTCGACGCCATCACTCAAAACAAGTTTGCAAGAATCGATATTGAGTTTGATTTGCATTGTGTGCTCCGGTTGCCACCACCAACTCGCCCTAGCTCTCAAGGCTAGTGAGCGAGTTGATGGTGTTAAGCCTTGATTGTGTTGATAGCACCAATAAAACTGCTTACTGATGCTATCTTCACTAGACTATTAGCGACGATTCGCCTTGATCATGGCCCGATACCAAAGACCGCTGTCTTTGATAGTGCGCACGAGAGTCTGACGGTCCACATGGACCATACCAAAGGTCTTGGAATAGCCAAGGGACCATTCCAGATTGTCCATCAAGCTCCAGGCGAAGTAGCCACGCATGTCGACACCGCCAGCGATGGCGAGTTCAATGGCGCTGAGGTGCTCGTGGATGTAGAGCATGCGACGGTTGTCGTGCACGCCCGTGGCCGTATGGGTATCAGCCAAAGCCGCACCGTTTTCGGTGATGTAGATGGGCGGCAGTGTGTACTCTTGGTTCATGGCAAGCAGCATGCGCGTCAGAGCCGCCGGGCAGATTTCCCACCCCATCAGCGTCTCTTCAGCAGCAGGCACCTTGATCACGCGACCGCGAGCATTGACCACCAAACGCAGATACCAGTTGATGCCGAGATAATCGATGGGCTGAGCGATCAGCGCCATATCTTCAGCCGTGATGGAAACGCCCTGCTCAGCGGCCTCTTCCAACACAGTGTCAGAGTACTTGCCCTTGAGGATACCATCGAGATAGATGGCATAGTTGCGCTGCCACATCTTGCGAGCAGCCTTGGCAGCTGCTTTCGTGGCAGGCTCAACCGGCACCAGGTTGACAACGATGCCGACATCGAGGTTGCTGTTGATGGAGCGAATGCGCTTGGTGGCGAGGCCATGAGCAATCATCAGCGTATGCGCCACAGTGACGCGCAGCTTGGGGTTGCTCAAGCCAGGAGCAAGACCGTCACCGATATAGCCGGCGACAATCACTTCTGGCTCGTTGAAAGTGCACCACTTCTTGACGCGATCGCCGAGACGACGCACAACCACTTCGGCAAAGTCAGCGAAGTGTTCGGCAACAGCCCGGCTGGTCCAACCGCCGATGGCTTCCATGCCCCGCGGCAGGTCCCAGTGATAGAGCGTCAGGTAGGGCTCGAGGCCCTGAGCCAGAAGCTCGTCAACGAGATCAGAGTAGAACTGCAAGCCCTGCTCGTTGATTTCGCCTGTTCCGTTGGGAATAATGCGCGGCCAGGAGACCGAGAAGCGATAGACCTTGTGGCCCATTTTCTTGATCATAGCCACGTCTTCTTTCATGCGATTGTAGTGATCGCAAGCCACCGCGCCATTGTCGAGCAACGGGCGAGCAGTGAAGTAGTCTTCCCAGATCGAAGGGCCGCGGCCGTACTTGGCCTGATCCACAGCGCCTTCAATCTGATAGGCCGAGGTGGAAGCGCCAAAGACGAAGCCCTTGGGGAAGTTGTAGCGACGCACCGGCACAGGGCTGTGGGCGGCGCTGAATTGAGGGAAGACATAGCCCGTGCGGCTAGCCTTGTTGCCTTTTGCGACAGTCGCAGTTCTAGCGACGACACCAGAAGTGGTGCCTGCGTTTTTGCTCGTGTTCATGAAAATACCTCGTTGAGTGGTTAGAGAGTTAGTAAATCTATTTCGAGAGCCAGCCGCCCTGAAAGTCTGCCTTGCGCAGAGCTCTCACGAGTGCCGGGTCACGACGCATGGTGTTCCAGACCAAGCCAGAGCGATAGTTCTCGATCATGAGCACGATCGGCCCCTGATCGATGGCAATGCGCTCAGCGTCAACCCAACCAGAGCGCAGACTGGCGCCGAAGGTGGGATTGAAAGCATCGGCAAAACCGTGCATAGAGAAAAGTTCTGGCCGATTTTTCAACCAACCACGAATAGTGCTGAGAACAAGCATCGGAGCGAAGGGCAACGAGCTGATGGCAGCGGTGGGGGCAATGGTGCCGTCGTCATGGCCAACAGGACAGCCCCGCTCTCTGTACCAAGAGAAGGTGCGTTCTTTGCCGTCCACAACTTTAGTAAAGTCGCCGGGACCGTCGCAAGCTGTCAGACCCCAGTTCAAGCGGTCGTAGCCACGGAAGCCCTGGGGGTTGTCGATGGCATACTGGTGCTGAGCCAAGGTCGCCCGCTTGCTGTTTTCGAAATAATCGAAGCCAAGCTTGCGATTGAGCTTGTCTTTAATACCGCGAAAGTCGATGAAACTCTGCGGAAACTGATAACAGAACAGCGGCTGTCCTGGCATGCTGACATAGGTTTTGCCAGCCTGCTGCGAGAACTCGGGTTGGGCAAAAAGAGCGTCCCACGAAGCAGCCGGAGCCGGATGGGTGGGCGAACCAAGAGCCAAGAGATAAAGCAACGGTGCTTCACTGTAGCCAGCGTAAACGCTGGGAATCAAGCCACCCTCTGGCGTCCAACCATGGCCAATCAGACCGTCGTCACGAACAAGCCAAGTCCACTCCACACGCTTGTAGAGCTTGTCGGCGAGGTCACGAATTTCGACCTCATCAACAGACTTACCGCGGTAGAAATAGCGGGCGAATCGAACGCCTGCCATCAGCAATGCCGTGTCGATGCTCGACAGCTCTGAATTCCAGAACTGAGGCGCCGTGGCCCGAGTACCAGTAGCCGGGTTGAGGAAGTGATAGAAAAATCCGCGATAGCCATTCGTGCCTTCGGCCTGCTCACCCTGAGGAACGTTCCACAGAGTGCGCATTACCCTCAAGGTGTAGGCAGCGGCTTCGCTGCGACTGACCCAAAGGCGCTTGCTGGCGGCTCCATAGGCACTAAGAGCAAAGCCCACACCAGCAATGGTGGCAGGCCCGTCCAGGCGAGTACGGTCGAGAATGAGACCGGTGGTCTTATCCTGATAATCGAGGAAGTATTGAAAGTGTGCGCGCTGCACCCTCTCGAGCATCATGTCATTGCTGGCACTGATGTTGCGGCCGATCACAACAGACCCTGATGAACGCAGCGTCTTTGCTGCGGTTGGGGCCTTCTTGCTGGCGCGCTTCTTGCCCTCTTCTCCAATCGGGGGTGACCCGATGCGCGAGAGAAGCGGGGCTCTTATTTGTAATTTATGGCGTCCCATGTTGTTCTCCACTTCTTGTGAATGTGGTTTTTGAGATTAGAAATATGGCCTGCCCTGAAATCAGGGCAGGCCTAAGAAGCATTGGTTAAAAGCGTCAGCCTACTTAGAGGCGCGCAACTCCCACTCACCGCCACCCTTGAGCTCAAGGACGGTGTCGTGGTGTTCCAGCAAACTGCTGCGGTGACCGACACTGATGACTGTGCTTCCTACGCTGCTGAGCAGGGTATAGAGCAGTCTTTCGTTGGCGTCATCAAGGGCAGAACTGGCTTCGTCGAGAAAGGCGTAAGCAGGCTTGGCCAGAATCACTCGAGCAAAGCTCAAGCGCTGTTGTTCACCAAGCGAGAGCTTGTCGCGCCAGTCGTGTTCGACATCGAGGCCACCAGACTGCAGTGCTAGATCTGGCAGATTGACGAGCTTGAGCAGAGCCAACAATTGTGTGTCGCTCTGCCGCGTGTTCGTCATTGGATAGCACAGCGCCTTGCGCAGAGTCGACTTGGGCACGAAAGGCCGCTGAGGAAGAAACATCAGCTTCTCCCGACCCGGTCGCTCGATACGTCCGCTACCAGCTTGCCAAAGTCCGGCAATGGCACGCAGAAGCGATGATTTTCCGCTGCCGCTTGGCCCAGTGATGAGCAGAGACGAACCAGCTGGCACAGACACCGTCAATGACGAAATCAGTGTGCGGGTAGCATCTGGGCTTAGCACCGAGACGTTAGTGAGAGCGAGGCGGTCTGACTCAATCAGTTCAATTTCTTTGCAGGGCAGCGAGCACTTGCCAGCCAGGGCGTCCATTGACTCAAGAAACGAGCCGAGACGATTGACGTTGGCGGTGAACGCGCTGATGCCAATGAACTGACCAATGATCAAGGTCATGCCGCCAAAAACCTGAGCAAAGGCCATACCAGCTCTGGTGATGTCACCAAACTGCATGTCGCCGGCAAAGTAGAGCGGGGCTATCACTGCAGCAGGAATGAGCACCACAAGGGCATTGTAGTTAGTGGTGAAAAAGCCCAGGTTGCGGTTGAGAATCATCATCAGCTCGAGATTGCCGATGGCGTCTTTAACAGCGCGAAAAACCTGCAACTTAGAACGCCGCTCACCACCGTAAAAGGCAATCGACTCAACATCGCGCCGCACATCGGTCATGACGTAGCGCAAATCAGCTTCAAGCTTGGTGTGCTGAAACTGCAAGTCAACCAGTCGGCGGCCGATATAGAGCGTAAGAAAGCAGCCGAACAGCGAGTAGACGATGACAACGAAGGTGAGCATTGCCGAGATGGTGTAGAGCACACCAACGAAGCTCACTACTGTGATAAATGCATCGAGCACAGCAATGGACAGCCCCACAGCAGAATTGCAAAACGTCTCCACATCTTGGGTCAACCGCTCGTCGGGATTGTCTATATTGGGGTCAGAGCTGATCTTGTAGTAAGCGCGGTTGGCGAAGTATCGACTGATCAGGTGTTGTGACAGCCAACGACGCCAAACCAATGAGAGTTTCGTACGCAGAAACTGGTAGTAGATGATGATGGGAGTGGCCACCAGCAATGCTGCTGCGTACGTGAATAAGAAGACATAGTACTGGCCAACATCACGCAACTGCAGAGCAGTAGCGAACTTGCCAGCGATGTAGTTGATGTAGACGTTGACCGCAGAAACTCCAAAGAGCAACAGCAAAACAGCCACTAGCAAGGCGATTCCTCGACCTTTCTGTGACGAAACCCAGAAGGGTTTAGCGATTGCATAGAGGCGTTTCCAGGTCAGCGAGTTGGTCATATCATTCATGACGTTTCTCTCTTTCTTGGTTAGACATTAGAAAGGCAGACAGGTTGCCGCTCTTAACTCAAGCCTTCAACAATTCACGCGGGGTGAAAGAGAATTTGAGTGATAGGAGTCGGGGGTAGGTTCTATCTGCGTGACTGTAAATTAAAAGAGAATTTGTATATAACTCATGAATATCACCTTTAACTTCTCATTCTCAAGGTGACGACAGGCGCGTAATGTACTAAGCCAATTATCAAAACTTACAACTAAAATCCTCTACAGCCGTGCTCGTAAAGACTCTTAGCTTCTGACAACACTACAAACCAAAATTATCATGACATCAAAAGTGCTTAAAGTTTAGATGTCATGAAAACTCAATGAAATCGAGCGGGATTTTTCACGCCGCGATTACATTTAGGCAAAGTTTTATGGCACGCGCTTAAGCTCAACAGCAGAACAACTAGCAGCGATAGCGTCACCCTAAGCTCGCGGTAGCAGTGATCAGGTCATTACAAACGGCGGCCGACACCATGCAAACCTTGATTAATAGCCAGAAAAACCACTTTTCAAGTGACCTTACTTAGTTGAACCATAGAGCGAAACACCGACAATAAATGGTAAATTTGCTGCATGAATGATTCTCTAGCTTTCAACATTTACTGTGACGAGTCTTGTCACTTACCACACGATGGAATTAAGCCGATGCTTCTCGGTTGCGTTTGGACAAAGCAATCAGAGGCACGCACCCTTGGCCATCAACTGCAAGACATAAAAGTAGCAAATGGATTGAGCCCCTCAGCTGAGTTGAAATGGTCCAAGGTATCGAGCGGAAATCTAGCGTTTTACCTAGCTTTAATCGACTGGTTTTTTAAGGAGCCAAGACTTAAATTTCGCGTTCTTGTGATTCCAAATAAGCTGATTCTAGATCATGCCACTTTCAATAATGGCTCTGCCGATGAGTTCTATTACAAGATGTACTTTTGGCTCTTGAACAAAATAGTAAGTCCAGATGCAACTTATAAAATTTATCTCGATGTAAAAGACACCAGAAGCAGAGGGAAAATCAAAAAGCTGCGCGAGACGCTGTGTTTTGATAAATACGATTTTGCAGGAAAGATGATTGAAGATATTCGCTGCATTCGCTCACACGAAGCGCAATTAATTCAACTTGCAGATTTTTTAATTGGCGCCGTCGCTTACAAGAATCGTGGACTAGAAAATAACAAAGCCAAACTCGAAGTAATTAAAGAAATCGAGTCTCAAATAAAACAACCACTAAATAAAGGCACCAAATTATTCGAAAATAAGTTCAATATCTTTATTTGGACACCACGAGGTAAAAGTCGTGACTGACGAAGGCTTCCCTCCGCCAGTAAAGCCAATTGAATGGGCAAAATACAATCAACTCATCGACGAACAATATGATGTATTCTGCCAAGATTTTATTTTCGGCACAGTAATATTCGCTGGCAAACCTATAACAATCAAACCACAACCAACCACCGACAAAAAAGAAGACTGCTTTTGGCATGTCGTTACTAGAGAATTTAAGCCTGGTGCAGGAAGAGAGGCAGATGGACAGAGAGCAGCGAGAGTCCATTGGCTCCGACCAATAATTGAGAATTTTGAGAATTCAATAGTAACTTACTTTGTTTCTCCCTCGGCAAAAGACAGGCCAAGGCACTATTTCTGGCTAAAAGAAGATACTTATCTTCTAATCATAGAAGAGGCCCCCAAGCGATTTTACATAGTTACAGCCTATATGGTGGATAAAAAGTACATGAAAGAAGACCTAGAAAAAAAGTTCAATTCATACCGTAGCAGCCAAAAATAGTTGTCAACATTGTTAATATTCCGCGTATAATCGCATTCGCGGTGGTATAACATAAAGTACTCATCCACCATGCGTGGAAGGAGCTCTTAAGCCGTCGGCCCATGGTCGGCGCCTTTTGCTTTTTAGTTGAACCACAAAGCAAAACCAGGAAAATGATTGCCAAATTCGCCACGAAGATCTCTCCAGGTTTGACCCTGGCTAAGTTTGCCTTCTTCTAGATATGGTGCTGCAGCTGAGCCCTGCACCCAGAGCACAAGATCAAATTGACGTGGCTCCAAAAAGACTTTGCGCACATTGATACCGCGATGATCTCCCTCACTTCCACGCCAAAATGGAATCAATAATTCTCCTGACAAGATCTTCTCACTCTCGCTCATAATTCCAGCCCAGGCAACTACCATTTGCTCTTTCACACGAGCGTTAGGAATCACCCCGGTTTGCCGTGGATTGGGCAACCATTCGTGATCATCATCCTCTTCTGCCATGATCCACTTCCAGGTGTCGCGACTTTGATCAATTACAGCCTGCAGATGATTCAGAGCTGAAGCCATTCTTTTCGGCTCAACCACGTCGCATCTAATTAAATGGACAAAGGCGACTAAATCAAGAATCTCCACATCACTGGCGCCAATAGAGCGAATACGCTTAGACTTGCTCAAAAATTGATAGGGTGTATCCACTTTCGTGAAAAATAGATGCGCGGTGCGCTCAAACAAATCTTTGCTGTCGTGAGCTAAATAAATGTCACAAGCACTCGACAGCAAATGACAATAACCCCGGAGCCAATGCACGTCTCCACGATCAAACTTGATGAAAAACTGCTCTGCCTTTTCAATTGGAACATTAGAGTTGTTCGTGAGCTTGGCGTAGACTTTCCACAGACTTCTATTGTCGTCGCTGCCTTGAACATTAGGTGACTGCCCCGTGCCGTTCAAGTCTAATTTGATCATGCCAAAATGCAGTGGCAATTTGACATCGGCATTACTTATGGGTGACAGTGTCGCTTCGGCCTGCAATAACTGCTTTTGAAAAGTCTCCACAATCTGGCGTAGCTTGAAGTAGCTAATTGTTTTGCAATTCTCATTAGTTGCCGCTGGCAGACGCAAGAAAGGCAGAACGAATCCATGATTTCTATAAGTGCGAACTCCATAGCGGGTGAAAGACTGCCCCAGACCCTCTACCGCCCGCAGAAACTGCAACACGCCAAGGCCAAAGCGGGCTTGATCGTCGGCGACATGCTCTTTCAAATGGGCCACAAGTGCCACTTCACCTTCTTTTAGTCGACCATCTAAGAGATATTTTTCGACCAGGGGTGTGTCTTTAACCGTAGTGGACACTTCTATCACTTCCTTCTTAACGGCTGATGTTAAACCTGGCTCCACTGATGCGGCAAGGGCAACGGCTGTGTAGTTAGCACTAAAGAGCGTCGCCAGCAAACCTGCACTCACGGCTCTCTTGAATCTGTTCATGCCATTTCCTTTGTTATTGCTGCTTATTTTGCACTCGGTCAGTTGCTTACGCCTGATCTGGTTTTCTTTGTTCATTTCTTCCGTTTTGACCGCCAACATCTAATCAGTCTAGGCAACTCAAGCAAAGATTAGGCGGGGGAAAGAACAGTTGACGAATTGATCACTGAGCCAATTTCTACAACGTGAAAGTACTGTGACAGCCAGTCTGCGTAAGTTTTCAACGAGTCATTCACGTGTTTTTCACGATTAATGGGTGAACATGAGCAAATTCAAAGCGGCGCCAAACTATAAATCTAAGTCCGCAAACTTACTAAGCAAAATTTGGTTATAGAGAAGGAGCTTGTTCATGAGTGACAATGTCAATCAGTCTCAGCCTATTGAAAATGTCCGCGATAGCGGCGCAGAGAGAGCAGCAAGTTCATCCGCCGCCGAAGCATACGGTCCTGGTATGCGCCCTGAAGCAAACAAAGGAGCTGATACATCCGCTGGAGCATTGCCTCCCGCTAGCGTAGACGACAAAGGCATTTCCTTCGGACCAAATGATGGCGGCCCTAAAAACAATATGCAGAATACATCTAAGAACAGCGATGGCACAAGCGTGGAGACCAGCACTGCCAGTGATGGCACAAGAGAAAGCACTAGATTTGACGAGAACGGTGCTAAAACTAATTCTGAGACAAAGCGACCTGACGGCAGTTCTATAAATACCAGCTACGAGAAAGATGGCAGCAAGAATACAAATGTGTTTGACGCCGATGGCAATCGCATTCAGTCAGAGAGCAAGAAACCAGACGGTTCATCAGACAATTCAACTTACCGCCAAGACGGCACAAGAGACACCAATCACTTCGACAAAGACGGCGTTCTCACCAATTCAGAGACAAAGCGCCCTGACGGTAGCTCTATCAATACCAAACACGAACCTGATGGCAGCAAGAATACTAATGTATTTGATGCCAATGGTGCGGTCACTAATTCCGAAACCAAGCGGCCTGATGGCTCAAGCACTAACACCAACTTTGACAAAAATGGCAATGCCATCATCCGTGACTTTAGCCCTAATGGCGACCTGGTGCGCGGAGGATAGAGGCCGAAATTCGACAGTTGGCAGAGAGGAAAACAGCGATTAATTGGTGTAATCACGCTTCCTGGAGGTGACTGGCTGTCCTAGTATTGAGCGATGAGAGACAGAATTCTAGCTTTGATTTATGAGTACCTTTGAGCCCTGAAACCTTGATTCTTCGTGGCATATTTTTGCTTTTCTGGTCCGAGACTTCGTTGACCTTTAATTTTTCTACTACATTTTATAGTATCACGGGGCTAAAAAAAATGGGTTTCGAGACACAGCGAAATTCAGAAAGAGACACGAGAGAAGCTCTTGAGCCTATCGACATAAAAAAACAAAAGAAGAAAAAAAGCGGAGCGAACAGCCAATGCCATTCGCCCCGCTTCCAAAAATTGCTTTTTGAAACTAAGTCCCGAGAGACCTAGCTGTAAAACGCCTCGCCGCGCTTCGCCTTGTCGACGATGAGCTGAGCGGGCTTGTAGTTGTCACCAGCCACCTGCGAGAGGTACTGCAGCTTCTGGTGAATGGTGCGCACGCCGACCTGGTCAGCATAACCGAGCACACCACCCAAGAACGGAGCAAAGCCCGTTCCGAAGATCATGGCCAGGTCGAGCTGCGACGGGTCGGTGATGATGCCTTCCTGCAAGCACAGCGCCGCCTCGTTGACCATGGGCAGGAAGAGGCGATCCTGGATCGCTCCCACCGTCATGATCTTGGGCGAGGCCGTGATCGCTGCGGCGATATCAGGGTTGATACCAGCGCGACGACCGGTCTTGGGGTCGTACAGGTAGAGGCCCTTGCCACCCTTCTTGCCGAGCAGCTTGGTGCTCTTGATCATAGCGATCATGGCTGGCGGCGCCAGACGCTCGCCCAGGGCGGCGTGCATGACGTCGATGACGTGGGCCACGATGTCGAGGCCGACTTCGTCCATCAGAGCGATGGGGCCCATGGGCATGCCGAACTTGGTGGCAGCCTTGTCGATGTCGTCAGCAGAGACACCTTCCAACAGAAGCGTGAACGCTTCCTTCATGTAAGGCGAGAGCACGCGATTGACGACGAAGCCGGGGCCATCATTGGTGACGACCGTGGTCTTGCCCAGACGCATGCCGAAGGCCTTGGCCAGAGCGACGGTTTCAGCAGAGCTGTCCTCCGCCTTGACTACTTCCACCAGCTTCATCTTGTGCACCGGGTTGAAGAAGTGCAGACCAACCACGTTGGCAGGCACGCGAGCAGCCTTGGCCATCTCGTCCATCGACAACGAAGAGGTGTTCGAAGCGAAGACGAAGGGCTTGGTGATCACCTTCTCCAGCTCAGCCAGAACCGCCTTCTTCACCACCATCTTCTCGACCACAGCCTCGATAACGAGGTCGCAGTCAGACATGTCGGCGTAGTTGACGGTGGCCTTGATGGCGCCGTACTTCATATCGGCTTCGACCTGCGAGAGCTTGCGCTTCTCCACCAGGCCATCGAAGAGAGCCTTGATGCCGGCCATGCCCTTGTCGAGCGCAGCCTGGTCGATGTCCTTGAGCACGACAGCGTAGCCAGAGTAGGCAGCCGCCTGAGCGATGCCTGCACCCATGACGCCAGCGCCGAGTACACCAACGGTGCCGACCTTGATGGCAGGCTTGATGCCTTCAGGCATGCGCTTGCTTTCGGTTTCGGCGAAGAGAATGCCGACCAGCGCCCGCGACACCGACGTGACCGCCAAGCGCGAGAAGATCAGCGATTCCATCTCGAAGGCCTTTTCCTGCGGCATGTTCCAGGTCTTGAGGATGAGCTTGAGAGCCTCCAGCGGAGCCGGGTACTTGCCCTTGGTCTGCGCCAGCACCATCTTGGTCGCCATGTTGGCGAAGACGGCGCGGCCAGCCTTGGTTTCGATGCCAGCGTCGATCATGCGCTGCTTGAAAGGCTTCTGGAAGCGCTTGGGCTTGGCACCCGAAGCGATTTCCACGGCACGCTTGACCAAGTCAGTCGGCACGGCCGTTTCATCGACGAGGCCAAGGCGCCAGGCCTTGAGACCATCGACACGGGAGCCCGTGGAGATCATCTGGAAACCCTGCTGCAGGCCGATCAGCTTGGGCAGACGGATGGTGCCACCCCAGCCAGGCAAGAAGCCCAACTGCGTTTCCGGCAGACCAAGGGAGGTCTTGGGAGAAGTGGAAGCAATGCGATACTTGCAGGCCAGCGACAGCTCCAGACCACCACCCAAGCAGGTGCCATTGATGGCAGCCACAGTGGGATAGGGCAGAGCCGTGATGCGGTTGAAGCAGTTACGGCCATTCATGGTGGCATCGTAGATCTGCTTGGAGGGCTGCGACTGGAGGAAACGGATTTCCTTGACGTCGGCGCCGGCGAAGAAGTTGTCGTCCTTGCCAGACGAAATCACGAGGCCCTTCACATCTGCATAGATGCCTTGGCGGGCTTCCAGGTCGCTGAGGACAGCATTGAACTCGCTGAAGAAAGCCTGCGAGAGCACGTTGAGTTTGCTGTCGGGGGTGTTGATCACGACGTGCGCGATGCCCCCCGGCAGCATGTTGAGAGTGACGATCTTGTTAGTCATATTACTTTCCCTCGAATTCGGGGTTGGAAATGAGAGTGGCAATACCCATGCCACCACCGATACAAAGAGCAGCAATGCCCAGCTTCTTCTTGCGGAGCTTCAGCTCATGAGCCAGGGTGAGGATGAGACGAGCACCAGAGACGCCGATGGGGTGACCCAGGGCGATGGCGCCGCCGTTGACGTTGACCTTGCTGCGGTCGAGGCCGAGCAGCTTCTCGCAAGCCAGGTACTGGGTGGCGAAAGCTTCGTTGAGCTCGATCAAGTCGATGTCAGCAAGGGTGAGACCGTTGCGCTCGAGCAACTTCTGGATTGCGGCAACAGGGCCGATACCCATCTGCTCGGGGTCAACACCGGCGGTACAACTGTCGACCAGTTCGGCCAGAGGCGTTGCACCCAGCTCTTTGGTCTTCGCTTCCGAGGCGATGACGAGGGCGCAGGCACCGTCGTTGATGCCAGAGGCGTTGCCGGCGGTGATCACCTTGGTGCCGAGCACTGGCTTCAGTCCGGCAAGGGCTTCCTTGCTGGTCTTGCGCGCATGCTCGTCGCGGGTGAAGAAGCCGCGGCCAGGAACTTCAATCGGGTCGATTTCGATGTCGAAACGACCGCTCTTGATGGCCTCGTTGGCCAGGGTCTGCGAACGCAGGGCGTACTCGTCGGCCTCTTCGCGGGTGACGTTGTAGGCGTCAGCCAAGCGCTGGGCAGTGCCGGCCATGTAGACCGTCTTCATGTCCTTGAGCAGCTTGGTGGGCGCCAGGCCATTGTCAGCCAGGGCGAAAGGCGTGGGACGAGGGCCCATCTTGGCGAACTTGACGTACTTGGCGATCAAGCCCGTCCAGCGCAGCGAACCAGGCAGGAGGTAGGGAATGGTCGACATCGACTCAGCGCCGCCGGCGAGAACGAGGTCGGCATCGCCGAGGGCAATCAGGCGCATACCGTCGTTGACGGCCTGCATACCAGAGCCGCACTGGCGCTGAACGGTGTAAGCGGGAATTGATGCAGGCAGCCCCGACTCAAGCTGCGCGAAACGCGCCGTGTTCGGCGTGTAGGAACTCTGGTAGCCATGACCAAGGATGATTTGGTCGATGGCATCGGCGACGATATTGGCCCGGCGGATGGCATTCACCATCGCATGGCCGGCCAGCTTGTCGACCGTAACCATTTTCAGGCTGCGGCCAAACGAACCGATGGGGGTACGACTGCCAGAGAGAAGATAGACTTTTGATCCGGATTTCATGGGATTCTCCGTAGATTTTGGCTTTATTGTCGAGCACCCTCAGGCGAATAGCAACTTCTTGCCAAAGCCTGAGAGTGCCTCGCCTGCCAAGCGGCAGGATTTTTGTTGAAGAAATTTAGCGAGACCAGAGGCCGTTCTCTTGCAAGAGAGCCTCGGTGCGGCTGGTGAGGACACCTACGGGCGACTTGCTACTGACACAATCCGCGACGATGGCATTGAAGTCGGCGGTCACCTTCTTGGCCTGCTCGAGAGCAGCACCAGTGAGCAGACCAGCCTTTTCCAGTGCCGGAACAGAACCCATGTAGCCAGACATCACCGCTTGCCATTTCTGGTCGCGTGTGAGGGTGAACTGCAGGGAGCTGAAATTGGTGATCGTCGGCAGGATGAGGATGTAGCCTTTGTCGGTGTCGAGAGGCTCCGGTTCGAATCCGGGCACGCAAAGCTTGCCGCAGACCCAACGCCAGAGCGTCATCTTGCGATTCTCACGACGACGTGACTTTTCATCGTGTGCACCGTCACCGACGTCACAGACGATGATGTTCTGAGGCTGGGCACCGTAGTACTTTTCAGGAATGCTGACCGGAGTGCGGCCTTCTTCCGAAAGGGCACCATCGTGCAGCCAGAAGTTCTCGTCGCCAACGTTGATAGGAACAGCATCGATGATGCCAGGAACCGCACAACTGCCACGAATGGCAGCGCCGAGAGGTCCAGATTCGGTGTTGAGCAGGCGGTAGCCGCCGTTCTTGCGCATCTGGTGAACGCCGGTGGAGTTGAAGACCAGCTGGTCATCACCGACATTGGCCATCGTCCAGTACTTGGTCGGCCAAATGGGTGAACCCATCTGCTGGCCAACGACTCTCTCGATGAACTCGCCCACTTTTTCAGAACTGAGAACGCCGAAGCGGGGACGGCTGGTCTCGTAACGACTCTGCATCAGGTATGCAAAGAGAATTTTCAGCATACTGCCGCGACGGGTGAGAAGACTGGAGAAGTCGACGTCGATTGCAGTGGTTACCGTGGTCTTGGCATCCATGCCAGAAGCCATCATGACAGTAGGCAAAGACCCACCGCTGATGCCACCGACAGATTTCCAATTGTTGATACCAGCGTGGTCACAGGCGAGGATAACTCCAGCACCTGCAAGGATGGCCCGGGAACCGCCGCTGGATACAAGCAAATGCATTTGGGGTGGAGTGTCCGCGTTGGACGGTACCACCATTTTTTTAGTATTGGCACTCATTGTTTGCTCCATGAGCTTTAGGGCCGCAAAAAAATTGCAGCGAACAAGCCTATGACCCGAGCAAAAACCACAGACACCAGTCTGGGGGTCTGTGTGGGGCGTAAGGCATAAGGGGGAAGAGAAAAAGGGTGTTAGAAAGACCTGTTTGTTTTTGGTTTTGAAAGAAAGACGTTCAGATACTAGTAACTCCGCGTTACCAAACTCAACGGGAAACAGGACACTATTAGCTTTTAGTTCATGACATTAGGTTAAAAGCATATCTAAATTAGATCTGCAACATGCTTTTTGGTGCAACAGTTGGCAAGCCTGCGCCAAGGTAACTAGTTACGCTAGCGATGTTACACAAAATACACTTGTCAAGCGGCCACTGGTGCGGTTTCCAGGGCAACAAGCAGAGATTCAAAGAAAAGCTTTAGATAGTAAATCTAGGATGTTCTTGAGATAGAGCGACAAGATCGCATAGGCTTCGGCCGTCATTCTTTTTTCTACTCAAACAAACAATAAACAAAACTAACAGCTAGCACCCACACAGCACTTCTCTACAACCACACCAGCCACGCTCTTCCGGCGCCCGTCAGACACCAGTCACTCATCGGTAACGACAGCTACTAGCGTTGCTATGCACTTGAGCCAGATCAACCAACCGATCAAGAGACACAAGGCACAGCAAAGCAAGCAATCAAGCGCCACGTAGTCAAGAGCAAGTCTAGTCCCCCAGTTTTCTCTAACAGCGAAAAAGCGATCAGGATATCGCCGGCTTTCGCTTGGCAACCACTTCGACGGAGTCTCACATGAAGAACAATCAAAACATGCTTGTTGGCCGCTTCTGGCAACACGTATTTACCATGCAGGACGCGACAGCAGTTCTGCTCAAGAACCCAATCACCAAAACCGAAGTCATCACCACGATGGTTGGCCCCATGGGCGGTGGCGGTGTTGTCGTCGTTACACCTCGCCCCTATGTCGAACTGCCCTGGAAACAGGTCGGCGAAATCGTGGCCGAGATGATCGTTACCCTACGAGAGGCCGGTGTCAAGCGCGGTGACCGCGTAGCCATCCTCTCCTGGAACTGCCCCGAATGGGTCTGGACCGACATCGCCATCCAAACACTGGGTGCAGTCGCCGTTCCCATCTATCCCAACAGCGCCGCCGAAGCAGTCAACTACATCGTCAACGACTGCGGCGCCACGCTTTTGATCGGCGACGACGGCAGCCAAACCAAGAAGGTCGATGCCAACGGTCCGGTCAAGACCCTGCTGTTCTCTGATCTGGCCGGCAAGTCCGAAACCTATCAGCGTCGCGTCAAGGGCGTTGAGCCCAAAGCAAGCGACGGCGCTTTCGGTGAGTTCGAGCAAATCAAGGTCAGCGCCGAAGCCAAGGCAGTCCTCGACTTCCTCCATATCGGCAGCAAGGCTGGCACGATGTCGAACGACAAGGCCGTGGCCTTCAACGAAGTCGTGGCCGCAGGTCAAAAGCCGCACGGTGTCCGCATGAGCGACATCTGCACCATGATCTACACCTCTGGCTCGACTGGCCAACCCAAGGGTGTCGCCCTCACCAACGCCAACATCACGGCTTCCTGCCAGGGCGTTCACGACCACGGCTTCGATTTCAACGAGTCTGATGTCTACCTGAGCTATCTGCCTCTGGCACACTGCTACGAGCGCATCAATGGCCAGTACATCTGCCTCTGGAACGCCGTTCCCACAGCTTTCTGCAAAGTGGAAGAAGTGGGCAAGGTGGTGAAGATCATCCGTCCGACGATTCTGCTCGGCGTGCCCCAGGTGTGGCGCAAAATCAAGGAAAAGATCGAAGGCGAAATCGCCGGCGCCAAGGGCTTCAAGGCCAAACTGATCAAGTGGGCCTTCAAGCAAGAGTCGGGCTTCTCGCACTGGGTCGCCGACAAGCTGGTGTTCCGCACCATCCGCGCTGGTCTCGGTGGTCGTCTGCGCATCATGGGCTCTGGTGGCGCCGCCATCTCTGCCGAGGTGATCAGCTTCTACAAGAGCATCGGCCTCAACATCGTGCAAGGTTACGGCTTGACCGAGACCTGTGGTGCCATCGCCGCCAACAGCCCGACTTCCAACAAGGTCGGCACCGTGGGCAAGATGATTCCTGGTGTCGAAATCAAGTTCGTTCCGCTGCCTGGCGCCGCCTCTGACGCCAAGGGTGGCATCATCTACCTCAAGGGCGGCCCGGTCTGCAGTGGCTACTGGAACCTTCCGGAAGACAGCGCCAAGTCGTTCAGTGATGATGGCTGGTTCAACACCGGCGACATCGGTCACCTCGACGAAGACGACTGCCTGGTGATCACCGGCCGCGCCAAGCGCCTCTTCAAGACCGAGGGCGGCAAGTACGTCGCTCCTGAGAAGGTCGAGAAGGCTTTCGATGGCGCCGCCATCATTCAGGCGATTGTGCCGGTTGGCAACGACCGTCCCTTCATCAGTGCACTGATTTTCGTCAACGCACTGGCTGCCAAAGAACTGCTCACCGCCAAGGGTGTGGCTTGTCCTGCCGGTTCTGCCGAAAGCGTGCAGACTTTCCTGGCCGGCCATGACCTTGTCAAGGAAGCAATCAAGGCGGCAATCGCTGAAGGCAACACCCGCCTGGAGCACTGGGAAACAGTGAAGAAGGTGGAAATCATCGCTGATGAAGCAACCGTGGCCAACGGCTTGCTCACCGCCACTCTCAAGATTCGCACCGAAGAAGCGATGAAGCGTTACGCCGATCGCGTCGAGGCAATCTACGCCAAGCCGGGCAAGTAAGCCTGACTAAATAACAAAGACCCGTAAAAAGGTCACAGCCGCTCGCAAGGGGGCAGTCGCAAGACTGCTCCCTTGCTATTTCATGCTGCCAAAAGCAGCTAGCAAGTTAAGGAATTTATCGTGCAACACAACAATAATAATATGACTGCCAATATCCACGTCGAAAGACTTGGTGTGGTTGCTTCTCCCCACGGCCGCTTCCAGGAGGAAGGCGTCCTCAATCCCGCAGTTTTTCAAGATCGTGACGGCAATCTCGTCATGATCATGCGCTCTGTTGCCGTCGGCAATCAGTCGCGCCTTGAGACCCTTCGTCAGCTCTGGAAAGATGGCAAACCCGCTGTCGATGCCAGTGGCAAAGAAGTTGGCTTCGAGCGTGTCGGCTTCGCCCTCGTTCCTCAGGCCAAATATGAGCGCCGTCGCCGCGCCACCACCAGCGGTTCATTCGAACTGGTTGGCGGAGAAGGCTGCGAAGATGCTCGTGTCACTTTTATCGCTGAACTCGACCTTTTCGTCATGTGCTACACCGCCTTCGGCTTCGATGGTCCGCGCATCGCGCTGGCTACGTCGCAAGATGGTTATAAGTGGAAGCGCCTGGGCTTGGTCCATATTCCTTCGGTCTTCGGCCTGGCCAAAGACGACAAGGATGCGGCCTTCTTCCCCGAACCCGTCTTCTCACCCAGTGGTGAAATCTGCCTCGCCATGTACCATCGGCCCATGGTCAATGTTCCGGTTTCCGGCACTCTCGACCAGATTCAGTCGACCTTCAAGGCCGACCCGACCGAGCGTCAGTGCGTGCGCATTGCTTACATTCCACTGGCTCCCGTTAAAGACAACCTGATCAATTTGCTCAATGTCACCGAATCTGACCTCGTGCTTGCTCCTGGTGCAAACTGGGGCTGCTTCAAGGTTGGCGCTGGCACTGTGCCGATTCGCATCAAGCAGGGTTGGTTGGAAATCTTCCACGGCGTCGACCAAGTGATTGACGAACGCACTGGCCGCTACCACAGCTGTTACAGCGCTGGTCTCTTGCTGCACGACGGCGATGAACCACACCGACTGCTCTACGTCTCGCCTACCACAATCCTCAAGCCTGAAACTCCCGAAGAGTTGTCTGGCATCGTCAACAACGTCGTCTTCCCCACCGGTATGGTTGAAAGACCTGACCTGGCAAAGACTGCTGACGAGAACGTTTTCGACATCTTCTACGGCATGGCTGATCGCTTGATCGGCAAGTGTCGCCTGACTGTGTCGTTCAACTAAGTCTGACAAATAATACTGTTCTCCTATCCGATAGTTTTTCTGCAATTCGCTTGCAGAGAGGTTATCGGATAGGCGGGACAAATTTTTTTTAAAAAATCCGCTTATTACTATATTCTATAATGTTCAAATTTTGTTTTTTTTGCAAACCATTTTTTTGAGACGAAATAGCTGATTGTTTGTCATTTAAGAGTTTCCAAAACTGTCATTTTTTCTTCAAAAAATCTGACAGTTTTGGAAACAGTAAAGTGTGACGTGCTGATCAATAGTCAGCTCTGCTTTCTCAGGAGCGCCACGGTAGAGTGGTACTTTCGGAGCTGAGTTACTTTACATACTGGAACGAGTTTTCTAGAATCAGCATTTCAGACTATGAGTATGCAATGAAAGTCAAACTGTTCACATCCCTCACCCTCCTCGCACTAATGTCCCGCCCCGCAGCGACATTGGCTCACAAACAGTCAGATGGCCCCTTGCCTCTCAAAGCGGCAATAACATTGCCGCTATCGACGGAGGCTCTCTCTTTAGACATTCTCAACTGTGATTTTCGTCTAACCCATGAGCAACGCGACAATATCGAAGTGCGCGTCAACTACCCCAAACACTGGAGCGTAGACGACAAGGGAGCAATCAAACAACTCAACGTTGCACGCTGCCCAACCGGCGTCTACCATACTCAAAACGGCCACAACCTAATAGGTAGCGGCACCATTCCAGCAAAATGCTCAATAAATATAACTGGTGATGGCGTTTTTCTAAATGGAAAAAAATTGCCGGTTGAGCGCAAAGCCACAAAGCCAGGGGCCATCGGCACGGAGTTCACTTCAGAAGGTATTTTCATCAACGGCCACCGCTTACTAGCAGGCAATACAGACCCAGGTAGCGATAGGGAACTCGACGTCTTGCAAGTAGCGGTGCCAACTAATTATCAAGGCTCTCTTACCGTGCAGAGTAAGGGGTCACTACCCGCATCAATTGACTCTTGGTCTGCGGCAAGCATAAAAGTATTAGCCGCTGGCAAAGGAGAGCTGACAATTGATTCAATTAACCCGATTAATTCAATTGATTCAAACAATTCAAGAAATTGCCAATGCGAACTTAGCTGCGAAAATAGCGGCAAAATAGTCGTCAACAATCTCACCAGCACTGATCTCAAGGCTAAAGCTACTGCGCAAAGCAGCATCAATATCAAGAACGCCAACTGTTCTACAGCGGTGCTGTACGTTGCCAACGACGGGGTAGCCTCTGTTGACAGTGGCACAATCGAAAATTGTGAGACCACTGCCAGCAGCAAATCAAGCGTAAATCTCAAAATGAAGGCTCGCTCTGTCACTATCAATGCCGACGGAGCCAGTAAGATCTCTATTGCCGACGGCGCAGTCAACTATCTCAAGATAACCCGAAGCCAAGATGCGAAAGTAAATGTAGCTAGCGAAATTGGCTGTCTAGAAGAATTTAGCGGAGATCATGCCGGCTTGATCTATACCAATCCACAATTTAAGAGTACTTTTGTTCAAAAATAGTCACCGCAGCACGCTGTCACTTGTTTCGCCGAGTGGCAAGAATAAACTGTCAACCATGACAAGATACAGCTACTCCCCGCCCCTCTCGCCAGGCTGGTACAATTAAGAGCCACATGAAGGGCCTCAGCGAGCGCCCGCCTCGGGAGTTCGGCATTGGAAGAAGCTAGAGAAATGGAACAAACCACAGCCAAAGATCAAACTGAACCAAAAGAGCAGGCAGAGCAAGAAGTTCATACGGCGCAAAAACAAGAGCCAACAGAAGTTCTAGTACCTCAGTTTGTGGTTCCACTGGGCACGACTTTGGCTGAGCTAGAAACAACAAAACAACGGCTACTTACCAATGAAGAAATCATCGAATGCAGAGACAAAGAACCCTGCGTCATGATGAAAGCCGAAGATGTTGAAAAGCTCAGCGCCGTGCGCGAATTCGTTGACATACACGCAGAGAACGTCTTGGCTGATTGGCACCGCCGCCGCATTGAGTTTTGCGAAAGCTTCTGGCCATCACTGGTTTTCTACGTTCCGACTAAAGGCGAAGTGACTCAAGATTGCCGCGAATTGCTCGATGCTCGCGAAGTAAAATACGAGATAAAACCGCACAGCAAGACCTTGCACAAACACTTTGAAGAGCAAGCATCTTGGTACACACCAGTTGCCTCTGGTGAAGAGATTGCTAGCATCGCCGAGCACACTGATTATTTCGTGCTTCGCACAAAACCATTCAAAAGCAGTCAGGCACTTGAAATTTCCGCACCTTTTATTCCACTAATTGGTGAGCTGCTCGACCTCGGAGCACTTGGTGTTTCGCTTGAAACAGCTAACCTAGTTCATTCAAAAGAAGCCTGGATGCGGTTCGTGCGCCGATTCAGAGAACAGCCGCTTGAGACTTGTGTATTTTCCTTGGCCCAAATGCCAGTAACAACACCTGATTCGATTATTTCAATCGGCATGCACTGCCTTGGGCAACCAGACTACAGCATCAAAAAAGAAACACTTCTGAGCATGGGCTTCACTCCAGAAAACATGGGCGAAGCGGCTTGCAATCTCTTTCAATCTCTGGCCACCTACTTGATTGGCACCTGCCCACCAAATAGTTTCATTTCAGGAAACACTTTTAGCATCACAGCCGACGCGCCCCGCTTGAAAGTAGATATTCAAAATTGCAATCTCTTCAAGGATGCCGACATCCGCTACAACCCCTTTGGCGTGTGGCATTTAAGTCGCGATTGAGAAGGCAGAATGCGAAAACTAATATTGTTGAACCGAGAAGAAATTGACATATGGGTAGATCCAAAGCTCTCGAATGACGATAGCCCATTCGAAGCCAATCAGCCAGATCGTTCAAAGACCTTCGGAACAGCCCGAGAATGCCTAAGCCGTTATTACGAAAGCCCGAAACCGTGAACTATTCGGCAATTACGAAAGACCCTGCTTGATCAATGAGCAAATTTGAGCTACGCTAGGTTTAGAACGCGAGGAAAACCCATGAGCACTGCTTTAGACGGTAATACCGAATCCAAAGTCAAATTCTTGAGTGACGAAGAGTCAGTCGAGCGATTTGATAAACAGGTTCGCAACTTACTCGGGATAAGTGCGGAAGACTTTCTTGCGCGCAGAGAAAAAGGTGAGTACAAAGACGCCTGCGAAGATTCCAAAGTTCTAAAATTGCTTATGATGGTTCCCAAATCTTTAGCTGATCGTGGCGTCAAATAAAGGTCACGAGGCACTTAACGCCTACTGTGAAGAGATCCAAAAAATCGTTAGCTGCATTACTAACGAGGTCTGGTATTGCAGTTCGAGCGAACGTGACCGCTTGAACTTTTCCATTGGCAATGGATTTTTCCGTGTAACGTGCGAAGACAACAGCTATTTGCACATCGATATCAACCAAGAAATAGAAGACCCTAAAACTAGTGGCACCGTCACGACCAAATACTATCTCTACTCAGTCGCTGACGCCGACGGTAGAGACCTAGTGGGGTTTCATTTTCATCCAGACCTAACCGAAGATCCTATTTTGTATCCGCACGTTCATGCCTATGCGAATCAAGATTCCCGTTATCTCTCATTGAATTTGCATCGCAAACACATTCCTTCAGGAAGAGTGGCTCTGGAAGACGTTATTAAGTGGCTCATTACAGAGCTAAAAGTCAAACCTCGTCGAGATGACTGGGACGAAGTTCTCACAAAAGCAAAAGAAAGCTTTCTCGAAATAAGAAGTTGGGCATAGCCACTTTAACAATTCATCTATTTGAAAACCTCTTGAGGCCTCGTTCTGCCAGCCACCGATTCCAGCAGCGCATCAACAACCAGCCCAAGCCCAACCACCCACTAAAGAAATGTAGCAATTGACAATCCGAAGCACCCGGTAGCAACAGTCTTTAGGCATAATATAGCTCTTCAGGAGCACAGGAAAACCATGGCCAATTCAATGCACGGTCGGCGAAAAGAACTAACAGTCTTCCCTCAAGAGGGCGTAACAGTTAACTGCAAGGCGATTCTAAGCGACTTAGATGGCACCCTGGTAGATTCTACAATCTGTGTTGATTATGCCGTTGCTGCCTGGGCAGAAGAGCATAATTTGCACCTCGGTGACTTGGTCGAGAAAGCTCATGGCCGGCGCACCATCGACATCGTCCAAATGTTCACACCTGAGGCCGATATTGATGAAGAAGTGAAACATTTAGAAGATCTTGAAACTAGCTGCACCAAAGGTCTAGTTCCAATCGATGGCGCTGTTGAATTGCTCTCGCGCCTATCACCCCATCATTTTGCTGTGGTCACTTCAGGCAGTCACAGACTGGCTACACACAGATTGACCCACACCAAGCTACCAATACCAAAAGTTTTTATCACCGCCGATGATGTCACATTAGGCAAGCCAAATCCTGAACCTTATATTCTTGCTGCCAATCGCTTAGGCTTAGAACCAAAGGATTGCGTCGTTTTTGAAGATTCGCCAAACGGCATTAAGGCAGCCAAACAAGCTGGTATGCGCGTCATCGCCGTGGCTGTTCGCTCGGCCGACCACAATATCACTGAAGCCGATTACGTCGTGCACGATCTTACTTGGGTAACTGTCCGCGTCAAGCCAGACAGCACCCTAGAACTAACTCTGCAAAGCGCAGAAGAAGTTTAGCGCTAGCATCACGCCATCAATGCAAGCGCTGATGTTGATTCGTGCCCATCGAGATCAGGCAATCGGCAACCGTGCCCTAATTCAATTCACCTAGAGTGTAGGCCTTGATTACAGTCGTGTTTTCTGGCCTAAAAAGATGATCAGTCTTAATCAATTCCATCGTGTCAAAAGACAGAGCGCCTAGGCTCTCATTGGTGTGTTCCACCACATAGTCCAAAAACTCTCTTGGCTGATTCGCCCCAATGCGGGCAGCAGTTAGCCAAAAAATCTCGGTATGCAAGCCGATCATCTTGGTGATATCCACACCGTCGCCATAAAGTTCTTCGGTCAACTCAATTAAGGCGCTCTTGTTGAACTGCAACAAATTGCCAATTGGGTCAAAAGCCTTAAAGACCAGAGTATTGCCTACTATCGACAAGCCACCAAGAGGTAAGGTGACAGGCTTTACAGCGCAAACATGCGACGAGAGATAACGGTCGAAGTGACGATGAACCAGAGGGCTGCTGTCAAGATTTGGCAAGCCAAATACAGTCAAATGCAGATTTTTCTCACCATAATAGATATTATCGGTAAAGCGCTCCGCCACCAGTCGCAAACGCTCAGCCAAGAGCTCACGGCTTTCTTCGGAGGGGCGCATTATTAAGGCAAAGCACTGTTTGTCCAACTGCGAAGTTGTATACGCTAAGGGTGGCCAATTAGCCTGAGCTTCTTGCAGAAGCTTTTCAAAGTACTGGGCCTGAAGAGTGACGCAAGAATCTATAATGTGCATCTGATAATGGTAGCAAGGCCAGTCAAATTAAAGTAAGGCCGTTTATTGAGGTTGTTATAAGTGAAATCAGTGGCCATATTTTGCGGAGCCAGTATGGGCAACAATCCCGCCCACCGCGAAATTGCTGAAAAGACTGCCGAACTGATTGCTGAACGCGGAATGACCCTTGTGTACGGCGGTGGCAACGTAGGCCTTATGGGCGTCATCGCTGATGCAGCTATGGCCAAAGGTGGAAGCGTCATCGGTGTTATTCCCCACTTCCTTCACAGAAAGGAAGTCGCCCACCAGGGCCTGACCAAGATTCACTACGTAGAAACGATGCACGAGCGCAAGGCCTTGATGGCCGACCTGTCAGACGCATTTCTAGCACTTCCTGGCGGTTATGGAACACTTGATGAGTTTTGCGAGATTCTCACCTGGGGCCAACTGGGCCTGCACAAAAAGCCCATGGGTATTCTCAATGCCTACGGTTACTACGACTCACTGCTGTCGTTCTTCGACGATGCAGTCGCTGCTGGGTTCATATCAGCCAGCCTAAGAGCGACTATTCTTGAGGGTTCTACCCCAGAAAATATTATTGAGCAGTTGGCCATGCATGAGAAAACCCGCATTTCTTAAACTGCGGCAAGCGCTCTAATAGCTAGCTTTAGTGGGCTTACTGGCTTCTGGAGTCTTAATGGCTTCGGCTGGCTTAACCACGCCACCAGCTTTGACAATCTTATCTAGCACTCCGATTTTACCGGACCACTGAGCCTTCTCCGGCGATAGGGCTGAGGCTACTACGTAACAATCTAGAGCCTCTTTATAATTTTTTGCTTTCTCAGCAATCGAACCACGCATGGCCCAAGCCATTGCCTGACTGGGGCTTGCTTTGGTGCAGCGGGTAAAATATTCCACTGCTTTCTTGCTGTCGCCAATGGCATCGTATAACAAACCATAACCAATCAAAACTCGCGGGCTGTCTGGCTTGAGCTTATTGGCTTTATCAAATGCCTCCAGAGCCATTGGCACGTTAAGCATGCGAGTCTGGAAGAGCCCCTTATTAACGAGCAAATCGTAGTCGTCTGGCTTTTCCCGTAAAAAATGCTCATTAATTGAATCAGCTACAAAAGGTCCATTAGGTTCTGTTGGTGAACTTGCAAGAGTTTGTACACGCGGTACAAACTCGTCTCTATCAAGTCGATGTAATACACCAATAAGGTTATCCCAAGCCGCTTTGTGAGCAGGATCTATTGACAATACCATCAAGTAAAATCGCAGCGCTTCGTCATCATGTAGACTCATGCGCGTATCGGCGTATCCAATCGATTCCAAATTACCCATTTCATAAACATCAAGTTGATGAGAGCGCAGAAAGGCATTACGAGCACTTTCCATGTTGTCTGAGAACTGATATGCAGTACCCAGACTGTTCCAATAACCCTTCTTAGTGGGATCTAATTCACAGCTTTTTGTATAACAGTAAATGCACTGCGGCCACATCTGCTTAGATTGATAATCAAAACCAAGCTGCGCCCAAGCTTCTGGATCTTTAACTTTCTTCGGAGGAGTAACCGGATTACTTTTCAAGTCTGGCACATCAAAGGTAAACACTCTCGATTCTGTCAAACCATTCTTATCAGATTCGCAGCCGGTCAAAACTACAGCCAAGGTCGGGCAAATCAAAAGTACTGGCAGAGATTTCAAAAAAAAGAGTTTCAAATTTGAGTTCCGCATTGAATAGTTAAACACTCATCAGTATCAAGTTGTAATCGAAAATTCGTAGCTCTGCGTCCGCCTAAAGGTCTATTTTTCAGAAAAGGGAGCAGCTTTGGCTGCCCCCTCTCTTTCAATCATTTTGTCCTGCCGACATAAATTATTCGACTGTCTCTTTTTCAGACGATTTCTCGCTGTCTTTAGACTTAGAGGCTTTCTCTGGCTTGTCTGTTTTCTCAGTCTTGCTCGTCTTGGCTTCTTCTTTGTCTTTATCTTTGTCGCCTTTCTCAACCGGCTTAGATACCTTGCCAGGAACCTTAACGAAGACTATTTTACCGTCTTCAACCATGGTGTCGATGACATCGCCTTCTTTGAAGGTTCCTTGTAGAACTTGCTCAGAGATGGCATCTTCAAGCATGCGTTGAATTGCTCTACGCAACGGTCTGGCGCCGTAAGCAGGGTTATAGCCTTCTTTGGCGATAAGGTCTTTGCTCTCGGTAGAGATGACCAATTCCATTCCATTTTGCTTGATACGCTTTTGTAGATCGGAAGACATGATGTCGACGATGTAGCGAATCTCTTCTTTGGTCAACTGTTGGAAGACGATGATTTCGTCCACGCGGTTGAGGAACTCTGGTCTGAAGGTCTTCTTCATCGAATCCATAACAAGATCTTTGATCTTCTTATAACGCTCTGAGTGTTCAGCGTCTTCTGTCTGAACCTGGAAGCCCAGGGTGAGAGACGTTTTGTCGATGAATTGAGCACCGACGTTGGAGGTCATAATGATGATCGTGTTCTTGAAGTCTACGGTACGACCCTTACTGTCAGACAAACGGCCGTCATCCAAAATTTGGAGAAGAACGTTGAAGACATCTGGGTGAGCTTTTTCGATTTCATCGAAGAGCACCACAGAGTATGGTTTGCGACGAACAGCTTCGGTTAGCTGACCACCTTCTTGGTAGCCAACATAGCCAGGAGGTGAACCAATCAACTTAGAAGTTGTATGGTGCTCCATGAATTCTGACATGTCGATTCTGATCAAGTTATCTTCTGAACCGAAGAAGTAACCAGCAAGTGCCTTAGCCAATTCGGTTTTACCAACACCGGTAGGACCAGAGAAGATAAAGCTGCCGATTGGTCTATCTGGATTCTTCAAACCAACTCTGGCGCGGCGAATAGCTTTGCAGACTGCTTCAACAGCGTCGTTCTGACCAATTACTCGTTGGTGCAGTACATCAGCCATGTGCAGCAATCTTTCCGATTCGCCTTCAGTTAGCTTGAGCAGCGGAATGCCTGTCCATGCGCTAACAACGTGAGCAACTTCTTCAGGAGTAACTGTAGGTTTTTCTGATTCTTGCTTGGCTTTCCAAACAGCTTGAATTTCGCGAATCTTCTCAGAAAGCTTGGTCTCTTGCTCTCTCAAAGAAGCTGCTTTTTCGAACTCTTGGTTGCGAATGGCCATTTCTTTGTCGCGGCGAACAGCACGCAATTCCTTCTCAACTTCTTTGCCTTCTGGCGGCAAGCTCGATGCTCTCAAACGCACTCTAGATGAAGCTTCGTCGATGATATCGATAGCTTTATCTGGAAGGAAACGGTCTGAGATGTAGCGGTCAGAAAGCTTACAAGCAGTGTCGATAGATTCGTCAGAAATGATCAATCTGTGGTGCTCTTCATACTTAGGACGAAGACCACGCAAGATTTCTACAGTTTCTTCAACAGAAGGTGGATCGACAATAACTGGCTGGAATCTACGTTCTAGAGCAGCGTCGCGCTCGATGTGTTTGCGATACTCATCCATTGTGGTAGCGCCGATGCATTGCAACTCGCCCCGAGCAAGAGCTGGTTTGAGAATGTTAGCAGCGTCGATAGCACCTTCAGCAGCACCAGCACCAATCAAGGTGTGAAGCTCGTCGATAACCAACATGACGTTACCAGCAGAGCGGATTTCGTCCATGATTTTCTTCAGGCGTTCTTCGAATTCGCCTCTATATTTGGTGCCAGCCACTAGCAGACCGATATCAAGCATGACAATTTTCTTGTCGAGCAAGATTTCAGGAACGTCAGAGTTGGAAATGCGGATGGCCAAACCTTCTGCAATAGCGGTTTTACCAACACCCGGTTCACCAATCAATACTGGGTTGTTCTTAGTACGTCGACCAAGAATCTGAATAACCCGTTCAATTTCTTTTTCTCGACCAACCACTGGGTCAAGTCTGTTCTCTTGAGCTGCTTGGGTCATGTTGACGCCAAACTCATCAAGAGTAGGGGTCTTAGAGCGACCGGTTGAAGTCGAACTGCCAGAACCTGAACCAGTAGTCGCAGCGCCACTTTCGCCCAGTAAGCGAATAACATGGCTTCTAACTTTGGTCAGGTCAACACCAAGATTCTCTAAGACGCGGGCGGCAACGCCTTCGCCTTCACGAATCAAGCCAAGGAGCAGGTGCTCTGTACCAATATAGTTGTGACCTAATTGGCGAGCCTCATCCCAAGACAATTCGAGCACTCGTTTGGCTCTAGGTGTAAACGGAATTTCTACAGCGACGAAGCCGGAGCCACGACCGATGATTTTTTCTACTTCGACACGTGCATCTTTTAGGTTGACGCCCATAGACTTGAGAGTCTTGGCGGCGATACCGGTACCTTCACCGATCAAACCTAGAAGAATTTGCTCTGTGCCCACAAAATTGTGACCAAGCCTGCGCGCTTCTTCTTGAGCGAGCATGATTACTTTGATCGCTTTTTCCGTGAACCTTTCAAACATGGCGTTTAGCCCCCGAACAGTTAGTTATCCCTAATCGTGATTACATTCTAACATCATGCTATCTACATATTGCCAGCGGTTACGGCGCAGTTACGGCAAGAGGGGCCAACTTCAGAATGGCCACAGTTGGAAGAAATCATGAAGAAATGGAGTTTTGAACATGTCAGTTGCTAGTGGTGACTTTCGCAACTAGGCCGTAAAACTAAGCCCTGATGCGAATTTTGACAAACCACACTAGAACTCCACCTTCGCTTGACAGCCACTTGCAGCAAATTCGAGTAAGGTTAAATCGTCGACGCAAACAGCTTAATCTTGTAAGGAACCGCTAAGTAACCTCGAAAACACAGGCTATTCGGTTATTGCCAAGTGTATATTTCTTGACAATCAGGGCATCTGCGGCAGGAAGAATGACAGCGCAGGGAAAACTAATATATTGGGAGAACTAATATATGAAGAGTTTGCCTCCGATCTTCCTTAGGCAAAACGCTGCGGTCCTGCAGTGGTCTTTTGCATTGATTGTGTTGGACCTGATAGTCGGTAGCTTCTTTGCTAATCAAGGCTATTGGAACATTGAAAGTACAACAGCAGAAGTTTTTTTCAAACTGCTGAGTGCTTACCTGTACTTTTGTGTTCTCTATCGCATAGCCAAACCCAAGGGAGCTGAACACGCACAAGTAATGATGTTCCTTCTCTTGATACCAAAAACCGACATTGCATTGAATTTTATTCTTCAGCAAATTCTCGTAGCTATGATTGTCTTGCAACCTTTTTTAAACCGCTTTCAAAACTGCTCGCTGCTAGTTGTAGCACTTACAGTCCTGCCGGCAGCAAAAATGTATGCAGACATGCGTCCTGTATTGGAGACAAGCTCCATACTTTACACCCCACCAGCAACGACAAAGAACGGTTATCACATTTCAACCACAGACCAGCTCTACAAGCTGTATCGCTTCGACGATGACGGGAATAAAACACCAACGTACCGTCTACTTCGAGTAATTCCTGCCTGCCCAGGTCTTAGCCTAGTCAAAGAAGTAACTAAGATCAGCACAACAGGAGATGTTGAAGTAAAGCGCTCGGAAGCTGGGAAATATATTATCGAAACAAGCCAGGCTTTACCTACAAACTAAAAGGTTGCAACAATTTCAGGAGCTCAGAGTTAGTCACCGCAGATAGTACCAGCATAAATGAATCAACTTAGCAAACTAGTCACATTTCTTACGACCCAAGCCAAACCGTTGACTTGGGCAATGGCTCTAATAGCCCTCAATCTCCTAATCGGTGGATTTTTCGAACAACAAGGACACTGGGAGTTCGACAATGAAATTGTCGCCAAAGTTTCTTCCTACCTTTCACTGGCTCTTTATCTACTTGTTGTCTTTCGATTGATCAAACCTAACGGTGTTCAAGACATTAAGGCCCTTATCCTTCTTCCAATTCTGCCAAATCTTGAACATCCATTAATGGACATAGGAAGGCTATGGCTCATGTTGATCGTCTTGGCATTTCGGTGGACAAAATTTTCCAGAGTAGTTGGCTTAACGGCTATCGCACTATCGATTTGGATGGGTTCGATCGCCACCAACTGCCTCACCGGAATTTCAGTCGCCATACCTTACTCACCCAAGACTGGTGAATTCTGCAGCAAAACTGATGGTATCTACTTCTTATACAAGTTTCACTACAGTTGGGTTCCAAAACCTGTATACGGACTTTTTCGGCAAGTACCGATCCTTCCAGGAGTTCAGCTTGTCAAACGAGTTGACCTCCTCTATAGCCGCAGAAAAGTATGTGTCTGCCGCACACCAGAAGGCAACTACACGATAGTCGACGGCCCACCAGAAGTTTACAAATAGAATTGGCCGGAGCTACAAACCCTACTCAGCGCTCAAATCGATAAATATCTGACTGAAGCGGGCATAATGGCGCAAGGCAATGGGCGCAGGTGACGATGGTGGCAGAGGCAGCAGCAAACGACCAGAGCGAACGGCTACCAAAAGCACCGGAGAGCAAGCCAATGGCTTTTTCTGACGCCCAGTCGATAGTCAACTCTAGTGCCAAAGACAAACAGTTAATTGAAACAGATCGCACAAACCAAAGCAGCGGATCTTTGACAGAGCTGACGTTGAAGAATCAAGGCCTAACCAGAGAGCAGATTGCCGATCGCATGAAAGAACAAGGCGACAGCATCAGCATTGACTATGGCAATGGGCGAGATGCCTCAAGAAAAACTGGTTTGACAGAAAAAGATCTGGTGACTGTAGACGAATTAGACAAACGACCAATTAGAGACTACGGCTGGGGCTTCAACTCTGATATCCCACCAAAGATAGAGACAGGAGTAGAGTATCAGGTCGGAACACAATTAGAATTTCAAGCACAATACAACAAGCCAGACATAACAGACCAAGCTGTTTTTGAGCGAGTTGCCGCAATGCCTATAGACAAGCAAGCGCAGATACTGAGCGCTGGCATCCAGGCGTACCAACAAGAAATCAATCACCAGCAATTCAGAGTAGCCGTAGGCGAAATAACAGGGGTTGGGGAAAGTGTCGTTGGCATGGCTCAGGGAGTCGATAGTTTAGGTAAGTCAATTTGTGATGTGGCGCAGTTTAGCCGGGACCTTGCCGAGAACAACCCACGTGCGGCAGACACAGCCGAGCAAGCGAGCAAGTCATTCGGCAAACTCTTGGTAGGTGGTATTAGGGTAGTTGAAGTAGCTGATGGCTATTTGGGAAGCTTGGGTGCGGCTTCTTACGAAGGCGACAACACAAAAGCCTTTAGGGACGTATCAGGCCTCGGGCAGCGAATCAATCAGCGCTGGTCCGAAATGAGCACAGAAGAGAAAACCTCGCTAACCACCCGACTGACTTTGGACAATTTGGGACCGATAGCAGCCGCAGGAGCGGGGGCAAAGCTCGCAAAGAGTATCGACGTTGCTGGAGCCTTGCAAGACTTGGGAGCAAGTGCCAGTGTCTTCGGCGGCAGAGAGAGGGATAAGTATAGCCGAGTGATAGGCGAGATGGTGGAGAAGCTAACACCTCAGCCTATGGGTGTTACACCAAACGGACGCTTGATGCCGATACCAAAAGATCGGCTGAAAACGGACGGCAACATGCTAATGTCAAAGGCCGATGATTTGGGCAATTCAGGAAGGCTGGTTAGCAATGGCGTGGATACAACAGGAAAGGCTTTAGGCTTCAGCAAAGAGTCTGGGATTGAGCTTGGTGTCGCAAGACCTGGACAGGATGGACTTTGGCAAGAAGTACCAGTAGTTAGCGGAAATGAAGTACACGTAGGCTTGGGCGAAAACTTACCAAGTGGTACAAAAACTATTGATCGTGTTGTAATCAGGGACGGTGTAGCAGAAAGTATCAAGTCTATCGATCCGCGCCTAGATTCCTATCGGCAACCATCAGACTTCAGAAACAAGATCAATGATTATTTGTCCAAAATAGAAATCTACGAAGGGCAACCCCGGAGAAGACAGAGCTTCCAAATGAAGAAAGACCAGATTGAACAAAAGATCTTACATCTTGGAATACCAGATGGTGCCTTAACTTCTCAGCAAGTCAAAGTTTTAGAAGATCTCGGAAGACAAGTAATGAAAAGCAATCTGTCACTACCGCCAGATAAAGCCCCACTCAAAATTAAGGTTACGGTGCTGAAATGAGAGAAAAACCGTATTGCTCTATGGGTTTAGTCATTCTTCCAGATAAGGCCGTATTGCCTACTAGTGTGCTAACTCCGAGTCGATTTACCATAGCAGCCGAGCCTGTACAGGTGTTCGATTATCACAATAAGAATGAGTTTCTTGCCGCGATAAAAAAATCTATAGACCGCGGTTATCCGAATGTGGCTGACCCACCTGAAGACGAGTTGATTCAGAATGAAGATGGAATGCCTGGGTTCAAAAATCCGATTGAGTTGAAGTATGTAAACGCTGATACATGGGATGATCTTGAACGCAAATCTATTTTTATATCTCTAGATTGTTATCCATCGCAGTATTTAATCGAGTCTTGGGGCCGAACAACTGATGGAAAATGGTCAGATGACAAAACGCTAGAACTGCGTTTGCCAGCAAGTGTAGGACTGGAACTAGTTGTTGACTCCATCTTGGATCACTTGAGAATTAGAAGAGATTTGCCAGGGCTGATGATGGATTTTAGTCAGCAAACTTGAAATGGTTGCGGATTATAGGCAGAGGGTAATAGATAATGAGTTTTTTTGCCTTGGGACCTGAAGCGACTGTTGATTTAGGAAATGCGTGTGAGCATGGAGACATTACCGAGCGGCCAGTGCGAATTTTCAAACCAGACTTTGAATTTCAGTTCTGGCCTCATGATGACCTGCTGGATGGTTTTTATACCTATGCTTGCTCTCGTCGGCTTGCAGAGGCTTTGAGCCAAAGCAATTTGAATGGTTACGAGCTAGATAAGCTCAATGTGAGCTTTGAGGAAAGATTTCATGAGTGGGCTGAACTTCACAAGGATGAAAAGCTTCCTGAATTCTTGTGGCTCATTGAGACTTATATTCCTCAGGAGTTATCACCCACGGGTTGAGTACGATCGATGCGGTTTAGTATCCCAAATGGAATAACTAAATCTCTAGTCGAAACACCACAGATAGTACCAGTATAGATGAATAAACCTAGTAATCTTGCTCCACTCTTAACGACCTACGCTCAGCCATTGAAATGGGCTTTGGCTCTGATTGTACTTGATCTCTCGACCAGTGGATTCACCGCACAGCATGGTCGTCCAGTATTCAACAACGAGTTAATCGAAACTATCTCATCTTGTCTGTCAGCCCTTCTGTACTTGTTTGTTATTTACCGACTATTCAAACCACGCAGTGTTCAAGACATTCAAGCACTAATGCTTCTGGTGCTTTTACCAGACCCTCCCTTCGTTTACGTCGTCTGGACTAAGCAGTTTTTTCTCCTCATCGTTCTTGCTTACCGCTGGAAACGCTACCAGCAGAAACTTGGACTAGCGATCATCGCGCTGCAAATAGTACAGCTAGTAATCTATCTAAACACCAACTCTCCCTGCTGGCTATCAGACCAGACACCTGACTCGCCAAAGACAGGAGTATTCTATAGAAAAATAGATGAACTCTACTCTCTCTATCAATATCGAGGTCCATGCTTACAACAGAAACGCTACGTGCTGTTCCGAGAAGTGCAGCTCTGTCCTGGTGTTAGTCTACTCAAAAAAGTTGCGTGGCGCGTGAGCTTTCAACCAGTTTCTGCCACAAAGGCTCGCAATGGAGCCTACTTCCTTTGGGATGTCCCACCGGACATCCCAAAATAAACTGTTGGCGCGAAACTGGAGGCTTTACTTACCGCTCAAGTCAGAGACGATGTGCTTAGTGAGAAACTTTGCGCCCTCTGTGGATGATGCCTGACGACGATCGGCTCTACCTAACATCCACTGAACCATGCGGCTACCATCGTTCTTGTAGTCATGCAAGCCATGCTCGCCGCCTTTAACAATGTACTCTTTCACCTCACCAACCTTACAGCCAGTGTAGTTGCGCTCAGTGACATCGCCTTGAGTTTTTACTTCGACTGGTCCATCACACTGATTGGCCTTCTTCCAAACTTCAGCTTGCATGTAAGGTGCTGACTTTTCTAAGTTGGTACCGACCAGCCAATCCATTTTGCGGCTGACAGAGCCCATTCCGCCTTCATAAGGCAGAGTTTTGTCAGAATCACCGTGAACAATCATGCCAGCCTTGAGCAATTGCTCACCGGTTACTCTTTGCTCTTCGGGAACATCATTGTGCTTTTTGCTCTCAATCAATTGACCCAAACGCGCATCAACGCTAGCTGCTTTTTTCTCTAATGAACTGCCCTTCTCGAAGGAGCTACTACCGCCAGCTAGGCCAACAAGCTCGCTATAGGCTTTGTCCACAGCCTTATACTGCTCTGGGGTGACGTTCTTGAGGGTATTGAAAGCCTTGTCGCTGTCAGCTCCAAATTGCAGACTGAGAAGTTTGGGATTGAGTGCTTGGTGCAACTCGGTGGCAACGGCTGTAGCATCAAATTTGTTACCAGCGGTTTTACCAACGGCGTTTGCATCAGCCTTGGCGAGATGGGAAACTCCTTTGCCTTTTCCACCCTCGGGAACACTAAGGTCTAGACCAGAAATCTGAAAATCTTGGTTGAAGCCAGCTGGCAGCCCTTTAGCTCTATTCTCGACGGCGGCTAGACCCTTGTTCGAGTAGGCAGTGCTTGCTTGCGCCCAAGCTCCAAAATCTACGACAGGTAACTGTTCGCTTACTTTTGTTCTATCAGCAACACTGGCATTGATGTCAGCCATTTCTCAAACCCGCTAGTAAGAAAAGAAAAATTGCTCAAGTGCAACATCATCAATATACGGGTGTGAACCAGCAGGCTCTTGGCGCAAGTTTGGCATTCTTTTGGCATCAAATAATTCTCTGCAGCAAAAGACCGGACCAAGCACCTGTGGCGCTCTAGCTGTTAATTAACTGCGGGAAGTAACCACATCACGACGAATATAAATACGGTGATCATCCACAACACCAGCGAACTGATACTGTTCAAAGATTGGGTCTTGCATAAATTTAGAATCTTCCAGTATGTCCCACATGCGGGTGCTTTGAATCATTATCAACTTGGGCTTATTGCGGCGAATATCTGCCTTGTAATCCGTCAAAACCTTGGTTCTAAAGCCGTCCATCTTGGCTTTGACCA
The DNA here is from genome assembly GCA_018062085.1 of bacterium. Taxonomy (GTDB): domain Bacteria; phylum Cyanobacteriota; class Vampirovibrionia; order Obscuribacterales; family Obscuribacteraceae. Next base: position 43,618 of record JAGOSY010000020.1, on the reverse strand, counting down.
ATTCGGAACCGGCCTTGTCACTGGCATAGAGCAAAGTGGGCAATAACATGCCATGCAGATAGCGCGATGCTGGCTCGCGCTTAGTTTGCAACAGCAGCGGATATCCCGGCGCGATGCTTCTCGTGATAAACAGAACCGGGTCACCAATTTTCGTATAGCGAAGAATGACAGCACACAGCGTTTCGCTATCCGCTCTAGATGCTTGACCTTTGTAGCCCACCAAAGCTAAATCTAGCTTATCCGCCTCAGCAGCCCGCTGCATCTGCGCCGAAATTGCCTGCAATGCAATTTGCCCCTGCCAAATAACAAGGGCGACCATGCAAACAATATCAAACCTACGGCCTGAGCCCCTAAAAACAGTCAGCGCATACTGCCGCAGCACGCAGGCAGCAATAGCCGCCTCAACACCCACCAGCATGTACGAACCAGCAACAAAAGGCAGCGCGTGATTGAGCCAAGGCTGCCCCTGCAGCAGATATGAAGCCAGACCAAACAAGCTAAAAGCTAACAGCGGCATAATCAAAGTGGAATAGCGCATCATCGCCATACCAAGAGCACAAGCGGTGATCAGCAAATAAATGCGGTCATTCCACATCTGCGCCCAGCCCACAAACTGAAACATTATCGAAGTGCCATACTCGCTGTAGCCAGCAGCGAAGATCGGCACCATAAAGGAGAAATAGCCATCTTTCATGTCTTGCGGCATCGCCAAAATGCAGCATGTATACAACACACCCAAAACTGCACAAGCAATCGTTTCTGGAGCCACGAGATTGCGCCAGCGCGGCTTTTCCACAAACCAGAGCAGTTCAAGTATTACCGCAGCACCAAGATAATATTGTTTAAAAAACAGGCCGATAGCTGCAAAACTTCCAGCAATGATTGCTGCCTTAGGGCTAGTGGCATGGCCATTCCAACGAAGCCACCTGACTATAAAGAAAGGGAAGAACAACAAAAGGAATAGATGCTCCCTTTGACCAAACTCATCCATTTGCGAAAGCCAAAGTGTCAAACAAGAGAACGACACCACCAGAGGCACAAAGAGAAAAGCTTCTTTGTGCCTGGATTGCCGCCACAACAGCCACAGACTAAAGCCCACGCTATAAAGCCAACATGCGATTATGGAAAATCCAAACGCCTGTGGCGCTGGAATGATGAATAACCTCGATACCATGGCTGGTACCATATGGACATAAAAAGCCAGAGGAGGGTTAACGTCAAACACATCGACATAGAGCCGCTTGCCTTGCAATAGCAGCTCACCAATGGCAACGAACATAGATTGATCCGGTGATATTTGCAGAGGAAACAACAGCGGAAACGTCAGCAAGCGCACAAAGACAAGCAGCAACAGAAGGCCGCCGAGGACGAACATAGAGTTTCTAGTGGGAGTGTCCATCACTAAAGATAAAGGCCGCTTTTTCATTGGTGCTGCCCTCTGGGTAAGAAGACACCAATGTTGTAGTTAAAACCAGTATGCTCAACGGGCTCTGCATTGGCACCCTTCAGACGAGCATGGCCTCTCAGCTCGTAGTACTTGTGCAGAGTCTCGGCTACTTTATGCTTTTTCAGCAAATCGTCCATGGTCACGTCCTGCACAAAAATCATCTTCGCCCGCCGACTGGCAATGTCACGCTCAAGGCGAGAGTATAGATTCTCGGCATAAGATTGAAACGTCTTTGGTTGAAGGCTTTCGCGCTCGCAAGCCTCAAGCTCCACCAAACAATCAGACTGCAATAAATAGCCACTAGGTTGGCGGTTCATCTGCAACATCAGCGGATATCCCGCCACTAAACTATCGGTGAGAAACAAGACCTCATCGTTTTCGCAAGAATACTTTGCCAGCCACGATGCGCAGTCGGCTGCGCGACCAATCTTACTTTCTTGCTGCTTTAAGAAGGCTCCAGCGAGCAGTAAAACGCTCACAGCGTAGGCAATCAAGGATATAGTGCCACCAATTCGTAGAATTCGTCTAGCAATAACTCCGACTATAGCAAGGTCGATTGAGAGCAAAAGAGTAGTAGCGAAAATCATGGGAATGGCGCTCTGGGTCAAGCCTTTCAATTGACTTAAGTACAGGCCAAAACCTACTAAGAACATAACAACCAGCGGTGCAGCCAAGCTGGTGCGTCTTCTGAACGGCAGTACAAACAAAATAGCGGCAATGGCAACGTAGAAAATATCACGCCGCTCAGGCACACTTCCACTGCCATAAATAGACCAATCGTGGCACTGGTAGCCCAAAGAAAGCATTGGATAAACCAGCGAAAGATAGTTATTTCTTGCCGCTTCTGGCAGAAATAAAGCCGAAAGCAAACAAATAGATGCAGCACAAATGCCAGCACGAACTTCAAGCGCCAATAGAGGTCGAATCTTGCGCAAAGAGAGCAGCCAAAAACCATCTAGGCTGGCCGGTACAAGCAAAAAGGCATCCCATAAACAGAAGCCAAAACCAGCAAAGACTCCAGAGAGAATTGCTTCTTTCCTAGAGACCTTGTGGCCATTCCAGCGCAGCCACCTAATGAGAAAATACGGAACAGCAACGAGCATGACGAGATGTTCCCGCTGACCAAGCTGAAACAGCATCAAGAAATTGGCCAGAGCTATGGCCACTATAAAAAGCGGGAAGTAATGCCACTCTCTGTGGTGCCACCTCGGCAGCAAAATAGCCGCACACGACAATACAGAAACAAGCGAAAGAGACCAGGCAAGCAGATTGGCAACCAAACTAGGTGGAACGCCAAGAGTTTGCGCAAACAACAATGGCACAAGACTGCCGTATAAAATCAGCGGCGAAGACAGACAGAAGAAGTCTACATATGGAATTTTGCCCGTGGCAATTAACTTGGCGGCTTCAAGGTTGAGAGCCACTTCTGGGGCGATCATCAATGGATGGGCACAGATAATCCCAAAAACCAACGCGAACAAAATCACAACCAAAGCCAGGCTAACTAGCGAATATTTTGCCCTATTGTCTAACGGCATTTTTGCTACTTTGGTCTGCATTCATAAAAACTTTGACCTATGGTCGGGATTCAAGTCTAGTATAGAGATCTTGCACCATTGGACCAATATCAATCCCAGCAGCCAGGTAGACCGGGTATCCAACTATTGGCAAAAGTCATACCGCCTGCCATACTAATGGTATGACTTTTCACTTAGTTGAGTAAAGAACTGCAGGACGAAAAGTAGAAAGAAAGAAAGAAAGGGAGGACGCAATGTCAACGATGATAAACAAAACAGGAATCCCCAAAAAAGAAAAAGTAACTATCTCTGTTGACGCTGAGCTTCTGCAATTGGTTGATGCCTTCGTAGAAGAGACGAAAACTGCAGGAATGTCGAGAAGCTATATCTTTGAACAAGGGTTACATCTCTGGAAACAGGAAATGAGAGACCAATTCGATGAAAAATACTACGCCGAGAACGCCAATATGCTTAAAGTTGATAATGAGTCATGGTCAGTCATAACCACAGAAGCAGCCAAGCACACATGGAAGGATTAGGCGCGGCTAAACACATTTGGTCTAACCGCGAGGTAAAATCGTATGACAAAATCTACCCCTGAGCCGCTGCAGGGCGAGATCTGGTTTGTGAACATTCCAAATCAGCCAAACGACTACCATCAGCTCAGAACTGCCATAATCGTTTCACCCAACGGACGAAACAAACGAGCAAATGACGTTATTGTGGTTCCAACGACATCCTCACAAAGTTTCCGACCACATCCAGAGGTGCATGTTCACATACCAGCTTCAGAAGGTGCGCTTCCACGAGATTCATACGCCAAATGCGACCAAGTGACCACCATCGATAAATCTCTCCTGGCAAGAGGTCCACTTGGAGCACCAATACATATAAAATATCGGTCCAGAATTCTAGACGGTATTCGCACTGCCCTGGGCGACACTCGAGTTTAACAATGGAGAACTATCAATGTCGCTAAGGCCGCTAATTTCGCTAAGGTTAATAGTCTCTACTTCGGCACTCTGTGCACTATTAGTGTGCACTACGAGTTCCAATCTGGCACAAGCAGCAGAGCAGCAACAACCTTATCTAGTCATGAGTCTAGCCAACAAAACCTCTCCGATATTAGGCGCAACCACATCAGAGAAAGACCTGATTGCCTATTTCGGCGCAAAAAATGTCAAACGCCAGACAGTCCACGTAGTGGAAGGTGAAACCAGCAACGGCACTGTCATTTTTCCTAACGACCCAAAGCGACGAGTGACATTTATTTGGAAGAACGTCAAAAAGCGTGATCTGCCCGAGGTTATTCGCATTGAAGACCAGCCCAGTCTGTGGATTTTGCCGAATAGAATTACAACTGGCACCACATTGATTGAACTAGAAAAAATGAATGGCAAAGTCTTCAAAATGTCAGGCTTTGATTGGGACTACGGCGGAAATATATTGTCATGGAATAATGGCAAACTGGAATCGTTGCTCAAATCTAAGTCTGGCAAAGTCAGTGCCACAGCATGTCTAGCGCCACCCAAAGACAAGAATAGCACTGACGAACTATCAGGCGACAAAGAGATACTATCTAGCAACGCCAGCATGCATAAGTTGAACCCAGTATTGGTAACGATCTCGATACTGGCGCCATAGTCGCGATAGAGAAAATGTTTGAGTAATTCAACGAAATCCATCGTTGAACATAGCTTCCACCAACCATGCCAAAACTGTGCTTGACATGTAGCAACGCGCGACAAACGGTGCCTAATGTACTTGGCCCGGCTGGCTGTAAGGCATAGCCAACACTTAGCGAATTGGGCGCAGACCAAGAGCTACCAAGATAGGCGTAAACTGTTCATCCTCACTCTCACCCAAGGCCGACAGTAAGTGCTTTGTCTGCACCCAAACGCTTCCTTCAAAACGAGAAAGCTGGAATGCCCGCAAAAGCGCTTGCTTAGCCAGGTTGTTAAATTCTACAAAAGTGGAAATTTTGTCTTGGTCAGTGCCTGGTATCAACTTGTCGAGCTTATCGCGGATAGCAAATCTGTCTAATTTGATCGATTCTAAATAGTGAGCACAAGAATCTGTCGGCAAATTCACGAGTGCAAATAATAAATGCGGCGCATCAACAATGCCTTTATTTCGGCGGCATGAATCACCCTTGGCTCCATTTATCACAGTACGAAGATTGGTACTAAAACGCTCTTCTAACAAAGACCAATATTCTTCAGGATGTTCACGACCTTGTTCCAGAATTATGCTTGCCAAAGATTGCTTGTCGCTTAACAGGCTCAATAGCAAATGTTCTGTGGTCACAGGCCCATCAACCAAAGCCGCGGCTTCTCTGGCTCTCTCAAATAGTTGTTGCGCCTTAAATGTATAAGAAAAACTTACAACAGCTGTTGTCGGCTCTTTTCCAACAAATCTACTAATTTCTGAAATCAATATCTCCGGAGTCAAACCTTGCAATTTCAACGCAGCAGCTGTTTTGGCTTCGTCAACGAACATAAGCCCGACCAAAATCTGCTCGCTTCCAACCAGGCTATATCCCAGCGCTCTACCTGTCTCCTGTGCCACCATAACCACTTTCAGCGCATCTGCAGAAAAATTGGCAAAGCGACTAATAGCATCTGGGGAGAAATTTGAAATCTCCTTTTGTAGCTCAGACTGAGCGACAATAGGCTGTTTAGCCTCATCAACGATAGCACTGGTTTGCTCCAAAAGAAGCTTACGCAATTGGGGAATATCCACACCTAGAGTTCTAAGTATTGTCACTCCAGCGCAATCTTCGCGATTGAAGCTGCCCCAGTCTACAATCCTCTGCAAATCAAGAATTCCAAGCAGAAGTTGGTCTGCCCCGACAATATCAGAACCAAAAGCTCGAGCTTTATTAAAGGCTTTCTCAATGGCAAGTGCGGCATTCTTACTGAAGGGTAAATCACCACTAGAATGATCGGTGCCTTTTCCGAATTGTTCTTCGTTGGTGAGTCGGAGCAAGGTATCTGTAACACCAATTGCATTTAAGACTCTAGCAGCAACAGTTGTACCTTCAGCACAAATACCAACTTGTAAGTGGTCGGTGCCAACTTCGTTTCGCCCCAAACGCTGTGCTTCTAATACAGCCAGCTTAATCACTTCTGAAAAGCTGCTATCGAAATGCTTTGCCCGCAGGTCTTCCGCTGTAAGCTCAACTTTAGCAGGTGCATTGATCTCTGCAAGACCCAACTCAGAAACGCTGCCTTGTGGCCATGAACCTGCAAGATCAAATGGCTCAAGGCTCTCTGTAGCTAGTACTAACTTCGATCTACTTTCGCCAAGCAGCTCAAGAACTGTTTCTTTGAACCTTTTAAGGTCAAGTCTTCCCCAGCGGAAAAGCTCTGTACAAGCGTTAATTTCAAGTATGCTTAACAGCAAATGATCAGAATCAATAGCTGTACTTTTGCACTGTTCCGCTATATCAAATGCTCTCTCAAGAGCATTCTTCGTCTGGCTCGAAACTTTAAGAGCTTGCGGTTTAGACGAGCTTTTAGCGTCCAAATGCTGAGCGCTACTGCGCAATTGATGTAATTCAATACCACTGATATTCAGAGCCTTTGCAGCAGTGCTTTCTTTGTCACCAGCCAAACCAAGCAAAATATGATCAGGCTCAAAACAGCTGTGAAGTAAAGTTATCGCCTCAGACTGAGCCCTAACCAGCGCATCAATAGCAGGCATTGTAAAAAGTTCATCAATGTCTGACTCTGTTAAACAAAGGAGCTGTCTCACTTTCTCAAGGTGAGAAGCGGTAACAGAATCAAGGGCTGGTTTTCTCAGATTGAGAGCCATATTCTCGCGCAATCTCTCAACGCTGATATTGAATTTTTGCAATACGTCAAAGACTGTCCCACTATCTTGAACAATTATGCCGACAAACAAATGCTCTGGCCTTACTAGCTCAAGGCCGACTGCAACCACCTGGTCGAACGCATATTGCATAGCTTGCAGTGCGCCTTCGCCAAACACTACATCGCTACTGCAATCACCTTCACCGTAGCCAGTATGATCCTCAACTTCGAGGCGAAGCTCATCCAGTGATACACCCAGCTTTCTAAGCCGCTCAGCCCCTTTGTTTAGTCGCTCGTCGCAAATACCGAGCAGCAAAAATTGCGAATAAATCTGCGAGTGACCAAGCCTAGAGGCCTCTTCTTTTGCGAACATCAACGCCTTGATTGCTTCATCAGAAAAACGCTCAAAGCCTTTTTGCTTAAAAAGAGGCACTAGGGCTGAATACTTCGCACCCAATTGCGGCGGAGTATTGGCTCGTTGAAGCATCTTCTTTAGTCGATCTAGGTCAATCGACAAATTGCGCAGCACCTTAAGTCCAGCGCTCTCTTCGTCTGCTAATAGAGCCAGCAATACGTGATCCGTGCCGACATAGGTTCGCTTTGCTTCTCGTGCCAGCTGCCGTGCTGCCAAAATCAGTTCGTTAACCTTAGAACCAAACTTAGACTCGCATGGAGAATCACACTTCTCACGACCCGGCATATTCTCAGATTCTTGGCGCAACTCTTTAGTCTTCACATCCCAGACATGCAAAGCCAGAGAAGCTAGGCCATCTGCTTCTGTCATCAGGCCAAGCAAAAGATGATCAGTATCAACCTCAGCATGACCAAGCCGGTGAGCCTCTTCTCTTGCTAAAGAAATGGCATGTTCCACCATGGTGGTAAGTGCTAACGTGGGCTGAAGTAAATCGGCAGTCTCAACCTTTTTCTCTTCCTCAGCAGCCGCCTTATCTAGCTTTTGCTCATCCTCAACAACTCCAACCGCCGCTTTGGCCGATTCAGCAGTCTTCTCTTCCGCAACAACTTTCTCTTGGACAACCGACAATGCCTTAATCACATTTCGCAGCTCATCCACAAACAACTCAATGTTTACACCGAGCTTCTGTAGCCCCTTAACCGCTCTACTTTCCTCATAGCTCAGCAAAGCAAGAAGCAAGTACTCCGGGGTAATTAACGAACTACTTGCTCGCCGTGCTGCAACCGAAGCCATTTCCACGGCAAAAAAGACTTGTTTAGTCAATTCAAAATCTTGAGAATCAGACTCAGAAAGTTTTTCTTCATCCTCTGGTGTTGTTGCCAATCTCAAATCTTCAAGCGCAACAGACTGCCCAGAGAGAAGTCTAGCGGCCTCGCTGCTCACCTCCGACAGTATCCCCAACAACAGGTGATGAAGCTCAAGCTTTTTACTGCCGACCAAACCAGCCTCTTCTTGAGCCAGTTGCATTGACTTAATAGCACTCTCAGAAAAAAGAGTGGTGGCATCAGGCTTTGCCACAGGAGCCTTAACTGGCGAAACTGAAGAACCAGATTGAACGTGAATACCTGATTGAGCGGGAATATTAGAATCAACCAGAGGGTCAGGCAAAACCTGAGCAGTCGCAGGACCAGAATTAGCAGTAGTAGCAGTGTTAACAGAGGCATGCGCCGGATTTGTACTTCCTAATTGCTGCTGCTTGCTTGCCTTCTGAATACGAACAAGAACATCATCGTTCACTTGTTCGAGATTAACTTTTCTGTTTTTCAGTACTTTGTGTGCAACTCCATCATCAACTGCAAGAAGCCCTAACAACAAATGTTCTGTGCAAATATAGTTATGTCCCAAATCCCGCGCAGCGTTCCAACCCGCCTCAAGAATTCTCTTTGCTCTTGGCGTGAATGGTATTTCAGCCCCAACTACGTCCTTGCCTTTACCAATCAGCTCAAAAACGGCGATTCTTAAATCTTTCAAGTTCAATCTATGTGCACGAAGAACTTTGGCGGCAATACCAGCACCTTCTCCCTGCAAACCTAGCAAGACATGCTCAGAGCCGACAAAGTTATGACCCGTCCGGCGGGCCTCTTCTTGGGCCAGCATCAGCACTCTGATGGCTTTCTCCGTAAAGCGTTCGTACACTAAACCACCCCATCGGGCGGATTTATCTCATCTTGCACCCACTGCTGCAAGCGGGCCATATCGACCTTGAGATTGCGCAGAGTTTTACAAGCGACACCATCGCCCACACGCAAAAGACCAAGAATTAAATGCTCAGTGCCAATGTGATCGTTGCGAAAACGACGAGCCGAATCCCAAGAAAGCTCTAAAACCCTCTTTGCCCTTGAGTCAAAAGGCATTTCGTCAGTGGCTTTTTCACTGCCACGACCAATTTCTTTCTCTACGGCCGACCGCAGAACCTGCAAAGTAACGCCTTCCTCAGTCAATGCCTGAGCAGCAATGCCTTCTTCCTGCGCCATCAAACCCAATAGTATTGCCTCTGTACCAACGCGGTTGTGACCCAATGCAGCGGCTTCTTGCTGAGCCAGCCTAATAGTCTCAATAGCGCCCTCGTTAAAACGCTCAAACATCAACTGAACCTCACGGGATAATGCTCATAAAGCTTTATGCCCAACACGCCCCTACCCTGATCACCCCGCCCCTCCTTGACAATCCTGGGTATTGCCCCTAACATGGCCAGGTAGCCATTTTAATCCCCCACGCCCAAATCGACAGCACACAAATTAATGCCCTTCGGAGAACCACATTCTGCGGTTGGCCATTCTGAATCTGCAGCTGAACATTCTGCATCGTCAGATAAATCAGACTCGGGGATGTCTAATGCTCAACGCCTTAGCCGCGAAGCAAATTTATTAGTTGAAGTCGGCCGCGGTGTCGTCAATCGTGTCGACGAGCTAACCAACCATCCAGGCCAAGTAGCCGCAGAATTAGGTGGCTCAATGCTAATTGGCGCCGGTTTAGCTCTGGCCCAAGGAAAAGCCGGGGTAGCTCGCGAAGTAGCCCAAATCGTGGGCGCTTCTTTGACCGCATCTTTTGTCCTAACCTCTGCCAGACAGCTAGAAGTGGCAAAGAACTCAATTGAGAACACCTGGAAAAACCCCTCTGCTGAAAACAGAGAAGCCAAAAATGCAGCTAATGCTCTTGGCGCATTTATTGCTGATACCGCAATTTTCAGCGCGGGGGGGATAGTTGGTGTGAAAGTTGCACGCAACTCTAGCGTTTATATGGGAGTGCATCATAGTATCGACAAGGCTCTGGGTATTCGTACCCAAGAGCAGCATGCACTTTTGCGCCAGCAGATGTTGGGCTATCACCCACTCACAGCCCACCATCAAGATCGCGTTGGCGACATGAGTCGAATCATCGCTGAAGGCATGCGACTTCCACCTGCTTCAGTTGAGAAAGCTTACCTGGCAGGAAAAATGCACGACATTGGTAAGCTCAAAACACCAACCGAAATTCTCAATTCACCTGGAAAATTAGACGGCCACGAGCGGGCAGTGATCAACCACCACGCCACCGATACTGGTGTCATTCTCAAAGAGAAAGTTAACTACCCAAAACGTCTTGCCGATCTTCCCACTGTGGCGCAGAATCACCATGAGCGCTTGGATGGCCGCGGCAGCCCCAATCAACTTAGTGGTGATCAAATTGCCGTCGAAACAAGAGTCAATACTGTTGCTGATGTCTTTGACGTGCTTTCTCACGGTCGCTCATACAAGACTCCGACACCGATTTCAAAGTTAATTGAAGTGTTTGACCGCGGTCGGGGTACTCAATTTGATGGCAAAGTCTTAGATGCTTTTCTGCACCAACCAGCCTCAAGAGTTCTGCCCCTGATGCTCTCAGAAGGCGGGAGTATCACTAGAGTGGCCCCCACTTTTAGAAAAGTAGAAATTGGTGATCTTCTGCGCTCGGTAAAAGACCAGAAACCTTTACCAGGCAGTTCAGTGACAATGGATCAAATCGGTCAGTTCAATTCACTCTATCTGGGCGCACAAAGCTGAAGCAACGGTTCAAGGAAGACCAGGTTTTTGATGAGTCAATGCGGTTTCTAAAGCTGTCATATTTTCTGAAGAAAATATGACAGCTTTAGAAACTTGCAAAACAGACACAAGCATGGCTAATTTACTAATTTTAAAGGCAGTCTTCCAAACTACCAAATTGCTCATCAGCTAAAATCTTGTTGCGCAGCACACCCTTATCGACGGCAAAATCCTCAAGTATGCGGCCGGCCACACCCTCGTGTTCGCGCAATAAGACCAAGAGCACATGCTCTAAGCCAATAAAACTATGATGCCATTCCAACGCCTCGTGTGCAGCCAAGCTCAACAATTTGCTGCACGATGCACTCCAAGACAATGCCAGAGTCGAATCAAGCGCTACACCAGAGCCCGGGCCAAGAATGTTAGACAGCTCTTCATCGACCTGATAGCGCTCAACGCCACACTGAGCCATAACCCTTAGGGGCAGGCCCTTGTGCATCGAAAGGACCGCTAGAAGCAAATGCCCACTGCCAACGACATCATGGCCATGGCTACTTGCAGCTTCTTGAGCCAGCTTGAACAACTCAAGGGCATAGGGCGAATAAGGCAAATCAACTAGTGATGCACCGGTCTGTAGGCCCTGCGCGAGCAATTTCTCTGCAGTCGCCAACATCGCCAGATCGCCCGGGTGTGCAAAGTCTTTCGAATCTGGCAGGCTCCCTGGGCCAGCGATAGCACCGGAGTCCACAAGTTCACCCACTCTAGGCTGCGCGTTTACTCTTTGACGCCGCGCCTTTTCAAAGCGAATTTCCAGAAGTTCTTCTTGTTTAACCCCAAGGCTTGAAAGCACGGCGCCACGCAACTGACTAAAGTCATCCAGCCCTAAACGCTCCAAAATACGGCAGGCCACCCCTTCGTCTTGACGCAGCAGGGCAAGCAGCAAATGCTCAGGTTCAACCTTTTCAGTGCCTGGACGCGTACAGAGATTTAAGGCCTCTTCGTAGGCAAGCAACAGCAGAACCTCCGCCCCCGGGGTGAAACTGTAGGCAGAAGCCCTCTCACCTGCCCCTGAGCCGGTAATTCTTTTGACTTCAGCCCGCACTTTTTCGGCCGTCAGATTGAAAGCAGAGAAATTCCTGCGAAATTTCTCTGCTTTCTCAGACTCTGCCCAAACAAGCAAGCCCACCAGTATTTCACCAGTGCCCACACGGTCGTGCTTCAACGCAGCGGCCTCGCGGTCTGCCAGCGCCATTACTTTCATTGATTGTTCGCTGAAGTGCTCAAACATGCCAGTCAAATTTCCAGGCGCTAACCCAAAATCTATCTTAAGCGTGCACTTCCAAACCAGTAATCAACTCAGCGAAGTCACACTCTTTAGACGAGCAAGCCACTTGGTCGCCACGCTTGAGTGTCTTGTAGATAAGAACGCTCGAGCATTTTGGACAAAGGTTGTCGCCTTTTGGACCGCCTGAAATCACAGGTGGGTACCAATAAGCCGATGTGCACTGATTGAGTGAATAGTTGGAACAACCGAAGAAGATTTTTCCGTGTCTAGATTTCTTCTCAACAATGGCGCCGCCACAAGTATCACGTGGGCAGGTAACACCAGTGTATTTAAGAATTGGTCTTTGTTCGGTACATTCTTCAGCTGAGCAGGCAAGATAATCGCCATAGCGGCCATAGCGAATCAGCATGTCTGAACCGCAGGTTTTGCATTTCTCTTCTGATGGTCTATCTTCAGGAACTGGCTTGCCATCTTTAGTTAGCGAGATCTTGGTCTTGCATTCAGGATAGCCGACACAACCTAAGAATTGACCGTAACGCGAAGAACGAATGGCCATAGGCTGTCCGCATAGTTCGCAGAATTGGTCAGAGAGAATGAGCACCTTGTTCATGTTCTCTTCGGCTTCTTTCAAAGTCTTATTGAAAGGCTCGTAGAAAGCTTTGAGCATGACGCGCCAGTCAGATTTGTCTTCTTCGACTTTATCTAACTGAGTTTCCATTCCAGCGGTGAAGCCAACTTCAACGATATTGCCGAAGTGCTCAACGAGAAGAGCATTAACAGCTTTACCTAGAGTTGTTGGTACCAGTGCTTTTTGCACACGCTCTACATATTTGCGATCAACAATTGTGCTGACAGTCGCCGAATAAGTAGATGGTCGACCAATACCCAATTCTTCTAGGGTTTTGATCAAGCTTGCTTCTGTAAAGCGCGGTGGAGGCTGAGTGAAGTGTTGGCCAGGCTTCATTTCTTTGAGCTTGAGCTTTTCGTTTTTCTCTAACTCAGGAAGATTTGGCGCTGCTTCTTCTTCATCTACTTCATCCGCGACTGCGTCAGAATCGCTTGTGGCCATGTCTTTAGTCAGACGGTCATAAACGATGGTGAAACCAGGGAATTTCTTCTCAGAAGCAGATGCTCTGAACATGGCATCGCCAGCGGTGATTTCAACAGTTCTGGTGAGAATCTCGGCTGAAGCCATTTGGCTAGCCATGAAGCGTTCCCAGATTAGTTTGTACACTTTCAACTGATCGCTGCTCAAGTATTGCTTGATCGATTCAGGTGAACTTTCAGGATGGGATGGACGAATAGCTTCGTGGGCATCTTGCATCGACTTAGCTTTGCGAACGTATACGCGCGGCTTGTCTGGATAATATTGCTTGCCATAACGAGCAACAATAAAGTTCTTCGCTTCATCTACTGCTGTTTGCGAAACACGAGTCGAGTCAGTTCTCATGTAAGTAATTAAACCAACTGGGCCCTGTGAGCCAAGTTCGATACCTTCATAGAGTTCTTGAGCAACTTTCATCGTCTTCTTAACAGCAAAGCCTAAGAAGGTTGCTGCTTCTCGCTGCAGAGTAGAAGTGATGAATGGAGCCTGCGGCTGGCGCTGACTGGTCTTCTCGACCACTGAAGCAACAGTGAAGTCTTCTTTTTCAATTTTCTTGACGATATCGTCAGCCATCTTTTTAGTGTCGATGGTGGTTGATTGCGCCGTCGCCTTCTCAGAAGCAGCGATAACACGCTTGCCTTTCCATTTAGCCAATGGCGCAGTAAAGAATTGCTTTGAACGGGCGCGAGATAGCTCAGCCTTAATCGTCCAATATTCTTGCGGAGTGAATCCTTCCACTTCGGCTTCACGCTCGCAAATAATGCGAACGGCAACTGATTGCACACGGCCTGCCGAGCGGCCGTTAACTTTGCGCCAGAGCAGTGGGCTGATTTTGTAGCCGACCAAACGGTCGAGTACGCGGCGAGCCTGCTGGGCATCAACTAAACTTTGATCGATTTGCCGTGGCGCCTTAATGGCCGCTAGAACTGCCTCTTTCGTAATTTCGTTAAATTCGATGCGATGCAGCTTCTTCTTAGGCAATTCCAAAATTTCGGATAAGTGCCAAGCAATTGCTTCCCCTTCGCGGTCAGGGTCGGGCGCCAGATACACTTTATCGACACCGGCTGCTGCTTCTTTTAAGTCGGCAACTGTCGGTTCTTTATCCTTCAATACTTCATAAAGGGGTTCGAAGTTCTTACGAACGTTGACACCCAATTTATTTTTGGGGAGATCCCTCACGTGACCATAACTGGCCTTAACCGTGAAGTCTTTGCCAAGGATCTTTGAGATCGTTTTGGCTTTGGCTGGAGATTCAACTATAACTAACGATTTGACCATTTTTCTCTGTAACGCTGTGGTGGAGCTACTCGCGGCCTGTCAAGATACGCCGACGTCGATGGAGTATAACACGATGACAAATGTTGGCCTCGGCTTAAAACTATATAACCATATCAGGAAGAGCGCTCTGAAGTCTTCTGATAACTTGCGAAGATTGTGAGCCATGTCCGACCAGATTGGCGATTCTGGCCTCACCCACCCCTTCCTTTATAGGGTTTTCAGCCTCATATGTTTCTTGTAACACTTTTTCAGTTGCGCCCTCTTGAGAGCCCCTTACAGCATGTAGGAGGTTTCCTTGCTTGACAAGGTCGAGCGAAATTTCCAAATAATCTTTATCGGCTAAATAAGATTCGCCTTCAACCAAAAAATATTGGGGCCATTCAATCATTACCAAAGCAGGCGTCACCATTAGAGCAGGTGGGGTACTAGCACCATCAGATAGACCGCCCAAACGCTCCTCTAGAGCCTCATCTATAACCTCATCTAACTCTAGAGCCAACATTGACAAGTCTAAAGTTTCGCCAGTTTCGCCAGCGCGATAGAGATCGAGGTGAAAGAGAGAGAGGCGGCCAGAGTGATACTCATTGAGCATAGTGAAAGTGGGAGAGCTAATCACTTCGACCACACCTAGGCCCTTGCCAACGGCCTTTACCAAGGTTGTCTTTCCCGCACCCAGGGTGCCAGTCAAAGCAATGATGGCGCCATCGCCCACTGCCTGCGCCAATTCCTGACCAAAGCGATTGGTCTGAGGTAAGTCACCTAAGTGAAATTGCATTGTCATCCGTTTTTAAAAATTGGTCTCAGCCTAGAGCAGGTGCGCGTTTTGTACCCGGGATATACTCCAGGGGGGGAACCTCCTAACTTCTGTCCGTTTCCTTTTCCAACTCCAGAGGCTTGCAAGAAGCGTAAAGCTGGTTCAAAGGTATACGTGGAAGTGTCGAGCGGGATCCCCGTATGTTCAAACTTGTAGGACAAAACTTTTGAGCTCTGCCCCAGACCGAGACTAAAGAAATCATATCAAGCGGTTGGCCACTGTCAATCAAGATTTTAACGTAAAGGGTTAATTCGTCTTTTCGCCTGCAATTCTAGGCCAGCACCGCCGGCTCAAGTTAATATATGAATATGCCGCAAATGCCCAAGATATCGATAAATATAGCCGTGAAGCAGCCCGCCCTCTTATTGCTAAGTCTAGTTATTCCAGCGATTCTTTTTATGGAAAGCGCACAGAGTCAATCTGCGCCTCAGCTCAAAGGAAGATCGGCTTTTGCACCTTATCAACCTGAACCAAAGTTTGCTCCAGCTCGCGGACAAACACAGGCAACAAGTGCTTTCGAGAACAAAGAAGACACTAACGGACAACCTTCTGAGCCAACAGAAAACCAGCAAAGTAATCAGCCTAACAATCAATCTAATAGTCAATCTAATAATGAGGGTAACGGCCAAGAGCCTTTCAGCGTCACACCCGATGGCATACCCGCACTAAATATAGTACCAACCATTGACCGCCCGCCAATTCCTCCGCCACCAAATGCTGCTCCATTAAGACCAAGTGGAAGCGGCATAGTGCGCCCGGCACAAGCCTGGCGCGTCAAGGCATTTCAATTGTTTAAACAAAAGCTAGACCCTAAAACCACTATAGTTTTAGTGTTAAATGCTAACTATGACAATGCCCTGCTAGCCCTACGCCAAGCTTTTGAAGACAATGGCCTGACCGTATCAGGTGTAAGTTCAAGTGCTGGTCACATGCTTGTTACCCTTAATTCTAGTAATAGTTCTAGTATCAATAGCTCAAACGGCACCGAGAGCACCAGCAGTCGCAGTGAAAGAGCAATTGTTGCTCTAAGGCCAGCTCTACCTGACGCTTCAAAAGAAACTACAAATGGAGCAACAAACGACACTGCCAGAGTGGCAAAATCAGACAAAAGACCAGAGGCCAAAACAGAGTTGCGAGTACAGTGCGAAAGCCGCAATAGAAGCTTAACCGCTCTGCGCCTGAGAGAAATATTGAACACACTACAAAACAAATTTGGCGACATAAAGACAGATGCAGAAACGCTCTAATCCCAATGGACCAATTATCTTAGGAATTACTGGCACAATAGCGTCAGGCAAATCTACCGTCGGCCGGCTGCTCGCCGAACGCGGCATTCCTGTCATCGACACCGATCAACTAACCCACGACGTGCTAACCAACGACATCAGCGTCAAGAAAGCCATAGTCGAACAGTTCGGACCTGGCGTTTTAGAAGGTGCTGATTGTGAAAATGCCAGTTCAAAAAATGATAGACCTGAAAGTAATAGTCTAGGCAGCAATAATCCAGACAGGCCCATAGATCGCAAAAATTTGGCCAAAATCGTCTTTCAAAATTCTGATTCGCGGCGCAAATTAGAACAAATAGTTCATCCCAGCGTTGTCCTCAGCTGCCGCAGGCGCATCAAAGAGCTGAGCAGCGAAAAACTAGTTGCAGTGCTAGTTCCTCTGCTTTTTGAGGTCAATATGGCTGACGAGTATGATGAAATTTGGACAGTTTTTACCTCAGAAGAGGTATTGAAACAACGTCTTGGGGAACGAGATAAGTTAGACGCCTTAGAAATTCAAAGACGTTTACAAGCCCAATTGCCCCAAAGCGAAAAGTGCAGTCGCGCCGATCAAGTGATAGACAACTCTCATAGCGAGGCCGAAACTGCAAGGCAAGTAAACCTATTAATCGAAAAATTGCTATAGCTAGACCGAGTACAATTATCAGTCAGTTTATTGAGTAGGAAGAATGCAGTCATCCCCGAAAATCGCCTATGCTCTTAGCCTGCTTGCCTGCTTCACTATAAATGTCTCGACAGCCCAAGCCGATGACGGCTATTGCGGCTATCAAACAAGCTCTACCATGGGCGATCAAGACACTTTCGTAACCAAGTCTGCTGTAAAAATTGTCGACAGAAGTCACGGCACTGTCGTTGTGGCAACAGCTCCAGCATGGAAAGTTTATGCCTTCAATAACCGCACCAAGCGCATCTGCTCGTTCGCTTCTCCGCGAACATTCACCGGCATCGGCAACAAGCTTGCCACTGTTACTGGTGGCGTCACGCTATACAATATTCCACTCAAACAAACCGGTAAAACCGTTCTACATGGCATCAGCTCTATAGAATTGCAAACACCAAAGAGTTTCGTGGACAAACAAATAAAAGACAAAGAACACGAATCAGCTGATCCTAGGTTTGTACAATCGGCGCAAATGCTAGTGGCTGAAAAGGTCATAATACCAATAGAAGCGGCCACAGTGCTTTCAAAATTTTACGGTGTGCCGCTACAGAGAGCAATGCCCCTACAGTTCAAATATATTAGCTGTAGAGGCGACTTGAACACTATTCTGCTCACTTCTGAATTGAAACCAATCAAGCTCGTAGCGGCAGATTTCGCAATTCCGAAAGACTATAAGACCGTGACTGATTTCACCAAGCTTGAGGATCGACCAGTAATAAAAAGTCCACCTAATCGCAAGATTATAGAAACAGTCAAAAAAATCTAGTGACGCAGCGCACGCAGCAAATCGTCGACCAAAACCCAGGCGATAACTCCAGGTATGACGACATCGAACAATGCTATTTGAGTCATGACTAATTCTCCTTTTTGCCGCGGTTGTCGTTGGGCATATCGTTATATTAGACCGGTCGTCTACAAATTGTCAATCCCCTAATTCAAAATACTCAATCGTACAATAGGCAAATAAGCAGACCAAAGAACTGGCTACAGAATTGACCAAAGACAGGTACATTTGACCAGCGATATCAAGCCCCCAACTCAAGCAGAAAAAGGCTTTCAAGCAAAGCAGTTGGCTTTAGCGCTGGCCAAGTCACTGATATTCCTGTTTTTTGGCATCTACGCCTGCCACCCTCTATTTGCAGCCTTTCCCGCTCTTCACCCCACAGCTTTCGCGCAATTTTTCACTTACCTGCTCTGGAGCCTGCTCTTACTCTGGCTTGTGGCACGCTTCATCGAAAAGCGCAAGTTAAGTGACTACGGCTTGGGGGCGAAAAGCTTATGGGACGGTCTCTTAGAGTTCTATGACGGTAGTTTGATTGGCAGCTTACTGGTCACCAGTGTCACACTAATTCTCGCCGCCATCGGCTGCTACCTGCCCCTGGCCATAAATAGTAGTTGCGATCTGTTGGCGCTAATCCCCGGCCTCATTGCCGCTGCCCTATTTGAGGAGATTCTCTTTCGGGGCTATGTCCTGCAAACAATCGAACGAGCCAGCAATACCAAGACCGCGGTGATCATCAGCTCGCTTTTGTTTGGCGCAGCCCACCTGACGAATTTTCACGGCAGTGAGCCACTGCTCACCCAAATAGCCTCTTGTACAGTCCTTGGCCTCGATGCTGGGCTGCTCTTCTGTGCAGCTTACCTACTCACAAGACGGCTGTGGATGGCAGCTGGCTTACACGCATTCTGGAATATATTTGAAGGCCCCATATTTGGTACCCCTGTTTCGGGCCTATACATGGGTGAACCACTGATTATAAGCAGCCTCGATGGACCAGCACTGCTCACCGGTGGGAGCTTCGGACCAGAAGCAAGTATCATCGAACTGACTATTTGCCTGCTACTAGCCTGGGCAATGTGGCGAAAAAGCCAAGCCAAAGCCCAGCAAAAAATTTAGCGGCAAACAGAACTGTGCCTAATTCATTGATTCGCCGACATAGGTGACTCGGTAAGAAACCGGCTGTACTGAGATTGCCGCAGCCTGTATTTCTTTCATGTGAGCCTGAATTTCAAGGTTTTTAGAAACTACACGATAGTGAATTTCACTTTCCCACTGCACATAGCTGGCCACATGCTTACCATCAAAACTCTGATGAACACTAGCTGATACGAATCCAGGCTGATGTTTGGTCACTTTCTCAGTGACATCTTCAAGCATATTGGCCAGTATTTGCTGCTTAGTGGGCTCAACTTCAAATGTATTGATCAGAGTGAAGATACTGCGTTCGGTTTCTATTGTGGCCATGAATTTCCCGGGGATATTTCTCTAAAGATATTACCTAATATGATTTTCGAATAAGTAAGCCATGAGGCCAATCGCCCGCCATCACTGCTGTCTTTGTTGATGGTAGACGATAACGCCCCCAGACTCAAGCATCTTGAACTGTAGCTAATCAAGAAATAAATGCTGTAAAATGCTGCAAATAGTGCTGCAATTAAGCTTGCAAGCATATATTTAGGTCAGCAGTAATTATTTGGCGACTACCTTTTCAATGAATCTTTCAATAAAAACAAGACAACCACGAGCATTTGCCCTGACCCTCTCGCGAATCTCTAAAGCTTTGATCGCCGCTACACTCGTTTTTATCACTCTTTTTTGCAATGCTTCAATTAGCAGCGCGCATGCTGCTGGCAGAGAGCAAATTACCACCATCAGCCATCTTAATGGCTCGCCGGTCAATACCTATTTCATCCCCCCAACTCAACCAAACGTCACCGGTCCCAGCACGCTGATCGTCTACCATCACGGCATGACCTCAAACATCGACGAACCCTTCGTCGTGCCGCCAGGCGCGCCAACAGGGCCGATTATGACCAGTATCTATCCGATGTATGGTTTTCTCTCCGTCGGCCTCGCCCACACCTGGGCCAACCCAGCTGCTCTGCAAGATATTGGCGACGCTATCACCAAGGTTCAAGACAAGTACAAGTTTGATCGCATTATCTATATTGGCGCATCCATGGGCGGTTGCAACCTGCTTTCATTCATTGAACAAGCACCGCCTGAAATCAAAAATAAATCAGAATGCATCCTGGTAATTGTCAGCTGTGGTGACTTGGCAAACCTCTACAAGCTGACAAGCGAAAAGCTCGTGAAAGACTCGCTGAAGAATACTCTAGGCGGTACACCTGCTGAAAAGAAGAAAGAGTACAAAGCGCGCAGCTTTATACCAAACATCAAAGAGTTTCCCAAAACAGTAAAAGTCGTGATCATCTCTCACATGGAAGATACGACCATGCCGCCGAAATTGCAGAATCAACTCTATCGAGCCCTTGTCGCCAACGGCAATCCTACTAAGTTTATAGAAAGAAAGGGCACCCACGGTACTTGGCCGACAGCGACACAATTTCAATTTTATGTCGACCACATAATTCACAAGCGATTGATGTGAGCAAAAAAATATTAAACGCTGGCAACCACCGCGTCTTTGTAGACTGCGATCGCACCTTGGTCAACACTGAGATCTATCCCTTGCTGTCTAAGCATATATTCGACCGACGACCTAAGTTTTTCTTTCGCTGGAATACTGTGCTAACTGAAGCCAGACCAAGTGCTAAACAGTTTTTGCAAGAACTGGGCAGCAAATACGAAGTAGCAATGCTTACCCTTGGCCACTCTAAATTTCAAGCAAAAGTCTTAAAAGAATTGGGACTAGCAGACCTTGTGGGTGAAATTTATGGGCCTGACAATTGCGACAACGTTCCTAAAACAAATGGTTTTGTTTTAATCGATGATATGGAACCCCACTCTCTTGCTATTGCTTACAAGATGCGCTGGCTGGGCCATCAAAAAGGCTTAGAAAATCTAGAAATTTGGCCAGAAAAACTCGCACTGCACATAGTGCAATGCCACCCTTTTACAGGTGGCATTGAAGATAGTGAACCACTTACCGCCTTGCTTCCGTCAGTGCATGTGCGCATGGCCAAGATGATGGCAGACTCTTAGACCTTCGCAGCAGTCAACTTATCTAAAGCAGCCTGATAGCGAGCGGCATGGAAAGCTTCAACCCGCTTGAGCGCGCCAAAACGCTTGGCTGCTTTTTGGAAAATACCCGCATGCTCGAGTGATTCTTTTGCTTGCTCTTGAAACTCAGCTACAGCAGCGGCATTGCCTTCTTCAACAGCTTCGCGCTCAAAGTTGGGATACATGGTGACACTTTCATACATCTCGCCTTCGGCAGCTAGCGCTAGTACCTTCTCAACAGTCATTTCAGCGGATGGATAAATTAGCTCAAGGTGAGCGAAAGCATGGGCTGTTTCATGGTTGGCTGTTTCTTCAAAGAGCTTGGCCACTTCTTCATTACCAAGCTTGCGGGCAATTTTGGCGAAGTACAGATATTTGCGATTAGCCATTGATTCACCACCAAAGGCGGCCATTAAGTTAGCGGCTGTCTTAGTGTCAGCTGGAGCAGCGCCAGACTTAGCCGTGGCGTCTGCGCTGGTCAATTCGGCCAAAGTAGCTTCTGAATCGGTTAACTGAGGTGCTTGATTGTTTGTCATTATCATTTCTCCTAGAAATAGTATAGCTTTAGACTTGTTCTAACTTGAGGGCAAAAAAAACTAACTCTGCTCTAACTCTCCATAGAACAGAACCTGAAAACCATGAACTTTATACTGATCGCCCAAAAGCTGGCCAATCGCCTCAACCTTATCCGCAGGAATGTCGATAATATTGCCAGTTTTCACATCAACAAAATGATGATGATGGGAAACATTAGCGTCGTATCTTACACGACCAGGCTCGGTCAATACCTCTTTTATAACACCGGCTTCCTTAAGAGCATTGAGCGTGTTGTACACCGTCGCTCTAGAAAGAGCTACGGGAAGGGCTCCAGACACGGCTGAGAGCACTTCATCTGCTGTGGGATGGCTGTTGGTCTGTAACAAATAATCGGCTATCACAACGCGCTGTGGGGTGGGTTTAACGCCACGGGCCAAAAGTAGCTGTTCAGCAGTGACTATTTTGTTGCTAGTCTTGTGGTCGGTCATGTACTTAGAATAAGTCTAAGTTCAGACTTAGTCAACCCCTCCCTCTGAGCTACAATAAGCAAATCTCCCCAAAACTAGGAGGATACGATCATGCATATCCAATACGAAGAGCAATACTGCTTTTGAGCCTTCAAGCAAACGTAAACGCGGCTTCCCATCAGAGTCTAGGGTAAAGCGAGGCGACCGCATTGTGCACAGAGACAAAGAACTAACAGAGAAACTTGGGCGCAATGACCTATGCCCATGCGCTTCAAACCGTCGCTTTCAAGCACTGCTGCCTGAAAAGTGGCCGCTTTTGATGGTGTGCTCAAGCAGTACTATCAACGATAAATGACGTTACTTAAAAACGGAAAGAAACGAGAAGGGAGAGCACCATGAAACGCTCTTCCCTTCTCTAGTTCGCACATACTGTGCAACTAGGTGGCACAGCAGACTGAAGTTTCTTCAAAGATTCAGGGTCAAACTTATCTCCGTCAACCGTAAGGTATTGCAAGCGCTTGAAAGAGGCCAACGATTTTGCCATGCCCAAAGTCACCGATGTACCACTGAGTTTCAATCTTTGCAAATTGACCAACGGTTTGAGATTTTCTATGCCCGCGTCAGTAATAGCCGGACTGCCATCCACTTCAATAATTTCGAGATTGACACAAGTGGCCAAAGACTTCAAATCGCTATCGTTAACAATGCCACACTTGTTTAACTCAAGGCGAGTCAAAGCCTTACTACCAGCTAAAGCAGCGGTGACAAGCGCTACATCGGCCGGGTGGGTCTTCAATAATTGCAGCTTTTTCAAACCAGTGAATTGAGCAAGGCCTTTGCCAGTCACTTCTGTCAAACGCACATCAAGCGCAATTAAATTCGGAAGAGCACCTAGCTGCATCAATGCAGCATCATCAAGATCTGTATTCTTGAACTTTAGCCTCTTAAGGCTAGTGAGATGAAGAATATTGGGAACGACGTCGGATGAAAACTCTCCATTGTTGTCAAAATCAATATAAGCCAATTCGTCTGCCTTGAACTTTCGAAAATAGCGCGGACTAGCAACACAATCACTCGAGGGCGTAAAAGCTAAAGGCTCATGCCATTCAATCTCTTGCCTGCCCCTTGCCGGCCACTTGGTAGAAGACACTTGATCAGTAGTTAAGTCTGACGAAAAGAGAGAAAGAGTACCAAGGCTATTATCAGGAAAGGAAAACACTCTGAGATCTCGCCCAGCTCGTTTCTCCGGCTGCGAAAAAGAACCCCTAATGGCATTAGTCGGCAAAACAATCGGTGCAAAATTAACGTTCTTCTCTTCCAGAGCAGCTTTCTGAGCTAATAGAGATTGATTCTGAGAACTCGAACCTTGCCACCACAAAACACCTCCAGCAATAGCCAAAGTTAGACAAACAGCAGCAGAAGCCATCAGCAAAGGCCAAATTTTAGCTGACCAGGCCACTGGGTTTTGACCGGGCCCAAAGCCTGCAAAATCGCTAGAACCTGATGCCGATCTCGACGACCTACTCCCGATAGCGACGCCCTTTCCGGCCGCAATATACATGAGCATCTCGGCCACTTCTGTCATTGATTGATAGCGATCATCTGGTGATTTAGCCAGCATTGTACTAATTAGTTCTTCCAAGTCTGGAGAAAACTCTTTTCCTAAAGACGCTTGACGCAAAGAAGGCGGCTCCTGATGCAAATGCATGCCTATAGTGGCTAGGGCATTGGCACCATAAAAGGGTGGAACCCCAGTTAAGGCTTCAAACAAACTACAACCAAGAGAATAAATATCAGAGCGAAAATCTAAGTTGCCCGCCCCGCATTGCTCCGGGCTCATGTAGAGCGGGCTTCCCATAATTTCACCAGTCTGGGTTAGAGCGGTAGCGCCCAGTGTTAAATCATTCAGACGGGCAATACCAAAGTCAACTAACTTAGGAATTGTCTTGCCACCCTGACTCAGCAACATAATATTGCTTGGTTTAATATCTCGATGAGTGATGCCCCGATCATGAGCTTCCTGCAAAGCAAAACACAATGGTATGAAGATATCAAAAACTTGTTTGAGCGAAATTGGGCCATCATTTTTCACCTTCTCACTTAGGCTCTGGCCCTCCACAAGCTCCATAACAAAATATGGAAACTTACCATCGATAAAGCCATAGTCAAAGGTCTTGACTGTGTTAGGGTGATCTAACCTTGACAGAACTTGCGCTTCTTTTTCAAAACGGCGCAAATTGACTGCACTAACTTCCGCCTCAAGGGTCTTGAGCGCGCATTCTTTTTTCAAAAAAATGTGCCTGACATGGTAGACGCAACCCATCCCACCTTTGCCCAATAATGCAATGACTTCGTATTTATTGTCTATGACTTTAGGCAAATCACTTGGCACTTTATTCATATTTTGTCGGTGCTTCACCTAAAGTAGAGATACCGCTAGGTAGCAGTTCCAGCATTGTCAATACAACTAACCATGAGAAGTCAGTGGAAGCCTAGATCATACAAGAGTCACTGACAAAGTATACTTGCTAGCTAGTATAGGCTTTCAGTGCATCACGAAGAGAACCAGATGACCACAAGCCTTGGCTTGGCGAGACAAAAACTAACGAGCAGAACGGGCTATTGCCTGGTGAGCATGGCTATGGTTGCCATAATCTTTTTTCTTGTTCTATTAACTCTTCTACGGCACCCTTCTATGATTGCGCCTGAAGCGGCACTGAATCTTGAGGCCGCCAAATTGATTGCGACAGGCAAGGTGCCATATCAAGACTTTCTTTGCTTTGCTTCACCAATAATTATCTACGGCAGCCTAGTACCTTTGTTGACAGCCCAAGTTCTAAATATTGCGCCGAGCCTTGTAATGAACCTCACGATTTGGCTAGTTGCTCTAAGCTCTACACTTGCTTGTGCCAAAATTCTGCTATCAAGAACTCACCACCGAGAGTGGCATATTTTTCCACCAATTATAATTGCGCTGGCTTTGGCAAACGTACTAATGTTGTTTCAGCTTGGCCAAAACGAACACCTGTTCATGCTTCTTTTCATGCCCTATCTATTAGTTAGATGGCTGCGCTGGAATGACTACCATATCTCAAAAACCGAAGCTATTGCTAGCGGCATACTTGCTGGCATTGGTGCTTCACTATGCGAGATCTACATTGTATTTCTAATATTGCTTGAATGCCAATGGCTCGGCACAATCGTCAAAATTGGCCCACTAGTTGCTCCTGAAGCGCGCACTTGTCTAATTACGATGCTTGCCTACGGACTATTCTTAATTATGTCGCCAGCTCCGTTCACCGCAGCCTACTTAAGCACAGTAGTCCCGATATTCGCCGCCATACCTGACTATTACGACATGGCTATGTACGGGCTAGACAGCGTACCAGAGAGACGGGATATTTTTTATGCAGGCATTGCCGCCATACTATTTGCCGTACCAAAGACCAATCGCTCAAGTTTGTCATTAATACTGATGTTACTGTTTTTCATCAGTTTTTGGTTTTACCTCAACCAGCCCACTGGTTTAACTCACTCAGCCATTCCCATGATATTTTCTGCCACTTTACTGTGGGCGGTTAACCTAGGAGTATTAGGTGCCACCATACACCGCCTTAAACTACTCAAGCGCAGACGACGTGCTCTAGAAAGACTCAATTTTTGTCTTTTATGCACTTTCAGCGCCATACTCATAGCCCTTACAAACACTTTTCTTCAACACCAATCCAGCAAAATTGCCACAGCCTTTCCCGTAGTTACCGACAAGACTCCAGGAGAAAATGTGGTACCTGCTGATTGTGCTTCATGGGTTGCCAAATATTCAAACAAAGGCGATCAGCTTATGTTCTTAACTGATGACGTCCTGCCAGGCTATCCCTTAATTTTGCAGATGAATAGGCAGCCCAGTGGCTATTTACTAGAGTCTACATTTTTGCCGTATCTTGATCATGCGCTGCACCCCGGTGAGAATGAACGCAAGTACAGCCGGCTATGCGAAAAATTATACAACCGACTAAAACAAGACATCATCGGGCAAAAAGCCAAAATGATCTTTATCCAAGATGCTGCCATTCGCGATCTATTGGTGAAAAACGAAGTGATGCCCACCATAGAAAAATACTATGAATATAGAGGTGGGGCACGCTTAAAGAAAATCGACGAAATCGACCAAGAACCTCTAGAGTATCACGGTGCTCAATACAATATCGCTGTCTTTCTGCCGCGAAAAACACCCCTATGACAAACTCAGATCAAAGCAAAATAGCGGCTCTCTTAAGAGCACTAAAACCATCTAGATTTGATAGTTTGCCTTTGTCTATGCCGATGGATAAGTGGACACAAAGAATTATGCTCATTGGCGGCGGTTTTCTCTTGTCTCTAATCATGTGGCGTCTACTCACTATTCCAGCCATTCACCCACTCACTATTGCCCCAGACCAATCTATGTTTGTCGCCATTGGCGATCTGATACTACAGGGCAAAAAGCCCTATGTAGATTTTTTTGACGTCAATCCACCACTAGCGTTTTATGCTCATATAGCACCAAATCTAGTATCTAAATATTTTGGTGTGACATCACCACAAGCATTCTGGTATACAACAATCGCTCTCTGGTTCTACAGCGTCGTCTTTAGCCTCTGGCTTTTGTGGCGAGAGCCTAAAAACCAAGAATCATTTGTCTTCATGCCCCTGCTATTGTCATTTTCATGCCTGACACTATTTCTGTCGAGCCAAGACGAATTCGGGCAGCGAGAGCATATTTATTTGCTACTTTTTCTGCCGTTCTTCACAGTGCGCTGGCTGCGCTGGAAAAACACCTCGCTGCCTCCAGCCGCGGCGATCATTGCGGCACTGTTAGCCTCAATTGGCCTCTTCCTAAAACCAAGCTATCTCATTGCGGCAATCGTGCTTGAAGCCCTCTGGCTTAGAGAAAACCAGCGCTGGCGCTGCCTCTTGGCTCCAGAAGCAATTGTCTGTATGTTATTCGGCCTCGTCTACGCTGGCTGTATTTGGGCTATGCCCCAAAATATGAAAGATGGCTATTTTGGCATGATGGTGCCAGTCTTTACCCTAGGCTATGGTGAGTACAGCACCTCTATCATGTTCCAGCTGATGGGCTGGGGCCCCTACTGGAAAAACTACCTACTGCTGCTAATTTACACCTGTAGCCTTGGCGTCATTCTCAGCCGCTTTTCCACTTTGATTATGCCCCTCATAGCCTTCAGCCTCTTAGGGTTAGCATCTTATCTACTGCAAGGACAACCTTGGCTCAATCACGCCCTCCCTTTTCTCGCTGGCGCTTATATGCTAGCTGGCGTCGAAGCCGCAATCATAGTTTTTATATTGCGCCAATTTATCTTTAAATATCAGAAAGTCTTTGATGCAATTTGTGTCAGCACTCTTTGTATATGGCAACTTCAAATCAGCCTGAGCGAAATAACCATTCAAAGAAAAGAAGCGGCCGAAGCCCCTAAACTAGCAATGATGGGTATCGGCTACATAGGAGACGTTCCCAAAAGAGACTTGAGCGCGCTCGCCCTTGAGATTCTAAAATATACCGAAGCTGGAGAGCCAGTGCTCTTTATGACACGCAGCATTGCACCAGGTTATCCCTTACTACTGCAAACCAAACGTCAACCGGCCTCTCGTTATCTGCATGCCATGCTGCTTCCCACTACAATTTACGCTAGAGATGTCTCCACTTCATTCGCCACAAAAGCCAAAATGAATAACTTTAAGGCTAGAATCTTGGACGAATACAAAGAAGACATTGCCAATCACAAACCAAAGCTGATTTTTATTCAATCGACACGCATATATGACATACTCAAAGATGGTGATTTTTTAAACACAGCCGTGCTCAACGACTATCAATTTGCTGGCACAGTGGAAGACCATCGCATTTACGTTCGCAAAGATCTTCCCGACTGTCCACCGCCTTTTAAAGAATAGCCACTGGCAATTTGAGACATTTGCATAGTAAGCTTAGACATCCATGGCAGCGTTGCTGACCATCCTCGTGGAGCTACTATATTGCGTTGCCTGGCCCTCCTACTGGCTTTATCCTTGACGATTATCATCCCTCAGCAGGCTGGCTCAGTCAGCGAACGACTCTATGGCGCAGTGGCCACAAGTGATGCCAAAATTTATACAGTTCGTACCCAGACTGACCTAACCATTCCCCCAAAAGGCCCGCGCTGCACCAAGGTAAGAGTTTGGCATGCGATCGCTGCCTACAAGCCCTGGTCAAACGCCACCTCGCCACTTGGAGCCAGTGACTTGCGTAGTGCGCCTACTGCAAAAATTGAAGCAGAAGATGATAAGCAATCAGCGCACTTTTATTTTGAAGAAAGCCGCAATCTAGTGCCAGATACGAAGCTTCGCTATGTCAGCTCTTTCAAAGCAATATCAGTTAAGAGGTCTTTCAATCCCAGCGCCTTCCGCTGTAGTTGGAGCGATTGTCAGCAATATATTAGTCAAGCACCTCCAAATAAACAAAGCCAAATTGCTTTAGACCCTGAACTAATGGCTTTAGCAGTCAAGCTCAAGCAAAATCATGATCCGGCGAACACAGTTATAGAATTTTGTCGTTGGCTGCATAAAAATATTGAATACGACGAAACAGTACAAAACAGAACTGATGATTTAGCAACAACACTAAAAAGCGGCCGCGGGCACTGTGGCCATACAGCTCAACTCTTTCATGGACTTTGTCGCAGTGTTGGACTCAAAAGTCGAGATGTTCTTGGTCTCAATCTTACCGATGCCAACGGCAAAAAAACTAACTTGCCCAATGAATGGGGCAATGTGCATAACTGGGTAGAGGTCTATTTTCCCAAAATTGGTTGGATTGAAGTTGAACCAGTGAATGGAGAAAAATGCTTCACCATTCCCGCTACCTTCGTTCAAAATAACACTTCATTTCAAAACGCCGCCGTCTGGGTGGCTGAATCAAATAAAGATAGGCAAGCAACTTGGGGATACAGAGACGGCCGCTATCAGTGCGACTATAACGCGGTGACACGCATCACTTTTAGCGAAAGCAAAATGTAGAAGTTTGTTGCCTCGCTCAATTTTTTTGGATTTTAGGGTATTCGACATGCCATGTGTCACTTAACTAAAATTCTTGGCTTTGCGGAACATTGAAAAAGTGACTGGATAAGTGACACGAAATCGACTGTTTTTGCTTGAAATTTTGGTGTCTCGCAAACAGCCGTATAAGTGACAACAAAATAAAGAGGGCAAAAAAAATTGCTAATAGGCTATATGAGGGTATCAAAAGCAGACGGATCCCAAACCGTCGACTTACAGAAGGACGCTCTCGCGGCCGCTGGAGTAACGAAGAAGCGAATGTATGAGGACCAAGCCTCAGGCAAAAAAGACGACCGCCCTGGTCTCGACGCCTGCCTTAAAGCGCTGCGCGAAGGCGATACGCTAATTGTCTGGAAGCTTGATCGCCTTGGCCGCAACCTAACTCACTTGGTCAATCTCATTCAAGACCTGTCAAAACGCAGAGTCAAGCTCAAGGTGCTTACTGGCCAGGGCGCCAGTATCGACACCACTACAGCCTCCGGCAAACTGATTTTCGGAATCTTCTGTGCCCTCGCAGAATATGAACAGGCGCTTATCTCGGAGCGAACACTGGCCGGGCTAGCCGCCGCCAGAGCACGTGGACGAGTCGGTGGCCGCCGCCACACGATGACGCCAGCAAAAGTGCATATGGCCAAGGCGGCAATGGGCAAACCAGATACAGTAGTCAATGATCTATGCCAGGAGCTGGGAATAAGCCGCCAGACTCTTTACCGCTATGTCAGCCCGGCTGGGGCGTTACGGCCTGACGGGAGGAAGCTTCTCAAGAAGCGCTAAACGACAGAGCCTACTTGCCACTCCCAGCTGCGTTGCCCTATGCTGATTGTCTTATTTGGCTTACCTTGGCGGTACGATTTCATCGTACCCAATTTGACAAATTTTTAAGAGCTGGCAAAAAACCGCTGCAATTTATCAGCAGCTTTCTGCCAGCACAAGGGAAGATAGCGGAAATCGCTTGCTGGCACCCCTCGCTCCAAGGCGCTAAAAACCAGAGTGTTGGTCAGAAACTGGGGGCAAGATAGCCTAAGGCGTTCATTTTCAGCTAACTCCAACACGAACCTAAAACACGCTATAGTAGAGATTTTTCAAAGAGCAAAGAAAAAGTGCCACCGGTGAGAGTGGCACAAAAAAATCAGTCGCTCCCCTCAATGAAGAAAGGAGCGACTGTAAGAAGACTCTCTTCCTGGACCTGGTGGTATTGTCTCTACTCAAGAAACCGAAGATATTCACTTCCGACGAAAGCAAGACCCTCATGAAAAGACTGCGCGTAAGGGAAGGTCTTACCTCCGAAACACTCCCCTCCCGGCAGATCAATATATTTGTAATATCTGGAATGAGCATCCGTGGTTACTACAGCAAAGCCCTCAGAGAACGGAAATGCTTCAATATACTGGCACGGAATAACTAAGCGTCCCAATCGATCAACATATCCGAAACGATTTTTGCCAGCAAATTTCTGACAAACGAGCGCTCTTCCTTCAGAAAAAGGCCAGCAGTAATCGAAAGTTGGCGAAATAATTGGTTTGCCAGACAGATCAGCAAAGCCAAATTTGCCATCTTTTTCACAGACAACAAGGCCCTCAGAAACATCGACGTTTTTGAGGGAACCAGTTTCAGAATGTCTTTCCAACGAAAATTGAACAATACCAGCTCGATTTAAATAGCTAACTCGAGAAGCTTCTGGCACTTCAACAGCGGCCAGGCCTTCATGAAAAGGGTGTATTTGCGAAGAGTAACTTGGCGGTAGCACCTGTTTTCCAGTTCGATCTATCAGACCCCATTTGCCGTTAACTAGCACTCCAGCCCGGTCTTCAGAGAATGATGTCACTTGCTCAAATTTCCCAGAAATGACACATCTACCCACTTTGTCAATAAACTTCCAGAATGGCTCACCATCAACCTTTACGCCCGCAAGGCCCTGCGCATAAGCCTTGACTTTACAAAAAGGGCCAGCGGTAGTCTTGCCATGAACATCTATAAAAGTCCACCGATAACTGGGGGCAGGGCCACCCGGCAATTGCGAAATCCCAACACGCGGGAGCCGATCTGCATTGTAAGAAGTATCAACAACGGCAGCTCGCCCGTCAGAAAAATCAGAGGCGAAAATATAGCAACTGTCGGTTCTAAGAAAGTTGCCAGCCTTGTCAACATAGTTAGCAGATGGAGTGCAGTCACTGGCTGAATTGCTATCACCGTATATTACACACCTTTGATCTGAAAACTTTTTCTCAATTAAAAACTCCTTCGGTGAACCGCTCGCATAATTGCGTCGATGATTCCGCAAGTCTAGTACTACGCAACCAGTTTTATCGATAAATCCATAGGGATCAGAAAATTGTCGAAGTGCCGGGAACTCAGATGTAAAAAAAACGCACCAATAACCGCCCAGACAAATCGAAGCTGTCATGACGATCATTATCAAGATGCCTAGAATCAACTTACGAAACGTAGAAAAGTTCATATTATAATCCTAGTCTTACCTAGCAACAAAACAAGTTGACAGCCAATCTTTGTTACACGAAATCACTTTGCTGACCGCCAAAAATGTGGCCCTGTTGTAAACAGGGCCACATTGGACAACCTATCACTTATTTATTGTATAGCCTAACCTTGCACTAGGACCATCTATTTTCCTTTACTTAGTGCCACTACCTCCGCCAAAACTAGTGCTAGGTAAACTGCGGTCGGAGCTGTGCTCTTCTTCCCACTTAAGTTCGTTAGCATTGTTAGCGGCCAAAATCAGTAGGCCTCTGGGATCGAGCAGGTCAAAGTTAGGAGACTTAGGATTGTTTATGAAATCAGTATTTTCCCACCCCGGCAGGAAGCCCGCTAGATTTCCTGCCTTAGCATCGAGGCCGTGACCTGCCATGAGCAAAAGCGCATGCACCCATGAATTACTGTTTTGATCCAGAACCAGATATGGGATACGACTGCTTAATTGCTCTCCATTCTTAGTCTGTCCCATCATCGTCTTTAGGCGGTCGTAGGCGAGATTGATTGCATTGCCTATCTCCAGAAAATTACTCCAATCTCCCTGATTCCCACCGATCTCTGGGTTTGCAGTACCAGAGTACAAAATCAATTGCCCACCGGCTGTTTCCTGCTTGTAATGGTTGTAAGCCTCCATGGTGACCCCGGCACTACTAACGTTAGAATAGACGTTAGAAACACCAACCAAAGGAGTTAAACCAGTAGCAATTGTCCCAATTATCGCCAACGCATTCTCAGTTGTGGCCTTCGGAGTCCCATGACCGCCCACATATACGCTCAAGCCAAAATCTAGACCAGAACCGCTGTAGACTAGCAAAGAAGCGTGTCTCTTATTGAGCCCTAACGCGTAGTCTACTGAGTAACCAAGTGAAATGGTCAATTGTTTTAGCCCGTATGGGTCTACTGCGCCAAGCGGACTATTCCCGACGTAAGCATAAAGGTTCATCCCACCAGCCATACCAATCGGGTCTGGCTGTAAGAACCGGCCTAATTTGCTGGAATATTGCCGCATCTTGTAGTAGTAGAGTTCTGTTTCTGGGTCATAGCGTTGACCGGTGTACCCGTGAGTTGTTCCAATCAATGCCACAGATTCGCCAAAGGGTCCGTAGGTATAGCGATTCAGCACTGCACCAGAAGAGTTTGTTGTCGCGACAACTGAGCCTTGATGGTTCTGATGGTAGTATGTTTTAGTACCACCAGCAGTGATTTGAATTAGTACTTCGTCCATACCAGTGCCATAGACATAGCGATTCAGCAAGATACCAGGCGTACCAGCCGAGCCATCGTATTCAGCAAGACGCTGGAAGCCAGAGTAGTAGTAATTGGTTGTAACACCTCCCACATTCTTCTGCCTTTGTCTTAACGCTGGGTCATAGAGATAGTCAGCAATAATGGCGTCGGTAGCGGCATTGCGAACGCGAGTCATCAGCCTTTCGGTGTTGAACTCGTACTTTAAAGTGCCGTCGTTAGTCAAACAGCCGTTAGTGCTGTAGGTGTATCCAGTACCTCCAACTGTCGGATACTGGTTGATGTTGTTGGCAGTGCCATAAGTAGTGGTGGCAGGAGCAGGCGGAGTCCAGCGGAAGTTCGCTGGGTCACTTATTCTGTGCATTACCATCTGATTGGCACTATCGAACGAATAGTTGAACTGTACATTTGAGCCAACAAAGTTTTGCAGCACGCTGCTAAGGTCATTGTCTACCTCGAAGGTATAGTTTGTCGTGCATCCATTCTCGTAAACGAGCTTTGTTCTACGCGACAAAGCATCATACTGAAATTGAACAGCACTAGAGCCAGCGCCATTCAACTTGATGTCGGTCATCCTATTCAGCTCGTCATAGACTCGGTCGACAAAGTAGCCGTCAGGATAAGTTGTTCTTGTGATGTTGCTATTTGCATCAAGCACGTGCACAACCGAATTGCCATCTGGGTATTGCTCTCTAAAGCCTCTACCTGCGGTATCATAGAAGTTTGTGAACGTTCCAGAACTTGGGTCACCT
Source organism: bacterium (assembly GCA_018062085.1). Lineage (GTDB taxonomy): Bacteria > Cyanobacteriota > Vampirovibrionia > Obscuribacterales > Obscuribacteraceae. The sequence goes on along the minus strand of JAGOSY010000020.1, from coordinate 9,888 downwards.
GCCACAACCGGAGTGCTTACTGTCGTTATGCGGCCAGCAATGTCATAACCAGTTGTTACAGTTGGCTGACCAATAGGCGCTTTTGTCTTGACTCGATTCAACTCATCATAGGTCAGAGTGATAGTGGCACCAGAACGGGTGCGCAAAGTCAACGGATTACTATTGCCATCGTAGCTACTTATTTCTTCATACGTGGCATCCTGGTAGGTTGTGCGAAGCGGTCGGTCGTGGCCATCAAATGTGCAAGTTGTAACGAAGTTGCGAGCATCCTTAATTGTCGCAACCTTGCCGTTATTCGTGTAGGTGTATGTCACGGCTGTGATACTAGAAGGATCAAGCACTGAAACAACGCGGTTGGCATCATCAAAGTTGTTAGTAACAACACGACCAAGCGCATCAGTTACTTTCCAGCGGCGTTGGAGATTATCGTAAGCAATTGACGTCACACTACCCTGAGGGCTGGTGGTTGTCAAAACTTTGTTGTCAGCAGTGTAACTTGCCTGTGAAGTCTGCCAGGGGTCAGTGGGGTCGTTTGTCTGGCGCTCAACTTTTGTGGTGTTGCCGTTGTCGTCGAAAGTAAATTTCGTGACAAAGCTGAATGGCGCAGTCGTGGTCGCCTGCGTTACCCTCCGCAAAACATCAAAGATAGAAGTCGACGTGAACCCTCGTGGGTCCTGAACACTGGTTACATTGCCGACTGAGTCGTGGCCAAAATTGGCTGTTAGGTTCAAGCGGCCAACACCGAAGTCTCCCACTGACGACAACAGTTTCTCAGTTGCTGCATCGAAGGTGTTCTTCGTGACAATTCCATCTGGGCCGGTGACTGTCAGCACCTGACCTCGCGCATTGTAAGTCATGGTGACAGTGGATGAACCAAGGCCAGTAACAGACGGAGAAACAACACTCAGTAGATTGCCGTTCGCCACATCATAGTTCATGGTCGTCACTCGCCCCATGTTATCGGTGGTCGTCTTCACCTTGTTCCACGTTGCGTCATAAGTCGCAGAAGTCACGATATCGGCAAGTCCAGAAGCAGGTTTCGCCTTTGCCGTGGTCTGCGTAACGCGGTTTTTCGAATCATAGACAAATTCGACAGAGTTTCCTTCCGGAGCAGTGCTCTTGACAGTTCGACCGCGACCATCAAACACTGATGTCGAAATCTTGCCGACAAGGCTAATCGCCTTAGCGACCTTACCCAAGCTGTTGATATAGAGAATGCCGCTCTTGGCGTTCGGATTGACCTCCTCAGTACGTGAACCAGCAAAGAAATATTGCCAGACATTCGACTGATAGTCAGCCTGCTCCTTGACACGGCCCAAAGTATCGTAGGTGTTGGTGACAATCGCAACTGTTGGGTTGGCAGGCTTGAACAGTTTGATCATCCGGCCCGGAATGTCGTATTCGTAGGTCCAGTCCTTAGTGTTGGGGTCTGTGACCGTGGTCAAGTCTCCGTTGGTATCAACGGTGTAGACGACACTACGACCGGTGCCATCAGTGACGGTTGAAATCATGTTATCAGTGCCGTAATTAATGGTGAGGGTTCGCCCCAGCCCATTTGTCACGGAGATCAACTTTGCTCCCGAGTCATACCCAAAGGTCACGGTCACGCCGGCTGGCTCAACCATGGTGGCAATGTGGCCATTTGAGTTGAAGTTCAACTGAGAGCCAGTCAGCGAAGTGTAGGTATATAAGCCAGCGGCCAAAGTGACAGTGCCAGCATCAAGAGCCGGATTGGCGTAGGTGCCATCAGGGAGCTTGACGAACAACTGGCTAGAGAAGCCACTATTAATAGTAACCACGTTGTCAGACAGGTTATCCACAAACCACTGATTCGTCAGTGCATTGGTGATGTACTTGTCGAACGGCTTGGTCAGGTCGGTCTGGAGGTCATAAGAAACGAAGGCTTCTACAATCGTTGCAGCCGCCCCGATGGTGGTCTGATTTCCCATACCAGCAAGGCCAATGGTATCACGCCCCGCAGTGATCTGATAATTGTGTCTCCAGCCCCGGCCCAGGGGACCAAACTGATTCTTTTGAGCAGAGGAGTACGTGCGAGCGAACGAGAGACCATATGGGAAACCAGCGCTTCCCACTGAAATATCGGTCGCATCAAGCAGATACGCACCACTGAGCAAATCAATAGGCTCAGATGAAGTGACGGTTCCGGGCACCACACTGCCTCCGCCACCTTTTCCGGACCTGGCTCCAGGCAGATCGCCAATAGGCAGAATTAACTGACCCGCGGGAGAACTATAATCCCCTTTGCATAGTGCTGGAGCATACTGCGAGCTGCCGGAAGGATTGTAAGCGGGCGGAGGGCTACAAACTGGTGTGATGTTGCCATTGTAGGTCTTGTCATAGTTCTGATACAGCACAGCTGGGGCTATTTCAGTCTTCAGATTACTCCAAGACGCCGAACCACCTTTCAAGCCACCGCCAATGATGCCGAAGGTGCCCCATGTCGGGATGACATAGTAAGCAAGGCCAGTCCAACTGTTCAGTGAAATCGAGCCATTCTCTGGCAAGCCAACACGATCGCCGTTGTTGATGTACCAGTTTTCAATGTTGCTCTTGTCACCAGCCGAATAGTTAACCAGCGCTGGTTCAACCGTGCCAAGCCAGTTTGCAGTCTTGGCGTCGTAGATTTTCTGACCAGCCGAGTTGGCAATGTCGATAATCGGGGTGGTGCTCACGCCAAGCGATGTCTGGAATTCACGCATAATCTGCGCTTCCAGGGCAACGCCGTGCATTGCTAGAGCAGTGTCATTCGCCTGCTGCTGGTTGTAGTTGTTGTCGAGAGCCGAAGTACCCCACATCACTGCCCCGATATCGGTGAAGGTGGTATCAAACCACCCGATCAAGCCACACGAGTGGTGCATGACACTGGTGCAGTTGCTCATGCGGTTAGTTATGTCGGCCATGCGAGAGACCATGGTATCCATGGTCTTCCACATCTGAGCCATGGTCTCGCCAACTACTGGCTCGCTCGTAGGAGAGGCAAACGCAGCAGTCAGCTCTCCCAACTTCACTCCATGAATGCCAGTGGAACTTGAAGACAAGTTACCCCAAGAGTTACAGAGCAAATACGGCTTGTCAGCCCAGACCTGCTGCCAAACATACTGATCTGCCCAGGTGACTGCATATGGGTGAACAATGTCGAACAGCACTGAGTTCCAGGTGCCAACACCTTGAGCCGTACTGGTGCCAATCAGCGTGCCGTCCAAACGCAGCTCGCCTTCAAGGCTGCCGTTGAAAGTCAGAGTCAGGCGCTTGCCTGCCAGGTCTTCAGTATTGAACGTAATGTCGATGGTGTCGTACACCGTGTGCATCGTGGCCTTGTAGGCCTGAGGCACGCTTGTCCACGTTGTCACCGAAGAACCAGACTTGAGGTACGGGTGAGCCGTCTGGCGCAGCGGAGTAGCAGCGTCGTACTGAACGATGTTGCGGCCGCCCAGAATGTCATCCATGCCTGCAGCATGATCGTTGGTCTTGATCCAGTTGACCAGGTTGTCGGTCATGGTGTCCAAGTCAGCGCGAATGTTGGCACGGTTCATGTTCTGCACATAGTCGGCAGTGACAGTGGCGCCGCTCTTGGCGTTGGTCAAGAAAGTCGAGGCATTGTACCCCATGGCCGTCGCCAGGTTAATTGCAGACTTAGTCGTGTAGGTCTTCTGTACCGGGTCAAAAACATAGTTCGTGCCGCCGATGTTGCAGAGCACCCAGCAGTGGCTGAACTCAACACCGTCGACTCCAGAGATGTTAACGACCGAGGTCGGCACACCGCTATTAGCAAGCAGGTTGTTAGCAGCATAGACGTTGGCAGTGTCAGTTCCCAGCCAAGCGCCAGCCTGTGCACCGGTCATGCGCAAGGTGCCAAATTGATAGTTCGCCGTGTAGCCGGCCTGACGCAGAAGCTGGATCATCAAATCCGCCTGGTCAAAGCTGTTTCCAAGACCATCAATAATGGCTCCCAGTCCACCTTTCTGAATTCCGTAGCTCGAAAGGCTCTCAACGTTGTTGAAGACCCATTCATAGATCAGGTCAACGTTCGACTTCAGCGCCCGCGAAAGCTCAACAATAGATGCTGGCCCAGCAACAGTGTTTCCAGCAAAACCAGTGGCCAGAGACTTGACGCCAGGAAGTGCATGAGCAGGAGCCGGATTGGCAGCACCAGGCTTGTAGATGTTGGTCGGCTGTTTCCGACTTTCAATGTCACGGCGAGCGGTATCGACATCAACACTAGGCTGCTGTGGCAGAGGAACCCACCTGCCGGGCTTCGCTTCTGTCGGAGGCACAGGGCGGGTAGGAGCAAGAACATCGCTCTCACCAGTATCAATGGTGCCGTCGAAACCATCGGGCGCACTTGCAGCCGCCGCAGCTGCAATCAGAACGGCATTTGTTTCTGGCGTGAATTCTTTGACGAGTTTTACAACAGGTTTGCCAGATTCGTCTTTGCCGTTGTTGCTATCAGCGCATCCGCCACAACCGCAGCCACAGTCTTCTTTCGAAGCCGTGTCATGTTTGTCATTTGAGTGATTACTCATTTGTGTTTCCTTTAAATTGTTCGTTGATTGTTAGGTTGAATTGAACTTCCGGCGATCACGAAGAGACCACCGAGGTCCGATTGCCGCCGTCGTCGAGGTTGTAAGCAAATCCCTGACCATTGGTCAGATTGGCATTGGTGAGCCTGCCACGCGTGTCGGTGACGTAGGCAACACCAGGCATGTCCTGCACAACCATGAAAGGCTCGCCGCCTCCCAAGCCGGTCATTCCGCTTACATCAGCGAGTGATCCCCAAATGAAAGGGGCGCCCTGGTAGGCGAAGCTACCAAGGTCAAAACTTTTTGTAGTCATTTGTTTGTTCCTTTTGTTATTGGCTAACGACCACAGGGCCGCTAACCACGAGGTTCTGGGTGGTGCTGCCCCAAACGTCGGCGAAAATGTCCACTACCGCATATTCAGTCGGAGTAAAGGTCACGGAGACCTGAGCGTAGGTGGTGCCGGTGATGGCAGCAGAGACAACGTCAGTGCCAGCAGAACCGACACCGGCATAGCGACCGCCTTGCACTCGCAGACGAGCAGTCGGACCAGCCGCGCTCAACTTGGCCCAGTACTTGACCGTCGTCGGCACGTTCGCCGGGCAAGCAATCTTGCCGACATTGATACTCAGAGGAGCACCAGACAGGGCGTCAGTATCGGGAGTGAGCTTGAAGGCAATGCCGGAACCAGGCTGACCAACCACACCAGTCGTCGTGACTGTGCCGTAGTCGGTGTACGTGGTGTTATTACCGGCAACGCCGCCCTCTTTCTGAGAGCTGACCGTGTTGCCAGAGGTGCGACCAGTACCAGGGCTGCCCAGCGAAGTGAGAACGGCTGCAGGAGCGCCACCGGTGTATTGTGTCCAGTCATAAACGACAGCACGACCGCTGACGTTGCTCGGAACCATGATCTGTGGCACAGCAGAGCCGCCCACAGTGTTCGTGTCGAGGCCGTAGATTTCGACATCGGCGTTGTTCAGCAGAACCTCGCCGACAGTGTTGCCGCGAGCTGTGAGGCCGTAGGAGACCTGGCCCTGAATGGCCTGGAAGTTGATCCCGCCCAGCGTGTTGCCTTCAGCCGTGTTGGAGCGGAAGTTGCAAATTGACTGAATGTCAAAGCCGAGGCCGGTGTTGCCGGAGCAATCACAGCCAGTGACGGTTGCCGGAGCGGCAGCAACGAACAGTGGCACCTTGATACCAGCAACTGCAGCACCCCAGACCTTCGTATTGGTGATGCTCCAGTTCAGGTTATCCGTCTTGTAGTTGCCGGTCACTGGGATGTTCAGGATAGCCGTCGTGCCCGTGCAGTTGATGAAGTTCGAGCCAGCCACATTTACTGCCCGCGTAGGCATGGTCGAGAACGAGCCAGTGCCAGCAAAGCCGCTGTTGTTGACGTTGTAGCCACGCGCCGTAGACACCAGACCAAGCGGGAAAGCCGCATGGCCGAACATCAACTTGTCGACAGTGATGTAGCCGGTGGTGCCAGAAAGGTTGACACCAGAAGCCGCCCAGTCACTGCGGTCGATCAAAGTCAGACCGTCCTGGGTGCTCATGTCAGTGGTGTTCCAGCCACCAGAAATGGTGATCGGGTTGCCAGCCGAGCCGTTGCCAGAGAAGACTTGGTCGTAGACGGTGTTGCCGGTGCCAATTGAGACAACCGTCGGCTGCAGCATGTAGAAGGTGGTCGAGCCAGTGGCGCCGCGATAGCCCTTGGCTAGAGTGGCAGCAGTCGTTGCCTGAGCATCGACATAGACGGTCGTGCCATTGATACTTTGCACTGAATAGAAAACTGCGTTGTCCGGCGAAATCAGCGTGTTCAGCGTCAGGCAATCGGCAGCCGACGGAGCTTTGGCTGCCGAAATGTTGTCCAGCGAAATAGTCTTGGAGGCCAGCGTGGAGTTGGCCGTGAGGCTCACGCTATTGATGGAGGCGCCAAGAGCCGCACCATTGTCGATTGTCACTGCCGTCCACTGACCGGCGTTCAGGGCCTTGTTCAGCGTCAGCGTGTTGACTACAACTGCGCCAGCCGCGTCGCTGCAGAGGTTGAGACTGAGCGCACCAGAGGCCAGAGCGACGCTCGACTGCACAAAGAAGGTGAGCTGCTGGTAGGCGCTCAAGTTGAGGGCACCGGTGGGCCAGTAGGCGACCAGGCCGGTGGAGAAGCCAGCGGCACAAACCAGCTTGGAGCTGTTGGCGCCTTGCTTGGGAGTCGGGGCCGTGGTGTTGGCTGTGGCCGTGACGTTGGCAGATGGAGTCCATGCGCCGTCGCCATATACCAGCTGGTTCATAGCTGCGGCGAGCGTGACCAGGGGCGAGCCCTTGGTCCACGTCGCGGTACTACTGCTGGTGCTGGGTCGGCCCATGACGCGGATGACATCGCCAGCTACTGCAACTGCGGCAGCCGATGAAAGGGTCTTCTTCCGCAGCGCGAAAGTACTGCCGTTGTTGGCGTCAGAGCCGCCTACGAGGTCTACGAATTTGTTAGACATTTGTTTTTCCTTTAAATTGGTTCGGAGAAATCGAAATGATTTTTCCGCTTTGAGCGCTTGCAAGGCGAAGCCGGGCAGAGCGCGAATCTCGAATCTGTAGCTACCTACAGATGATTGCTTTGTTCATTTGCAACAAGATGTGCGGCATCCGATAGGAATGCGCACTCTGTTAACTGGGGTCAATCTAACTGAGCACTTAAAAGAAGATGCAAGCAATTAGAAAAAATGGTAGCGAGGAAAAGCGGGGTGCTTGGCTGGCTTAGGTTTTCAGTCTTAGCCGTGAAGTCAGGAAGACATAATCCATCGTTCTCAGACCTTGATTTCCGAGCCTTATCAGCCTCATTCTTTGCTTATCTGAGCTTGATTTCCGCGCTCTATCAGACACTCACTACTAACTCTTGCCTCTTTATCTGCTCTTGCCTTGTGGAAATCTTGAAGAAATCACTTCTTCTGCGGCGCTACTTTAGGCACCACCAGAGGTGTCAGTGAAACCGGCTCGTCCACAAGCTGATTCCAGAGCTTCCGAACTGCCGGATCTTTCAGGGCTTTGGCCAGATCTGCCTTGTTCTTCGCCAGCTCAGCTTCCGCCAATTTAAGCGAAGTTTGCATCACCTGCTGATACAGCACAAAAATTTGCTCAGAACTCAAGTTCTGATTCATGCCCTGTTCACAAAGTCGAAACAATGCCTCGCGTTGGAAGCTGATGAACTGCGACCTCCGAGCCAAGTCGATCACCGCAGTCTGGAAATCCAGCTGCGTTTTTACATCAACATTGGGGTTGTCGAGTTTGACCTGGGCCAGCATGCTCGCCACAGCCGACATCGCAACGTCAGGCGACGGCTCAGAACAAACAGCCATACCTTTTTGATCTGGCTTTGGAACCATGATGATGGCCCTAGCCGAGGCGTCCAGGTCAACGACAGTGGGCTGACCTACTGTGAGGGGATGTACTCGCACCGACGGTGTCACAGCGCAGCCGCCAAGAGTTAGCGCGACAAAAGCCGCGAGAATTAGAGAGGTTACTCTCATACGTTTTCCTTTCTTTTGCCTTACCAAAGGAAGCACTACCAAATGAATTTGGCGCGCTCCACAAGGCTGGCAAATGGGGCCTTACTTGCCGGAGGCTCCAGAGCACTGGAAGCGGGGACAAACAAAGGCGAGAAATCTGGTTGCTCCATTTTCGAAAAGTCGCAACCAGCACAATTAGATTTGGTGGAGCAAGGGTCAAGAAGATTGACCTGCTGCTCCAAAAGAATCTCTTGATATGCCGCCTCATGCAGAGGGGCAAAATCAGGCTGATCCATATTTAGGTCTCTTTCTTCAATCAGAGTTAAGAAGTGGGCGGCTCCGCTGGAGTCGCAGGATCAGCAGGCGGAGGTATCACAGGAGGTACAGCCGGGGGCACAACAGGCGGTTCTGTCGGGAGATTACCAGGGTAGAATTGCCCTTCCAACACAGGGATGATCAGTGTCGTTAGAATCAATACCACCGAGCCTAGATACGGTTGGTACCATTCAAACGTGGCAAATGGGCCACCGACCGCGAACACGAAGGCCGTGAAAGCCAGGCAGGCAGTGAGCCAGTGGAACATTTTACTTGCAACGAAACCAGCAGGCTGGGTTTTGACGTAGCAGACGTAGAGCGGAGTCAGTGCAAGCAAGGCACCGAAAACACCCCAACTGAGCCACAAGGGCGGGTTGTTGCTCTCGGTGATACCAGAGATAGCAATATATGCAGCCAAAATGTCAGCGGGAATATATTTCACTAACTTTTCTGCATAGGAATCAGTGACTTTGCTGTTAGGAGGCGGCTCCTGTGCAGCGAATAGCCTTTTAAAAAGATTGGGCACTTGTCCCTCCTTTCTAGGTTTGAGACCTTTACTCGCAACTAATTGCAAGCAAAGGTCGGCTTAAGGAACAGCAGAAACCAGTCAGTACTGAGTCAGTGACTGGCTCCCGCTATATAGATTTTCAGTAGAACAAAGCACCACATATAGTTCATGCAGCACTCATTCAACGCAATTGAAATTTCCAGCCTAAACAGGCTCTGAAGTGCAGACAACTCTAACTACAAATTGGCTACACATCAGCCCTGCTAGCACTGGCGAAAAACATCTCCACAGATTTCAAAGATGTCTTTTGTCAGCGCTACAACCATTCGAATCTAGTCAGTATATTTGGTAATGAACTTCCCTGTTCACAACAAATGCATCTGTCTAGTCTTAACTAGGGGATGCAACCAATGCAGAAAAGCCAGCTTTCTACTGAGCTTCCAACCACTGACTCATCTTCAATACTAAGATTGGTCAATTAGACCCAACCCAACGAACAGGCCACCAACGGCAGCCGCACAAGCCAACACCACCGCTTCAGCTGGTGTTCTAGCAACAAGCACAGCTCCACCTGCTGCAATCAGCCAGGACACGCCAATTGAACCGGCCTCAAACCCGTCCACTGCTACCTGCCAAGTTACTGCCCTATACAAGAACACCGCTCCAAATAGGCCAACAACCCAAGCTACTGCCACTAGCCCAGTCAACAAAGGCGCGGCAACTGTCCCAGCGAAAGCTCCCGCCACAGTACTGCCTGCCCATAATAAGAGCCCTAGCGTGATTAGAACTCCTGCTTTCTTCTTATTCATCGTTTTCTCCAACAAATGTTGATTGAATTAGCCTTCAGTCACTATCCATGCTACCTTCAGCCAGTTAACCCACGACCTTCACTGTAGTGGCAGAGGTCAAAGACTCTCCTGAATGAGTTCAAACTAGAACCCATTCAGCGGAGCCTTCAAAACAAATGGCTGTCACTAAGAGTTAGCACTAGAATAAGGAAAGACCCAACAATATCGTTGAGCCTTTCCCC
>JAGOSY010000063.1 GCA_018062085.1 bacterium | reverse complement strand
CAGTTCAGTATTCCCCTTGGCAGAAAATGGCATAACCGCGCCCTCGCCTTAGTTACCCAAGTAACCAGAGGTCTGAGCTGCTTGCGCGATGCTCCGACTGCTCTTTCAGTACTGGCCACGAGCTTTCTCATCTGGATTATAGAGGGGCTAATGTTTGCACTAGTAATGCCCTGCTTCAATCTGCCAATCAACTTAGTAAAAGCCATAGCGGTAATGGCCTTTACCAATCTCGGCATTCTCGTGCCCTCAAGCCCTGGTTATATTGGCACATATCATGTCTGCTGCAAAACGGCACTACTGGCGGTGACAGGCAGCGATGTCATGCAAACGCCGACAGTAGCCGGACATTCACTTGAACATTCAATCGGACATTCAGTAGATCAAGCAGTATTTCAGACTTATCAGCTAGCAAACATGCCATTTTTGAGCAATAGTATGGGCATTGTTTCAGAGTCCACAGCCCTGTCGTATGCCGTCGTAGTGCACTTGGTTTTCTATACAACGGTGACAATTTGGGGCGTCATTGCCATGGCTCGATACGGCCTAGAGCTTGGCACTACTGCAGCTCTAGCCTGGCAAGCCAAACCAATTACCAACCTGCCTGAAGCTGACACAATGGCCGTTATTACTTCAGTGCCGACGCCAACGCGCAACAATCACTGCTTTAGAGTCAATCAGTTCTGGCTAGCAATAGTTGCTTCTTCCCTGCCCACAGGAACACTTGTGCTATCTTCAGAAGAACGCGGTCAAGCAGTCAACTATGCCACTGAGTTTGTCTGCTCCGAACTAAGCGCCTTACCCTCGTCCTTGCGCGTTCTCTTCAAGCTAGGCATACTCGGCTTCCGCTCAATTACCATTATCACCAATCTTTGCCCCTTTGAAAATTTGTCTAGCGAAAGACAAGCAAAAATAATAAACACTTGGTCGTATGGACCAATAGGATTGACACGCAAACTCTTCAAGCCATTGCGCAGTCTAGCGCTGCTGGCCTTCTTTGAGCATCCAGCAGTAGTGATCGCCATCGACAAATCAAACGATTCATCTGAAAAATTCAAATCAAGTACAAAAGCCGAAAAGTAAAATTTGCTGCCAATCAGGTTCACAAAAAATGACCGTTCAAGAAGTAGATAGCACAAAAGAAAAACTCAACAACAATAAGCCCCTCCGGGTGCAAGTCTTGATTATTGGTAGTGGAGCTGGTGGTTCTACTACGGCCAATGTTCTCGCTGAGCAAGGCTTTGAAGTTGTCGTTCTCGAAGAAGGAGAACGACACACCATAGCTGACTATGGTCAATCGCCCACCAAAGCTATGAATTTACTTTATCGCAATCGCGGCATCATGCCGATAATGGGTAGTGTGCCTATTGGCTATGTCGAAGGTCGCACACTGGGCGGCAGCACCGAGATCAATAGTGGCTTCTGGCACCGTTTGCCGCCTGAGTTTCTGATGCGCTGGCAGGCCAGATTCAACCTCACTGATTTTACTCAAGAAGCTCTAGCCGAGCACTTCGACTGGGCTGAAAAAATACTTTCGGTGGGCCTGCACCCTGGTCCCTGGCCAAAATCGACTGAAGTATTCAATCGTGGCGTAGAAGCCATGCAATGGTCCGGGCAGGAGGTTAAGCGGGCAGCAAGTGGCTGCGAAAACAATAATACATGCTCAGCAGGCTGCCCCAAAGGGGCCAGGCAAGGAGTTAGCCTCAATCTAATTCCTGATGCTCAAGCCAAAGGAGCACGTTTCATCACCGGTTGCAAGGCCAAACTGTTGCTAAAATCGCGGGGCAAAATTACTGGTGTATTGGCTGAAATACACAAACCCGACAGCACCAGCGATCTTGTCCGCATCGACGCTGATCACATATTTGTCTGCGCGGGCCCAACCCAGACACCTGGCCTATTGCGAAAAAGCGGCATAAAAGAGCACATTGGTGATACTTTCCAAATTCATCCGATGCTCAAAGTTTCTGCCTTGTTTGATGAAGAAATCAATGCCCAACACAGTGTTATGCCGCTACTGCAAGTGAAAGAATTTTGGCCTGACATATCACTTGGTGGCTCCTTCTTCTCGGTTGGGCACTTGGCTCTAAACCTCGGTGACAATTGGCTAGCCAACCAAAATGTCATTCAAGACTATAAACGCATGGCCACCTATTACGTGGCAGTAAGAGGCACCGGCCGCGGTACCGTTCGCACGTCGCCGCTAGGAGACGGTGAACCGCGGCTCAAATATGAACTCTCCGATGTCGACATTCGTCACCTCAGCCAAGGCTTGGCTAGACTCTCCTCACTTTTGCTCTCAGCAGGAGCGAAGCAAGTTTATCCTTGTGTGCAAGGCCTGCCCCAAATCAGCTCAGAATTAGACGCCGTACGTTGGCTCGACGAAAACTTACCAAGGTCACTACTAAGCCTCACCACTGTTCACGCCTTCTCCACCTGCCCCATCGGTGAAAAAGTAGAGCACTGCGCCGCCGATTCATTTGGCAAAATTCACGGCTTCGAGAATCTCTATGTCAACGACGCCAGTATGTTACCCGACTCGCCGGGGATAAACCCCCAGGGCACTATCATGGCCCTAGCCCGGCGCAATGCCCTTCACTTCGCCGACCTTCACCGAGGACATTAAATGACGCACCCTGCCATAGACCGTGCCATGGACCTCGCCATAGTAACAGGAGTGCCAGGATGGCTCGGCTCGAACTTAGTTCAAGCCTTACTCAAGGGCCTGCCTGAGGCCACACCATCTCACACAGGGCCAACTGGATCCCAGACTGAGCCACCCAAAATCTCTCTTCTCAAGCCCTCTCTGCTCCGGCCGCAGGCCCGAGCGGTGCGAGCACTTTGCCTCAAGGGCAGCGCCCCCAATTTCATCAATGGCGAACTCGCCCAACTTGGCAGCGACCTAAGTTTCATCACTGGAGACCTCGCCAGCGGGGACGGCCTAGAGGCGCTAACAGACGGCGCCAAAGGGGCCACAGTGTTTCATGTAGCCGGTGTCATCCACCCAACCCACGGTCGTCAAGAATTTTATGACATTAACTGCGAAGGCACTAAGCGCCTGCTGACAGCGGCAATGAAGGCCGGGGTCAGACGCTTTATCTATGTCTCATCAAACTCGCCCATAGGCTGCAACCAAAGTGCCCGAGAGGCCGACCGGTTTGATGAAAACTCGGCATACAACCCCTACATGCACTATGGTCGCTCTAAAAAAATGGCTGAAGACCTAGTTAACGCGGCCTGCCGAAAGGGCAACATAGAAACCGTGATTATCAGACCGCCTTGGTTCTACGGCCCCCAGCAGCCCCTTAGACAAACCATGTTTTTCTCAATGATTAAAAACGGCAAAATGCCTATTGTCGGTAGCGGAGAAAACTTGCGCTCAATGGCCTATGTCGACAACATATGCCAGGGCCTGCTGCTCTGCCAACAGGTGGAGCAGGCTAAAGGAAAAACCTACTGGATTGCCGACCAGCGGCCTTACACAATGAATGAAATCGTGGATACAGTAGAGCGAGTCTTGGAAAACGATTTTAATATCAAGTGCAGCCATAAACGCATGCACTTGCCAGACTTGGCCAGCGACGTGGCATATATTGTTGACAGCACCCTGCAGGGCTTCGGCCTCTACCATCAAAAGTTTCACGTCCTATCAGAAATGAACAAGAATATTGCGTGCAAAATCGATTTGGCCCAAACTGAACTAGGCTACAATCCCCAAATAGAATTAGAAGAAGGAATGAGAAGAAGTATCAAATGGATCCTTGATCGTGGTCAGACCATTTAACCTGCAGAAAAATTGAACTCGTGAAGCCAAAGCGTGAAGCCAAAGTGAGTAGAACTGATGACCAGATCTAGCCCAAAAAAAAGAAGCAAAGCACCAGGCGACACCACAGTCGCGCCTGAAGCCATTAGCGCTACAGCTAGGCTGCTTGAGCTTTCTGACAATGGCAAATGGAAAGAGCTGTACCCGCCCCTAGCAGACGAGAGCCGCTCACTCTCAGCGCTGCGCGCCGATCTCGCGGACGTTCCTGTACTTTGCGCCGACGGCAAAGTTACCAATGTTTATCACAAAATTGAATCTGAAGCACTGCTAAAACGACCAGATAAAGACATTATTTGGCGTTGTTTGACTCTTGTTAGAGAAGCCTATCTCAAACTAGAAACCGCCGAAACCGATGGTGCTCACCGCGGCTACCAATGGAACATGAACTGGAAACACACGAGAGCAGAGCTAGATCAGGTCTACGAAGCGTCAAAAATTCTCAAACTAAGCTCTGACGAAATGCGCGATGCCATTATTGCCTCAATTTTTTCAGACGCGGTAAAAACCCGCGGCAATTTCATCATTCACAACATTCACGGCTCTCAAGCTGCAGCTCAAGCCCTTTCGTACCTCTGGGACGATAGCCAAGAATGCATGCAATCAGTAGAACGCATTGTCTTAGCGATCAAGCAACATCAGATTGCACCACCTGGTTTTATGGCCAACACAGTCGCCATAATGCTCAGCAAAAAGCTCAATCTTGACCCTTTTGATCGCTACAAATTCAGCCCCGGCAACCCAGACCCACTGCGCAATCGCAACCAACACTTGGTATGCGCCATTCATAACAAAATTAAGAATCCCTTTGACAAAAAACACTTGACCAAAGACCTTGGTCTAATTAAATTTACGCCGGATGAACACGAGATTCTCAAACTAATCGCCATTGACGAATGGTATGTGCCTCACCCTGATGTAGAAGGCTCAAAAATTGCTCATGCCTTAATTGCCGGCGACCATTCAATAAACTACAACAATCCTGATGGCTTTGCCAAAATTGCTTTAATCAGAGGCCCAGCGACAGAATCAATGTTTGAAGATGCCACCATATATGATTCGCTTGAATCAGCCATGGCTAGCTTTGCTGATTCGTTCAATATACTTCTACCTGAAGTGAAGAACCTAGCACTAGTAGGCATTCGCCGCACCCAAATGGCAGTTATTCGTGTATTGCGGATCATGACCGAGCTTCTTAGTGGTGTCACTGTCGGCCCGAGAGACAGCCTGCACTTAATCACTGGCAGTGAACGAGTTGAACTAGCCATGCAGCGCGCCAGACAAAAGCAGCCAGACGTCTTTCATAGCGATGCAGCCTTCAGCTCTGAAACTGGCCATAAGTACCGCAACCGCTCAATGGAGCGCGTCGGGTCAATATTGCAAGAATGGCAAAATGAGTATGGCGACATTCCGTTTAGCCCCAGACCAACCGGTCTCGTGGAGCCGGGCCCAGGCCGCCTACCATTTTGGAACGTGCCACTAAAATATCCCAAACGCGGTGCCAACGGTGAACAGTTGATCGACACATTGACTCATCATGAACAAACACAGTTTGCCTTCGCCATGAGAATCAGAGAAATTGCCGTAGAACTTCTGAGGGCAGAACAGTGGTTTTACAGCTAAATTGGCAAAAAGTTGCTACTAAGGCTGCATGCTCACTCACAACCGTCATGGTCGCACTTTCGCCGGGTCTGTTTGACTCGCACTATTCTTCCGATTCACTTTACTCTATACAGTCACTTCACTCTGCATGCTTCTACTCGCCGTGCCAGGCCGCCCCGGCAGCGAGAGTAGGCGCAGCACAGCCGACTAGTGCAAAAAAGGGAAAGGGGCAAATCGTCAATTTTCCCAAAAGCTTTTCAATCGGCACACTAACGATTACGCAGGTCAAAGACGGTCCAGACACCTCCGCGCCCCTCGGGCCAGCTCAAGGCCGCATGGTGTTTAACAACAAAGACTACTACGCCCTCGATGCCAACCACTTATTTTTCCTGCACCCCGAAGTACTAAAAGATATTCCACCCGATTGCCTCGATAGCATTCGTATGCGCTTCTCATCATTCGATGACGGCGAAGATGGGCTTTGCGACAAAGCAATGAAGTATGTAGCTTGCCTAACTGGACTAAAGAAATTAAACCTAGATCGGTCGGAAGTGACCGACGAAGGGCTCTCCCAAGCGAAGACCTTGATCAACTTAGAGAGCATGACTTTATTCTCTACTTTAGTAAAAGGCAAAGCATTCAAAGACTTAACAGGCCTAAAAAAGCTGCATACCATCAACATTCCGCTCAATCAACTTACGCCTGATACTTACGAATTGTTCAGTGGATATCCAAAGTTGACCTCACTCGACGTTGGTCGCTGCCATCCCAATGAGCAGGCAATCAAGAGTATCGCTAAGTGCACCAATTTAACGGACCTAGACATTTCAGGCAACCGCACTGTCAATGATCGCAACATCAAATACCTTACCGCATTGAAGCAATTGACCTCACTTAGACTATTCGGCACCAGTGTTTCACTCAACGGTCTTGCACAACTAAAAGATCTGCCCTTGAGGCAAATAGTGCTGCCACAGAGAGACTATGAACCAGCACAATTAGACTCTCTGCGCAAAGTATTTCCGCACACGAAGCTGATTGCCAAAGAGCGCGGCAATCTCAAGGGAAATGACGAAGCAATTTTTGCACCGCTACATTAGGGTTGCTTACAGAGTTCATCGGGTTCGTAAGATTCATCAATTCCAGGCTTCCCACCATTCTCTGAAGCGCCGGTATGCGTCTGGAGTATTCAGTCGTTTTACAGCCTCGTCCTGATATTCAGAGTCTATGATTTGAAAGAGAAGAATGCTGTTTTCACGATCCTGACCGGCGCCAAACAAGCCCTCTTTATCAAGTTCTTCGAGCGCTCTGACACAAGCTTCAACAACGCCGGCATGGAATTCCTGAAATGGTATTGTTTCACGCTCTAGCTCATCGCGACAGCGAATTAAAAGCATGCGATAGGGAATGTCAAAATATTCAGCCCCTTCGTAAAACAACCATTCTGCTGCATTCCACAATATATCTGGATCGTTATTGACGGCAAGGAAAGCCTCTGCACTGTTAGCGACTGCACCTAGCGTCATAACGCTATCGTCGCTGGTAACAGCATAGGCCGTTATCTTTTCGTTGGGGTGTGCTTCGCGAACTGCTGCTAAAGCCTTCCGTGCGGAAGTGGCGATCTCATTTGCCAAACAATCGTAGTCAAAGGAGGCTGGCTTAAAATGCCATTCTCGCGTCAACAGAAATCCAGCGGCTTCCATTTCGGATAGCTTCTGACGAAATGCAGTGTTGGCTCTCTCAACATCGACAAACGAGAATTCCTGGCATTCACCCCACGTCTTGGCCTGCCCCGTGCAGCAAGTGACCGTCTTATCGTCAACACGCATCTCGACAAACTCCGACGGCAAGCCGGCCTTGAATTTGTACAGCAAAACCCAGTTAACAGTTTGGTGCATAGACCTTCAAATACGCTCAATCCAAAAGCAGGTGATTTACCCAAGCTACCATTGATCAATCAAAGTATTTTGTCGGGAAATAGAATATCACTCAAACGGTCGCATAAGTAACAGTTTGAGTAGAGAATGCCTGCCATATCTTCCGCCTTAGCTGGCCGCGGCTATTATGAAATTGTCAGAATTGTTCTATTCAATGCTCGATGGGGTTATAGCTTCTTGTTAAATCGCCGCCTTAAGCACTTGAAGCTCACGCTGATTCTATTCTGCTCCTCAACAATTATTCCAGCGTTCGCCAATGCAGAGCTTGATAGATACGACAAAGCTGGCACTGAAGCATATGAGCACGGAAAATATGCAGAAGCGGAGAAATTATTTTCAAAGGGACTAAAGGCAGCAGAACGATCAGGCCTTGACCACCTTGAAGTAGCTACGGCTCAAAACAACTTAGCTGAAGTCTACAGGGCTGAAGCCAAATACTCCAAGGCTGAACCGTTGTACAAGAACTCTTTGGCTATACGAGAGAAAGCACTGGGTCCAAATCATCCAGCTGTAGCGACAAGCCTTAACAACCTTGCTTTCCTCTATGTTACACAAGGTCGATACGCCAAAGCGGAGTCACTATTCAAGCGCTCTCTAACAATTGTTGAAAAAACCCTTGGCCCCAATCACCTGGATGTATTGAAAAGCTTAAACAACCTAGCTATCGTCTACTACAGGCAACGCCGGTATGCCGAAGCAGAATCGCTATTAAAACGCTCTGTAAGCTTACGAAAAAAAACCCTTGGTCCAAATCACCGAGACGTAGCGACAAGTCTAAACAACCTGGCTGAAGTCTATTGCAAACGAGGCAAGTACACAGATGCAGAGCCGTTACTAAAACGCACTATTGCAATTGATGAGAAAGCGCTCGGTAAAGATCACCCTAATTTAGCCACAGATCTAAACAATTTAGCTGACCTCTACCGAATCATTGGCAAGTATGCAGCAGCTGAACCGTTGTATAAACGCTCTCTGGCAATTAGAGAG
>JAGOSY010000062.1 GCA_018062085.1 bacterium | reverse complement strand
GCCCGGAAAAAAAGCATATTTTTGAGAATTTGGCGACAAGGAAAGGCGCAGAACAGCAACTAGGTCATCGACACTGCGGGGTTTAATCTCAAACCAGCTTGCCGCAGCGCTGCCAAGTGCCTGAATACCATTTCTGGTGATCAAACTTTCGACCGACTCAATACTGACGAAATCTGCTGCCATCAATAGATGATATGGCAAAAGCAGCACCCAACACAATATAGCCATGGCATATATCAAGCCAATAGGTCCTGTTGCAAGTGCTAAAATCCTGAACAGACAAGGCTTCCAGAGTAAGAAATTTTATGGCGCGCTCACTGGTTTTGATATCCGGCTACTACGGCTTCGACAATCTCGGCGACGAAGCCATACTAGAGCAACTAATCAGCGAAATAAAAGCGGCCAAGATAAGCCCTAGCGACATTGTCGTGCTCTCAAATAACCCGCTGCTGACAAGAACACAATTTGCAGTGCAAACTGTCAACCGCTGGAAATTAAAAGAAATAATCACTCTTCTGCCACGAACAAAGCTCTTTATTAGTGGCGGTGGAGGGCTATTTCAAGATACCGACTCGCTCAAGTCAATTGTTTACTACGGCAGTCTGATCACTATAGCCCGCATCTTTGGAAGCAAAATACTAATATATGCTCAGGGATTAGGCCCCCTAAAAAAATCTATCAGCCAAAATCTAACCAAGCAGTTTTTGCAATTAGCTGAGAATATTTCAGTACGAGACGACAACTCTTATAAACAACTTGAACATTGGAGACTGCAGGCAAAGAGCATAAAGACCGCAGACCCAGTCTGGGCCCTTGAACCATCAACTCTGCCTAAGGCAGTGAGCGAGTTATTGGCTGGATATCGCTCTGGCTCCAGAGCTAAGCCGAATCTTATCGGTATTTCACTGCGAAGTGGCGCTGGCTTCAGACAAGATCATTTGAAAAAATTGGTAGCAACCTTAGAAGCAACGCTTGATACTTCGGCCATATTAGTGATGCTGCCATTGCAAGACGAGCAAGACCGGCCAATTCTGCAATCTTTTGTTGACCAATGGCAGAGCAAAGATCGCACCGTCTGGTTATCGCCAAATACCAAGCTTTTGCCCAGTCAATGGCTATCGCTGATAGCATCTCTCGATATGGTTATTGGCATGCGCCTACACTCACTAATTATGTCTCTAGCTAGCGGCAAACCAGTGATTGGTATATCGTATGATCCCAAAGTAGAAATTGTTTTGAAACAATTCAATCAGCCCAATCTTACCTTCAGCAAAAACGAAGATAACCATGATTGCGATTGGCATAAAGTAATTGCAGACGCCCTAAGCAACTACAATGAGCTTGCAGCAGTAGCAAACAATCAAGCCAAAGATTGCAGACTAATGGCTTGCCAGAACCGTACTCTTATAGCTAAAATTCTGGCGACCTAACTACCGATTTTATACTACAGACGATACCACTAAGAAAAATGCCATTACCAGCAATAAGAAGCAGAGACCACGTACTTGGTTACCCAGTTGATCTCGTCAATGAAAGCGCGGCCATTGAAGTGATAGAAGATGCCTGGCAAAACTATCAAGCCCTGCACGTAGTGACTATTAATGCAGAGATGGTGGTTGCCTCTCAAAAAGATCAGAAGCTTGATCGCATCATTCGCAATGCCAATTTAGTAGTACCTGACGGGGCTGGCGTAGTCTGGGCCTTACGCCTAGCTGAAGCAAAGAACTCCAACGTACAGAGACTCCCCGGCATCGAACTAGCCGCCAGCGCCCTTGCTAGCGCGGCAAGATTAGGCCAGGAAGTTGCCTTGATTGGCGGTCGACCAGAAGTGATGAATAAGTTAATAGAAGACCTGCCGAAGCTGCATACTGGCCTCAAAATAGTGGCTTATCAAAATGGATTTTACGATAAGGCTGAAGAGCAAGCGATTCTCGAAGGGATGGCAGAAACGAGACCTAAACTAATGCTCGTAGCACTCGGTGTACCGAAACAAGAATTTTTCATTGACCATTACAAACATCTATTTCCCCAGGCAGTTATGATTGGTGTTGGCGGTAGCTTTGATGTCTGGACAGGTTTTGTCAAACGCGCTCCTTTAACTTTTCAAAAATTTCACTGTGAATGGCTCTATCGCTTATTGAAAGAGCCTTGGCGCCTAGGTCGCATGGCTCAATCTCTACCTAACTTTGCTTGGCAAGCGCTGGCCGAAGTTTTGGCCAAACGCACTGGCCGAAAATAGCGCTATCTAAGGGAGAATAAGCGAGAAAATATGCTATTCGGCAAATCGTTTAATAAAGCTCTAAGCGAGCAAGAGCGACTAAAGCAGGTCAAAGAGATTCCTTTGCGCAGCCTAGCTCACCTTGGTGATGCCGTATTTGAATTGTTTGAACGAGAACGCGAGCTTCTGGCCTCAGTCACAGTAAAAAACATGCACGATCAAGTTGTTTCTCGCGTCAATTCAAAAGAACAAGCTCGACTGATTGCCCTACTTAAACCGAATCTAACAGAAGATGAGCTAGACATCGTCAGGCGCGCCCGCAATCTCAAGCCCGCAGGCTTTAGACGCAATGTGGAACAAACCACTCTAAGGCAAGCTACAGCCTTTGAGGCCTTAATCGGTTATCGCTTTCTTACAGACGAAGATCGACTAAAAGAACTACTTGATTTGACTGATCTGGCATAGACAATATACGGCAAGGTGTTCAATTAATGCGCTAAACCTTAAGGATAGGTTGTAATGCGAATCGGCCCCATTATCTAATGCTAAGTTAGATTTCAGGAATAGCCGCAAGTGCAGTGAAAAAATAACCGTGTCAATTGAGTCAGAAGAAATCTATCGCACCCTTCTTCTTAATTCTGCCGATGCTGTTGTAGTGACAGACTTAGCGGGATTAATCACTACTACCAATCCATCTTTCGCCAAACTGATTGGCGCAGAGATAGAAGAAATCGTTGGCCATCAAATCGCCACAATGGTTGACTGGCATGGTCACGAGGAACCAGACTCTGAAAAAGAATCTGGTAAAGAGTCTGGTGAAGACGAGAGCGATCCTAAACCAGTAACGGTGCTGACCAGGGCTGGCGTTGAATTCGTTATGCCAGCTTCACGCTTTCCCCTCACCGACTCATCGGCAAGCAAAACAAAAGACGCACCTTGGGGTTTCTTGACGATTATATATGTCATCCAAGCTAACTCATTACAGCAAGCCCAAACCGAATTCGTCAGTACTGTCTCACACGAGCTGCGCACGCCTCTTACTAGCATCAAAGGCTTTGCCGATACAATTCTAAGGGCAGGCGACAGGCTCGATGTCTCGCAGCAAAGACGCTATGTTGGCATCATCAAAGATCAAGCAGACCGGCTGACCAGACTGGTAGAAGATATTCTTGCCGTCTCTAGGCTCGAATCAAAGAAACTGCAACTAACTATTCGCGCCATTGACCCCCGCGATGCCATTGAAAGAGTGCAACAAAATCTTACCGACAAAGCCAAGAATCACAAAATAATAGTTAGCGTGCCTGCTGGTCTAACACCTGTATGGGCTGACGCTGATAGGCTAGAGCAGATTCTCACAAACCTTATTGATAACGCCATCAAATATTCACCAGCTGGCACCACAGTTACGATTTCGGCCCGTGGGCTAGAAAAAGAAAAAGAGAAGAATAATTCTAGCGATGTTGAGATGGTCGAATTCTCAATCAGTGACGAAGGTGTAGGTATTCCTGAAGAACACTTACCCCAAGTTTTTTCCAAGTTCGGACGCCTTGACAATCCACTGGTCAGACAAACCGAAGGAACTGGCCTCGGCCTCTATATAACCCGCTCGCTCTGTCTTGCACTTGGCGGCCAAATCAGTGTTGCCAGCCAACCGGGCAATACTACTTTTACGGTGAAGCTACCGGCCGCTACATTGGAACAACAAGCTGCCAGAGGGAGGGATTAAGTGCTCCTCCCCACCCCTGTCATTCTCATTATCAATCAAGCCCGACTGGCTGCTGAATTTTCATCGGTTTTAGAAAAAACCGGTAGCAAAGTTCATGCAGTAACCTCTTTTGAAGAGGCAAATGAATTGCTTTCATTCCTTCATCCAGACATCATTATTCTTCCCAATCAGCTTGATGGCGTTAGCTCTGGTGACGGCAGACTTTATTGCCAACAAATCCGAGCCACACTTGCGCCACCACGCCCGGTGCTGGTACTGCTCCATCCATCTACCGATGTAACCGAAAGAATCAATGCCTTTCGCTATGGTGCTGATGATGTGCTCGGTGATCCAATTGACAAAAACGAGCTTGCCATAAGGGTTCTTGCTCACTTAAGGCGCAGGCAAGAAGAATTTTCAAACCCTCTAACACAACTACCGGGCCCAAATCTAATTCGTCGCATGCTTGAACAATGCCTCTATTCAGATAAGGCCTGGTCGGTTATGTCTCTCGACTTGAATAAAATCAGGGTTTATAACGAAACCTACGGCGATCTAGCTGGAGATCAACTTATTAAGGCGCTGGCAGCAATCTTACTTGATTGCGCCGACGAAACTGAATTTGTTGGCCACCTTGAAGCCGATGACTTTATCATGGTAACAAGACCAGAAGTAGCCGAGAGAAAAGCTGAGCTAATATGCCAGCAATTCGATAATGTCAGTTCGAGGTTTTATCCAAAAGGTGACATCGCTCGGGGCTATCTAATCTCCACAGGCCGCGGCGGTATTCGTAGACGAGTGCCTCTGATTTCGATCGCAATTGGTATCGTCAGCAATACCGTTAAAAAATTCCAGTCATACATTGATGTCTTAACCACGGCCCGCGATCACCGCAATGTAGCGAAACAAAGACAAGGCTCTTTCTGGGTTTCAGACAGCAACATCGAAGAAGAACTACAAGCGGCAAGCTCAGGCCAGGGTCAGGGCCACAGCTTAGCAGGTATGCTGCAAAACAACTCCGATCCAGCCACGTTGATCAAACACATCTCGCGTATCTTAGTAGTTGAGCCTGACGGTGCCATGGCCTGCCTGCTGCAAGAAACACTGGCCCTTGAAGGCTACATGGTGCAAGTGACAAGCTCAGCCGATGACGCCCTTGAGCTTGCACGATTTGAGCCACCAGACTTGATTTTACTTGAATCAAATTTGATAGATAGAAAAATGGACGGCTGGAATCTTTGTCGCGCGTTAAAAGCAGACGACGTATTGTCAAAGATCTGGATAGTGATGGCCACTTCTCACCCAGACCAGTCACTAGCTCTAGAAGCTGGAGCCGATCTCTATCTGCCCAAGCCCTTCGATATTCCCAATTTACTGAGCGAAGTCAGCCTACTGCTGCGCTCGCGAGTGTAATTTCTTAATTGATGCCAATATCCACTCAGCAGCCTCAACGATAGAGCCGGCCTGAAAATCAGGCTTGACCGGCCACTGATAAGTACCAGACTGAACGTCTTTGCCAAAACCAGTTTCCACTAGCACTCCTTTGATATGACAATTGACGGCGAGCTCAACATCGGTAGCTTTGTCTCCAACAACAAAAGCCAATTGGCGACTGAGCCGCGGATTTTCGAGATAGGCCTGCTCAACTAAGCCCGGCCCAGGCTTGCGACAATTGCAAGCAATATCATAAGGCGCTACAGTGCCGCCTTCCTCACGAGAGAGATGGGGGCAATAATAAATGGCATCAAGGTGAGCACCAGATAGCGCCAAAAGCTTTACCAGACGCTCATGCAAAGCGCTTATATGACTCTCAGGATAATAACCTCTTGCAGCCCCAGTCTGATTGGTGACAAGCACGCAGGCCACGTCTGCTTGATTCAACCTGGCGATGGCCTCGCCAGCCCCCTCAATCAAATTGAGATTCTCCACATCTTTGATATAACCAGCCTCAACATTGAGAGTGCCATCACGGTCAAGAAAGACCACAGGGCAAGAAGCTTGAGTGCTGTTAGGGGAAATGAGATTGTTTGAAGGAGTTGACATTCGGGATTCTCAATGAGGAAAGAAATATTACTATTGTAAGTCTGTTGTCCTCCTACAGACTATGTTACGATAGCTAGTAGTGTTTACCAATTGAAAAAATATGCGATTAAACGACGAAAACGCCTCTTTTCGATTTAACCAAAAAGGCCTGCGAAAGTTCTTAGGCGATCTGGAATGCGAAATTATGGAGCTAGTCTGGAAACTAGCAAATCCCACAGTAACCGTCAGAGATGTATTTGACGCCCTGAGGCAAGATCGTGACATCGCCTACACAACTGTTATGACCACAATGGTCAGGCTATCAGAAAAAGGTCTGCTTAGAATCGTAGACAAAATTGGTCTAGCCAATTGCTATATGCCCGAATACGAGCGCGAAGAGTTTCTTTCAACCGCCGTCAAATTGGTGCTCGACATTTTCACCAGCCAGTTTCCCCGTGAATCTAGTGACTTTATGGAACAGTATCAAGCGAAACTGGCCAAGAAAGCACAGCGCAAGAAATAGACCTTAGACAAAAAGCAGTTATAACGACTTGTTGTAAATCAGCATTTCCATCATCTTTGATTTATTGCCAACTAAAGGCAATGAATCGGAGCGAAATGGTGATACTGGCATACCAGTCTTACTGAAAAGCGCAGCCACACTGTTGTCAGCCCAGGCGTAGCGACAATGTTCGGGCTCATGCACCAAGGCGCTAGATAAATACAGGGCATCACCCTCAAGCCTGGCTTTGGCCGGCTTAAACTGACCGTCAGCTCCAGCAATCTCAAAAGCCGTGAACTTCTTTCCTCTGAGCTCAAGACCACTATCTAGATATGAAAATGTCACTTTCAGCTCCGGCCCCACCCTCTCAACCGTGGCATAACGAGGGGTCAGAGCATGCTCAATTTTGTAGATTTGTCCTGCCACCATTTGAGCAGCATTGCTGCCGACGGTAAGTTTATTGTTGCTATGCAACTCCGCATAATCAGTTATTTCAGAATTGATAGTGGGCACCAAGAAGCAATTTGGCACCATACTGGCCTTTTGCTGCGCTTCTCTAAAATAGGCAGTTAAACTAGGGGCAATACTGCCTTTTGCGCCCCAGTTTGGCAATTGAATAATAAAAAACGACATATCTGGCGAAAAGCGTTTGCGCAATTGCTGCGTCATGATGGCAAACAGCCTGGGGTAAAAGGTAAATCGTTCTACATCAGACTCACCTTGATACCAAAGCACTGCCTTAAAGTTGAGCCCAGCCATCGGGGCCAGATACTTGTCGTAGACATAACCTACAGGCGTTGAAGTCTTAGTATCAACGTATTTTTCTGGTACCTCAGTAGTTGGTATCCAACTTTGGATATTAGTACCACCAATAGTGCACTGCACTATTCCTATCGGAATATCATCGCTGACAAGCTGGCGCAGACGATAAGCAAAAGCCACAGCTACGGCTGAGCGATTCTCAATTTCCGGATCGTCAGCATTAATCCACTTAAAACCTTCACCATCATAATAATCATCTTTCTCTGTGCGGCCCTCTAAGTTAGCTTCTTTGGCAGCATTGAAGTATAGGTCGATGCGATCGCCCTTACTGAGATTGAAAAAACGAGTTCTCGCGTTCTTAAGAGTACTGAGGTGACGACAGTCATTAGTTACGGCAGCCGGCAACAACATATTAGACTGACCAGCACAAAGATAAACATCGCCCGCCAGTACATCGCGAATGGTAACCGTTTCACCGGTTGAAGACACGGTAATTGTGAATGGAGTGCCAAGAGGTCGGGCCGGGGCGACCACACGCCACTTACCTTTAGCATCGGCGATGGTGGCGACAACTGTACCAGCGACATCAACCTGAACTGCAGCACCAGCTACAGCCTTACCTGAGACAACTATAGGCTTATCTCGCTGCACCACCATATGATTGCCAAAAACTGGCGGCAACATTAGCTTATTTGCGGCATACGCTGGCGAAACGAGATCCAGTGGTTGCCAGGCATACAAGACAAACACGGAAAACAAAACGAGAACTAAAAGACAGGCCCTAGTAGCCTTAAAAGTTAGCAGCATACTAAGAGTTTAACAGCTTCATCAATAAAAAGGAGCCGCTTATCGCGGCCCCTTCTCGTTATCATGCAATCGGAATGAACTCGAACTTATTCGTTATCAGGAATTGGAGCGCCTTCAGGCAAGGTTGGAGAAGTCTTTTGGTGACGTTCTGCCCGACCCGATGAGTAGTGACGTTCATCAGTTACAGTTGGTTCAACTTGGAAGACGTTCATGTCACGTGGACCTTCAACCCGGCCGATATCTTCAGGAAGCTTGAGCTGACCTGGAGTACCTGGAAGGATGATTTCTGGTCTTACAGCAATTACAAGTTCACTCTCGTTCTTACTGAATGCCTTGGACCGGTAGAGAGCTCCAAGAACTGGTACTTCACCTAGAAGTGGAGTCTTGGTCAATTCACGACCGCTGTTGGTAGTGACTAAACCTGAGAGGTATAGTTCCTGACCCGGTTTGAGTTCAACGATACTCTGGGTTTTTCTTGTGGTGAAACCAGGAATTGAAGAAGCTGCAGAACCGAGAGTGAATGCTAGTTCGTTTGCGATGATTCGCTCTTCAGGAGAAATCTGCAAGTTGATTGTGCCGTTCTCTTGAAGCACCGGAATCATGTTCAGTCTCAAACC
>JAGOSY010000019.1 GCA_018062085.1 bacterium | reverse complement strand
CTATTTTCTTTCCAGTGGCGTTTTGTCGGAAAGTTGATGATGAAGCGAGGGTTTGTTGAATCACTCACTTTGACTAGAAACATCTTTCCTGGTTGAACTTGTTTGTCTTTGCAGGCCTGCGCATAGTCGTTGAAATTTTGCGGATAGAGCTTTTTGAATTGGGCCGCAAGGCCACGACCCATTACACCAACACAGTTGACAGGGTTAACCAGGCCATCGGCTGGTTCGTCAAAAATGTTGCCTGTTTTGAACTCAATCACTTTAACTCCTTTGCGATTCGACTGGCAAGGCTCATAATATCAGCTGACAAATCGAGCCCTCACTATGAGAGCGTGTGTTTCTTGATACCGCTAGTTGATGATCGTGCGAATCTGGATAACAGTCATTATTGCATCGACAGTGTATACCCTTGACGGTATATGCCCTTGAAGGTATAATTGCAAGGTTGGGAGGTTAGAAGTCTGGATGGACAGATATACTCGCCTACAGCTTTTCTATGCACGATTGCAAGCTGCACCTAATGCAAGCACGCATGACGAGAGTTATGCACTACTTTGCGACACTCTCAATTCGGTCGAAGATGAGCATAGCGGCGTGCCCTACAATCCGGACAACTTCCAGACGGATGGTAGGCTTTACCCGCCGCAGCCTGACAGGTCTTACGCGGTCGATGGTTTCCCCGACGTGGTCAGGTACAGAAACTTCGGGCACAACACGTACATTGCTAAGAATGGTGCCATCGAAGTGAAGGTAATCGCCACCAACGAAGTCGATTTTACGAAGCCGGGAGCCAACGGAAAAGGGGTCTGGGAATGAACAAGGCTGCGATAAAGACTGCAAGCAAGTCTACTGAGATGAACGAGATCCGCCATATGCAGCGGTTCCTTACAAGATCGTTTCCGGCCGCTAGGATCACTGTCGACCAGCCTCTCGCCAAACGTGGGGTGTGGTCGCTGGATCTGTTCCTGCCAGACTATCACCTTGCGGTTGCTTGGCAGAAGGGTAAAGGCTTCGGTATCGTCTCGAACGCTACACACGGCTACGGCGAAGGGGCTGACGAAGTTTACGAAACTCTGGAAAACGCGCTTCCAAGGATCGTAGAACTCGTAGCCAGCCGGCGTCCGACCGTTCCCCCAGAAGCCGTCAGACTCAAGGAACTCCGCGAGCAACGCGGTCTGTCGCAAGAGGAGATTGCACGACGACTTGGAAGCAAGCAGGCATCGATCTCTCGGGCGGAGGCTAGGTCGGATTTTCTTCTGTCCACCTTGAAGAAGTACGCAGAGGCCCTCGGCGCCACGCTGGTGGTGAAGGTGGTTTTCCCGGACTGCGAGATGGAACTCAAGTTGGAGGAGGCAAAATGAAACTCAACTTGCTTGTGTTGCGCACCCCCAGGCTAGAGGAGATGCGAACGTTCTACTCGGCCTTGGGTGCGCGTTTTGAGAGTGAGCAGCACGGCAGCGGTCCTGACCACTACGCTGCAATGTTAGGCGACGATTTTGTGCTCGAACTTTATCCATGCGCAGATGGAGTGATACCAGATCCGGGGCTCCGGCTTGGTGTCAGGGTGGACAACATCAGGGAGGCGCTATGCGCAATAGGACAGCCCGTTGCGCCCCGACAGACTCAATGGGGGCTGCGCGCACTCGTGCGTGACCCAGACGGCAGGACGGTAGAGTTGCTACAGAGTCCTACCGAGGGGACTTGCGCCGCGTGACTGTTAGCGCTAGAAGCCAAAAAATATTGTTGTTCATTTTCATCTCTAAAGTGTTTCTGAGCTACAAGCGGCATTGTAGAGATCCTACCTAACCTACCCTTTGCTCGGATCAATTTCGACTTTGTGGATCCATAGAATGGTTTTCAATGCAGCCTTAAAAGCCTTTATATGCTGCTTATACTGAGATGGCGGAGCCGAGAAAGTAATCACTGCTTGTACGCAAACTCCAGACATATCTGGATTATGGTTGAATTCAAGCTGATATATATCTAAGTTCTTTTCTTTGAAGTGTCCCTCAAACACAATTACACGCTTGCCGTTGAGCTCCTCTGTATGTCCGGCAACGAATGAACCACTTGGATAAAAGTATGCAATTTCAGCGCTGGTTAACTGAGAAGGTTCGCGGCTAATTATTTTTTTGAATTGAGAGTTCGCTCCCTCCAAAACTCCACCGCTGCCGAAATTAATTGTTATAGATGAGTCCTTCTTTAGCCAAATATTGTAGGCATTAGGCAGCCCACTAGGTAGCTTCTCTAGCAGCCATCGACCTCTTGGTATTGTCATTGAAATGATAGGGAGTGATTGAAATAAATCGCGCGATTGAATTTCTGAAACGTATATTGGCTTTTCTTCTTTTGGAGTATTTCTCGATGATGGTGGCAGGCCTGCAATTGTCTCGGTACTCGTGGTCCGCGATAAATACCTGACTTCGGCAACGTCAGTATGCATTTGGAGATAAGGTGGTGGTTCGAGTAGCATCTTTTTACTCCTCTACTATTTGCTCGGATCGATATCGACTTTGTGGATCCAGCGAATGGTTTTCAATGCCGCTTTAACACTCTTTATATGCTGCTTAAATTCTGATGGCGAAGCTATGAAAGTAATCATTGCTGGCACGCATACTCCAGACTCATCCGGATTATGGTTGAATTCAAGCCGGTACACATCTAAGTTCTGATCTTTCGAGTGGCCCTCAAACACAATCACACGTTTGCCGTTGAGTTCTTCTGTGTGACCGGCAACGAATGAACCACTTGGATAAAAATAAGCAATTTCATCGTTAGTTAACTGAGAAGGTTCGCGGTTAATTATTTTTTTAAATTGAGAGTTCTCTCCATCTGGTACTCCATCGCTGCTAAAGCTGATCTCCAAGCCATGTTTCTTTAAAGTGACGTCGTAGCCGTGAAAATGACCGCTGGGTATCTTCTCTACTAACCATCGACCTCTTGGTATTGTCATTGAAATGATAGGGAGTGATTGAAATAAGTCGCGAGATTGAATTTCTGAAACGTAAATTGACTTTTCTTCTTTCGGTCTATTTCTCGATGGTGGTGGCAGACCTGCAATTGTTTCAGAACTCTTGGTCCGCGATAAATACCTGACTTCGGCGACGTCGTTTTGCGTTGGGAAATTAGGTGGTGGTTCGAGTAGCATCAAATTCTCCGAATTCGCTAGTGATTAGGACGTTCTGCGGGATATTTATCAAGCCATTTCTCTATTGATGATTTCCACCAGGTCAATTGGTTGTCATCTGGGTGGCGTGCAATCCAATCTTTCAACTCAGGATCTGGATGTTGTCGCTCATATTCAGCAGGAGTGACTGGTGGCTGGGCTGATTTTATCTTGTTTGGTATCTCAAGCCAGTTCTTTATTTGAAGCTTCAGTAGACCAGGGTGGTTGTGAAAGTAGTCTACCCGGCTCAGCAAGGCAATGTTAGCGGCCCCGGGCGAAATATTATTCGAGAGAATACTTGCAGCGATTTCAGCAACAGGGGTGGTGGGTTCTCCGTTTCTATCTCTTGTCTCTTCCCATGAGTTGTCGAATGATAATTTAATACCATTGGCTGAAATATCGCTGATGACTAAGAAGTGGGCACCTCCCTTCGTCTGATTTACGGGTTTTAACGATGCGTCGATGCGAACGATTGGTGGCCACTCATCTTGCTCGCGAGTGCGGCGCAATGCTGCAAGAACCTCAGTTGGGCTGAAGACATTTTGTATTTGCAGGTCTCTGTTGTCGAATTCATAAATTTTTCGAATCTCAGTGGTGGCTGCTTCGCGTTGGGTCAAACTGCCGGCAGAAATTACAAACCAGCCTTCATCTTTTCCGGTAATTTTATAGGCGGCACTTGCGATTTCAGCATCACCGAAAGTTCTGTTTTCGCCGCTTCCCCAAGGCTTTGCTTCATGGGTTCTAATATCTACTGTTTTTCCATTGGCGCGGTTTTCTACCCTAGCGTAATCAGACGGCACTGGCTGCTCATATCTGTAGCCACGTGGTTGAAGGACTAAGTTGATTGCTGTCACTTCAAAGAGTTGTGATGCAAAGCTTCTAGCGTCTGAGTAAGGCAAATTCCACACATAAATTGGCTCGCCCTTAACTTCCTTCTCCACCGAAAATTGCTTAGAAAACGGATCAGGTATCAAATTGTCTGGGCATTTCGTCAGGTCAACCTTCGTTCCACCTGCAGTCGCTTCGTACTTGCCAGTGAGCAGCACGTCAGTGACCAGTCGAGCAACTGCTGCTGGCTCGCGGTAGTATTCACGCACCTCTAGTGAAGCTGCGGCACAGACTGCCAGCTTGCCCTGACTTATGGTGAACGGCTCGGCGGCTTGGTGAATGATTTGCTCGGCCACGCGCACGCGCCAAGGGGTTTCGCCTTCTTTGAGTTGGCATTGCGGGTACTTGGCCAATATATCGGTGTCGGCCGACAGTAGGCGTGATAGTTGGGCATAGGTATCGGCCATTTCGCGCAGTTTGCCAGTGGAGCTTTTGCCGCTTCGTTGGTCAAAATTAGCTTCGAAATGGTCTATGTCATCGAGAAATTGCTTGCGCTCACTCGGGCTTTGAATTTTTGCTTCCACTAAGCGCTTCAGCTCGGTGCGGCTATTGATTAGATCGGAGGGGGCCGTTAAATCTGTCAGCGGGGTCGGAGCGTCACCGGGTCTCCTAACTTCTATCGAGGGGATTGGCATTGGCTTAAACACAGTCGGCTCTTTTGCCTGGGCGAGTAGCTCGCTGGGCAATCGGTTCTTGCGTGATTCGACGCTGCCGCCGAAGTCAATTTCTAGGCTGTGGTCTTGCGATTCATCGAGAGAGCCAGAGCTTGAGTTGGTGCGCTTCTTGGCGATGAGATTCATTATTGTCGAGTCGATGCTGCTGACCTCGCGCGCGGCTTTATTCTCAGGTCGACCCTCGTGTCTATTCTCGGGCCGATTTTCTGGCCCTTCAGTCTGGTGATCGCTGTCTTTCTTTTTGAAGTCTTCGCTCATGGCTCATGCTGCAGGCGCGTGGAGATACTTCGAATATTCTCTCGTCTTTGTTTACCCAGTGCAAGGTCAAGCAGTCACGTTATTGATTGTGTGCGGCCTAAATAGGTCAGCTAGTTCACGCTGGAATTCTAAGCGGTCGAGTTTGCAGTCGGAACAATCGGAGGGAAAGCAGTCGATATCCTTAAAATCGCAAGCGACGCATCGCAACTGTGCGTGCGCTTCGTTTTTGATAGTTGGCTTAAGGGCAACCACAAATCCGGCATCACGTAGTTCGGCAACCGTGCATTCCGCAAGCTTCAAGCCAGCAATGTTACCGTCCTGAGCGAAGCTCTGCAGAACTTCTTTGTCGCTAATGACGCCAGAGATTGATACAGAAAGTCCTGGTTCCATCTTGTCACCAAGCTTTCGCAAGCGTCGCCGCTGAAAGTTGGCTGGCGTTCTGTCATCGCCGGTGGTGCCCTGATGTTTCGCGCCGGGACGAATGATTCTCAGTACGACGGCGTCGTCAGGCGGTTTGGTGACTGTATTCGCAGATATCAATGCCAGTAATTTCTTTCAGTCGAGAGAGAATGTATCCATCAAATCTGTTGTGACGCAAGGTTCCCGGTTGCCTTTCATTTGTGGCCCGATCTTTGAAAAAGTATCGGACGGTATCAGAGTTCGTGAACTCTACGTCAAGCGTTCGAGTACTTTGGGACCAAGTCAGAAAAACCGTCGAGTTTGGTGATAGAGAGACAGATGGAGAAGGTAAAGCTGGGAAATGCCGACTAAGGAAACCCACAAAACCACAGGCACTTGCCACCATGTACTTATCGGGTCGCGGTGCTTGGTCGCCATCCCAGCCTTCAGTAAGGAGATTGATTTGTTCTAACTCATCTATGGCCCAGCGATGCCAGGATGAATACGAGCCAACTGTCAGCCCATCGGTGCCTTGGCGGCGAAGCATAACATTGCCACTAAGTGGCAGCTGATCCGTCAGAGCAAACTCTTCATCACACATTAAGGTATTCATGGATTTAATATACCCCATCTTTTGTGCATTTCCGACGTTGTTAATGATTTGAAGCTGTCTAGAGCAAAATGATGCGCCATGTTGAACCAATCTACCAACTGGCTGTCGTCTGACCCCTGGGGTTGTCCTCTGGCGATGATTCGGAAGTCGAGGATAATTTGCCTGGTCTCCATGTTCTGGGCGGGCTGAAGCGATGCATGCAATCTTCCGTTAAGTTCGTCCAGCCAGGAAGAGACATTGAAGGCAAACCTATCCCGATGACCTGGTAACGGGATCTCGCTGCCGAAAGCAGTAAAAGCCTTTGTAGCCATTGCCGACAAGTCGAGGCCTTCGTCCAGAAAAATGTGGTTTACATATGTGAGTTCGCATTGATCAACCTGTAGTTCGCCAAGTTGCGCGTCAGCTATATATTTGCGGAGAATGTCCAGATTAGAGAAAAACACGCTGGTATTACTCTCGTAGGACGGGTACGAGGCTGTACTGCCGGTGCCGTGCCAGTTATACAAGTAGCGGTCGGGTTGAATCTGAATGAAATGGCGCCCACCAGACGATAGTTCACCCACAAACCATACGCGTGGCAATTCAACTACGTTGCTCAATCGCCAGCCAATTTCAGGAATGGACTGACCTTTTAGTTCGACCGTGGGCACCATTCGATCGCGTTCTTGAACCTGTGGAAAGTCGTTTTTCAGATGCTGCCACAAGAGTCCGAAATCAGTAATTCGCATTTTATCCAGCGGAGCGAATTGAATTCCGAGAACAGCCTCAGCGACCGGCGGATTCTTGAAAGTTACAGTCTTCGTTTTGGGGTCCACTAAATAGCCTCTACGTAATGTATTTAGAGTACACGCTTGGCAACCGTACTCCACTACTCTTTACTTGGATAGATATCGATTTTGTCAATTCATCGAATGGGTTTCGACTAGCATGCTATCCGCCCCAGTTTTAGTTGCGATTTTTCGGTTCATTTGTCGCGATTGCCTGAGTCAGCGCCGTGTGGTATGTATCCAACATGACCAATACGCTTTCTGACGCGCCACCGAACCAAATTGGACAGAACGAAGTCGACTGTGCCGCATCATCCCTTGCCGGAATGTTGCTGCTCACGGGGCTGGCATATGCGCTGCCGTTTGCGCTTTATCCGACGACCCATGCTTTTAACGGTCCCACCAGCCCGGAGATTCTCAATCTCAATTTCTTGGTC
Source organism: bacterium (assembly GCA_018062085.1). GTDB lineage: Bacteria > Cyanobacteriota > Vampirovibrionia > Obscuribacterales > Obscuribacteraceae. Next base: position 99,993 of record JAGOSY010000019.1, on the reverse strand, counting down.
GGGTGGATGGGCCTCGCCCACTTTGTTTACGCCTACTATGGACAGGCCAAGGCTCTGTCGCGGGCGCGCAAGAAAATTGCGCCCTTTCTTGCACTGCTCATTGTCGGAGCCGCAGTTCTTCTTACCCTTCGACATTTTCTCGGCTATATGATGTTCAGCTTTCTGATGTGGATTTATTTCTTGCCACACTTTGTCAGGGCCGAGATTCTCTTCACTAACACTCTTAATGAAAAACCAGAGGCTTCTGCAAGTGCAGGAGTTTATATTTTCCCAGCGCTGGCGTTTGCATTTTTCACCTTTGCCTTGTTTGGACCTGTCGAGATTATTTCCAACCGATGGAATCTGATCTTGCTGGCGGAAGTCACTATAGGTGCTGGATTTGCCCTAAATCTGCGGCGGCAATTGAAAGACAAACAACTTTCGAAATATGCACTGCTGGCGGTGGCTTTGATTGCTGAAGGTATGGTTTGGGCGACTTACCGTCAATACATGGTCTTTCAATTTCAACAAGGCATTTATGTTTTTCACATCGCCATGGCGAGTTTCTATCACTATCTAAGATCTTATGACTATGCCTGTCGCATGGGCATATCGCGGGGTCAGCCAGTAAATAAGATGTTCGTTCCAGGAATACTTGCTGTAAACGTGAGTGTAATTGCAATTGCTTACTGTCTGACAAATTATTTCGCCGATGCGCCTACGCGATTCGTTTTCGACGTTTCCTTTTTCACATTTTGGGTTGGCTTGCATCAATATGCCAGCGATGTCTTCAACTGGCTGAAGCGCAAGGCTTGAAGCTCTGTTTTTCAATTTACTTTGGTTCTTGATAGACTAGGTAGCGATTTTATAGTCAGTCTTTGATAGAGGTTACAGAAGTGGAAAGTGAGGGTTGTTCCGGTGTCCGTGGCCAGGTTTTTGAGGTTGTTGTGCGCCAAGCTTTAGCGGGTGCACCATGGCGTGAAATCTGTGCTGGACCAATGCAGGAACACAACATTACAGCTGAGGACGTAGAGGCTGAAGTTGAGCGACGTAAGCGGTCTGTTGCTGAGCCGAACACCCGCAAACCAAATGTCATACTTCTGTTCGTAATTATTGTGGCCATTCTTGCTGCCGTTGCGTATGCCGTTGTTAGGCTGCAGCATTGATCACGACTATAGCGGTCAATCACAATTAGGAATCTTTCCGCGTTATTTGGCGTAAGACTCAAGATAGCCACAAGCAGTGCAGCGGTAGGTTGTGATTTCTCTTGTGGCTTCTGGTATTTTTACTGACCCTGCAGCCCATACACTTTTCACGGCCGGACCTTTTACCCACTGACTTGCAAGATGTACTGCATGTGAGTGGTCTAGCACGAATCCCTGCTCCATGTGTCCTTTGCATCTTAGGCAATTTAAGTCCTTTTCCAAGTATTTCAAGCTCCTTTGGCGCAGCCATTTTAGTATATATCTGCTTGGTCAGAGCAGTCACGACCTTTTGAGCCACCCAGTTTTAAAATTGCAGTAATTTGGTTCAGTTTAGGTTTTGCAATTGTCTTGCGACAAATTGCGTGGTATATATCCATCATGAAGGACTGCGACCTACTAGCTAGAATTACGACGAACAAGGATATCTTTGGTGGAAAACCAATTATTCGAAATCGTCGCTTGGCCGTAGAGCACGTATTGAGTATGCTCGAAGCTGGTGACACGGAAAAGACCCTTCTTGAGGCTTATCCTTGGTTAGAAGCTGCCGATATCCAAGCATGTGTTTTGTTCAATGAGCAGCAGCATCAAAAGTTTGCGTAGGCCGTTCAAGGTTCTTTTAGATACGGGTATTTCACACAAGCATGTAGCCACGCTTGCTCAAGCTGGTCATGACGCTGTGTGGGCTGGAGAACCAGAGGATCTTGGCGATAAAGCTATTCTTCAGCGGGCATTTGACGAACAGAGAATCCTTGTTACTCTAGATAAAGACTTTGGAGAATTAGCAGTTCGTGAGAATAGGCCTCACTGCGGAATCATTCGTGTAACTGCAGGCTATCTAAGTGTTGAGCAACCTAGTTTGATTGTAGAGACACTCAGCCAGTATGGCGACCAACTCCTAGCTGGCGCAATCGTCACTTTAGAAAAAGGTCGTCCAGTGCGGATTAGACAAACCTGATTGACTCCTTTGAGGGCAAATGTCATGGCCGTAATTTTTCGATTTTTGCTTGTGGCGGGAGCACTCTTGACGGTTGATTTTGAATTTGCTTGTTCTGTTGGCGCGAAAGATGAGCCTAAATTTGTTGGCGCCTTTCCAGACCTCACAAGAAGACAGAATATTCAAATCATTGATGATGGCCCTAATACTGGTCCATATCGGCGCGCGCCAATTGTTGTTGTTCCAGCGAGTCCTGAAGCCCGACCGTCGATGACTGAAGTTCAAAGGCAATTATCGGGTATGAGTAAGCCGTTTCCTTTAGATACGAAGTCAGTGAAGAGTGAGACACCCACTGCTGTCAAGGTAAATCCAACTTGTGATTTCAAGCCCCCAGTGCCCAACTTTCCACCTGACCTTCTGCCTGGCGCGACAGGTCGCCCGCAAGTGCCTGAACCCCAAAGCCGAATTTCGCCTTTGGCTAAGGAGTATGCTGTTGCTCCTGCTCGCTCGGCGAGAGAGCGGGCCAGGTTTACTCTAACGGGGCCAATTGGTGATTTCCCGCTTAAAAAACTGAACTTCCCGCGAGAGGTTGGTCCAGCCGGTAAGTATGCGCTACCGATGACAGCTTCGCCGCGAGTGATGTCGGTGCCAGCGAAGCCGATGGGTGTTGGTGGTGCACCTCGGGGAGTAGGGCCGTCTCGCTTGCGTCAGAAGGTAAATCAAAGACTTAGACCTACGCCGATTCAGACTTACAGCTCAGGCTACGTGCCTGGAAGTGCTTCAAACGAAGACAAGTCAAAGGGCCTGAGATGAGCATGTACCAAAAACCTCTAAGTGGCGAACTCAACGACAAATCCCAATAGCCGCTCCCAGACAGCATTCTTTCGTCTTAACCGTATTTCCACCAATGTACAAAAGTTAATACTAGCCTTATTCTCTTGTTTGGCGGAAAGAAGATCTAACTGAACAAGTTAGATAGGTTAGGCATCTTATATAACTTGTACAAACTTTAAGAGTGAATAGAGCCCCGGGCTTGCTGGTTTCCCTGTTCCCCCCGAATTAGACGAGGATACAAGTATGCCGATAGAAAGGCCTGGCGACAGCACAGGTGTGGCTCAAAATGACTCTAGGCAGTTGCTAAGTCAACAAGCGTTCAATTCAACTGAAGCTGCACCAACTAGCGCTGCGGTGCGCTACGCAGAAGTCACGGCCAAAGGCTTGTACAACTTGCCTGCTGGCATGGTGCACTCAGTTGTCGATAATGTTACCCATCCAAAACAGCTGGTTGAGATGGTTGCCACTTCGGCAGTGATGGGTGCAGCACTCAAGGTCGTTTTGCCAAAGGGTGGACCAGCAGGTCTAATTGCTGGCACTGCCATTGGTGGCTACTTCTTGTACGAGTCGGCTATTCCAATAGGTGATGCTTATTCTAAGGCAGGCCAAGCAAAAACCATGGGCGAGTTAGATGCGGCCGGCATTCAATTGGGAGATGCTGGTGGCGCCTTCGTGGTCAATTCGGCTATCGGTATGGCTGGCTATAGGCTTGGTGCTGGTGCGGCCAACAAAGTTTTGCTCACTGAGCGCATGGATGGTTTTGCCGAGGTCAAACACAATTTTTGGAATGGTGTCAACGACAAGATTTCATCATACAAAATACCGGGCTTGTCATCATCGGGCGCGGCTGCAGCTGAATCTTCAGCAGGGCAATTGGGTGCTAGGAGCGTCAGCATTGCTTCGCAAATCAGTATAGAAGGCGACCGCGCCAACCTTCTTTATACCAAGCGGCCTGCGCCGCTGGGCAAGCTCATGGGCGAGCTTAGTGCGGCAGAAGATATAAGTGTTACTGTCTTGGCCAAAACTAAGGGTTCGACGTTTTTGATGGACCGTTACATCCACCGCATCACTAATGGTGGCAAGGCACTAACTGACGCCCAAATCGAATCGAAGTTTGGTACCGATCCCGTTGCGTCACAAGCTGTGCACAAATTTGCTGCCGATCATGGTCTGGCTGTCACTGATCAAACCCATGCTTCCGGACGTATTGTCCTCAAAGGTTCTGTCGATAAAATGCAAACGGCTTTTGGTACCAATCTGCAACAGTTTGAGCAAAACGGCTTTATCTATCGCGGCCGCTCCGGCACTTTATCTGTGCCGGCTGATGTAGCGCCGCACATCAAGGGTGTTTTGGGCTTAGACAACCGGCCACAGTTCCATACAAATTATGTCAGGCTATCTGATTTGCCACCGGAGTTTTTGGGTGAGGTGCAAGGTGCTGTTTCTACTGGAGCCGCTGATGCCGTTGGTGCTGCCGCTAAGGCAAAAACTTCGGGTGCTAGACCCCTCGATACCGCTGAAGTATTCAAAGCCTACAATGCCCCTGCCACTGATGGTGCTGGCCTCACTACTGGTTTCCTTTCGCTTGGTGGCACCATGCCAAAGGGATGGAACGAGTATCTTGTATCTAAAGGGATAGATCCTAAGACATTTAAAGTCATCAATATTGGTGAGACTACTCCACGTTCTGACCCCCGGGGCGCCAACGGCGAAAATGCTCTTGATGGTGTCATTCACAAGGAGGCCTTGCCTAAGGCTCAGACAGTTATGATTCAAGCGCCTAACAACGATACTGGTATGCCCAATGGCATCGACCGGATCACTTTCCCTAAACCTGGCGAGAAACAAATCACCCACGCTAGTATCAGCTGGGGGATGTATGAACCAGGTTGGACAGCTCAAGCCGCTGCGGCAATGGAAGATGCTGGTAGAAGAGCTGCTCTGAAGAAAATTACGATTACTGTGGCCTCTGGAGACGATGGTGCCGGCGACGGCTGGAGTGGCAAGAAAGCGCAAGTTGACCTGCCTGCCGGTTTAGCGAATTTCACCGCAGTTGGTGGCGCACAGTTGATTTTGAAAGCGGATGGCAGTTGGGGCTCTGAGAAAACATGGTTTGGCAATGGTGCCACCGGTGGTGGTCGGTCGTTGCGGACACCAGTGCCTGAGTACCAGAAAGATGTGATTATGCCAGACAATTTGAACAACCCGGCATTCAAGGGTAGAGGTGTTCCTGATATCGCTGGTAATGCCGATCCGCGCAGTGGCTGGAATACATTTACTGACCAGGGTATGGATGCCATTGGTGGCACCAGCGCCTCTGCTCCGGCTAAAGCCGTTGCTGCAGCAATGATCTCGCAGGCTACTGGCAAAGACACTGGTTTTTGGAATCCAACTCTCTATAGATTGGGCAAGTCAAACCCTGAAGTATATCGTGACATTACTGTCGGTCATAACACCGATGGTGGAGTCAAAGGCTACCCCGCTGGACCCGGTTGGGATGCATCAACTGGTTGGGGATCTATCAATATCGGTAAGATGATCGAAGTGCTCAAAAGAGAGAATTCGCAGCACTTTATTGCACGTGGCGTCAGGCAAGTGCCGGGCTTGGTTCGAGAAAATCATACTGGGGTTCCGGCATGGGTTATTCCCTATCAAACTTCGGTCATTGACGATCAACAGAAATAGGTCTAATTACAGAAATAAAGTCGACCGCAAAATTAGTTCCATTGTTGCAAATGTGATGTCTTTTTCTTGCATTTTCGACACATTTTGGCACTGCTCTGCAGAAGGTCTATAATAGCAAATATGTGTCTGGGAGTATTTTTAACACCAGTCACCAGTCGGTAGAGAAGTTCGTCTTTTTAGACTTTCTTGAGGACAAATACCATGGAAATTATTTCAAAATTTATGATCGTAGAAGTGGCTATCCTGTCCGCTACCTTTGTGTTCGCTTGTCCGGCACTGGCAGAGCTGCCTTTGTATATTAGTGACTTCGGTAGCCCTGCCGAAATCCAGCCCCTGCTGCCGTACCAAATCATCAAGGGCGATACTTTTGGGGCGATGGTGCGAAAGCCGTCTGGGGTTATGTCTGGCGCTGTGGTGCGAAAGCCGACTGGGGCTGCAGGTGTGGCAGCTAAAGCTGGTTTCAAGCCATTTCACTATCCGTTGAATTCAGTAGGTGATTTTCCCCTTCCCAAGCTGAACTTTCCAAGGGAGATCAACCAGCACAATAAGGTCGCTCCATCCTTGCTAAACTGATGCTGTTTTCCATCGGTTTTGCGAGGCTAAAGTGTTTCACAGCAAATCTTCTGTCACTGCACGGGCTTTCAGTTTGGCCTTTAGTTTTGCGTCTCTTGGCTTTCTGGCCGGACTGATGCCAATGCTAGTAGCAGAGCCAGCTCTGGCTCAAGGGCCTGGCCAAGGTATGCTTCAAGGCTCTCGCGCCGAGAGGTTCGCCAAATTCCAGAAACTGATGCAGGCTAAACAAGCTGCCGAAGTCGCCAATTTCAGCAACCCAAATGTCAGTGTCTCCTTACAAGACTGGACAGACGCCGCCCGCAAGCGCACTATTCCCATCAAAATCTATCAGCCCAAAAGCGCTGGGCCGTGGCCTGTTGTGATTTTCTCTCATGGCCTTGGTGGCTCCCGTGAGGCTGCCGGATACTTTGGTGAAGCCATGGCCGAGAACGGCTATTTGTCTATGCACCTGCAGCATCCTGGTAGCGACTCATCAGTCTGGATGGGTGCTCTCCAAGGGGGCGGCAATCAGCAGCAGATGAAGCAGAGCATTCAGCAAGAGATGAAGCAGGCGATGAGCGGCGAGAATTTGCGCGCCCGTGTTGACGACGTCAAGTTTGTGCTCAATCAGCTTGAGCGGCTCAACAGCGGGGCCGGGCCTTGGCACGGCAAGTTAGATATGAGCAAGGTTGGTTGCGCCGGGCACTCCTTTGGAGCTGGCACTACTATGGCCATTGCTGGTCAAACTTTTGGAACTGGTGCGAGGCGCATCAATGAGGCTGACCCCAGGGTGAAAGCGGCTATTTACATGAGCGCTCCGGTTAATCTCGCTGGCCGTGACCCAAAGAACCTTTATGGCTCAATTAAAATTCCTGGCATGCACATGACCGGCACTGAAGACAATTCGCCCGTCAACAATAATACCGCTGCCGATCGCCTCATTCCCTATAAGTTTGTCAGCGCCCCTGACCAGTATCAAGTCAATTTTAATGGTGGCGATCATGCCATTTTTGGTGGAACCCATGCCCGAGGAAAAGGCAAGCGTGATCAGGCAAAGGACGCTCAGTATCATGTGCTTATCAACAAATTGAGCGTGGCCTTTTTTGATGCTTACTTGAAGGGTGACGCCAAGCAGAAACAGTGGCTGAAGCAAAGTGCGGCGACATATCTTGGAAATCAGGCGACCTTCGAGTTTAAATAATGGCGGGCTTTGTTAGACCTGGCTTTGTTACACCTGGCAACTTTTGTTCAGTTGTTTGGCCTCATGACATTGCCAATGCTCTATTCTTAGCCGAAGCTCAATTGAGGGCTAATGCTTTATTGGGGTCGTTAACCTGGGTGGATAGCTGAGGTGCTTATGCGCGGTCACGGAAACAAATTTAAGTTGTTCGGGTGCCAACAAATCGCTCTGTCGGTTGGCCTTGCGCTGTTGGCTGGTCCAGCTTGGGCGGGAGTAACCGTCAATGAAGCCCTGCTCTCACCGCAGAGTTTGACCGCTAGTTCTGGCAATGATGGCCGCGATGAATTGAAGACTATGCTCGGACGTGTGCGGCAACTCAAGGGCTATAGCTACGACAGCGTTCTCACTACTTATACTGGTGGCAAACAGATTGTTGAAATCGGCAAGCTGTATTTCAAGAGCCCCAATTTGGTGCGCTTTGAAGTGATTAAAAGCGGCTCCCGCAGCGGGGCTGTGGTGGTGAAGCAGGCCGATGGTAAGATTCGCGGACACATGGGCGGTGCCTTCCGTGGCATAAAACTTACCCTTTCGCCAGATTCGAAGATACTTAAGTCGGCCAATGGCTTTAGCATTATGGAAGCCGATCTTGAGAGCCTGTTGAGCGATGCCGATAAGAAAGCCAAGGGTGATTTCAAGTGCTTGGCTGTGGGCGCTGGCTCTGGTCGGCCGGCTGTGGTGGAACTTTTAGAAAGCGATGGTGATGTCAAAGATCGCATTGCTGTTGATTCACACGTGAAGCTACCTTCTGAATGGAATATTTTCAATAGTAATAAGTTGGCTTCGGCACTGCAACTCAACAATGTTGAAGTGCGCAATGACCTGCCTGACAGTTTATTCTCGTTTGATAAAGAGAGTGAGTCTAAGTCTTTGGTCGCTGATTCTCTATCGCCGACTTCTGGATTGGGTGCTCTTAAAGCATCGCCAAGCAGACCGATCGATGTTGCTACTTGCAAAGACATCAATCGCATGATTAAGCAAATGGCAGTTCTCGCTGATTACGTGCCAAGCGACGTCGCTCAGGGTGATGGCTGGATTAGTGGAACAAGAGAAATGCTACTTTCTACTTGTGTTGATCTTGAATCTTTGCAGTATGCACTTAGCCCTGTCAGTGGTGCTATCGGTAATACCAAAGGTAATTCTGCTGCTGCCATTGCTTCTCAATGGAACAGCTGTGCGGCTTCGTTCCATACAACTCTTGATCAATTGTTTGATCAGCTCTCTAACGATCAGCCAGACAATGCTGCCGTGAAGAAACTTGGTAGCGACCTCAAGGCTAGCGTCAAAGCACTTCGTGCTGCTAGCGAGCGTATCGAAGACTTGATTTAATATGAATGGTATCACCTTCTGTCGTCCCCATCTCCACTTCTTGCGAGTGGTGGCTCCTAGCTTGGCACTGCTGGGGCTTGCGGCTTTCCCACCCGCATACGCTGAACCATTACTCACTGATTGGCAACTGAATCATCCCTCTGAAGCTACTCGTGCCTTAATCCATAAGAAAAAGTTTGCCATAGCATTGCTTGTGGCTCAGACCAGTCTTGCTCAACAAAAGAGCCACGACAAGAAGGCGCAAATTACTGTTGGTGATTGGCGGCTCGATCCAACTGCGCAAGATTTGACTTTTCGCCTGTTGACACCGGCGCAACTGGGGCGTGTTCATTATGCTGATATGTACAACCTCGAGGGCGTCGCTTATCAGGGTCTGAATAAGCATGACAAAGCTGAGACAAGTTTTCGTCAAGCGATTGTGCTCAATCCGCAGCACTGCTTAGCGCACTCTAATCTTGGTGGTGCCTTGATTAAACAAGGCAAGCTCGACGAAGCTTTTAGTTCTTTGAACAAGGCAATTCATATTAATGAACGCTTTCATAGCGCTTACCATAATCGCGCTTTGGTCTATCGTGCTAGAAATCAATTTGATCTTGAGCGCAAAGATCTTGAGGCCTGGAGGCATTGGCAGAAGCAGAATGCTGTGGAGGGTCTCAATCTCTCTTATCTCAGTAGATTTGAGTTTGTGCGCGGTATGCTCTTGAAGAATCCACCTTCGGCAAAAAACTTTGTCGCTCTAGGCGTGCTCAACAAAGAGCTATTGAAATTTAGCGAGAGCGAAAAATGTTTTCAGTCTGCCCTCAGGCTTGACCCTAAACTTCTAGAGGCTCATTGGGCCCACGGCCTGCTGCTGCTCTCTGAGCAACAGTATGCTGCTGCGCTGAAAGAATTTAGTCAAGCTATTGCTATTGATGGCACTTTTAGTGTTCCTTATTTTAATCGCGCCCAAGTCTATTCGCTGTTGCACAAGTATGATTTGGCTGTTGCCGATTATACTAAGTTTATTGCAATTAGTGCGAAGCCTCCCGAACTGATGGTTGAAGCTTATGCCAATAGAGCAGTTTGCTACGGCCAGCTAAAGCGCTTTGGTGCTGGTATCAAAGATACCGAGAGCGCGCTTGAGCTTAAACCGGTGCCCCTTGTCAGAGCATCGATATTGAGCACTCGTGGAACTTTGTACGAAGCTTTAGGCGACAAGGCCAAAGCTGTGAAGAGCTACGAAGAAGCCATGGCGTGTGCACCTGATGATAAGCGCATTATGGCCCAGCGGGGCAAGCTTATGCTTTCGCTCGGTGAGTATGAGCAGGCCACTGTTGATCTTAGTACCGCTGCTAGTGTCGAAGTTAGTGACGTCTCTAAAGTGGCTCCTAGTCAGGCCGATTTGCGCGGGCAAATTGCGCACTACAATAAATTGATTACGATGTTTCCTGGTAAGTCGCTTGATAGTTTGTACAATCGCGGTTTACTCTATCTCACCATAGGTGATGTCGCTAAAGCTGCGGCCGATATGAAAGCGGTGGTGGCACAGTCGAAAGTGAGCACTGCCACTAGTGACTCTGCGGTTTGCTACGGTAGTATCGCTTTAAGAATGCAGAAGAAGCCTGCTGCGGCAGATGACCTGCTGCGGGCATACAAGAGTAAGGCTCGCAGCCAGCCAGCCGAGCCAGAAGTTGCTTATTTCTTGAAGGGTGCTAAGACGCCGCCGCTGGCTAAGCTTCTCTTGTTTAAGGCTAAGCACAACGCCAAGGCAATGACACTTTTAGGTCTTGAGGCCTATGCTCTCAACGACATGGACGATGCGCGCAAGTATTTGAGTGCGGTGCGAAACACGGGCGACCCTTCTACTGATGAGTATGCCTTAGCCATGTCTTACCTCAAGCGCTTGGGGGGAACTTAGAACTGATGACTAACTTGTTTCTATCGCTTCGGTCTGTGCTCCGGCTCAAATTTCGGTCAAAACTGGCTGTGCCGTTCTGCCTGCTGTTAGCGCTGCCGTGTGAGCCAGCGAGCGCTGCTCCTCCAGCTAAATCGGCTACTTCTTCTAGTTCTCCCACTAGTTCTAAATCTAGCAGCGTTCCTCTCACTAGGGCCGAGCTAGAGGCGCCGCTTAGAGAAAGTGTCAAGCACAACAATAGTGGCAACTATCGGCGGGCATTGCTTGTGCTGCAATCCTTTATTGACGCCAATGCCAATAAACCTGTGAAGATTAGAGCTAATGATTGGCATCTAGATGAAACTGGCCAAAATTTGGCGCTGAGTGAGTTGAGCCCTCAAGAGCTCAGCAATCTTCATTTTAGCGATGTCTATAATACTCAAGGAATTTCTTATACTTGGCTGAAGCAATATCCTAATGCTGAGACTAGTTTTCGCAAGTCCATTGCCTTAAATCCTCAGAATGCCTCAGCCCTAACTAATATGAGTGGTGCATATTGTAACAGCGGTCGCTTAGATGATTGCCTGGCTACGGCTGGCAAGGCCCTCAGGATTAGTGATCGCTTTCTGGATGCCCATCGCAATCGTGCCACTGCCTATAGAGCTAAAGGCCAGTTCGATTTAGAGCGAAAAGAAGTTGAAGCATACAACCGCTGCCGTAAGCTCAGTTTCGAAGATCGATTGGATCTTATAGATGTGAGTAGGGCAAGCTATATGTATAACTTGATCTCGCAGAAGCCACCGTCAGTGAGAAAACTTATTGCTTTAGGAGTAGTTAATAGTCAACTTCACAAATTTGCTGAAAGTGAAAAGTGCCACTTAGCGGCGATTAAGCTTGATGGAAAGCTGGTCGAGGCTCATTGGTCTTACGGTTTGTTGCTTATGGCGCAGAAGCGATACACAGAAGCTATTAAAGAGTTTGATCAAGCGATTGCTCTTGATGCTAAGTTTGATTTGCCGTACTTTAAAAGGGCTGAAGCTTATACTTATTTGCATAAATATAGTGAGGCTGTTGCTGGTTATACGAAGTTTCTTGAGATGAATTCAAAGAACGAAGTTGTTATGCTTGATGCATATTTTAATAGATCTGGCTGCTATGGTCATTTGAAACAGCATGTTGCTGGTATCAAAGACCTAAATAAAGCTCTCACATTTGATAACACGCCCAATGTGGAGGCTCAATTATTAGCAAGTCGCGGTGTGCACTATCAGCGCTTGGGCAATAAGACCCAGGCACTTAAAGACTATGACGCCGCGTTAGAGCTTGCGCCCAATAATAAAGAAATTTATGAACTACGTGGAAGGGTCATGCTTTCGCTTGGTGAGTATGAGCAGGCAACTGTTGATTTGAGTCGTTCGCAAAGTACTGGTGTGGCAGACGTTTCAAAAGAACCTCCCAGTGCCACTGATTTGCAAGCTCAGATTGTCCACTATGATAAATTGATCAAGATGTTTCCCAAGACTTCAATTGATAGTCTTTATAATCGTGGTCTGCTCTATCTCACCATGGGTGATGCCCTTCGCGCCGGAGGCGATATGCAGTCAGTAGTGGCCCTCTCGAAAGAAGGAAATGCCACGGCCGACTATGCCGCTTGTTACGGTAGCATTGCTCTGAGAATGCAGAAGAAGGCCGCTGATGCCGATAAATTGCTTCAAGTGTATGGCAAGAAGCCCCGTCGAGAACCGGCACCACCAGAGGTGCAGACTTTCTTGAACGGCACGCAGTCTCTTCCTTCAAGTAAGCTCATGCTTGGAGATGCTAAGCAGAGAACAAGAGTATTGACTTTACTTGGGCTAGATGCCGGTGCTCGCGGTGATAAGATTAAGGGTCGCCAGTATTTGAGCTCGGTTCTCAATACTGGCGACCCGTCGATGGATGAGTTTGCTCTGGCGGTGTCATACCTCAAGCGGTTGGGTAAGAATTAGTGACTGAGAAGAAACTATCTTTAACGAGTGCGCTGTCGCTGCTTCTCATCTTGGCTCTGGCAAGCGATGCCAGCGCCGCTCCGCCGCAGTCTGATTCTGCATCTTCTGGTTCTGCGTCTGCTGGCCCGCGTTCAGGTGGGCCGCGTTTCGGCGGACCTCCTGGCGACATCTTGCCCATCACTAAAGACGAGATAGACAAGCCTGCCGAAGAATCTCGTCGCCTTATTGCTAGGGGCAATCCTCGTCGGGCTCTGCGAGTGCTGCAGCACAATATTGATACTAATGCCAATCCGAAAAAGCCGCTACATATGAATGTCGCCGATTGGCATTTAGATCCCACTGGTCAAAACTTGGCTCTTCGTGAGTTGAGCGAAGAGCAGCTCAGGCACCTTCACTATAGTGAAATCTATAACCTTAGAGGAATTGCCTTTGCTTTATTGCGACAGCTTCCTGAGGCTGAGGCTAGTTTGCGTAAGGCTATTACTTATAATCCGCAGAATGGTACGGCTCTATCTAACTTGGCTACTGTTTATGTACAGCTCGGTCGTTTGGACGATGCCCTTGCTGTTTCTGGGCAGGCTCTCAAGATCAGTGATCGCTTTTTGGACGCTCATCGCCACCGCTCCGTTGTCTTTAGAAGAAAAAATCAATTTGATTTGGAGCGCAAAGAGATTGAAGCTTACAACCAATGTCGCGCCCTTACAGCCAAAGACCATTTGAACCTGGCGAATTTGTGCCGCTCTAAATACATGTTTAGTTTGATTTCGCAGAAGGCACCATCGGCTAGAAAGCAAATAGCTCTTGGTGTAATCAATAAGCAATTCAATCATTTTGCCGAGAGTGAGAAGTGTCATCTAGCTGCGATAAAGCTCGATGGAAAGCTGGTCGAGGCTCATTGGTCTTACGGCCTATTGCTAATGGCCCAGCAGAAATATGCAGAGGCTATTCACGAATTTACTCAAGCGATTAGCCTTGACTCTACTTATGCAATGCCTTACTACCACCGGGCCGAATCTTATGCTCTGTCGAAAAAGTATAGTGAGGCTATTGCTGACTACAGCAAGGTTCTTGAAATGAAGCAGAGAAATTCAATTATTGATCTTGATGTCTACTTCAGTCGAGCTGCTTGCCACGGCCGCCTGAAAGAATTTGCTGCAGGTATCAAAGATCTCAATAAGGTTCTCACCTTTAAGATTTCATCTAACTTGCATGCTGAAACATTGAGTAATCGCGGCGCTCTTTATGAAGGACTGGGCAATAAAACTCAAGCCCTTAAAGACTATGAAGAAGCGATGGAGCTTGCTCCTAATAATAAGGTGATTGCTTCCCAGCGCGGCAAGATTATGTTGTCGCAGGGCGAGTTTGAGCAGGCGACAGTTGACCTTAGCGATTCTAGCCGGACCGAGGTGGGGGAAGTTTCAAAAGAACCTCCTAGTGCAGCTGATCTCAAGACTCAGATTGCTCACTACGATAAGTTGATTAAGATGTTTCCGCGCACGGCTACAGATAGTCTCTACAACCGTGGGTTGCTTTACCTCACCATGGGCGATGCCGCCAAAGCCGCGGCTGATATGCAGTCGGTGGTGGCACAAGCGAAAGAGTGCAATGCTACGGCCGATTCTGCTGTCTGCTACGGCAGTATAGCTTTGCGAATACTAAATAAGACGGCAGAAGCTGAGAGTCTGCTTCAAGCGTATAGCAAAAAGCCACGCAGCGGCTCACCTGCTCAAGTAGTACCGGTTGAGGTTAATTTCTTCTTGCACAGACCGTCATTTGTGCCTATAAAACGACTAATGAACGGTGATCTTAAGCATAGGACTCGTGTGCTGACTTTGATTGGGCTCGATGCTTATTCGCGCAATGATAAGAATAGCGCGCGAAAATATTTGAGTTTGGTGCGCAACACCGGTGAGCCTTCGATGGATGAGTTTGCCGTGGCCGTGTCTTATCTTAAGCGCCTGGGGTTGAATTAAGGGCTTGTTTTTGAACTCAATAATGGGGCCTAAAGCTAAATACTAGAAGCTAAATACAGGTCGATCTGGCAGCTGTTCAAATTCTTTCTGATCAAAGCGATAGAGTTTGGCTGGGCGGAACGAGCCTTGCTGAGTTGTTTCGTCTAATTCTTGCAGCACGCCTAGTTTTAAGAATTTTTTGCGGAAGTTGCGGTTGTCTACTGGGCGACCAAGAACGGCCTCATAAACTGACTGTAAGTCGCGCAGAGTAAATTTCTCTGGTAAGAGACTAAATGCTGCTGCCGAGTATTCGATTTTGTATTTAATTCTCTGGTGGGCATAGTCGATAATTCTTTTGTGATCGAATGCTAGCTTTGGTAGGTCGAGAACGGGCCACCAGGCTACTCCGCTGGCGTCTGAGCTGGCAATCAGTTTGAGGTCGTCTTGTCGCAGTAGTGCAAGATACGACACTGTCACTACTCTGGCGCGCGGGTCACGGTGCTTGTCGCCAAAGGTGTAGAGCTGCTCTAGATAAACATCACCGACGTTTGTCTCTTCTAGAAGTACTCTGGCTGCAGCTTGCTCGACGCTGTCGTCGTGCTCGTGAAGAAAACCACCTGGTAGGGCCCACATGGTCTTGAATGGGTCGTGCTTGCGTCTAATCAAGACTATCTCTAGCTGGCCCTCTTGGGCTGCTAGAGCGACGGTATCGACGGTCAACTTGATTGGTTCTACGGTCATTTCTTAAGTATACCTTAATAAGCGTATTTGTAACGTTTGTCTCGGTATCTGCGGCCGCTGGGCGGCGCAGGCAGATGTCGCTACGTCGCCAGGGTCATACATCGGCTCTATTCTGAAATACCCGTGACTCGGGCTTTTCCGCTAGTCTCTTTGGCTAGTCAGTTAACTAATCGCCAGGCCCACAGGTTGCTAATCGGAGTTGAAAAAGCAAGATTAATCTCTTTCTGGCCCCTCTGGCGCAATATTTAGGTGCATTGTCAAACGGTAAGTGGTAAAACAGAAGTAGTAAAACGTAAAAAGTACGTTTACTTGACGGGAAAGTCCCAAATCAAGACCGGGCCAAGAAGCAAACGAGGATGAAACAAATTCGATGAATACCACAGCATCTCTAACTGCATATGAAATCGATAGTCATACTCAGAAGCTTATTGACGAAATTAAGCAGCTGAGCAAGAAGCGCAATGCTGTCATTCTCGCTCATAACTATCAGATTCCGATTATTCAAGACGTGGCTGACTTCGTTGGTGATTCCCTCGGTCTCTCTCAGCAAGCGGCCAAGACTGACGCTGAAACTATTGTCTTTTGCGGCGTGCATTTCATGGCCGAGACGGCTGCTATCTTGTGCCCAACCAAGCGAGTGCTCATCCCTGATCTTGAGGCTGGCTGCTCGCTAGCAGCTTCGATTGATCTGGCGGGGTTAGTGGCTTGGAAGGCTGAGCATCCTCATGCCGTGGTGGTCTCTTACGTCAATACTACTGCCGAGATTAAGGCCCTATCTGATTATTGCTGCACTTCTGGCAATGCTTTGAAAATCGTGCAGTCCATCCCTGAAGACAAAGAAATTCTCTTCTTGCCTGACCAGTTCTTGGGCTCTTGGGTGCAGAAGATGACCGGCCGTAAGAACATGCACATCTGGATGGGCGAGTGCCATGTGCACGCTGCCGTGCATCCAAGCAAAATTGACGAAAAAATGAAAGAGCATCCCGATGCTGAGCTGTTGATTCACCCCGAGTGCGGCTGTCTAACGCCTTACCTCGACCGGGTTGCTCGCAATGCTCTAGATAGTAAAGATGTGGCTGGCAAAGATGGTGCCACCGTTAATAGTGCTGGTCAAGATGTTTTGAAAGTGGCATCGACTGAGGGCATGCTCAAACTCGCTCATTCTTCGCCAACGAAGAAGTTTGTGGTGGCCACTGAAATTGGTATCTTGCATAGGCTGAAGAAAGAGAACCCTGATAAAGAGTTCTTGCCCATCAGTTCTGAAATGAGCTGCCAGTTTATGAAGATGATTACTCTAGAGAAGTTGCACCGTTCGCTTGTCGAAGACGTCTTTCACGTCACGGTGCCGGAAGAAACAGCTTCTAAAGCACGTCTTGCTATCGAGCGCATGATCGCTATTTTTTAGGAATAACTCAGGCACAGAACAATGCCAAATTCAAATATAGCTCCAATAATTGATGCCGATGTTTTGATCATCGGTTCAGGCTTGGCTGGTTTGATGCTAGCTCTGCGTCTGCAGTCTGCCGGTAAGAGCTTGTCTGGCCTTAAAGTGGTGCTGGTTTCTAAAGCTGGCTTGCTTGATTCCAATAGCTCTTGGGCTCAAGGCGGAGTAGCTGCCGTTACTGGTGCTAATCCTTTTGATTCGCCTGAGATTCACTTGGCTGATACCATCAAAAGTGGTGCCGGGCTTACCGATGTTGATGCTGCACGCGGCACAGTTTTTGCTGGGCAGAGATTAATAGATGAGTTAGATCGCCTGGGTGTTGATTTCGATAAGAATCCTTCCGGTGGCTGCGACTTAGCTCTTGAAGGCGGGCACAAAGAGGCCCGTGTGGTGCATACCAAAGACACTACTGGCCGCTCGATTACCCAGGCTCTCGGCGACCAAGTTTTGCAAGCTGCTGCCATCAACCAAAATCTCGTGGTGCTGGAGAATACTTGTGCTATTGATCTTGTTATGGTCGATGGAGTTTGTTGCGGTGCGCAGTTTATTGTTAGCGAAGGGTTTAGCGATAGATCTGAAATTCTAGTGCGGGCTGCCTATACTGTGCTTGCCACTGGTGGCGTCGGCCAGATATTTGAGCGTACTACTAACCCAGAAGTTGCTACCGCTGATGGTATCGCTCTTGCTTACCGCGCTGGTGCTGCTTTGAGTGATATGGAATTTGTGCAGTTCCATCCAACGGCATTGATGCTCGAAGGCGCTCCGGCTTTTCTTATCTCAGAAGCGGCTCGGGGTGCGGGTGCCACCTTGCTTGACCACAAAGGCCAAAGATTTGTCAAACGCTTCCATCATGATGGTGAATTAGCTACTCGCGATATTGTTTCGAGGGCTATTCATTCGGTCATGACTGAAAACGAGATGGCGCAAGTCTACTTAGATATGCGACCAATCGGAGCCGCTCAGATACGCGAGAGATTTCCCAATATCCTCAAGACCTGCGCACAGTATGGTATTGACCTTCTAACTCAGCCGATACCTGTGGCTCCTGCGGCACATTATATGATGGGTGGAATCAAGGCATCATTGAGTGGTCGCACAAGTATTGATGGCCTGTACGCTATTGGTGAATGTGCTTGCACTGGTTTACATGGTGCCAATAGGCTGGCGAGCAATTCACTTTTAGAAGCTGGTGTCATGGCTCTCAATCTAGGTGATGAGCTTTTGGGTGGAGAAGTTTTTGCTAGCGCAGAAGATGCTGATTTTGATTCTTCCGGCTTTAACTCGACTGATTTTGAGGCAGCTAGTGCCTTTGCTGATATTAAGTCTGTTGCGCTAATTCCGACACTGCGAAGAGACCAACAGATTTTGTTGCCTGTTGACCTGCAAAGTTTCCGCTCGCAGATGTATCGTTATGCTGGGCTTGTGCGCTCGCAGTCTGGACTAATCAGGCTCTTGAACTACCCTGGACAGTCTGTGCCGATTGCGTCAGGTTCTAGTTCAGGTTCGGGTTCAGATACTGGATTTAGTTCGTCGGCGGTAGCTGGCTTGTCGGCTGCTCACCACAGTGCGCGCAACATCTATCAAGTTGGTCGTCTGATTGCTCAAGCTGCGTTCCTGCGAAAAGAATCTCGCGGTTCGCACCTGCGTGACGATTTCACGTCGGCCGACGATGCCAATTTCGCTCGTCATCTTGGGGCGTCCGTAGTGCCGACGTGCTAGAAAAATATGAGATATAGCGAGTTTTCTGACCCACAGTTGGTGGCAATTTATGACACGGTCAATCCAATCGCTGAGTATAGAGATTTCTATATTGAGCTTGCTGCGAAGTTAGCAGCAGGGCGCGCACCATTGGCTATCGTCGACATTGGCTGCGGTAGCGGACAGTTGACTTGTGAACTGGCTCTTCAAGGTCATCATCTCATCGGTGTGGAACCGTCCGTCGCTATGCTCGAACTGGCTCGAAAGCGTGCTGGTAATCAGGCCAATATTGAGTGGTTTCACGGTGGGGCCCAGAGCTTGGGCGTGTTCGAGGCCGATCTTGCTATCATGACTGGTCATGTCGCTCAGTTTTTTCTTGAAGACGACATTTGGCAAGGAGCTTTGGCTTCCATATACGGGGCGCTTAAACCCGGTGGACATCTGGTTTTCGAAAGTCGCAACCCAGTTGTGCAGCCATTTTTGAAAGCATCACGTCAGGCTGTTAACCAAGGCTCGGATCACATAGACTGGCCCTCCGAAACCAATCGGCGCAAAGTCGTCGACCCTTTGGCGGGCGCTGTTGAATGGTGGTTCCATCTTTTATCTATTGAAGGTGATCGCGTGCTCTACGAGATTCACTACTTGTTTGAGAAGAGTGGTGAGAAAGCCATTTCAGTTAATGAGTTGCGCTTCCGTTCTCGTGAAGAGCTGCAAAAATCTCTTATCGATGCTGGATTTACTGTTGAGTGTGTATACGGGCAGTGGGATTTTCAACTAGCCGATGGCGATAGTCCCGAGTTTATCTTCGTAGCTCGCCGCAGCTGAACTTTAACCATTGGGAAAGCTTTTTGTCATGAGCCTTAATCCGTTATTTTTACCTGGAACTTTTAATACAGCAGCCCAGTCGGTGCGAGTCTATAGAATTGGATTGTCAACTGGAACCTAGTTCGCTGCTAGTATTAGTACTAAAATAGTCCTGCTAGAAAAACGGAGTGCTTCCAAGTTCGCAGCCTGTCTTATGCCAAATGAAGCTAACATCCCGAATATAGGTACCGTTGTTGCCGTGCGCGGCAGCGTGGTAGATGTAAAGTTCGAGCAGCGGTTGCCCGCTATTCACTCACTTTTGCGGGCTGGCGACAAAGATCAGATAGTCATAGAGGTTTTGGCTCAGCGCGATATCCATCATGTGCGCGGTATTGCCATGACTCCTACTCAAGGTCTCGCCCGTGGAATGGCTGTGCAAGACACTGGTGGGCCGCTTAAGGCTCCCGTTGGCAATGCGATTTTGTCGCGCATGTTCGATGTTTTCGGCAACCCTATCGATAGAGAAGGGCCGGTGACGGATGTCGAGTGGCGCTCGGTGCACCGCTCTCCGCCAGCTCTATCGAAGCGATCTACTCAGTCTCAAATATTCGAAACTGGCATTAAGGTAATTGATGTTTTGGTGCCATTAGAGCGTGGTGGCAAAGCGGGACTATTTGGTGGCGCTGGCGTGGGTAAGACCGTTTTGCTCACTGAGATGATTCATAACATGATTGGGCACCAGGAGGGTGTCAGTATTTTTTGTGGCATTGGAGAGCGTTGCCGCGAGGGCCAGGAACTTTATACCGACATGCGAGATGTTGGTGTCTTAAAAAACATGGTGATGATTTTTGGTCAGATGAATGAGCCGCCCGGCAGTCGCTTTCGTGTCGGTCACGCAGCATTGACCATGGCTGAGTATTTTCGTGATGACGAGCATCGCGACGTGCTGCTGCTTGTCGACAATATTTTTCGTTTCATTCAAGCTGGTATGGAAGTATCTGGACTGATGGGGCAGATGCCATCGCGACTTGGCTATCAGCCCACCATGGGCACAGAGCTATCTAGTTTGGAAGAGCGTATTGCTAACACCGAGGCTGGTGCCATCACCTCTATTCAAGCAGTCTATGTACCGGCAGATGATCTAACTGATCCATCCGCCGTGCATACGTTTTCACACTTGACGGCATCAATTGTGCTATCGCGCAAGCGTGCTAGCGAAGGTCTCTTTCCTGCCATCGATTTATTGCAATCAAATTCGCGCATGGCCACAGCTGGCTTTGTGGGCCAACGTCACTATGATCTAGCTCAGGAGATTCGGCGAACACTTGCTCAATACGCCGATCTCAAAGATATTATTGCCATGCTTGGTCTTGAGCAACTTTCACCAGAAGATCGAAAAGTGGTGGCACGGGCTCGCCGTCTTGAGCGCTTCTTGACCCAACCGTTTTTCACCACTGAGCAGTTTAGTGGCATCAAAGGTAAGTTAGTTAGTTTGAGCGATTCGCTAGATGGTTGTGAGCGCATTTTGAAGGATGAGTACAGAGACTATCCCGAAAGTGCCCTCTATATGATTGGAGCGATTGGCGAAGCCGACGCCAAGCGGACGGTAAGCAAGACGGTAGGCCAGGTGGCGAGTGACGCTACTAAATCAGACCCTAGCGTTAAGGTCGGCGCCAAGTCTGAAGAGAGTGATGCTCATGCAAGAGTCTGATTTGATAACTCTTAAAGTGCTGTTGCCCTTTGGCGTATTTGCTGAGAAGGCTGATGTTCTCAAGGTTGTGGCCGATACCAATGTGGGCTCAGTCGGCATATTGCCTCATCGGCTCGACTGTGTGGCGGCGTTGACACCGGGCATTTTGTTTTACGAGAGCAAGAGCGAGGGTGATGTTTATGTCGCTGTGGATCAAGGTATTTTAGTTAAAGTTGGGCTCAGTGTGCTGATTTCGGTTAGTAACGCGATTGCTGGCAAAGATCTTAGTCAGCTCAAGGCGGCCGTGGAGAATCAGTTCCTTAGTTTGGACCAGCAAGAAAAGAATGTCCGCTCTTTGATGGCAAAGTTGGAAAGTGGTTTGATTCGTCGCCTAGCGGGGTTGCAGCGTGACTAATTTTAATACCGATCCTACTTCTGATTCTGATACTAACCGTGATTCTAGCCCTGATTCTAGTTCTAATTCTCGGACCGACTCCTTAAGTGAAGAAATTGGTGCCAAAGCCGCTCTTAAGCTCAAGGCCCAGGGCAACGGTACTCCGGGTGTTTGGTTCGGCTTGGGCATGACTGGTCTAATTGGTTGGTCAGTGGTTGTGCCCACTCTGCTTGGCACCGCATTTGGGGTCTGGCTTGACAGTAAATATCATGGTGTTCACTCGTGGACTTTAATGGGCCTTGCCGTCGGTATTTTGGTCGGCTGCTTAAATGCTTGGCATTGGGTGCAATCGGAAGATAGAGCTATGCACGGCAGTGGCGAGAACCCTCCTGGCAGCAAGAGGGGGCCGCGCTCATGACTATTCCTTCTGTTGCAATTTTTATATTAGCTATAGCCGCGGTTGTCGGAGTTGTTTTAGGCCTAGTCTTCTACGGTGGTCTCTACTGGACGGTTTCGCGCGGTCTAGCTTCTAAGCAGCCGGCCCTGTGGTTTCTTTTCAGTCTGCTTGCCCGTGTCAGTATTGTTTTGGCAGGCTTTTATTTTGTTTCTAGCTATCAGCTCCAGGGTTCGCCTTTTTCATCTCACGGGTCTGAACCAGTGTTGCAGATGGAACGCCTGATCTCTTGCTTAGTTACATTCACAATAACCGGTTTGACTATTCGTTGGTATATGCGCAAGGAGGACAGCCATGCATCTGACTCCTGACCAGATAATTTTCTGGCAAAGTGAAAATGGATTTGTCAAAATCAATGCCACAATTGTTTCCACTTGGGCGTTGATGTTCTTTATGGTGGTGGGCTCGATGCTAATCACCAGAAATCTTTCAACAGGCATTGAGCGGTCATCGTGGCAGAATTTCCTTGAGATCATCGTTACCGGTATCAATAGACAAATTGAAGATGTAGGCCTGCGTCAGCCTGAGCGATACATTGGCTTTCTAGGAACTCTCTTCTTGTTTGTTGCCATGGCTGCCCTTGCCACCATTATTCCGGTTTATGAACCACCGACTGGATCGTTATCGACAACATTGGCCTTGGCCCTCAGTGTCTTTGTCGCTGTGCCTTATTTTGGTATCGAAGACCAGGGCCTTGGCCGCTATCTTAAGTCTTATTTAGAGCCTACGGCAATCATGTTGCCCTTTAATATCATTAGTGAAGTGTCGCGCACCCTGGCTCTTGCCGTAAGACTCTTTGGCAATATGATGAGTGGTACCATGATTATCGCCATACTATTGACTATTGCACCGCTGATATTCCCCCTCTTTATGACTTTATTGGGTTTACTTACGGGCATGGTGCAAGCCTATATTTTCAGCATTTTAGCCGGGGTCTATATTGCTGCTGCCACTCTCACTAGAGAAAATTCATCACCAAAAGTAGAAAGCTAGAAAGCTAGATAGATAGAAAGACAGAAGGAAAGAAAGATAGATATGGACAACATCACTGCCATTGCCATTGCCTCGATTGTCACTGCTGGACTGACAACCAGTTTCGGTTGCATGGGGCCAGCATTGAGTGAAGGCAAGGCCGTCTCCACTGCACTCACTGCTCTAGCGCAGCAACCTGATGCCTCTGCTACTATCACGCGAACGTTGTTTGTTGGCTTAGCAATGATTGAGTCGATGGCAATTTATTGTTTTGTCGTTTCGATGATTCTCATTTTCGCCAATCCATTTTGGAATCACATCATTGCTCAGAGTGTAGGAAAGTAGGCCATGCTAATTGATTGGTTTACAGTCGTCGCGCAGGTAATCAACTTTTTGATCTTGGTCTGGTTGATGAAGCGCTTTCTCTACAAACCTATTTTAAGTGCTATCGACGCCCGCGAACAAAAAGTCGCTGCTGAGATAGCCGATGCTGACGCCAAGCGCGTTGAGGCGCAGAAGGAACGAGATCTGTTTCAACAGAAAAACGAGCAGTTCGATCAAGAGCGCCTTGCTCTGATGAACGAAGCTCAAGATGCTGCTAAGGCTGAGCGAGAGAAGCTGCTTGTGGAGGCGCGCCAGGCTGCAGATCTTGTGCGCATCAAGAGTAAAGAACGTTTTGCCGTTGATGCTGAAAATTTGAAGCAGTCGATTAGTCATCGTACCCAGCAAGAAGTTTTTGCTATTGCTAGAAAGACTCTGAGCGATCTTGCCAGTGCCAGCCTAGAAGAGCAGATTACAACCACTTTCATTGGCCGCATAACTGCAATGGATAGTCAGACTAGAGCTAGTTTGGCAGCTAGTCTTGCTGGTGCCTCTGCCCCCACCGTCCGCAGCGCCTTTGAGCTTTCTCCTGAGCAGCGCACTGCCATTGAAGTGGCTCTCAATCAAGCCTTGTCGCTTCCTGCCGCAGGTTCGCTTCCTGCCACAGGTTCGCTTCATATACAGCTCAATTACCAAACAGCTCCTGACCTTATTAGTGGCATCGAACTTGCGGCCAACGGACAGAGCATTGGCTGGAACATTAGCGATTATCTTAAGGCAATGGAGAAGGCTGTCCATGGCTAACGAGTCACAAAATGATGCCACAGCTGAGAGCTTAGTCGGTGTTGTCGATCAGGTTTTCGCCTCTCTAACTGCTACTCGCGAGAGTTTCTCTCCCCAGCTGTTGTTGCGCGAAGTGGGCACCGTGACCTCGGTTTTGACAGGCATAGCCAAAGTTGATGGTCTACCTAATGTTGGCTACGAAGAGCTCCTGAAATTTCCTGGCAATGTCTATGGTATCGCTTTCAATATAGATGAAGCTGAAATTGGTGTGATCTTGCTTGGTGATTATTGGCATCTGAAAGCTGGTGATCGCGTGGAGCGCACCGGTCGGGTGATGGACGTTGCCGTGGGCGACTATCTCTTAGGGCGAGTGATTGATCCCTTGGGAAGGCCTCTTGATGATAAAGAGATTGAACACACAAGCGAGCGCATGCCAATCGAGCGACCTGCTGCATCGATCATGGACCGCGCACCAGTGACGGTGCCGTTGCAAACCGGGCTTAAGGTGATTGATGCTTTGATTCCCATCGGACGAGGCCAGCGGGAGTTAATCTTGGGCGATCGTCAAACGGGCAAAAGCACCATTGCCATCGATACTATTATTAGCCAGCGCGGCCAGAATGTTGTCTGCATCTATTGTGCTATTGGCCAGCGGGCATCTACTGTTGGCCGGAACATCGCCATTTTGCGCGAAAAAGGAGCACTGGAGTACACCGTTGTCGTGGTCACTGAAGGCGACGCACCTCCAGGCCTGGCTTATATAGCCCCATATGCCGCTACCAGTATCGCCGAGTATTTTATGAACGCTGGACGCGATGTGCTGATCGTATACGACGATCTCACTCAGCATGCTCGGGCTTATCGTGAGCTGTCGCTGCTTCTGCGTCGACCTCCTGGACGCGAAGCGTTTCCTGGCGACATTTTCTACATTCATTCGCGCTTGTTAGAACGGGCTACGAGGATGTGTGCTGAGTTTGGTGGGGGCTCTTTGACAGCGCTGCCCATCATTGAGACTGAGGCGCAGGACATTGCTGCTTATATTCCAACCAATTTGATTTCAATTACGGACGGACAGATTTATCTCTCGCCTACCCTTTTTGAGTTAGGTATGCTGCCAGCTGTTGATGTCGGGAAGTCAGTTTCGCGAGTTGGCGGCAAAGCGCAGCTACCGGCATACAGAGCTGTAGCTAGCGATCTCAAGCTCGCCTACGCGCAGTTTGAGGAGCTTGAGACTTTTGCCCGTTTTGGAGCCAGCCTTGATGCCAGCACGCGCAAGACCATTGAGCATGGCCAGCGCATTCGTTCTTGTTTGAAGCAGCCTGAGTTTTCACCCTTGTCAGTGGCTGAGCAGATTAGTATTCTGCTTGCTTTAATTGCTGGTTTGTTTGATCAAGTAGCAATTGCAAATATGAACGAGGCGCAGAAGGCAGTGCAAGAGTCTGCGGCTAAGATTCCTGTCGATGTTCAAGAACGGCTACTTCATGCCAAAACCTTGAGTGCTGAAGATCGAGAGGCGATTGTGCAAATTGCTAAGCAAGCCTTGCTGGATTTTAAGTCATGAGCGATACCACCGAAAATCTGCGGCGAAAAATCAAGAGTGCTACTGATTTGCAGTCGGTAGTGCGCACCATGAAAGCTTTGACTGCTTCAAGCATTGGTCAGTATGAGCGTTCGGTGGAAGCTTTGGCCGATTACTACCGCACCATAGAGCTGGGTCTGCATGCTTGTCTTCCTCCCACTGCTGCTCCACTTAGCGCTGCTGCTATTGACACTGCTCCGATTGGCGCTGCTTCAATTAACTCTGCGCCTGTAAATGCCCTTGTCTTTGGTTCTGATCAAGGTTTGGTGGGACAATTCAACGACGTCGTGGCCGATTTTGCTTTTGCTAGCTTGTCGCCGTTTTTGGCGCTGAGAAGGCCGGTTAGAGTCTGGGCTGTTGGAGAGCGCGTAAGAGACCGTTTGCTTGATCTCGGACTGGTTGACGTTGGGCTTTATTCGGTACCGAATTCGGTGGCGGCTATTAGCCCTCTTATTGGTCAGATTCTCATTGATAATCAAGCTGGCCAGGGTGATTTGGTTACTAATTTGCAGCTCTTCTACAATCGTCCGCTGGCTGGTGCGATTTATGAAGCTATTAGCAAACAGTTGCTGCCCCTCGATGATGCCTGGCGCCAAAGTCTGATTGCTCTAAATTGGCCGACAAAGACCATCCCTGAGGTAGTTGGCGGAAGAGCTTCTGCTTTGCAGCCGCTGGTTAGCTCTTATGTATTTGTCTCGCTTTTTCGTGCTTGTGCTGAATCTCTTGCAAGCGAGAACGCCAGTCGCCTAGCGGCTATGCAACGGGCTGAGAAGAACATAGATGAGCTGCTCGAAGACTTAAACGGTAACTTCCATCGCTTGCGTCACAGCAATATTGACGAAGAGCTATTCGAAGTCGTTTCTGGTTTTGAAGCTCTAGGGGCAAGAGACTTCTAAACTACTCAAATATTCGATTGCCTTTTCTAGCACTTCGTCTCTGCCGCTTCTGATTCCTTCGATTGTAGGTTTGATTGCAATATCAGGCTGCAGTCCAACTCTCTGGAGCTGTGTGTTATCGGCTAGTTCGTATTTTTCGCCGGAGAGAAATATTCTGATACTGCCTGGTACTGAGAAGTCGGTGACAGTGCCGTTTGCGCCAGCTGTTGGAGCACCAATTAAGACAGTGCCATTTGCTGCTTTGAAAGACATTGCTAGGGTTTCTGCCTGACTCATTGCTCTCTCATCTATCAGCAAGACTGTCTTGCCTTGATATATCCAGTCGTTGCTCTTGCGAATCAGTTCAATCGATGTTTGGTATTGCTTTTCTGTCTGGCGAATCTTCCAGCCTAGACCTTCGCCAACGGTTCTGTCTTTGGATGTTTCGCTGCTCTGGCATATTTCGCTCGGTTCCAGCACCATAGGGCGGCTGACCTTTGCTATGGCGAAACTGTTTTTCTGCGCCAGTCTTTCGCTGATAGCATTGCCGGTCAGTTTGGGGTAGCCCCGCATGTCAAAGATAATTGCCTTGGTTTCTTTGAATTTACTGAACATGGCTTCGATCATTTCGCGAGTGAGCTTTGTCAGGTCGACGTATCCAATCGTATCGTATGTATCCGCTGTACCCGAGGTAGCCGAGGCTTTTTTAGATTTGCTTGTATCGATGAATCTTGTGGCTTCTTCAAGCGTAATGTCTTTTCGCTCTGCTATTGGAGCGATTTCGCCTGTACTTACATCTGTATTTAAGTCTGTATTTATATTCTTTGTTGCATCAGCGCCTTTATATTTGATTTTGCGAGCAAGATTTATCAATTTAGTCTTGCCACCAGTTTCGATACCTAGGCTAGCGATTGATTCTGGTCCGTCTAGGATGCATTGTAGAACCACATGTTCGAGGGAAGCTTGAGTTGAAGCTGAATGGTACTGAGACAGTTCCCTGAATTTTTCTTTGATGTCAACGCCGTCTATTGCGGTGACGATGTCGCCAATCTTGATGAGATCGCCAATTGTGACGGCGTTGCCTTTCTTAAGCAAGGTCTCTTTCTCTGCGAGAATTTCAGTAATTACCACTTTATCTTCAATCATCCGGCAGCGCACCGGTGGTGATGCTATGCCAAAGTAATTTGATAGTGTTTCGCTGCTTAGAACCGCGTGGGTATCATGCAGCTGACTTACCATTTTGGCCACCGTGAGATGATATTCTTCGGCGTTTGATGCCTGTTCAAATTCTGGAATCATATCCACTAAGATTTGGTTCCAGTCGTTGTCTAGCAGCTCAATATAGGGAAAGAAGTAAGCAACCATCGCCCAAATGCGGAATGCGGCCAGTAGTCTAAGTTCTTTACTCGGATACTCCTCTGGTCCGTAGCGCCATGAGTCAGTTAGCCTGCCGCTGGCAGGTTCGTGCGCTTTTGCTTTCCTTCTCGTTCCTCTGGCCCAAACTAGTGCTGCTAAGAGCACCGGATCTTCTGTTTCTGTTTCTGTTTCTGTTTCTGATTCATCAACAGTGATTACTTTGTCTGCCTTAATATCTATCGTTCCATGAGGACTAATTGTTTCACTCAAGCGTATTGAGACAAGCAAGTCTCCCGGTAGGTTGAACGAGGCTGTCTCGGCTGGGCCTTCGCTCAACCAACCTTCGCTGGCTATGTACATATTCGATTGTGATTGCAGCGAGTGCAGCAAAGGGGGCAAATTTGTGCGCCAGTTTATGAGGAAAATAACTGGGATCTTCAAGGGTTTGCTTGACGCTTGAAACCTGACAGCGTCGCGTGCAAGAAATGCCGAAATGTATCTACCGGGTTCTTTCAGTGTCTCTGGTGCGAGGCCTAAGTGCATGCGTGTGCGTATGGTAGAAGCCACTGTATCTTCTATACAGAAGATGTCTGCAAATTGCTCTTCGAATAAGGCATCAAGATTTGCCCACTGATAGTTTTGATCTCGCCGCAGGTCGAAGACTATGGCAGGCGGTTTATGGGAGCCTGACTTTTCAAGCTTTCTGCTTTTTGTAGTTTTGGTCAGTTTGTGAAGCTCATCCAGATCTCGGAAAAACGCCTCTTTCAAGTCGCAATACTGAGAGCTAGAGTAGTTTTTTAGGTCAAAGACCGCAATACCGTCGTCTGTATAGGTAAGCAGTGTTTCCATTGCTCTTTCTTTGGCTGGGCTGAGAGGTTCTAAGCACAAACTGCTCTCGAGAGCGTAAGTTGATTGGTCGCCAAGATGTGACAACATGAAATTGACGGCGTCCAAATAATCGCGATTCGATTGGGCCGCTTCAACCATTGGAATGGCCGAAGCCAAAGCTGAATCCCAGGCAAGGTTCTTGTAGGCCAAAAATGGATGGAATAGCTCAATATTGGCCCAGAGTTTACCGAGGGCGACAAGGCGAGAATATTTACTGTTGCTCATCGGCGCTTTAGCTCGTTTCGAAGTTGGAAGTCTAGCACCTGGTTGCGGGAGCTGCGGTTTCAGCAATTGGCATTTTCCGTTAGCCTCTTGTTGTATAATTTGTAGCCCTTTTGCATCAAGTCTTCCTCGCTATTGAGGGGGCTGAAATGGATGTCATATGTCAACAATTAAAGAAGTTAGTATATTTATCGCTGAAGATCACTTCGTACTGCGCATGGGTCTGCGTATGCTACTTGAGCAGACTAGTCGGTTCAACGTCGTGGGCGAGGCGGAAGATGGCCAAAGTGCCGTTGATCAAATTCTTGAGCTCAAGCCCGACGTAGTCATGATGGACTTAGGTTTGCCTAAAGTTGATGGCATTGAGGCAACGGCAAAGATAAAGGCTGTTTTGCCGCAGACCAAGATTTTGATTTTCACCACTGCTGAAGACGATCAGTCAATCTTCTCGGCCCTAAGGGCTGGTGCTGATGGCTATTGTCTTAAGACTATTTCCGGTGAGATGCTCTCCACTGCCATAACCTCAGTTTTAAGTGGAGCTGCTTGGCTTGATCCAGGCATTGCCAAAAGAGTTCTTAGTGCCCAAACTGCTGTGCAATCTCCAGCGAGTGTTTCGCTGACAGAAAGCAAAATGAGGCTGTTGGCTCTTGTTGAGAGTGGTAAGAGTGTCGATGAAATAGCAGCAGACATGAATGTCAATGATGCTCTGGTAAAAGGACTTCTCAACGAGCTTTTAACACAATTGAAAGGAGTTCAGGAAGAGCCGGCCGTTGATAGTACAGTGGTAACGAAGAAGGCCGCCCGCACAATTGAGCCTGGTGATACCATTGGCGAGCACTACCTTGTCGAAGAGCGAATTGGTTACGGCGGCATGGGTGCGGTTTATCAGGCCAAGCATACTTTTATTGATCGCAAAGTCGCTATCAAAACATTGCACGAGCATTTGACAGCCGAACCCGATGTTCTCGCTCGCTTCAAGGCTGAGGCACAGACTAGTTCTTCGGTCACCCATCCTAACTTAGTCAGTATTTACGATTTCGGTCTCTATCAAGGTCGTGTTCCTTATATAGTCATGGAGTATCTCGATGGCTTGAGTCTTGATGAGATGATTGAGCGCTATGGCAAGCTTGATGCCGATCTTGGTCTCTACATTTTCGCTCAGGTTGCCGATGCTCTTCAGGCTGTTCATGATCGGGGAATTGTCCATAGAGATTTGAAACCATCCAACATCATGATTGTGCAGTCAGATAACGATCGCTACTTTGTCAAATTGGTAGATCTTGGTATCGCTAAAGTACTAAGAAGTTCTGGTGCAGCTTTGACTCAGGCTGGTGAGGCCCTAGGCTCGCCTCCATATATGAGTCCTGAGCAGTGCTATTCAGAAGAGATCGATCACCGCAGTGATCTTTATTCGCTTGGATGCACAATGTACGAGACCTTTAGTGGCCAACGTGTATTTGATGGTGGCACACCAATTGAGGTATTGATGCGGCACGTCAATGAAAAGCCTGAGAAGCAGCCACTTGTTAATGCTAAGGTTCCAGGCCGTTTGACCGACCTAATATTTAAGCTACTAGAGAAGAGCCCTAACAAGCGCCCTTCTTCGGCTAGTGAAGTTAAATCAATGCTGTTGCGCAAGTAAGGCGAATTGTCTAGAGCAGACGAGTGATACAACGCGAGGAGAAGGTATTTCTATGATGCACGGTATGCACGGCACAACCGTTCTAAAGATTGATTTGGAGCGCATAGCTATGGCCTTAGAAGTCATTCCCAATGCTGCCCTGGTCATGAATAAAGAAGGCAAGATTGTGGCCGTTAATAGCCGCTTCCTCGAGACATTTGGCTATGAGGAAAATGAGCTGATTGGCTCCGAGATTGAGAAGCTAGTACCTGAGCGCTATCGCGGTAAGCATCCGCACAACAGAAACAGTTTTTTCCACGACCCTCGCCCCAGAGAGATGGGTGCTGGCCGAGATTTGACGGGGCTTCGTAAAAATGGGAAAGAATTTCCTATAGAGATCGGGCTTAAACCATTTGACACTCCTGATGGCATGGTCGCGATGGCTACCATTGTTGATATCACTGAGCGCAAGCGGTTAGAAGATCTAGTAAAGCGCCAACAAGAAGATTTGATGGAGCTCTCCACGCCGGTTATCCATCTATGGGAAGGTATTCTTGTCTTGCCAATCGTCGGCACCCTTGATAGTGAACGCAGTCGAGTAATGGTCGAGCAGCTGCTTCAGGCGCTTGCTGACTCAGCTAGCAGTATTGCCATAGTTGACATTTCTGGTGTTCCTACAGTCGATACACTGGTTGCTCAACACTTGATGAAGGCCATTGACGCTTCAAGGCTGATGGGCGCCGAATGTATTATCAGTGGTATCAGACCAGAGATTGCCAATACCATAGTTAACTTAGGTCTCGATCTTAGTCGTGTCAAAACAAAGGGCAGTATGTCCAGGGCTTTGTATGATGCTTTTACAATGCTCAATTTGAAGGTCGTACAAGCGAAACCAGATCAGTAGCAGTGGTTTCGTTTTGTTTTGTTTTGATTTGATTTGGTCAGTGGCACAATAGGTAAGCCGGTGAAGATTGATCGAGTGCCAATTCTCAAATACGAAGATGTGCTGATTGTCTCGGTGCATAGCGATTTAGATGATGGTGAAGTGAGGCAATTTCAGGCGCGGCTCCTAGAGACAATTTCTAAAAGCGCAGTTTCAGGCGTTGTGCTTGATGTCTCTGGGGTTGAGACTTTAGATGTTTTCCTTGCTAGGAGCTTGATGCATCTGGTAAATATGGTTGCCTTGATGGACGTTAAGTCAGTGATCGTCGGGATGAGACCGGCTGTCGCTATTACATTGACTGAGATGGATGTCACTTTTCCTGGTGTCAAAACCGCCCTCAATTTAGATCAAGGTCGTGCCTGGCTGAAGAGGGCGGGGTCGTGATCGTTAGAGAGCGCGCGCGTTTTGCCATAAATGATAAGAGCGATGTAGTCAGTGCCAGAAAGGAAGTGGTATCGGCTGCTTTGGCTTTGGGCATGAGCACCATGAAAGAAGCACAGCTGAGAACCGCTGTTACTGAGCTGCTTACCAATATGATGCGCTATGCCGGCGGGGGCTACTTGCTACTCGAGCAGTTAGAGCACGACCACTTGAAAGGAATTCGAGTGGTCTTCGAAGACAGCGGTCCTGGTATTGTTGATGTACCAGCGGCTTTGTCGCAGGGCTTCTCCACTGGTAACAGTCTTGGACACGGACTTTCTGGCTGCAAAAAGCTGGTTGATTCATTCGAACTTGAGAGCAGTGTGGGTAAGGGAACCAAGGTTGTGATAACGAAATGGTGCTGACCGCGGGTAACTCATTTCTCAGAATTTCGGTGGCAGACCAAAGTTATGTTGGTACTGCCAGGCGAGCGATCAAAGAGAAGGCTGCTGAAGTCGGTTTTAGTGGAGAACCTTTAGAGAAGCTCAGTATCCTCTCCACTGAACTCGCCACTAACCTAGCGAAACATGCTAGCAGCGGAGGCGAGATCTTTTTCTTTGATGAGTCAACTGAGAGCACCATAGCTGGGCGCTTGCTTGCTATCGATAGGGGACCTGGCATTGAGAATCTGGATGAGGCTATGCAAGACGGTGTTTCCAGCAAAAATACTCTTGGTGGAGGACTGGGAGCATTAAAGCGTTTATCTGACTCGGTTGAAATCAGCTCTGCTCCTGGAAAAGGTACGGTGATTCAGTGCCTTGTTTCGCAATCGGTTCAAGGGCGAGTTAAGTCAAATCTTCTAGAGAAGTCGCCGGCACTAGAAATCGGTTTTATATCAGTGCCTCATCCCGCTGAAATTGTCTGCGGTGATGGTGCTGCCGCCGTGGTGATGGACAAGATGGTGAGTATTCTAGTAACCGATGGTCTGGGGCACGGAGAAGGCGCCGCCGAAGCTAGTCGAAGAGCCGTTGAATTGTTTAGGCAGAATGCTTTTGATTCTCCAACTTCTTTGGTCAGGCGCATTCACGCCGAGCTTGCCACTACCCGAGGTGCAGCGCTAGCTCTTGCCCAGATTGATCTAATGTCGGATCTACTCACTTTTGTGGGAGTTGGCAACATTACTGCTCGTATCTACTCGCGCTATTCAAGCTTTGGCTGTGTCTCGATTCAGGGCATAGTTGGTGGTGCACTTGGCAGTCTTAAGCCCTATGAGTACGAGTGGTCACCGGGCTCACGAATGTTGATGTACTCGGACGGTATTTTGTCAGCGGCTAAACTAACTGAGCGCACCGTAAGTTCGGCCAATATGACTGCCGCTGAGATTTATCGCGACTTTAGTAGAATGAACGATGATGCCACTGTAGTAGTAGTAAAAAGTAAGAGTGAGGGCCGCTAAAGGCGCTATGAAACTTCCGATATTGCGATTAATAGCCAAGTCTGAAAATGACCTTGTGGTGGCGCGCTACCGGGCCAGGCAAGTATCGGAGCTGGCTGGCTTGAAACCGCTTGATGGAACACGGCTAGTCACGGCAGTATCAGAAATGGTGCGCAATGCGGTAACATTTGCTGGCGAAGCTCGCATTGAATTTGCAGTCTGTGAATTGGATCGCAAACAGTGTCTTGAAGTTGTCGTTTCTGATAATGGTCCTGGCTTCGATGTTGCCAATGTTTTGCAAGATTCTCGGGGCAACGGTCGAGGCATTGCCTGTAGTCGAAAATTAGTTGAGGAATTAACCATAGTATCTGCTGCGGAGAGCGGCACTTCTGTTCGCATACTCAAGGCTGTCCCTTCGTCGGCTGTATGGATAACAGCAGCTATCGTCGATGACTGGATAGACTTTCTAAAGAAGAATTCGCCGTTTTCGGTGGTGGAAGATCTTGAGCAGCAGAACAAACAACTGCTGGACTCGCTCACCGAGATTGAGAAATATCGATCACGTTTAGAGGAGCGAACTGAGCAGTTAACTCAGGCGAGCAAATACAAGGGTGAGTTTCTCGCCAACATGAGCCATGAGATCCGCACTCCTATGAATGCCGTTATCGGCATGAGCAATATTTTGGGGCGGACTGAACTAAACGACCAGCAGAAAAAATACTTGCGCCTGATAACCTCGGCGGGAAATTCTCTCCTTGATATCATCAATGATATTCTCGATTTCTCAAAAATTGAGGCAGGGAAACTTGTCATTGAAATCGTTCAATTTGATTTGTTCGACTTGGTTGAAACCTCCGTTGAGCTGCTTTCGTCAAACGCTCACGCCAAAGACTTAGCGCTCACTCCTTGGATTGAGCCCACTCTCCCGCCCAAGCTTCAAGGCGATCCAATTCGAATTCGTCAACTTATTGTCAATTTGGTGAATAACGCTATCAAGTTTACTGAAAAGGGCGATGTGATTGTGCGCATTCGTGAACTGGAGCGCAGCGAGACAGATATCACACTGCGCTTTGAAGTGATTGATAGTGGAATCGGATTGACAAATGAGCAGCAGCAGAAACTGTTCCAGCCTTTCATGCAGGCTGATGGCTCGACCACAAGAAAGTATGGCGGCACTGGTCTTGGTCTCAGTATTTGTAAGCAGTTGATCGACTTGATGGGTGGACGAATTGGTGTCGAGAGCATCGAAGGAGCTGGTTCTACTTTCTGGTTCGAATTGCCCTTGTTGATAGACGTACACGCTGATATGTCAACGAGCGATGAAGGCAAATTTGAATACTCGCGGGCTTTAGTTGTTGATGATCATCCAGTAATGAGAGAAGTGGCGACCTGCTGGCTTGATTTCTGGAAGATTCCCTGTGACAGTGCTAACTGTGCCTCTGAAGCGCTTGCTCTGGTCGAGAAGAATCAGTTTGATCTATTCATTGTCGATTATTTGATGCCTGGTATGAATGGCCTCGAGCTTGTTAAGCGTCTACGTGAAAATGCGAGTACAAGAGATGCTCGGATTATATTGCTCACAGCACTTCATGAAGAGGGTTTGGGAGAGCAAGCTATTGCTGCTGGTTGCGATGCATTTTTGACCAAGCCAGTAAGACTCAATCAACTGATGGATTGTCTTACTGCTCCAAAATCTGGAGGGCAGTTAGTGGCAACTGCCAGAATTTTACCTGCTTCGACTGCGAACATAACCCCTCAAGAGACATTACGTTTTTCAACAGACTTCGCCTTGAATGAGCAAAAGGCTGAGTTGAGCGATTACAAGACTGAGTTGAACGATCAAAAGACTGAGTTGAGCGATCAAAAGGCTGAGTTAAATGACCGTAAGTCGGTACTGGTGGTGGAAGACAATCCTACTAATCAGATTGTCGCGCGCATTGAACTTGGCAATTTGGGCTACGAGGTTACCACGGCAAACAACGGCAAGGAGGCGCTCAAGCTTCTTGAAGGCAATGATTACAGCCTTGTTTTCATGGATTGTCAGATGCCGATTATGGATGGCTACGAGGCCGCGAAAGCCATTCGCCATAATGAGATAACAACAGGTAAGCACATATCAATTATTGCTATGACAGCTAACGCCATGCAAGGAGACAAAGAAAAGTGTTTGGCAGCTGGTATGGACGACTACATAACCAAACCTTTTAACCCTAAAGATTTGAGTGCAATGGTAGAGCGTTGGTCTAAGTTACCCCACGTCAGTTCTAGCGCTAAGGTCGCGGTTAGTGCTAGCGAAATTGCTAATGAAATTGCTAATGAAAGTGCTAGTGAAAGTGCTAATTCGTCGACGGCGAACGTTATCGACTATGATGGTTTCAAATCACGCTTTAATGCAAAACAGGCGAAGATGCTTCTTGATGCTTTCATTGCCGACACTGAAAAAAAGCTCGTTGAGCTTGATACTCTTGTAGCCGAGAAGCAAACTGATGAAGTCGGCAAGCTCGCTCATAGCATCAAAGGCGCGGCAGCTATGATTTTTGCCGAGCAGCTGGCCGAGTGCGCTAAAGAGATAGAAATGAGTGCGAAAGTAGGTCAGTCAGACAATCATGAGGCTTTGAGTTTAGAGTTGCGAAATTGTTTTGAGCGTCTTAAAGTGGCAGCAATGGAAATACTTTCTGCCGCAGGTCAGGTTGGTAATGATAGGTGAATTATGATGGCCCGAGATCTTACCAAACGGCATCTTCTTCGAACGTTTTGCATTTTCTCCTTTAGTTTTTTGCTCGGCGGTACTGGTATCATCAGTGGTTGCAGTACTACTCCTAAGAATGACTTCTCTTCGCAGGCTAAAGGGCTTGTTACGCAGGGCAAATATACTGACCTAATTGCGCTCTGCGAGAAAGAACTGAAGGCGAAACCAAATGATTCTGAATTGGTTGCCTATCGAGGGGTGGCTCAACTGAGGTCGGGCAAAGCCGATCTAGCCAAAGCAGACTTGCTGAAAGCAATTGCCCTTGATGATAAGGTCGGTTGGTATCATCGTGAGTTAGGAAATGTCTATTCAGACCAAGGCAAGTATAAAGACGCTGTTGCTTCTTTCGATAATTCTTTGCGCCTAGATTCAAGTGTGCACAACGCATCTGGAGCTTATACTGGTCGGGCTTATGCCAATCTTTGTCTGAGTGAACCTCGTAAAGCCGTGGCTGACGCTAGCGAAGCGATAAAGCTTGATCCTAGTCAGAGCTATAATTACTGCACTAGAGCCGAGGCTTTTTCTGAGCTTGGTGAGATTGATAAGGGTTTTTTAGATGCTAACAAGGCCATCGAGCTTGATGGCAAATTTCCGGGTTCTTACCTGGCGAGGGCGATTTTGTATCTGGATAAGGGCGACTGCGAAAGTTCATACACCGACGCTCTTAAGGTTCTCAGTCTCAATAAGAAGTATTGGCGTGCTTCTGAGTATTTATTAGCCATAGGCTTAATTAAGGGCGATAGTGCCTCTGCGATTAAAGTTGCTGATCAATTGATCGCGCAATTCCCAGATGCGGCTTTAGGATACGCCGATAAGGCGACCTGCTATTTCTGCATAAACGACCTGGAGCGGGCCAGCATGTTGGCTGATAAGGCGCTGTCTCTACAACCAGACAGTCAAAGAGCTTTGCAAACACTTGAATTGGTAGCGGCACGATTGGGTGACGCCAAGAAAGCGATGGCCTTGCTAGATAGAGCAGAGAAGCTCTCAGAGGGAGGAGCAGGCGTTGCCAAAGATAGAGTTATAGCTTTGCTTTTTCTCAAGAAGTATCAAGAAGCAGTGGCCTTGTGCGATGCTACCCTGGCCAAAGAAATTGCGGAGAGCAGGCAATATAAGTCAGATACTACCTATCGTCTTCGCTCTGAGGCATATCGCCGATTAAAGTTGAATGAGTTAGCTGACGGCGATATGAAGAAAGCATTGGCGCAAGGTTATCAGAAGCGTTCAGTTCTAGAGCAATATTTGAAGCAGCTTTGATTTACTGTTGTATCCCGACGGCAGGGTCTTTGCTCATAGTTATGCTGGTATTGCCGTCGGTGATAGCTTGGGCTCGGGCTCGCAGTTCATCTGTTTGTTCTCGCATACCAAGGTAGTAGAGAACGTAAGCGTATCTATCTAGATAGGGCACCAGTGCTACCGAATCGGGGCCGCTGTTCTGTTCAGCAATTTGCAGGGCTTTTTCGAAAAGTGGTGCTGCTTCTGCGTACTTCTTTTCTTGAGCGTAAATGTTAGCTAGGGCAAAGGCCGCTCGTGCTTCGTTGCCGTTCTTTGATGGCGCGTTTTTCCAAAAGTCTTGGGCGCGCAAGTAAAGTGCTTCGGCTTCAGCCAGCTTGTTTTCTTGCAGCAAGCATTTGCCTAGTTTGTCTAAGCGGGCATAGACTTGAAAGTTCTCTGGCGGCTGGATGCGTTCTGTTATATCGAGGGCATCTTTTAAATTGGCTTCTGCCTCTTCATAGTCTTTGCGTGTTAGTGCTAGTCCGCCAAGGCTGTCATAGCTATTGGCTAGAGAAAGGTGGTGTGCTCCCAGTACTGTAGACTTAACATTGAGTGCGGCAGTAAAGAGCCGCTCCGCCAGAGTAGAGTCTTCGCTTGTCGGTTGTGAGCTATCGACAGAGCTGCTTCTTGTGGCATAGATATTGCCGATTTCATCGCAGGCAATGGCCCATTCAATTAGCGGATCGCGCATTACAGCAGATGCTTCGCCGGCCCAGGCTTGAAGCGGCTGGCCTGCTTGCAATGTCACTTTGCCTTGAGCTTGTGATCTGGCTTCATTAAGCTTGCCTTCCACAAACGAAAGTACTTTTTCTGCTAGTGGGTTGGCTTTAGCTGCGGTTTCATGTAATAAGTAGAACCGCACCATAGAAGTCATCGCCGGAATTAAGTGCTCGTCTTCGCCTCCACTGGCTACCGTCTTCACTGCTAATTCTTCTTCTAAGAGTGGCTCTGCTTCACTGAAGCGTCCGCGAATAGCCAGGAGGCGACCGAGCTCACCAGAGCTTTTGGCCAGGCGAAGATCGCCGGCGGGAAAATTGCGGGCCTTTTCGACTGCACTTTTAAGTAAGCGTTCTGCCTCACCATACTCGCAGTTGTATGCTGCTTTTTCACCTTGTGATTCTAGCTGCTCCCAGCTGTCGGCTGAGTAGCTGGGCTTCAATTGTGCTGCTGATGTTGTGTTAGTTTTGCCAGTTGTGCCAGTTTTGATGGCTGCGTTAGCAGTGCTTGGGGGCACTCTATAAGGAATCTTGATGCTGCCGCTGTGAGTATCTATAGTATTGTCTGTACTGGTGTCACTATTGGTGTCGACTACTGTGTCTTGAGGCGTGGTGCCTGTAGTTGCTGGACTACCGGGTGCTGCTGAGCATGGTGCCATCGACAACTGGGCTGTCATTGCTATTGCGAAAGGTATCGACAGCGCTAAAAATTGCGTCGATGTCAGATGCAGTTGAGTTTTAGAGCGATTGAAGTTGATGGCGTGTTTGATCATGGGCTCACTAATTGGCTACCTAGCAATGATAACGCATCTGCCACCACTCCGCAAAAATTGGATAATATACAAGGGCGCTATTCAATAGCTAATTGATACTGTTTAGTAGTTTGTCAGTGATGGAATAGTCGAGAGAATTTAGTCTTGACAGTTTCTGTTTTCTCTACTCGAAATATATCTAGCGTGAACATCTGCTCGTTTATTGTCGCTTTGTTCTCTTTGTTCGCTGAGCCCCGAAACGCTTATTTGACTGGGGTTCTCGCTTTTGATTAGAAGCTTGGAGTGCGTTTCATAAACCGAAACTTGACCGATATCGGTCAAGTTTCGGCAGCAAGAACAATTCACGCGCTCTCGATCACGCAGCGCCCTCAAAATTTAATGTGAAAATGGCTTATTCACCACTATTAGATAGTCGGCAGAGCCTAGCAGTGTTGCTTCGACTAAGTATCTAAATTCCCAGTTTTTTCAAAAAGTCTTGAGCAGCCGGATGACTTTTGATGCGATCTGTGATGCCTCGCATATCTTTATTCATGTTTTGATTATTCATGCCGTATAAAGAGTAAGCAATTAGTTCGTGCACATCAGTAAGATAATCTTGCGCTACGCTATCCAGAACCGGGCGCACGTTGGCTAGGCGAGTGACGCACCACTCAGTGTCTTCGACAGAGCTGTTGGTTGCCTTAAAGTTTTTCATCATCTCGATTTCGACGATTACTTCTTGGCCTATTCTCGGGCTGTAAAAGCGCAGACCGACAAGTGCTCTTTCTGCGCCACTATTGCTCGCCGCATTACCGGCGGTGACAGTAATTTCGCCTAGGGGCAGCACTGAGGCGTCGCTACTGTTTATTGTTGCTGCTGGCTCGACTGCTATTGGAACAATTTTGTAACCGGTCAAGCCTTTGAAATAGTTTTGGCTGAAGCCGTGATCTTCAAGCACGCGTCTTATTACTGCACCGCGCTGGCCGGGAGGTGCGTTGATTACTCGTCCTGGAATTGTGTATGGGTGATTGTGCACATAGGTCTGCATGCGTTGAAACGCTTCTGTCTTGAGTTTGCCCACCTCGCCGCCGAGTTCGTGGCTGGCTACATTGAGCAAATCGCGCACATCGCTAGGTTTCTTGCTGGGCACAGAGCTGCTGGCTGCAGCTTGCGGAGCGGAATTGTCGGCAGCATAGGCTGGTGCTGCCAGTAAATTCGAAGTCGGCTCATTGCCGTCACCATATTGAATTGGCGCGCTGAGCGATCTGTAGATTGATTTTAGAAGTTCATCTTTGATCTGTGTTTTGGCCATGGTGATGGCACCAGTGGCTACTTGTTTTTGAAAAGACGACAAATTCGGAGTGCTTAAGGCCGGATAAACCAGAACGTCTTGGAGCATGTTCTCAACCGCTCCTTTGACGTCAACTCGTTTAGAAAACGCTTGACCATCGTGGTTTTGCACAGCCAGCATTAGAGCTTGCAGTGCGTAGAGCGGTGTTGTGGTCCAATACCAATAGCCACCGCCAGCGATGGCCGCGAGTATTCCTACTGTTATTGCGATCGGTGCTACCTTCATCTTCAGACTGTATCCTCAGATTTGCAGCTTCAAAAAAAATACGCCCGGTTGGATTCGAACCAACGACCTCCCGCTTAGAAGGCGGGAGCTCTATCCGCTGAGCTACGGACGCATATACAAACATTTGCGAGCCTTCATAGCAAATGCATGGACCAAACATTAGTCTGGAGCAAACATTATAACCTACGCCATAACCTATGAGGTCGGCGCCATGGTTTGTGGGTAGGGGACGTATATCCAGCCCTCAAGGGCGATTAGGTCTGCTGAAATCTGCCAGGGTGGGGCTGTTAGGCCGGGATTGAGGTAGGCAATCGCCGCTCCTAATGCGGCAATTACAGCATCGAGAGCATCGTCATTGGCTAGGGCTAATTGCTCTAGATTGCGCGGTAGCTCAAGCTCTGGTACTCCCATAGCGATTTTGTTTACAGAGCGTAACTTGTCGCCCCTCCCCAGCAGATTGTTGAGAATAAACTGCCGCAGCTGCTTGGCCTCTGGGTCCGCACCTTTGTATTTGCGCCAGGGTAGCTCTAGTGATTTGAGCACTGCGGCGGGATACACCTCCATAACAGTAGTCTGGAAAGTAACAGGCGCTGTTTCTGTTTGGCCGGAGATATTGCCTGAAAGCGCAAATGGCTGAATGATGAAGCCCTTTTGCTGGAGAGCTAGCAGCAGGTGCATTCCTTGCCAGGTCATCTTCAGCATTCCCGGATTGATTTGATGCAGAGGGCTTTGAGCCTTTGGGGCTGTGGAACTATCAGTCAATCTTTTTATCTCACCACCGATGATTGGCTTGGCTGCTCTCACTTGGGCGAGAAGTTCAGGGAAAGTCAGTTTGCTGACGATTGCAGCTAAGTCCGCCCAGGTGCCTGCTGGATCAGCACCTAGCAAAATCTCGGCGAAGGGCCTGGGAAAAGAGAAAGGGAAGTCAAGGCCAATTATTTTGGACGAGCCGGAGCCGGAGCCGGAGCCTGAGCTGGAATTGGAATTGGAGCTGGAGCTGGAGCTGGAGCTGGAATTGGAATTGGAGTTGGAGCTGCTGGCTTCTGGCGGAGCTGTGGAACGGCCACTGAGACCAAGCAAATTATCAAGAAGCCGGTCGGAGCCGATGTTTTCTAAGCTCTGGATGTGCAGGATTGTCGAAGCTGTGAGTTGGGGGCCATTAGCCTTGGCGATTTCAAGTTTGCCGCAGGCAGTCCAAGTTGCATTGGGCCTAGACTCATTTGTCCCAGACCTAATTGGCCCAGACCTAATTGGCCTAGGCATCGCAGCGCTGTAGTCGCAGCCGATGACGGTTAGGAGCTTTTCTAGGCTGGGCTTGAAATTGAGCTCCTTATCTGCTGACAACCCTTGGTGTAACCTCAAAAAACATAGATATTGTAGAAGCCCTTATACTATAAGGGCCCTTTCTTTCGTTCTTTCTTTTCAGTTCCCAGTAGTCAGCGGTAACCAGTGTCAGAACAAGAGCTAACCAAATACGCCAATGCTGTCGGGCTCGTTTACGACTATAGCTTGCCTGTGCGTTATCCGCTTGCAGCAGTCTGGCAAGTTGATGGCGAAACTGTGGTCACATGCGCTCATTCTGTCATTCTCTATACTGAGATTCTTAAGGCACTGCGGGTGCGCTTCCCGAGTAGCGGTCGCGAATATTCAATAAAGTCAGTGGTTTTCCACCCTAAAGTCGATAAAGCTGTGCTCAAGACCATGGCTAAACACGGGCTGACCGACCCAGTAAACGGACTGCCCTTGCAGAAACACAATGTCGCTTTGCTCAAACTCTCGCCAAGTGCCAATGAGCTTTCGGCTGATGAGATCAAAGAAATCAATGATTCCTTTGAGCAATTTGTGCCTGAGCATGAGGCTGGCCTTGGCGGCAGTCTGGCTGAAATCGAATTGCCTCTTGTGGTGCAAACAATTACCAATGCTCGAAAAGTTGGTACGGTCTCAATTCTTGATGAACGCAACCGTGTTGTCGGTAAGCTCTTTTGTCAAAATGGACGCGCTACACACGCTTATTATCACAATCTCGTCAACGAAATGGCGATTTATCAAATCATTCGGCATAAGTTCAATGGTAGCTTCTACTTCACTTCTGAAGACGAGCCTAGCTGGACGACTGTGACTGAAATTTCTCGGCCTATCGATATGCTTTTAATCGAGTCTTTGCGACGCACAGACGAGATGGAAAAAATGGTGTCGATTGTCGGTGGTCCCTCTAGTTTGTTTGTAAGAGTGACTCCCCAGCCTAATTTCGACATACTGCCACCAGATTCACGAGAAGCAACCAAGCTAATTTGGCCGTTTCTTGATGGTGGCACTCCCCTAGGTATGATGTGGCAAGTTGCCGGAATAGACGATTTTTCTATCTACGCCGCCATGCAAGAACTTGTTAAAACCCGCCAGATTAGCTACTTTGAGGCTCCCTTTGTTAAGGGTGGCGATATTGTTCCGCTGCCCCTTGGAGTGAAGACTCCTCTATCTCCCAATGATCTTGTTACTGCACTTTGGGTAGAAGATGCATCTTTGGCACCACTTTTGCGTCCTGGAACTCTGCTGGGCAGTGTTAGAGATCTCGATCCATCCCATGTGCTGCATAACATTGGACTCCCCTTCGAAGCGGCCGGCTGTCCTATTTTCAAAGATGGCACAGTGATCGGCATTCATTGTGGTGCGGTGCCGCCAGATCCAGCGGTGGTGGCGCCAGATGGTGGCTTCCATCAGATGATTTGGGTGGAGCAAGTGATTGAATGTTTGAAGAGTGCTGGGGAGACCACTTTAGCCAGGAAGCTCACCCTCTCTGGCAATGGAGACGAAACTGAAGTCTCTGGACGATTCGGCGGATGCCGCCAAGTGGCCCGTATTCAGTGTCCTAAATGCGGCCGCTCGTCAATGGATGAGCCTAATTTTTGCAAAGGCTGCGGACAGCGATTGATCCAGGATTCTGACTATAAGGGTCCGATAGCAAGAAAGACAAAGGCGCAGACGAGAGCTAAGACTAGACTAGTTGGAAAGACTCGAACCCGCACTGGCCCGCAGATTATTCGACCTGTGACTAATGCAAAAACTTATAGCCCGGCTTTGCTCGCCATGACTTTAGTGCTTATATTTGCTGGTGCTGGAGCTGCTGCCCTTGCTATGATTCCCAAGCCAAATATCATCAATACTAGCCCTGTAATTTTGCCCAATCAGAGTCAGGCTTGGTTGGCTACTACTTTGGCGGAGTTTACTTCTGGGCCAGTGGTGATGCACGACAAGAATTATGTCTTTACTGGAAGGGCAAAATTTGGCGTTGATGTAATGGCTA
This sequence comes from bacterium, assembly GCA_018062085.1. Taxonomy (GTDB): domain Bacteria; phylum Cyanobacteriota; class Vampirovibrionia; order Obscuribacterales; family Obscuribacteraceae. Next base: position 56,479 of record JAGOSY010000019.1, on the reverse strand, counting down.
AGCAGTCATTCTACATGTATGCTTTTCTCGTGCAGAATTCGGGCAAAGTGATTCTACACACTCCATCTTCGGCGGCCAATGATGTGGTCCTTGACGCTGGAGCTCGCTACATACTCGTGGGTGATGGTTTAGAAAAAATCCCTTTGGCTAAGGCTGTTACTGCTTTTGGCTGCGACAACAGTGATGGTACTGAGAAAATTTTACTGGTCGCTAGCGGCATGAAGAGCGACTTGTTGACCATGAGCGATCCTGTGGCTCAAGAGAAAGCGATTGAGCAGTTTGTAAACCGTTCACTCCAGCTTTTGAGTTGTGATGAAAGTGGCAATGGCGTAGTCGTAGATGCTAAGGAATTAGGTGAGCACTTCTTCGACGATAATAAGCCTAAGAATGGCAAATTTGGTTCTAGTGGTTTGATGGGCCGCGAAGTCTATATTACCCAAGTGGACGTAAGGCACAAGAAAGACCCAACCCTTGATAGCCAATTGCCTAGCAATATCACCCCTGGCAATACAACCCCTGGCAATACAACCCCTAGCAGTACAACCCCTAGCAATATCGCTCCGACCAATTAAACTAGAACAATTAGAATGTATTGCCCCCTAATTTGATTTTTTTAGCCGTAGGGCAAGAGTATTCAGGAATCCCGGTAAATTCGTAGACAGAGGAGATGAACATGAAAGCGCTTGAGCTAATCAGAAAATCTTGCGCAGTTTCGCTGGCTGTGGCACTTGGTGTAGTGATTTCTACCGGTGTTTACGCCCAGGAGCAGAGCGGGGCTAAAGGTCTCTTCTTCGAACAGCTGGAAAAACCAACTGAGTCACTCAACACTGGCTTGCGCTATTGGATAGAACTGAAGCGTGGAAATAACGTTACGCGGGTGAGCAATAAGTTTCAGTTTAAGACCAATGACAGTATTCGTTTTCACGTTCGCTCCAATATAGATGGCTATGCCTATATCTTGCTTTCTAGTGGCAGTCGCGGGGAGCAGAGCGTGCTTTTCCCCGATAATAGAGCCGCAGAGAACAACAAAGTAGACAGAGGCAAAGATTACGCGTTGCCGTCAGACGGCTACTTAACTTTTGATGAAAACCCTGGTCTTGAAAAGCTTACACTGCTGCTTTCGCGTTCTCCCATGGACGCACAGGCCTATCTGCAAAAGCCTCAAAAAGAAGTGACTATGATTGCTTCTGCTCAGACTGGTAGTAAAGACCTAGTACCAGCCAGAATCTATGTTTCTTACAATGCTCCTCGAGTTGAGGCTCCTGTTTTCTTGCCAGCCACTACTCCAAGCAAGCCTGAGAAAGTGACCAAAGTCGAGAAGACCGAAAAGATTGCGAAAGTCACTCATCCTAAACTTACTCAAGCAGCGAAGAGCGAGCACCCCGAGAGAACTTCACAGGCCGCTGCCGTCGACGATAAGCCAAAAGCTGCTCATCGACCGGTGAAGGTGAAGCGCGCAGTTGGATCTAGTTCTTCAGGTAGTGCTTCTAATCATGCTTCAGGTACGTCAAGTTCACCAAAAGAAGAAGAAGGAACTGTCACTGTAGTGTCTCAGCAATCTTCTGGAGTGCTCCACGTAGACGTAGCTTTGCAGCACATTTGATTGCTTTGCCTGAGATGGGAAAAGACAATGAATCTCGATTAAAGACTGCTAAGGCAACCCTCGAAATCTCATAAAATCTCTGCGAAAGGAGGCTATTACAGCCTCCTTTCGTTGTATTATTTGTTTTCAACCTAAGGTGGGATTCTTTTTCCTTAACCTGACCTTAATCGAGCGTGCTTCATGATCTGTTTGCTCTTGAGTAGCATTTAGTAAGTTCGTTTTTCTTACGCGTTCTCGCTTTGTTCTGCCATTCCCCCACTACGACAGCCTTTTGCGCTGAGGTCTCACCAATGCCGATGATTTTTATTCTCTCGATTGGTCTTAGTCTTTTTTTGTTGATCGGCATGATTTTGATCTTGAATCCCGATTTGGTCTCGCCCAGCTTGACCAAACGCTGGGACCGCAATCACAAATATAAGAGGCACTAAAGCTTTCAAGTCATTTTTGCTATGCCTTATATGAGTGAGATCTAAATAGAACTCTCGTAATGTATCGGTTTTGAGTCCTCCGTTGTTCATATAATATGTTGACAACGGAGGGCGAGCTGATGCAGGCGACAGCTGGATTTTTTGTAATCGATTTCATTTTGCGCCCGTTTCTGAAGATCTATCAGAAAATGCCACTTATGATTTTTTTGATTTTGCTTGTGGTCTACGGTCTGATTGCCTATCTCGTATGGAAGTCGGCATTCAAGGCAGAGCAACAGTATTAAGCTATTTCGACGAATAATATTGTGCTCAAAACTTGACCGATATCGGTCAAGTTTTTTGTATTGAGGTTCGAAACTTGACCGATATCGGTCAAGTTTTAAAACCAACTAGTGTCCGTCACCAAGGTGAACAGTAGAAAGCTCAACTTTTAGTTTGTCGCTTTCTACTTGAACAATACCGACGTATTGTTCGATAAAGTTCTTCACTTGGCCGGGTCCAACTTCGCCGTCTATGGTGTAACTGCCTTGATCGAGTGGCTTGCTGTCGAAGTCAAAAGTCTGGTATTTGATGGTTACGTCTTTGATTGGTACGTTGTTGTAGTTGGCCACTCGTATCCAGCAGACCGGGCAATTGATTACCCAGAGACCCGAAATGTGCCAATCAACAAGTTCTATGCGGGTATTTTGCGTCAAAGTGGCATCGCCTAGCTCTGGTGTGCAGCCAGTTACAGTGACAGAGAATGTTAGAAATGACGCTAGCAGCAACAGCAGGCTGCACAACAACGAACCGCCAAATAAAGCTTTCCTCCAAGCTTTTTTCCAAGCATTAATACTGGGCTGATACCGCCCGAGTTGGGTGCTATAGATAGCAGCTAATGACATAAAAGTCGCTCAGCGTCCTCTATCTTCTAGTTGTATAAAGCGGGAATTAACTCCACGCCGGGCATGTTCTGCACGATGCCCAGAAGAATTAGCAGGGCAAAGACCAAGAACATTGCGAAAAATGCTGGTTCGCCGTCGGATAACATTGCAGTGGGTGCTCGAGTGAAGGTAATGATATAAGCTGATTATACCAGTTGTAAGTGGGGGATGCAGTAAAGGTGCGCTTAGCGAAATTCATACCAGCCCTTGGGTTAGCGAATGCTCACCTAATGACACTAGCTCCCTTAGCTATGCGTCGAACTTTTCCCTTGACTGATTGCATTAGTGAAAAGCTCACAATAGATGTTGATCCTCCTTGCGAGGAGTTCTCAGCAAATGATCAAAACCCCCACCTACAGCAGCTTAAGCCTGATCGCAATCAAGTAGTAGTGGTCTTGCACCGACCGGAGCAGTTGGCGCAGAAATACAAAAATTACGCCCCTCTCACCAAAGACTTATCCAAAAATCTTGTTCTAATCGTCCATGGCCTAGAAGGTTCGGTTGAATCAAGTTATGTAAAAGGTGTTTGTGAGAAAGCTTTGAACATTGGTTTTAGCGTTTGCCGCGTCAATTTGCGCAATTGTGGAGACACTCTTCATTTAGCTCGTGGTCTCTATAATGCGGGTATGAGTGAGGATATCGTAGCGATCGCTGCTGATTTGAAAAAGCGCTTTGGTTTCGAGCAGATTTTTCTCAGTGGTTTTTCCCTCGGTGGCAATATTGTTCTCAAGGCCGCCGGCGAGCAAGGTCACGCAAACAATGCAAGAGGACACGCAGTTGTTGAAAGAGGGCAGGCAAGTATAGCGGGAACGCAGTTCGATATTGAAAGCGGCGCAGGCCATGAGCAAAGCGAGAGAGAACCGAGAGATGCTGACAATATAATTGATGCCGTTTGTGCTGTTTGCCCTCCAGTTGAGCTAGACCAGTGCGTTAGCACTATCGAGCGCGGTGAAAATTGGCTCTACGAAAATGGCTTTCTCATTAGTCTGAAAGAGAAGGTAAGAGCCAAGAACCGGCTGTTTCCCGGGCGATACGATGTGGAGATTTTGTCGTCAATTACTTCTCTGCGTGGTTTCGATAACACATTTACGGCTCCTGATGCCGGTTACTCAGACGCTGCTGCTTATTATCATGGCGCCTCTGCCTTGCGAGTAATTTCGGCCATCAACATTCCATCTCTGATTGTGGCTGCCGTTGATGACCCCTTGGTGCCAATTTCTAGTTTCTCTGGTCGTGAATTTTCTGAGAATGATAACGTTACTTTACTAACGCCAAAGAATGGTGGCCATGTGGCGTTTGTTAGTGCCGGTGATATTTACTTGAGTGATATGGCATGTGCTTTCGAAACAGAGATGCTTTCTCCTAAGCAAAATAAGTCGCAACTTCGCGATCGCTTTTGGAGTGAGTGGCAAGTCGTGAAGTTCTTCCTCTCCCAAGCGCTCGCCAGTAGTTCGGCTCGATCAGTCAGCTAAGTGAGTCAGCTGCGTTTAATTTAGCTAAGTAAATCTTCTTGTCAGCGCTATCAAGAAAACGTTCAATTGAAGCGCTTTGGTACCAATAGTAGTATCGTGTTTTGATTTAGTCTGTGTTTTGGTTTCTACACAAGGAAGGAGCAGAAGATACTTTTCGTATATCTAAATTGTTGGAACTTTATAGACTAATAAGAGTCTTCTTGAGTTTTAGTAGGCAACGTGGCAAAATGTAGGTGTCTGAGGGGTCTTGGCGACCCACAGGCATCAGGCAAAATCGCTCAAAACGCCACTGTCTGATAACTTTGCTGAGTTTACGACGCCACTAGTATCAGAAGATGTTTGTGGTAGAGCGTTATTATTTTAGTCGTCAAGTAGGTTACTAGTTTTAAAGGGTTTCTAGGAGGTTCGTTGTGATCAAGAAAGTTATGAGTTTGGCAATAGCTGCTCTAGCTGTTGCAGCAGTTGCTGCCCCAGCTTTCGCTGCTGACGATAATATGGACAAAGTTGTCCAAGGCGCTCTTCTTCCTACAAGAGTTGGTGGCGTTGCTGCTGGCGTTGTAGTCGGAACACCGATTGCGATTGTTCGTCAATCAGTAAAAGGTTACAAAGATTTGACCGAGAAATGCGCTGATAAAATCGGCGGCAAAGATTGCGGTCCTGCTTGCTTGCTAGTTTCAGTCGTAACATTGCCAGCTGGCCTTGTTTACGGTGGCGCTACTGGTACCTACTACGGTATGAAAAATGGCATCATGGATGGTTTCCAAACACCGTTCCATCCAGATTCATTCAGCGTTAACAAGCTAGAAGAGTAATGATTTAGGCTTTGCTCCCGCAAGCGCTTAAATTTCACTAGATTCAAAAGAACTCGCGGAGCAATCAAGTTTGCCCCGCGAGTTCTTTTTTATAATAATATTGGTCCCTTCTCTTAACGACGGGTATTTATGGCTGATCTTGATAGTGCTGAACTCCAACAGTGGCTGACTAAAATTGCTGGGGCCAAAAGTCGCAGTGCAATTCTTTCAATCATGGAGGAGTTTCGTGTTTTGCCTTGGAGCGACGAGCAGTGTTCAACTGCCGCTAAGTTATACATGCGCTTGCTATTAGCCTTGCCTGACGATGGTTCTGGGGCCATAGTGCCCGCATCGACAGGTGGGAAGTAGAAAGCGTCGAAATAGAACTATAAGAAGAGCTAGTGAGCTGAGAGTTGATTGAGAATGAAGTTGGCTTTTTGCTCTTGTTTGGAAGCTTCTTCACCGCGGCCTAGTGATTTAAGCACCAGTGAATATTCCGCTAAGGTTTTGCCTAGAATGTGATCATCTGGGCTTTTAGTCTTCTCTCTGATAGCCACTAGTTCACGTAGGGTAGGCTCGGCATTTTGTAAGCGATTCGATTTGAAATAGAGTTCACTTAAAGTTTCTAGCGTGAGCTCAAGCATTTGTTCTGCTGCTTTGTCGCCTTTTAAACTCTTTTTGCGCAATATGTCACAAAGGCGGTTCAATAGCGCTTCTGCATCGAGCTCCCTGTTTTCGCTTGCCAGTTGTCTGGCAACTTGCAAGACTGTTTCTGGCGGATTGTCGAGAGTAGATTTGACGAAAGCAGCATCATAACCTGGAGTCGCTGATGGTGACTCTAGTTGAACTGGTGCTGTTTGAGGCTTGTCTTCCGCAGCCCGTATTGGCTTCAATGCCACTGCTTCTCGGCTCTTTATGGTGGCATTGGGCAAGTCAGCAATTGTCGTCATAGTCGAAGGACTCTCCGGAATTGCCGGCAATATGGTGCCTAGTATTGTTGGTAGTGGTAGCTCTTGTTCGCTAGACTTTTTTCTAGAGTCTAGTTTCGTTTCTAATATCGCTTCTAGTTTTTCTTTCTGATTTATCGGAAGATTGGCTCTTTTACTATCACTGTTGTTGATAGCAGCTAGAGCAACCTGTAGTTTCTCGCGTAGCTGTGGTGTGTTTTTTATTCTCAGAGCTTCAGATAGTTCAACAAATGCGCCTTCGGCTTCACCTTGCGATAGGCACTCGTTGGCCATAGCTAGTCGGTCTTCCGAGCTGGTTGGATCTTGACCGTTTTCTCGCATAATTGCTGAAAGGTTTTTACGAATGGCTGCCTGACGCGGATCTAGATAAAGAGCCGCGCGAAACTGCTTTAGAGCTTCTTTGGGCTGGCGCATTGATAGTTCTAAGCCATAATTGTTATGAGCAATTACTAGATTGTCTTTGGCGTGCGCATAATTGGGCGAAATTTCCAGCAGTCGCTCGAATGTTTTTATGGCAACAGCAAAATGCTTTGCATTGATTTCGTGCACAGCTGAGTTATTCATATGTGCTAGCTCAGCCGACGTGAATGGCGTATCGCCTGCTTCGTTTGATTTATTGTCTACTAGAGTCTTGTGGTCACCGACTCTATTGTCTGCACTTTTACTCTCTGAAGATTTAGTTTCGGCAGTTTTGTTCTCGGCTCCAGTTTTGGCCTCTGCGCGACCGTCAAGCTTGCTTACATCGCGTGCGTCGCGAATGGTTAGTGGTGGTTGACTGTTGGCTGAGTAAGCGTATTTGGCCACTTGTTTGTTGAGCTCGGGGTTGAGTGTGATGGCATAGTTGTAGTCGGCCATGGCTCCTTGCATGTCGTTCAGAGCAAAGCGCAATGAGCTTCTTTCTGCGAAGGCTTGATAGCTTTTTGGTGCCAGCTCAACTGCTCTATCTATATCCTTGGCTGCACCCCTTAGGTCTGCTAAGCGACGCAGTACAGCTGCTCGCGAAATTAGGGCTGAAACATTATTTGCGTTGAGCTCGAGGGCCCGATCCAGGTCGTCTTGCGCACCACGGTAGTCGCCGATCATGCGTTTTACACTGGCTCTTCCTATCCACGAGTCGGCATTCTCTGGTCTGGAATCGATCTCTGTGCTCCAGATATTTACAGCGCCGGCTAGGTCGTGATCTTGAATTTTCTTTTCAGCTTCTTTCGCTGCTTTGTTTACATAGTTTGGAGCTGCATGAAAGCTGGCAGCTGGTTTACTGAAGGCCGGTTTGGTGGCAAAAGGTCTTGTGGAGAAGGAATTTGTGGTAGAAGACTTGCTGTTTGGCTGGTTTGTCGCTAGCGGTCTAGTTACTAGTGGTTTAGTTACTAGCGGTTTAGTTACTAGTGGTCTAGTTACTAGTTTTTTTTCTACCAGACTTTCGTTTACTACAGTTTTCTCCGCTGGAGTTTTCTCTGCCAATATTTCTGTAGCAGCTGGTTTTATGACTGCTTCCGTCATGGGCGGCAAGCGCTTGGAAACTCCGGTGCGCTGTTTCCATGTGCTTTGTTTCCAGCTGCTTTGTGGCGGATGGTTCCAGGTTTTTTTTTGCTTAGCTTGAGCTGGCTGAGCTGTGGCCTCTCTGGCTGTTGAGCCTTGAGCTGTGGCCTTTTGGAGTGAAAAATGCTGCAGGCAGAGAGAGACCGATACTAACGATAAGGCAGAGAATATTCTGAGCGTTTTGGTTGGCGGTCTCAAATGGCCTCACTAACTGACTTACGCAAACTTTTAAATTATCAATTCGTAGTTCGAAGCTGTTAGCAATTGTCCCTGAGTTGGGCGCTAATGACAAGACTAGAGTTAGTTAGATACGAGGCTAATTACATGACTAAAGGCTTAGCTATATGTCTAGGAACTTCTCCCGGTCTGCTGCTGTAGGCATGGGGCATACGTCGTGCTTGCCAAAAACCCGGTAGCGAACGGCCGCCACCATGTCGTAGCCTAGATCGCGCATTGGTGCTGGAACGGCCAAGAAGAGCTTGAGGCCCTTGGCTGCGCCATTTAGTTCGCCGATGATACGCAGGGCGGCAGCTGATTTAGAGAAAATCTGCTCGTCTGGACGGCTGGGGTTGCGAATCAAATAAATAGTTTTCAATAGGGCTGGATCCTTACCGTGGCGGCTAAGAATTTCGTGGGCTAATTCGCTTTGCAATGAAGCAAAGCGGAAACGCCCACTGGGATCGTGATTGAGTACGTATTGGACAAACTTGTTGCACAACCCACATACGCCATCAAAGAGAATCAATGATTCAGTTGACTGTAGCTTTTCGGCGTTTTTCGAAGGGCTTTTTGTTTCGTTCATGGCTAAAGTTCCAGTGGCTATAATCACAGTATACGCAATCTGCTGCCGGCTTTCTCAAATGTGAGATATCGTGTCAGTCGGGTTTGCCCTTGTTTGGGCTGGCGCGAGTGGTTTAACTTTAGTTTCACATTGCAGTTTAGTTTCACATTGTCCGTTAGCCCCAAATAGGACTTTTGTTTGCCAGTTACATTTTAGCTTCAAATGGCGCTTATTGCCTAAGTTTATTGATTACGCGAAGCCCTAAATGATACTACTGGTGTGCCACTGGCCTTCGATGAATTCATAGCATCTTTGGCAGCAGAGAGCATCATGCCTAGATCTTGGCAGTCTTCAGGAATACCGGTGACACCAAAGGCGATGGCAAGATTGCGACTATCTAGTTCGGTACCCATATTTTCATCCCAGAGCACTTCAGTAACCCTTTTTGCCACCATGGTGGCAGCTTGTACTCCAGTGTAGGGAAGCATTAGTAAAAATCCGAATGTTTCGAAGTGAGCTAACTGGTCAATATTTCGTTTGACCAAATTGATGCGCCTAGCTGCTTCTTTGATCATACTAAGGGGCAGGGGCTCAAGGCCAGCTGGCGTACGCACACGCATTTCGAAAATCAGCAAACAAAATGGTGCACCGGTATGTTCCCATCTAAAGTATTCTTGCTCAAGAAAATAGAGGATTACTGGATAGTTAATCAGTCCAGTTTCTTGCCGCATCATGTTTTTCATGCCGGCATCGATGGCCGAGCGGTCCACGCCCATCGCCTCAAGGGGCTGTTGTTTGGTCTGGGTAGGTTTGTCAGTGAGAGCCACTAAATCGCAAACTAGCAAATTGTATATAAGTGGAATCCATTCCACTTTATTGAATGGCATTTTTCGCAAAAGCTCAAACAGAGTGCTCTGGTTGTCGATGATTTGGTAGAACTGTTTTTGCTCGTCAATACTAAGATTGGCCCCGCGAGATACTTTCTCTTCAAATTGTGCTTCTGTTAAATGGGGATGTTTGCGGATGAAATACGAGTTTATAGTTACACCATTTTTCAGCAGTACTTCATGTTGTTCTACGAGGGGCCCCGATTCTGCTATCAAAAGCTCAATTGATCTATGTACTGTGCGCTCACCTGAGCGGTCGTTTGGATAAAAAGAAAATTTGCCTTTGCTCCAAGTTAAAAGCTCCATTATTGCTGCTTCGCCCTTGCATTCTGGGGATGCAGCGTGCAGCGGTTGGCCGCTTTCGAAGAAAACATCAATTAATTCGTCTTGCTGGGTGACGCTGAGTAAGCCCGTCATTTTGCTAATTAATATAGACTGCAGAACATGAGGCACGGTCATATTGAGCAAGTCACCTTCAAGGGTGGCGTGCCTTGGTATCTCTTGGCTTTCAGTGAAAGCTGCTCTGGCTACAGGAGTGTCATCGCTTGGTACTGTGATGCTCGGTATATTGCTGGCTGTCGCCCTCATGCCGCCGAAAGCTTCAAGCTGTTGGGCGTTCATGTCGGTGTTATCACCCAAGCATTCGCGGGTTAGTAGATTTGTAATTAGACCTATATCGCCCGTCTGATAGTTCCAACGTATTTCTTTTGAAGCTCCTTCGCCAATAGTAAATGTCCATTGGGGGTCGCCGCCATCTCTGTCGCACATAACCGCTAGCGTGCAGTCTCTGGCCGGGTTTTCGGCAATCCAAGGAAGCTCGACTGAGCGGTTTAAGTTCTTCTGAGCTTCCTCCAATCCGTGAAAGACGTCTTGATACACAGGAATTCCGTGCATTTTTGATAGACGGATTGGGGGCGGGGGCTGCGACTTTTGGGGTCTGAACATCGTGCGCTACCGATTTGTTGCGTAGATTCCTACTTGTGAGGGGCGAGATACCTGGTAATGCATAGTTTATTCCCCGTTAACGGCGTTTTGCACGGCGGTTTTCAATCAATATTGATTGCCAGTTACCTGTAGTTGAGTCTGATAATAACGCTAGGGAGGAGCTGAATTGGGCATGAATTTAATATTGGGGAATTTTGCCAACAATTATGCGAGCAAATTTGAAAGACTGCTGTATCGAATCTGCTAGGTGGAAGCTGTTATGGAAGTGACTGAGAATAATTCTAGAGAGCCGACTGCTTCTAGCTGCGCCGATGCTGGACGCAGTACTATGGCTGTACATCTTAGCGGTGCTGGTCTGGAGATGACTATCGATACTGCCATAGATCATAGCCTCGAGATCGTTTGTCTCGGAGCCAAGCTTGAGCTGACGACGCAGATGCTTTCTGATACATCAAGGCGCTTAGAGGCGGCCATGCTGAGAATTGGTCAACTTGAAGCTGAGCTTCATGCTAGCCTCAATCATGCTAGCCTCAATCAAGTTGGTCTCGAGCAAGCTAGGAGCGGGGGAAGTCAAGCAAATGGGTAAATTCTGAGTGGCTCAGTCATTTATTTTTATCAACTATCATCAGGCTTTGCGATTTGGCCATGTCGCTTGGGGTTTTGCTCTTTCGCCTAGAGAATCTAAAAGAAATAAGTACTGTTGGGGCTCCTCTGACCATCTGTTACGCACTCCGATGAGCGATGTCATTGCTTTGGCGAAATATTCGTATGTGCCTCCTGGCGGAGATATAGACTTTTGGTATGAAGAAGGCAGTTTTGAGCAAATGCTAGAAAGCATGTCTCAAGGGCACCATATTCAACACAATGAACTTCGCTACCATATTAATTATCATGCTTACAAAGAATTGCATGATGAAAGACAATCTGGCAACGTTAATCGCGCTTTGCAAGAGTTAGAAGTGATCAAGGCTGGTGGCTGGTCGCTTTTGACCAATAATTGCATAGATCAAACCTATCGCCTGCTCGATGCTTATGGTGCTGGTGCAGCTTTGGTTAATCCAAAGTGGCGCTATCAACCCAAAGTATCATTCACTGGGCAAAAGCCTAGTCGCCTTAGCACCATTCTGCCGCGAAAATGGTTTGCTGCTGCTTCTGGAAAGTCGGTTTCGCTTCAGCGGTATAAACCGAGTGGCACTGGATTCAATCACTCAGCAGAGTTTAATTCACAAGAGAAAAACTCGCAGGACCTAAAAGGGAGGCAAATCGTAAGCTGAAATGGCAAAGATTTTGTTAGTAGAAGATGATACCAATCTCGCTTTTCTCGTGAAGATGCAACTAGAACAAGGCCGACACCTGGTAGATCATGTTGATACTGGTCTTACTGCAATCAGTCAGCTGCGCATGGCGAGTTACGAACTTGTCATTCTTGATTGGATGCTGCCAGATATTTCTGGCATCGATATGTGCAGACAATACAGAGGTTCTGGGGGCAGAACACCAATATTGATGTTAACTGCCCGTGGTGCAATTGAAGACAAAGCCACTGGTCTGAATGCTGGTGCTGACGATTACCTCGTCAAGCCCTTTCATCCCGTTGAACTTAATGCTCGGGTACAGGCTCTGCTTCGGCGTCCTCAAAGTTATGCTGGCAAAGTCTTGACCGTGCGTGATATTGAACTCGATACTGAGGCTTGCCGCGTTTTTCGCGCAGCTCAGGAAGTGGATCTGACATCTAAGGAGTTTAGTTTGCTAGAACTTTTGATGCGTTACCCTAATCAAAGCTTTACCTTAGAGACTATTCTCAGCCGAGTATGGCAAAGCGATTCAAGTGCTTCAGTTGATACTGTGCGCACTCATATGAAAACACTGAGGCGCAAGTTGGGTGATAGTGAGGAAAACGGCATCATAAGAACCAAGCGTGGAGCCGGATACAGAATCGTAGATCAGTAGAATCGTAGCTCGGTAGATCAGTAGATCAGTAGATCAGTAGCTAAAGCTCATGAAAAATTCACTTACTGCTAAAACCACAGCAATTATCTTAATTGTGGCAGCGGTATTGATTTATATCGGAACCATGACTCTAAATTTAGCCGCAGATAGACTGGCCAATAGTTATCTCGCTTCTAAACAATTCCAGTTGGTAGATCTTTTAGACCAGATAGTGCTTGATATGTCGCGGGCTGATGCGCAAGAGCGTGAGTATGTGCTCACAGGGAACCCCCAGACAATCGAACAACACAAGCTTTGTTTTAATCGTATAGATGCCTGTGTAGCCAAATTAAAGACATTGCTATCAGATAATTCACGTTATTCGATGTTGCTTGATGAATTGACCGATTCAATCAGCTTTAGAAAAAGTTGTGCGGAAGAAGTGATTCAAGTGCGTACTAGCGGTAGTATGGCTAGTGCCCTTGCTCGGTCTGAAAAATTTGATGAGACTCATTTGACAAGGCATGTGGAGTGGCTAGCCAAAGAAGTTTCTGGCACCATTAACAGCGAAATGACTGCACGCTTTAGTGAATTAGATAAGGCCAGTCTGACAACTTTGGTTGGCATATCTTTCATTTTGATTTCGGCTCTACTGGCGCTGCTTACAGTCATACTCGGTGTCAATCGCTATGTTTCTGAGCGCCATAGGGCAGAAGAAGCATTGCGCGCGGCCCAGCAGGCCCTGTCTGAAAGAGAGGCCCGCATGCGCGCTTTGGTCGAAACTGCTCCTGATGGCATTGTCACAATTAGATCTGATGGCACCATAGAATCTGTTAATGCCGTGCTAGAAAACCTCTGTGGTGTTCCAGCATCTGATTTGATCGGGGTCGATATCGAGCGTATTATTCCGAGTTTTCTTTTAGATGGCCGTATCAGTGATTTAGCCAGCGGTCAGCGTTCTCCCTTTGGGGCTGGGCGTGAACTCTACGCCGTTAGACAAGATGGCAGTCATGTGCCAGTTGAAGTATCTACGTCTACTGTCAGCCTTGGTCACGAAGATGTCTATACTGGCATTATTCGTGATATTACTGAACGCAAAGAAGTTGAAGAACGGGTAAAAGACTTTTACTCTATGGTCTCTCATGAACTACGCACACCGCTTGCGTCTATTCGCACAGCTCTTGGTCTGATGGAGAGCTTTAGCGATGAGCTCAGTGATAAAACTAGGCCAGTTGTGCGTATTGCCGCTACCGAGGCCGACCGTTTGATGCGATTGATAAACGATATTCTTGATATGCGAAAAGTTGAATCGGGTAAGCTTGAACTTGCTCTTGATGCTTTTGATGCAAGCAAGCTTGTCAGTAAAGCCATAGAAGGCATCGAAAGCCTAGCGCAAGAATCAAAGGTCTCAATAAAGAATGAGGCTAATCATTCACTTGACGTATACTGCGATGGTGACCGAATTCTGCAGGTGCTTTCCAACATCTTGGCTAATGCCATTAAGTATTCCCCTAGCCCTGGAAGCGTCATTGTTGCTTGTGAGAAGAGCGGCTCAAGTTGTAAAATCTCAGTGCGTGATTATGGCCCCGGAGTGGCTAAAAATCAGGCACACAAACTCTTCGGGCGCTTCGAGCAGTTGCGATCTAAAGACGGCAAGAATCGAGCTGGTTCCGGATTAGGTTTAGCGATAGCCAAAGCCATTGTTGAGCAGCATGGCGGTGAGATTGGGGTGGAGCTGCCTAATGGCGGAGGGTCAATCTTCTGGTTCTCATTGCCTTTGGCCGAAGATGAAATTGAGTCTCTTGATTTAGACGAAAGTGAAATTTCAGAATAAGCTATGCAGGCTGTAGGAGCTGTACCAATAGTAGAAGCGTTAGAAGCAATACGAGCTGCAAATAAATAGAGTGGTGAGGCAGAGCACAATGTCCAAGCAAGAGCAGTCCAAGCAAGAAAAATCAGAGCAGAGCAAATCCGAATTAGACAAACCTGAGCAAGTGCTACTTAATCGTTGTCCTCAGTGCGCTGCTGCCATATATGAAGCTGCGAACAACTGTCCTCTCTGCCAAGCTGAATTACTTGGCAGCTTTGCTATCAATCAAGATTTGATTGAAGAGAGCGTAGAAAATTTGATTGCTCTTTTGCGGGCTGAATATGATGTGAAGTCTTTGCGCCTCGCTGAAGATAGCGATCAACTTATGGCGCGAGCCAAAATACGAGAAATGGTGAGAGAAGATGCCACAGTACTGACAATTTTTGAGCGCGGTATAGTGCTTCAGCACTTGCTCAACATCATATTTAATTCAAAAGACGAAGAAAATCTTTGAGGCCTTCTGGATCGTCAGTAATGATTGCGTCCACCCCAAGGTCGCAGGCGTGCTTCCAACCTTCTTTGCTGTTTACCGTCCATGTGTTGACGGTCAAACCAGCATCATGAGCGGCTTTAACAGTGTCTGGGCGAACACAATCGAAATCTGGATTCCAGCCTGTGGCCCCTACTGATTTAGCATAGGCTGGCAAGTTGTAGATGACTGAGTCGCCTAACAGAGCCAGTTTATACTTGGTAGTTTTATCGTGGATTCTTTTCAGAATAATATGATCGAACGAGCTAATCATAATTTTGTCTGGATAGGCATAGTCTTTTAGTTGCTTGAGTAGTTCGTCGTCTATGCCAGCATAATCGCCCGGGCAGTTCTTGATTTCGATATTGATAGTGAGTTTGCCGTCTACTGCGTCAAGTACGTCTTTGAGTAGGGGCAGGCGTTCACCTTTAAATTTTGCTTCGTACCAACTGCCGCTATCAAGTGTCGAAAGATCTTTCCAGTTGGCATCTTTGACTGCGCCACTACCATTGGTGGTGCGATTTAACGTATCGTCGTGAATTACTACTAGTTCGCCGGATTTACAGCGATGAATATCTAGTTCAATGCCGTCTGCATTAGCCGCCACGCTCTTTTTGAAGCTTGTCATGCTATTTTCTGGACCCCAGCGCTTGCCGCCTCGATGGGCCACAACTAGAGGAAGTTTTTGCATATTTTCTTTTGCCATTAGCTCACTTCCGCTTTGAAATTGTGTGAGAAGAGCAAGGCCAAGGGCGATGCTGAACTTAAAAACGTATGTTTGTTCCGCCATATCCACCATATCCAGTGTTGTATCCGTTGTAGCCCCCGTATCCACCTGAGTAGAGTGAGTTGCCATACATGCCATTACCGTACATGCCATTGCCAAAGTTCATATTCATCATGCCGGAACTCATGGCACCAGCGGCCATGGTGGCGGCTGCTCCCAGAGCTTTGGCTAGACCCTTTAAGAGCGGGTGGCCTTTGCTTTGAGCAGCCTGCTGTTCACTGGCACCACTTGCGTTTTCGGTAGCTTGGCCAGTTTGGGAATACTGCTGTGTGGGCTGACTCTGTTGATAGTTTTGGGCGGGTTGATAGACCTGAGTCTGTTGGTAGCCTTGAGTTTGTTGATAGGGCTGTTGGTAATTTTGAGCACCCTGTAGATTTTCGGCGCTCGGCATTTGGAAAGACTGTTGGCTATAAGTATTTACAGAATTAGTGCCGTAGCCTGATTGGCTCGGCGCCTGGTTCTGATAGCTATTAGGGTAAGGTGGCGCCTGCGGATATTGACCCTGAGCAGTGTATTGACTCTGGGCTGGCAGGCCGGGGTATGTATGTGGCTGCTGATTTCGATCGGAGCTTGCCATTGGGGTAACGTCTGGGCTGCTGTTCTTGTTTATGTGAACGGCATTGGTGAGAGTTTCGAGCTGTTCTTTGATACCGTTTGTGGTATCTGGTGGCTGGTTGGGAAAAACAATTCCTTCAAGGGTCTGTACTCTTTCTATCAAAGGCTTTGAGCTGTAAGTTTGGCCGATGACTTTATTCTCTAACCACTCTACAGTGCACAGGTACTGTTTTTCTAGGCCCGGTGATAGGGTTTTCTCCCAATGTACTTCAAGGGCATCGGTGCGAGCGCTGAGGTCGTCGTCGTTGCTAGGTTTGCCGAAAGCTTTGATTTCGAGTTGGCTGAGCCGTTTGCTCAGCGGTAGCTGTTTGAATGATTGATTGAGAATCAATTGTTCAAGCTCGTCAACTCGCGGATAATCTGTTCCGGCTAGAGCTATTGAGTCAGCAGAATTAGTAGAATTATTTGAGGCAGCAGAATTATTATTACTGTCGCTAGCGCTAGTGTCAGAGTCAGATTGCGTTCCAGAGGCGCTTTGGGCTGTGGAGTTGCTCTGGTTGGAAGGAGTTGATGGGCTTGTGTCCGCTTCTGTCACAACCTTTTGCAAGTCACTGATGCGAGTGGCTGAGTCGCCAGTTTTTGCCTCACCAAACACCAATTTTTCTATGCGCGTAAGGCGATCATCCTCGCTGTCCGCTGGATAGGTGTGTTGGAAGAAGTGCTCTTCTAGCTGGGCCAGCGGGGCGGCTTCGGCGCAGGCTGAGGGGGCGAGGCTACCGCCCAATAGGACTAAACTGGAAAAGACTAAAATCAATCGTAGCAAGGCTTTGCCATTGACATGGTAGCTAGTTGTTTTACTGGAAATATTTGCTGCCATTACTTCAACGCCAATATAGATGCCTGCCGGATGCCTGCCGGATGCCTGCTGTGGCTAAGACCGAGCAATTTTAGTTGCCGATTATAGCTTATGCTTATGGTTTCGCTGATTTCTTCCATTCAAAGGGTCTTCACTACTGTCGCATGCGACATTAAACCTCGTTAATACGACTCTTGTCGGTCGTGCTCTAATTATTCTCGGGGCCTTCATTGTTATAAGCTTTCAGTAGAGTTTTGGCACTTAACTTTTGGTACGGAGTATTTCTTGAATGGTTGAATCTTGGGAGGAGTTGGTTGACAGCGCTGAACAAGCCTCGGCCAATATTCAGTTCGAACAGGCAAAACAGCTGCTAGAGCAGGCTCTGGTCTTGGCTAATCAATTTGAAGTGCGCGACAGTCGTTTGATCCAGACTTTGCATAAGCTCTCAGAGGCTTGTCATAGGGCCGGTTGTGACGACCAAGCTGAAGAGCATTTGCAGCGGGCAATCGCCATTAACACTAGTAATTTTGGCCCATATCATAAGAGTGTGGCCGATTCATCCAATCATTTGGCCAGTATTTATTATGAGCAAAGTCGCTTCGCTGAAGCTGAAAAGCTCTGTCGCCAAATAGTCAACATTTACGAAAAGAGCCTTGGTTCAAAGCATATGGAAGTGGGAAAGGTATCGCAAAACTTGGCAATGATTTTGCAGGAACAGGACAAGGTGCAAGAAGCCGAGACATTTTACGCTAAAGCTCTGAAGATCATGAGAGAATCAGCCGGTCCTTTTGATTCAGATATCATTTCTTTGCTAGAAAACTATGCCAATCTCTTGCGTTCGGCTGGTCGCGTAGATGAAGCTGACCACCTTCAGGCTTGCGCTTTAGGGCGTGTATCTGGCTCTCTGCGCTCAGTGACAAGCACAAGAATCCCCCAGATTGAAATCTAAGTATTGTGCTTATTTGAGAATCTTGTTTTAAAGACCCAGCTTTTCTCGGACACATTTGAACGAAGCTGGGCATTTTCCGACCATCTCGCCTGCTGCATTGCGATGATTGCCCAGCAGGTAAGAGGCCAGCTCAGCAAAGGTTTCGGCTTGTCCTTGGCCATTCTTTTGCAGGAAGTAGGAAAGCCTAGACTTGTCGTCATCTGATATTTTCGCTATGTCAGCAAAGTAGGCTGCTTGGAACTCAGGTGATTGGGCGTAACCATTGATGCAATTGTCTACGGCGTGGCCTGTTTCGTGTAAAAAATTATCGTGCATAGCGGCTGGAGCAACAGCAGGTCCAACTTCATCGCTGACTTCGTTAATTTTATGCTCGGCCATGACTATCAATCTTCCTGTACAAAGACCATCGCAGCTCTTGTCTGTGGCTCCGTTGTAACCCATTCTCGCTTGGTAGGCACCGGCTGGAAACTTATCAATCATTGTTGGTGTTATTACAATCTGTACATTGCCGGCGACGAGAAGTTGTTTGATGCTTGGTGGCAACCCATCAAATGCAGCTCTAATAGTGTTTATTGCAGTGCTGCTTACTTCGGGATGGCCAATTTTCGGAGACTGAACAGTGATCTGGCCGCCTTGACTGTTAGGTGTGCCTGTAGATAGAGAATTTAGAGATCCTCCAGGTTTGATAGCAGCTCTGGCGAAGTTAGTCGCCCCAGTCATGCGCATCAAACGCAGGCTTCGTCCGGCAGTAATTGACTGCGGTGAGTATTTGTTGACATTTGCCTGAAGTGTTCTATAAGTTTGCTCAGCTCGTGAGCGGTCGCCGGCAGCGTAGAACGAATGACCTAGATAGAGCCAAGCATCAGCCGTGCCGCCTTCCTTGGCAATTGAGTTGTGAAAAAAGGTGGCAGCTTCGCTATACCGATGTGCTTGATAGGCTTTGATACCGAGCTCGTACTGGGAGGTTACGGCCCCACTGGCCGCGCTTGCACCGAGTATAAAGTTGGCTATGAGGCTGCCTGCGAAAGCAACTATAAGAGTAACGAACACGGTATTCGCGGCCATCTTTCGACTGATTCTCGGGTGGCTCTCTTGGCGAATCTGGTTGAGCTTTGGGTTGACCTCATGGCTGATTTCATAGCTTATATCTTGGCTGATCTCATGACGCATTGCGGCACTATGGTGATATTCTCGAGGTAACCGGTTGCTGGTCTCTGTCATTGATTACATCGCTTTGGGGCTTTTGGCAAGGCTGTCAGTGTCGAGAATGATAACAAAAGATGGTTTGGCAAGCACTCGAAGATGTTGTCTGCGTTACATTTTAAGCCTAGTTATATGGTTAGTATTTAATTAGCTCAGATTGTCAGATTTTGAGTAGTTACCGCATTGCCAAGGAGAAAGCGGCAAGGGTTCCGGTAATTGCCGCCTCTAATGCTCGGTGCACGGTGTAGACTTAGTTGACTGAGTTCTTCGCAGGTCTCAGAGTAATTTTCTTTTTTCGTCACCATTGTGAGTTGCTTTTGCCGTCATCAACTACTTCAGGCTCTTCCGGTTCTAGCGGTCCTGACAGCCCTGATAGCCCTATCGGTTCTGCTAGTCCGACTAGTCCGATTAGTCTTACGACTTCTGCCGGGACTGACTCCGCTAACCCACCCGATATTGAGGTGGGATATCTGCGCGCTTACTTCATGTATTCTGTGGCCGATTCTCTCAATCTCAATCTAGTGAAATCGTCAGGCAAAGATTACCAAGCTGCTCAAATCAAACTAGCTGATGTACCAGCGCCTAGCTATATTCAGTTTGCCGTGGCTCCGCTATTGGCCCAGCTGCCGGATGTCACAATTGATATTGGTGAAACTAGTGAGAAGGCTGAAGTTCGCCTTAAGCTTTACGACTATGGCACTGTGGCCTTGCGCTTTTCCATTCCGTTTAGCGGCACCTGGCAAGAATTTACGGCGTTGTCGCGCAGAGTCAAAAATTCTGAGGCGCTCAGTCAAATTGCCCAGGCTACCTTAACCAGTGTTATAGCTGAAATTTCTTCAGCTATGTCGTCACCACATAGGGTGCTGCTCGAAGATTACTTTGTTGCCGAAGTGCAGTCTTTCAGCAGCGATATAAGTGCTTCACAGTTGCTTCAGGCTCATCGGAGCCCGCTTGCTAGTCTCGTGGCTGGGGAAGAGCGCCCTCTTGCTGCCAACGAGCAAGATGAGGTATTGCGCGTTAATTTTAGCTATATGGAATGTGAGTTGGCAATTCTCACCTGGGACGTGGCTTTTGTCTTTGATAATCTTGAGGGTGCCAATACCGTAGACAGTATCATCGAATTTGCCAATACTCAGCTGGTTGAATTGCGCACCTACGATAGTTTGCTCGATCGCTATCTGGATGAAATTTACAAGTCAAAGGCCGAGCATATGCGCTCTAATTGGCTTCACGGAGGCAAGGTAGCCACCAGGCAAGCTGAGCGCTTGCGCTATTTGTTGGTTGATGTGCGCGAGCTTTCTGATAGAGCTAGCAATGCCCTTAAGATGATCGGCGACGCCTACTATGCCAGGCTTTATCGGGGAATGGCTGTGAGGCTAAGTTTGTCTGAGTGGCAGCACCAAGTTGAAACTAAGCTGACTAGTGTTGGTGAAGTCTATCGCTTTACCCATGACCAGGCTGAACATGGTCGCAGTGAGTTTCTTGAGTTTATGGTTATTGCTCTCATTTCAATCGAAATTTTGATGAATTTCTGGCATCACTAATTATTCTTTCTAATTTTGTTTGAGTTGTCTAGGAGGGCTGATGTTACCGCTACGCAAACTAGGACAGCAGGGCCTGGAAGTAACAGCTCTAGGGCTGGGTTGTATGGGGATGAGTTGGCTCTACGGTACACCCGATCACGCTGAATCCGTGCGCACCCTTAAGCGCGCTATCGCCCTAGGAATTAATTTCTTTGATACTGCTGAAGTTTATGGCCCTTATGAAAACGAGGAATTGCTTGGCGAAGTGTTGAAGGGCCGGCGCCATGAGATTCTTATTGCCACTAAATTTGGTTTTGATATCTCCATGAAGCAGGTCGTAGGAGTTGATAGCCATCCACGCAATATCAGGCGCGCATGCGAAGATTCACTGAGACGTCTAAACACAGACTATATCGATCTTTTCTACCAGCATCGAGTTGATCCTTCAATTCCTATTGAGGAAGTCGCTGGCACCATGGGTGAGCTAGTTGAGCAGGGTAAGGTGCGCTATATCGGTCTATCGGAGGCCAGTGCTGAGAATATCGGCAAAGCTCACCGCACTTTCCCGTTGACTTGTGTTCAGACTGAGTATTCTCTCTGGGAGCGCTCTGTGGAGGATAGTATCTTGCCTGTCATAAGAGAGCTTGGCATTGGCTTTGTTCCGTATGCACCCCTTGGTAGAGGATTTTTGGCTGGACAAATCAAGAATGTCGATCAGCTTGAAGAGGGCGACTATAGACGCAATGATCCTCGCTTCCAAGGCGACAATTTTAGTAAGAATTTAAAGATAGTCAATGAAGTGAAGCACCTTGCTCGGCGTTATGAGGCTAGCCCGGCTCAGATGGCATTGGCTTGGTTACTACAGAAAGGGCAAGATTTAGTTCCTATCCCAGGAACCAAGAAGGTCAAATATTTGGATGAAAATGTTGAGGCTCTTGAGCTAGAATTATCTATGAAAGATGTAGAAGAGCTTGATGCTGTTAGTCGATTGACTGCCGGGGCGAGATATGAGCCAGCGCGAATGGAGAGAATTGAGCAGTAAGAGCTTAACTAGTAAGAGCTTATGTAGCAAGATGCTCTTCTCTGCGGGTGCGGCTGCAAGGACGCGATTTATTCTTAGTTCTCTTTTGCTGTCGTTGCTGCTGTTTCTGTTTCTGTCGTTGTTGTTGTTGCCTGTGCCTGTCTGCGCGCAGTTTGACCCCGACGAAATTGAGCGAGTTTATCAATCTCAAGATTACGCCAAAGTTGAAGCAATTGCCCAGGCGCGTTTGCAGATAGACCCTTATGATGTGCGAGCTCGTTACTATCTTGCCAGCGCTCTGTTGAAGCAGAAGAGAGGTGGGCAGGCCTTGGAGCAATATGAAGCTTGTGTCAAGTGTGGTGGCAATTCGACCCTGGCTCAAATGGCGCGCAAGGCTATTCTTGCACTAAAAATTGATGCAAAGAAGGCGAATCCGCAGTTCTTTGAGCGGGCAAAAGCCTTGCCTAAAAGAGTTTCAGCAGCTAGTGGTAGAGCTAGTGGGATTAATTCTAGTGATTCTTCTGATGCTGATCTCAGCCCTGCTAATCAAGAAGCTATTGCCACCCTGCGTAAAGACCTCGCTGATGCCATTGAAGTTAAGCGCCGGAGGCAGAGCCAAGATCTGGAGCTCGTAGGTGAGGAGGAGAACCAGGCCATTCTTGAAGCGGTTGCCACTGCGTCAATTCATCGCGACGATATGATAGAAGCTGTTCGTGTTGAGGCCGCTGCTAAACGAGCGAAAGTCTATCGTCTCTACCAGGAAGAGGAAGAAAATATTGCCAAGGCGTATCAGTCTCGCATTAATGCCCTAAAGAATAGTTATAAAAAGTCTCCCTGAGAAGCGGCTATCAGTTAGCAAGTTCCCTTTCTCGAGCTACTCTTCGGTCGCCTTAGCAATCGCCAAACCAGCCTTCACTAATCCTGGTGGACCGCCTTCGTATATGAGGTAGCGCGCTTCCCAATCAGGATCAAACTTCTCTTTGTAGCTCCTCAGGCCTTTGTATGAAAAGAATCGGTTTAGGTGTTCATAAACTTGATGGAGGGCTTTTTCTTCAAGAGGGTCGTGAGGGTCATCGCCCACTCCTGCAAGTGCAGCAAGGCCCAGGCTGAAATACTTGAATCCTTCGGCGTGAAGTGCTAACAGTAGCTTGGCAAAGAGAAAATCCATTGAGCTATTTGGTGCGTTTTCTTTGTGACGCATCATATCGATTGTTACTTCACCTGGGCTGTAAGATCTAATTTGATTGACGAATGCCAGAGCTTGACCTGCTTTATCTCTCAGTACATAGAGGTCGTTATGCTTTAGTTCTTCTCTATTGAATTGGCCCAGGGAGAACCCTCGTTCGCGACGACCGGGAAGAGCTAGCCAATGATCCGAGATTTCTTGAACTTCATCTATCAGCTGAGTTGACAGTGGGGGTGAGTACCTATGCAAGGCAAAGCCTTCTTTGTCGAACTTCTTGACACTGCTTTTGAAAGTCTTCTTGTTTATCGTTGTAGTGACGAATTTTTCTATATTTACTACTCCGTCTTCTCCAACTTTTACGGCTCGAAAGCCGTTTTGTCTGTATAAATCGATATATGCTGGAGTGGCTTGCAAAAATGCGACCTGCCAACCATTGTCGTGGGCAAATGATTTGAAATCGCTGATTAGGTTAGAAAGCTTGGTCTCGGGGGCGGTGGCATCGCCTAGTACGATAGCTACGCCTAGACAGGTCTTGTAGGCGATTAATCCGTCTTTGTCATTGTTGAAGAAGTAAGACTTGTCTGGTAAGAGCTTAAATAGATCGAGGGCGCTGCGGCCATATTGGTCAAGGATGCTGGCAGCCAACTCATGTTCAAGTGGTTGTGTCAAGAGCTGGTAGCGAATAGGGCGGAAGGCGCTTATGACAATGGCTGTGCTAGCCAAAATTCCTGAGAGTCTTAGCGACTCAATAAACCAGTGGCCAAATTTTGAACTGGCTACAAGATCTGAGTTGCCTACTAGTGTTATTTCTCTGAGTGTGTGAATAAACGCCTGGTCTAGTTCAAAGTTGACACCGAAGTCACGCTTCTCTAGTAAGAAAAAGCCCAGGCACCCGTAGCTGATTACTGCAAGAAGAGCCGAAATGGATATCTTTGCAGCTTGTAAGAATGTTTCTTTAGCGCTTTTAACGCTAAATTGTTTGCGGGTTAGCATTAATGCTAACAGGGCGATAATTGACGGAACAACAGAGTAGGTCGGCAGTTCTCTCGCCCACTCTTGGTTCTCCAACCAGTGAATACGTTCACTTCCTAGGCGTGCTAGTTGCAAGGCTAAAGATAGGCCGGAAAGTGTTAGAGCAATCCACCATGCGGTCTTTTTTCTCTGATAGAGATTGATGCTGAGAAATATCAGCAAATAACCAAAGGCAATTGTTAGTGAATTGCTGAGGTGGTAGAGCTCGTACGGAACAAGAGTATTGAAGAGGCGAGGATGGCTCGAGAGTCTCATCAAAAGCGGCTCCCATATGCCAGCTAAGCCGCTCAATAGGGTGATGGTGGCAACTGCAAATACGGGCCAGTTACGATGAGATATTTTTTGCTGCTGCTTTAAATCGAACGATTGAGAGATTTCTTCGTCCGATGGAGACTTGGCCGATACGTCTTCCTCACTAACTAAACTGGCTTGTGCTTCATCGTCACCGAACTTTTCATCGCCATGGAAGTTTTCATTTGATGCGTTTTTGTCAGATGTTTCTTGATTTGCCTTGTCGTTCATTTTTCACGTCACACTTCAGCTCATGCTTAACCGAGATCGTGCAAGATTTCTTCTGCATTCTTGTAGCGGTTTCCTAAGTCAAGTTTGGTCGACTTCTCAATCACTGTAGTAAGTATTGTGTTTAACTTATTGCTGGATTTGCAATTAGTAACGAATTTTGAATCGCTAGACAAACTCGAATTTTCCGCTGCCAATTTTGAGTTAGTAATTGGTTCTGGTTGCTTACCTGTGGCGAGGAAGTATAGCGTGGCTCCCATCGAATAAATGTCGCTTTGCGAGCAAGATTTGCCACGAAATTGCTCGGGGGCAATATAATGCGGTTTGCCAACTACTGAACCAGTAACATTTGAGGTTACTGATTGAGCCACTGAAAAATCTAACAATTTAAGTTTGCCATCATCGCCTAAGACTAAATTGTCTGGAGTGAAATCTCTATGCACTACAGGTGGTGTTTGATTGTGCAGGTACTGAAGTATTAGACACATTTGCCTAGCCAGGTCTTCGATGGTTTGGCTGGGCAGTCTACCTTTGCTCTCTACATATTCCTTTAGGGTCACTCCGTCTAGCTTTTCCAAGACCAGATACGCTCTGTGGTCTTCAAGAAAGAGTTCATAGAATTTGACAATTTGCGGATGCTGAAGTTTTCCCAGCAAATCAGCTTCTTCTTGAAATTTTATGGCCGCTGCTTTGCGCACCCTAGTGTCCGGAAATACTGGCAAAAGGAATTCTTTGAGAACGACTTCTTTTAGACCTTCTTCTTCTTCTTCTTTTTGACTTACATCCTGCTGTCCTGCATCTTTCAGTTCGACTTCTTTAAAAGCCTTACTTGCCTTCGCTTCGACCTTGTGTGCCGTAGCCTGATTCTTTGCCGCTCCGTGGTCTTGGGCCAAGTAGACCGTTCCCTGCCCACCCATGCCAATTCTAGAAATTATTGTGTAGCGACCATTGTGTAGCGTGGCGCCGAGCTCAAGGGGAGTGAGCTTATCTCTTTTTGGTGAAGCCGACAATTCTTTTAGCCATAGCTCTGTATAACTCTGCTTTTCGTCAGCAATTTCGAAGGGCTCAAGCAGTTCATCGTCGATTTTATCTCCGAAACTTTTTTTGATGGCTGCTACGAAAACTGCGCGATCTTTTGCTTTGAGAATATCTCCGTAGCGGATTTTAAACGCCGGCAACAAGCCGCGGTGGAAGACAAATACATAGTCTAAATTTGAGCGAGTGGTCTTTGGTCTAGTGATTTCAATTGAAGTTACTTGCTTGAAGTCTAGTTCATCTCTTTCTTGATAGATAACTTGGCCTCTGGTAATGCTAGAGGACGTTGATGATGATGCGCCTGCTGGTTCGGCCGCCTTTGAAATTCTTGAGTCAGAGCCATTGCTTGTACCAGTTGGGCTTCCGTTACTGGATGAACTTAATAGGCCAGAATTATTGCCGAAGCCAGAATGATTTGATAAGCCAGAAGTAGTTACTAGGTTAGAATTGCCAGAGATACTAGATGCATTGCCGAGGCTGATGCCTTTTGCCGTTAGGCACAGAGAGTTGGAGTTGCTCAAGATGCGTATCGTCATTGCCGCCACCCCTAGACCAAGTAAGCCGAAAGTCAAGTAGAGTAAATTAGTCATGCCGTCCAACATCGGTGCAAATTCGGCACTAACTGCTAGTTGAAGAAATGGTTTGAGGCTATTTATATAGACAATGGTGATTGGGAAAACAATTTTATCCAGGATACCTAGATAGCCGAGGAGGAAGAGAAACATTGGAGTCAGAGCTATTACTATGGCCAGTCTTGATACAACTGGTGTAAACCAAAGAAAGAAATCAGCATTGGGCATAAATGCTATAACATCTGACTGATCGAGAACGTTCGGAGTCTGGTGCGAAACTGTAGGCAGCAATTTGTCTCTTGCTTCTGTCATGTATAGCTCTTCTCAACTCGCTTTATTTCTTTTAGTGCCTCGATAGCATGCTGCGCTGTCTGCATCCGGTCTTCAACTTCCATTTGTGTTAGTGAAGAGACCAGTCGATCTAACTCGGGGGAGATTTGCCGGTTGATAAGTGCAGGCTGTGATACTGATAGCGGCTCAGGATCTTCGCCTGTTAGAAGAAAGAAGAGGCTGCCGCCGAGAGCGTAGAGGTCACTTTGTGGATTAGCTTTGCCTCTTAGCTGCTCTGGGGCGATATAGGCCTGCTTGCCAATCATAGTACCAGTAGCGGTGCCTAAGAAAAAATTGGCGGCGCCGAAATCGATAATGGCAATTGTGCCGTCGGTTTTTAAAATCATATTGTCTGGTGTGAAGTCTCGATGAAGAATTGCTTCTTGTTGGCCGTGAAGATAAGCTAGCATTTGAGCCATTTGCAGACCCCATTCCACTACCATGGCCTGCGGCTGAGGTCCGTTCTCTTTAACTAGGCGCCTAAGATCGCTGCCGCTCAAATATTCGAGAACAATATAGTGTCTTTGATTGTCAATAAAGTGGTCGAAGACTCGGGCAATCTGTTCATGGGAAAGACGAGCCAGCATTTCAGCTTCTCGCTTGAGTAAATTGTATGATTGTTCTTTCAGTTCTTCATTGCCGCCATCTGGAACCACCGCTTCCTTTAGCACTATGCGTTCATAAGCCTTGTTGCGCGCTAAATAGATCGCCGATAATCCACCGAAGGCAATTTGTCGCTCAATCTTGTAGTTGCCTTCTTGAACGCTGTCACTGGGTTCTAATGGAACAAAAGTCGTTGAGCCGAAGCGACGAGCCAGTTCGTCTTGCCACATTTCAGTGTAACCAGGCTGGTTGTGCTTGGGTAGTTGCCCTCCGTCTTTCTGCTGGAGAAAAGTGCGGGCATCGAGCAAGGCGTTGAAGTTTTCGGAGCCGCCAGCCCAGACGTCTAGGGCCATGACCAGGCTGTCTAGATGCTCTTTCAGTAAGTGGTGCAACTGCAAATTGATTGGAGTTGAGTGCTTAAAGAAGAGCCTTATGCTGCCGCCATTGGTCGAGTCGAAATCGATTGATACTAGGTCACTCCATTTCTTTTTTGCCCGCAAACCGAGGCAAGGGCTAACAAAGAATGGTAACGAGAGCCCATCTCTCGAAATAAATATGGTTTTGTCTGAGGAAAGAAAGAGTAAGAGTCCAATAATAGTGACTACGACAGCGTTGGCCCCTAGAAATATAATTACTGGACCGCTGCTCAATGTTTCCATGCGCATTCCCAGCGCCACGCACGACCAAATCCAGACGAACATTGAAATTGGCCAACAGATCCAGCATGCGGCATTCGTTAGAGCCGCTGGAGTGCTTTTATACTGAATGGTAAGTTCAGCTTCGGCCAAGAACACCTGCAAAGTATTTATGGGTGACAACTATTTTAGTTGTACCCGCAACGGTTCTTGTTGGCCATTGATCTTGTCGGCCATCTATATCTTCTTAAAAGTCGAGCTTTTGGGCTGCACTAGCGGGCAAAACATCCCCTTCAAGTTCCTCCGAATTGCTTGGCTGGTATTGCGGTTGGCTTGACTGACTAGCTCTGCTCGATTGATCAGATTGTCCATATGGCATGTTTTGTGAATGTCTATTTGAGCTAGAACTAGAACCATAGCTAGAGCTAGGTGCTTGGGCCGAAGTTGGCAGAATTCCCTTGCGCTTAAGATCAGCCTCGTGGGCTTGTTTTAACTCGTTCTGAATCTTCTCTTCCTGCTTCTTCCGCCTTTTTTCGGCGTTTTCCATATCTTTATGATAGTTAGAATGGGCTCCACCGCGCATGCTGCCTAGCCCGCGACGAGAAGTTAATGAGCGGGCCCCGACTGCCAATGCTCCAGCTCCAAGAATTCCACCACCGACAATTAGCCCCATGGGATTAGAACCGCCGCTGCCGTATTGCCCGCGGGGGTAGCTGCCACCTAGTGTCTGTGAATTTGGTCGATAGGTCAGAGGTTGCCCGGTGTTGGTTCCAACCTGATAACCGGTTGAAGGATTGCGATAGTCGCCATAGCTTGTTCCGTGACCATTGCCAATATAGTTTGGTGAAATTTCTGTATTTGCTGGCAGTCCATTCGGTAAATTGCTTGGCACATATGGCTGCACGGGAGTTACGCTTCCGTTCCAAGAACCAGGAGTGGCCGGATAGGGTCCATAGGTGGAATATCCTTGTGCCCATGACGAGGGCACCGCTCCTAGAGCTAAGGCAAGAGTGAGAACTATTGCAAGTGTAGGTTGAACGATTGTGCGATTCTTCATGGCCTTTCCTTTGATGAGGCTGATTGTATGTTGCCTTAGGCTTGTTGCAAATGGTGTAATTCCCATACCTGGCAGCTTCTTCCCGGTTTATCCAGGTTTTGGCGGTCATTGATAGATCACCATCTCCAACTCGGCCGATATCGGTCAAGTTGGAGATGGCAAATCGAAATTGCGGTCATTTTTGAAAAAAATGCTTGGCCGATATCGGCCAAGATTTGAGATTCGAACTATCGCAAAGCACATGTTTTGAGTCGCTTAAGTCAAAAAAGTTCAATTTAGCAAAGGGTTAGACGTTAAATCTGAAGTGAACGACGTCGCCGTCGGCCATAACATAGTCTTTTCCCTCAAGACGCATTAGACCCTTTTCTTTTGCTGTTTTTTCAGTGCCACAGGCGACGTAGTCTTTGTAGCCAATTACCTCGGCCTTGATGAAGCCCCTTTCAAAATCGCTATGAATGATGCCGGCGCATTGTGGGGCGGTGAAGCCGGTTTCAAAAGGCCAGGCCCTTACTTCT
This sequence comes from bacterium, assembly GCA_018062085.1. Taxonomy (GTDB): domain Bacteria; phylum Cyanobacteriota; class Vampirovibrionia; order Obscuribacterales; family Obscuribacteraceae. The sequence continues at coordinate 27,496 of JAGOSY010000019.1, read as the reverse complement.
TTTTCTCCGGCAGTAAAGTAGGTTTTTAAGCCTAGTAGGGCGAATGCTGCCCTGATCATGGTGTTAACCCCTGAGTCTTGCACACCAAGGCTTTCCAGATAACTGTCTCGTTCGTCTTTGTCCAGAGCTGATAGCTCGGCTTCAATCTGGGCTGAGATTAGTACCACTGGGCGGTTCTCTTCCACAGCCTTCTTCTTCAGAATTTGCAGATATTTATTAGCGTCTGGGTCTGCGAGTTGGTCTTCTTTGACGTTCGCTGCATAGAGCAAAGGTTTGGTGGAGAGCAATTGAAGTTGAGGCAAGATTGCTAGCTCTTCATCGGTCAGAACCGATAAATCGACGGCTTCTACATTATCGATAAACGGTGAAATTTTCTCAAAAATGCTTATTTCTAGCTGAGAACGCTTGTCTATATTGTTCTTTTGCTTCTTCAGTCGTTCCATTCTTTTGGCGATAGATGCCTGGTCGGCCATGGCAAGCTCAATATGAATTGTTTCGACGTCTCGTAGTGGGTCAACCGAACCGTCCACGTGTGTGATGTTTTCGTCGTCAAAACAGCGTACTACGTGCACTATGGCGTCGACTTCGCGAATGTGCGAGAGGAATTGGTTGCCGAGACCTTCACCTTTGCTCGCCCCACGCACTAGTCCGGCAATATCGACGAACTCGAAAACTCCAGGAAGTACCTGCTGGGGCTTGACTAGCTCTTTTAACTTATCGAGTCGCTCATCGGGCACCTTGACTATGCCAGTGTTTGGTTCAATTGTGCAAAATGGATAATTGGCACTCTCCGCTTGGTAGGAAGCAGTTAGTGCGTTGAAAAGAGTAGACTTGCCAACGTTAGGCAAACCAACGATACCGGCCTTGAGCATTTCAGTCTCCAATAACAAGAAGGGCCGCCAGTTTTTGCTGCAGCCAAGTGGACATTATATTAGGACTGCCACTGGAATTTATGAGATGCTTGCAATTAGTGCAGAATGCACTTACTGATAACTTTGCTTTCTATGCAAGCTGTCTGAAAGACTCGCCATTTATTGTAAAAATTAACGCGCTTTTCCTTTGGAAGGTGCAATAAAGTAGTTAGCAGAAGCGAAAGAACATTGAATACTTTCGATAATAATCTTGGCTCTGAACATCAAAATGACCTTCAACCAAATGCTCAAGTCAGCGATGACAAAGGTACTGAGAAGACTTTTGAGAAGAGTACGGAAAAGGTAGACCAAATGAGAATATTGCTTGCAGAAGATGATGATTTTCTGGCGGGAGGCATAGCTCTCGCACTGCGCAATAATCGGTTTTCTGTCGATCATGTTCGGTCAGGAACAGACACCGACCACGCTCTAAAATACACAGACTATGACTTGGTAATCCTTGATTTAGGTCTGCCCAAGATGGATGGTATGGAAGTTTTAGGGAATCTGCGCAGCCGGGGCCAGTCTTTGCCTGTCTTAGTGCTAACGGCCCGGGATCGTCTGGAAGATAGAGTGTCTGGGCTAGATTCTGGTGCCAATGACTATTTGACTAAACCATTCGAGTTGCCTGAGCTAATGGCTCGGGTCAGAGCTTTAATTCGCAACGACCGTTGGGGTAATACTACTGACTTCGTGTATGGCCCAATCAAGTTCAATACCTCCTCGCGCCGGGTGCTCCTCAATGACAGCCCAATAGACCTCTCTGCTCGGGAGCTAGCTGTTTTGGAATTGCTCCTCCAGCGGGCTGGTCGGGTGGTCAACAAAAATCAGATTGCAGATCATTTGACCAGCTGGGATACTGACCTCACCCATAATGCCATCGAAATTATTGTGCATCGTTTGCGCAAGAAATTAGAATGCGATGGCTTCAGTATCCGTACCATGCGGGGCCTAGGTTATCTGATTGAAAAGACCGGTTAATAATTCCATTCGTGGTCAGCTTCTAACCTGGCTACTTTTACCTCTAAGTGCATTATGGCTCGGCTCCACGGCGTTTGCCTATTACACGTCTGTGGCATTTGCTAACGATACCTATGACCGTGAATTGTTAAACTCGGCCGATTCTGTTGCTGTGCGCACGACTCACAAGGGTGGACAATATTCAATTGACTTGCCATCGTATGTGCGCGCAATTCTCCGGCACGATAACACGGATAGCTTCTATTATCAGATTCTTTCACCTGACCGTGAGCGTATTTCTGGTGACGAGAATATGCCGCCATTACCTAAGCAGCTAAAGCTTGCTCTGCCTGTCTTTAGTGATGGCGTTATTGATGGCACTGCCGTTAGGGTGGCTTCTATTCTTGTTCCGGTGCCAGAGGCCGAAAGCCCAGGCGAGACATTTATTGTGCAAGTTGCTGAAACTTTGAAGGCACGTAAACGCTTTGCTCAAGAGCTACTTGTGAGTATGGTGGCACCAGAGATTTTCTTCATTCTGCTCGGAGCTATCGCCATTTGGTCTGGTATTGGCCGTGGTCTTGAGCCCCTGAAAGATGTGCAAGAAGCTCTATTGCGACGGTCGCAACATGACTTACATCCGCTTTCGGCAGAGAGTGCACCACAAGAGGTGCGTCCACTGGTTCATTCGATCAATGAGCTATTGGGTCGTCTGCGCAGTGACATCGAGACCCAAAACCGTTTTGTTGCCAACGCCGCTCATCAATTGCGCACGCCGCTAGCCGGGCTTAAGACCTATATCGGGTTGTTACAGGGCTTTGCTAAGGCTCCTGAAGTGGAACAAGCTGTCACTCAGCTTGATCATGGAGTCAATCGTATGACACATCTTGTTAATCGCTTACTGGCCTTGGCCAAGGCTGAGCCCAATGCTGCTGCAATTTTGCCAAAACAGTCTTTTGACTTGAATCAGGTGGCGGCTGCCTCCGCGTCAGATCTAGTCAACGTAGCAATAGAAAAGGATATTGACCTAGCGTTTGAAGGGGCCGATGGGCCGGCCTTGATTGAAGGTGATCCAGCCTCAGTGAGCGAACTTGTGATGAACCTAGTTGACAATGCGCTGCGCTATACCGGTCACGGTGGTCACGTCACCGTGCGTGTTCTGGCGCATGACGGGGTAGTGCTTGCGGTTGAAGATGATGGGCCTGGCATTCCAATTGATGAGCGAGAGCGAGTTTTTGAGCGCTTCTACCGCGTTCTTGGAACGGGGGAGCAAGGAAGTGGACTTGGATTGCCGATTGTACGTGAAATCGCTCGCTCTCATCGGGCCAGTGTAACTATTGAGACGCCGTCTAGCGGAGTTGGTACTCTGCTAATTGTGACTTTTAATCGGTTAACTTGATTTTCGGAACCTCGAGCCCCTGGCTTGTAGGTGTCTAGAGTGGAGGTGGCCGCCGCAAGAGTTTAACCAGACAATGTCCCCAGCTTTCAGGCTGGGGAAATTGTCTGTGGCTATTTAGTCAAGTTTCTTGTCGTAATAAGTGCTGAAGCTTTTCAATGAGAGCTGAAGATCTCAGGATGCGCTGAAGATTAATCGTTGAAGGTAATTTGCATCGGTCTTGATGAAATCTTGACGCAAATAGGGGGCATCTTGATGCCTTCTTGCCGCGGGCAGTTGTTTGATGATAATCACAATCTTGGCGGTGTATAGATGGCTGATTTATATAGTTGCTCGCTTTTTCTCATTCTTTGGCTTGTTGCCTTTGCTTTGGTTTGGGCTTGTTCGAAATTGATGGTACTAAAACAATGACCTGGATTCACATACTCGCGGCGGCAATCTCCGCACTTCTAATGATTTATTTGCTCATTGCCCTCGTTCTACCTGAGCGCTTTTCATGATTTTCTCTATTTTGCAAATAATTTTCTTTCTTGTGGTTCTTTTCGTTTTGGCCGTGCCACTAGGGAACTACATGGCGATGGTCTATGGAACTTCACTCCATCCAAAAGAGATTAATGCTCTGCAAAGGCCGTTCTATGCCAGCGAAAAATGGATCTACCGCATTGCTGGCATTAAACCTGAGTGCGAAATGGGTTGGCGTGAATACGCTCTGGCAATGCTAGTTTTCAACCTCCTGGGGATGACATTTACGTATGCCGTGCAACGGTTGCAGTCGTTTCTGCCAGGTAATCTAGAAGGCCTGGGGGCGGTGTCCGCTGACAGTGCTTTCAACACTGCGGTGAGCTTTGCTAGTAATACCAATTGGCAAGGTTACGGTGGAGAGACTACGATGAGCTATCTCACCCAAATGCTTGCTTTGACTGTGCAGAATTTTCTTTCAGCTGCCTCTGGGATGGCAGTTCTGGTAGCTTTGATCAGAGCTTTTAGTCGTCAGCAGACAGCGACAATAGGTAATTTCTTTGTCGATTTAACTCGTTCAGTAATTTATGTCCTGTTGCCATTATCTAGTGTGCTAGCGATTTTGCTAGTGTCTCAGGGCACGGTGCAGACTTTTGGCGGGTATACAGAGTACAAGCCTCTTGAGCAGTTGAATATTGCTGCCTCGTCTTCTCCGTCAGTTTCGTCTTTTCCCGCTGACTCTGGTTCAAGCACGGCCTATAAGATTGCTCGCGGTCCAGCCGCTTCGCAGATTGCTGTCAAGCAGCTTGGCACCAATGGGGGTGGCTTTTTTAACGTCAATTCGAGCCATCCGCTAGAGAACCCTACACCGACTACCAATTTCCTAGAGCTGTTGGCAATTCTTCTTATCCCAGTCGCTCTTTGTCAGACTTTCGGCAAGATGGTGGAAAGCACCAGAAATGGAATGGCTTTGCTGGCGGCTATGACCGTCATATTTCTTGCTTGTTTTGCTTTGTGTTACATACCGGAACAGGCTGGAAATCCGGCTTTTACCACTATGGGCATAGAGCAGAATGCCTCATCTGAAAGCAGCGGAGGCAACATGGAAGGTAAGGAAGTGCGCTTTGGTGTGGCTAACTCGGCACTATGGGCGGTTGCAACTACCGCCGCCTCTAATGGCTCAGTGAATAGTATGCATGACTCCTTTACTCCGCTGGCTGGTCTAGCACCAATGCTGCTCATGCAGCTGGGTGAAGTGGTATACGGCGGAGTCGGATCCGGCTTATATGGCATGTTAGTCTTTGCCATTATTACGGTCTTCATTGCCGGCTTGATGGTAGGTCGAACTCCTGAATATCTAGGCAAGAAGATTGAAGCTTTTGAGATGAAAATGTCTTCTCTGGTTATCCTCTTTCCTCCCCTAGCCGTTCTTCTGGGAACTGCGCTAGCTGTTAGTCTTAAGGCTGGCACCGCTAGTGTGCTTAATGGCGGAGCGCACGGGTTCAGTGAAATTCTCTATGCTTTTTCTTCGGCATCAAATAATAATGGCAGTGCTTTCGCTGGACTTAGCGCCAATACTCCATTCTATAATTATGCCCTGGGTGTTGCTATGTTCGTTGGTCGCTACGCCTTAGCTATTCCAGTGCTTGCCTTGGCGGGTTCGCTTGTCGCGAAGAAGACGGTGCCTTCAAGCATGGGCACCATGCGTACAGATAATTGGTTGTTCGTCATGCTGCTTGTTGGCGTCGTAGTGATTTTCGGTGGACTGACTTTTGTTCCAGCTCTAGCGCTCGGACCTATCGTAGAACAGCTTCAGATGATATTTACCAAATAAAGTCTCAGTCATGGATTCAAATAAATATCAAGGGAAAGATTCAAATAAAGACTCTAACAAAGACTCTAACAAAGACCCAGGCAATGACTCATACAAAAGCACATACAAGAACTAACAATAATTCGATTGTTGATCCAGCAATTCTATCTAAAGCTGTATTAGATTCGTTCGTCAAGCTCGACCCTCGGGTTCAGGCTCGCAACCCGGTAATGTTTGTGGTGGAACTAGGTAGCGTGACAACTACCCTTCTTTTCTTTGCCGCTCTCTCTCATCAAAGCGAGGCCTCTCCCTGGTTTATTTTTTCTATATCACTTTGGCTCTGGTTCACTGTCCTGTTCGCAAATTTTGCCGAGTCTATGGCCGAAGGAAGAGGAAAAGCTCAGGCCGATTCTTTGCGTAAGTCGCGCAAAGATGTCGTGGCCAAGAAGTTGGCTGAAGCATCTTTGACCGCGGCTGTCACTTCGATTTCGGCTAGTGAACTAAGAAAGGGTGACATTATTTTGGTTGAGGCGGCCGATATAATTCCTTGCGATGGCGAAGTGATAGAAGGAGTGGCCTCAGTTGACGAAAGTGCGATTACTGGAGAAAGTGCTCCGGTAATTAGAGAAAGCGGAGGCGATCGTAGTGCCGTAACTGGCGGCACTAGAATTCTCTCAGATTGGCTTATAGTAAGAATTTCTGCAAATCCAGGAGAAACTTTTCTTGATCGCATGATTGCCATGGTAGAGGGAGCAGAACGGCAGAAGACTCCAAACGAGATAGCCCTTAATATTTTACTAGCGGCGTTGACACTAGTTTTCTTGCTCGTTACTTTTACGCTATATCCGTTTTCGAGCTACAGTGCAGGCGTCTCTCATGGACAGCCCGTTTCGCTCACTGTCTTAGTTGCGTTGCTTGTTTGCCTCATTCCAACAACTATTGGTGGCTTGCTCTCCGCAATAGGCATTGCCGGTATGGACCGCTTGATCAAAGCCAATGTCATCGCTATGTCTGGCCGAGCTGTTGAGGCCGCGGGAGACGTCGATATGCTGTTGCTCGACAAGACTGGCACGATTACCATGGGCAATAGACAAGCCACATTGTTTGTTCCAGCAAAGGGTGTTTCAGAGTCCGAACTTGCTGATGCAGCTCAGATTTCTTCTCTGGCTGATGAGACTCCCGAGGGCAGAAGTATTGTGGTCTTGGCTAAAGAGAAATTTGCTATCCGCGAGCGCAGTATGCAAGATCTTGGCGCAGATTTTGTAGCATTTTCTGCTCAGACAAGAATGAGTGGCGTCAACTATGATGGTAGGGAAATTCGCAAAGGCGCTGCTGATGCCGTTGAAGCTTATGTGGTCGATCAAGGCGGTACCTATCCGGAAGAAGTGCGCGATGCCGTAGCCAATATCGCGCGTCAAGGAGGCACACCGCTGGTAGTGTCAGATCGAGGGCGTGTTCTCGGAGTGGTTCAACTAAAAGATATTGTTAAAGGTGGAATTAAAGAACGGTTTGCTGCATTGCGGGCTATGGGAATTAAGACCGTAATGATTACCGGTGATAATCCATTGACCGCAGCTGCTATTGCAGCAGAGGCTGGGGTGGATGACTACTTGGCCCAGGCTACTCCCGAGGAGAAGTTGCGTCTGATTCGTGAGGCTCAGGCTGGAGGTCGATTGGTAGCGATGACTGGAGACGGCACTAACGACGCTCCTGCTCTAGCCCAGGCTGATGTGGCGGTAGCTATGAATACGGGTACTCAGGCTGCTAAAGAGGCCTGCAATATGGTTGATCTTGATTCTAGTCCTACTAAGTTAATTGAGATTGTGGAAATAGGCAAACAGTTGCTGATGACTCGTGGCGCGCTGACAACATTTAGTATCGCCAATGATGTTGCCAAGTATTTTGCTATTATTCCTGCTGCTTTTGCCAGTACCTATCCTGTGCTCAACAAGCTCAATGTCATGCAGCTTGTCTCGCCTCAGAGTGCCGTTTTGTCGGCGGTAGTATTCAATGCCCTAATTATTCTCGTTCTACTGCCTTTGGCGCTCAAGGGAGTACGCTATCGCGCTGTTGGGGCCTCTGTCTTATTGCGTGACAATCTACTTATATACGGACTTGGCGGCATTGTTGCACCGTTCATTGGCATCAAATTAATTGACATGCTTTTGAGTGGATTGAAACTGGTCTAGAAATTTATACTATAGGAGATGATCATGTCAGCCTGGGAACCACTAGCAAATTCTTCAACTACAGCCGCGTCTGAAATTTCGGCCATGCCAGATTCAGTTGCTCGACCAGCGCTAGACTCTGCTTCCCAATCACTTGCAAAGTCGGCAATCATATTGTTTGCTATTTTTACTCTTTTGACTGGTTTACTATATCCAGTTCTGGTTACGATTGTGGCTCAGGTGGTGTTTCCTCATCAAGCCGAAGGGAGTTTGATTAGCCATAACGTTGGCAATGACGTAGACAGTATGAGCTTCGACAGAATTAGCGCGGGCAGTAAAAGTCTCGGCCGCAAAAGTGTAGTAGTTGGCTCTCGCCTTGTGGGCCAGTCTTTTTCATCGCCAAGATATTTCTGGTCTCGGCCCTCGTCGACGACTCCAGCTTATAATGCGACTGCCTCTTCTGGCTCTAACCTCGGGCCGACAAATCCTGATTTCTTGGCTATCGTTGCGAAGCGGACTGAAGCATTTAGGTTGGACAATTCGATAGCTGGAAAGTCAGCAGGTGAGAATTCGGGAGACAAGAACTCAGCAGACAAGAACTCAGAGAGAATTCCAGTTGATATTGTTACTGCTTCTGCCAGTGGCTTGGATCCAGATATTAGCCCGGCCGCTGCTCGTCTGCAGATAGAACGAGTCGCCACTGCTCGTTCTCTGGGACGAGAACAATTGCAGAAATTGGTAGCTGAGCACACGCAAGGTCGTGATTTTGGCTTACTTGGTGACTGTCGAGTCAATGTTTTAGAGCTAAATTTGGCCCTCGATCAGTTGTCTACAAAGATGTGACCCACTATGTGACTTATGAATGACCCTCGCCCCGATCCCAGTTTGTTGTTGACTCGTCTTCGCGAAGAAGAAGGCACGGGCCGCGGTCATTTGAAGATATTTTTTGGTGCGTCAGCTGGTGTGGGAAAAACCTACTCAATGCTCCAAGCTGCCGGCAAGTTAAAGGACGAGGGAGTCGATGTCGTTGTAGGTTGCGCTGAGACTCATGGTCGTGCAGAGACGGCTTTGCTGCTTGAGCGATTAGAGATTTTGCCAAGGGTTTCTGTCGATTATCGCGGAACGACCCTCGCTGAGTTCGATATAGACGCTGCCCTAGCGCGCAAGCCGCAGCTAATTCTTGTAGATGAGTTGGCTCATAGCAATGCTCCGGGCTCTAGGCACGCAAAGCGTTGGCAGGATGTTCAAGAACTTCTTGAGTCTGGCATAGATGTTTTTTCCACCTTGAACGTGCAGCACATCGAAAGCTTGCATGATGTGGTTTCGCAGATAACAGGCGTGCTAATTCATGAGCGAATTCCCGATTCATTGCTTGAAAGTGCCGCTGAATTTGAACTAGTTGATCTGCCTCCAGATGAGCTAATTCAGCGCCTTCGCGATGGCAAAATTTATGTCAGCGAAAGGGCGGAGTCGGCCCTGAACAATTTCTTTCGCAAGGGAAATCTGATTGCTCTGCGCGAACTAGCACTACGCTACACCGCTGAGCATGTAGACGGCGAGATGCAGCGTTATCGACATGTTCATCAAATCAACGAGCTCTGGCCGACCACTGAACGTATGCTGGTTTGTGTCAGCAATAGTCCGCTTTCGATTCGACTTGTACGTGCGACAAAGCGTATGGCAGTGGCTCTGAAGGCCAAATGGTATGTTGCATTTGTCGAGACTCCAGCCTATTTGCGTCTACCTGACAGTGAAAAGGCTCGTGTTGTCCAGACACTTCGCTTAGCCGAACAGCTAGGGGCTCAAACTCTAGAACTTAGTGGTGAGAATGTCAGTGAAGAAGTTGTGCGCTGTGCTCGTGCTAACAATGTTACTAAGATTGTTATTGGTAAGCCTGCTCAACCGCGTTGGTTGGAAGTGCTTCGTGGATCAATAGTTGATGAGATTGTGCGCAAGAGCGGCATGATTGATGTGTATGTCATCACTGGTGATGCCGAGGGTGCTGCCGTGCCGTGGGTGAAGAAAGTGCGACCATCGCGCAAGCCCGCATACTATGCTTGGTCAGCTGCGATTGTTGCTCTGTGTACAGTTGCTGCTGCGTTGATGACCGGTCATTTTGAGCCGTCAAACGTAATCATGGTTTACATGCTCGGCATAGTCATTGTCGCCGCTCAGTATGGGCGTGGTCCAGCTGTTCTCGCTTCGGTTATTAGTGTAGCCAGTTTTGACTTCTTTTTCGTACCTCCCTTCTATACTTTCGCTGTTTCTGATACGCAGTACCTAGTGACCTTCGCTGTTATGCTGACAATTGCCCTGGTGATCAGTACGCTGACTGCTCGAATTCGTCAACAAGCGCAATCTGCACGTTTGCGTGAGCGACGCACTGCAGCTCTCTATTTGATGAGTCGTGAATTGTCATCTACGTTAAATTTAGACGATTTAATCACCATAGGTCTACGCCATATTGCTGAAACTTTTGATAGTAAAGTGGCGGTCTATTTGCCTAATGTCGAAGTTGTATTGCAAGCTTTCGTACCTCTTGAAAATCTTGATGCTGGTGTGGCGGTCTGGTCTTTCAAGAATAAACAACCTGCTGGTCTTGGTACCAATACGCTTCCTGCGGCGAATGCGCTGTATGTTCCATTATTCGGGGCAAAGGCAGTAATAGGAGTGTTGGCGATTCGACCCGCTGATGTCGATCGCTTTCTTGCACCTGAACAGTTGCATCTTCTAGAAACCTTCGGCAATCAAATAGCGATAGCGCTGGAACGGGCGCAACTGGCTGACGACAATGAACGTGCTCGTTTGCAGGTCAAGGCGGAGCAACTAAGAAATAGTTTGCTCAGTTCAGTATCCCACGATTTGCGCACTCCTCTTGCCACTATCACCGGTGCGGCGAGCACAATTGTGGAAGGGTCTTCCAGTCTGACGGTGGAGAAGTGTAGAGACATGGCTTCTGAGATTTTTCATGAATCGGAACGCCTCAATCGCTTGGTAGGAAATTTGCTCGACATGACCAAGGTTCAATCTGGCAATCTAAAGGTGCGTAAGGAGTGGTGCCCTATTGATGAAATCATTGGGGCCGCCCTAAACTATGTTGATGAGAGGTTGACGACTCGGCAAGTGCGAATTCTCATTTCAGCTGATTTGCCTTTGATTTCTGTTGATTCAATACTAATTCAGCAAGTACTGGTTAACTTGCTCGAGAATGCTCTGAAGTACACTCCGGATGGTTCCGAACTAGTTTTACGTGCTTCAGTGTCAGACCATATTGCTCAAATCGAAGTAGCTGATCGAGGGCCAGGAATTCCTCCTGAGAACGTAGAGAAAATCTTTGAGAAGTTCTTTCGCGAGGAACGTTCTGACCGCACGGGTGTTGGGCTAGGGCTTGCCATTTGCAGCGGGATTGTAGAAGCCCACGGTGGTAAAATTTGGGTAGAGAATCGAGCTGGTGGTGGTGCTGTCTTTAAGTTTACCTTGCCAATTGAAGGCATTCCTAATCTAGACCACCTTGAGAATGCCGATGACCAATCAGCCTAATACACCATTGATACTTGTAATTGAGGACGAGGCTCCAATCCGGCGTTTTTTGAAAATGGCGCTTGTCGATCAAGGATTCGCCTTTGAAGAGGCGTTGACTGGTCGTGAGGGTTTAACAGTTTTGGCGAGCCGATGTCCAGATCTTATAATTCTAGATTTAGGCCTACCGGATATGGATGGTTTGAATGTAACCAAAGAGCTAAGGCAGTGGAGTGATGTACCAGTAATTGTTCTGTCTGCTCGAGGTCAAGAGAGGGACAAGGTAGAAGCTCTTGATGCAGGAGCCGATGATTACCTAACTAAACCTTTTGGCATTTCGGAACTACTTGCCAGGGTGCGCGTTGCTCTGCGAAATGCTTCCAAGAATTCGAAATCGGCTGTCGAATCAAATATTACGTTTGGGGACGTCGCCATTGATTTGGCCAAGCGAGAAGTTAGGGTAGCCGGTGAAGAGATTCATCTAACACCTATTGAGTATAAGCTTTTGACTACTTTGGTGCGCTATGCCGGAAAGGTTGTAACTCATAATTTGCTCCTTCGAGAAGCTTGGGGGGTCGGCTATCAGGCCGAAACTCATTATTTACGAGTCTATATGGCCCAGCTAAGAAGAAAGCTAGAACAAGATTCTGCTCATCCGCGGCATCTAATAACTGAGCCGGGAATTGGTTATCGTTTAAAACTTTGAACTTTTTTGTTCGAGGTTTTTTTCGTACGTTCCTTGTTATTGCGCTAAGAATTTGACCGATATCGGCCAAATTCTTCTTTGGCTCAATCAATTTTCAATGAGATTTTTAGGCAAATTCAAACCGCTTCCGCTTGACAGGCGTTGAACTTTTTCCGTCTTTTCTACGTTTATCAGAAAAGGCGAGGGGAGTAATTATGAAATTTCGTAGTGTTGAACATGCAGTGAATGAGGGCTTAATTCAACAGAGGTGGCCAGAGTTCGAGGAACTAGTACCCGATGATGAAGTCGGCTTAGAAATAGTTTTCAGAGCCTTAAGTATGCTCGGTCTTGTGCGCTGTAAGTGCGGAAGTCAGGCTGTAGTTAGAGAAGAGAGTTCACGAACATTTTCTTGTGGTGCTTGTCGTGCGAAAGTTTGGTTTACGGCTGGTACATTGTTCTTTAGAGTGAAGCATTTTAAGGCCTGGCTTGGTGCTATTTGGCTAATGGAAACCGGCATTGGAGTTGCTTCAAGTAGACTAGCTCAATTGGCTGGAATTGCTCAGGCAACAGCACACAATATTCTGAAAAAGATTCGGCTCTTGGTCGAGGATTGTTTCGATGCAGAAGCTCCGTCCATTTCTTCCACACTATTTATTTCAATCATGACTAAGCGTTCGAGAAGTAGCCTTCCCAACGCGCACCCTGATGTGGAGTTAAGGACAGTGTATGCAGAGAGTCAGTCTGCTGATTGGTTTTCGAGATCTGAGTTTGAGCCTAGGGAAGATGTGGATTCTGGCTTCGCTTCTGATAGTGAAAGAGCACCATCACCTCCGGACCCTTCTTCTTCTTCTTCTTCTATGGAGGAAAACGAACAGATAGTTTTTGACTATATTTCGTATACCCCCATAAGTTTTGATTCGCTCTGCGAGCTAACGGGATTATCCGTTGGCATTGTTTCGGCGGCTTTGGTAATGCTGGAGTTGTCTGGCAGCATTATTTGTCTGGATGGTGATTTTTTTGTGCGCAGTAAATCGAGTACTGCATCGAACGCTGGGCCAAGCGAAATACTTACAGCTGATGCTCTTGCTCTAATCGCTGCTGTCCATCGTTTAATTTGGTCTATTCATCATGGCGTTAGTTTTAAATGGCTTCAAAGCTTTCTTGCCATTATATGGTTCTACTTCGACAAGGTTCGATGGAATCGTGGAGCACTTCTTGTTGCTTGTCTAAAATCTGGCCCGATTGATATCAGCGGACGTGCCGAGTTTTGTCCGTCCAGGCTAGTTGTGTTTCCCTCTATGTTGTGCACCGTCGCAAATTAAGGTTTTGAGCATTTTAGTCACGCGCTCGACTTCAAGCGTTCTGATCTTTTTTCCGCCTAGTATTTGTTGCCACGTCATCAGAGAGACAAATGAGCCGGCACAGATGTGAGCCATCGCAGCACTGTCAGCTATATTCAACTCTGGATGACGATCGAAATAGGTGGTGGCGAGGTCCATACCTCTGAGAATTACCGTTTTGACATAGATGCTGGCTAGCTCTGGGAATCGTTCTGATTCTCCTACCATGAGGCGAAATAATCTTAAGTATTCAGGATCCTCCATCAGTACTGAAAATTTATTGCTGACTTGCTCAATGAACATCTCTGGAGATAAGACCATGAGTGGCTCCAGATCTTCATAGTTTAAGTCGATTTTTTTTATAGTTAGTTCTTCAATTATGGCTATGAAAAGCTGTTCTTTGTCTTTGAAGTGGCTATAGATAGTTGCTTTGATTACCCCAGCCTGATCGGCAACCCGATTCATACTTGTTGCTTTGTAACCGTTTTCTAGAAATACTTTTATTGCCGCGGCTACTATCTGATCGCGCTTGCTGCGTGGATGGGCACGTTTGTCTTCAGCTTCAGATTTTATGGCATCTGTATTTGAGGGCAATTCTGCTGTCACGAAATGGCACCTTTGGGAAAGCGAACAGTCTAGCAAGTTGGCTGGGCAAAATTTTAATGCGATTGTTTGAAATCGCGAACTTGGCCGATATCGGCCAAGTTCGCGAACAACATTATCAAAATTTGCGCCGATGAGGGATTGACACACCATCCATACCGGTTGGTATGATAGCAGCATCTGATAACTTTCGCCGGAAATTTGGATAGACTTTGGATTTTACTTTTAAGATGGATAGTTAGATAAGTATGAGTAAGTGACGATGCAAACCGTAGATCCACAGTCAGGTGCCTCTCAACAGTCACATGTTTCTGGCCCGACCGCCATCGCTCCGCATGCGAGTAGTAAGCCCTCCAAGCATGGTCTTCCGAAGCCGCTTGTCGTTCTTGTCATCGTGTGTCTACTGGGGAGCGCTGGTTGGTTCGGTTGTAAGCAGTTTTGGCCTCAGCCAACAGATACGCGAGCTATCAAGGTCAGCGGTCGTATCGAGGGTTATGAGTCGAATATTGGCCCCAAGATTGGTGGGCGAGTAGATTTCATGGCTTATCGAGAGGGCGATCAAGTAAAAAAGGGCGACGTACTAGTCAAAATTAGTGATGACGATGTCCAAGCTCAGCTGCGCAGTGCCCAGGCGAAAAGACAAAGAGCAGCAGCTCTTGCCGATCAGGCAGGCTATCAGATCGGTGTCGTAAACAATCAAATCGATGAAGCTAAACTGAGAGTGCTTCAGTCTTCTGAAGATATGCGGGCGCAAATTGATCAGGCCGATGCTAATGTAGCTCAGGCTGATGCCAGAGTTAGCGAAACAGAGGCTCAGTTAATTCAAGCTCAATCTGATTTGAAGTTGGCTCGAGTTAGAAAAGAGCGATATAGCTTTCTGGCTTCTAGAGGTGCGGTGACCCTTGATGAGAACGATCAGGTGTCGACCAGTGCTGCCACTTCTGAGGCTGTTGTTAGTGCCAAATCTAGTTCAGTTGAGGCCGCTCGCAAGCAGTTGAATGTTTCGAAGGCGGCTTTGGCGCAGGCTAGGTCGGCTCGGCTCAATCCACGCATGCGTCAGTCACAGTTGCGAGCCTTTGGCGATCAGTTGCTACAGGCGCAATATCAACTGAAAAGTGCCAAGCAAGAAGAGCTAAGCGCAAAGGCTGATGAAGAGCAAATTCTAGCTAACATCGCTTACCTAAGCGTTAAAAGTCCGATTTCAGGAATCGTAACTGCGCGAGTGGTTGAACCTGGAGTGGTGGCAGTGCCGGGTCAGACTCTCATTTCGGTAATAGATTTGAGCACTGTTTATCTCCGTGGTTATGTTCCAGAAGGTCAGATAGGACGTGTTCGCGTCGGGCAGAAGGCTAAAGTGTTTCTTGATTCTTCACCCGATAAGCCTTTTGAAGGCACTGTCATTCAGATTGACCCTGAAGGGTCATTCACCCCTGAAAATATTTACTTCAAGGATGATCGAGTCAAACAAGTTTTTGGTATCAAAATTGCTATAGCCCAACCTGATCGCTTTGCCAAGCCAGGGATGCCTGCTGACGCTGAGATTATTGTAGACGCGCCTTGATCATGATAGAGACCCTCGCCAAGTCACCTATTAGCGCTGTCCAGCCCATAGTTAAAGTGCAGGGCTTGAAAAAGTCTTATGGTGCTCTTGAGGCTGTCAAAGGTCTCGATTTCGAAATTTTCGAGGGTGAAATATTTGGTTTGATTGGTCCTGATGGTGCAGGCAAGACGACTACTTTTCATGTTCTTGGTGGCGTTATGGAGCAGACTGAAGGGAGTGCCAGTGTAATAGGTCAGAAGCCGCGGGATGTTCGCCTCGAAATCGGTTATTTGACTCAACAATTTTCGCTTTATCTCGATCTCAGCATTGCTGAGAATTTGCGCTACGTAGCTGGTTTGAGAGAAGTCGAAAAAGCTGAATTCGAAGAGCGCAGTCAGAAATATTTAAAGCTGATGAATATCGAGCGTTTTTCTGGCCGCTTGGCTGGAGAATTGTCTGGTGGAATGAAGCAGAAATTAGCTCTTTGTTGCGCCTTAATTGCTAGACCTAAGTTACTTCTACTTGATGAGCCCACCACTGGAGTCGATCCCGTTTCGCGGCGCGAGTTTTGGGACTTACTGGCGACGGTCACGACAGAAGGTGTCACGGTTGCTGTGGCTACTCCCTACCTAGATGAGGCCGAGCGCTGTAACCGTTTGATTTTGATGCATGAAGGCGAAATTGAGGAAATCGGTACACCGATGGAATTGAAGAAAGGACTTGGACTACATCGACTAGAGGTGAGAGCTAATGCCATAGACAATTTGGAGCGACGATTGCACCAGATTGAGAAGGGTGATCCAAGTATTTTTGCTGATGTGCAAACTTTTGGCGATCGACTCGACGTATTGGTTGATGATGTGGAAAAAGCAGGTGCTTCTGTGCGCCAGGCTGCAGTTCTAGAGATGACTAGCGATTCGCTGTCTATTGAAGTGCAGGAGCCAACTTTAGAAAATGTTTTCGTAACTAAGCTACGGGCTAAATCGGGAAGTGAAATCCCAGCAGCAGAGCGGATGTTTCCCTTTGTCGACTCGGGCAATAGAACTGGAGCCAGTATTTTGACCGGTGCCAGCAGCAACGCCGAAGCCAGCAGCAACGCCGAAGCTGGCAGCAAGGCCGACTCTGGCATAAAATCCGAAGCGGCCTGCGGAGCAGGTTCGGCCATATTGGCTCAAGGCGTAAAGAAACTCTATGGTAGTTTTCATGCTGTCAGAGACGTTAATTTGCGAATTGAATATGGCGACATTTATGGTCTACTTGGGGCCAATGGTGCAGGGAAAACCACCACCATCAAGATACTTTGTGGACTGATAAAACCCACAGCTGGACGTATGGAATTATGCGGTCAGAAGTCTAACCTGCGTTCTCAGTCACTGAGACAGCGGCTTGGTTATATGAGTCAGAAATTTACTTTGTATGATGACTTAACCATTCGCGAAAATTTAGAATTCTATTGTGGTGTTTACTGCGTGCCAGATGCTCTGAAGCGTGAACGTATAACATGGGTTTTGAGGAGCTCTGATTTAGCTGGGCAAGAGGGTTTGCTTACCTCCAAATTACCGGGAGGTTGGAAGCAGCGGCTGTCATTTGGTGCAGCAGTTTTGCACCAACCAGAAGTATTGTTTCTCGATGAACCAACATCTGGAGTCGATCCTCTGGCTCGACGCGAAATGTGGAAGCTGATTCGAGATTTCTCTCGCCAGGGCACTGCTGTTCTTGTGACGACGCACTTCTTAGAAGAAGCTGAGTACTGCAATAATCTCGGTTTTATGGTGGCTGGCTCCCTTGTCGCTGAGGGGTCGCCCTCCCAGATTAAGGCTAGTCAGCCGGGAAAACTTGTGGAGATGCGGTTTGACAATGCTCAGGCCGCATATGCTTTTTTGAAGCTTAAGTTTGTTTCTTGGCGCGTTTCAATGTTTGCCGATAGTTTGCATGTGGTTTTTGATGATCCTAATAACGAATTGCCAGCTTTGACCAACGAATTGACAGCAAATGGTTTAGCACCACTTTCTTCTAGGCAAATATCTTTTAGTTTGGAAGATTCGTTTATCTCAATTGTGCAGCGCGCTTCGGGGGTAGTTTAGAGCTGATGCGGCGAATCATTTCTCAAGCCGGAAAAGAAATTGCGCAATTCAGAAGGGATAAACTCACCCTGGCTCTGGCGTTTTTGTTGCCATCAGTGGCAATGCTTCTATATGGCTATGCCACCAGGCTTGAATCTAAAGATATTCCGGTAGCTGTGCGCAATTTCGATAATGGCCCACTCAGTCGTGACTATATCGATACTATTTTTGCCAACGGACAATTGGTTAATACGCCGTGGCATGATCCCGTGCATCTTAGATCGGCTCCAGTAAGTGTGGTGTCCAGCAGCGCCATGGGCCCCCTTGATTTAGGAGAAGCTAAGGCGACCATCACCATTCCTCCTGAATTTTCGCGGCGCATTAGGCAAGGTCAGGCTGCCGACGTGCAAGTGATAATCGATGCCACTGATGTCAACAATGCTCGTGTTGTGAAGAACAGCATACTTGCCACCACTGGATATTTCTTACGCAGCCATAATTTCAACCAGGTGAAGAATCTAGTTAGTACCAAAGTACGCTTGTGGTTTAATCCCGGTCGCGAAGAAGCCCTCTACGTTGCTCCTGGCGCTACTGCAGTTATTCTCTGGATATTCCCTTGCCTTCTATCGGCTCTTGCTATGTCGCGGGAAAAAGAGCAAGGCACCATTTTGCAGCTCTATGCCTCCAGCATCTCTTCTTTTGAGTTGGTGGTTGGGAAGGCCCTGGCTTACACCGCCATTGCATTTGTGCAGGCTTTCATCGTGATTTCTATGGCTATGGTTCTGTTTGGTATCAGATTGGTAGGTGACCCCTAT
Organism: bacterium; assembly: GCA_018062085.1. Taxonomy (GTDB): domain Bacteria; phylum Cyanobacteriota; class Vampirovibrionia; order Obscuribacterales; family Obscuribacteraceae. The sequence continues at coordinate 9,227 of JAGOSY010000019.1, read as the reverse complement.
ATCTACCTCATTTCTACAACGGTATTTCTTGCTAGTGCTGTTTTGTTTGGCCTTTTTGTTGGCACCCGTGCCAACACTCAAAGCGCAGCGGTGCAAATGGTTGCTACAACCGGATTTACTACTGCTCTCTTGCTCTCTGGGTTTCTCTATCCTTTGCGGAATATTACCTATCCCTTGTCTCTTATTTGCAATATCTTACCGGCCAGATATTTTGTTGAAGCGTCGCGCAATGCCTTTGTGCGTGGCAGCGATTTTGCCAGTCAGATTCACTTACCTGTGGCCCTAGCTATATGCGCCACCGTTTTGCTAGTGGGCGCTGCTCGGATCATGCGCAGAATGCAACTATCCGGTGGTGGTTAGAGAGCGCCGACTAGAGAGTGCTGTATGGAGAGTGAGAGCTTAAGAATGCGAACTATAGAATATTTTGGAAAACTGTATGTCAACTAGTACTCGTAATTATCGCCACCAAATACGGGCTCTCATTATTAAAGAGTTGCGTCAAATCATGCGTGATAAGCAGCTGATTTTTCTGCTTTTCTTTATGCCTGTGTTGCAATTATTTCTTTATGGATTTGCCTTGAGCCCTGATGTTGAGCACTTGCGGCTGGGTGTAATTGATCACGCAGCATCTCCCACCAGTCGTGAGGTAGTCGCTGCTTTGGTGGAAAATGGTGTTTTTGATCTCACCGCTTCCGGTGGCACCGAAGCCACCTTGGCCAAGAATGTTCGGGACGGCAATCTTGAAGCTGGCTTGATCGTGCCCCCAGAGTTCGAGCGCGAAATCAAGCATGGAACCAAGGTTTCAATGCAGGTTATGCTCGATGGCGTCGATGCCAATACCGCTGGCATTGCCAATGGTTATATTAGCCAAATTGTCTCGACTTTTAACAGACTGCTAGTTACAGGGTCACAGAAATCCCATGAGCTGATTAGCCCGCAAATCACATTTGCCTACAATCCTGGTTTAGTCAGTAGCTGGTTCTTTGTCCCGGGAGTAATCGCTCTTGTGATTAATCTTGTTAGTACTTTGGTGTCTAGTACTGCAGTAATTAGAGAGAAAGATTCAGGCACTCTTGAGCAACTTTTGATGACACCAGTCGATTCGTTGCAGATTCTCTTGGCTAAGATTATTCCTCTATCAATGTTGCTCATGATTACAGTGCTCGTTTGCCTGCTGATAAGTTCAACTGTCTTCCATGTGCCATTTAGGGGAAATATTTTTCTCTTTCTCTTTGTATCTTTTCTGGCAATTCTTGTCGGTATTGCTATTGGTATTGCTCTAGCTGCCTTTTCGCAAAATCAGAGGCAGGCACTTCTTACTTCCTTTTTTGTTAACTTACCAGTGATTCAGCTTTCTGGTGCCGTAGCACCGCTGGAAAGTATTCCTGAATTTTTCCAGATTTTGTCCCTCCTTGACCCCCTGCGCTATTACGTTACCTGTGTGCGGGCTATTATTCTCAAAGGTGCCGGGCTTGAAGCAATCTGGCCAGACGTTCTTGCTCTAGCGGCATTTGCCACGATTCTCTTAGCTTTGAGCACATCCAAATTCGGGAGGCAGTTGGCATAATGTTTCGCACTCTCTCTCTTTCGGTTTTTCTTCCTGTTGCTTTGTTAGTCGGTTTCGGTAATCTTTTATTTGTGAGCAGTGCTCTGGCGCAAGACCAAAATTTACCTTTGCGCGGTCTCAATAATGGTTCTCTGACTAAAGGTCCTCTCACTAAAGGTCCTGTCACCAATGGCTCTCTCACCAATGGTCCTCTTGTAAAGGGACCCCTTGATGAAGTGGTGCCGGTAGATGATCTGTCTGGCAGCGACGTGGATCCCCAGCGTATTCAAATTGTTCGACCGCCCTTGAGCGCCTTGATTTCGATAGATAAGAAAGTTGATTCTGCATTGCTTGACGCTGTTTCGACAGTACCTATGAGCTTAGATGACGTGGTGCAGTCTGCTGTTAAAAACAATCTCGATATTGGTATTTCGTCATACAGCGAACGAGCACGCAAGGCCAACTTGGTTTCTTCAATGGGCAAGTTCTTGCCTGACATTGCTTTGTCTTATCAATGGAATTATCTCAAGGGCAAAGCAAATGTACCCTTTGGTCAATCACTGGAGCCATTAAGCTTTAACAACCCCTTTATTCTAACTTCCGCTGGTTTTAAATATTATGGCTACAGGGGAGGTAGTGTCTTATTTGGTGCCCTGCAAAATCGCAATAATTATCGCGCCGCGCGTCATTCTAAGCATGCCACCGTTAGCGATACACTGCAGACTGCCGCCAAGCGCTATTACGATTTGCTGCTACAAGAAGCTCTCCTGCAAATCAGAGTGAAAGCCGTAGAAACATCAGAAGGTCAGCTTTCCCTCAACAAAGACTTGAAGCAAGGTGGCTTGGCTACCAATTTGGAAGTTTTGCAGGCGGAAACACAACTGTCTCAAGATCGCCAGAATCTGATAGATCAACAAATTGCTCGTCGTGAAGCGGCCATTCTTTTGGCTGAGTTTCTTAATGCTAATCAGGGTCTAGATATCGTTCCAAGCGATTTGTTACTGCAGAAAATTCGCATAGTCTCTGAACAAGCGAATGCTGCTCGACTATTGCAATTAGCGATTGACAATCGACCTGAGTTGAAGCAATACGAAGAGTTGCGCTTGGCTGCCAAAAAACAAATCGTTATCAATGCAGCCAAATTACAACCTAATTTTGCCTTCAGTGGCAATGTCCTTGGGATTGGCGAAACTCTTAGTAAGCAATATGAATTGGCGCCAATAACCTTGGCCGGTGCCGCTGGTGGAGTGGGTCTGCGCAATAGGCAGATTACCGCCTTGTACACACTTGGAGTCAATGTCAATTGGAATTTCGAAGGCCTAGGAGCCGTTGATCTTGCCAACACCTATGCCGCTAAGATGACTGCTCGGCAGGCTGGCCTGCAGCAGCAGCAGGTCCTGAATAAAGTCACTTCTGAAGTCAGACGGTCATACTTGCAATCACTCAAAACCGATAGAAAGATTGAGGAAGCTGTGGCCCAAGTGCGCTCCGCCAACGAGGAACTGCGTCTAGCTCAGCTGCGCTTTCAAAATGGAGTGGGGCGCAATATAGATGTGCTTAAGGCACAGCAAGATTACACTTCATCTTTGATTGAAAAAGCCCGAGCTATTGTCAATTTCAATAATGCTCAAATTGATCTTCTGCACGACACCGGTTTGATCTCAAGCGCTACAGTGCTGTCACGTACTCCAGCAATTCGCTAGCATAGAAATCTAGAGCTAAGTGCCTCTCTTAATCTCAAGCTTGGAGCAACGTGATAAACTCCCAGTCCTGAACTTCTGGCAACCCTAATTTCACTAAGAAATCTTCACGCCAAGGCATATTTACGCCAAGGCATATTTACGAAGGAGCTAACACAATGGGCACTATGCGCGCACACGAAATTGACTACACCATTATTGGTGATGATATGCAGCTGGTGGAAATTGAGCTGGATCCTGGCGAAACCGTAATTGCTGAAGCCGGGGCTATGAATTATATGGAAGAGGGCATCGTCTTCGAATCGAAAATGGGCGACGGTACCGACGCCGACCAAGGCATGATGAAAAAGCTTTTTGGAGCAGGCAAGCGCATGCTAGCCGGTGAATCTATGATGATTACCCACTTCTCTAATGGTGGATCAGGCAAACAAAAAGTAGCCTTTGCAGCTCCCTATCCGGGCAAAATTATTCCTCTTGATTTGGCCCAACTTGGTGGTCAAGTGACCTGCCAGCGCGACGGATTTCTTTGCGCAGCATACGGCACAAAGCTCGATATCGCCTTCACTCAGAAGTTAGGAACCGGCTTCTTTGGCGGCGAAGGCTTCATCCTTCAGCGCTTGAGCGGTGATGGCTTGGCTTTTGTCCATGCTTGCGGCACTATCGTCAAACGAGAACTCAAAGGCCAGACTCTGCGGGTCGACACCGGTTGTTTGGTGGGATTTACTCCAGGTATTGAATACTCAATAGCCCGCGCTGGCAATTTGAAGTCAATGGTATTTGGCGGCGAAGGTCTGTTTCTCGCGACATTAAGCGGTCATGGAACTGTTTGGTTGCAGAGTCTGCCGTTCTCGCGTTTGGCCAATCGCATTCTTGAGCATGCCCCGCGCGCTGGTGGCAGCCCATCAGAGTCTGGTGGTGGTGGCATAATCGGTGGAATTGGCTCGCTCTTCCAAGATTCGTAGAGCTAGGTGCAGACTAACATTGAAGCTGTAAACTCAATTCTGTAGGCGCAGTTTGTTAATCAGCCACGCTTTGGTTTTGGGGAAGTTTTGCGACACAGTAGTAGCTAATTGGCTTGAACCACCAGCGATACTATCAATTATGTAAGCGCAGACTTCCTGCTCGGCATGATTGGCTGGCGGTGCTAAAAAAGGCATGGTTTCTTCTGTGGCCGGCGGCATGTCCCGCATATCCAATTTGTAGGCCGCATGAAAGTCTGGGTCGCGGGCTAAGCCTCCGGAGCATTGCTCAATGGCGTTGCCTACTTGCTTGAGAAACGCTTCTTTGATTTCAGCTGGAGGGAAGGGTTTGGCTGTTGAGCCCTTTGTGCCTTTGCCAGGAACCATCAAGTTTTCAAAGACTGTGATTTCTTTGCCGTTTAAAATTGCAGCTTCTTGCAGCTTAGAATTGGCCGCCAATTTGTCTTGAGCAGAGGGAGCCACGCACACTGCTACTTGGGCCGTGTCGAGCATTTGATAAATTGCCCGAGGCATTCCCATAATAGCTTTCTGTACTGCGGCAATCGTAGCTTTACTCACTGCTGCGTGTCCCTTTTTCGCGGGAAAAGGTTTGACCCGGTTGTAGAACGTAGCTGTTTGACTCTGGCCTTTTTGTGCCGCAAAAGTAGCTGGGTTTTCTAGCCGCAATACACAACTGGCTGCTTGTGCTGCTTCTGCTGTGCCTCTGAAGCTGTCGCGGATGTTGCGATATACGGGAAGTGCCAATTTGTACTGCCCTTGAGCGGCGTAAGAATGGGCGAGGTAAAGCATAACAATGGCGTTAGAATTACCTTCTTTCATAGCATCGAGAAAATACTGATTGGCAACGCGGTAGTTACCGCGGTTATAGGCTTCCACTCCATCGGCGTAGTCATCATCGCGGTCGGCCAACGCTGGGGCTGGCATGGCCAAGGAGTATAAAAGGCCCAGAGAAAATGCCAGCGCCAATGTCATTGAAACCATGACCAATTTTGTTACGGTTAGACTAGTGCGGTGATTTCTAGTTCCGGTCATTTCTCGTTCTGGACATTTTAGTACTGCTTAACGGCGCCACCATCTATGGTGATAGCGGTGCCGGTGATAAATTCGCCTTTAGGCGAAGCTAAAAAGGCAATTAAGGCACCAAGATCTTCAGGCTTGCCGAATTTCTTCACAGGAGCAGAGTACTTCCAAGCGTTAACTACTTCTTGAGCCGATACACCATGGGTTGTGGCGTATTGCTTAGCTAGTTCGTGCACCAAGGGAGTATCAAAGTAACCAGGACAGATGACATTGACTGTGACGCCATCGGCGGCAACTTCGGTGGCAATGCACTTAGTCAAGGCATTGAGACCTGTGCGCAAGGTACTTTGTACGACTGAGCTGGCTTCAGCTTCGATGCCAAAAATTGAGCCGATGTAGATCACCCGACCATAGTTTCTCTTGCGCATGCCCTCTAGTAGCATTCTCGTCAAGACAATTGGTGGTCGCAGTACTAGGTCGTGGCCATATTGCCACTGCTCATCGGTGGCTTCAGAAAAGGGATAAGTGGGTGGATGGCCGGTGCTGACAATCAAGATATCGATTTCACCTAGGCGCTCTTGGGCTTCGCGGGCAGTCTTTTCTAAATCTTCCATTTTTGTTAGGTCAGCGGCAATGCCCACTACCTTAACCCCAGTCTTTGCGGCGATTTCGGCCGAAACAAGGTCTATTTTGTCGACGTGACGCGATGAAATCGCAATGTCTACGCCTTCTTCGGCTAGCGAAACAGCGCATGCATGGCCTAAGCCGTAACTAGCGCCCGTAATCAGGGCTTTTTTACCCTTCAGTCCTAATTCCATTAGCTTCCCTCTGACTTTTCCATTATCAATAATGATTTGAAGCTGAGAATAGCAGTTAGCCAACCATGAAAAAAACAGCCTGACTGAAATGGTGACTTTCCGTTACCAAGTTGTGCTAACCGGGGTGGAAAATATATTCCCAAATAGCTTGGCTGATGGGGAATTGCCGCATTGCTATGGCAAGCTCAGGGGGTTATGTTGTTACTTCGTGATGCCAAGTTTATTGAAGCCATTACTGAAACGACCACTGAAACGACCATTGATACGAGACTAATTGAGAAATGGGTAGATACAGCACAGCGCTTAGTGTGGCCGTCGGGCTCCTTGTCTTTTGCTATTTCATTATTTACGCTACGGCTTATCCATCGGCGGAGTTGTTGCGGGCCATAGCTTTTGAAGTGGTCATTTTCATTTTTGTCTTGGCTTTCAAACTGCGGCAGAATCGCAGTAAGGCCACCCGTTTGGAAAATATGGTCCTGGATGAACTGGGCTCTAAATGGAAAGCCTTAGATTTTTTGCGTAAAACAGGTAGGGCATTGGTTCTTACCTGCTGGCTTTCACTCACTATTTTTCTCATGATTGACCTTACTGCCCTTACTGCGGGTTGGGTGGGCAATTACAGCCTCTCGAATAGTATTTATGTGGGGCATTACGGCATCGGGCGCAGTCTCTATGCGGCTGTTTCTGGCGCCAGCGAGCATGGCTCTAGTATTTCCAATTCTTCTAGTATTTCTAGTTCGCCTACCATTTCGCATTCTTCTACTATTCGGCAATCTTCTACTATTCAGCAATCTTCTACCATTGCAATACCGGGAATTCACCCGGCCTATTCTATGGAGATTCTCACTGGCGCCTATATTGAGGCCGGTAAGCATGCCCATGCCCGAGAGTTGACCAAAGAGCTAATGGCCATGAGAAAGCAACTATTTGGCGTCGATAGTGAACTGTACGCTGGTATTTTGGCCGATTCAGCTAATCTTTATCGCAAAGAAGGCAATTTTGCTAAGGCGGAGGAAATCAGCAAACAGGCCCTAGCAATTTCACGTAAAGTTTTGAAGAACACTGGTATGGGTCAGATTATCACGCAAGTGGCTGACAATCTGCGCGATCAGGGCAACTATAGCGAGGCGGAGCCGCTCTATTTGGAAGCTTTGCAGATGCGCGAAAAACAGTTTGGGCCTGGCAGTGTCAAAGCGGCCGAGACTTTAGTTGAGTATGCTAAATTGCTGCGTCTAAGTGGCGACCCTGATGGTGTTGCCAAAGCCACACGCTATCAAGAGCGAGCTGATGCTATTTTGAAACGTCATGAAACTAAAGGCGATCCGTTGGCTTCGATGTTGGTGACAGTCTTGGTTTTTGTGGCTTCAGTTGTTGTATCGAAAATGCTCTTTGGGCCACGGGGATATCTCACCAAGGTGGCAATGAGACGCATTGAACAGAGCCTAGCCAGTGGAGCTAAAAACTCTCGTGAAAATATTAGTAAGCTAATCAAATTCTATGAGAATCAGAATAATATTGAACAGGTGGAAAAGTATCAGAATATGCTAAGTACAATAGCTATAGGAACAGGCCAGACAGCAGTCCCAACAAAAATAGTAGAGATAGGAAAAGACTAAGTCTTAGACTTGTAGAAAATAGACTTCTAGGAAATTGCAATCGGTGGAAGAAATTGTCCAATTATCAAGGCACTATACTCAGCGGGTGTTGCAGCTTTTAGTGGCCGGTCAATATTGGGGAATTCAGCGCGAATTCAAGTTGGCACCCGGTCTTACTGCCGATGAAATTGATCATGCAGTGCGCGATTTTGAGCTGTCTTCTTCTCGCTTGGTCATGCCACCAGAATCTGCGTTGGCTAGTGTGCAACTGTTTAATTTCGATGATCGCCAATGGAATTCAGGCCCCCTTCCCCGAGGTGCAGCCAGTCATAACACGATTATTTATGTCTCCGATGGCGGCAGCAAGTGGGCCCAAGATTTCTTTCTCTGGTCGGCCATGGGCCGCTCTAAGCACATGCTCAAGCTTGTTTTTCGTGTAGTGGGCGAAGACGTCGTGGTTTCTTACGACGGCATTTACCAGAACTAAAACTAAAGCTAGAACCTAAGCTAGAACTGTAAAAGTAAAACCGCAACTATTTGAGATTAGGTCTGGGTTTCGCTGGTTTGACTGCGAGGATGGCACCACTGCCGAGCCAGAGCTTGGTATTGAGAACTGGCGTTTGCAACTCACCGCGATCGCGCAATACCTCAGATTCGACAGCGTCTTTTAAATAGTCATAGGCATCAGCCAAATTGGTCTTATTGCCCTTTGATTCTAGTCCTTCTATCAGCCGGCGAGTAAAGACACTATTTTGATATGTCTTAGACTCCCACGATACTTGGTCGGCCAAGCTAGAGCATAAAACAGCTTGGCCATTGCCGAGGCTGAGCTTGTCTAGATTGAGTCCCGTATTGCGGGTCAAGCCTTTTTCTGCTGGTGCAGCAGAGCCGCCGTGGCAAACGTCCATGATGATCACAGTGCGCTCTGAATGCACTTGTTCTTTGACCATATTTGTTAGCCATTGCATTGGGATACCGGTGGCTAGGAGACTGTTTTTGTTAGTGTCGTGGGCTACTAAAAAGTTGACGCCGCCGGCTTGTTCCATGGCTCCGCTGCCATGACTTGAGACATAAACTACAACCAGATCGTCGCGGTTGGCCACGCGCCCCAGCCATTTGTCGCCAAGTTGATCGATGATGTTTTGCCTGCTAGCGCTGCCATCAACTAAAAGTTTGACGTGGTCTGGTTGGAAGTTGCCTTTTGAGATCAGATAATTGCGGAAGTCAGTGGCATCTTTAGCGGCATATTTCAAATTGATAGAAGGGTCTTTGAAATTGCTGATACCAACTACCAGAGCCCATTTGTCTGCTACTGGTTTTTCTGGAACTTTTGAAGTTGATGAAACACCGGCTGAACTTCCGGAAGTTCCAGAAGAAGATACTTGCGAATCGGCCAATTGGCTGAGCATGGCTGAACCGGGCAGGCTCTTCTTTATCTCTAGGGCTCTAGCCATAAGTGGCTTGGCCGCAGCGTCTCCTGCTTTGCTCATGATTTTGGCTACGGTCTCAAGGTCACCGGCGACTTTGGCACTAGTGGCACCATAGGTGGTTTCATCGATACTTAGAAC
>JAGOSY010000061.1 GCA_018062085.1 bacterium | reverse complement strand
TCAACCATTACCGACCTACAATTTTGGCTTAAAGAACAAGAAGTTTGCTAATGCTGTCTAGGTAAGCTCTTTGCCTGCTTCTCAAGAGCGAAATGGCCCATTTTTACGCGAATCGTTGCCGCCCCTCCTGGTGGCATCAACCCAATCACCAGCTGCACTGACTGGCCACTGGCTAACAGCTGCTCCTTAAGACTAGAAATATGTCCACTCAACCACCTCCAGTCTTCTTCAGACGGAGCAATTAACAACTCACGTGCCAACAAATTGATCTGAATCTTCAATTGAGCAGGAGAACCACCTGAAAGGTCTTTCTTCAATAGAGCGTTCACTCTATCCATCCACTCTTGGTCAAGCCCCTTCTCAGCCCTTACAGCAGCCTCATGCTTTTGAGCCTCTTGACGCTGATCTCTCATCTTCAATTCATAAACTATTCGACGAGCTGCCAAGCGACCGTGCGGCATAATTTTTGGATCAAGAGGTGCAGCAGGCTGACTTTGCTTCGCAGTCGCCTGCACCCCAGCGTTATATTCGCCTGGATCAGCTGCCAAGCAGACCCCAGATAAGCGCTCCTGTACGTGTTTCCATAAATCGGCATGCTTGGCCAAGGTATCAGTACTGCAGCAAGTCTTCAGTTTCAGGTCTCTAGTAGAGAACGGCTGACCCATCTCTTCGAAGTCGGCAACGGCCGCCTGAATATTCTGCCTTGCTGTGGCCTTCCGTTTGGCATTGGCCATCACCCAGACCACCGGCACTTCGAACTCATACTTGCGAGCTTCTTGCCCGCGTCTGTGTGGTGGCACCCAATTAGCTGCCCGCTCAATTTGTTTTAGCCCGTCTGAATGACCGGCAGATATATCTTTGCTCTGCCCGTGGTGCTTTGCCCGGAGCAACTCTTCCATTAGCCACTTGCGCTCATCTTCATAGCCGTAACCGAGCGGAGAAACCATACGCTCAGGATCACCATAGAAAAGATAGTGAGAAAGTGATAGCACAGCGTCTGCTCTCTGCGACGGTCCACTCAACCCATGGTTGTAATATTGTCGACCGCGAAGCCAGACATCACACTTGATACCTGGCGGCAACTTCTTAAATACAGACTTCACTTCTTTGATCGACTCGGCCGATCCCTCTTCTGGCAAATCTCGCCGGATCGGAATAATCTCAGCCATTCTGGTGCTGTTAGCAGCCCGAGCGACAATTACTTGCTTGGTTGAAGCGACCTGTTCTACATAAGCCTTAAGCCTGTGGAACTGATGATATGGATTGACGTTGCACTCCATATCATTGACAAATTTGTTCAGCGCTTCTGCTGGACTAAGCTCATCTCTTTCTTCGCACACAGCAAGGCTATTTGAATTGAGCCAAGCAAACCCAGGTTGAAGCGGAAGCCTCAAGCCCTGGCCGACTGAATTCTCACCAGGGTGAGGGAATATCTCAAGCGTGCCTTTGGCTACTTCAAAATCATGCAGCTTGAGTAAGTGATAGAGCTGGCGGTGCAAATCCTTCGAACTAACCGGAGCATCAAAGAATATATACAGGTGCCAACCACCAGACTCAGACGATCGATAAAGGTTGTGCTCAGAAATCCCCGCCCTCTCAAGCAAGCTAGTTATTTTCTGGAGCCCTTCTTTACAGTGATAGCGGCTGCCGGCATCAATATCTAAAACAGCATACTTACTAGCCTTACCCGACCTGGTGCCAATGAAAGCCTTCGGATGCACACAAGCAATAGCTTTGAGAATCTCAGTGTCAGTTAGACTCCACTGCTCATTGGCTGAAATCCACGCTCCACTGCCAAATGGCCGATAGATATACGCATAGCGATGGAACAACGAGACAAAGCGCTCTGCCGTCTCTTTTGTGTGAGCCGGAAAGTATTTTAGACGTGAAAATTTAACTGGCGCGGCACTATTGCCTGCCAAAGATATAAGTCCGGTCATAGTACTCACTCTTTCTAATGAAGGACGAGTTGACCTAACCGGATCAGTGGCTTATGCTTGTCACATACAGGAAGTTTCGCAAAACCCTGATGTACAAATGCATATCTGATCCGCTCTTGGGTCTCAAACAACATCGCTGGCAGGCGGTGTTTTTTGTTAGTCGGTTACTTTCTACCTCCTAGAGTTTCTGTCCTTGTTCACTTTCGAAAAGCCCTGGCAGGGGCTCCTCAAAATTTGTTTGTTTATTCAAGCGCTGACTGAGAGTCTGACGGTCTTGCCTAAACGGTAAAGAAGCTTCGAAAGTTTCTCTACACTAAATTGGTCAATGCGCAATTGCATAATTTCAGAGATGCGCGGCTGCTTTACTCCCAGAACTTGAGCAGCTTGCTGCTGGCTCCAGCCTCGTTGAGTAAGCTCTTCCTTGATGGCACGAACTAGATGAACTCTTAGCAACAGCACCAAACCATCTTCACCGGTATAACCCAGCTGCTCGATGATGCTTTGGTCCATAGCTATGTCAATCTTCGCCATATCGCTTCAATTACCTTTCAATTGCGTTCACGCCTTATACGGAATTTCGTATATTCAAATCGATCGTCAGGTCTCTGGTGGAGCCCGCTTACGCCGACTGGACGGACCTCTTGCCTGTGGCTCTACCGGAGTAGAGAGCAGTCCTATAGCAAAAGGAAAGGACAGCTGAATGGAAGTCTCTTCATACTCAGCGGCATCAACCTTGGCACCATTTAGTTCGGCCTCATTTGATACAGCCGTAACTTCTTCAATAGGGTTTTCTGATTTTAAGAGTGCTTCATCGTCATCAGATTCGCCCTGGTCGTTGTCGATAGCCAGCCCCTCTTCAACCAAGACACCAGATTCCGGAGAATGATCACCCTCAGGGCCAATCTCAGTTGATTGAGTTAGCTCTTCAGAGTTCGGCTCTAACTCAATGGAGGTAAGCTCAAATTTGTCAGCCGCTAATGCTGAATCTACTGGCTCCGTATTTGAAGCTAGTTCGACAAAATCAGGTATCCCTTCAAGCTCATCAGTCGTCTCGGCCGGAGCAATGAGTACACCATCTTCCACCAATTGCTGAACATCCAATACGGAATCAGGAGTGGAATCTTCAGCCTCCACTTGGACAGACTCGCACTCAACCTGGACATTATCTATCACGTCTAGACAGGTCTGAGAATTCGCGACGGCAAGGGTCTCCAGGCTAGCTTCAGCTGGAGCTTCCACTACAGTTCTGGCTTCAAACGGTTCACTGGCAATCAACGCTGGTTGATCTATAAGTTGAATCTGATCATCACCACGTCCGATTTCAGGTCCTGTATTCAAGAGGTCAAGAGTCAAGTCAGCATAAGCGATGGCTGAATCTAACGATTCAATCGGAGTTTCAGGGACAAGGCTCAAGAATGTCACTACATGTTCTTCTTCAGACTCTGACTGGACAGCTTCCGAGGGCAACTGGCTGTTGTCTGGACAATCTCTGAGACCTTCAAGCTGAGTAATCAAATCATTTGGACAACAAACAGTTTTGGTCACTTCACCAACGAAGAAATTGAGAGCCATGTCTTCTGTCATTTCGTGACGAACTGCAACTGGTTGCATGGAATCGTTCATCCAGCGATAGCCTTCTTGCAAAGGCATCACTAAACGCTCACCCGGCTTAATGCTAGAGACATTGTCTAGGCCAGACTGGACAAGGTATTTGTCTAGCTGCTTAGCCAACGGAAGCACTTTCACCATCTTTGACAGATAGATATAGACTTGGTAGGTCGAACCTTCGGCTACCTGAAATAGCTTGATACCAGATAGGCCAAGTAGGGAGAGCGCTGTGTTCAATCTCGTCCAGAGAGCTTGGTCTAGCTCTGGTTCTTGCGATTCAAATTGCAATAGTAGGAAAGACTCAGTCTCATCAATACTTAGAGCTCGATAAGTTTTTGATTCCTTAGATATAGAAGAGAGCAGTTCAGCATCAGAGAGCTGATGGAACTGACTTAGATTGCGCCAGTTAGCACTACCAACAGTGCGAACCTGGCCACCAAATCGAGAAGAGAAGAGCTTAAGAAATGCCGCTTTAGAATCCAGCGGCAAAGTGAAAGCAGAAGAAGCTGCTACCGAAGACGGTATTGAAACGCTAGTAATGACAGGACTCGCTTTCTAGGGCTAGTGCTAGTAGATATAAACGAAGGGTTGTTTTGTATGACCCAGAGGAATCAGTGTGAATTCAATTCACCTTTCCTCTATAAGGAACCGTTCAAAAATTTGGTCTTTCTCTTTCTAGATGGCACCACTTTTGGTGACTCACTTTCGGATCGCGCTGATCGTAATGCCGATGGGACAAATGATCAAGCCCTTTTTGCCAAATCCCCTGACCTTTTTGCGGATTTGTCTAGACTGTCCAAACAGAAATATACAACGCATGTCTAGACAAATCAACCCTTATCCTCATTTTATATCGATCGGGTCTAGACAGTCTAGACGGTCTAGACAAATTATCGGACAAGCCACCACATCCGGTTGCCGAGATCTTCCTGCAGTCGGAACCAAGAACGCCCAGATCTCCGTCTAGACAAAAGCCACTTAGCCGCAGCGAGGCCGTCCAGACAAACGCCCGCAACGCACCACAGGCGAGGCAAGAGCGAACAGGTTAACCGTCTAGACATTCCAGGCCAAAATCCAACAAGTTCGAACGAATGTGTCCAGACAACCGGCACAAGACAGACAGAGCTAGGCATTCAGTCTCGACCACACCAGGAGCACCCCTTCAAAAGTCACCACTAGCGGTTACACACCCAGCCCAAATAAGACATACAGGAGATATATCAGACATTCGAAACCCTAAAGTACTGGCGCTTTTCGGAAAAACGAATATAATTGTCTAGTCAGATCAAATGTCTAGACAAGTCAAAGATCCTAGAAATCGGAGAAAAAGATGCCACCAAGTGCATCCACAGGCACCACACCTACCAGCGGTGCTCACACAGTCGGCGATAAACAAGGCAAGCCAGACCAGCAGTGGCTATTCCTACAGGACGCTGCTGAGCTCACAGGCGTCTCAGAGAAAACTCTGCGTAGGCAGATAAAGAAGGGCGCTCTCAAGGCAAAGAAAGGCAGAGCCGTCAATGCCAAGATTCAGGTGCTCATTACACCCGAGATCACTGCGCGAATCTCCAAGGAATCACCTAGCGACGATCTAGAGGACGACACTAGCTTCGATGGCATAGATATAGAAGAGGTTAGTTTCGAAGAGGTCACTGAAGAACCATCAGCCAATGCCGCCGATGGCGCCAAAGACTTCTCGCCTGATCAAGACGAAAAAGCCAAACAGGACTTAGCCAAGTTTGAAAGCATGATAAATGTTGTGATGACACCACTCGTCAAACGAGTGGAAGAAATGGCCGTAGCCCTGCGCGAACAAGATCGTGTAATTGAAGACCAAAAGCGCGAGCTTAGACTTCTACCTGATCTTCAAAGCAGAGAACAAGAAGAGCGCAAGGCTAGAGAACTAGCAGAACTCGAAAAAGAAGCTCTACATAAACAGATTGAAGCTCTTAAAGCTGAACAGGAAGCTCTAAAGACAGAGCAGATTGAGCTGAAAGCTGTAGCAGAAAAAACTGCCGAGCTAGAAAAGCAAATTGCTCTAGCTAACCGCCCATGGTGGCAGAAGATGTTTACCAGCCCTGAGGCCACCTAAAGTGAAACCGTCAAACAAAGTTTTTTCTTGAATCAAACTGAAGTACAAAAGAAATCGCACCTAGCAAAGACTTAGCACCCGTACTTCTGTGACCAACATGGGAAACAGTCATATAGCAGTTATTGCACATTTCCAACGACACTATATCTAGCTATAAAAGTCAGTCAAGCATTATTTTTCAATGTCGCTTGTCTGTGCATCTCTACAGCAATTTGCGACTGTCCTGCGAATTCTGAATACTTTCTTGTTAGCGAATCAAGGACAATAAGTCGAGGGAATACGCCAGGCCATTCGGCTCTCGGACTTAGGCGCACAGAACCATATACGGTATTAAAGATTCTAATCATAGCCCAAAGTCCTGTGGAATCCGGATGCAGCATACCAATGTGCAGGTGTTCCTCGTTTCGCCAAACCTCATCCCAACAATAATCAAGGCCTGGGCTTGTAGGCGCTTGGAGCGTAATTTGCCCCTCGATGCGATAAGCTGCATCGATTTCGGCCACTGTTCTTTTATCGAATAGGAAATCCTTTATGCGCATTGCGGTATCGTCCGCAAGATAGGCTTCGCCTAACCAAGCAAGTGCAAGCTCAAAGGCAATTTTTACTACTGGTCGGTGAAACTCTATCGCGTCGCCCTTAAAATTATGCGACACAGTACTTGCCGATTCTCTTGTCATAGTTGAGGCAAGCAACACATTATCAGGTGGAGGAGTTATTCCTTTTCTTAGCAAATGTTTCTTGATCATCGGTAAAAGCAGTTTACTATCTTTGTTATCTACCGAAAATTCAAACTTGTTATCCCCTAAGTCGCGAATCCGTGGAAGCTGCCTGAATCCTTTTACGTCGCCTTCTCTATTAGTTTCAAATACTGACTTATAACCCTGCTCATCTTCTGAAGTTGAAGTAATGGGATTCGGAACAGTGCCTTTTTGTCCAGGAATCTTAAGGCTAAAGCGCTTGAGCTTAATTAGGAGATGATCAGTCAATGCATTGTCAACATATTCGCCCAGGTGATTATTGCAGCTTTTGCAAACATTACCCAGTTCAAAGCCTCCGCCAATTGCCTGCGGATAAACATGCTCGACCGTCATGGTACCAGGCTGACTACAGATAATGCACAGTTGTTTAGTCAATTTTTCTTGCCAATAGAGTATATTTCGGGCTATAGCACTTGAGCATAAAGGCTTTCATGATTATAGACGCTAGATAGAGAAGCTACGTCTACAGAGTCGCCGGGGAAGAAGATTCAGCGAAATTCCTCACATGTACCCGACTAAGTCCAAAGATTATATCCACTACCAGCATGCAAAATTGCGGTTGGTGCCAAATGCTCTGGCCAGATGAGAGAGTAGATGTTTTTAGACAGGAGAGAACAATGGCAACAGGAATAGGTTTTTACTGGGGTTTTCGCCAAATACGACTTGGAAAATCTTTAGCAAATAGTCGGTTAGATCCGGGAGTTGCTGTACTTCAAGGTCCTTACTTTAACGAAAAGGAAGCAGAGGCAGCGCGACTAATGTTAGATAGCGCCTGGGATACAGCCACGTCACAAGTGTTTCAAGCATCGTCAAAAGAAGAAGCGCAATCTAGAATAGAAGAACTAACTCCGAAAAAGGACAGTTTTCCAAGTAAGTAAACTTACAAGGTATTTTGTTTATCTGGTCGCCTATTCTAGCTTCCTGTGGTCAACGACAATTACATCTAAGTCCAATTTGACATTCGTTAATTGATGCGAGATTTGGTTCTAAACAATTGGAGTTGCGCTGATTTAGCGTGCATCCACTGAAGGGAAAATCTTGGTTAGAAACTTTTTGATGGAGGCGTTACTTGGCCGGTACCAATTCCGGTTTAAAAGGCTCTGTAAGCACAGTTGGATAACCAGCACTGTCAAGTAGCTTTGCAAGTGACTCAAGAAATTCTCTCACACTCTGCGCTGGCTCCATTACTGCGACACCAGAGGAAACCACCGCAAAGGATTTTAATCGTTTCTTTGTTCCTCGTTCCAAATCTACGTCAACTATATCGGCGTAAGCATTTGGGTAGCCTTTAATCACCCCAATCAAAAATGGATCAATGCGCCGGTTTTCAAGAACGTTATTTCTATTGACCCGAATTTGTGACGGCTGTAGTACCACCGGTGATCCGCTGGCACCCTCCATATTATAAATCTCTGTCACGTAACCCTTCTGAAGCGGTCCTTCAGAAGCCCTCCACCAGCGCTCTTCACTCAAAAGTGCCAATTTGCCAAATCTCATTACAGGGAAATTTTTTGCGTATCCAGCATACGGCTCAAGATAACCCAACGCAACCACCTCAGTCCCTTCCTCAATTTCAGCGGTTTTAAGTTGTTCTGTTCCAAGCATAAATCCGTGATCAAAGCAGACTGGAAACGTGTTAGGAACATCTCCAACCGCAATGGCAGCCAAATCGACAGAACTATCGGTCGGAAAGATTCCAACTGCCTTTACATCATAAGTTTGACAAATAGAACGATTTCCTGCGGTATCATTATATCGAACTACCACCTTATCTCGACCTCGAAGAATATGTGCATTAGTCATAACGTACTTGAATGCCTTAGAGGGATCAGCTTTAGTACTAATGCTCACCATAAAACCAGTTCCGATTGGAAGAGCCTGGTTTGCCTCGGTGCATGGATCAGAACCCGCTTCGAAAATAAAAACAATGGCATCTCGTAGTTTCTTCAAATCAACCTTTTCAAGCGGTTCAAGCGCAAAAACGGGGCTTAAAAAAATCAACGTAATTGAAAAAATTATAGAGCCCTTGAGCAGCATCTTGCCAGCAAGAAAGATATTTTTGATAATCTGCGGTCTCCTCACCTAATTCTGGGGAATAGATAATTTGTACCCTCAATTGAGAGTGAATTCCCTAACAGTCAACCTATTTGTACGGTATTGAAGGAACGAAAGTCGTTATGAAGTTTAAGCTGGGATCTATTTTAGCAATATGCTGCATTACGAGTTGCTGGCTCCAACCAACCGTGGCTGAAGAGAAATTTTCAGGTACGAATTCTACTAGCACATTGACAGAAGAAACCTCAAATCATGCTAATTCCGAGTCGCCAGATCGTGAGCTAGAAAGACAAACGAATCTAAGCGAAACACTTGTAAAAGTCAACGAATATGTAGATCACAACGAGATGAAGTCTGCGCTCTCTAAGCTTGAAATGGCGCTGACAGATTATAAAAGCGACAAAGAAACTCCAGATTTCGGCTCGATTGCCCTCAAACTGTACACAGCGGAAATTAGTCAGAAAACCGGTTCAGCAGACCGCGCGAAAACATTGTGGGCTGAAGCGTATTCCGATCTCAATCAACTTAAGAAGGAGAATGCAAAGTACGACTCAATATATAACGCTTCGATAATGACT
>JAGOSY010000005.1 GCA_018062085.1 bacterium | reverse complement strand
ATCCCTCGCGAAGTGCAATTACTCTAGCCGCTACCGAATTCTGGTACTTGTGCCGCTCGCCTTCATAGCCACATTTGCCACTCCAGTAAACAAGCATGCTTGAGCCTTGAGTAACATGCCACGGAGTAAGTGGATGATTCTTGACCTTGTCAAATTCTGGCACCAACTGATTGGCATGCTCAGACTCAGCAAGTGAACGACCTTGTGCTTTAGCAAGCATCTTCTCCAATTCATCAGGCGCATACTTCGTTCTGTGCTTGCCCTGGGTCTTTGGTTCTGTCTTAAGTGCCACTAAGTTTGTACCCAGCTGCTAATGAACTACTGGTTGGAGTCTAGGTAAAGCGAAGCAAGCTGTCAAGCACAACAATGCAGAATCAATATAGAAGGTTGGCTAGTTACTTCATTTGAACTTTGAAGGCTAAAAAGCTCGTCAATAGTCAAGATATATCCACTCGCACTAGTACACTTGAGATTTCAAAACAAATGATTCTTGGCGATCAAATTACCCCAACGGCTGTAAAGAATGGCCATATGGTAAACCACATTCCCACAAGGGAAAGATCAAATAGCGCTGGATGGCTTGAATAGTTAAGGGGGGAAGGAAGCTCTGGCAAAGGGAAATAAAAAAGGGACTTAAGCACCTTACGAAATACCATCTAAGGAAAGCAATGCTATTTTAGCGAGCAGTTTTCTCACCATATCAAAGAATCTTCGGCCAACAGCCACAGTAACCGACAGCTGCGAAGCCAATACTATTAAGCCTCTGTAGGACTTAGAAGAGTGTTCAACAAGACCAAGATCACTTTTAGCTCAAGCATTTAACGACAATAATATTTCCAATTCTGGGTCCGGCAACTCACGCTACTCGTTTGGTCCAAAAGTGTCTCGCTCGAAAAGCCAGTATCGGCCCGCTCTTCAGCTTATAGAATGTTGAGAAATGATCTAGGCGCTAGCGCAAAAAAATAAACGAAATAGAAAATCTAAAATCTCTCAAAATTCTAATTGCAACTCTTTCACACACTCCAATTTCGAAATTAAAACTCAAGAAGCACTCAAGTAGGGCTATTTCAGCAATTCAGCAAAAGAAGTGCCAGCACCACCAGCAGTATTACCAATTGTTACCGCATCTTGCCACCACACGTAACATCAGTTACAAAAGCCGCAAAGCTTTGCACCACAGCGAAAGAGCGACGCAACCGCAAATCAAGCCAGTGCTGACTTAACCAGCACTTAACACAAGCCCTACAGCATTAGAATAGAAAGCTTAGTGCTTTTAAGTAAAAATACACTATTGGACGAGCGCTTTTTCAAGAATCTCTTCAACCTCGATTGGTTGAGCCTTTGGCCCATCAGAATGCCCTAATGCTGCATCACTTACTTCGATTTCAAACTTAGCCAGAACCAGACAACTGTGAGTTTTTCCTTGCTCTAAATTCCTGCATCTAGTGCCCACGGCTTTTTAGGCAACAAGAATGCAGCACTTGCACTAGCGAATGAATGGATAGAGATTTGGAATGCGCATCCGAGAAACACTGCGCACGTACAAAAATTACATAGAGACTTTTGTTCAGGGCCTCAAGGAGATCAAATCAATTTCGTAGTGATTTCGTTTTTCATTACACCCTGAACATGAAACTAGAACAAAAAAACAGCTAGCGCTATATAACATGCACATTAAACGCCGCCCTTGATGTCCTTCTAAAACGCCGAAAGCCCCTACCTGTAATTCATTGATTGATTCCAAGCGCTAGCAGCAATCACAATCCGTTACGCATGAACCCACGATAATGATTGGCAGTTCATACCTCCGTGCTTTCTAAAGGCACGCCGGTACTGCCAAAAGCCAAGACAGCTGCTTTGACAATCAAGAAGTCGCGGCTGAAAACCTCTTCTTATTCTCGCTTCACGAGCGCTTCTGCATAACTCGAAGTGCCTGCTCAATATTCACTTCGCGCTCTTCAAACACCCTTAGAGTGGCCAATATTCTCTCGACTTCGTCTGCAATATTTGGACCAGGAGCATTTTTCAGTCGCACAGCACCGCTCTCGTCCAAGAGCCAGCCATGCGTTTTCTTGATCAACTCCACTCGCAGGGGAAATAGCTGTGCTGCCATTGACGGCATTGCAAACTGACTCATTCCTGTTCAGATCCACCTTAGTTTTTAGTTTTACTGTGGCGCTCATAGACGTTGTAGCGATAATTCCAATCAGCGAACTCTTTAGCACCCACGCACCTTGAGTGGTAGCGGGCTTCGCCCTGGCATGTGTAATCTGCCAAAATCCGAGCAATGATGCTGCTTTTTTCTAGACCATCAAAGGTCTGGCCACCTTCAACCACAATTACTCCAGGGCGGTTTTTTTCAATATCACTACGCACCCGATCAAACATTTTTTTCTTGGTCGCAGCTATCCAACCAAACGGCTTGCCAACCATATGATCAGCTAAATTATGAGCCTCAATATTGGCCAACGAGCTAAAGGCCTCAGTACTAATGAAATAGCCAGCGATGGGCTTCTCAGTCAAACTGTAGAGAGGAAACCCTGGCAGCAGCCGACCATTGAGAATCATAATCGAATCGCCCGGCTGACAATATTTAGGAAAAGCGTCAGCCAGCTCAAGATATGTTGGATCAATTGCCTGTGGCCCAGTCAAGGCCGTGACATTCTCACGGCGCTGCATTATCTCAAGGGCAGCTAGAACCACTACGCTGATAGAGCACAGAGCAACTACGACAGTTAACTGTACCTTTGGCAAACGTCGATAAGAAAGTTTTGGGTAACGACGACTGATGTTGGTGAAGAAACTACTATCAAGCAAATAGCAAACTTCAACAGCAAAGCTCATACAAGTGGCCCAAATGACCAGCAAAATGTCGGTACTTAAGCCGCTCATACCCATCTGATAGAGGACAAAGCCAGCCATCATTAAAGCAATTATGGGCCGCAAAAGTGCCATGCGATTGACAATGCCAAAACCAACAATTGCGGCTGCCGTGCAAAAATAAATAACATCGCGACGATCTGGTGTGGCACCAAGACCAAAATAGGCAATTTGATCTAAGTAGTAGCTCGTATATTTGAGCGGAATAATCCAATCAACAAGTTCTTTCAGGGCCGCTTGGTCAAGCTGTAACAAATACGACCAAGACAGCAGAAATGAAATTAGCAACCAAAAGAATTCATCGGCAAAGCTATTTGCTTTACCCGCGAGGCGTCGACCAAGAAATTCTGCGGCCTCAATGGCCAGTGGCACAATTATAAATAGTGGGTCTAAGGAAGCGCCAAAACCAGCTAGCAAGCCACAAAAGAAGCGAAACAACCCAGTGCTTGTCTTCAGGTTCACATTGTTTGCTGGTTGTAGCCAGGCGGTTAGACGCAAGAAAAAGTAGGGGCTGAGGAACAGACAGAAAATATGCTGAGCCGAGCCGTAAGAGTACCCCATGGCAAAATTGGCCAGAGCAAAACCAAGCAAAGCAAACCACAGCTGCTTTTGACGCTCATCATCTAGATTGCTTATCACCACAACATAAAAACACAGAGCAAACGAGAGCACCGCCAGTAGCGACACCTCAAAAAACGAAGCTATAGCAATAGCAGTGAAAGGCAAGACTCCATTTAAAGGTGCAGAGCCCGCGATCACCTGAGCCAGCCAAACTGTTGGCATGCGCAAGTAAACGAGAGTTAGCGGCAAGTCGAAATAGAAGTCACGAAAAGGAATTTGACCTTGAAGCATCCGCTTAGCTGCTTCTATTTCGTAGCAGACGGTGCCACAAAGATCACCTAAGAAAATTGCGCGATAAACTATGCTCAGAGCAAAAATAGCTAGAGCAGCAAGAACTATAGGTAGTAGCCCCTTATTAATCTTAGTCATTGCGCTGGTAGATACTTATCCCGCCTTTCTCTTCAAGCTTCTTGTAGTTTGCCATTCTTGTGTTGATAAAATCAACGTCGCCAAGCACCCAACTCATCGGATTGTCTTGAATGAATATTAGCTTCGGTCTATTTTTTTGGATATCCTCTGTATACCAGTCAATCACCTGTTTCTTGTAGCCTTTAAAGCGCTCTTTCGCTTTAGCATCAAGCTCTGGTTTATCAACAATGAATGATAATATCGGCAGCATCATGCCATGCAAAAATCGTGAGGCTGGCTTTCTTTCGGTTTGCAGAAGCACCGGATAGCCTGGGGCCATTGATGCACAAATAAAGAGAAGAGCGTCGCCCTTGCTACTATGCTCTAGGCAAGAGGAGACAAAGCCGTCCATGTCATCGACAGAGCCCATGCCCCATTCAGGATATCCGACCTGCACAAGGGCATAAGGTTGACGGTTGCGAAACTCTTCATCTTCAACCAGCTTCACCGAATTTAAATACATGCCACCACCAACAACAGAGGCCGCCACCACAGAAGCTGCCATACCTGTTAATTTTGGTCGGCCCAATCCAATTGCCTTAAGGGGCAAGAGCTGATACAGCAAAGCAGCTTCGACGGCAAGTGCCATGGTGTTTCCCGTGCGCACGGCAATCATGTGACACGACCAATCCTGACCGGCCAGTACAAAGACCACAGCCGACATAAAAGAAAAGGCACAGATAGCCAGCGGCAAGCTACTTAAACGGGCCAAGACAACAGCCAGAAGAGAGGATAGGGCAAGCAGAAGAAAATCAGTGCGCCAAAAACTAGCCATGTTGAAAATGGGCGAGGTGACGTAATATTCGTAGCCTTCTTTATAAATAGGCACAACAAAATTGAAAAAGGCCTGTAGTTCTTGCCGCGGCAGAAAAATAAAATGGAAAAGATAAACTGCAATCACTGCCACCGCTGACAACACTTCAGGGGCAACAAAAGGCTTAAACTGCCTGCTGCGCAACCACCAGACAATCTCAGGGGCACAAGCCATGAGCATAAAGTGGGGCTTGAGGGCAAGGCCGATGCCAGCTAAAACACCAACAGCGATAGACGGCCAACGACCAACCGCAATATTCTGCCAACGCAAATAGCGAAGCAGAAGAAATGGAGCATAGACGATGCAAAAGATATGTTCTCGCTGGCCAAAGTCCATGCGCTGAATTTGATTGAAATAAGCAAAACCTATCAGGGCGCTGGCCCCAAGTACTACTGCACCATATTTTCTTGCTGCAACCAAAACCCACAGCACAAGGCAACAGCTGAGCAATTCAAGAACAGAAATATATATAGAAAAACTGAGCGGGATTGGCATATGAAACAGTCGAGAAACCAAGACCGGCAAGATTTCAATATAGATAGCCAACGGTGGATTGACATCGAACATGTCGACATAAGGCACTTTTCCTTCAAGGAGAAGCTGGGCCATATGAACAAAAAGGCCTTGGTCGCAAAAGATTAGCATCGGGTGAACAAGCCACCAGCGCAGGCTAACAATAAGCATCAAGAGCGACAGCGAGCCGGCAGCCAGCAACACAGTTATTGACAGATCGCTTGCCATTGGCTGATCGTCAATGTTTCCATGTGCCTGCCCTTGCCTGCCAATTTCGTCGCCTGCCAGAGCCATACTAAGCACTCCAGAGGTCAATGTTATATTGCTTGGTGCAAATGGCATCCATGACAATCTCATCTTCAGCCATCTGCTTTTTGTAAGCAGCAATATCATCAGGACGGCCCTGCAACTCAGGCGAAACTAGACAGAGCTTGAAGTTAGCATCTCTTAGGAGCTTATAGTCTTTTTTGTTGAGAGACAGACGGGTGAAGCAGTCAATCCAAACCCAATCAACTAGGCCAGCAAAATTGAGCACAGTATCGACTGTTTCAAATTCAGAATAGCGCAAAGCAATGCGCTTCTCGCCTCGTTTTGTAAGATTGACAATCATCGGCAGCGATGAATCGAGAAAGAAATAATTCTCGATTTTGTATTTTTCCATCAGAGGCAAAATAGTCTCTTCGATACGCTCGCTTTTAACGTTTAAAATCAATGTGCCATGGTCATTGTACTCAGCAAAAAATGGCTCAGCGTCTTCGCCATCTTTGAAGGGATCGTGCTGCAAAATTAAGCGCTCGGCGCGATCACGCAAATCTATTTCGCAACCAAACTGAGAGGGTACTTGACGCAACTGTTCTAGTTGATTGATGCGATGAGCAATGAAATGCATTCAAACTTCCTCTGATTATTTATTGGGCGAGTTACTAAGCGAATGCTTAAGCTTGATACTAAAATCGACGGTGCGCTTTATGAATTTTATTTTTGACTGAAAGCCCGTATTCCACTTTGATTCGCCGTGAATACGCGGCGGAAATACCACGTCGAATCGAACAATGTTGAGATTTTTTTGTCTAGCCATGTAGTAGGCATAAAGGTCTAGAGCAAAGTCATGAGGCGGCTGGGTCCACGACTGAAAGAAAGAACGATGAAAAATATTGGGCTGGGCGTTGATATCCCACAAATTGGTGCCCATAAAGCATGTCTCAAATAGACTCATGCCACCAGTAAAAAATGAATCTGCCAAGGGCCGGCCGCGGCGCAAACCTTTGACATAAATATCTTCTGGATAGTTTGCCTTTTTTACTATCTCCAGAGCTTTAACGATGTCGCTTGGATCTGTCTGCATATCGGCGTGAGTCCAGCCAATATAGTCACTATCACAAGCACGCAGCCCTTCAAGAATGCCAAAGCCATAGCCTTGATTGACAGGCACTCTTATAGACTTAGCAAAAGAATATGATGGCAACTGGCTGGCCAACACGGAAGGCGTCTCATCGGTCGAGCCGTTATCGACTAGAAGCAACTGCACCTGTGAGACATCATTGGCGGCGATCTGCTCAAAGCGACTGAGAATTAGTGGAATATTTTTCGACTCGTTATAACACGGCATTACTACAGAAAATGTCGGACTCTTAGCGTTGGTCTTCTCCAAATCGCTGCCCTTGTCTAATTCTCTGTTCTTATCTACATCTTTGCTCTTATCTACATCTTTAGTCATGCCTGAATCTTGCTGACCTCTTTCTTATACTCGTGCCAGGAGCATTTTTTGAAAAACGACTGCCAGTAATCAAATGTTTTGAGATCGTTTGGTATACCAAAGGAAATATAGTCAACCACTTCAAAGGCCACACATTTAAGCCCTGATTGAGCCAGCACACCGACCATACTATCTACATAGAACTCACCATTGACGCGGATATCTTGCTCAAGCATTACTTTCATTGCTTGGTCAAAGTATTTTGCCTTGCGAAAGAAAAAGGCACCAACAATAGCGTGGTCGCCTCGCGGATTATCCGAAATTGCTTTCTTCACCGAAACACCGGTGATAATAGGAAATTCAGCAGACTTATCGTCAACTTGACCTGCAACTTTTAGCCAGCCAAACATTTGGGGATTGCGCTCACTAGAAGGATGATTGCGAAAACTAAAGGCAGCCATATCAATAGTTTGATCAGCCATCAGCGTCTGCCACTTGCTCTGTTCGTAAACGATACCGTTATCGCAGGCGCCAATCAACAAACTAGACTCAGGGTCAATAGGCGGCTCAGCGCCATCGATGCCTAGTTGGCAGGAAGAAGCCTGCCCAGCAGTGATACCATCAATGGCAACAACACTAACATTAGGAAATTGTTCGGTCAAAATTCCTTTCAACTGCGAATTATCGAGATGCTCTTTTTGTGCCACAAAGACATAACGTGAGGCAGGCGGCAAATTGTCGCAAGCAAGCACTACCATCGGTTTATTCGAAACTGGAATTAGCGGCTTTGGCGTTAGATAGCCAACGTCGGCAAAGCGCGAGCCCTTTCCAGCCATTGGTATCAAACAAGCATCAACCAAAGTAGACTCTTGCTCGATAGTGGGTCGATTCTTTTGTCCAGTTCTCGGTTGATCCTCAAGACCATCTTGGGACAACCTGGTGAAATAGTCAGACCAGTGCTGATACTCCTCAAGGTCGCGGGGCGTACCCCATTGCAGCATATAGTCTACTTCGTACACTAATACGCGCAGTTCATCAGCCACCATTAAGTTATAAATCATACTGACATAATATTCGCCGTTGACTTGAATATCTTGTTTCATCAACTCTTGGAAGTAATGCTTGACGTACTGCCCACGCGAAAAATAATAGGTGCCGTTAGAAGCGAATTCTGCCATGCGGTTGTCTGTAAATGGCTTCTTCTCTTGAATCGCTTCTAACCAAAGATTCTTCTCTTTGATAAAGGCATAGTTGTCTGTGCCAAGCATATGCGGATGAAAATTGCGGTAGGCTGCCACCGCGCCAGCAGCTCTTTTGCTTCGAGTTTTGGCTAAGAAGTCAGGGTAATTCCAGTATGAATAGAAATCACAATAATTGACGATCGTCGCTTCTGACTCTTCGATGCGATCGAGACATTGCGCAACAGCGTAAACTGGCCCTTTTCTATGGGTATCGATCGAAATTATCTCAGCATGAGGAGCAATGCGATTTAACACTTCACGCAAATTGAAATTAGCCTGACTGAGATGTTCTTGATTGCAGACAAAAGTGAACTTATCATCAGGAGAAAACATCGAGACAACATGCTCAATCATCGGCTTGCCATCAACTTCAATTAACGGTTTTGGTAGCCTGTAGCCCGCTTTGATAAAGCGCTCACCTAGACCAGACATCGGAATTACAACATGGGTCATAGGGTCTGCCTGTATTTTTCAGCTTCCCAGTTACTTAGATAATCGACTTCACTTTGAGACAAATAATTCATGGTTTCAAGCTCACCACCCAGCTGTAACATCACATGAGAGCGCAGAACTTCTTCACTTTCACGGCACTTTCGCAAGCTCTGGCCGAGCAACAAAATATGCTCACCTGAAATTATAACTTTGGGCGGATGACCAAACTTTTCTAAATACTGCGCCACCGACTGCACTGCCTCAGGGCTATCAAACTCACTCAGCGCCAAACCACTGGCACCACAATAGACAAGTTGATCTGGTGTGGCACAAGAAGCAAGCAAATAGGCGGGGTTGCGCTGCAGGGCGTCGTGCAAAATATGGTCGTCACTTAAATAAGCCAACCACTTGGTGCCACAAACTTGATTGACTAAGGCCGAGGCAAAATTAACTAGCTTATAGCGGTACAAGTTAAAGGCAAGCTCGCTAGCCAACCTGTCGACAACTTCGTTGGTAATTTGCATTACCACCTGCTTCGTTGCGCCAGCAACAATGAGACCGTGGTTTTCTAAAAAGATAATGGCTACACTTGCCTTATCATCCGTAGCAGGTTGCCAATTTTTTTCTTTGAGTTGCTGCAAAAGAGCCACAGCCAAGGCTGGCCCGGGAGTTTTGTAAGGCACTAGAAAGAGGGAATCTTGATACTGAGGAAAAGCACTAGCAAAAATGTCTGTTACTTGTTTTTGCCAATTGCTGCGACAAACTAGCGAGGCCACTGCAATGGGATGAGTATGCAGTGTGTACTTCCCTAACAAACAATGAAGCAGGGCTTCAATTGATGGTCGCCTACTGCTAGAAGAAACTGGGCTCATAGCAGCAGCCACTGCTACTTTGGCCTGAGCTTCAAGCACTTCAGTAGAAGCATCAGTAGCACAACTAGACATAAACTCAAGTAAACCAGGCCATTGCAACAAGCAAAAATCTGCCTCAGAACCAACTTCGCTAAGGGCCATGCCGGAAGCTTTGACAAATATTCGCCCGTCATCGAGCTTGACCGATGTATTGCCGCCACCAGCTTGCACCAAATCAAACCGCTCGCCGGCAAAGCGAGAAATTTCTATAAGATCAGCTATTTCAGTCTCTATCGACTTCATTTTCTTACCAACTCAAGCAACTGAAGAAAATCATCGAAAATAGTAACACTGTCACAGCCTTTGGCTATCTCAATATCTCCAGCTTCAGTGTTAAGCCAATAGCAGTCAAGACCAAGTTTTCGCGCCCCTTCGATATCGCGCTCAAAGCTATCACCAATCATACAAAGACTAGCTAATGGCAAGCTGAGCTTCTGGGCCGCCAACTCAAAAATACGGGGGTGGGGCTTTTCATGACCACTTTCTTCGCTGGTGACAATGGCCTGCAAATAAGTAGCTATTTTCAAGTGCTCGATTTTTTCAAACTGTATGCGCGCCGTCAAATCGGTAACAATGGCGATGGGCAAATCTATAGACTGAAAAAAGGCGAGACAGCCAGGGCGCAGCTGCATATTATCAAAAAATATCTGCCAATAGAGATCTTCAGCAGAGCCAGCAATTAGATGAGGAAAGCACCCAAAAGCCTCGGCTATTCCTTGAAAATAAAGCAAGCGACTATGGGAAGAAGCCAAACCATGAAGGCTTTTATTCACTCTCCTGCGGCAATCAACATATTGCGCCTCTACGGCCTCAAGCTTTTGCTCAAGCTCATGAGCTAGCCACTGCAAAGCGGCTGCAATGGCTGGCTCGTGTGCCTGTTTATAGTCATACACAGTATTATCCAGATCAAGGAGAATGCCTTTACTCTTCATGCATTTCTTCCTTGTCTTTCATCAGATCATTGATGATAAGCAAAATAATCAACTGCACAAAGCCGCGTAAATCCTCGGCCCACTCAATTTTATTTTCAACTAGCTCTTCTAAATTAGGAATCAAGTCACTCGCCAATTTTTGCAAAAGCGCCGGCGGCACGGGCTCAGAAAGGGTTAGATCTTGTTTCGAGAGATTTTCACTATAATCCCAATGCAAGAGCAAACCATTGGCCATAAGTTCTTGCACTAAATCTTCTAATTGAATACTTGAGCTAAGTGACAACTTAAGCGAGAGTTTGGCCTGGGCCGTTAGCGAGCCTTCGTCAAGCAAAGCCTGAGGATAATAGCGAATACAGAGATCAGCAAACTCTCTTTGGGGAGAAATAAACTTGTCAGCGTCAGTCTTTCGTCGACTAATCTGAGCGTTAGCCTGTTTCTCTGTATAACCCCGTTCGCGATGATCGCGACTGACTTTCCAAAAAGTCTTGAGCTCAGCTTCAGGATCCATAAAAATCTTGAGGTCAATCACTTTACGCGATTTAGGCAAATAGAAAGTATGCAAACCAGAGAGCACAATAAAATCGTTTGGCTCAATAACCCGAGCGCTAGTAAAAGCTCCAGTTGAGTGATCATAATCAACACGCTCAACACTGCGACCACGCTTAAGATTGAAGAGCGTATCGGCCTGCCTATGAAGAAAATTAGCTTTAGGGTCAAGATGGGTAATGTCCTTGCCTTTCCAATTCTCATCGTGCCGAGCCCACTTGTGGTCAGCGTCTCCTTCTAGCTCTACCACGCGATTTTGCAGTAGTGTTTTTATATCTTTAAGGAGCGTCGACTTCCCGGCACCACTATCGCCACCAATGCCAATGACAATAGCTTTCTCACGCTTGTAGATAGAATTGCTGCGCACCCCAGTGCGGTAGCAGAGCACAATGTTAGCCAACAAAGTTGCTTCTAGCAGAGTAAAGGCCAGAGAAGAGAGGTGTTCGCCAGGTATAGCCAAATTGCAAACATGGTCGCAAAAAATAATGGCCGGATAATCAAACTGATGGAAAAAGAGAAAATAAAACAGATAAAAACACGAAAGCGCCATACCAGCTGGCACAATTCGACTATCACGTCGACTATATTTGATCATGAAAATGCTGAGAAATGGCACTATCCACACGTACCAACCCGGGGCTGGAACAATTAGGGCCACAAACAATGCAAAAACAATATTGAGAAAGGCATCAAGTAAGTCAAGATTGATTTTAGGATAGAGAGCAAAGCGCACATAAGTGCTACACACAGCCAAGACTGGCAAGAAAATATGCATTGAACCAATGCTAATGTACGACTCGAAAATCTGACTCTGCTTAGGGTTATGCAGAACTATGGCTTGAAATCCAGCTGAAGACAAAAATGGATAGACCCAGAAAACAAGCATGAGCAACGAACAGACAAGATAGAGAACAGCCATTTTTGGCTTCTGATTGCGATAGATATAAGTGAGACATAAGGGCAGGGCAGCGGCCACGTGAGACTTAGTGGCGAGAGCCAATCCAAAGAGCAGTGCCGACTTAAGAGTATCGTGCTTGCGCAAAAAATATACGGCCGAAAACAGTATCGCGGTTGGTATCAGGTCGAGCTGCGAGTGAATATAGCAAGCATAGAAAATAATGGGCGAAAGAAAGTAATACCAGAAAACTTTATTGACGCGTGCGGGAAACATTTTGACCAACAAAAAGGCAATCAAAATATCGCTAAGCAAAGTAGGCAACTTCATAAAGAAGTTGACCAAGTAAGAATTCTCAAAGCCAATAAGCTTTAGCGGCAGACAAAAGAAGCCGATGAGATAAAGCATCAGCGGCTGATAAGGAAATTGATCTCGCTGGGTGGTGGTCTGAAAATAGAAATCCCAGGGATTGTCAAAGTGACTGATAAAATGCTGCACAAACGGCACAAATAGCTGGTTCATGTAACCAGACGAGAAGAGCACCATGGCCAAAACCTTGAGCGTAACAACCACAGCAAAAGCGCCAATGCCAATGGGCACACCCTTAACAGTCGACCGAGTAGGCCCACTATCGACTTTTTCTGTTGGATTCAAAGTAGGTTCTGCTTTTGCTTCCATCAACTCTGCTTGATCACTTTCTACTCTGATATGCCCGCTCTTTGGTAGCCGAACACTACTTACAACCACATCAAAATAAGAGATTGAGGCCAAATAGCTAGTATTAAGGGCCTACAATGCAAACAGAGTCTATTTTATCGAATTACTATTTAGAGGCAGCGCCTTCTGGATAGTAAATAAAGTCGCAGCGGAACGGCGCGGGAGCGTCTTTGAAGTCAGCCGGTAGTGGAGCAAACGGTGACTGTATTTTCACTGAGTCAACGGTTCGTTCAATGGCTCTCTGACCGCCTGTGGCGCTAACGGTATGAACATCAGTGCAGTAGCCAGGGCGTGTAATCAAAAACTCGACAGCCACACTATAGCGGTGGTCTGACTTTAGCGGACGCCATCCTTCTGCCAGGCGGTTCTGCAAGTCTATGCAATAACGCTGCTGCTCAGGGGTATAGCTATGCTCACTCACCGGCGAGACCATTACCTTATGAGGACCAACAGGCTTGGTAGACTCAGTAGTAGTAGTAGTGGTGGTTGTAGTGGTGGTCTTGTCTCCAACTTTATCGGCCTTACTGCATCCAGTCACCATGACAGCCGCAGGGATAAGCAATGAACACAAGAGAACCGACAGGCGCATGGTAAGACCTCAAATAGGATAGACCCATTCTACACGAGGGCGAATAAGTCATGCATCAACTGAAAGACTTCAGCGACCGAAAATTCTGAACAAGCGTAAAAATCCGGTAAGAGCTAGAACAGCAAAAAAAAGATAGCGAAAACATTAGAGGCCCTAATGCTCGATAGCTTCCACCGGTCGTCTAATTTGAACACCAACGCAAAGGCCATCGCTAAAATCGAGGTCTAGATAAGCCTCTTTCAAACCCCGGCTCATGACATAGCTCAACTGCACAACCTTATTGTCAACCACTTTTCTTTCGCAAAGACGATTGCCTAATAGCTTTTCAAGCTGTGGTACATCTTTGCCAATCAGCCGTCCCGAGCCAATCAAGTCATGAACCATAGAGTAGCGAGTGGGACCAACGCCAAAATCCCAGATTTCGCTGTTAAATGGCAAAGGAGTGGGATCTTGAACAAAAGAAATAAGCAATACGGCCATGGCAATCAAGAAAATTAATTCAATGGCAAGCAACCACTTAAAAATTGGCCGGGTACGCCACAAAGTTTTGAAATCAATTTTACTCAAAGTCTGCCGGCCAAGTCCTACTAACTAAATCATCACCGCCAGGTAATTATAAGGGTCTTGACACAACAGCAATATTTTGATATTTGTACAAGCATGGAAATACAAACAGTTCTAACCGCCTTCGCCGCCCTCTCACAAGAGTCGCGGCTAAAAGTTTTTCGCCTACTGGTACAACGAGGGGCAGAGGGCTTAGCCGCTGGCACGATAGCCTCGCAGCTGGGCATAACCCCCGCCACCATGTCTCACCATCTTGAGCAACTAAGCCAAGCCGGTCTTCTGTCTTCGCGAAGAGAAGGGCGCTCAATCATCTACAGCGCCAACTATGACACCATGCAAAACCTCATCAATTTCCTACTAGAAAACTGCTGCGCGGGACAGGATAAAAATGATGAAAAGAGTGATTGCTGCACTGAAATTACTACCTGTAGTGAATTTAGTACCGGTAGTGAACCGGCAGCCGCCCCAGAAACAGTAAGGCAAAAAACATGAAAGTAATCTTCGCCTGCGTGCATAATGCTGGACGTTCACAAATGGCTGCGGCCTTCTTCAATTTATATTGCGATCAAAGTAAAGCTCATGCTCTATCAGCTGGCACCAAGCCTGGTACCACCGTGCATCCAGAGGTGCTACAAATTATGAAAGAAGAGGGTATCGATCTCTCTGAATCAAAGCCGCAACTGCTCACCGACGAACTGGCAGCAGACGCTAACATGCTCATTACTATGGGATGCGGCGAGACCTGTCCAATGATACCCGGGTTAAAAAGAGCCGACTGGGCTCTGCAAGATCCCAAAGGCCAGCCAATTGAACGCGTTCGAGAAATTCGAGACGAAGTGAAACAATTGGTGCAAAATCTTGTAGCAGAACTAGGCATAGAAAAAGTAAATTCAGACATCAGAGCAACTGCCAATGAGTATTGAGAAAGCAGATAGTGGCACTGAACAACCAGGCATAGGCTTCTTCGAACGTTGGCTCACTGTTTGGGTTTTTCTCTGCATCGGTGCGGGTATTGCCTTAGGACAACTACTGCCAGAGCCAGTGAAATTCATCGGCTCACTTGAAATTGCCAAAGTCAATATTCCGGTTGGCTTCTTGATTTGGCTCATGATTGTACCGATGCTCTTAAAAATTGACTTCAGCGCCCTTGGTCAAGTCAAAGGCCACTGGAAAGGCATTGCTGTAACACTCTTTATAAATTGGGCAGTAAAGCCATTTTCTATGGCCTTCCTTGCTTACATATTCATTCGCGTCATCTTTGCACCATACCTTCCACCCGAACAAATCGACAGCTATATAGCCGGACTAATTTTGCTAGCCGCCGCACCTTGCACGGCCATGGTCTTTGTCTGGAGCCAACTAACTAAGGGTGACCCTTATTTCACGCTCTCACAAGTAGCTGTCAATGACCTAATTATGATTTTCGCCTTCGCACCAATAGTGGGCCTCCTGCTAGGCTTATCGGCCATCACAGTACCTTGGGATACCTTGCTAATTTCAGTTGGACTTTACATTGTCATACCAGTTTTGATTGCCCAGCTGTGGAGAAAAATATTACTAAAACAAGGGCAGAGCAGTTTTGACAAGACTCTTGAATTTCTTCACCCAGTCTCGTTGTCAGCTTTGCTAACTACTCTTATTTTGCTCTTTGCTTTTCAAGGCGAAGCCATTCTCAAGCAACCACTAGTAATAGCTATGTTAGCCGTACCAATTCTCATCCAAGTATTTTTCAATTCGACACTAGCCTACTTGCTAAACAAACAGTTCGGTGTTGCTCATTGCGTCGCTGGCCCGTCAGCTCTAATTGGCGCCAGCAATTTTTTTGAACTAGCTGTGGCAACGGCCATAAGTCTCTTTGGCTTCAACTCAGGTGCGGCTCTAGCCACTGTGGTTGGTGTATTGATTGAAGTACCGGTAATGCTCGCAGTCGTAAAAATAGTCAACAGCAGCAAAAAATGGTACGAAACAGGAATTCCAGAGAAACAATGTTAAATACTTAAAAG
Source organism: bacterium (assembly GCA_018062085.1). GTDB lineage: Bacteria > Cyanobacteriota > Vampirovibrionia > Obscuribacterales > Obscuribacteraceae. The sequence goes on along the minus strand of JAGOSY010000005.1, from coordinate 265,479 downwards.
CAAGGAACAGACCAAAAATTAGACAGTCTGCCAAATACAAAGAAAGAGGCCAAGCCATGAAAATTCAAATTTTTGACCCACCAATGTGCTGTTCGACAGGCATTTGCGGACCAGGAGTAGACCCAGCACTAGTGACATTCAGCGCTGACCTCGACTGGATCAAACGTCAAGGCATTGAAGTTGAGCGCTACAATCTCTCGCAGCAGACTCAAGCCTTTGTTAGCAATCCAACTGTAGCAGCTGCACTGAAAAAAGACGGTAACGAGTGCCTCCCACTAATTCTTGTCGACGGCAATGTGGCTTCGCAAGGCTCTTATTTATCGAGAGAAAAGTTGGCTGAACTTGCTCATGTTGAATTCACTAAATCTGAGCAAAAAGACGAGCCTAATAAAGAACAAAAGTCTGGGCTCAAATTTACTGTTCAACAAGCCGAAGTCAAAAGTTCAACAAGTACAACGGGTTCAGGCTGCTGTAGCGCGCCCAAAGAGAAAGAAGAATCAGACAAGAAATCGTCATCCTGTTGCTAATTTAAGGAGCAGCCATGAACCTCGTTGAGCAAGCCACCAAATATATGTTCTTCACCGGCAAGGGTGGGGTGGGAAAAACGTCAGTGTCTTGTGCTGTGGCCATAGCCCTGGCAGACAAAGGCAAACGAGTGTTACTAGTCAGTACAGACCCAGCATCAAACCTTGATGAAGTGCTCCATATCGCCTTAAAAGGAACACCGACAGCTGTGCCCGACGTGCCTGGTCTCGATGCTCTTAATATCGACCCAGAAGCAGCGGCGTGCGAGTATCGTGAAAGACTGATAGGACCATATCGCGGCCTCTTACCCGAGGCTAGCTTAAAGAGCATGGAAGAGCAACTCTCGGGGTCATGCACCACCGAAATTGCCGCCTTCGACGAATTTGCTCGGTTACTTGGCGACGACGAAAAAACAGCAAACTACAACCATGTCATTTTCGACACGGCCCCAACCGGTCACACCATGCGCCTGCTGTCGTTGCCGAAGTCTTGGTCTACTTTTATTGAAAACAACACCACTGGCACGTCTTGTCTCGGACCTCTAGCTGGCCTGCAACAACAAGAGAACATATACGCATCATCAGTGAGCACCCTGACAGACGCCACCCGCACAACGCTAGTATTGGTTGCTCGCCCCGAGCAGTCGGCCCTTCGAGAAGCAGCCAACACTAGCCGCGAGTTAAGAGCAATTGGTGTTGTTAACCAATGTCTCATGCTCAATTGTGTCTTGAAAAGCGATACCATTAATGATACTAGTCGCGACGCCATAGCATCAGCATTCTTAAGCCGCGAACAGTCGGCAAGAAGCTCAATGCCAGAAGAACTATTAGCAATACCCACCCAAGAAATATTACTAAGTGCTCAAGCCCTGATTGGTGTGGAAGCGCTGCGAAGCATGTTTGCCACAGCAGTTTCAAAAAATCTAGCTGTTAATAATTTAGCCGAAAATTCTGCCACTAATGAAAGCCTGCCTCAACCTCTACTGAATATTGTTGATGAACTAGAAAAATCTGGCAAAGGCGTGGTCATGACCATGGGCAAAGGTGGTGTTGGTAAAACCAGCATAGCTGCAGCCATAGCAGTAGAACTTGCCCATAGGGGACACAAGGTGCGCTTGAGCACAACTGACCCAGCAGCTCACTTGCTATGGGTAGTAGAAAACCCAGTACCAAATTTGAGCATTAGTCGTATTGATCCAGCTGCCGAAACTAAAGCCTATCAAAACGAAGTGATGCAGAGCGCTGGTGGAAATCTCGACGAACAAGGAAAAGCCTTACTTGACGAAGATTTGCGCTCACCTTGTACAGAAGAAGTGGCAGTCTTTAGAAGTTTTGCTAACATTGTGGCCGAAGGTCAAGCTGGCTTTGTCGTGTTAGACACTGCACCAACAGGCCACACAATATTGCTACTAGACGCCGCACAGGCCTATCACAAAGAAGTACTGCGGCAATCAAGCAACATGCCTGACTCTGTAATCAATTTATTGCCAAGATTACGCGACCCAGATTTTACTCGCATTTTGATTGTCACTTTGCCCGAAGCCACTCCTGTGCATGAAGCTAAGCACTTACAAGAAGATCTGGCCAGAGCAGACATTCATCCATTCGCTTGGATTATCAATCAATCGCTCTCAGCAGCACAAACGACAAACCCTGTTTTGCAAGCCCGAAGGGAAAACGAACGAACCTATATCAAAGAAGTAGAGCATATAAGCAAACGCGTTGCTGTGGTGCCTTGGTTGGCAGAGCCACCAACTGATACAACTGGTCTCGAAAAAATGCTTGGTGGCAAGCTTTGCTCATCTATTCCAGGATAAATAAAGTCATCAATAAGCAGGCATGGCACTTACTCTATAACGAGGATCTACAAAACAATGAAGAAAATAAAGCTACTCTTGTGTAATTGCAAAGGGCTTTGCCCCTCTTTTAAAGACGTAAATATGAATACCTTGCCCTTCGAATGCGAATCGGACTTATCTATAGACTACGTCGCCATGAATCCTCAACTCTGCGGAGCCGGTGGGAACAAAGTTTTGCTCGACGCCATGAAAACAGCTGATGAAGATACCTATATAATCTCAGGCGCCTGTGCTCCAGAAGCGCAGAAGAAGTTATTCAAGAGAGTATTGAGGGAGTCTGGTTTTGACGCGAAAAAGTTCATCGCTGTAGACATCAGAGAAACCAACAATGCTGGCGTTCTAAAGAGACTCAACGAAACAATCGACTTTGTTGAAGAAAAGGGAGTTTGTCCTTGTCAGTTTGCCGCCGGTGAGTGCGCAGAAGAGATTACACCAGCACCATAAGCGATCCTCACAAGGACTTAAATGCATCCCCAATGGAGGTCGTCATGGCTAATCCAACCAATATGAGAGTCACTAGAGCACTACTCCCTTTGTCCGTTTTCGCTCTAACATTCGCTGCACACTATGCATGGTCGTCCTTATCTGGTACGCCAGCGGCTTCAACTGCTGGAAGTTGCGCAGAAGGCTGTGGCACATCATGCAGCACCCCAGCACTCGCCGGCAACAGTTACATTGAGACGCAAAGTTACTTCCTTGGCTATTCATTTGCTTTGTCGCTTGCCTTTGCCTCAGTAGCAATTCGACAATAAATAGAAAAACGCTCTCTGGCGGCCAAGGGTGCAGCCATAGGGGGACTAAGCCTTTCTACGATTCTTGGTTTTGCCGGATGTTTCTTGACTGGTTGCTGTGGCTCGCCAATGTTAGCTGTATATATCAGTCTTCTTGGAACAGCGTTCTTGCCTTTTGCAAAACCATTGGTGGCTGTACTGACAACATTATCTATATTCGGCACGGCCTGGTGGCTCAATCGATCCGCAAAGAAAGGTGCCTGTTGCAACTCAGGCACCGCATGCGAACCAACAGTCGTGCCGGTGACCATTGATAAAACTAAAGGTTAGCTCCCTATTTCGCCTGTACTTTCAAATCAACGCTAATTGCGCTGCTTCCAGGAATACAACTATGCTTGCAGGCTAGCCACTTAGTAGATGCCTTGATTGTCACTGTCTGACCGACCTTGAGCATCTTTCTAGGTGTGACTAAAGTGGAAAGCCGCAGCTTCTTAGAATATCCATAAGTGACGATACCTGATTCTTTAAAGGTCTCGTAGGCTGGCCAACTAAGCGGCTGCGCAGAAAAGCCCGGGGGCAAGGTAAAGTCAACCGCTGTCGGCATCCCTGTTTGTCCGGGGTCTTTATAATAAATGTGCCAACCTGGCTCCATTTCAAAGTCGACATAGACGTTAAATGGCTTATCTAAAACAATCTTTCCGCTGTCACTAGATAGTGACGCTTTAACCGGCCCCGCGGGCTTATCGCTTAAACTCTGAGCCAAACAGTAACCAGTCGAAAACCAAATAGCTCCAACAATAACTGCAATATGCGAAATCAATAGATACGCTGGTCTCATGTTATCCAAAACCTCATTATTTCCATTAGTGCAAGTAACCATTCGGTAGTAATAGACGAGCACCAGGTTCTAGTTCTATAGTTTCAAGATGACCGGCAATTTTATCATTGGCAGCCTTAACATGCATATGAACAAAGCTTGAGTGGTGTGTGAAGATAGCTTGGTGATGCTCAGAATAAAAGCCGAGAATACTGACTGGCGCATCTTGCAGAGTAAAGCGTACTTTAGCCTTCTCGTGCGACTCTGAGCCGGGGGTTGGCGGCACAGCCTCAGTTCGATTCATTACATGATAGCGAGCTGTCTTGGCTACGCCTTCAATCAAGAATGGAAACGGCTTGTCTGTATTGATACCGTATTTAGTAGCAGCATCTTTCACAACCTGGTCTACCTGATTAGCAGTCAAGGAAGAATCTAGCTTAAACTCCTTCCAGCTTTGGGCCTGACCGTACACTAAGAAACAGGCCTTGCCTACCAGATTATTATCTACCTTCACCTGGCCATCTTTGTTTGCTCCCAGCACCCGCGAAATTAGCGGCTTTCCGTCCCAGATAGTAACTTCTCCCTGCAAATTTTCCAAAGGCCCAACGGCGTAGAGGTGAGGCAAATCAGCCAGGGGTGGCAGGTCAATCTTGCCGCTAAAATCTAGGCCTTGATGCACATTTTTCAAGGCACCAGCCCAGCGAACAACCCGATCGCTTTCAGCCAGTTTCTGCAGCCTTGACAAACGACGAGTGGCAGCAGGCGAGAGATTCTGATCATTAATCACATTGATTGATGTAATCTGCTTAGTAGAGACTAGCTTGGTAGCATCCAGTTTAGGTGAAGATTGATCGGCCTTAAGCCAAGCAATCAACCTCTCTAATAGTACTGGCGAAAACTTTCCTTCTTCCAGCAAAAGATGCTCACCTTTAGCGTCGATTAGAAACTCTTTGTTGCTAGCAGGAATATCGCCGAACAGCTTAGCCACAGCCTTCGGCGAGACAAGATGATCTTCGAGCCCTTGCATTACTAGCACTGATTTAGTAACTTTTTTTGCATAGCTATCAGTCTTGGAAACGAAGCGCACAAAGTCGGTTGCTTCTTTGCGGGAGAGTTTCATTTTATGTGACTGCCCAGCTAACCAGTGCTCTCTCAGCTCATGATCAGATGTGGCTTGGTGAATTACCCCACGCGAAGCAATGCCAGGCTTACGGCCGCGAAACAGATACAACTCAACGACACCTTTGACTGCCGTGCTTCGCATCTTGAGCAACTTCCAAGCCGGGGCAGAACAAACAACTCCATCAATCAAATCGGCATTCTCAGCAGCCGCCCTTATTGCCAGAGCACCACCCATAGACTCACCAAGCAAATACACCTTGTAGTCAGGGTATTGTTTGCGAATGTCGACCAACAACTTACCGATATCTTTAGCAGTATCAATACAGTTTAGTTTTGCCCGGTCAGCTTTGTCTCTATCAGGGCCAAAACCGCGTACATTGACGCCGTAGCCATCAATACCGACCTCTGAAAGTTCTTTCGCCAGTGGTTTGTATGCCATAGCGCACAGCCCTAGGCCATGAATGCAGACCACAATAATTTTTGCTGGCGCCTTACTTTTCCATTCCAGCATGTGAGTATTGCCGACGATCTTACAGGCCGGATCGCTGGCACAAGGTGATCCGATCAGGCAGGCATCGGCAGCCACAGCGGGACTAGCCGGCACATAAAGTGCGGCTGTCTGCGACAACAGAACTAGAGCGGAGACAAGCAGCAAGCGACTGAACTTAGTCGACTTTGCTCGCTTCACTCTGTTTAATTGACTCTGGTAGAACAAATTCATCTTGCTTTGGCTCGCCTGCTTTTGTCTTTGGCTGCTCGACCGAGCAGCTACGGGACATTCAGGTAGAGATGCCGAGCTTCGGCAATATATAAAGTTGCAAGGCGAAGTACAAAAGCACGAAGCCCACCAGCCAAATCATATCGTTCATAGAACCTCCGCCCTTTCCAAATATTTTCTTTGCTTCAAACAGCTTACTTGAATGACTCATATTTACCAACCTTTTAACTTACTAGAGCTGCAGCTACTTGCTCTTGCCAAATAGCATGTTTGCCTGCGCTGTCTTGCATCGAGCTCCAAGTTAGATAACCGCCAGACAGGTTCTTCACTCTAAATCCATTTTGCTTCAATAGGCATGCGGCGTTATAAGAGCGCTGTCCACTTTGACAATAGGTGATAATTTCCTTTTCTGCTGGTATTTCAGAAATTCGCTTTCGCAAATCAGGCAGCGGAATATGAATACTTCCAGCAATGAATCCGCGCTCTCTTTCACCACTGCTGCGCACATCAACGATACAGTAGCCGTCTTTTATAAGCTCATTTACTTGATGCCACTGCACTTGCTCACTGAAGCCGTCTAAGACATTAGTACCGGTCATTCCTGCAAGATTTATGGCGTCTTTTGCCGAACCAAACGGTGGAGCATAGGCAAGCTCTAAATCTGCCAAATCGCGAATAGTCATGCCTGCCTTCATCGCTGTGGCAAGGACGTCGATGCGCTTATCTACGCCTTCTTGACCTACTATCTGAGCCCCAAGTATGCGGCCAGTTTCTTGATGGAAAAGAACTTTGATATTGAGCCGCTCGGCGCCAGGGTAGTAGCCCGCGTGCTGTGTAGGATGAACATGAACCGCTTCATAAGGAATACTGCTGATCTTCAACTGCACTTCATTGAGACCCACCGATGCTACTGTTAAATCGAACACGCGTAAAATAGCTGTACCTAAAGTACCGGCATAGACCTCATGAGCACCCAATATATTGTCTGCAACAATGCGCCCTTGGCGATTGGCTGGCCCACCCAATGCAATTAGTGTGTACGAGTCACTGACCGGATTTCGAACTTCAATAGCATCACCGACGGCCCAGACATTGGCAGCGCTAGTGCGCAAATTTTCATCAACGCGAATGCCACCACGATCACCGATAGTTAAACCAGCCGTTCGAGCTAAGCTCACTTCTGGCCTAATTCCTAGGCCGAGAATAACAATATCGGCATGGATTGGTTCGTGTTGACCAGCCACCACCCAACATGATTTTGGAGTTTGGTCCCCAAGAGCTTCTGTACCAGCTACTGGGGCTCCTGGTGCCAAGAAACCATTGATCGGCTGTCCGAGAATAATCTTCACACCTTGCTTGGCCAACTCTTTGTGCACAAGTTCTGCCATTTCAACATCGAGTGGTGCTAAGACTTGATCTTTACTATCGACCAGCGTCACATCAAGGCCACGGCGCACTAACTGCTCGGCCATTTCCAGACCAATGAAACCAGCACCAGCGACAACGGCGGTGCGCGGATTGTGAGCTTCAAACCAAGTTTGAATTGACTCAACGTCTTCTATGCTGCGCAGAGCAAACAGACCAGGAAAATCTATGCCCGGCACGGTTGGTCGGATAGCAGCAGCACCCACAGCCAGAACTAAGTCATCATAACTTTCTTGATAAGTCTTTTCTGTTAGTTTCTCTTTGACCGTAATCAGCTTGGCCTCAACATCGATAGCCACAACTTCTTGATTGATGCGTATATCAAGATTGAGCTTTTTCTTCAATGCTGCAGGCGTGACCACAATTAGGTCGTCTTGCGACTCTATTTCTCCACCAACAAAATAGGGCAAGCCACAGTTAGCGTAAGAGACGAAACCGCTGCGCTCAAAAACTATGATTTCAGAATCGTCTGATAAGCGCCGGGCACGAGCAGCAGCACTCATTCCACCGGCAACACCGCCGACGATGACAATCTTTTTGGCCTTAACTGTCGAGACGTTCATGATACCTCCTAAGCGGGTGTTCTCCTGCACGACTGCTGATTACTCAATCAGTTCCAATTAGTGGCACTACAAGGGTAATCTGCAATCTATTTGAAATTTGTTTGACTCAAGGCAGAACCAAATATGGCCTAACCGCAGCAGCCGCCCTTTGCCTTTGGTTCGTCACATTTAGCTGGAGTGACACTAAGCGGCAGTTGATTCCATGGTGCTTTCATTAACATGAGACCCAAGGCACAGGTGCCAGAAAGCCCCGCAAAAGTCAGACCGGCGCCAAAGAACGCAGGAATGACGAGAAACCAGGGATTGACCAGAACTCCAAGAAGCACCCCAGTCAGAACCCCAATGCCAACCACTAACTGAATCTGACGCTCAATCGGCAGCATTTTCTTGCCTTCTTTTACCGGCAAGCCAGCTTTACGCCAAGCAACTATGCCACCCTCAAGAACCTGTGGCTGGAAGCCGCGGCCCAGCAAGGTATAGGCGCCCCGCTCAGCGCGCTTGCCCGATCTACATATAACGACCAGCTGTCCTTTTCTCGGCACTTCTTCGAAGCGAGCCTCAAGCTCATTCAATGGCACGTTGATAGAGTTGGCTATGTGTTCGGTTTCAAACTCGATTGGGCTGCGCACATCTAATAAGACTGATTCTGCCACTTTCGTAGCCAAATCGGCGCTGGCCACCTGTTGACAGGTCGTAGTATTTGACTGTTCTGACATAAAGAAGCCCTCTCGCTAAAATTTTTCTAGCGCCAAAAACCAGTTTTTCGCGCTAATAACATTGTCACCCAACAAAGCCACTATATCACCAATTAGTTATACAGTGAATCGACCGAAAGATTGATTGCCGAATTAACCATACAGTTGTAAACTGGAAATAACAATCAGGGTTTCCCATCGTGAAAGACAAAAACAAACCACTATCGAGGCCAGCACTCGAAATAGTCGCTGCTCGCTTCCGCGCCCTTTCCGACGCCTCACGCTTGCAGATACTGCAACATCTATTTAATAGCGAGCAATCGGTTCAAGCACTTTGCGAACTAAGCGGCATGAGCCAGGCTAATGTCAGCAAGCACCTCTCGGTCTTGGCCGAGCAAGGCATTGTGCAAAAGCGCCGGCAGGGTCTGTTTGTTTACTACAGCATTGGCGACAGCACAATTTATCAATTGTGCGATATCGTATGTGGTGCCGTTGGCAAGCGCTACGGCCAAGTTATGAAAGAGTTTTCTGAGCATTGAAACTTGACCAGACAGACAATAAGTAAGTGCTGCACTAGTGTTCCGCAGTATTCATCAGCTACTAACGCGGTCCCTTCTCAGCTGCCACCTTAGTGCGCAGGTAGCCTATGGCGGCATTAATCTGACTGTCTTTGTTAGTGTTGTATAGCTGCGGTGTTGGATTATCCACTACTAGATTTGGCTGCAAGCCAATGCGAGAATCGTGACCATCACCGGGCCAGAAACCTGACGGTGTGTAATATCTAAAAGTAGTTACTTTGGTGGCACCTTGGTCGAAACGATCAGGAAACAGTGCTTGGCCGATCCCTTTTCCAAAAGTAGGAGTGCCCACAACATAGGCACCATCAGAATCTTTGAGTGCGCCAGCGAGAATTTCTGCTGCCGATGCCGTGCCTTGATCAACTAGCACCACCACAGGCTTATCAACGCGGTCAGGATGCCGGTCGAAGTACGGGAGCGGTTCTTGGTTATTGATAGTTTTGGTGATGCCATCTCTACCAATTCGATAAACATCGGTTTCGTACAACGGATGAGCTGGATCAGAATCCAATCTTGTCCTAATTGTGGCCACTTTGCCATCGGTCATGAACACAGAAGCCGAAGTAAAGGCCTGGTTAAGCAAACCGCCGCCATTGTGTCGCAGGTCGAGAATATAGCCTTTGGCATTGGGGTTATCGATTATGGCTTGCTCAATTTGATTTGAGGTGTCGTCAGTCATAAAATTGCGTACTTTAATATGAGCAAAGTTGCCATCAAGCATTTCAGAACTTACGTTTGCCGGCTCTTCACTGGTACGGGTGAGGACCACATCACGAACCATTCCATCGCGCAAAATTCGGAGATTTACTTGTGTACGGTCGGCTCCGCCCAAGGCATTGGCGCCATCGCGCCAGCTCTTGCCCTGCATATCCTCGCCATTAATGGCCAAGACCTGGTCTCCAGGCTGCAATCCACGACCCCGTGCGTCAGTGCCATCGAAACTCTGCACAATAAGAGGCGGGTTCTTTCCGGTTTTATCGTCAGCTGCAGTCGGCATGACAAACTCCACGCCCACTCCAACTACCTCTCCTTTTTGCGCTTTCTGAAACTTGGCAAAGGCATCGGGCGTGAGGTAGGAAGTGTAGGGATCTTTATCATCTACATCTAGGGCCAATTTCACATACTTAATTGGGTCACTAGTGCGCTGAATATCGCAGTTGTACTTGGTTTTAAGCTCATTCAAATCGCCCAACGTAGTCGGGTCAAATATGCGGCGTGCCACTTGATTGATTCGCTGCTCATATTCCGCCGAGGTGGGGCAGGCTACTGCAGCTCCTTCAGGAGGAGCTTTGGCGCTACCCGGGGAAGCAACTGATTTGGCCTGGCCATACTTAGATTGCTTTAGTTCGCTTTCGGAGGCAATGACGTCGAGAAAGCTTAACGACTGTTCAACGGGCCGCTCATTGGCTCTTTCGCCAACTCTCGCGCCATTTTCTGCGCTGTTTGACTCGCTATTTGACTCAAACTGTTGGCCTTGCATTAACGCCTCAACTTGCTCATCTATGAAGATGACAATACGCCTCGCCAGGTAGTCAAGCAATCGGGAAAATACGTACTTACCCCCAGCATTTCGGGTAGGATGGCTGTATGGCCCACTCAGTCGAAGATTTCTATGAAAGTTTTACAGAGCGCTAGTCGAGCATTTTCAGGCCAATTCCGCTGGTCGACTCCTCTTCTGCTCTCTCTCTTACTAAGTACCAACACCGCATTTAGCCAAAAAGCCGCGGACGAAAGTGAGCTCTGGTACTGCCCGCCTCATCTGGCCTCACTAAAAAGGCAGATAGAAAACCAGTATAAGAACGAAAACTTCGATACGGTAGTCGCTCTGTGCACTAAAGCAATTGCTGTTAGCCCTAAAGAAACACTGTTTTACGCTAAGCGAGCCGACGCCTACCTAATCTTAGACAAGCTGGAGTTGGCAAAAGCAGACTTTACCACTGCAGCGAAGCTGAAACCTACGATAGGCTGGCCACTAATCGCCAGAGGTCGTATCTATGATAGCCAAGGCAAAGACGACCTCGCCCTAGCCGACTACAACAGAGGCATTGCCCTAGGTTGCTTGTCCGGATACAAAGATCAAGCAAGAATACTAGAGCGCGCAGGCAAGCTAGAACAGGCATCAGCCAGCCTGACCAAGTTGATGCCAACCATAAGACCGCTAGAGAGAATTCCATACCTCTTCCAGCGAGCAAAAATATACGAAAAGCTCGGCAAAGGCGGCCTCGCCAAAGCAGACAAGAAGTTGGCCGACGATCTTGTAGACAAATCGGGCGGCCAAAATGCCGACCGCTATTCCAGATAGCATTCATACATCAATCATTATTAACGACAATCAGTAAATATCTATGGTGGCGCAAATGGTGCCCCAATTCTGTGCAAAAGTCATTTCATTTGCACAGATTGCCACTGTTCAAAGGTACAATATATTTAGTTCTCAAAAATGGCGGAGAGGGTGGGATTTGAACCCACGTGGCTTGCGCCCATCCGCTTTCGAGGCGGCGCCGTTATGACCGCTTCGGTACCTCTCCTCATCAGAAGAAGGTCATTCTATCAGCAAAGTGCGATAATTCGGAAAGGCTAATCTGAACTCCTCCTCACAAACTTAACCATATGCTTGCCCAAGTTAGAACCCTATTAGACGAAGAAGATGTAGACCACCAGTCACTTCTAGAAATTGCGCTGGCCGATGGTCAGACAATGTTCGCCTTCCAAACCAGCGGTAGTAAAGCAGTAGACTATTGGCATCGCCTGCGTGAGGCCCTCACACGTGTGGCTAAAACTTCCGCAGCTGACAAAAATACTCTGCAACTGACACCAGTAATTCTTGGCACAGATCAATCTTTTGAACTCTTAATGGAGCACCTAGGCGACCTCAGCGACGAGCCACCAGCATCAACCCAAGCACTAATCGCTCAAGCAAACAATATCGATTGTCAAAATTGGCTTGCCGAACGACTTGAGCGCTTTGTTTGCCCAACAGGTGAATGGCCCTCTGCTATCAAAGTAGGCCTCGTGACAGAGCCAGACCTTTTTGAGATGAATGATCAGCCGCTTGCCATCAACAACTGGGACCAAGACCAACACAAAATGACTCTTGGCGAGCACGTCTACATCGGCCTTTTGCCGACGACAAATTCTTATGAGATTCCAATTCTTTTGCGCTTTGGCGGCCTCGCCAATTGCCCTGTCTCGCCAGAACACTGCGCCATGCTCAAGCGCTGGAGCGAAATCTACGGAGCTAGCTTGATGGCGATTGAGCCAAGCGTAATTGAATGTTTCGTAGAAGAGCCACCAATGACTAAAGAACAAGCCCTGAAGGCAGCCCGAGAGCACTACGGCTATTGCAGCGACCGGGTAGAGCAAGCCGAAGGCGAATTAGCTCCCTACGCCTACGAACTTCTCAATAGCAGCCTGTGGACGTTCTGGTGGGACTAAGACTCTACTGACCGCGAGCCTGTGGCCGTCCGGCGATTTGAACACCAGAATGAACTTCAGCTTGAGTTTTTAGCGTAGTCATCACTTCAGGCATATCAATGCGGCACTGGCGACGAACCAATGGCTGCGGCATCAAGAATCCACCGTCAACATAACTAGCATAAGTAACTAAAGTAGTGTGCCCACCATCAAGTGGCTCTAACTTCCAGTAGCCATCAACTTGCTTGAAAGCACCAGAAATGCGGTGCCATTCCAACGAATGAGGAGCCGATTCTTTCACTTCCACAATGTACTCATAAGTACCAGGAAGGCCAGACGGAGCTAAGACGTGCTTAACAATTTTGCTGGAGCCGTGGTCTTGCATCAATTTGCTTTTCTTCAGCTGAGGAAAAACTTTTGGTGCATTATCGTAATCGGAGAGAATTTGCCAGACTTTATCAGGTGTTGCTTTAATGGATACACGGGCAACTGTATAAGTCTTGCCGTGCATCAGCTCTTCAGAAATGTTTTCATGCTTACTTTCATGATGGCCTTTTGCAAAGGCTGCCTGACCCAAGTCAGCTGTACCTGCAAAAAGCGAAAGCGACATAGATACGGATGCTGCTGAAACTAAAGCAGCTACCGATTTACCGAGAAATTTCACTAGATTCCTGCCTTTCTGATCGGAAGACCACATGTCTTGCGAAGAGGAAATTGCCGCTGTGTCGAATTGCCATCGTGCCGAACTATCTTTGTTTGGAATACAATACTGAAATCCATTTAATTGTCAACCGTGCCATTGAGAACGGTATCACATTACTTACAGATTAGGTAGCGATAAGAAAGATATAGAAGCCTACCACGAGAGAGATACAAGGTGTAAACGTGAACAATAGTTATCTGCCACACAAGCAACAAGAGCGATGATTCTACTTGCTATTGACTTCTATCGCAAGCAAGATAGGTCGCTAAGTAACGAATGTAAGAAAGTATGAAAGAAAGGTCACAAATATGCCCGCAGCTCTATTGATCTACAACCCCACAGCAGGCTCGGCCGCTGGCCCCGAAATGTGGCTGGGCGCGTGCGTTCACCGCCTTTGCACCGAGGGTGGTTACGAGGTCACTACGGTTTCCACCACTGCCAACACAACCCATGACAACCTGCTAGAAGGCCTTAATCGAGACTTCGACATAATTGTCGCCGCCGGTGGAGATGGCACAGTACGCATGGTTATTCATGCATTAGCCAGCCAAAAGCTCGAAACTAAATTGGGTATCGTGCCACTCGGTACCGGTAACTTACTTGCTCGCAATCTCAAAATATTTGAAGAGAACTTACTATCAGACCCTGTGGACATTGCCCTCGAAGTAATTTTGAACGGCGAGGCCACAAAAATAGACCTAGGCATAATGAACGGTAACTACTTCGCTGCTGCCGCTGGAGTGGGTCCGCTATCAGATGCAATTGTTACGCCAGGCAAGACCGATAAAGAAAACTGGAAGATGTTGGCCTATGCCGGTTCAATGGTGCAAACTCTGGCCCAAGCGCCAGTAATTTTCAAAGTCACCGCCGATGGTGAAGAATTTAGAGTAACTGCCTCTGGGATTTTCATTACCAACATTGCCGACCTTGGCGTCGGAATGCTCTCCGAATCGGCTTCTATGCATGACGGCTTGCTTGATCTCTGTGTCTTGGCACCGAAAGAATTCGGCGATTATTTGAAATACGGCTTTCATTTTGCCACAGGCTTGAGCCCAAACATCACAGGAAACACCGCACCTTATTACATCAAAAAAGTGCAAGAAGTCGTTATCGAAGTGGTACCACGGCGAAAACCACTTTCTTTTATAGAGCAGGGCTATCACAAAATCAAATATGCACTAACTGGTCAAACCGATGGCCGCAGTCAGCAGAACCAAGGTTTAGCAATGATTGACGGTGACGCCTGTGGCATGACACCAATGCATATCAAAGCAGTTCCGAATGCTGTACAAATGATTGTGCCATCAGCGGCGCAATTAGCGAAGAGATCGTGGTTGAAGTAAGCGTGGGAACTTGGCTCGATAATTGGACTTGATAAATAAACGCACAAATTCAATCATCAGCGCAAAATTGACGTAAGTATTAAATCATTGATGGAAAGCAGATTAGTCTTCAAACTGGTTTCTAAACCTGTCATATTTTCTTGAGAAAATATGACAGGTTTGAAATCACAAATTAGCTTTTCACGGAGCGCATGGACTACCACTTATCGTGTGGATTCTTAAGTTCTGGCGTCGACGACAGCATCTTTACCCACTCATTGCGCCAGTACAGATCGTAAAATCGCAGCCAAGTTTTAACTGGTAATTTTTGCGCTACACAAAAGCTCTTCAGAACTGGCACAGCCTTGTCTACGTCAGTAAGACAAAGGTCAAAGTAATAACTTTCAGGCTTACCTCTACCCGTGGCAACAACTGAGCCCAGCTGTTTTTCTCGAAGCACCTTATCTAAGGCATCCTCGATGCCCGAGCCTATTATCAGTATCGTCCCCGGGCTTTGAAATCACATGCAAGTACGCGAACTTCTCATTTAGCGCAGAGAAGTGTTCGGAAAAGAAGCGCGAGCTATGGGAGATTGCCTGGGCAAGTTCTGCATCAGGAGACATCCAACTGAAACGATATCGTTCATACTTATCTGAATCTTTGAACGCTGCCTTACTAGCCGTGAGCAGGACAACTCTATCAGGATACTTAATCTGCCATCGGTATTTCTTCGGCAGCTTTGAAGTGATAGACGCCTTCTGCTCGGTTGCTGCCAACAAACTTGGGAGAACTTATTGCGACATCTATACCATCATGCTTACTGCGACTCACCGATGCTCGGTACGCTGGCAATTCTTTTCTGACTCTCGCCTTATAGGTTTGCTCTACCAAATCACTGGGTGCTGGCTGGCGAAAACAACTGAAATGCCAACCAGGAATATTGCCAGCTCGTTCAATGATGGTATTCAAAAGCGGCATTAAATCGATGTTCTCGGCTGCCGATATGTCAAGATCGCTACCGCCATTTTTGTTACCACCGGCCTCCCATTCGAGTCTGGGATCAAAGCTATGGACGTGGCGGCTAAACCAATCGGTGGCGAAAGACCTATCAATTTTAGGATCCGAATTCCAAACCAGCTTATCTTTATTCGCCTTGAAATCAGCCCAAAATCTATCAATCTTCTTGACAGTCTCTTCCTTCCTATTTGCTTCTGGCCCTGGTTCAAAAATGAATGCCCAACGTCCGGGTTTGAATTCCGCAACGGGCGCAGAATCACTATTCTTCAAAGCACTGTCGAAAGCTGGCGACAGCGGATTCAAACCGCATCCCTGGAGACCCAAAATTGAGAGTAGAGCTACCGCCGGAACGAGTAAGCGTCTTTTCAAATTCATCAATTAAGAGACCTTTTGTTCCTTACCACCCTGAGCCCCACCCAACCAATCTAAAATAACTTCCGCTAGCTCTTTTGGCTTGTCTAGCGGTATCCAATGAGTGCAGTCGGTCATTTCTACGTATCGCCAGGGGGCGTCAACATACTTTTTACTGTTGATCATCTGCTCCGCAGTTAAGGCTATATCTGGGCCGTAAATGCCCAGAGTAGGTACTGTGCAATTACCAGTTTTAGACAGAAACAAATCACGGGCATTGGCACGATACCAGTTAAGACCAGCTGTCAAACGGCCGGGGCGGCTGAGATCGCGCACTCGACGATCTGTGTTTTCCCTATCGCCTGGCAGCGGACGCCGGGAACCCATTTTTCGAAAAGAGCGAAAATTATCTCTGCTTATTAGAAACTCACCAAGACCACGACAAAGAAACATCCAAATGTACCAGCCTTTGATTTTTTGTGCCAATCCAGAGTTTCGGTAAGAAGTAGGATGACCGACTGAAATTGCCACCAGGCGCTCCACAAGCTCCGGGTGACGAATAGCAAAGAGCCAGCCAATAACAGAGCCCCAATCGTGACCAACGACAATCACTTTCTCGCTTATATCTAGCGCGCTCAAAACGCCAATGGCATCGTCAATAATGGCATCTACTTTGTATGCACTTTCGGCGGAAGGTGCATCAGAGAGACCAAATCCTCTTTGATCATAGGCAATTACTTGATGGCCAGCCGCGACAAAGAGAGGTAGCACTTCGTCCCAGAGGTGCAACGAGTCAGGAAAACCGTGAAGAAAAATCACCGGCGGCCCCTCTCCGGCCACCACAACATTTATGGAAATGTCATTGACTTCAATTATCTTTGAATCGTAATGCATATAGCTCCGGCTATTTAATATAGCTAAGAGCTACTTGCAATTCTTGCTCGCGGCCCCTCACTTGGCCATCGAGGCGCTCGGCCATTACGTGCTTCAAGGCTTCACCAATTTTTGGGCCGGGCTTGAAACCACTAGCAATCAAATCAGCACCAGTGATATCGAGTTTGGTATCAGCCAATTCTTCCAAATAGAGCTTAATCGAACGCCGCAAATCAGTACCGACTTCTCCAGCTGCCGCAGCAATGGCGAGAGCTTCACGAGCCCTTCCGTGCATCATGTCATAGAGTTCGGAACGTTTCATTTCGCCAATGCTCGAAGGCATAAAGCGATGCAATTCAAGACCACTTTCAATCACTTCTTTTTGATGATTAGTGAGCATTAAACGCTCTAGCACACCAGAAACACGTTCTGGTGGCAACTCCGAAAGTAGTGCGCCTAAGTAAACCACCCAAGGCTCATCGACGCTATAACGGCTAAGCAAGCGTTCGGCCCGTCTAATGGTTTTGCGCACACCGTCGCCATATTCGAGGCGCGAATCTAGATAGCAGAGATTGCCACTCTGCTCAGCCAATAAGTTAAGGGCGCGCAGACGATGGGGAGACTCTAATATCATCTTCAATTCAGCTTTGATGCGCACTCCACCGAGGTCATCAAATATTCCCATTTGACTGGCACGCCTAGCTTGCTCTTTTGTTTTGGCATCAAGATGAAAACCAAGGCGACCAGCAAAGCGTGCAGCACGAACCATGCGGGTTGGATCCTCGATAAAACTAAAGGGATGAAGTATGCGCACAATTTTGCGTTCAAGATCTTGCAGGCCGTTAAAGTGATCGGTCAAATTGCCAAAGCGATTAGGATTAACACAAACAGCCAGGGCATTGATGGTGAAGTCGCGTCTAAGCAAATCTTGCTCCAACATCGAGGCCTCTACCTCAGGCAGGGCAGCAGGAAACTCATAGAATTCAGTGCGGGCAGTGGATAAATCAACTTCGCGCTCGACGGCGTTTTCAGAGCGATAAACTAGTGTGGCAGTTTGAAAACGATCATGAGTGGCTGCCATCTCCAATTTGTTGGGATAAAGCTCAAGCAGTCTATGAGCAAGCTTCTGAGCTGAACCCTCAATGACATAGTCAAGATCAAAGTTAGGTAAATTGAGCAAGAGATCGCGCACGAAGCCACCCACAGCGTAGGCCGACATGCCTAGCTCTTGAGCAGTTTCACCGATGGTTCGACAGAGCCAAGCAGTATCACTGTCGACCTGAGCCAACTTATCAGAGAGACTTGTGCCCGCCCGATTTGATTTAGAGAGCGAGTCCGAGAGAGCTTCAGCGCCGACAGAAGAGCCCCGCTGAGCGGCAACATCTTCTTGCCGAGCGTACTGCGCACCAAACAAACTATTGAGCACATCGCGGCGCGAGACAAGGCCAATCAATTTCTTGTCTTGATCAAGAACCGGGAGCCTGCCAATGTCTTCAGCCACCATAAGTTCTTGAATTTTGCTCAAGGGAGTGTCTTCAGAGACGCAAATCACTGGTTTACTCATGAATCCAGAAACTTTTGCATGACCCAATTTATGATGACTCGATTGATCAATATCACGGCGCGAAACCACGCCCACCACTTCCTCGCCTTCAGCCACCAGGAGACCATCCAGTCCATAGCGCAGCATCATACGGCCTGCTTCATCCATCGAGACACTTGATTTAATTGTGCGCACCGGGCTCACCATCAAATCACGCGCCACTGGTTGTGGTGGCGTCTGTTCTTGCAAAATTGTCTTGATACGCTCAGCAATCTCTCGAACATTTCCGCCTTTGACCACAGCTGAACCAGCACCAGGATGACCGTCTCCGCCAAAGGCTTGCACTATCGGCTTAACGCTCATGATGCGGGGATCGGCGCGGCCAACTATGTGCACCCGATCTTTCATATGCACAACAGTGAAGGCACCATCAACGGCTTCGAGATCAAGTAGTTGTCTAGTTAGCGAGGCTAATTCTTCAACATACTTTGGTACATGGGCCGTTGCCACCACGAATTTGTGACCTTGGACATTTACAACCTGAGCCGCTCTCAACAATTCCTCAAGCAATGCCACTTGCTCTTGTTCAATCTTGGGTCGAATATATTCGCGCACCACCGACAAATCAGCACCCTGCTGAATCAGGAAGGCAACGCACTCCGCATCACGAGATGTCGTTCCGGCATAGGTTAAACAGCCTGTGTCTTCAAATATACCGATTGCTAGAACCGTGGCATCAAACTGCGACAAGGCAATTTTTTTCTTGCGAATTTGCTCCGCCAAAATTGTGGTGGCAGCACCGACAACTTCAACTTGCGAGTCTTCAGTAGCTAGAGATATGAGGCTATTTTTGTCTCTTTCGTGATGATCAAAAATTGTCAGGGGACGGGAGAGCTGAATCAGATCAGTGTCGGTCTTGCTATCAACAGTCTCCGCCATCAACTTGCGCACGCCGCTATCGAGGCGCTCAAAATGCTGACAGTCAACGAGAAAGAAGCGCGTCACCTTTGAAAGATCGACATACTTAATTTCGACAATGGGCAAATAGCCGCGGTTCAAACTAATAAAGCTGCGCAAATTACCAGTCAGTGGATAGCCCAAAACCATCTTGCAAGTCGGATAGAGCTTTGTCAGTGCAAACTGCGCCGACAAAGAATCGAAATCCATATTGTTGTGGGCAAAGACTAGTTCCATTTTCTCACTCGGCTTCCGTGCCCTCTTGATTAGTCTTTTCTTTAGTATTGAGCCTGTTTTTGGAGTTTACCAGTTATCTTTTCGGGGTATCTGAATTGACAGTAATTGAATACAGTTTAGTTTGACTCCGGTATTTTAAAACATGACAGGATTCGACCTTCTAGGGCAAACCTACTTGATGTGCACAGTGTTTGGCTGGGGCTTTATCGTCTTCACCTTGATGATGGGTCAATTCGGTCATGACAGTAGTGACGGTGGCGACGGCCATTCGATTCAATCGGACAGCTCGGGCGGCGATGGCATCAGCGGCCATGCCCAAGGCGTTCTCGATGCCGCCCATGGAATCCACCACCTCGACGGGGGAAGCGTTGATGGCATGCATGTCGCTCACGGGCACAGCGGCCTGACCGGTGGTCATCACACAACTGACGGTCATAACGGGGACGGTGATGGTGATAACGGTGGGCGCGAGGCCAATTTGGCACTGAACCAAGGCCACGGTCACAGTCAGAAAAACCTTTACTTCACTCTGCTCAGTATTTTCAGCCCAATGTCCATCTCTATTTTCATAGGTTTCTTTGGCGTCACCGGCATTGCTGTGCGCTCAGCCCTGCCATGGATGGGACCTCTTACGTTAATCCCAGCAATTCTTGCCGGAGTGGTAGCCACGAACATCATGAAAGCAGTACTCGCCTGGGCCACAAGAAAGCTATCAGCTTCAAGCTTGACTAGTGTGCAGCAAGCAATTGGCCAAATTGCTGAAGTTAACACACCTATTAAGGAGGGGCGACTGGGTGAAGTTAGCTACGTTATCGGCCTAACTCGCTTCAATTCAGCAGCACGACCAGCCAAGGAGGGCTGCGAAATTGCTCGCGGTGCCAAGGTGATAATTGTCGAAACAGACGGTTCTGTGGTACTTGTAGAACCATTTTCTGACTCGCAGCTTGACGGTCATTAAAATGGCGCAAAAAGCCAACAGGACGGAGACGCAAGGAACCGAAACCGAAAGCTCTTTCGGCGACCGATAAACAGATTAAATATCGGGAACAAAAGGTTGTCAAGAATATAAAGAAAAGAACTGGAATCCCTTGTTAGGCACCATATGCGGTATAGGATCGGGAAGTTATCGAATAGTTATTAGGAAGTCATTAGGACATCTAACAGACAACGGTTTTGACTAAATACAGGGAATAAGTCCATCGAGGAAGCTCCGAGTCAGGGGCTTTTCGAAGGCTTTTGGAGGAACGCAAAGATGGATCCAAATATTGTGCTTTGGGGCGGAGGAGCGATTGCTTTCGTCGTCATTCTAAGCATCTTCTACTTCTTGGCCAACGTATATCAAAAATGCGGCCCCAACGAAGCAATGATTATTACCGGAGCTGTTCCTGGAGGCATCAAGGTGCTGAGAGGCGGCGGCGGAATAGTTATTCCGGTCATGCACCAGAGACACTTGCTCTCTCTAGAAGTAATGACCATAGAAGTGCACTCAAACGCCGCAATGATCACTAAAAATGGTGTCCCGATCTATGTAGAAGGTGTAGCCCAGGTTAAAGTACGGGGCGACGAAGAAGCCATTGCCACAGCTGCTGAACGCTTCCTCAACAAGACCAACGATGAGATTGCTACAGTTGCCCATGAAACACTGGTAGGCCACTTGCGAGCTATCTTAGGTACGATGACGGTTGAAGAATTGATTCAAAGCTTTGACTCATTCGCTTCAAGAGTGCAAGAAGTATCAGTTGCCGACCTGGCGAAAATGGGTCTAATTGTAGATTCATTCACCATCAAAGAAATTCGCGACTCAGTTGGCTACCTAGAGGCTCTAGGTAAGAAGCAAACCGCCGAAGCGAAACGTAGTGCCGCAATTGGTGAAGCCGAAGCAACCAAAGAAACTCAAATCGCTCAAGCTAGCGCCTCGCGCGACGCCCAAATTGCCCAAGCGCAAGCGGCTGAAGAAGGTGCTAAAGCCAAGCTAGCAGCCGACACCAGAGTAGCTGAATCTTCCAAGAACTTCCAAGTAAGCCAAGCTACTTATCAATCTGAAGTAGCTAGAACTAAGGCCTCATCGGACATGATGTACGAAATCGTCAAAGCGCAATCGCAACAAAAACTGACTGAAGAAATGCAGAAAGTAAAAATTGTGGAAGCGCAGAAAGAAGTTGAACTGCAACAAGTCGAAGTTATGAAGCGACAAGTGGCCCTAGAAGCTGAGATCACCAAGCCCGCTGAAGCAGAGCAATCAAGAATTAGATTGATGACTCAAGCAGAAGGTTTGAAGAGAACGATGTTAGCCGAAGCCGATGCTCAGTCGGTAAAACTAGCAGCACAAGGTCAAGCTGAAGCGACAAAACTGAGAGCAGTAGCCGAAGCTGATGCCGTACGCACCATGGGTATAGCAAACGCTGAAGCCAGTCGTGCCAAGGGTCTTGCCGAAGCCCAAGTAACAGCAGCCAAAGGTCAAGCAGAAGCCGACGCCATGTCGAAAAAAGCTGAAGCCTACAAGCAATACAACGATGCGGCCGTTATGCAGATGATTATCGACAAGCTGCCCGATCTTGTACAAGCTGCCGCTTCTCCTCTAGCCAAGGTCGGTTCTATAACCTTGCTTTCCACTGGTGGTGACACCACTGGCGCCAGCAAGATAAGCGGAGACGTCTTGAATGTTGCCGCCCAAAGTCTGACAATGATTAAGGGCCTTACCGGTATCGATCTAGCCGATCAAATGCGTCGGCGTGGTCAACCAGAAGAAAGCAACCATCAAGCCAAACCGGCTCCTGCAGTCGCTCCGGCTGCAAGACCGCCGCAACAGCAACAACCACCAGCTAATCCCAATAACTAACAAGCATCTCGATCAAGAGTAAGACCATAAGCAAACGCATAATAGTGATTGGAGCGAGCGGAGTCGGCAAAACCACCCTGGTGGAAGCGCTGACTCCGCTTCTGGCATTGCCAGTCATCCCCGAACTGGGGCGAAAACTCTGCTTAGAGATGGGCTATACGTACCCTGGCGAAATTCCAGACCAAGAACTGTTTAAAAACCAAGTCTTAAAAGAACAGATTACTGAAGAAAACAATCTTGGCAGCTTTGTCGCCGACCGCTCCACAATCGATGCCTGGGTACTCTGGCAGCGCTGGAATATCTGTCAAGCAATGACATACGACAGTGAGCGCTACTACAACGAAGCGAGACAGCAGAGCACTCTGTACACAGATATCATTTATATCCCGCCCATGTTTCCGCCTAGCGAAGACGGTTTTCGCTGGACCGACCTCGACTACCAAAAACAAATCGACCGATTGGTTAGAATGACTCTGTTCGATTGGCAATTGCTCGATCGCACACTAACCCTACAAAGCTGCGCTCCTCAAGAGCGCCTGAAAGAAGCCCAAACATGGCTGGAAAACCGTCTTTAACTCAATATTTATCAGTCCTGACTGCCATTTTATGCCTCAGTTGGCCTATCGGGCCTAGCGGCTCCAGCGGGTTAAGCTGCAAATTGGCTGGATCTGCCGCAGCCGATGATTCAAATAGCTCATATCGCTCAAATAGTTCGAATGGCTCGAATAGTTCTAATAGGCCAACCGCAAAGCCTCGCGTGGTCTCTCTAGCCCCTTCCAACACCGAATTACTGTGCTCCGTGGGGGCTAAAGACCAAATTATTGGTGTTTCTTCCTTTTGCGACTACCCCAAAGACGTAGCCAAGATTACCAAAGCTGGAACCTTCATATCGGCCAACTTAGAGCGCCTCGCCAGGCTGAAGCCAGATCTAGTCATGCTTGTCTCCGGACAAGAAGAACTGGCAGGCAAGATCAAGAATCATCATATAAACACCGTGGTTATCGCGAATGAAAAATTGACCGATATCGGTAAAAATCTAAAACGAATAGGTGAACTGACCGGTCACTGCCAAGAGGGAAGTGATGCGGCCCAAAATTTTGAGGCCAAACTTCAAGCCTTAGCCAAAATTATCGACAAGAGCAAGCTCAGGCCGAAAGTCTTCTATTGCGTTTGGCCGCAACCACTGATGACAGCTGGCAAAGCAAGCTTTATCAATGGCGTTATCACCTCCTGTGGTGGCACAAACGTTGCCGGAGATATGAACGCCAGCTATCCTCGATTCAGCCTTGAGCGCTTGGTCTTGAGCAATCCCGACTTAATTATCATGCCTTATGAAGCTCGCAATCAGACATTTATCAAACAATCTCCCTGGAATAAGCTCCAAGCAGTACGCCAGAATAAAATTTATTATCTGCCTGATCAAAAAAACGACATGCTTTCAAGACCAACCCTAAGAGTTCTAAAAGGGATGGCCTGGCTCGGGGGCGTTTTCCACCCTGAGTTGAGAAGTGAGCTGGCAAACTGGTCGGAGCCGACTACAGTGGCAAAAGCAGCGAGCAAACCGCTGCGATCTTCTGCTCCCAATTCATTCAACAATGTTTATGTGAGAAATTGAGCATCTAAGAATGGTCAAAATTGGCAATTCTGTTCAACCGAAAGGTGGATGAATCGGGCCACAATCGGATTTAATATAGGGAGGTTAGGAGAAAAGGTATTTCCTTTTAATTGTCATCATGACCATTTATAGAGAATACGTTTTATTTACTGTGATTATCGACTCAGGTCCAATGGCCTAAACCGTCGCTATAATCTGGGTCGAGGGAAAGATTCCCTTTCTGAAAGCGCTCTGCGCAGGTAACATGAATCACTTAGTCGTAAGCGGCATCAACTACCATTCAGCTCCCATCGCCATCCGGGAACAGTTCTGCATTCCGGATTCTTGCATCGGCCATGCCTTAGAAGCTCTAAAGCGCTTTCCCCATATTAAAGAAGCGACTATCTTGTCAACCTGCAATCGCACAGAAGTGTATGCAGTGGTAGACGACGTCGCCGCTGGCCTCAGAGAAATAGACTTGTTTTTCAGCTCTGTGCAGTCAGTGAGCGATCACGAGGCACTTAAGCCCAATTTTCGCTTGCTCAGAGATGATGTGGTCCTACATATATTGCGCGTAGCGGCTGGTTTGGACAGTATGATTTTAGGTGAAGGCCAGATCATGTCGCAAGTAAAAGCCTCACACCAGGCCGCGCTTGAACACGGAACAGCCGGACCGATTCTCGATATTGTCTTCAAACTGGCTCTCACCAACGGTAAGAGAGTGCGTTCAGAAACCACGCTTGGCAAAAAAGCCGTTTCTGTGAGCTCTGCCGCGGTTGAACTGGCCAGAGATTTACTCGGCAGCCTGAAAGATAAGTCAGTAGCCGTAATCGGCATGGGTAAGATGGGTCAAATTTGTACCAAACATCTTCTATCTGATTCTGGGCAAGGGCCGATAGTGCTTTTCAATCGCAATGGCGAGCGCATCGAAAACTTCCTTAGCAACAAGCTCAACAACAAAGAGCGTCTGAAAACTAGCTTTACCTTCGAAGAGCGCACAGTAGTAGCAGCACAGGCAGACTTAGTAATTGTGGCCACAGGAGCTAAGCAATTCGTTCTACAGCGCGATGAGCTAGCCCGCCAACGCCACGAAAAATCGCCTAAGCAAATAATCATCGATATTTCAGTTCCAAGAAACGTCGAGCCCTCAGTGGCAGAACTGGACGGAGTAGATCTCTATATCGCCGATGACTTAAGCAAAATTGTGGCCAAAAACATGGCTCATCGCGAAGCCTTAATTAGCGATGCCGAAGCTATCATCTACGAAACCCTTGAGGAATATCACAACTGGGAACGCTCTCAGTTAGTGGTGCCGACAATTGCGATTTTGCGAGAGAAAATCGAAGCCATCAGACAAGAACACATGGCAAAAAACACCGTCTTGCCCGGCCTCAACGCCAGCGGCCAAGACATGGAAGCGATTAGCAGAGCCATTGTTAATCAGATATTGCATCATCCAACCGTGCAGCTGAAGGCGACTAAAGACTATGAGATTTTGAGGCAACAAGCTGAAGCTCTCCGCACACTCTTCAATCTTGATCCCCTTTCACCGCTGAGCGCCACTAACATGGCGAAGTTCGCATCACAGCAGTCTTCGGCCTGTACCGAAGCGCGCAAGAACAGAGCACTGCAAGAGAAAATTCATGAGGCCAACGCGCCGACAGTCCAACGTCCGATTTTAAATTAGTGATGGTTTCGAGTGCCTTAGTGAAAAGTTCAAAAATTAGCACTATTCGCGTTGGCACGAGGGAGAGCAAACTGGCTCGCCTACAAACCGATGTCGTAATTGACACACTAAAGAAAAACTTTCCTGATGCCAGTTTTGAAGTTCACCCAATCACGACTGGTGGCGACAAAATTCTCGACCGCCCCATCGTCGAACTGGGTGGGCGAGGCGTTTTCGTCAAAGAGCTAGAAGAAGCACTGCTAGAAGATCGTGTTGATTTTGTCGTTCACAGCTTGAAAGATTTACCAACAGATCTGCCAAACGGCCTAACTCTTGCTTGCGTTCTCAATCGCCAAGACGCTCGCGATATTTTCGTCAGCAACAAAGCCGCTTCATTCATGGAGCTGGCACCAGGCAGCACCGTCGCCACTTCGAGCAGAAGGAGAGCAGCACAGCTTAGCGCTCTGCGCCAAGACCTAAAGTTTGTCGATATGCGTGGCAACATCCCCACACGCATTCGCAAATTAGACGAAGGTCAATGCGATGCCATGATTCTGGCAGCTGCTGGACTTTTGCGACTTGAGTTTCACGACAAAATTACCCAATATCTCGACCTCGATATTTGCACACCAGCCGTAGGCCAAGGCGCTCTAGCGGTAGAATGCAGAGCGAATGATAAGGATATTTTAGAGATGCTGGCCAGCATCGAAGACAAAGCCACCAAAGATGAAGTTACTGCTGAACGGGCATTTTTAGATGTTCTTGGCGGTGGCTGCTCAGTACCGGCTGGTGCTCTTGCTCGGGTGCAAGCTGACGATCAAGACAAATTGACGCTATCTGGTTGTGTTGCTGCTTTAGATGGCAGTGAGATCTATCGCGACTCAATCAGTGGCCCAAGAGAATACGCCCATTTACTCGGCAAGGCCCTAGCTAAAAAGATACAAGATGCTGGGGCGGATAAAATCTTAGAAGAGCTGCGTTTGTCCACACCAAATGTGGTATCACCTCCATAAAAGAACAATAGCCCAAAACTCAAATCAATATACTATGCAGGACAAACCATTACAGGGCGTAAGAGTCTTGGTGACCAGAGCTGAAGAGCAAGCGGACAGCTTTGCCGATCTGCTACAAGAGCGAGGCGCTACGACAATCGAGCGAGCCCTCTTAGCCGTTGGCCCCGCCTCCGATTATAGTGAGCTAGACAAGGCAATAAACCAGCTCGCTCAATACCAGTGGATCATTTTCGCCAGTCAAAATGCAGTGAAATTCACACTGCAACGCTTGAAAGCCCTTGGCCTTCCAGCCCAAGCCTTAAGCCAATGCCAGCTTGCCAGCATCGGCCCTGCTACCAGCAACTGCTTAGCTGAGGAGGGACTGTCTGTAGCTTTCCAGCCAACAGCTTATGTAGCCGAAACACTCGTAGCTGAGTTTCAGCAACAGGTAAATCTGGCCGGACAGCGGCTATTGTGGCCCAAGACCAATATCGGCAGACTTTTGATTGCAGACGGTTTGCGAGCAGCGGGAGCCCAAGTTGACACAGCAATTGCTTATGAAAGTGGCTTACCTACAAACAAGGAACATCTCGGCAGAGAACTTGTAGCTCTCCTTAGAGATCAAGCAATCGACATAATTACCTTAGCCAGTGCTCAAACCGCCAGAAATCTCGGGCAACTGCTTGACCTCGGACTACAGCTTGAGCTGGGACCAGATCATAAAGAGAAGTTAGCGCTGCTAAAGGAAGAGAAGGAAGAACTGCTTAGCTCAGTTAAAATAGCAGCAATTGGGCCAATAACAGCCGCTGCAGCAGAGCAAAGCCTAGGCAGGGTTGATTTAATTGCAGAAGAGCACACTCTCAAGGGCCTGACAGATTCACTCTTGGCATCATTAAAATTCGAACAGAATCAGATATAGGCAGAAACACAGCACGTCAAGGCGATATATTTAATAGCTATATGGCTTGTGCACAATAATAAGGACCATTTGATGAAAGAGACTGTAGCGGCAGCGTTAGAACATGAAGCGGCAGCGTTAGAACATGAAGCGGCAGAGTTAAACAAAGCAGCGGCAGATTTAGGCAAAGCAGCGTCGGAGCTAGACAAAACTAGCAGCAAATATGTCTTGCCTCGAGTCACTCCTGACATGCGTATGCGTCGCCTGCGCTCCAAGGCTCCCCTGCGTGCCATGATTCGCGAAACCCATTTGCGCCTTGAACAGCTCATTTACCCATTCTTCATTGTCGAAGGTAAGGGTATAAAAACCCCGATCAAATCAATGCCCGGTATTCATCAACAAAGCATCGATGAAATGCTGAAAGAAGCAGAAGAAGCCGTAAGCCTTGGTCTCACATCGGTGTTGCTATTTGGCATTCCTTCAAGCAAAGATTCGCAAGCAACCGGCGCCTGGTCAGACGAAGGCATCGTGCAGCGCGCCACCCGAGAGTTGAAGAAACGTTTCCCCGACTTAATGGTAATTGCCGATACCTGCCTCTGCGAGTACATGGACCATGGCCATTGCGGCTTGGTACACGACGGCAAAGTTCTTAACGACCCTAGCCTTGAGATACTAGCTCGTGCAGCCGTTTCTCAAGCCGCCGCCGGAGCCGATATCATCGCTCCCTCTGACATGATGGATGGTCGCATAGCCGCTATTCGGGCCGCGCTAGATGCCAACGGCTTCGAAAATATTCCAATCATGGCCTACAGCGCCAAGTTCTCATCGGCACTCTACGGACCGTTCCGTGAGGCAGCCGAGTCAGCTCCACAATTCGGCGACCGCAAGAGCTATCAGATGGACCCAGCCAACGGCCGCGAAGCTCTACGAGAAGTTGAGCTAGACATCCAAGAGGGCGCCGACATTGTTATGATTAAGCCAGCCCTGCCCTACCTTGACGTCATTAGCCAAACCCGCAATCTGACTAAATTGCCCATTGCAGCCTATAATGTCTCTGGTGAGTATTCTATGGTCAAGGCTGCCGCAGCCAATGGCTGGATAGACGAGCAAAAAGTTGTGATGGAGTGCTTAACGGGTATAGTCCGTGCAGGGGCTGATCTAGTAATCACCTATCATGCCAAAGATGTAGCTCAGTGGCTCAAACAACCAGGATAAAGATGAAGACAAGCACAGCTTTTCAAATCAGTTTCGCCAATGCTTTTGCTGATCTATATCTAGACAAAGAAAACGGCGAGTTCGCCCTCGATTTTCGGCGACAAGAAGTCACCATCTATCTCAATAACACTCAGTATCAAGCCCTTGTTCTGCTAGTGCAGCAAAGTCTTGAAGATGACACATTTATTGAGTATCTAGATTGGCAAAAAGATCCACTGCAATGCGATGAGACACAAATGTTCGAAGTTTGCGGCCCGGATCACATGGTCTGCATGTCCTGCTCACCCAATTGCGAGCGAGTCAAACTAACTTTCGACATTGGCTTAGCCATTGACCTTTCGTTTGCAGATTTTCAAGGGCTTGCAAGTCTAATCAAAGAAGCGCAGGCAGACTTAGAATGGCGCCGTGAACTCTTGCGCCTCAACAACGCCGATACCGATGTGGACGACGCTGATAGCGGTCCCGGTTTTGCTGCTGGCGGCCAAGACTAAGACTAATTGGAAATTGTTCTGGCACTGCCTAGCCAACTGGCTAGGCAAGTACTTTGTAGCGCTTTATTTTGCGCTGCAATAGGTTTGTGGCATAGGCTAGACCTAGGCGATCAAGGAATACTCGCTTAGGGATAACAAACATAGTTCTTCCCCGGCTACCGAGAAGTAACATTAGCTGTTCATCGGTCTCCCAACATTCCTCAAAGTGCCACCACGCCAATACAACATAGCGTTCGCCAGCACGAACTCCGCAGCCCTCTTCAGTCAGTTGAAAGACAAACACCTGAGCCGCAGCATCATTGACCTTGGTGCGCTGCATAATATTCCAATAAATTGAAACAGAATGGCCAATATAAATGGGAACTAGAAGCAGGACAAAATGTTGATAGAGATCAAGCACAACTTCCGTAGCCTGAGGCAGATTCCAAACATAGCCCAAGGCAAGAAAATTAATGGGCATAAGCAGAGCAAGAGTTATATAGATAATTCCGAGAAGCACCAATCTCTTGCGAAAGAAATAGATATTCTCGGCCTGGCCAATCTCACCAGAGAGGTAAAGAACCTCTACTTCCAGGCCGGTCTTCAAACTACTTTCAAAAGATTGAGAAACTGGATAAGACAGTTTCTCAATCTCTGCCGAAGCAGAGGAACTATCAATACTGTTATTGTCATTACTATTGCTACGGATATTGCTAGGACTAGGCCTGCCTTCAATCACCAGCGGAGTTGGTAGGATGGCAGTCTCAATTGTGCTCCCCGGTGGCTCCATATCTGGAATTGGATACTGCTCCCCATCAATCATCACCGATGAGATCGCCTTCTTCTCATACGTGATATCAGCGCCATTGAAGTCTCTGCCGATTTTCTTAAAATTGCGCGAACTAGCAGTAAGAATCTCTCTAACCGCATCGACTTCTTGAGCTGAAGCGAAACATCTTTTTGGCAAAACAAAAACATCGTTGACATTGGAAGCCAAACAAAAACTTTCTCTTGTCTCAAGTACAAGTGAAAATTGCCGCCAGTCGATCATGCCGGTGCCAGTTGCAAACTGCACCTGAATTCCAGTTGGATAAAGAACATACATCATAGGAAAATGAAAATTTGGTCGCTTGCGAAAACATCCTTCAGATAAATGTCTCAACAACAAAAAAACCATTGCCATACAAGTGCCGGGAATGCCCACCCCTGCAATCAATATTCCAGGCAGATATTGAGCTTGCATCAACTCAGAAAAAGTATTGGCAGACGACACTGGACTTTCAGGCGAAAGCAAGACATAACCCATTGCCACACTAAAACTAAGAGCGAACATAGAAAACAATCGATGAGGCAATTGCAGCTCTTTATAGACCTGCCAATAGCCATTGTTTATCTCTTCTTCTTTATATTGAACCCAAATGAAAATCGGCTCGTTGGCTTTCTCACTAGGGTTCATAGATCGATCCGTCATTGAGGCCGCCACCACTCTTACTTCGTTGCAAAGACAACCGGCGAATCGTACTCTACGCCCTGATGACGATAGACGTCACGAAAACCAGCTGCATGACAAAGACTTGTAATCTCATCAAAGCTAAAGACGCAACCATTGGCAGTAGCAAGATACATATTCAAACCAAACATCAAAGGATACAACGGGGCCGTACGCTCTTGATTGGGCATAAATTCGGCAATTACTAGTGTGCCACCGTCTTTAAGTGCAGCAGCGCAATAAGCAAGCAGTTTCTTGCTCATCTCAAGACCTTCTGAATGCAAAATATGGCCCAAAATAACAACGTCATACAAACCAGGGGAAAGTTTGATATTACGCCAGTTGCCAGGCACTTCCGTATATTGATTGGCTACGTCAAAACGCTCGGTGATTTTCCTGGTAACGGCCAAGACAGCAGGAAAATCAAGTGCTGCAATATGATTGTCGCGGTTATCTTGAGCAAACGGGATGCTCCAAACAGCAGAGCCAGCGGCCAGATCGAGAATATTTAATGCTCTCTTATTGTTGAATGCGTTCTTATTGCTCAGCGCGCTCGTTAAACTATTGGCTTCGTCATCATGACCGCTCCCGGCTGTTTTCAAATCCTGTGGGTTCTTGGCACTGTGACTACGGTCCTTCAAATATTTCACTACATCTGCTGCGATGCAATAATTTAGAGGCATAATTGCTTCCGCAAGATGAGGGAAAATATCCTGCGCTTTGGCATCTTCATTAACTGCCATCACTGGTGTACCAGTGCGGATGGTTTCCCGCAAACCGCGCCACATCTTATCTAACTCATCGTGCTGTTTTAAATACATGCCCATGAAAAGTGGACTTTCTGAAATCAAATAAGTCTGCGAAGTCATATTCAACTCATAAACCGCCTCTCTACTGCGAGCGTGACCGTTAAGATCGGCGCGATCGAGTAAATTCATGCCCACCAGTGAGTCGGCGATTAATTTAGTTCCTTCCAGCTGTAAAGCTTGCTTCTTAGCAATTAATGCAGCAGACATTGGGCCATCGCTAAGAGACTCAAAAATGCCTAGATCAACTGCCGATTTCAAAACCTGAATCGCCCAGCTCCCCTCTAATGTTGAGGTTATGAGAGAAGGCGGAATCAAACGGAGGGTTGAAAGGTACTTCAACATGAAAAATTCGCTCCCACTTGCCAAGCTACTTCTATTTTTTACCGATATCGGTAAAGTTTCAATTTATCCGAATAACAAGTGTAAGCCCTTGTCAAAAGGTTGAGAACAAAGTCTAGCAAAGCGAGTATTTACATTGCACTGCTATTGAAAGGACATTTCGTCTATAATCACTATTCACAGATCGTTGGGTGACGGCGAAGACCGACGAACCTGGTCAGGGGGGAAACCCAGCAGCCATAAGTTGAATTCTTCGGGTGTTGCCCAGCGGTCTGCTTTCCAACTCACGTAATAAACGAAAAAAGAAAATGCCGAAATCCAAAAGCTCCAAAGAAGCCCAAGACAACTCACAGCAGGAACCAAGCCGCACGCTGCTGGGGCAAATTCTCGTTGAACTAGATTACATAACGATCTATCAGCTTGATGAGTCTCTTCGCATTCAACGTGAAGACAAAGATCATGATAGAGATCCCAAGCCGTTAGGCCAAATTCTTTTGGAGTTGGGTTTTATAGGCCCCAACCAGTTAATCCGGGCGATTCAGGTGCAAGCCGAATACCGCAAGGCTCAAGCCGGTAAATAGGGAATACCCGATTCCAAGAGGTCGCATAAGGGGTTAAACTTCTTATGGTTCTTTTGTAAGGTGTCAATAGCTTGGTGGTAGCTCTTTGAATCTGAGTTCAAGGCTCACGTTTGCGCTCATTACCGTAGTGGTGATCGTGGTCTCTGGCCACGTTCTCTATTCTGTATATTTTGACTTTCGCTCCACCAGAACCCTGGCAGCTTCAGCAGTAGCCAATGTGCGCGGTCCACGCCTAAATACCAGTTTGACTGCGGCTCAAGATCAAACTCAGAGACTGGTTGACAGCTTACTGCGCGATCAACGCTTTTTGTCTGCCTATGACGGCAAGAACAAAGGAGAAGCAGCAGCCAGTATTCGCGCTGCCGAAGACAAACTATTCTTCCCAGGCAGTGTTCAAGTGACCGACGAGAAGGGCACTGTCTTTTTTAGCACCGAGACACCCAACCAAAGCGGATACTCATTAAAATCAGAGAGTACAGTAATTGACCTCGCTCTTGCTCATGACTTTTACAAAGGTCCTACTTTTAGCGAAAAAACTGGCGTAATTTCAATAAGTACAGTCAAGTCATTCTCAGCTGGCGGCCGCAAAGGCATCCTTGCCGTCAATCAGCCGCTTAATTCAGATTTCCTCACAGCGCTTGCTGCTCGCTTCGGCATTGAAGATCCAAATGTTTTGGGAGTGGAGCTTGCTGTCTATTCAGAAAAAATCAAAACTACGACGGCCTTTTCCCAGGGAATCAAAAATCTGCCAGGTCCGATGCGTTTCTTGCTCGATTTAAATGGTCATGATGCCAGCAAGGTTGTCACACGCTCACCACTGGGAACAGGCATTCCGCAATTGGACCACCTAATTGTGCCAGCTAACGGCTTTGAAAAAGAGGGGGCCTGGTGGATGTCGCTACCACTTGAAAGCGACCGTGTCATTATTGGCTACGTATTAGTTTGCAAACCAGTACCAAACGAACAATCTAAATTAGTTGAAGTACTATTACTAGGCGGCTTGGTTGGCGTTTTTGGCGGCCTAGTCGGATTATTCTTAGCGGCAAAAATTGCCCAATCGGTCGATACTCCGTTGCGCTTTTTGGTAAAGCGTACCCAGGCCATTGCTAACAACAAACAGATAATTCCGCCCCTAGAAAACCTATCGGGAGATTGGCTAGAACTAGGCGAGTTAATTGATACAGCGGTGTTGTCGATGCGCTCTACGACACAAAATCTCAAGATTCAGCTGAACAAACAAGTAGAGGCTGTAAAGGAGCGAGGCTTAATTGCCGAGCAGTCAACCCAGCAAGTAGACACACTTAACCGCCAAATTACCACTCAAGCACAGAAAGTTGCTGAACTCTCAAGGCATGTCAATCAAGCTGGCCGTCAGGCTACAGTGCTGCAACAGCAACTAGATGCTGTGCTGCAAAGTTCGACCGAAGGTTTCCTCATCCTTGACCAATATGGCAACATCCTGCACGCCAACCCGGTTTTCCTTAACTGGACGGGTATGTCAGAAGGAGAAATAGCCGGTCGACTGTGCTTTGACTTGGTACTCAAACCAGGAGAAACGCCGCAAAGCCACGGCATGGGACAAGCCTTTACACAACACGGCGGCGACCCAATGGCCCTGATCAATCAGTTCTATCCAGAGGGTGTAATATTCCACAGAGCTAGCGAAAAAACCGTTCAGGTCTTAGCACATCTACAACCACTTTCAGGTGATGACGGTTCGATAATGGGCTACATTATGGTCTTGCGTGACAAATCACTGCGCAGCGAGAACCAACTGCTGCGCCAGGAAATAGTCAGCATGCTACAGGATAATATCCGAGGGCCACTAACTGGAGCGGAGTTGAGCTGGCAGGCCATCCTTGCCAATGCTCGCAACACTATGCATCCATCGGTAGGTCAGGCCCTAGCTGAGCTACACTTGCACTATAGCCAACTGGTCGGAGTAGTCGACAGCTTGCTAATGATGTATGGCGGCTTTGTGCCACCACCGGCGGCGGTTAAAGAACAGATAAATATCACTCGGGTCGTCGCCGACTGTTTGGAAGAAGTTACGCCCTTGGCCAGGGATAGACAGCTTCTACTCGACTACAAAACAGTAACAGGACTGCCACCGATATTAGGAAACAGAGAAGCAATAATCGGCATTTTGCGACAAGTTCTCGAACGCATGATTATGGTAACAGCCGCTGGTGGTCGCGTTCGCGTGGAGAGTCAGGTAAAGGGCAATGAGATGCGCATTGGTGTGTCAAGTTCTGGCCCAGCACTGCCTCAGTCGGAAATAGCCGAAATGTTCGTTGGATTTATCGAAGGCAAACACACACAAGATACCTACGGTTCAAGACTCGCGATGTATCTTGCCCGCAGCAACGTAGAGCGCCTAGGTGGTCTCATATGGGCCGAATCAGAGGCCGGCCGGGGCACGACCACCTATTTCACGATGCCAATTACTTAGAATTCAATCTAGCTGGTTTGGTAAGCACCAATTCAAAAGCAAGACTCGGAGTGCTTAGTGATTTCTCTCTTGCTAAGCTTGAGTCTATTGAGTCGCATACAAAACCCAATAAAAAACCGCTTGATTGACATCACACAAATAGCACGCAATACCACATAGAAGAGCTCATAAAAGAGCTCATAAAAGAGCTCATAAAAGACCTCAAAAAGATCCAATGAAAGACCCCAAGAATGACATCCTCAATAAAGATTGCCGCTGGCAAGCAATAGTCGATCGCGATCGACAGTTTGATGGTCAATTTTACTATTCTGTCAAAACCACTGGAGTATATTGCCGTCCATCTTGTGGCGCGCGCTTGGCTAAGCACGAAAACATTCAATTTCACAAAACTTATGAAGAAGCTGAGCTAGCTGGGTTCAGAGCTTGTAAGCGCTGCAGACCAAAGCAAAATTCTCATTTGGAACACCATTCAATTATGGTTTCTAATATCTGTCGTCTAATTGAAACGTCAGACAGTAAACTTTCGCTCGCGGAACTAGCCAGCGCCGCTGGTCTTAGTTCCTATCATTTCCACAGACTCTTCAAGTCAATAACAGGATTAACACCAACGGCATATGCCACTGCCCATAGAGCCAAACGAATTCGTCAAGAATTGACAAGCACTGAAAACATCACTCAAGCAATATTTGAAGCGGGTTACAATTCCAGCGGTCGGTTTTACGAGAAGTCGGACGCCATGCTTGGTATGACACCTACAGCCTTTAAAGCTGGTGGGGAGAACACCGAAATCTACTTTGCCATTGGCGAGTGTTTTCTCGGCTCTATCCTTGTAGCCCAGAGCCGCAAGGGAATTTGCGCCATTTTGTTAGGTGATCACCCTAGCGAACTGCTGTGCGACCTACAAGATCGATTTCCTCGCGCCGCCCTGAAAGGAGGGGATGACAATTTCGACCAAGTGGTTGGTCATGTAATTTCTTACATTGAAGAACCGGCCCAAGGCTTTGCACTCCCCCTTGACATAAGAGGAACAAGCTTTCAGCAGCGAGTGTGGCAAGCGTTGCAGCACATTCCCCTTGGCGAGACCAGAAACTATACCGATATCGGTAAAAATATCGGTTCACCAAAAGCCGTCCGCGCAGTTGCCAGCGCCTGTGCCGCAAACGCCCTAGCGGTGGTGGTTCCCTGCCACAGAGTGGTTCGCACCGATGGCTCACTCTCGGGTTATCGCTGGGGAGTTGAGCGTAAACGCACGCTACTTGACCGAGAGGCAGCCAAAGGGAAGAAAGAATGAGCCGTGCCTGGCGCACTCGGCTAACCTAGGCCAAGATGCCTTAAGAAAGCCTAAGCGATTCAATGGCTGCCATTCTAGCCTCTACGGCCTTAGCCTCCTCTTCACGGAGGGTCTTACGCAACATGATGCCGTAATTTTTCAAAATCGGAATCAACTCTGGGTCAGTTTCACTCAAAAGCTTCTCGCGAATTTCCAGAGCCCGCTTAAACAAAATCTCTGCCTTTTCCCATTTCTTCTTGGCGCAATTGAGAACAGCTAAATTATGCAAGTTAATAGCAGTTTCTAAGTGTTCTTCGCCATATAAAGCCAACTTTATGTCGAGACAGCGGTCATACAGGTTTTCCGCTAAGAAAAACTTTCCTTGTAAGTGATAGAGCGCCGCCAGATTATTGAGGCTTTTAGCCAGCCTCGTGAGGTCCTCTTCACCAACATCGACAATTTTATAAGCAGGTCGCAAGAATTGAGTAGGACTCTGCGGCTTAGTATCAACGGCGTTCTTCGCCATTGTCGCTATCGAAGTAATAATATCTTGCTCTAGCTGATCCTTGGCTTCAGCAGTAACAACACCAGAGAGTTGCTCAGCAATAATCAAAGCATCTAAGAAGCGAGTCTCAGCTTGCGTATAACGTCTTACTTCAAAAGCTGAATGAGCTTCCTCACTTACGGCTTGCCACTTTGTGATCTGCGCAAGGCGATCTGCATTGTCAGAAGCAGAAGCAGAAGTAGAAGTTGTTGTAGTTGTCTCGACTTTATTTGCGCTCATTACACTGCTTACTCTCGTTTGTTACTAGCTTGCAATCCGGAACCGGGACTGCTCGATGACTATGGTTCGCTTATAAATGAATAGTATATCGATTATTCAGGAAGCGAGAGCTGCACGCACGCATACTTTTGTATGGGCACTAAGGGTTGGACCTCCTCCAGCTGAAATTCATAACCAATAAATCCTCAATAGCAAATCATTTCACTTTCATTTCAGGCAATCGCAACAACCACAGATGCTCCTAGGGCTCGGGCCAAAGGCTGAGCCGAGTGAATCGTGGATAGTCGCTATTGCCACACTTCAAGCTTCACTGCGCTCCGCAAAAGAGATTACTAAGTAAACCTTCAAGCAGAGGTAAACAAAAAAATCGAAGAATTGAGTATCAATTATCAAGCAGTGAACTTCAAATCGAAATTTTTCTTTAGCTCAACTGATTGCACTTATCAATACTTAGAACTTAAGTATCAAGCAGAAGAACGCGCTACTGCTAGTAAATCGCGATCTAACTTATGCCAAACGCACTACAATCAGGCCATGACATTCGAATTCTATATAGACCGAGGCGGAACATTTACCGACATCGTGGCGAAAGGGCCCGATGGAAAAGTATACGTCTACAAGATACTTTCCGAGCTTCCAGGTCAAAGCCAAGATTCTGCAATACTTGGGATAGCGGCTATTCTCAAGCAGGCAAACACAAATCAACAGGCAAATCCAAATAAGACAAAAGAACAAAATAAGTCGGAAAACCAAAACCAGCAACCAAGTCAAAAGTCAAAAGTCAACATGAATGATACCAATATTGGTCAGGTTCGCATTGGAACAACAGTTGCTACCAACGCCTTACTGGAACGCAAAGGCGAACCCTTATTGCTAGTCACTAATCAAGGAATGAAAGATGCCTTCAAAATCGGATATCAAAATAGAGCCGATATCTTTGCTTTAGAGATAATCAAGACCGCTCCAATTTTTGCTCAAGTTATTGAAGTACCAGGCCGTTTTGGAGCAGATGGAGAAGAAATTCAGAGATTCGATTTTGAGCAAACAAAAGCTCTGCTGCAAAGGGCCAGAGATAGCGGTATTAGATCAATTGCTATTGTTTTCATGCATAGCTACAAATATCCGCAACACGAAGAGAAATGTGCCTCCATCGCCAAAGAAGTTGGTTTTGAAAACATCTCTAGGTCAAGCGAAATCACTCCATTGATTAAATTCATCAGTCGCGGTGATACCACTTTGGTCGATGGCTATCTAACACCACCATTGAAAGCATATACAGACAAGCTCCACAAAGATCTTAAAAGCTGCCACGCAAATCTGCAGATCAAATTTATGAAGTCTGATGGCGGACTTACAACTAAAGATTATTTCCGTGGTCGTGATGCCCTAATTTCTGGGCCGGCGGGAGGTGTCGTAGGAGCGAAAAAGGCAGCAGAGGTGCATGGTATTTCCAATATTATAGGTTTTGATATGGGAGGTACTTCCACAGACGTTTGCTATTTTCAAGGTGAGTACGAGCGCCTATTCGAAACAATCATTGACGGTATCCGCGTGCGCGCGCCGATGCTGGCCGTGCACACTGTAGCTGCCGGCGGAGGTTCCATACTCAGTTTTGACGGGGCACGTTTCTTGGTTGGACCACAGTCTGCTGGAGCTCAACCTGGCCCGGCCTGCTATGGGCACAGCGGCCCAGCTACGGTGACAGATGCAAACCTACTGCTGGGTCGCATATCGCTAGCCCACTTCCCTGATTCATTTGGAGTGGATCATGATCAGCCACTAGATCTACTAGCCGCTTCTAATCGTTTCAACGAACTCAGCACGCTAATCAATCGCAGCCGAGACGATGTTAGCGGGGCTAGCTGTAATGCCAGTAAAAGCATCGAAGATATAGCTTGGGGCTTTCTTACGGTAGCCATTGAGAAGATGGCTCAAGCAATTTCAAAAGTTTCAACACAAAAAGGTCACGACGTTAGTGAAGCAACATTAGTAGCCTTTGGTGGCGCAGGTGGGCAGCACGCTTGCCTAATCGCCGAGAGACTGGGAGTCAAGCAAGTCTTAATAAGCCCACTAGCTGGAGTGCTGTCCGCCTATGGTATTGGTGCCACTACAACGTCTGCAACCGTAGAGCAATCAGTAAGGAAGGAATTATCTGAGGTTCTGTTAGCTGAACTCCGAATAAGCTTCGAAAAACTTGGCCAAGTCGCCACACAAAAGCTCCAGGCTCAAGCCGAAGCAGCGAACGTAATCTTATACCAGCAGTTATTCTTGCGCTATCAAGATTCTGATACAACTATTCCAGTTGAATTAGACTACAACCTAAAAGAAGCAAGAGCAAAATTTCATGACCGTCATAAAAAGCTCTTTGGTTTCGCACTCGAAACTAGTTGTCCAATCCTCGAAGAAATAAGAGTTACGGCCCAGAGCCAAGCGGATAACCTGGTGATTGAGTCAATTCAAAATGTGACAACAGCAAACTTGAGCTGCGAGAATACTTCTACAGCACAACCACACCAGACATCAAGCACATTGGTTAATAAACCAACCGATCATTTGCTCTTTTCTCAAGGGCAGTGGCATACGACAAAAGTTCACGTGCGCGAGCTGCTAAGCACCGGTGCAACCATTGAGGGCCCAGCGCTAATTGCAGAATACACAGCTACGACAATCATTGAGCCTGGTTGGTGCGCTGAGGTTTTGCACGACAGTACTCTACTACTGAGACAAAAAGGGAGAGAACAAAATCCGCAAGAAGCCTGCTGCGAAACACTTCCAGCAGTAACAGAAATGGCTGACCCGGTAAAACTAGAACTATTTAGCAATATGTTCATGTCAATTGCCGAAGAAATGGGAATTACTTTGCAGCAAGCCAGTCACTCAGTGAACATAAAAGAGCGTTTAGACTTTTCCTGCGCGCTTTTCGACAGCAAAGGCCGACTTATTGCCAATGCCCCGCACATTCCTGTTCATCTTGGCTCCATGGGTGATTCAGTCGTAAGCCTGATCAATTCACGTGATTGCGATTCAAGCAAGCAGCCCATCGCAGTCAACGATGTATACGTTCTGAACAACCCATTTAATGGTGGCACTCACCTACCTGACATCACCGTTATCAGCCCAGTTTTTGATGATCGACAAGAGCGACTATTCTTCGTAGCATCGCGAGGGCATCATGCCGATGTCGGAGGCATTACACCTGGTTCAATGCCCCCGATGAGCACAAACATTGGGGAAGAGGGAGTATTACTCGACAACTTTCTTATTGCGAAAGATGGTGATTTCAACGAAACGCCGTTCGTTGATCTACTCGAATCGGCGCTCTACCCACCACGCAACATTCGCCAGAATATAAACGACATCAAAGCGCAGATTGCTGCTAATAACAAGGGTATAGCCGCTCTCAAGGGACTTGTGCACAAATACGGGAGTCAGACTGTTGCAGCTTACATGGAACATGTTCGAGCAAACGCAGCTCTCGCGATTCGAAACCTATTATTAGACTTAGAAGATGGTCAAGCAACAGGCACCATGGATGATGGCAGCAAAATAAATGTATCAGTTCGTATCAACAAACAAAATCGCACTGCTGTGATTGACTTTACAGGCACGTCCGCCCAAACGCAAAACAATCTCAACACACCGCTGGCCGTAAGTCGAGCAGCAGTACTCTATGTTTTTCGCACCTTAACAAGGGCGAACATTCCCCTAAACGACGGCTGCATGGAACCGCTAAAACTCATTATTCCGCCTGGTTCAATGCTCAACCCCCATGAACCGGCGGCAGTGGTAGCAGGAAACGTTGAAACCTCTCAAGTAATTGTCGATACAATCTATCGAGCTCTCAACATCATGGCTGCCTCTCAAGGAACTATGAACAACTTCACCTTCGGCGACCATGAAAAGCAATACTACGAAACTATCTGTGGCGGCTCTGGCGCTGGCCGCTCATTCGCAGGCACAGATGCTATTCAAACTCATATGACCAATTCAAGGTTGACAGATCCTGAAATTCTAGAGTCGCGCTTTCCTGTTCTCCTTGAGGAATTCTCCATTCGCATAAATAGTGGTGGCACTGGAAAATTCAAAGGCGGAGATGGAACCGTCCGACGCATCCGCTTCCTCAAACCAATGTCAGCTTCTATTCTTTCAAATCGCCGCAGAATCAAGCCACCAGGCCTCAATGGTGGCAATGACGGCGAATGCGGCGCCAATCAAATAGTGAGAGCCAGCGGCAAAATAGAAGAACTCGGCTCAACAGCTACATTTCAAGTAGAACCCGGCGACGCAATAGAGATAAAAACGCCAGGCGGCGGTGGCTATGGGAATGTCGATAGATAATCTGAATTACTCTGGTAAGTGGATATTAAAGCAATCGTTAAAAAGTTCAATTGTTTTGCTTTTTGGGGCAGTTTTAATAGGTGTTCAAGGAATTTTTTTACCGATATCGGTAAAAAAATTCCTTGAACACCACAGAAACTCAAAAAATCAGATAAAAACCAACAGAATTTGAACTTTTCCATACTCCCACTCGTTATTTAAAGTACGAGGGAGGAACGGACACCATGGTAGAACCAAACAAAACTATTCATGAAGCCAATCAAGACGCAGTTGCTGAGCTTTGGCCAGAATTCGAGTCTCTAATTCCAGACAACATAACCGCTTTGGAATATGTGCTAAAACAGCTCTTCGAACACGGGATGATTCGTTGCCTTTGCGGCAATAACTCACCGCAAAATTTTTCCAGAATAGACCTGCGCATTCTAGGCTGCCTACACTGCTCACGAAAGATCCGCTTTATGGCGAACACATGCTTTCGATACGTTAAACAGCTAAAGGCCTGGTTAGGAGCTATCTACTTAAAGGAGAGACGAGTGCTAGTTACAAGCTATCGACTAACTAGACTATGCAACATAGCTTCAGCTACAGCTCACAATATAGTCACCTCGCTCGGGTGCCACATTCAGAAGGAACTTGAGCTAAGACACTGCAATGCAGTCCACACCGCACCGCTAGATCTATTCATAAAAGTACTATTCAAACGCAGCCTCATTTCAAGGTCCTACAAACATCCTTCAGAACCGCCAGACGAAAAAAACAGGGAAGCCTCTTGCGATAATAAAACTGCTCAACCAAAGAAAAATCGAAAGACAAAGTCTTTCACAAATTTATCCTGTGATTTTAATGACCGCCCTGAAAAGTTCATAGATACAGATTTGTCAGACACTGACAAGCAGGTCTTTGACTCAATTCGCCAAACTCCAACTTCGCAAGACTCACTTTGCAATATAACGGGCATGAGTGCAGCACAGGTGTCATCATCACTGGTAATGCTCGAAATATCTGGACTAATTCAGATGCTACCCGGAAACTTATTTGCACGCTGTAAACGGCCCACTACTCCTAACTTCGAAAGCGAAATTAATGAATCGGCAGCGACAATTACATGGCGAGCGTTCAAGACCATCTCTGAAATCTATGGCGGTGTAAGCAGAAAATATTTACAACTTTATCTAGCAGCATTCTGGTGTCATCAAGACGCAACTAGATGGCCAGAAGGCGCGCTGCTGAAAATACTATTGAGAGGTGAACCAATTCAATTCCAAGAGATACTTGGCTACGTGTCACCAACAACAGTATCAATCGTACCCGTCGACTAACCAGTTCAGAGCATCAAGCAATTTCTAGAAGACTAACTAAAGCGCTCAAGACCACTAGACTGAAACGACTCTGTCCCCGCCGCGAAGAAGAGCTGTTTCCAATGCTTCTATAGCGCAAGCGATCAACAAATCGTACTCATTAGCATGGTCTGGGAAAGTAGCTACACCGATGCTTGCAGTAACTGAAAAATTCTGTCCGTTATGGTTAATGGCTTGACTATTGACTCGCAGGCGAATTCGCTCACCTACCAATGAAGCACACGCCGCATTGGTCTGCGGAAGAATCACTGCATACTGCCACTGATTATATTTCGCAGCGACATCAACTTCGCGCAGTGCACTGCGAAGTGCGTGCGAAACTATTTTCTGTATTGCTTCTGCGGTCAACGGGCCATACTGTCCAGCTAACTCGTCATAACCATCAATGCTAAGCAGAACCAACGACGCTGGGTGCTTGTAACGTTTAGCACGTGCCAGTTCAGCCTTGAGTTCTTTGACGAAGGCGCGATGGTTGTAGAGTTCGGTGATTGGATCTAACAAAGCTAGGCGCTCGATATCTTCGCCTTTGGCAGCCGACAAAGTAACTTGCTTCGTCACTAAGGCTGTTTGTTTCTCATAATCTCGGACACGCTCCAAAACCGATGAATTGGCAGCAATTCGCTCAGCAAGCTGGGGTCGATGCTGACGCAAGTCATTTAAAACCCTGGTAAATAAAGGCTCACCGCCAATTTTACTAGGTGGATTGATGGGCTGATTGGACATGGCATTCCTTAACTATGTTCAGGAGGTCAATTTCTACTGCTAATTTACAGCAGAAACACTATTTATGTTTGCCACGCTTAATCAATAATCTCTTAATTGGTTTCTTCTTTGCGACATGTCTTTCTATAATATCGATGCAGTCGACCTCGGCAACTCCGCCGTAGCTCAAGCCTAATGGGTCAACCATGACTACCGGACCATGCTTACAAAGACCTAAACAGCCTGATTTCTTCACTTTGAAAATATCTTCTAACTGAGCCCTCTCAACGGTTTTGCGCAAAACAGCCAGGACGTCGTGCGAATCACGAGCAGAACAATGCTTTCCTTTTGTACAAACGAGCAACTTTGTGCAGGTGCTTGCCATTAAAAGTCCCCAGCCCTCTGAGTTGTTACCTGCCGCGTATTCTAAGGCCAATAGTTCAAGTTCACGCCAGGTTCTAAAGCTGTTGACAATTTAATTCTCTGTAAGACTTCTAGCTAGCCTCTCATTTACTCTCTGCTGACGGCAAATTTTCGATCTCAACGGTCACGGAGCTGGCATCAAGGTCTATTTGGAAGATACGAGTGAAGAAATATTGCTCGGCTTGAATTGTCCGGATAATGTTCTCCGCTTTACGAAATCCGTGTGACTCACCTTCGTAAGCGATATATGCAACTGGAATACCTTTGTACCGCAGAGCATTGACCATAGCCTCCGCCTGATTGGGAGGAACAACTTTGTCGTCTAGGCCCTGAAAGAAAATCACGGGGCAATTTAGCTTCTCAACATGGTTAATTGGAGAGCGCGAGAGA
Organism: bacterium; assembly: GCA_018062085.1. GTDB lineage: Bacteria > Cyanobacteriota > Vampirovibrionia > Obscuribacterales > Obscuribacteraceae. Next base: position 221,421 of record JAGOSY010000005.1, on the reverse strand, counting down.
TAGAGCTCCCGTCCAGAGGGATATGGCGCCACCAAATTGTCGGTATAACGAGATTCAAACTTGTGAGTGTCGCGTGCTAGAGCTTCAAGATCGCCAATTCCATAGTGACTAGCACCAGCGGTGAAGACATCTGTAAAAGTAAGGGCGCAGAGAACAGTATAACCACCGGCACTACCGCCAGAAATAGCAACCCTATGCGGATCTGCCAGTTTCTTGTTGACGAGAAACTTGACACAATTGCAACAATCGGCCACATCAACAACACCCCAATTCTGATTGAGACGCTTGCGATATTCTCGTCCAAACCCAGTGCTTCCGCCATAATTAACGTCAACCACGGCAAAACCACGCGAGGTCCAATATTGAATTCCCAGTGACAGCGAGCTTGATGCCGCACCAGTGGGACCACCATGACACTTAACTATCAATGGAGGCACTTCATCTGTAGCCGGCGTGAAATGAGGATTGGTCGGTGGATAGTAGAAGGCAAACGCAGTTAAATCACCATCTGTTGGAAACTCGATAACCTCAGGCCTAGAGATATAGGCTGCAGCAGGAAGACTCGAAGTTGTAGCTTTGAGAGTACTAAATTGACTTGTTTGCAAGTCAAGCTCAACAACCACCTGAGGCGAGGAGGCGCTAGCAGCCAGCATGGCTACCCTGTTGTCACCGGCAGTAAGGTAAGAAAATTCCGTATACGAAGAATCGATTTCAACCAGCTTATGCCCGCCCGCTCTAGTGAAATCAAGCTCAATTTTGGCCAAACCCCAAACGCCGCGACGATTAAAGGCGAAAACAACTAATCGCTCAGAAACTACCGCATAAGTTGACTGACCGAATACCCACATGGGCAATCCGAATTCACACTGGGCGTAGGTAGGTTCTGTGATTAATGGCCGCGCCTCAAGACCATCTAGGTCAGCCAAGACCATAGGTTGCCAAAATCCTGAATCATCCGAAATGAAGAAGAGCTTGCCGTCAGGAGACCACTGTGGCTGAAATACGGAACAATCAGAGCCTCCAGCCACCAATCGCCACTCCTGTAGCAGTCCTTGGGAGTCTGCCGAATCAATCGAAGCAAAATGCAACTGACAGCCATCCCAAGGCATATTGGGATGCTGCCAGCAAAGGTAAGCAAGAGCCTTACCATCAGGGCTGATACGTGGCGAAGAATAGAAATCGAAACCAGTCGCGACTACTACCGGCTCAGCGATTGGGCCTTTGTCGCTAGGTGCTCTCAGTGCAACCGCCACAATAGTATTAACCGGCTCTTTGCAGTCTGCACGGTGCTCTTCCATGACGCAGTACAGCCTATTGCGTTTGCGATCAACGCAGAAGTCAGCAAAGCGGTGCGAATGCGCGGCATCGTAGGCAGGCGTCAGAGCCACCGGTTCGGTTAATGAACCGTTCTCTAACCGGCAGTAGTAAATTCGTTGATCTTCGAAGTTTACGCAAATAACTTCTCCGATATCGGTAAAAAATGAACCACCACCATATTCATGCACTAGCGTGCGAATGCTCACAGGTGAAGGATTTAAGTCTGTGAATACTAGAGTATCTTGACTATCACGACAGCACTTCACAAGTACTGAGCGACCACCTTCTGTGGGACGACCTTCCAACCAGTAAAGGGTCTTACCATCAGAGTCGTAAGTCGTTTGGCTAAGACGAAGTGCCCCACGGGCAACCATTTCAGCTGCAATTGGCGAAGGCCAGGCGCCATAAGACTTGTCAATAGCAGCTTCACTCTTCACTTCAGCCATAAACTCTCCAAACTTGAAAGCTGCAGGCGCATAAAAAGCTTCCCCCTTAAACTATAAACCGTAAGAAAGCGGCATATCAACGGAGAACCACAAACCTATGGCAACCATAGGCATGTAAAATCCACACACAACATAGCAGCAAGTGCACAGTATATAATTGTCGACAGGTTATGAGGTCAATCGTTATCTGTGCCAGTAAACATCAGGGTTAGCTACTTTGCCATTTTAAAAGAAGAGCGCGGCCAGGCTAGCGAGCAGATACACACGGAGGCCGCAGACTTGGCTAGCCTCTTCACTGAACTTTCAGTAAAACATCACTTTTCTCTGGAGAAAGATCAACTACGAGTTGCCGTTAATGATTGCTTTGCCAATTGGCATGACCCCATAAGCGACGGCTCAGAAGTAGTCTTCATACCACCAGTAGCGGGCGGTTGAGGATAATGCTCACCAACAAAGTAGAGCAGAGCGAAAGCCGCACAGGAAGTATAAGCTTCAAGCTTTCACAGGACAATATCGCAACAGACAAGCTAAAAGCTAGCCTAGAAAGCCCGAAAGCTGGTGCGCTGGTCTGCTTTGAGGGAATCGTCCGCAATCACAACGATGGCAAGGCAGTTCGTACACTAGAGTACGAAGCCTACCAATCTTTAGCCGAAAAAGAAGCAAAGAAAATTCTTGCTGAAGCATCTCAGAGCTACTCCATTCTGGCAGCGGTTTGTGTTCATCGCACCGGTCTGCTCAGTATCGGCGAAACCGCTGTCTTTGTTGGCGTCACATCAGCCCATCGCGACGCGGCCTTCCAAGCCTGTCGCTACATCATCGATGAAATCAAGAATCGTCTTCCCATCTGGAAGAAAGAATCTTACGAAGACGGCTCATCAGATTGGGTCAATTGTCAACACGCAGCCAGCGAGACTCACGCTGATGAGACTCACGCTGACGAGATTCAAGCCGGTCGAAGCCAGCTTGAAACACCTTCAGGAGAAAACCTGTGAACAAACAAAAACAAAATCAAATCGATCGCCCCAATCAACTAGTCGATAGTTTTGGCCGCGCCCATACCTATTTGCGAATTTCAGTTACCGACCGTTGCAATCTTCGCTGCGTCTACTGCATGCCTCACGAAGGGCTGGCATGGAAGAAGCGCGACCAGCTTCTGAGCTATGAAGAAATAACCCGCCTGGCTAACATTTTTGCGGCAATGGGCATCAATAAAATCAGATTGACTGGCGGAGAGCCGATGGTCAGAAATGGACTGCCCTCCTTGATCAAAGCGCTAGGACAAATTCCCAATCTGAAAACATTGGCCATGACCACCAATGCCACTTTACTTGCGACCCACGCCCATGAATTAAAAGCACTGGGTTTAAATGCGTTGAACATCAGTCTTGATACATTTTCTAGAGAGCGGTTTCTAGCAATTACTCGTCTTGACCAATTCGATCAGGTGATGGAAGGACTGCACGCGGCAATCGCCTGCGACTTCGATAGCCTGAAGCTGAACGTGGTGGTCATGGCCGGAGTAAACGACGATGAAATAATGAACTTCGCCGACTTTGCAGCAAACCATAAAATCAACGTGCGTTTCATTGAATACATGCCTTTCAAGGCCAATTCCTGGGCTAGCAACAAAGTAGTTACCTACAAAGATATGCTCAGCCAAATAGAGAGCCGTTATGAGCTAAAGCGAATTGAAAGTGACCTCTCGGCAGTGGCCAAAGACTATGCCATAGCTGGCGGCGGTTCGGTAAGTTTCATTACATCGATGTCAGAGAGCTTTTGCTCCACGTGCAATCGACTGCGCTTGACGGCAGACGGATCTATCAAATCGTGTCTTTTTTACGCGGCTGAGATAAATCTTCGCGACGCCATGAGAACTGGCGCAACTGACCAAGAGCTACGGGGTATGATTCTTTATTCATTGGCTCAAAAACCAGAGGCTCACCCTCCTGCAGAGGAAATAGTGGCGACAGAGAACAGAGCAATGATTGAAATCGGCGGATAGACGACAGCAGAAGTTAGACGGAATCGGAGGATAGACTGTTACCATGCGCGATGTTTCGCATAAAGTTAATACGCTGAGAACGGCAGTGGCAAAAGCAATTTTGAGAGTCAGCCCAAGCACCATCCAGCAAATTAAAGGTAATGCACTGCCCAAGGGCAACCCTCTTGAAGTAGCAAAAGTAGCAGCAATTCAAGCAGCGAAGAACACAAGTCAAATAATTCCATATTGTCATCCTATGCCTGTAGAATTCGTCGGAGTAGATTTTCAGCTTGATGAAGATTCTATCGAGGTAGTAGTGACAGTCAAAGCCATCTACAAAACTGGAGTAGAAATGGAAGCACTAACTGCGGCATCAGTGGCGGCTTTAACCATCTACGATATGGCAAAAATGGTCGACGATTTGATGCAAATTGAATCTGTTACCTTAATGAGCAAAACAGGCGGCAAGAGTGACTATTTAATTGCACCCGAGCGGCAAACTAACAGAAGAGCCGCGGTTCTAGTTTTGTCAGATACCATCTCAGCGGGGAAAGCAGAAGATCGCTCAGGACAATATATTGCCAAGCAATTGCAAGACAAAGGCTTCGAAATTGCCGAACTGACAGTTCTAGCAGACGAAGAATCAGCTATAGTGCCGGCAGTTAGAAGAATTTGCGACGATTCGCAAGTCGATCTACTAATCACCACTGGTGGTACCGGCCTAAGCCCAAGAGACAATACACCTGAAGCCCTCAACCGCTTAATTGAGAGGGAATTGCCCGGAATAGCCGAGGCCATAAGACGGTACGGGCAAGACCGCAACTCGCACGCCATGCTCTCACGAGGTGTCGCTGGCGTGCGCAAACAGACAATTATAGTCAGCCTGCCCGGCTCCCTGGGCGCGGCCCAAGACGGGATTGCCGTGCTATTTCCGGCTATCAATCATGCCTTCAAGATGCTCGAAGGAGGCGGCCACCAAGAGGGCCAACGAGTAACAGGACAAGTAGAAACAGGACATGCAGAAACAAGCCGACTGAGAACAAGCTAACAGAGAAAAAACAAGGAAAAGGGTTAGATTAGATTGACGATGTTGACCTACGAACAAGCGCTTAAAGCCATTCTCGACAACTGCCAGCCCTTATCGCGCGAAACAATCAGCCTGGGCAACTCGCTTCGTCGGGTAATTGCAGAGCCAATCAAGGCCAATTTCGATCTCCCGCAATTTAATAACTCTGCAGTGGACGGATTCGGAGTATTAGTAGAAGACCTCATTGGCGCCTCGCCAACAAATCCAGCAACCCTAACCATTATCGGAGAGGTATCAGCTGGAGCCAATCCTTCTCTCGGCAACAGCAGTGCAAGATTAAATCCAGGTCAGTGCATCCGCATCCTTACAGGTGCTCCAGTACCAGCAGACGTGGAAGCTATAGTGATGAAAGAAGTCTGCCAGACGCAAGAACCTCTCCAGAAGAAAGAAAATGACCAGAAGCAAGCAAGTCAGCCTGAAACGATTGCCGTCAGCACGTCAACGAGAATCGGCGAGAACATCAGACTGCAAGGTGAAGAAATAGAAGCTGGTGCCACTGTTCTCCAGCCGGGCACTCGCATTTCACCCCCAGTGCTAGGGCTTATTGCCACCCTCGGAGTCTCAGAATTATCTGTATACCGGACTCCGCGTGTCGCTGTCATTTCTACCGGTGATGAGCTAATCGAACCGGGGCTACCAATCGCCGAAGGGCAGATCTACAATTCTAATTCGTATGCTCTAGTAGCCGCTCTCAATGCCCTAGGAGTGACAGAGGTTCAGCGCTTCCATGCTAAGGACAATCGCGCAGAGACAAGCAAAGTTTTGCAAGAGGCCCTTGATTTTGCCGACATTGTCATATCAGCCGGAGGAGTCTCTGTAGGCGAGTACGACTTTATAAAAGAGGTTTGCGAAGAGCAGGGAGTAGAAACAATATTTTGGCGCATCGCCATCAAGCCAGGCAAGCCCGTTTATTTTGGCGTCAATCGCAGCGCGAAAGCAGGCCAACTGGTGTTTGGACTACCCGGCAATCCGGTATCAGCATTGGTGACATTTAATTTGTTTGTCAGACCGGCCATTGCTCGCATGCAAGCGGCAAGCACTACTAATAGGCACTTCCAAGCGAAAGCTGCGCGTCACCTCAAGAAAAAAGCCGGTCGTCTTGATTTTGTCAGAGGAAAACTCAGCCTAGATAATTCAATCGAAATTTCCGCAATGCCAACGGTAGGCCAAGAGTCACACATGCTAACTGGCCTAGCCAAAGCAGATTGTCTTATGCACTTTGCTCGCGAACTTGAATTTCTTCCCGAAGGAGAATATATAAAAGTCGAACTACTAAATTGGTTCGAATAAAACCTAGCTCAACAATCGCCGAGGAAAGAATGTCTCATCAAAAAGTATCAATAACAGCAGCAGATGGAGAGTCTTTCTCTGGTTATCTGGCACTGCCTCAGTCGGGCCAAGGACCAGCGATACTGTTGATTCAAGAAATCTTTGGCGTTAACCCACATATTCGCAAAGTAGCAGACCATTATGCCCAAGAGGGATATGTTGTACTAGCGCCAGATTTATTCTTCCGCATGTGGCCTAATGTAGAGCTTGGTTACAGCGGCAGCGATATGGAAACAGCCATGTCATACAAAGAAAAATTCGATGAAGCCCAGGGCTTACTCGATCTGGCAGCTGCTGTGCGTCATTTGCGGGCTCTACCTCAAGTCACAGGAGGTGTAGCAGCCCTGGGATATTGCCTGGGTGGAAGGCTAGCCTATCGACTAGCAGCTCACACCAAGCTAGAAGGCGCAGTGAGCTACTATGGCGCCGATATAGATAAATACTTAAATGAAGCCGATGAGATTACCGCTCCCATTATCTTTCATCTTGGCGCCGATGACCCATTGATTCCACCTGCATCTATGGAGAAAGTGATGTTAAAAATGGTGAGTAATCATGCTGCTAGAGTATTTGTATACGAAAATGCCAGCCACGGCTTTAACTGTGAAGCAAGAGCTAGCTATAATCAGCGGGCAGCTCTACTTTCACAAGCTCGGACTATTGAGTTTCTACATGCCTGCATTGGCCCCAAAATAAATGTCGAAGAATTGTTCGATCACCATCTTTTTACGACCTTAAATCAAAGAGATTTAGATGGGACCATGGAGACACTTAGTGAAGACGCCGTGGTTACTTTCGTACCCACGCTCAGCGGTGGCCACGGCCAAAATGAACTACAACGCTTCTACAAAGATTTGTTCAAAGCCCTTGGCGGAGACGCTCAGCTGACGACGATTTCACGCACCATTAACGCCAACCGGGTAGTGGATGAACTGGTTCTCTCCTTTACCCATGACCGGCCGATGGATTTTATACTTCCCGGTGTTGCCCCAACACACAAGAAAGTAACGATACCACTGGTGATGCTAGCGACATTTCGCCTAGATAAGCTTTCGCGCCTTAATGTTTACTGGGATCAAGCAAGTGTGATTCTACAAGTCGGCATATTGCATGACGAAAACTCAACTCGCAGCCTGCATTTACCCGCCCACGGCTCAGAACAAGCTAACAAAATTCTCGATGATTCAGTCAAAATTCAAAAAATTGGCTCTCGAATTCTCTAGCTTAAACAAAAACATGCAACTGCAAATACTGCAAGAGCATAATTGTCTTGGCGTCCATAATTTCACCACTCTTAACCATAGCTAATGCTTTTGCAAATGGCAATTCAAGAATTTCAATATCCTCGCCATCAACGCCACCTCGCGCTGCGATTTCACGCTTTTCGTATTCACCAATGTAAAAGTGCAGTCTCTCAGTAACCGATCCAGGGCTCATAAAACAGTCGTATACTTTCTCGATGCTTTTAACTTCAAGACCGGCTTCTTCAGCCAGCTCTCGCTTGATTGCAGTATCAGGATCATCGCTATCAAGAAGACCAGCACAGGCCTCAATCAAGAAGCCATTGTGACCGTTCACATAGGCCGCTAGACGGAACTGCTTTACGAGAACAACAGTCTTGTCCTGTAAATTGTAGGGGAGTATGGCAGCACCATTGCCTCGATCATATGTCTCACGGGTTTGCTCTTGCCAGCTACCGTCAGAGCGCAAATATTCAAAATGATGTTTTTTAAGAATGAACCAATCATCAGACAGCAAAGTGCTGCTCTTAACCCTAACTCGCTCCACCAATTACTTCCTCCAGCTCAGTGTATACTCTATCGCGCAACTTCGTGCAAAAGCAAGCGGCCGCACGCGAGGTTTGATTGAACGATGAAGACCTTGATAGCTTGAGGAAACAATGTACTAACATCCAAACAGTTCAGAATAAAAAGCAAAGTTTACGCCATCATCGACGCCAATAAAGACAGCAATAAAGACAGAACCGGCGATCAAATACTTACAATTACCGACAATCTAAAATACCCAAATGTTGTTGATTTCGACAACGGGACCCAATATGTTGCCGAAATCAACAGAATACTGCGATACGAAAACATTGAGAACAAATTATCTAAGCTATCCAAACTAGCGACAACAACAAGAACAAAACCAAGAACAACACAACTAGTGCCACCAACAGTAGTGAATAGTGCTTTCTTAGCGAAGGTCACCATGGCTGGACATACATTGCATGGCCCTGACGGCAAGCTTTACGCGCCTGCCGGAGCGCCATGAAATGTCTGTGAATCAGAAAAGAAAATTTTTGCTTCGATCATGCGCATGAACAAAGATGGCAGCAATCTTGAGCTATTTACCAGCGACATGCGCTTTTTATACTGATAAACAATTTTCGCAGCAGTACCATGGAAACACTTTCATTGCCGAGCACGATTCGTAGAATCGCAGCAAAAAAAACAGGGTGCAGAATTTCACGAATAATTCTTGAAAGCAAAAAAACCGCCCCCAGAGTCGGCAGCGAAAGCGCAAGCAATGAAGCAACGTTTAGCAGGCTCAATTGCAAGATTTATTGTAGATTTTATTTGGGATCCACAGACTGATCATCCCAAATAATCCGTGGTGCTTTTTCTGCCTTAAAAGTACCAGCCACAAAACTACCATCTGGCAAACGCAGCAACAGCGATCCAGGAATACGACCGCCACCAATAGGTGACAACAGACTAAACTGAAGTCCGTAGCCATCTCTACTAGTATAGTGCCGTTCCACTACCGGTTCCGAATTCGATGAGCGCGAATAAACATAAATGTGCGGTCGATTATTAGAATCAGAGGTAAAGGCCAAATTGCACAGCGGTTTCTGCCTTTTCATCATATTAACCACAACCTTACAATAGCGCTTACGGCTCTGTTTCAGAGTAACGCTGTAACTGTTCCACTGCACAATGTCTGGCCTAAAAGGCTGGCCGCCAATAGTACCTGAAGCTGGGCCGCTGGGCGCTGGCTGACTGACAGCGGCATGACACCAGGCAAGTCTATCCCGAGCCTGAGCAGAGCTGCCCTTTGCCATCGGCAGTTTTGTTTGGGCAAAAAGATTTGGGGCACAAGCTAAAGAAACAGCTGCCACGGCAAAAAAAGGTAGCGAGAGAACTCGAAATACTTCCGCTTTAAACCTATTGCTCGCAGATAGCATTTCGTCGAGATTTCCATAAACAATCTAGATTACTGATGTTATGGCCTGAAGCCGCTGCTGTCAACCAAAATACCCACAGAGGATTGCACGTTATTAAAGATCAAAGAGTCGATCAATTGACAAGGTGTCGACAGTATGTCTTCATACAAAGGTACAATGACTGACCTCTGAGTGGAATCAAATCAATTGTCGGCCAGCTTACAAGCAATAACAAGCAAAGCTATAGCAATCAAAGCAATAACAAACAAGGCACTACCAACGTTCTGTCTATTGTTAGCCTGCCTGAGCACGACTGACTGGGCAAGAGCTATAGAGCCTGAAAATTCAGCCTCACAGGCAAGCGGCAGCAAAGCAAGGGCCGAAAGCAAGCGACTGAACGAAGACCCTACTCCCCCAGAGCGCCACGGTAGTGAAATTTTCACAGAAGAGACTGCCAGTGCGCTGTTATTGCAAGCCAAGCAATACATGCGTCACCATAACTACAACAAGGCCTTGAAGCTTCTCCGGCGCGCTATCAAACTAAACGATGACGACATGGACATACGCGTTCTTTACGCTGAAGCATTAGACGAGAAACTCAGTCACCAAGCCGAAAAAGACCCAGAAATTTTCAATGAGTGCATTAAGTCTTGGCTAATAGTAGCCAGACAAGAAGTAGGCCTCGAAAAAGGAATGACCTTCAAAGGCATAGGCTTTTTGTCAGGTCAGTATGCTGATGAAGATTGGGCAAACAAAGCAAAAAAACGCTTGCGGGTATTGACCGGATACAGCCCTAGGCCCTGGGAAACCAACGATCGCTACTTGAAAAAGGTTCTCAGACCAGCAGAAACCTCTGTATCTGCTGTGATCAAAACATCTAGCGACAACGAACCAAGTGCCAAGACCAAGCACGAAGTAGACAAACCAAAGCGAGAAGTAATCCAAGGCGAAAAGTAAATCAAAGAGAAAAGTAAATCAAAGAGAACAGTAAACCAGGGCGAGAGTAAACCTCAAATTAGATCTACTCGGCCAAAGGCGCTATAGTTGCACTTATTCGCCCGAAACAACGAGTCAATATGGAAACTCCAAAGCTACTAATCGCCGGCCTTTCGCAGCAGACACTAAATCTGGTTCGGCAAGCAGTAGAGCAACTTGGCTACCAGATTGTGCCATCCCCAGCCATGTCCCTAGCCCTTTTCTTAGCTCACAAGAACCTACCAGATATAATCATCAGCGATCTTCACATGCGAGACGGCGATGGCCTGAGCTTCTTGCGCGAAATTCAGCAAGATGAAGATCTGAAAGCTATTCCATTTATCTTTTGTTTTGATCAGATGCCAGATGAAGTCACTGAATTGCAAGCCATTAAGAGTGGTGCCCGAAAAGTCGTGCCCAACAGCCTCGATCCCTTCGAATTTCTGCAAATTATCGAACCCTTGATTGACGAACGCTTAAGAGACAAAGTAAAACGCCAAGAACAAAGTCCTGAGTAAGGACAAATGCTAAAATTAGCAATTATTCCTGAAAGCCTTGGCTAAGCGGTCTTTCCCTTGAAGCTCTCTCGCAAAGTTCTTATCATTGTCACCATACCAGTTGTCGCTGAACTGGCTTTGGTCAGCGCCCTGCTTTATCAATTAGGCAATGTCGACCGCGCCCGGAGAGAAGAAAGCTACTCACGGGAAATAATTGCTCATGTCAATTCAGCTATGTTTCTCTACATGCAGCGCAGCAACCTTGTCATCTGGTCAAACACTACCCACGCGCCAGAAGTGAGAACCCGCCAAGAGGGCTTAGCGGGCAAAATAATGGACGAAGTCAGAATCATTCGCGATCTTGCCCAACAAGGCAAAGGCTCTGACAAAGAAACGTGGCTAAAACTAGCCAATCTGCTCAATCAAATAAGAACGGGATTCGACAACGCCAAAGCTGACTATGATACCGGCAACAGATTAGCAGCCGGAGTAACCTGGGCTCGGATCCAGGGTGAGATAGACGAGCTAATTAACTTGGCTAACCAAATGTCTCGCAAAAATGAACTGCTAGACAAAGAAAAACTGGCTCGACTTAAAAGAGATGATGAGATCCTCCATTTTATTTTGTACAGTTCCATTGTCCTAAGCGTTGGTACAGCCTTCGGCTTAGCCATTCTATTCAATCGCAGTACAACAGATCGTCTCAACGTGATCATGCACAATACACAAAGAATGAGCCTCGGCAAACCACCAACTATAAGACTAAGCGGTGACGACGAGTTAGCTCAAATTGACCGCGTATATCACCGCATGTACAAAGAACTAGTAACCATGCAGCGCAAAGAAATGGCGGTGCTAGAAAACGTTGCCGACATTGTTTGCTCACTTGATCGTCAGCTAATTTTTAGCAGCATCAACGAAGCGGTCATAGACATGTGGCGCTATGAACAAGACTCAATCATAGGCCGCAGAGCAGTTGACCTTTTCGATGAATCAGAACGTAGCGATGCGCGTGCCAAACTAATGGAAGCAATTGAAGAGAAAAGTTCAAAACGCTTTGACGTAAAAGTTATAAAAGCTGATGGCAATGTCTGCGAAAGCGCTTGGTCGGCCACTTGGTCTGATGACGAGCAGCTTCTCTATTGCGTTATTCAAGATGTTGGCGCACGCAAACAGCTAGAGCAAATGAAGCGCGACTTCGTAGCGGTTGTATCTCACGATTTGCGCACTCCACTAACCTCAATTCAAATGATTCACTCAATGCTGAAAGAGGACGCCGAAGGAGTATTGCCACCACAGGCGATGAAAAACCTGAGCAACGCTCAAGACAATGTCAGTCGCTTGATGGCTTTAATAAACAACTTGCTTGATTTAGAGAAGCTCGATGCTGGCTATGTGGAGCTAATCATGGAGCAAGCACGACTAACAAAAGCCATTGACACCTCAATAGGAGCCGTTGAAGCATTGGCCAAAAAACAAAAAATAGCAATAGTTAGCTCTATTGACAACGCGCTAGAAGCCTACATAGACTCAGAGCGAATCACCCAAGTAGTAGTCAACTTGCTCTCTAATGCCTTAAAATTCTCGCCCAACGGCTCAACCATTAGCATTAGCACCAGGCCAGTCGCTTCATTGCAGCCAGCCAGCCAGCTCAGCACTCCCCGCGAAGTCAAGCTACAAGCCGGAAAGCGACAAGCAGCCAAGCCAAAAGAAGGCATGATAAGAGTAGATATAACAGACCAAGGCCGGGGCATTCCTGCCGATAAAGCGGCCAGCATTTTTGAGAGGTTTAGCCAGGTTAAAAATGAAGATGGCCGCAGCAATCGTGGTAGCGGACTCGGCCTAGCAATATGTAAAGCGATAATCGAGCAGCATGGAGGAGAGATTGGGGTAGAATCTGTTGAAGGAAAAGGCAGCACATTCTGGTTTACCCTGGCATCCCATAGCAAGTATTACCTGGAAAACTGATGGCAAAAATTCTTATTGTCGAAGACGACCCGCAGTTGGCTGATCTAATAGTTCAATGCCTGTCCCGCGAAAATCACTTAGTGGAACACGTCGACAATGGTGCCGACGCCCTCAGCCAAGTCAAGCTCTACATTTTTGATTTGATTATTCTTGACTGGAATTTACCAGAAGTAACTGGACTTGGCATTCTCCAAGAATTTCGCGCCCGTGGAGGTGTGACTCCAGTCCTATTCCTCACCGGCCGCCGAGAACTAGCCGATAAGCTTGAGGGTCTTGATGCCGGGGCCGATGACTATCTCACCAAACCATTCGACTCTAGAGAGCTAAAATCTCGAGTCAGGGCACTTCTTAGGCGCCCAACGGCCTTGGTCGGTGACGTTTTGCAAGTCGGCCCGCTCGAGCTTGATCCCAAAGATTTCAAAGTTACATTAAGGGGTCAAGAAATCAAGCTAGTACCAAAGGAATTTGCTCTCCTCGAATTTTTAATGCGCCACCCTGGTGAACTTTTCGGCGTCGACAAACTACTTGACAGCGTTTGGCCCTGCCAATCTGATTCAACCCGCGAAGCACTTACCACTTGCATCAAACGACTGCGCAAAAAGCTTGACGGCGACTCAGAAAGCTCCTTAATTCGCAATGTTCACGGCGTCGGCTACGGCCTCTTTGTGGAACAGAAGTAATTACTCCTGGCAGCTAACTAAACAGCAGCTCCATGCCAACTCACAGCGACATAGCGTTGAGGCCATGACAGACCGCAAAATCGGTCAGGCCATGGCCTTAACGCACAAGCAGCCCGAAGCACCATTGACAGTGGCAGAACTGGCCACCCAAGGAGAGATGTTACACTCAGCACCGGCGGTCGCCACAGCTAGAGCAAAATCTATCTCTAAAGACTGACACTGCTTTAGCGACTCGCCTTCTTCTCGGCCTTAGCCACTTTCTTTTCCTTCATAGTCTTAGAAGCCTTTTTCTTAACTTCTTTCTTTTTGACTTGCTCTTTACCCATGACCGCCTCCAACGAATAACTTACAGATTTATGTTACAGCACTGTTAGCTTACACACTAATCACTGGCAGTACTATGTCGATAGCGACAAAATAGAACTCCTAAAGTTACTATACCCAAACAGTTCAGGAGTAACAGATGTCAATAAAATCAATCTGCGGAGCACTGGCTCTCGTTAGCATGATGTCTATCAGTTTCGTTTCTGCCGCTCCCAAAGCTAGCAAAGAGAAACCAGCCGCCCAACCAGCTGCCCAACCAGGAATAGTTTGGAAAATAGACTCCGGTCACACCACTGCCGATTTCTCGGTACGCCACTTAATGATCTCCAACGTTAGAGGTCATTTCTCAAAGGTTAGCGGCAATGTTAACTACGACGGCAAAGATTTGAAATCTCTCAAAATAGATGCTGCAATCGAAGTTGCTTCAGTCGATACAGGCGAAAATGGACGCGACGAGCACCTTAAGAACGCCGACTTCTTCGACGCTGCTAAGTTTCCTACAATGACCTTTAAATCGAAGAAAGTTAAAAGCGCTGGCAAGGGCAAATTTACAGTCATGGGCGACCTCACCATCAAAGGCGTAACCAAAGAAGTAACTCTTGATGTTGAAGGCCCAACAGAGCAAATCAAAGACATGCAGGGCGGCACCAGAGTTGGTGCTTCAGCAACCACGAAAATCAACCGCAAAGATTTTGGTATTACCTGGAACAAAGCTCTCGACAATGGCTCTAGCGTTGTCGGTGACGACGTCAAAGTAAGCATTGAAGTTGAAGCGGTAAAGCAAAAATAGAATTAAATACAGAATTAGAAATATAAACAAAACCAGAACCAGGCAAAAGTGTCTCTAAGTAAACTACCCAAAGAACTCTACAATTCACTTCTTGCCAAAGTGACAGAACTAGGCGAAGACCAGCGTTTGCTTTTAGGCATCGCTGGCTTTCCCGCTTCGGGCAAAAGTACTTTAGCCAAAGATCTAGCCAAGGGCATCAACAAAGACTTGAAGAGTAAAGTAGCCATTGTTGTGCCCATGGATGGCTTTCACAGGCGCAACGCTGAACTCAGAGCCTGGGGTATCTGGGAACTAAAAGGCATCCCTGACAGCTTTGACCCCGAAGCCTTCATCAACTTGCTGACTGGCTTGCGCGAACATACCAACAGCCAGGTTGGCTGCCCAGCCTTTGATCGAAAAATAGAAGAACCTAGCGATGATGCCATTTTAGTGCAACCACATCACAAGTTGGTCATCATCGAAGGCAATTATTTGCTTCTGGCAAACAGCCCATGGGGCAAGATTAAGCCGCTGCTCGATGAAACCTGGTACATCGAAAGCAACATACAAAAAATCGAACCGCGGCTTCTGGAGCGGCACATAAAGGGTGGTCGCAGCCCCGAAGAAGCCAGGCGAAAAATGGAATCAACCGATCTGCCTAATGCCCGACTGATTGAAACCACCAAAGCCATGGCCGATCACGTCATACCTATATAAGTGCCAGAAATTCGCAGTTTTCGAAACTCTAAGTCTCTGAAACTCAATACTCTTAGAAGCCTCCCTTGGGGCGATTCCCACTGAAGCGCAAGAAATAATCAACAATTTACTGACTTGCCAGTTATTATTATGTGCAGTCGAGGCGGAGTCACTGAATGAGTCATACAAACGGCGGCGGGCATGGCCATGGCGGTCATCACGGGGTTCAAGGCGGGCATCCAGACCAATCACCAGGATGGAACAGTGCTCTGCAAGGCGGAGAAAGGCCTATAACTTCGCTGCCCAACCCAACCATTCTGCCGATATTTTTTGCTCTATTTGTATTTGTGCTTATGCTCTTGCCCTTCGTCATTAACTGGGACGCAGAGGGTGTCGAGCTACCCTGGGTGCACAAACGCAATCAACTTAGCCAAGAACAGTCTCTTCAGCAGCAAGCAGCGCCACAAGAAGGGTTACAGGGTAGCTATCAAACAACAGCTGACTTAGCAGGAAATCAAGCTCAACTGGCCAGCCAGACGCAAGAACAAGCAATCAACAATGCACCGGCAGCAAGCTACGAGCAACAGCTCTTGTATGCATCACAACAAAGCTACGCCCAGAATGCCAACCAACAAACCCAGGCCGTGAACCCCGCAGCACAACAAAATTATGCAGCGCAGCCAAACTATTCACAAATGGGTTACCCCCAAGAAAATTACGGACAGAATTATGCTCCTGTGGCTCAGCCACAAAGAAGACACAGAGTCTTTGTAGAGCGGTAGCTAGCACCATTTTCACCCACCCAGCACCCCCCGACCACCTAAGTACGGCCGCAAAGCTTTCGGCACATTGATTGTGCCGTCTTGATTCTGATGATTCTCCAGCAAGGCAATCAAGATACGTGGAGAGGCAATTGCAGTATTGTTCAAAGTATGGACGTATTGTTTCTTCCCTTCGTGATCGATGTAGCGTATACCTAAACGCCGGGCCTGAAAATCATGAAAAGTAGAGCAAGAGTGAGTCTCGCAGTACGCTCCTCGGCTAGGCATCCAGGTTTCAATATCATGTTTTCGCACTTGACCCAGGCCCATATCACCTGTACAAACTGCCACCACTCGGTAGGGAAGCTCGAGCGCCTGGACTATTTCTTCGGAGTTCTTGAGCAAGCGCAGATGCTCTTGCTCAGACACTTCCACATCGTTTGCACAGAATACCACTTGTTCTACTTTCTGAAATTGATGCACTCGGTAGAGACCTTTAGTGTCGCGACCAGCAGCCCCAGCCTCACGGCGAAAACAAGTAGAGATACCAGCAAAACGCAGGGTTGTGCCTGCTAATACTCGATTAGCCTGCATAGCGACAATACCTACCTCAGAAGTACCGGTTAAGTAGCGCTTGCCCTCTTCTAGTTGATAGGCATTGTCCTCACCCAAAGGAAAATACCCCGTGCCGAACATAGCAGCTTCATTCACCATCAGCGGTGGCAAGACAGCTGTAAATCCTTTGGCCAAAACATGGTCTAGGGCAAAGCGCAGCACAGCCAACTCAAGCAAAGCTCCGTCACCAATCAAGCCATAGGCCCGAGATCCAGCGGCAAAGCGCGCCCCTTCAAAATCGACCATACCGTTGAGCAAAGCCAGTTCTATATGATCGCGCTCCTTAAATGTGCGCTTGGCCACCTCAGCAACACGATAAATCTCAACGTTATCGCTGTCATCGGCTCCCACCGGCACCGTAGCCGCAGGCAAGCCAGGAACATGAGCCATAAGCCCATGATACTCAAGATCTACAGCCTTTAACTGGCTTTCTTTAAGTGCCAAAGCGGCGCCAATTTCTTTAGAATGGGCAATATGGCTAGCGCGATTTTGCCCGTCGCTAGTGACTAAATCGGTAATGCGATTGCGCTGTTCTCGCAATTGATTTACTGCCTTGCCGAGCATACGGCGCTCTTCATCAACTTGCAGAAGCCGCTCTATATCAAGCTTGATGCGCTTAGCCGCAATGGCACTCTTAAAAGCATCTGGGTTCTTTCTTATTTGTTCTATGTCTATCATTACTACCTCTATTTGCTTGAAGCATTTGCTTGAAGCATTAGCCTTTGGCTTTAGCACTAAGCTCTGACTTCTATGGGTAGCGAGGCACAAAAAAGAGGCCTCGCTTGGGCGGGCCCCTAAAATTCAAATCACTAAATCTATGAGTTGAAAGACAAGCAGCAACCGCATCTCGGAGAAATCGGAGATGATGATGACGAAAATCTAGCTGGCTGGGTTGCGTAACTCATGCTTCCACTATAAGCGCTCAACAAGGTTTGTCAACGAGGCAAAAGATTCCAAAAAGTTTAGAATTTGGACTAACAAAAACAATATGCTAGGGTGATCACTACTTTTCTCCTTTTAAAATGGTTTCCATGGAAACTATATTTAAAAGAGAAAAAGAGACCCATTGAAAACTAAGACCTAGCATAAGCTTAGCCAAGACTTAGTCGAAACCTAGCCAGAACAAAAATGGAGATAGAGGCCGTGCACACCGAATTACTTGAATACGCCGACGACAGTCAGATATGTGAAGCATTTGTGGCCTATGACGCAACAAAAAAAGAAAAGCGTCCTGCCGTTTTGATTTGTCATGCCTGGGGCGGTCAAGGTGCATTCGAGCAAGACAAAGCCAAGAAACTGGCAGAACTCGGCTATGTTGGCTTGGCCCTCGACAATTACGGCAAAGGCAAGCGCGGCAGCTCAATGGAAGAGAACGGCAAATTGATGCAGCCTTTCATGGATGACCGCGCCATGCTGCGCCAAAGACTCTTAGCTGGCCTAGCAGCGGCAAGAAAGCACCCCATGGTGAGTGACAAAATAGCAGTGATTGGATTTTGCTTCGGCGGCCTCTGTGCCCTTGACCTCGCTCGGGTATCAGGCAAAGCTGGCGCAGGCGTCAATGGAGCAGTTGCTTTCCACGGCCTATTCCACCCACCTGCACTCGGTAAGCAAGAAGAAATCGCCGCCAAAATCTTGATATTGCATGGCTACGACGACCCAATGGCCACTCCAACTGACGTTCTCGCCATTGCAAAAGAATTGACTGAGGCTAAAGCCGATTGGCAGCTCCATGCCTATGGCCACACCAGCCATGCTTTTACCAATCCTGAAGTAAACATGCCTGAAAACGGCTTGCAATATAACGCCACAGCCGACAAGCGCTCGTGGCAATCAATGCAGAACTTCTTGAGCGAAGTGCTAGGGTAAATCTCAGACACCTGACTAAGTACACCGTTGAGACATGGTTTCGTGCGACATTATGGAGCTTGCTTCGACTGAGGCGGTGAAACTGGCCGAACAAGCATAGCCTTAACCCGATCACGCATCTTCCCAGCATTAGTCAGCCCTGGATCAAGAGCGGCTGCTTTCTCAAAATCAGGAAGCGCCTCTCTGTATTGTTTTGAATCATATAAAACGGCGCCACGATAATAGATTAACAAAGCATTGTCCGGCTTTTGCAAAATCGCTTGGTCAAGCAAAGCTTTAGCCTCAGCATAGCGATCACTATTAGCCAAATCGACCGCAAGAGTCACATAGTACCGCCCACCCAAATCGAATGGGATCGTTTGAGCATACTTAAAAAGCCCATAGATAGCGCCAATAAGAAGGAAGGTACCCAATACCGGATGCTTCGAAAGTGGCTTGTTGGCACGAGGCAAATAAAGAGTGCCGCAAATGAAACCTGAAAGCAGCCCGCCCAAATGGCAAAAATTATCAAAGCCAAAAGTAAAACCTAGGACAATATTTAGAACCAGAAATGCTGTAGCCGACTTACTACCAGCCAAGAATGCTTCTTTGCCCATCTCCTTTCGGTGAGCAAAAAAGAAAGCAAAAAGTGCACCGTAAACTCCAAAAATTGCCCCAGAAGCGCCAGCAGAAGTAATTCCCGGATTAAAGAGCATGCTCAAACAAGAGCCACCAAAGCCCGAAATAAAATAGAGATTGATAAAGCGACGGGTGCCAAAAAGCTCTTCAGCAGACTGACCTAAATTCCACAAAGCTGCCATGTTGAAAGCAATATGAACAAAGCCAATATGCAGGAACATCGACGAAAACATGCGCCACCACTCACCATTGAGAGTGAGCGGACCAAAGTTTGCACCCCAGGCCTGAAGCATTTCTATGCTTGGCGCCGTCAATGCCTTGCCGCCCGAAACAAGACACATGGCGGCAAAAACCGCTAGGTTAGTGATCACAATCAATCGAGTAGCAGGAAACTTATTTTCGGACAATGGGTTCCTTTCTGTTATCTAGCCGCCACAACTTCGCTGGTAACACCATATTGCAACAAAAGCGGAGTGAGCTTAGCATCAATTAGCTTCTTTGCCAAAACCAAGTCAACTTGATCTGGTCTTTCTATATTGGAGCACAGTTCGCTCAATATTTCCTCGCAAACCACACCAGCTTCAAGGGCGAGTTTGTAGGGATAATTGCTGAATGTCACTAATGAATAGCGCGAACGATAAGCACCAGCGAATTCTTTCTCTAACAGCTTTTCTACACCCTTACCCAGCAAGAATTTAGGGTCGCCCACTTTGTCGCGCATTTCAGTGAAGTTCTCAACAGCCATATCGGCAATGGCATCACAGTTTTCCTTACGGCGCTTGACCAAGTCATCAAAAATGATCTGCCAATTGAATACGCCTTCCTTCATCCGTCTCTGCTTACCCTGATCGGGAGAGTCTGTTCCTGCTTCCGGGGCTGCTTTCTCCCGATGATCGATATAGAGACTGCCACCGCGAGCAATGTGCTCGTCAATACACTCTTCTAAAATAGTGAGATCCTCAAAGCCACAGTTAGCACCCTGGCCAAAGAATGGCACAATGGCGTGGGCAGCGTCGCCTAGCAACAGGGCTCGACCATCGACGTTCCACGGATAAGACTTAACTGTGTCCATATGCCCGGTCGGGTTGGCAAAAAAATTGTCCACAAGATTTGGTATCAGTGGCACAGCATCGGAAAATTCAGAGTTGAAGAATTGATCGACAGCTTCTCTTGTGGTCAGGCTCTCGAAGCTGTCAGCGCCTTCAAACGGCAGGAACAAAGTGCAAGTGTAGCTTCCATCAAAGTTCGGCAAAGCAATGAGCATGTAGGCTCCCCGAGGCCAAATATGCAGGGCATGCTTTTCCATTTGGAAAGCGCCATTAGGGCCGGCTGGAATGACAAGTTCTTTGTAGCCGTAGTTAAGCCGCGACGAAGTGCATTTGTAGCCGTACTGCGAAGTCATATCATCGCGAATCTTAGAAGCAGAGCCATCAGTGCCAATAACAATGGCAGCCTTCACGGCATACTCTTGATGGGGCTTGACTGATTCGTCGACGAATGCCACAGCATTAGTAGGAATATCTAAGCCGTCAGCCTTTTGCTGAAAATGGAAGCGCACAGAGCCTGTCGCTTCGGCCTTGGTCATGAGCATCTGATTGAGACTAGCACGCGAAATCGAATTGATATACTCATCGTCGCTTTTACCATAAGCTTGATAAGTCAACTCGCCAGTTTTTGAATGCATCATGCGACCACGCATAGGCACGGCTTGAAGCAAGACGTCATCCTCAAGACCAGCCAGATGCATAGCCTTGAGGCCCCTAGTAGAAATCGCTAAGTTAATAGAGCGACCAGCTGAAATTTGCTCTTTGCGCATATCAACTCGACGCTCATAGACATCAATCTTGAAACCACGTTTGGCCATAAATATTGCCAGAAGTGAGCCCACTAAGCCAGCACCAACAATTGCAATTTCAGCTTCTTTTGTTGCCTCAACCATTTTTCGTCTTCCTCTTTAGAGCTCTACTTTTGCCCAGCAAACTTTTTTACCACTTCGTAAAAGCGATAGACGTCTTCAAAAGTGTTATACATCGCCGTCGGCGTGGCGCGGATAATATCGGGTTCGCGGAAATCGCAGACCACACCTTTCTGCTTGAACTGTTCTAAAAGCTCTTTGCCATCGCCTTTGAAGCGAATACTCAACTGGCTGCCACGCTGATTTATATCAGCTGGCGTAATTATTGAGCAGAAGCCTTCTACTGAGTTGAGCAAGTATTCCATAAAGCTTGTGAGCTTATCGCCACGCTGACGCAACTTGGGTATGGTCGCTTGATCGAATAATTCTAGAGATGCGCGCAAAGCCGCTAGCTGAAAAATAGGCGGATTAGAAAGCTGCCAGCCTTCAGCACCTGGCATCGGATCAAACACTGGAGCCATTTTGAAGCGCTCTTCTTTGTTGTGCCCCCACCAACCAGCAAAGCGTGGTAGCTCAAAAGAGTGTCCATGCTTTTCGTGGACAAAGCAGCCAGACAATCCGCCAGGGCCAGCATTCAAATATTTGTACGAGCACCAAACAGCAAAATCTACTTGCCAATCATGCAACTGTAGCTCTAGGTTGCCGGCTCCATGAGCCAGATTAAGACCAAACTGCGCCCCTTGAGCATGGGCCTCAGCTGCGATTTTTTGTACTTCAAAAGCTTGGCCAGTTAGATAGTTGACATTACCCAAAAGCACCAAAGCTATTTCGCTGCCATGCTGCTTCAAAGTAGCGAGAATGTCTTCAGTCTCAAGAGTGTCGGCACCAGCTCTGGGAGTAAGCTCAATTACTGCTGTGCTCGGATCATAGCCATGAAAACTGGCTTGCGAAGCGACAGCATACTGATCAGAAGGAAATGCATTTTTTTCTACTACAATTTTGTAGCGTTCTTTTGTTGGTCGATAAAATGACACCATCATCAAATGCAGATTGACAGTGAGAGTATTCATCACCACCACTTCAGACGGCTTAGCGCCAACCAATCGAGCACTCATATCCGTGACAAATTCATGGTAGGGCAGCCAGGCGTGGCGGGCGTGTATATGACCTTCAACCCCTAACTTCGCCCAATCTTCTAACTCGGCGTTGATATATTCTTTAGCACGGCGGGGCTGCAAACCAAGCGAATTACCTGCAAGATAAACACAAGAGCTGCCTGAACTAGAGTTACCTGCACTTGCGGCTAGCTCGCTAGGCAAAATGAATTGTTCCCGAATATGGCTAAGCTCGTCAGTTTGATCAAGCGACTTGGCAAATTCAAGAGAATTTTCAAACTGATACTGAACTTGCTTCGTCTCATTCTTTACTTTCAGACTGTCCATTTCTTCCTCTTCCTAGCCCTTTACAGTTGCCTTCCTCATGTCCTCTTGCTCTTCTGCTCTTTTGTTCTCTTTATCAATTAGCTAAGCCGCTCATGCCAAGCCATTCTAAAGCTGTTCCACTCAACAGTCGCTCTTTCACATCAACACTGACATCGGTCAACGATTCAATCATTTTGCCGGGCTCAGCTTCCATCAAAGGGAAAGGATAATCGCTGCCCAAGGCAATACACTTTTCACCAAAAAGATTGAGGATAAAGCGCAAGACATTTGCATCATGAACCAAAGCATCAACATAAAAGCGACCGACATAGTTACTTGGACAAATGGGATTATCCACCGCACAGAGATCTTGCCTAGTAGCAAAGCCGTGGGCAATGCGACCAAGGGTCATAGGAAATGCACCGCCACCATGGGCGAAGGCAACACGCAGTTTGGGCAAGCGCTCAAAGACACCACCAAAAATCATTGAACAAATCGCCAGCGAAACTTCAGCTGGCATTCCCACCAACCAGGGCAACATATACTGCGACATGCGGTTCTCGCCCATCATGTCCCAAGGATGCACAAAAATTGCCGCACCAAGCTCACTGGCTGCTTCAAAGACAGGGAAGAGTCTCTCTTCGTTCAAGTTCCAATCATTAACGTGTGAGCCTATTTGCACTCCCTGCAAACCCAATTCTTTAACGCAACGGGTCATTTCTTTAATGGCCAAATCAGGATCTTGCATAGGAATAGTACCTAAGCCAGCAAAGCGCTGAGGATGCTGAGCCACAATTTCGGCAATATGGTCATTGAGATGACTGGAGAGATCAAGACAATCTTTGGCCTGAGCCCAATAGCTGAACATCACTGGCACAGTCGACAAAACTTGCATAGTGACACCAGAGAGATCGCAATCTTTGATGCGGGCAGAAGGCTCCCAGCAATTTTCTTCTATGTCACGAAAGAACTTACCATCATCACGCACCATGCGAGCGCAACAAGGTTTATGGTGGTCAAGCTCAATAAAGCCACCATAGCCATACCGGTCTTTGAACTTGGGTAAGTGCTTGGGCAAAATATGAGTATGAATGTCTATCTTCTTCATGCTTCAATTCTTTCTTATGGTGTCAGGCTTACGGTTTCACACTTATGGCTTCACAACTTTAGTGCCGCACTTCTTGCAGACAGTGTGCTCACTGGCATAAAAGCGGTCAAAAATAGGCGGAAATTGAGTAGCAATATTTGTCAGAGGAAAATATTCTTCGTAGAGCTTCTCGCCGCATTTTTCGCAGAACCAGATAAAGCCGTCTTCTTCGCCGGGCTGCCTTTTCTGTTCAATAACTAAACCAACAGTGTTGGCTGGTCGCCTTGGAGAATGGGGCACGCTAGGCGGCAGCAAGAAAATTTCCCCTTGCTTAATCACCACGTCTTGGTGCTTGCCTTGATCAAAAACCTTAAGGGTAATGTCCCCTTCCACCTGATAGAAAAACTCTTCGCCACCGTTAACATGATAGTCAGTACGCGAATTGGGGCCACCGACAACCATGACGATGACGTCACTATCTTCCCAAATCAGTTTATTGCCCACAGGGGGCTTGAGCAGATGACGATTGTCGTTAATCCAGCCCATGAAATTAATAGGCGCAAGGCGAGACACAGAACACCCCCAAGCTTGAACTAAGATGTGAACTAAGATGATTAGTCTACAAAGCCCGAAGGCCAGAGTGTATATAAAAATGCCTACAACTTAGATAAATCAGATAAGCTTTATATCTGCTGTCTCATTAGCCTATTGGCTAAGTGGCTTGCCTGGCGGCCGGGGCGAGAGCGGCGCCACAGGCGAGAGGGGCAAGATAGGTAAAGGCTGAAATTCATAGTATTTGCGCTCTAAGTCTGGCTGCATCTCATAGTTAGCTAAAGCAGTCTCTACCAAAGTGGGAAAATCAACAATTTTACGGCTAAGCCCTGGCACAATTTTGTAAGTTACGTCTCTGCCCAATTTGGCCCAGATCTTCTCAGGCGAGGCAACGGCGGGGTCATAAATAACTAAATTGTGCGGCCCCTTGCCTTCAGCAATACGAGCATAAACAACCCCAGGCAAGTGCCGCAAAAGATAATTGAAAGCAGCAATTTTGCAGTTGCATGACAAGTGCGAAAACTCCATCAGGCTAGTCTTGTATGACCGCAAACCACCATTCAAAAGTTTAAGACCGGCAGCAATTGTGCCAGCCACAGCGGCACGGCGTGGCGAAGGCTCTTGCTCCTGCAACTTACTTGCTACGGCATTAAGCTCCACCAGAGCCGCCTGGCGCTTGCCCTCCAATACCAAACGAGCGCAGTGGGCCAACACATACTGGCCCTCCTCTGGAGCCAAGGCAACCGCAGTGCTATAGCACTTTGAGGCCATGGACAAACACTTAGAAGCTTCAAAATTGCGACCAAGCCCATAAAATAACTCGGCATCAGTACCAAAGTTAGCTTGAGCCTGATCAAAAATAAATTGATCCAATTTGGCTGATTTGCCCAGGCTCATGAACGCGGCTTGAGCAGAGATAAGGGGGTAGGCAGCAGCCATGTCTAGTAACAATTGGCGCTCAGTGACAGCACCAGCAGTTAAGGCCTTGAGATGGGCAATGGCCAGTTTTATATTTTTCGCCGCCAGAGCGGAGCGCACTAACATCTGCAAAATCGGTCGACTGTTAGGCTGCAGCGCGTAAGCTTTTTGAAAAAGCGGCCAAGCTCTATCAGGATAACCAATTGCTAAGTAAGTCTTGCCTAAAAGCTCCAATTGACCAGAGCGCGATAACGCTAGCGACGCCTTCGGTAAACGCTGACTATCAATAGTTGTAGAAACTGGCGCAGCCAGCGCTAAAGCCTCTGCCCTAGCCAATTCAACTAAGGCCCCTTTGGCTCCACGGGCAGGATCATTGGCATTCATCTGGGCCAGGCCTAGATGGCTGAGAAAATCATCGGGCTTGAGGGCTATGGCCTGGGTAAAAATCTGCTGAGCGTACTGCCTGTCGCCAACGAGGCTCTGATAAGCAGCAAAGTTGTAAGCAGCCTCAGCATTTTTAGGCTCTGCCTCAAAGCGTTCGCGGGCACGGTAAGAAAGCTCTGTAATGTTCGAGTAAGTACTAACCGGCTTAGACTTAGCCATGGCCGCAGGCTTAGAAGTTGATTCGGGCTTAGATGTTGATTCAGAAGAGGGTGCGGCTTGAGCCGGCAGAGAGGTCTGTAGAGTAAAACTTTGCAACGTAAACATCGGTAAGAGCTGCAAACTTATCAATGACAAGAGCGCCCCGGGCACCTTGCTCCAGTTGAAAATCTTAGGGTTATAGCTATGCTGTAGCAATTGTCTACAAATTTGCCTTAGGCAAATCAAACCAGAAGTTAGAGCCAGTGCCAGGGGAACTAAAAACCCCCATACTGCCACCATGCTTCTCAATACAATATTTAGCCACCAACAAACTTTTGCCATTGCCCAAAGCATTCGGATCTCCGTCAGTAGAAGGCTGGCGGAAACGATCAAAAATAGCTTTCTTCTGGTCTTCAGAAAGGCCACAACCTCTATCAATAAACTCAACGCGCATGCGGTTGTTCTCTTCAACAATCTGCACCCGCACTTTACTACCCCGGGGCGAGACTTTAATGGCATTAGACAAAAGTGTCTTAATTACCTGGAACATCCGCGCTTCATCAGCCATAACTTCGCCATCGGGCCCGTTAATTTCAAAGACCAAATCAGCTTCACGGATGTCATGCAGCATGGAAAGAACACCCTGTTTCACCAGCACCATTATGCTGTTGGGGCTAAGTTCAACGTCAAAGCTTCCAGTCTCAAGCTTGTCTACCTCGACCATGGCGTCAAGAGCAAGAATTGCCTTCTGCATGTCAGAAAGAGCGACCTCGCCACGACCCTTTCCTGAGCTATCAAGATTGCCATACAGACCTTGGAGGGTTTGCTGAATAAAGCCCATAGCCCGCGCCAAAGGCACCTTAATCTGTTCTGATACCACTTCAATAAACTTCTGCTTAATGGCAACAAGCTCAATTCTTTCGTTAATATCAAGGGCCGTGCCAAGATACATCAAGACGCCGCCAACATTGATACGCTTCAAAGAAAATTCGACGGAGATCTTTCGCTCATGGTCTGTTTTAACCTGCATCTCAGTCAACTTATCTACATAGTTGAGTAAAGTCGCCTCGGCTTGCTTACCAGTGCCGCTTATGGGGAAAACAGAGTGAATAGGCCTAGCATCAAGGCCAATTGCACCGGTGCCCATCATATTTTCAAGAGCTTTATTAGCAAATTCAATTTTGCCCGAGGTGGTAGCCAAGAAAACCCCAACCGGCAGAGCATCAAGCACGAGCCGCAGTTTCTCTTTGCTTTCTTTGCGAGTATCCATCATCGGAGCGGCAGCAGCCTGCGCCTTGGCCTTCTCGGCAACTAAAAGCGTGGCATTATCAACCTCTGACCACTGAGCCGTCCAATTCATGGAGACCACAACTTTGTCTGGGCAAACAATTCGCCCTTCAAAAGACTTGGCCTGGTTCATAAAACTCGTAGCAAGAAGAGCTTGCTGAGCCAAAAGCACGTCTTCTGGATGAATAATATCAAAGAGCGAGGTGCCAAGAAGCTCGTTCGGCGAGACTTTCCAAGCAGCGAAACAAGTCGGGCTCACACTAAGAAAATGTCCATTGCCGTCTACCGACGCGATTACTTCCACAGATACTTCACAGCCAGCTTTGAGGGATTTTAATGGACTGGACGATGCTACCATCTGTAGAAATAGCCAGTCAATATAAACACTATACTGGTTTCTCGGCCGCTATAATTCAGAATGCCAAACAGTTAGCGAAAAGCAACATGGAGAATAGGGTGAAATTGCTGAAGCAGCTTGAGAATGTCAGGCAACTAATCAAAGATGGCAAGCTCAATGAAGCCTACAGCGAAATAGTTTCGGCCATTGAAGAACCAGCTAGCAATACAAATGGCATTGCAAAAAGCGCCAGAAGCAGTGCAAATAGCGGCGGGGCCAAAAGCGAAACCTTAAGTTCAGAATTACTGGCTGTGGTGGCTGGTCTAATCAAAGCACTTTCGCTCAGCTCCAATTTTCGTCAATCAGATGATCTGATAGCCCGGACCATCAACCGCATTGAACCAAAAGACGATCATTACTTTCTCACTCTAGCTGACGAACTTGTGCACCAAGCCGAGGTCAATGTCAACACCACTCGCGAAAATGCTGCCCGCTGCGACAAATTATTAGACCAAGCTATTCGCATTAGAGAAATACTAGTCGGCGCCGATGGCCCTACGGCTGAGCTAATTATCGAATCAGTCTTGAGCAATCTACAAAGGGCTCGTCACAGTGCCAATAACAACATGGCTCCAGAGGCTGGTGCCAGACTTGCCCGCTGCCGAGTACTCATGGGTGAGCTAGAGAGATTGATGGTAGCCATCAATCGCCCGGGGCCGCTACTACTCGCTCGAGTTTGCACCTTGCGTGCATTTTTTGCTCACTCATCCGGTCAAAAAGCCTTGGCCCGCGACAACTTTACCCTGGCCTTATCAATCTTTGAAAAAATCGCTCTCAATAATAATTTAGAGCGTTCAGATGTTTTAGAAATGTTCATGGATCAATCTCCACACTTCACTCTCAACCAAGACGAGAAGCAAAGCTTAGAGCGCATCAAGCAATCGAAACAAATACAAAAAAGACAAGGCACTATGCACAAAATTCGTGCCTTTCCCACAATGCTGCACATCGAAGAAATAATGGAAAAAGCCAGAACCAAAGCTGGCAAGAATTTTTATCTCACTTCGCTAGGTTTTCTCGGCGCTCAATCACTGACAGTCTCTGTGGTTTGCGACAAAGAAAGCCGTGACTTAAATTTCAAAATTGAGCCATCCAAAACTGAATCATCGAGACACGAAAGTATTTCACTCACCACTGATGATGCAGCAGAGGTGTTGCGACACATCAAAGATCTTTGGCGCAAAATGCAGGCAAAACCCGGCAACAATTTGCAACTCAATCTGCAAAAACTAACATACAGCCCCGAGGCTTTCGATACTCCGGCAAAGAGCGAAGAATGGTTAGTGAAGCCAACACCCAAGGGTTACTCTGAACCAGCAGAGCCGACCATATTTCAGAATACCCATGCCAGTTATGGTTCATTAGAAGCACAACAAGCAAAAGAAGCAGCGGCATTTGAAGGAAATCTCAAAGCAATGCCGAGCTTTGGCCTCTTACAAACAATAGGCATCAACCAAAACACAGGCCTGCTAGAAGTAAGTCAGCGCGATGGTATGTTGCGCGTCTATTTCGAAAACGGCAAACCAGTGCACGGCAGCTCCGCCTCGCAAGAAGGCATTGATGTACTCTACGAATTTGTTCTGCAAGAAGAAGGCTTCTTCCGCTTTATTCCAGACAAACGCCCAGCTCAAACGACTATTCGTATCAAACTTGATAGCTTTATTTTAGAAGCCGCAAGCTTATTTGATCAAACCAAGTATTTGAAATCGCTAGGCCTGACAATGTACTCTGGTCTCTTTTCTAAAGAGTCAGTGTCAGATGAGCAAGAGCTGGCCAAAATACTGCAAAAAAGAGGCGTCACCACCGACGAACTTATCTGGCAATTTTATCAAGCCTTAGAAGAGCACCCTATTGTTGCCGATGCTGTAGAGCAAGCCGGCCTACCCCTACGGCAATGGACACCAGCTCTGTACAAGCTAGTACAAAGCGGTCTAGTTAGCATTTCTAACGATCGTCTCGACGATGAAGATCTGACCCAAAACCTAATCACTAATTGGAGCTACGATCGCAAAGCTGTCGACAAACTGGCAGCCACTCTCTACGATCAGCGCAGTGGCTTACTCAGGTTTGAATTTTTGGTCTGGACCATAGAAAGAGAAGTAGAGCGTGCCCAAACCCAGATGTGGCCTTTGTCTATTATGATCTTCGACTTTCGAAAACAAGGCAAAGATGTGTCCAAACTCAGCGCAAATGACAAAGAACTAGTGCAAACTACACTGGCCGAGATTTCAGATTGCAAGCGCTCAATTGACTGGCTCTGCCATTTTGAAGACGAACAATTTGCCCTATTGATGCCCGGCTTAGATGCCACTCTGGCAGCTATGTTTGCCAAAAACTTCGCCGATATTTGCAATCGCAACCTCGGCAAACTAAGAGAAGGCCATTCAGACTGGGAATATAGCTTTGGTGTCTCAAGCATGCCAGGTGACACAATCGAGTGGCAAAAAATGGTAGGTTTCGCCTGCGAAGCACAACGCAAAGCACGCATGGCCAGAAGCGGATTTGCTTCTCACCAAGAAGAAAAGAAAATAAAGTAGACCAAAATAGTTCTTGCGAGGGGCCATGTGCGCTGCCGACAAGCCATCAAATTCTCCTAACTCGCCTAGCGGCAGCCTACCTAACGACGGCATCGTGCATGATGGCGCCAAACAAAGAGCTTGGCGCGCCGCTAAACTTCGCGAAGCAATAGATAACCAAACGCCGTCTGAAATTATGGAAGCACGAACTGGAAAATCTGTTCCGCGCTTCGGCATCGATGGCTTAGACGAACCAGAGAGCACGAGGTCGGTCAGTAAAGAGCAGCCGAGCCAAAAGCCGGTCGACCATGAGAAGTTGGGAAGTAGCAACGTCGAACAGAGTACTTCGTCATCCTCCGCATTCACTGAACGAGATCTTGAAGGACTTTCTAGAGCCATTAGCGAACCGGTATTTTTACTGCCAGAACAAGGGCTTATCTTTACCAAAGCACAACTTGCTAAAGAACTTGGAGTTACAGTTGAGGCCATGGCAGCCATGACTGATGAAGGTTATGAACGGCTGGGGCTGGTGTTGATTAGGCCGAGTAGGTAAAATTGTCAATATTTGAAGAGAGCCAATGTCTGAAATCCCAATACTAACTCCAATTGACAAGGCGATGGGCATGGTTCCTCCAGCCGTTTTCAACACTGTTCGTGACTACCTTACTTCCTACAAAGACGTCTTTGTAGTAAAGATCAATCCAGAATTTGCTGGGGCTGATGACTTCTGTTCCAACTATGGAATTGCCAGAGAGCACGGAGCAAACTGTGTAATTGTTCGTGGTGAACGCGGCTCTGATTACACCATGGCAGCTTGCCTTTCACTTGTCGGCCGCAAGCTCAATATCAACCAAGTTGTGCGCCGCTTCCTCGGTGCCCGCAGAGTAACTCTGGCTCCGTTAGACGATGTACTCCAACAAACGAACATGGAGTTTGGAAGTATCACCGTGGTCGGGCTTCCTAACTCCTGGCCAATTTTAGTTGAACCTGATGTGATTGACGTCACGGAGCTATTCATTGGGGGCGGCTATCGCCAATCGAAATTATGCCTCCCCGGGAAAAGTATCCTAGAACTGCCAAACGTAGCAGTTATTTCAGACCTGACCCTTACTGCTAAATCATAACAACCGACTGAAGAACTTTTCGCTTCTACAGTTGCAATTCCCCTTTGCTCAACTGTCGTATAACCTAGAGAAGCCTTTATGTCGTTAAATGAGCTGTCTCCTGCTTAGGCCACAGTCATGTATGCAAGCATTCTGTGCTGTGGATTAGTCGAACGAATTAAACTACTGATTGGCTGCCTGTAAAATGGTTCAGTCTTATGTTTTACTAGCGTGAAGTACGGTGGTCGAATGCCAGTGGCCTTGATCATCATTCCTGATGGATCGTTACGAGGGGCAATTAGCTTGTAGTAGTCTCTATTGAAGGCCAGCAGTTGCTCTGGTGTCATATTTACTTTTGCGGCATTCTTCAATGCGGCTGAGTAACCTTGATATGTTTCTCTTAGCGGGTCTTGAGCTGGGATTGGACCGTACTTGCGGTGTTCATGACTAATTGCAGGTAGGCTGTGGCCGAATCCAAGCCAAAGGCTGGTTACGAGAAGAATTGCTCTAACGCCTATTCTATTTTTGCTGGTAATACTAACCCTGATTGATTCAACGCCTTCTGCGGATTTTTAGCTGTGAAACATACCGTGCAGGCATTTCCACACCGGGGCACAAAACATAGGATAGCTTAAGCACACGTAAATGAAGTGTCTTACGCCTCTTTCCTTTATTCGAACAAACAAGAAAAGTCCGACTAGATGCAAAACGGCGCAGGCTAAAATCGCCCATAATGTTGGTGGTAAAAAATTATAGAGAGCACTTCGAGGAGCCAAGAGACAGTCAAGGAGAAGAGGAATATATGGCCATCCTGCTATCAAAATTTTTTGCAATTAGCACCAGTACTTCTTGAACAGTCTTGGCATTTCTTGTCGTACTAAGTCTTCAATACAGAGGTTGACTTGAACGCCATTCCTAATCAGTGATAGATCGTCTGCACATGAAGCACTAGAAAACCCAGAATTCCCGCTCCTGTTTTGCTGAAGGTCTTCAAATGCGCTATAGATAGGAGCATACATCGGAAGCTCTTGCGGACATTCCATAGAAAGTAACGTTGACTCAGGATTCTCCAAACAGCGGAGATAGAACTCTCT
The DNA here is from genome assembly GCA_018062085.1 of bacterium. Lineage (GTDB taxonomy): Bacteria > Cyanobacteriota > Vampirovibrionia > Obscuribacterales > Obscuribacteraceae. Next base: position 189,511 of record JAGOSY010000005.1, on the reverse strand, counting down.
ACCGTGCATAATTACTCCGGTTAAGAATATATTGACCGAATCGTCTACAATCTCACCATGCGCAACAATGAAAGCAGCTTGTGCCATTTGTGAGCTGCGCGCTTGCTCTCTGAGTCGATAGAAAATAGAAACAAACTCATCTAGCTCTGGTTGAGATAGATGGCCAATGCTATTAGAGAAATTGTTGTAATGCTCTACCACAGAGATAGAGCTTAAATCTTGATCCTTTTTAGCGCAAGATTCGATCAAGTTCCAAAAATTTTCTTCATTCATTACTTTTCCCTGGTAAGGTCACCGGAGTTCTCTCACTCAAATGTTTTGCCATGTTCGCCCTTAGAGCTTCATCGCCTTGAGCCGCGGCGAAAACTTTATCGATAACTTTGCCAATATCGTCGAGCAAGTCTTCGCCCACAAAGACAACTGCGTCGTTTTCATAATTTTGCAAATGTTTTAGACCTTGAGTCTCAGCCGTTTTGCGATCGGTCATATAAATGGAATAATCAGCACCACCGCTGCGCAATTCGCTATCACCTGCCACCAGCGACAAGTTATGCACCATTGATGAGCGCATGATGCAATACATTTGCGTCGCTAACGACTTTTCCTCTGACTCAGCCGCCTCAACAGAATTCGTCAGTCTAACAACCGGAGAATTAAACTTAAATGGCCGTTCGGCATTAGGACCGTAATCGTCCATCCATCCGAGCACAAAAGCTTCGAACTGCTGACGGGTAAGTTTGCCCCGGCCGATGCCATTGACGATTCTGGCCAATAACTCAATCACTACGGAAGCACTGATGAAGCCCCATGGGGTGGTCATCAACGGCTCAATTTCGGCTACCCTAGCGTGGAGGTAGCTTTTCCAATACAACAGGTCCATGAGCTCGATTCTAGCAGAAGACAACAGCCACCATACATGGATCGATTCCTTGCACGTATTCCTTGGTACTTGAATCAACCAGATCATCCCAAAGACTGAAATAAACATGTAACCCAAAGATACCCCCGAAGGAGAATACTGTGGTGCAAAAACGAGGCTAAAATTGCAAGGGATAAGCAGTTGCTTTTTGCTAGAGAGGCTTACCGCCTCAGAGGCAGCTATGAAAAGACCACACCACGCCCTTAAAGAATTCCTGAGGAACAAGTTTGGCGACTCTATCGCAGAATTTGGACCCGCACTTTTCATCGTCCTAATGTTTCTCTTCTTTCCCATGCTCAACTTGATCAGCATGGGGGTCTACTATGGACTAGGCATGGTGCTCAATTACAACCAGGTACACGAAGCGGCACTGCTGCCTGCCGCTGAGGCCGACAGCAACTCCGGACCAGTTAAGAAATCCATTCCCGAGCAATGGCAGGCCGGTATGGGTCAATTCGCTAAACTGGCCGGAAAGCCCGAGACCAATATTACTTACCGAGCAGGTATAGCCGAACCGGGTAGTAGTACCGGACCTGAAGAAAGTACAGACAAAATCGTGATGGTTCAGACCACAATCAAATGCAATCCTTTCCTGCCTCTGCCACTTCCCATCAACATTCCCGGCGTAAACGGCCCTTTTACTTTCATTCTGGCTTCCGAAGCTTTGATGGAAAACCCGGATAACGCCGGAAGCACAGTGGCCACTGCCGATGACGACACAAAAGGGCCAGTAGGGTCCTCAACTACAACGGCTGTGGCCGCGACTGACGACGACACCAAGCCACCAATACCACCATCAACAGGAAGACCCGGAGGCTGGTGGAATCCGCGACGGTGGAGGTGGTGGTGGTGGGAGCAAGACCAACCCTCCCTACAGCCACCGCCACCAGCCCCAGATTCTGTGGCTGGTGGCGGTGGCTAGGAGGCCAGTGAATTGAGCGGCTATAATACTCACTGAGCCGGTGCCTACAGTCCTCTCTACATCAAGCAACACATAGTAGTTCCATAGAGGCCTTATAATTGTTTGATGAGGACCTCAAAATCGTCAATATCTGAATTTCTTCACCTCAATGAGCGCAACCTCTTTTGGCTCTTTGTCGCCTCCGGCCTGGTATTCATCGCCAACTGGTTTCTAGGCACCCACGGATACTTCGAAATTGAAAATGACCGCCTGCGGCAGCTGCTCTCGGCTGTGAGTATGTGCACCCCAGTGATTGGCATTATCGTGCTGTTTTCTCAAGAATGCCGCAACGAAATTCCTGTTATTGCCGCACTCGTCTTTTTTTCGATGCTACTAATGTGGCCGACTGCCACCATTACCTGCTTCGCTATACTGCTGTTCTGTTGGACCAATAATAGTCGGGCCCTAGGCATAGGCATTCTAGTCATAGTGCAGGTTTTTGCTGGAATATTAATACTCGCAGAAAGGAAAGAGGCAGTAAAAATAATCGAAATAACCACTCTGCAAACAGCCAAGCACAACCTTGTTCTGCGTGGCTTGACCACAGACGGCACGTTCTGTACAAGCCTGGCTTTGCAAGAAGACTATCCTGTTATCAACGGCCTTCGTCTAGTGAAAACCTTTTATCGCTTGAAAGACAAAGACTACGACTACAGAAAAGAACTATTCAGCCTAAGCTTAGTCGATGACAATCATGCAGGATTAGTTATACAACATGGCCCGCGCTCACAGCGTGTTGTAATTGACCTAACAATTAAAAACCGCTGGTCAGAGTTCGACGAGAATGTGTATTGAATGATAGTGGCACTAATCACTGAAGAAGCGGCCTCACAAATTTAGCATTAGGACGATATTCAGCAGTATCAAATACAGTGTCACATATTTGTTCGTGCTTTGTATTCTCAACTTCTTGTGTGCATACTTTTAACTTCCAAATAGACTTATCATTGCCCCAGTAGGTATGGCGTTCGCGAAAGACTAAACCGGCTCGTTCACACACAAACTCTGTCATCAAGCCATTAATCTTCTTGTCTTTGCCAAAGTCGATTGCATGTATCGGCTTGACCTCAACAAAACGCTCATAAATAGCGTGATAGCGTCGCTGCACCTTAGCACAGGCCTCTACAGTAGGCGAATCTGTGAAATGTTTGAACTCAATATAACTACCAGGGTCAATGCGGCTCTGCACATGTAGAAGCACAGCCTTATCAGCGACACTTGCTGGGCCATACAACGCAGGAGACTGAAAAGAAATCACTCCACAGTCTATCGTCTCGATCTTCTCACCAAAGTGCGCTGCAATCGCTTGCTTCATTTGGTTGCTTCTATTTTCATAGTACACAAGTCCAGCGGCACTCATAGCCAAGAGAATGCAACACCAGAAAGACAACAATACCTTTTTCTTCAACGACCTCTTGCGCTTTGAAAGCTTGATATTGCTACCAGAAAAAAGAATCTCCTTAAGCTCTGCTGTTATGCTAGGTTCTATACCTTGCAGTGAGTCTTTGAGATCCTCAAAATTCCCGAAGCGATCTGCTGGATCTTTCTCTAAAGACTTGGCGACAATCTTCACCAATCGAGGTGGCACAGTGGCACCGCTCTTAGACAGAGAAAGTGGTGCTTCGTTGATGTGCTTATTCATCATCTCATACGAATTATCACCTTCGATCGGCAATCTTCCTGACAGCACCTCATACATGACGCAACCGAAAGAATAAATATCAGTTCGAAAATCAATAGCACCACCAGTACACTGTTCCGGCGACATGTAGGCTGGGGTGCCAAGTACTTCACCAGTCATAGTCAAATTTTCGCGAGTACCACCCTCATCTGACACCACCTTGGCTAGACCAAAATCGAGAATTTTTACCGTATCTGAGCCATCCTCAGCACGATCTAAAAGTATGTTGGAAGGCTTGATGTCTCGGTGAATAAGACCAATGGCATGGGCGGCAGCAATACCGTCACAGGCCTGCAAAAAGATCTTGACAGCCCTCTCGCTATCTAAGCGCTTACTATGGGTTAAAACATCAGAGAGAGTTGTACCAGGCGCCAATTCCATAGCCAAATAAGGCTGGCCTTCAGGCAAGACCCCGTAGTCATAGACAGCAGCTACATTGGGGTGAACCAAAGTACTAATCGACTCTGCTTCATGCTGAAAGCGTCTAATTTTGTCAGGCTTATCGACGAATTCAGCGTGCAAAATCTTGATAGCAACCAAACGCCGCAAGCCCTTCTGCTCAGCTTTGTAAACCGTAGCGAAACCGCCCATACCAAGCACTTCAACAATTTGATATTTATCGGCAATAAGTTTGCCAATGAAAGGGTCACGCCGCACTACCGCAAGGAGGCTGTTATCAGTCGGACAGCGCTCCAATTCAGGGCTAAATTTGACCTTACATGACGGGCAGACCTTGCCTGTCACCAGCGAACGAGAATCCAAATCCATCAGACTTCGCCTTTTTGACGTTCAGCTGACAATATTCCCAATTGGTTTACATTTAGAACCATTCATAACATATTGCAAGATCAGATGAGCCCGTGGGTACAAATTGAGAATGAAGAACCATTTGACTCAGATTCTCAAGTCGTATTCTGGTGAACTGGCCCAACTGATGCCGACCGCCCTCAAAGACAGCGAGGGTTCAAAGCAAAAGCAGAAACTAAAGAATACCATCATGGTTGCGGCGGCATTGGCCCTGTTAGTAATTGTAGCCAGCCTATTCATCGGAAACAAGTTCGAACTGATAGTCATGGCTCTCATACTGGTTGCTCTGCTCGTCTATCTCTATCGCAGCCAAAGTCAATTTCTAAAACAGCACGAAGAGCAACAAGTTAAATTGCACTCAATGGCCTCGGCTGTAGAAGAGCGCAACCGTGAGCTTAAACGTCTGATAATGATTGACCCACTAACCGAAGTCATGAATCGACGCGGTTTCGAAAGAGTCTTGCAATCAGAAACAAACAGAGCCAAAAGAAACAACACACAAAACTTTGCCCTGCTGATTGACTGTGATGACTTTAAAGGCGTAAACGAAAAGTATGGCCACTCTGTTGGCGACATCGTCTTACAAGAGCTTTCAGCCCGCCTACAAAAAGCTATTCGCCCATCAGATCACGTAGCCCGAATTGGCGGCGACGAATTTATGATTCTTGTCACGGACGCCGATCAATCGACAACTCTGCAGGTAGCCGAGAGAGTCAGGCTAGCCGTGGCAGAAACACCAATCAATTTGGCCGATGGCGTCACCAAAATTACAACCAGCACCGGAGTCACCGCCCTCAGCGAAAACTTGATGTCGATTGAAGAGATACTTGCAGCTGCCAATTCTGGTTTAAAAATAAGCAAGCGTTCAGGAAAGAACAGTGTTTCGTTCTCAAAGCCGGATGGTCAGGTCAACGAGATGGCTGAAGTGCTGGAAAAGCTACGAAGCGGTGAGTGCTTGCGCACAGTTTATCAGCCAATCTCGCAGCTCAAGAATCAACACGTTGTCGCTTATGAAATTCAACCACGCGGCTTGGCTGGAGTATTTGAACAACCAGAAGCGTTTTTCAAACTGGCTCGCGAACACAATCTGCGCACGGCCCTAGACTTACGCTGTCTCAAACTATGTCTGGCAATGATAGATAAACTGCCTGACGAAAGCGATTGCCATATCAAAGTCTTTTCTTCTACACTACTTGATGTTCCCGTCGACAGCCTAGAAGAAATATTCAAGCCCACAAAACGTAAAATATGCTTGGCCATAGGCGATCAAGAGTTTCTGGCAGAACCACTGTGCCTTAAGAGCCATGTAGATAAGCTGAAAGAACTAGGAGTAGCTATTGCTATAGACCGGGTAGGCTCAGGCTTTAGTTCATTGGAAAGTCTATTTTTGCTCGAACCAGATTTCATCAAATTAGATAAGAGCCTAATTAAAAAGTGCGAAACAGGTGAGCTGCATCAACAGTTCTTAAAACAATTAGTCAAGGTGGCAGCACAAATTAGTGCTAAAACCATAGCCGAAGGTATCGAGTCACCAGAAGATTTGCGCCTAATGGACAGCGGTGGTGTTGACTACGGTCAGGGCTTATTCTGGGGTATGCCAGTGGCTCTTGGTGATAAGTGAGAGTATCGATTGCAAACAATCGTCAGAAGACTAAAACCTAACCAAGAAATTTTTGCTGAAATTGAATCTCTCTGCCAGTCTGAGAATATTGAAGCTGGAGTGATTTTGTCATTGGTAGGCTCAGTCAAAAAAGCAGCCTTGCGTTATGCCAATCAAGAAAACGCAAGCGAAATCGATGGCCCGCACGAAATAGTTTCAGTGACAGGAACGGTTTCTAAAACCGGCAGTCACATACATATCTCAATCTCGGATGGCACAGGCAAAACCATTGGCGGCCATCTATTGCCCGGTGCCATTGTTTACACAACTATCGAGCTTGTAATATTGGACATGAGCAAGAGTCATTCGTTTGCGCGCAGCCACTGCGGACTGTCTGGCTTTGAAGAACTGACTATAGTTGAGCGAAGCTGACCATAGTTGAGAAAACTGAAACTCAACCTGTTTGCTTGCCTATGTGAATACGTGTCTGCGTGACTACTACTTGCCAGACGCTCTAATTTTCAGAGCATCTCCAAATGAGCTTAAGCCAGCGCCATAGTTGCCGTTGCGGGCGTAGGCATCGGCCAAGAAAAAGGCCACAGCTGGGTTCTGTGGAGTGCTCTTCTTCAAGCCAGCAAGCTTAGCTATAGCAGCGTCATGGTCACCATCGAACTCTTCTTGCACATGAGTGCGATAAGCAGCAGCCCATGCATCTTTTGGGTCACGTTTAATTAGCTCGCCAAGTTGATTGAGACACTTTTGATAGTACATTCTAATCTGCGGTTCAGCCCAAGGCGGAACATCATCAAGCGCTCCGGGTATGCGGGGAATGGCTGATGCCATTGGTCTAGTACCGGTCAAGGCTGATGCAAGAATAGCCGCACCACCCAACAGACCAGCAGTGGTCTTGCTCTGTTTTTTAGGCATGATACCAGCCATGCGATTCTCTAAATTGACTTTGTTGCGAGCCTTGCTAGCAAACAAGTAAGCCTGCATGTAATAGCCCCAGCCAAGACCGTAGCGAATACAATTGTTATTCGGTTCATCTTGCAAGGTCAGCTCATACTGGCCCACCGCACGATTAAAATAATCAGGGTCGCCGGTAGCTTGAGCAAGGTTGCGCGCCCGACGCACTTCTTTTAGGGCCTGTTCAACTTGACTGGTACGAGTTAAAGCTACAGCATAAATAAAAGCAGCTTCTGGACTCGTAGGATATTGCTTTGCCTGCTGGGCCGCTTGAGCAAGATCGCAAAAAGGAGTGAGGGCATCCTGACCGGTAGAGCCAGTCAAAATCACACCAGGTCGCCATACTGTGGTCGAGCGCGGCGCATTGTCACTATTGTCAAATTTAGCAGTACCGGCCTGCAGAGGAGACGATGAAGGAGCAACGGGTGTAAGAGGAGCCACTGGAGTGGCAACTGGAGTAGCAAACTGATTAACTAAATCAGGCGACATGACGCTCTTCACCTCTTCAGGTGGTTGTGTCACCTGCGGGGGAGCCGGAGCAGGCTCATTGCGCTGCAAACGAAAGGAAGATTGTGATCGATTGACCTCGACCCCACCTTTCTGCACAGGTGCAGCCATAGACATAAGAGGGCAGAAACTAGCGAGCAAGATCAGGGCAAATAGTGACTTTAACTTCAATAGATTCAGTCCTTAACAAAACAAACGACCACACATATTTGTGCCCACAATTGCCCTCTTTTTATTGTCGGGAAAACAGCTTTTCTACTCCTTCGCCGGGCTTAAGTCGATAAAGTGCTAGCAAAACGTAAATGGACATAGCAAGATTACCCAGAAAAGTTATGGCAAAAAACATGAAAACTTTAAACGGAAGCGATTTCTCACGGTAACAGACCCAGAGATAGAAAGAGAGAAAAGCAAAATAGGCATCGAACAAAGTTGCTCTAAACCAGACATCATTTAATACCACTGGCGGTATCGCCAAAATGTTCTCTTGAGTGGCACACCAGAAAGTAAGAGCAAGCATGAAAACAAAGATTAGCGCATAAACCGACCGCAAGAAAACAATCATGACTAAACACCCTGTTTTGCTGGCTCTAATTTTACTTTTAGAGCATTGAGAACTGTCGGCAAATAACCCTTAACCTGAGAAGCCAGTAGCCACGGGGGCAAGGCATAGCCACCATCTAAGTGAATACTGTATGTGACCAACGTTGAAGAAGTTTTAGCCACAGATTCTAGCTCCCAAGCACCCATCACTTCCCGAAACGAGCCGGATCTTCGCTTCCACTTGATCAAACTCGGCTTAGTTTCAGTCAAATTGACGACATAGTCAAACTTAATTGGTCCGCCAGGCTTAACCACTTGCCGCACTAACTTAACGTCACCCTCATTGCCTATGACCTGACACAGACTCAAATTATTGAAAATTTCAGTAGACCTATCGTAATCAACTAAAGTCGACCAAACTCGCTCACGCGGAGCATTAATCAACACAGAGCCAACGACAAAGGTGTGTTTGTCACGCCTCTCTATTCGCACTTCAGGCTGCTCTGTGTTCACTCTTACCACCTGCCGCAATAAATGAATTGATTGACCTGATTGACTCGACTGACTTAAAGAACTTGACTGGCGATCTTGGTTAGCAAAAGCCTGCGGAGCCACACAAAGAAAACAAACAGTGACTAAACCGAGCAAAATAAATTTAATCGCTCTGCTCTTCAAAACACGTACTCCAGCTAAGTGCTAAAGGCGGGGCTGCTAACGCCAGCTAACAGCCCCAGCTGCAACAGCTATTGTGGCATCAATACCTTATCAACTACGTGAATGACACCGTTGGAACATTTGATATCAGTGGCCGTAACGTTGGCATCACCCACCATTACTTTGCCGTCAGTTTCTTTAATGGCAACGCTGGAACCTTCTAAGGTCTTAGCTGACTTCAATTTCACAACCTTCTTAGCCAATACTTCACCACTGACCACGTGGTAAGTGAGAACCTTAGCTAACTTAGCCTTATCAGCAAGCAGGGCACTCAATGCCTCCGCTGGAACTTTCGCAAAAGCAGCATCATCTGGGGCGAACACTGTGAAAGGTCCTTTTCTGCTCCCTCTGACGATTTCGCCATCTTGGAGGAGCAGCCAGGTGCGGCAAAAGCTTCAGTCACTGGTGCCCAAGCAAAAACACAGGCCAAAACGGGGGTGAAAGCACGGCAAATGCCCTTGCTTAATTTCTTTGACAACATAAACCTCCAGCTGCCATTAAAGGCAGCAACGCAAATCTAATGACTAATGAAAGTTTGACTCAAAGTGTATTTATAGTCAATCCTTTATTCGTTAATTGTAAAATGTGTCAGGAGACAAAAATGAACCTATCAAGACGCGAAAAAATCTTAGACGCCGCCACCTGGTTATTTGGCTATTACGGCTTTGAAAAAACCACGGTAGATGACATTGCCGAGCGAGCAGCAATTAGCAAAGGCTCGGTCTATCTTGAATTTCAGAACAAAGAAGCAATTCTGGTTGCTGTGGTTCAACAATTCACAAGCCGCGAACTTGAGCGCATAAACCAACTGGTAAGAGAGGCCAAGGCTCCCTATTTAGATGTGCTGCGCGAACTTCTGCACGGACATGTAATGTCTTACTGGTCAATTGCCAGCGGCCAACTACACAGCCCCGAAGTGATTGCTTCAGCCAACCCATCTATCATGGCTGAAATTGTGAACTTTCAGGGCGCAATATTTTTACAGATCGCTTTCTTGCTTGAAAAAGCTGGAAGCAACAAAGAAATACCACCGGCTAAAGCTCCCGAGCTTTACCTCTATCAAGCTGAACTAGCCTGTTATCTGCTTGCCGCCCTCTTCCCGCCCTATGAACGACTCAAAGCTCGCGACCCCAAATCGTTTACAGAAGCGACTCTGCGCAAGTACGCTGACAGCATGATAGCCATGACTCTAGCTAGCGTTCGCGCTGGCATTGAATAATCAAACATAACTGACTAAACAGACATTAGTGAACACAATTAAAGCAGCCTCACACTACTCAAGAATTTTTTGAGCCGCAACCAAGTCAGCCTTCGACTTTTCCATATTTCCCATACGGGCATGCAATTCAGCGCGCTCTTTGTAAGCAATAGAGCTGGGCTCAGAGGCAATCACCTTATCTAAGTCTTTCAAAGCAGCAGAATAATTCTTGAGCTTCTTAAAAATACTGCTGCGCAATCGAAAAACGTCAGGATCGTTAGGAACGATTGCCATAAGGCGAGCTGTCTCTCTTAGTGCTTCTTCTGGCTTGCCTGCCTTGAGCAAACAATTAACTATTTGGTGCCTAGCCCAGTCAGACGGGTGACGATTATCCGACTGGCGATAAGCATCGGCCGCCTCAGAATTGCGCCCCAGCTGCTCTAGAATGCCAGCTTTAGTACTGTAAACCGCGACACCCTTATCATAGTATTTCTCAGCATCGAGAATAGCTTGATAGGCCTGGTCGTAGCGCTTGAGCATATTCAGCGCTCGCGCCTTAATCAGATACGACTGGGTGTAAATAACCGGACACTTTATTGCTCGGTTCACGAGGCTTAGCGACTGCTGAACATGGTCTTGAAGCAAAGCTATTTCAGCTAACCGAGAATAGGCCTTGCTGCAATTCTTATCGATAGCAATAGCCTGATTTAAGAACTTCTCGGCCATAACAGCATCTGCAGTATCGTCCAAATCATCCATGTACGTGAACGCGGAGCCGCACAGCACATCAGGAGTAAGACAATTTGCCTTCCGCAGTTTCTCAAAGATCCGTTTGGCCTCGCCAATGTGCTTATTGTCCCTAAACTGCTCGCCGACACTACACAAGAAATTAGTTTCTTCAGCGGTGTAAGTATCCTTATTGCTATTTATCAGTTTTTTGTACCTAGGCTCTACTGATGGAGCTAGACTAAAATAACCATTACTGGCCAACGCTGGGTTAACAGCAGCAATAGCTAAGATCGCGGCGATAAATAAGAGCACTCTTGCAGATAGCCAAGCAACAAACACGGCAAGCCTCATACACTGTACAGACAATTTTCCCGCCCCAGTGAAGGATTCATCAATGTTTATTTATTGCCGAAAATATTGGCACCCTAAAAAGAGTCGATTCCCGGAAGGTTGATGGCCTCAACCTACCGGGATTCGTCTCTACCCCCACGGTAACTTTATAAAATTTTGCTCTTCGCTCGACTCAGTGCATCGCTGCGGTGCGTTTGCTCTATTAAACTAATGGCAAGAACGTGAAAAAGACGTGAGTAAAAACACTCAACGAAGTTTTTTTTGATTTCTCACATTAACGCATCCGTCCAGAATTCATTAATACCGAGTGCTGCAAAATTGAAAACTGTTGCTTAAGCTGACCATAGCGCATTTGCACAGCGGCATTGGGGCCAGCCTGGTTAAACTGAGTCTCGAAATTATTAAAAGCCGTTGCCATCAACTGCACTTGCATTTGCTGCTGACCATAGCTGTTAGAGCGGGCCAAACTGTTGCCAGCGCTCTTAACTGTCGATTGCAACTGCTGTAAGGCGTTGGCCATGGCGAAAATTGCAGAAGGGTTTCCAGCATTAAAACCGCCGGAGCCCAGCGACTTTTGCGAAAAGCCAGAGAAATCGCGCATAGCATTGTTCAAATCGCTCACTCGTCCGCTGACATTAACGCTGGTATTGGCGTATTGATTGCCAAAATTGTTGTTAAAGCCCGGATTATTAAATCCGTTGATGTTGTTGCCAAAGCTGTTTGTGCCAAAGTTGTTGTTATTGAAACCAGGGTTAAAGGCTGGATTAAATCCATTATTAAATGCTGGATTGAAACCAGCTTGATTGACTGAGCCTTGATAGTACGGATTGGCATAAGTATTCCCGTAAGGGTTAGCATAAGGATTTCCGCCAAAAGAGCCGATCTGGTTTTTAATACTCATCCAGCGCGACGCCACGTCAGGTGAGTTGCTGGCCAAACCAATTAAGCTATCGACATTGGCAGCGCTAGCTTGCAGACCAGCAAATTGCGGATTGCCAAATTGACCATTCTGATATTGATTGTTGTTAGAACTATTAGGAGCTCGTTTTACTTCTTGCGTAAAAGCTTGCAAAGCAGTGCACAGCTGCATCTCTGGACTACCTACCGGCGGGGGCCACTTACCTTGCAAAGTTAAACCCGTCTGCACAGATCGCACTAACTGATCAGTATCACGCTGCAAACTACCGCTTCCACCCGCTTGAGCAGCTGATATTGGCACGACGGCAGCAGCTAACAATACAATAAGTGAGCGTATAACTTTAGGGTGAGCTTTCAACTTCAGTCTCCAATTACTTTGCTAAATCATCGACTACAACCAACTGTCCTTTGTTCAAGCCAAACTTTGTTCTCTTACCAACCACTAAGTCGCCGGAGTTGACCAAATCAGGTTCTATGCGATTACTAAATGCCTTTTGTTCCTGCAACATCGCAGAATCAATCACCGTATTCGGTGGCACGTTCTGCAGCACTCGAACAACTGTTCCCTGAGCAGTATTAACCTCAAGCTTCTCCGCCTTGTGCATAGCCACTTCGCTAACAGCGATTTCGTTGCCAGCGTAGTATCCCGCCCCCATGGCTATGGGAATTAGGAACAAGAAATACTTGATAGGCTTCAAAGCCTCTTGCATGTCAGTCATTTTAGCTTCACTTAAATTCCGGAAGAATATCATGCTTGGCCAAATACTGACCTTTCTTCAAGGCCCATTTGGCCTTACATCCGATACACTCAGAGGCAAACGAGAATGCATCAAGAGCAATGTGGTCGACAGTTTCGTAGTGTTCGTCGACATTGGTGGCGTTGATTTCGCCACCAGCTGGAATGTCTTTTGTCACGGCCACAAGTTTAATCTTTAAAGGCTCCGCCCCTATGGCTGGCCCGTGTTGATCGGCGCTCCAGACATTAAACCAAGCCCAGTAATAGGTGGCTCCAGTGCAAACCAAAAAGGCCAACATCACGCCTAATATCACCAATAATTGCTTTCCAGCCATTGCTCAATGCCGTTAATTTTGTGTCGTACCTGCCATCGCGAATGATGGCTCAGCTTAAAATCGTAGCACTTATGGGCAGTGCAGCCCCATCATTGTTGCCCACGGGCCGAGAGTGCTTAATCTAGAGTGCGTATTCCCCCCATTACAACCAAGCCTGGCTTGCCTTATCTTAAGGAATAGCAATCGACTCAGGAGCCAGCAATGTCTGACCAGCCACAAGAAAACGCCATCCTCAAACGCTTTCACAGCGGGCTCAATCTTAACTCAGTAGACATTCACAAAGATCCTGCAGCCAAGGGCATCGAAACCCCAGCAACAACGGCCAAAGACCTGCCTAGCTTAACCGTACAGCCAGATGCCAATCTTCGCCGGCTGCCGGCAACAAGCGAACAAGCCGCTCCTGCTGAATCTACACTGCGCCGCTTACCAGCAACAAACGAACAAGCAACCCAGGCAGAAACAACCCTCCGCCGCGTACCCGAGCCAAAACCAATACCTCCTGTTATCAAAGATGAAGATGTGGCCAGACCTTACCGCAGCAACCTCACTGCCGGTCAAGAGTTAAGCAACATGATTGAAATTCCCTCGGCACTGCTCTCAGGCTTCTTATTGGCCAGACGCGGCAGTCAAAACGTAGCAGAATCGGCCGGTGCTAAAGTAGTGACTCTAAGTGACCACGCTATTCCCCAAAACTTAGCCACCGATTTCAATATCAGCCGCGAAGACTTGACCACTAGACTGAAGAGCAAACTAACAGCAGCAAGCGCCACAGCAGATGCCGCCGTTCAAGCAGACCCGTCTCTGCTAGACAAAGGCTATCGCTTTGAATTCGAAAAAGCCAATTTGGCTGAAGACATGGTGAAGAAGCTTCATCGCCCAGGCGACTTAGATGAAGTACTACAGGCCATCGACAATGTACCTAAGACAGCACTAAGCGCAGAGCAACTGCAGCAAGTTAGCGAATATTCTGAACACTTAGGTAAGAGCCCGCTTCTACAGCAAGATGACCTGACCAAGTGGACCACTGAACTAGACGAAAGCGCTAAGCGATTCAGCAAAGCACTAGCTGATGCGGGCCCTGGTGGCGCCAGCGACCTTACTGAAGCAGGCAGAGCCGCCAATCTTGCAGAGAAAGAATTTTATGGCAGCCTACAGAATCTGCGCGCCAACATTGGCTTGAGTAAGCATGCCGCAGACCTTGAAATGCAAGAGCTGATGAAAACTCATCCAACCCTTTTCGAGACCGGAAGACGTTTTGAGTTCGACCCAGCACTGAGTGCCGAAAAAGTAGCTGAACTAAAGCGACCAGAGCAACTCAAGGGACTGCTTGGCCAAATTGAAAGAACCCATGCACCGGGTGCAGAGAAATTAATTACGAGCCAAGGCGAACACTTAGTCGCTCTGAAGGGATTGAGCAAAAATCCACTGATCCAGAGTGAAGGCCTATCAGACATGGCTGCCACACTAGAGAAAAACGCTGGCAAAATTATTGAATCAAGAAGCAAGGCCTTTAGCTTGCTCGGACAAGAACAAGCTACTTTCATGAAGGCAAGCCTCCTCACTCTTGGCGCCGGTGTCGGTATCAACTGGGCCGTAGACAAACTTGCCTTTAAAGATCAAACCGCAGGTGTTCTCACCCACGGAGCCAATATCTTCGGACCAGCAATTCTGCTTTCGACCTACAAGCCGCAGGTGAAGCTCGGTGTAATCGTGGGCTCGCACGTTCTAGCTCGCATCGCAGAAAAACCAAGCAACGATCACTTAGAGAGCTCATTCAAGAAAAAGTAAACGAAATCTGCAATGGCAGTAACCTAGATTGAACTCTGATTGAACCTTGATTTAACCGAGCTGCCTATTGAGTTTTGTCTTTAGGACTGTAGATCAATCTCTTCTTCTCGAGATCGGCACGCTCAACTTCAGTAATGGGTTCGCCGCGAGCTACTCGGGCTAAGGGGCCGTCGCCTTCAATAAGGGGCTTGCCTAATAGCTTTTCTCTCCAGGTAGAGCCCGATGAAGTTGATTCAGTCTTTGTCTCGCCTGGTCGATCGTAGAGATCGGAACTTCCAAACACCTTACTCTTTATACCGCCGCCATTAAACTGAATGTCTTGAGGAATGCCAAGGTTGCTTTCGGTAATGAGCATCTTTTGACCCTTAGCAGTTTCTACTACTGTCGATCTAGTGCCGTCTGGACCTGCTGTGTTAGAAACATCGACTTTTGCTCCTGGCTGCTCCGCCAGATGCCCTTTGATTTCAGTCATGACCCGAACTTTAGCATCACGACCCAAACCATTGATGGCCTCTGACACGTTATTACCATTTAGTAAATCGTCGCCAATCTTTTTGGCTATCTGCCGTTCTTCATAACTCATATTCTGTCTCGTGGACTGAGACATACGATCATCTACACCTGGCCTACCGGTGTCGGACACTGTCTGTGTGCGAGTATCTGCGGTTTTAGCAGCTCCCTGTTTTTTACTATCACCAACTTCAACAGCGTGCGATGACGGGCCGTGTTTAGCCTGACCAGCTGGTGGAGTGATGTGGTCGAGAGTGCGTTTGGCCGAATCGAAATCTATCTGAAAACCATTGAGCATAGACGAAACATGGGTGCCCTGCTTAGATTCGGGTGCACCGCTGCGCTCACGTAAATTAGAGAAGAACTCTCTGCGCTCTTCAGGACTACATTCAGAATTGAATTTGGCCGAAACGTCTTTACCCTGAGCCGTTTGCCGGATTGCGCCGTCAAGGTTGCATGCTTCTTTGTTGCTTTCAGGACCTGCCATGGATAGATCCAACCTTGATTGAGCTAGTTATATATGCCCAATTTTGGGGATTCTAGACGGCAATAATTAACAAAAAACGAGAGCCTTGGTTGAGTCTTATCCGCATAAAAACACCGGAGAAGGCCATTTGGCATGAGCGTTCGGCACTGAACGGCTGGCAAACGGCAAATTTGGGTATGACTATTTTTGCTAGGATGAAATTCATGGTTCTTTCATCAAGACTCGTCCTTCAAAGAAAAGATACGAAGCCTCAAATGCGCAGCAAAAACACTCCTTCACTATCGCTTCTCTTGCCGTTTCTTTTGTTGGGTTCCGCCCCGCTTTCACTAGTGACCGGAATTTGCTTTGCCAGCCCCTGCCAGGCCAGCAACGGCGTCACCGACTACTTCCCCGCACCAGCTCCAGTTGTACCCAGTCAACAACCTCTGACTTCAGGCGTGAGCAGCACCGGCCCCTTGCAGGGTGGAATCAAAAGTGAATCGCAGTTAAATCCCTCACTACGCCTAGTCCCCCAGTTTCAAGGTCAAGTTAACGGCAATGGTGCCTATGGCCGCCCCCTATCACCAATAAGAGATTCATACATACCTGAGCAAATTCGCGGCAATGTGCACACAGGCGGCACCAACGGCGGTATTACTGGCGGCCCCGTAGAACTTCTCGGCGACACTGCCAGAGGTGGGAATGGCCGGATGTACGGGCTAATTGCACCAATATCTTCCTACAATCGCACACCAGCTCACGGAGTTATCAACTATATTCCAGGTTCTAATGTCACATCAATATTTAGTGGTGGCAGTCGCTCGGTTGATACCACTCCAAATCACTACCAGACGGTCGGCAGAGGCGTCACTGTTCTATCACCAGAGTTAGCTGTTTCATCCATACCAGTTCCGCTAACAGCACAACCGACGGCATTCTTCGGTGGCCGCATGGTAGGCTCAGCACTGGGTTCTTTGACCAGTGCCATTCAGCCGGCTTTGCAAATGATTGCCCCAGGCATTTATACAATTACTAATTTGAGATCTAGCCTGCCCGCTCCACAAGCGGAAGAAACTCACTACATCACCAAACACGGTATCACGACTGCTCCAGGATACGAAGTGAGCATAACTCCACCCGGCCAAAGCAAAGAGACTCTCGGCGGCCGCTGGTCGGCCAATCAGCCCACTCCTGTAAGCTTGAGCGCTGTGCCAGGCACATTGCAGGCACAGAGAATTTTCACCAGAATAGAACCGGTAAGCGAGATGGCTAGAGCCAACGTGCTAACCCAGTTTCAAGCTACCCCTTGCGACACTTGGCCGCAGTGGTATCGCGTCGTAGCCAAAGCAATTTATACCCGCTGGCAAACAGCCGACGTCTGCCCAGGAACAGCAAAGCTAGAAGTAACTATCAAACCAGATCATGACATTTCAGGCCGAGTTGTAGAATTCATTCCGGCGGATGACGTTGAGCGCAATATACCCCGCGAAACAGAATTTAGAGAAACAGCAGTAAAGATTGTTGATCAAGTGGGCTTCTTTGAAATACCTGATTTTCCAAAGCCACCAGCCAATCAAGTTACTTTTGATATTGATCTCAAACGCACAGTTAATGGGCCAACCGGGGTCTCGATTGTGGGCGTGCCGGCGAAGTAAGCGAGTTAAATATTGAGACGAGATAGATATCTACTGTCTGTTTCGTGTGTCGCGTCGCATCATGTACTCGCTCATTTTTAAACCCAGTACTCTAGCTTCAAACCCGTCAAGAAATTCCGATGTGGCAGCGCCGCCGCTAGAGAGGCACCGCAAAAAGTTAATTACGTCAATTGCCTGGTCTCGGGGATGTTCTGGAACTTGGTTCATACACGTCACAAAGAAATTATAGAGCTCATTCTTGCCGTCGAAGATTCCGTATGTATTCCACTTGCAATATGCACCGGTAGCTAGATCAGTGAGGACATCACTATCACTCAGTGTTGTCAGCTCTGGAACCACAACTAAATACCATATGTCTCTATTTTGAGCATGTCGACGTTCTAAGGAAACAGCTTGAACAAGATACGAATCCATAACCTTAAGCGCCTGAAATTGTCGAGAAAGAATCTCGCTGCGGCTATTAGAACGAGACTTAGCTGAACGCTGCATTGGGCAATTAAAATGCAACAGAAGAGTCTGGCAACGGCTATCAGCTTTCACGCTCTTATTCTGACAGCAATTTCGGTACAGACCTTTCCACAAGGTTAGATCAGCTTTGGGCATGAAGGAATAGATGCTAATTTTCATTTGTGCAGCCAAGGCAAGATCGACCAAGACTTTCGGATCATTGATGCCGTTTATAAACCGGGCTGTTTCAAGTGCTGCTTGCTGCTCAGACAAAACAGCGGTGTCCTTCCGAGCGGCCAAGAATTGCAAGAACTGACCAAGTATTCGCTGCGAAGTCTGAATCTTCTTGAAAGCAACGGGAGTAACATAACCAGCCACAACATTGTGGCCTGCAACAGCAGGCGGCACAGGCAAGGCAAGGCCAGCCAGCAGCAAAGGGAAGAGAGCTATCGCGAAGCTGTAGCGTCTACGGTACTTCATTCCTTGGTGCCGACTCAGAGGAAACTCCTGAGTCTTGCGAACCCAAGCATTGACTGCCGAATATATTCTCAATCTCCCCTCTGTAAGTAAATTAGAAAAAAATTGGCGAGAGCTTCTCTTTTAACGAAACTAGGTTTCCAGACATAGCAACACCACCTTCAAACCTCATCTGGCAGTGGGCCATAGGCGCGTGGTAGCTCTTCTGCGAGCAGCAAACAATCCGAGCTAATCATGTAAGAAACCGCAGGCACTGCTTGGCGTGGAACAAGCATAATTTCTAAATCAAGTACTCTGGCCAAATCAATTAGGGTGCTTGTTTTAATATCATGCTTACCGCGCTCTACTTGCGACAAATAGCTTTGACCCAACTGCAAGAGTTCAGCCAACTGACATTGAGTGAAACCCTTCGTTCGTCGAGCCTGATGGAGAGTTCGGTATAAATCTCTCATTGAAGAATAGTAACTCCAGCAACTAATTGAGGTAAAATAGTCTATGCAACAACTATTTTACCTCACAGAAGAGAAAAGCAGCCACTAGAAGTTGCTTCTCTCTCAACCCAAAAACTTAAGCTCTAACTCCAAAGTATTCGCAAGGCATAGCTAAGCCCCGATTGATCACTTTCGGTGATTTAACTTTACTCTTAGCTACAGCTTCGAGCAACAGTGGCGAACAGTTTGGACCACCAGCCTGTATATATCTTTTAAATACAGCACCATAATTCACATGAGTTTTACCTCCGTCAGTCAATTTAGCTAAAACCAGCCATGCGGGGGAATCCAGGGCCAAACTCAAAATATGACAAGTGGAATTAATGCTTCATCTTGCAAGGCAATATTTGAAATTTTGTGTAGAGTATTGCTATCAGATGCTTTCACTCTTCTGAGTCAATAGGTCAAAGAAGATGAAAAAGTCGTTTAATTCTCTTGTTATCGCTATTTTCGCTGCAAATCTAGCTTTCTTGCCCGCTCTGGCAAGCGATAGCAGCGCGCAACATCCGACAGTAGCCCTGGCATTGGGCGGCGGTGGGGTTCGTGGTGCAGCTCATATCGGAGTCTTACGAGTTCTAGAGCGCGAAGGCATTCCAATCGATTATGTTGTCGGTAATAGCATGGGTGCTGTTGTTGGTGGACTTCACTGCGCAGAAGTGCCGCTAGACAAAGTTCAATCTGTACTTTCCGACGGCTCACTAGTCAGTGCATATTTGCCTCATTTCCTCTGGTGCCGAATGCTACTGGCTCCAGTTCGCAATGTCATTTATCTGGGCAAGAAAAAACCCTATGCAGGCCTAGTAAGCGGTGAAAAGTTAAAGACAATAATCGACAAACTGCTTATCAACCCTGATATTAAAGTTCAAGATCTTAAAAAACCTTTTTCTAGTATCGCAGTGAACCTAATCGACGGGCAGGCACACGTTCTTAGCGAAGGCCGACTAGACAACGTGCTCAGAGCCAGTGCCACAATTCCTCTGCTGATGCAACCCGTGCCCATAGACGACAAGCTTTATGTTGACGGCGGAATTCGCAACAACTTACCGACCGATGAAGCGAGACGCAGTGGTGCACGTCTTGTTATTTCTGTTGAAATAGATAATGACATGAAGCCTGTACCTGCTGAAAAATTTACCTCTTATAGAACTGTCTTTGATCGGGTCATGAACGCCACCCTGGAGCAACTAGATGAAGACAAAGTGCATGGTGCCGACATAGTAATTCGCCCAGAGCTCGTAAACATTCCGATTCTATCTAAAGATAGACGTTTTGTTGATGAAGCGGTATCCAAGGGTGAAGAAGCAGCCATCAAAGCTCTACCGCGCATTCGAGAGAAACTTCAGCACTTTGGCATTGCCATGAAAACAAATCTATAAAAAAACTATTTAGAAATTCAGGGTCAGTATTTCTTTTGGTTTTAAATTTATTACAGAACGAATGTCCACTATTTGCAGATGGAAACCCACTGTTAATAAGGCTATGACAATTAGCTCTCCGCAACCAAGCGGGTAATTTTAAAACTGATCTGACAATTCGAATATTTGTAAGTAATGAGGGAGGGTTACGCTATGTTCTTCCAGGAACTTGCATCACCGTTTGATTCAGCAACACAAATGCATATTCTGCAAGATCGACTGAGCAGGCTCGTCAACAACATACAAGAGGGGCGAAGGAGTGAATTTCCCCCTATCAATGTCTGGGCTTCAGAAAAAAGCATTGTCATAGTTGCCGAAGTACCTGGCATTGCTCCTGAAGACATCGATCTTCAGGTCTGCAACCAGACAGTAACGCTGAAAACGAAACGTGAATTAGCTGAGCCTGAAGAAGGCCAGACTTATCATAGGCGCGAACGAGGCTATGGGCAGTTCACACGCTCAATTGAGCTACCCTATTTAGTTGATGCCGACAAAGTCAATGCGTCCTTCAGCAACGGCATGCTTAGAATTGAGTTTACCCGAGCCGCCGTAGATCTGCCGAAAAAAATTACCGTTCACGCATCGTAAGTCACTGCATTTCTCAAAGGAGGTTTTTAATCATGACTAGTGCTATGGCTGAACGCAAGAAAGAAGAAGTTTCCACTCCGCAAACAGGAGAGCCAATCCGCAACCGGCGTGTCTTTGTGCCATTGTCAGATGTCTACGAAACTAAAGATTGTCTCTTTATCCTGGCCGATATGCCTGGGGTAGATGAGCACTCTATTGATATTACTCTCGAAAAAAATGTGCTGACCATCAATGGTTTTACAGCCCAACATGCCGAGAGCGAACTCAAACTCGTTCACTGTGAATGCCCAGAAGGAAACTATCGTCGCGTCTTTATGCTGTCTGAAGAAGTTGACAGGGATAGTATTGAAGCAACCGTCAAAAATGGCGTTCTAAAGCTCATTCTGCCGAAGTCAACAAAATCGATGGCTAGAAAGATCACAGTAAAGTCAGAATAAAGTCCCCATTTACAACAGGAGGAATAACTATGGACTTCAAATTATTACCTTCAAAATGGCTCAACAAGAAAAATGGCCTGACAGTCCACAGAGACGACTCAACTGATTTTAACGACAACAAGGAAGAACATCCGGTCTATTCGCTGCAGAGCGAAATGAACCGACTATTCGATGATTTCTTTCGTGCCACTGAAATGCCGATGCTCGGGCGTTCCTTTGCACTTTCCCCATTCTCAAGCGCAGATCACAGCTCACTCACTCCACGCATCGATGTTCGCGAGACCGACAAAGAGCTTCGCATATCGGCAGAATTGCCTGGTTTGAGCGAAAACGAAATCGACGTTTCGCTTTCGAGAGATATGCTCACAATCAGTGGCGAAAAGAAAAAGGAGTGTGAGCAAAACGTTCAAGGTTGGTATCGCATGGAGCGCAGCTACGGCACCTTCACTCGTTCAATTTCACTGCCCTGCGAGGTAGACCAAGATAGCTGCAATGCTTCTTTCAAAAACGGCGTGCTAACTGTCTCGTTCGCAAAAACAGCCAAAGCGCAAGCAAGTGCCAAGTCTATTCCTATCAAAAAGGAATAGCGAGCGACGAAGATCTAAGTAATCAAGTAAGTAAGAACCGCTCAGTGAGTCAACGAGGGCCTCGCTAAGCCGAGGCCCTCCACAAGAAAGGGAGGGAATGCTATGGATAAAATGAAAGTTAAAGCAGTTAGCTTCATTGCTTTAGCGCTCTTGACTGGCTTTATCGGCGGCTACGCCAGTAAAGATCTATTTGACACTCAAAACTCGGCTAGAGCAAATGAAGCTGCTACAAAAGCTGCAACCGGGTCAAATGTTCCAGTTCACAAAATGAAGAGCGCTTCTATTTCTACTAACCATCTGATTGCACCCAATCTCTGGAGTGTATTTCTAGACCCATTTTTCACACCTGTCAACTTAGATATTGCCCCTCTGGCTTTACCGAATTTCGTTAGTTTTCCGATGGACGTACCAGCAGTTAAGACCGTCGATGGTGCTCAGGAAATTCAAATTGTGGCGCAACTGCCCGGACTGTCAGAGAAAGATGTAAACGTAGAAGTAGGTACTGACGTGGTCACTATAAAAGGTGAGAAGAAAGAAGAGATGAGCAATAACAAGTCGTTCTCCACAGTTAGTCAGTCATTTGTGCGCACTGTACAACTACCATGCAAAGTCGATGGCGACAAAGTGAAGGCCACTCTTAAGAATGGTGTGCTAACTGTATCTTTGCCCAAGCAGAAAAACTAGCTGGTAAGCAAAAGCCTGATCGGGATGCCTCTTTCTGTTTCTGCTTCTACTTAACTTTCTGCGCTCTCAGACGCCTGAGTTCTTCGCGCACGCGAGCGAGCTCTTCGCTGGGAGTTGCGGCCTTCTTTGTATGCCTAGTTTCAGGTGCTTTGGTCAAAGCAGCAATCATGCCACGACGCAAGCCAAAAGAAACTAGAGGATCAGACGTGATACTACTAACGATATCGAATGGAGCACCGAGAGTGGTTAGCTCATCATCTAATATC
The DNA here is from genome assembly GCA_018062085.1 of bacterium. Classification (GTDB taxonomy): domain Bacteria; phylum Cyanobacteriota; class Vampirovibrionia; order Obscuribacterales; family Obscuribacteraceae. Next base: position 166,738 of record JAGOSY010000005.1, on the reverse strand, counting down.
TGAGCCAGCTCTTGTCCGGAAGCGTCATCACCTAGCTGCAAAAAGAGAAACTGAGCCTCTTTCGACGAACGAAGGCGCTTAGAAGCCGCAATCAACACATTTTCAATCTCATCGTTTGATACCAGAGCGTCTGTGATAACGACAACCAATAGCGGCTTACGTTGAGCCTTCTTAAAATGTCTATCAATCACTTCTGTCAGTGGTGTGGCTAAGTCTGTACCACCACCAGGGTGGCGGCTCTGCAAAATCTGTCTGACAGTGGCAGCCGTGCAATTAGCAAACATTTCGTGGTCAGTCTCAAAAGTACAAAGAGTAAGGCCACCACTGCTAAGCTTCTCGGCTTCCTTGGCCAAGTTGTAAATTTCCTTACTGCACCATTGCCATTTTGTCATCGGTGGCGACGTTAACATATCGTCCATAGAACCTGACGAATCAACCATAACCACGATCTCATAATCTCTCAACGTGCGCCAATCTACAGACTCAGTAGCGGCAGCAGCAAGAACACGCGCGGCTTCTAACTTTCTCTCTTGCTCAGGTGAAGTAACACCAGCTGCAAGCCTTAACTTTGGATTATTTCGCGCTGCTTCGCGAGCGGCATCAGCGGCCAAGTTATCGGGAGTGTATTGCAGGGCCACAGTATATTTTTTGCCAGCGCGCTCAATAGCAAGAAACATCTTGTTCTGACCAATCTGACCATTGAGAATGCGATCTCCTGCAGTCAAACCAGCATAGGCAGCAGCCGAACCCATTCTTACCTTCTCAACTACGGTAGGCAACTTATTGTCTTTGATTGTAAGTCCTGATGCGGCACAGGCACCAGCCAGAATATTGACTTCACCCGATAGAGTAATAGAGCTACTGCTGGGCGATTTCGCTTGAGGTGCAGCCTTAGATTGCGGAGCTGCGGCAAAAAGCAAAACAACTATGCAAAGCAGCTCCTTCGCAAGCCTTGACGATGACTTCATTTAGTCTTACCTGAAGGCACGTTGCGTTTTCTTGTTGTCGTGCTAGAACCAAGCGAAAGGGCAGTAGCACTCATTGACTCTGGTAGCGGCTTGACGACAGGTTCAACTTCGTCCGAGTAATTTATATAGTTCTTCACCTTGCTAGAGCTTAACGACGGCATCACACGAATTGTGCCTTTGCCACAGTTAGTCTGACTCAAAGCGTTTGCGGCATGGTTGCGCAAGTCGGCGACCTTACGAAAATAATCTTCGTCAAGTGCTCTCAGCTCTCTCTGGTAAAAGTTAGCATCGCTGATGTTTTGCTGATAAGACGACGGTGAATAGTCTCTTGGACTGTGACGAGAGCGCAAAGAGTAACGCTCGCTAGCTAATCTCTTTGCCTGGGTTAATTCATCTCTCAGTCTAGTTTCAGCCTGATTTTGCTCTTCACTGAGACGCCTCTGGTAAGCATTCAATTCAGTTTCTTTCTGGTGCGCAGGCGATTTTATAGCAGCCGCTAACGCCGCCTCTTTCTGCTGCAACAGTTTCTCTAGCCCTTGCTTAGAAAACTCTTTCAGCTGTACTGAAGCGCTGCTGTTCAAGCACTGCCTATATTCAAAAATGGCTTCGTCAGCTTTGCCCAACTTAGACAAAGTATTGGCTAGGTAGTAGCGAATTTCCATATCGCCCGGCTGTTGAGTCAACGCCAAGCGGCCAGTGACCTCGGCCAGCTTAAAATCGCCATGGTTATACTCAGCAATGAGCTTCTTCTTTGTGCCATCTTCAAGACTAAAGGCTGGAACTTGCGCCAGGCTAATAGCCAGACCGATAGCCAGACCGATAGCCAGAACAATCGCCAGAAACAATGACGGGACTAAGGCCCCGACCTTGCAGTTTAGCTTAAATTGTCTAGGGCAATCCAAAATCATCAATTTTTCCAATTTATGATCTTAGTTTACCCCGCCCGACGACTTTAGACCCCTATTTAACGTCTGAATACTCTATGGTTCCAGGTTTGAGTCTTCCAGGTTTTCACTTTAGGCCTTGGGCGCACGGCAGTCTTCTGCACTGCGGTTTTCGTGCGATTAGAAGCTGTGGTGGTGGTCACCGGAACACTGGGCGTAACTGTCGACTGTATTGTGGTGGTGTTATTTCCTGGAGCAAGACTGCTGCTAGCTGAGGTCGACTGACGGTCAACAGTTGATGCCTGACTAGAGTTGGAGGTGCCAGCCTGGGTGGAGTTCTGGCTACTAGAACTAGTACTAGCTGTAGTACTAGCTGTAGTACCAATCGGCGCAGCTGGGCTACTACTCTGGGTCTGCGCCATACTGCTAGACTGCGTTTCACCGGCCATGCAGGTGAGAGTACCGAGTGGCACAGTACATAAAGCAGCCGCTAAGGCAAATGCCTGCTTCAAATTCGACATGATTACTTTTCCTCTTCAATCCGTGGTTTGATCTGTGGTCTGCCAGCTGACGGGGTCGAAGAGTGAAAGTTCCGTTTTAAATCTCAGTAGCAGTCTTTAGCTTGGCTAGGCCTTTGGCGAAGTCTTTGCCGCACATGTCATCCATACTACAGAACACTTGCATCACCTTACACATGAACGGACTCTCACCAGTCATAGCCCAAGTAACTTTGGTCATGTCACCCTCAGGTAGAAAGGAGAAATTGACTTTATTGTCGCCCTTAAACGGTTTGAGAAAATGCAAATCAATTTTTATGTTGGATGGTTCTGTTACTTCAGTAATCTCCATACTGCCAGAACCCACATCATTATTACCGTCCCAAGTATAAACAGCCCCTTTGCCGGACTCGGCACCACTAAAGGTGCGCGTCATTTTGGGATCCATCTCTTCATAAGGCGACCATTCACTCCAGCTGTGCAAGTTATTCACCTTGGCGAACAATTTCTCTGGTGTAGCTTTGATCAAGGCTGAGCGCTCTACGGTAATCGAGTCTGGCTTACCAGCAGCTATACCTAAAATTACAGCTACCGCCACAGCCAAAACAGCAACGACACCAAGTGCTATTTTTTTGATCATCGCTCCTCCTCTAATTTACTTCTTCAAATTGAGCTTTGCCACAAGCGCCTCAAGCTGATCTGTAGCGATACCCCAGCCCTCATGGAAGCCCATTTTCTCGTGAGCTTCGCGGTCGGCCACGGTCCAATGCATAACCCGAGCAGTATATTTAGTTTTGCCTTCATACTCTTCAAAAGTAAGAATGCCAGTCATAAAGGGCTTCTCTGATGGCACCCAGGCGCTGATATAAGCATCAGTGAAAACCAAACGCTCATTCTTCACTACTTCTAAGTAGATACCTCTGTTTGGAATCTCAGTGCCATCGGGAGCCTGCATCACAATCACATTTGAGCCGCCCGCGCGCAAATCTACTTCTGCCGCTATCGTCTTATATGGCGGCGGCGTAAACCACTGCACGATCAAAGCTGGTTCGGTCCAGGCTCTAAAGACTTTTTCTGGCGGGGCATCAATGATGCGCGTCAAACTTAACTCGCGCTCCAAATTGTTGGCGACCTCTGGGTGATCGGGCATGGTAGATGTAATTTCTGACATGGTTACTCCTTAGTAGAGGTATCAAACAAAGATTCTAAATAGCGGCGCAGATGCATCATGCTTTGCACCGCTACCTCTGGGCTTTGCTTGGCTTTGGCAAAAATAAATGCGCCCTGTATAACTGATTGAATGAAATAGCCGACACTTTCAGACGTCCAGCTGGCCTTTGGCGCGTAGAGTAATTTAGCGTCTTCAATATCGTGCGCCAAGTCTCTTACATGGGCTGTCATCCCTGCATCACAGGCCTGACGCACGCTTGGATGGGTAGCGTAAGCTTCTTGCACCATGGTGCCAAGCAAGCACGTGTACTGTGAGATTTCAGCACCAAGCATGGCGATGCGAAAATCTATGTAGCCCAAAAGGCGATCGCGAGGATCTTCAAGAGCTTGATAGGGGGCAGCTCCAAAAATCTGCTCAGCCATATTGCTAAATTGTTCAGCAGCGGCAACGCCAAGCTCGTCTTTGCTTTCAAAATGATGGAAGAAGCCGCCCTTGGTCACCCCGGCCGCCTGGCAAATGTCGTCTACGGTTGTGGCGCTGTAGCCCTTGGCACGAATCAGGTCACGAGCTGCGTCAAGCAGCTTGGTGCGGGTTTCAAGACTATTGCGGGTGCGGGCCATTGGTTAGGCATGTCTCTTTTTTGAAATTTGAATTTCGCCCAAAATTCAGTACCAACTAGTTGGTATGTAATTTACCAAAAATAGTAAATAGGTTCAAGAAGGCTAAATTTGGGTCGTTCCGAATTGACTGTATACAAATTTGGCTACATAATCGACTACAGAGGTATTTAAAAATGGAAAGCAGAGCCATCAAGCAACCGACGGTTCGAATTAATCTCGCAGCCAAGGCAAAGCTAGACCATATGCAGACGCTCACACATTTGAGTCACCCTGCTCTTCTCGACCGCGCCATCGAATTGCTTGAGCAAGATATAAACTCCAAGCAATTGGTCAGCGATTTAGCAGACTTGTCGGCCAACCCTAAGCTGTTGAAACAGTACCAAGAAATCTCAGCAGTTATGGAAGGTGCTGCCTCCGACGGTCTCGCTCAAGAATGACTACTACACCAGGATTTTATCAACCTACCAAACCTAACGCCTTCAATCGCGGTGAAATTTGGATGGTCGATTTTGCTAATCCAATCGGAACTGAACTAGGATTGGAACACCCAGCAGTGATTGTCTCAACGCAAGAATTGAACAATGCCGCTACAAAAATAGGTCGAGTAAATGTGGTGCCAGGAACAAGCAAACAAACCACCAATTCCCAAGGAAAGACGATTTCTATGCACCTAGAGATCATTGCCTCACCTAGCAATGGACTGCATCACACAACTTATTTCATGTCAGAGCAAGTCAGAAGCGCTTCCATCTTGCGCTTTCGGCGCTTGGTTGGTGTCCTCGAGCGAACCAACTTGCGAGAAATTGAGAACAGGCTCTGCTTAGTCATGGGCCTATTTAAGTAGTTCATAGTGCGGTGGACCCTAAGAATTCGCTCCTATCCAGCTTCCGTAGGGGTTACCCCACTGCGCCCCCAAAACGCCAATATTGCCAAGGTATGGTATTTCAGTCGAGCAATTTGCAATCGACTGTCAGTCTTACTAACGAAATTCGAACCAGTCGCCAACCAACACAAGAGGTGAATCTGTATGGTGAGAGTATATAACCTAGCAAACGATGCTGCTTCAGACGAAGTCAAAGCCGCACCAGACTCGCTGTCATTTGCTAGCGCTATTGATCTCTTCAAAGGCGACAACTCATGCTCACGCGGTGGCAGCCTGCCCCAGGCATTCGATAACAATTTTTCGATCAGCGGTTTAGATACTGGCAAGGGCCCAGGACTGAAACTGATAGACAATATGCCAGTACTACGTTTCGACGGCAAGGGCTTTGACGACAATATGCCGGTGCTACGCTCAGATAGCAAAGGCTTCGACGACAATATGCCGATACTGCGTCCAGATAGCAAAGGTTTCGGCGACAACATGCCGGTTCTGCAATTCAGAAGCGATGACATCTACGGCCTCCCGTCGGCAAAACCAGATTGCTTTATCGACTTCGGAAACACCGACGATATCACCGGCAATGGCAATCCATCGATTGATTTCAAAATTCCCAAAAATGGTTGGGCTCCTTATGAATCGGAAGACTCAGGTCGGGCAGACAGAATAACGCCAGACGAAGACATTGAAATGATTTCCCGCCCCAGAGGCAGCGCTGGCTACGGCGACGATACAACAAGCCGCGGCCCTAGCGACAGTCTTCCGGCACTACCATTAGAAGGCAAATCAATTTTAGAACTTGATCCTAAAATCAATCCACGCCTCGGCTGCGCCCTCGCTGTATCAGGTGCATTGCACGAGCTAGATCCAAGCTTCCCCATTACTAACAACAACAAGCAACTTGCTCAACTCTTGAAACTGCATGGTTACGAAGCAGTTCCCCAAGATGGTGCCTTGAAAGGCGACAGCGTTAACCCCGGTGATGTTCTGATTGGCCAACGTCCTGATGGAATGCCTGGACACGCCGCCATCTACAAAGGCCAAGGCAAAATTTACGAAAATAACAGCGATACCGGCACCATCATTGGAGATGGCAACCTTGATCGTTTCAACGACAAAATGCACGACAAAGATGGCCGCTGGAATAAGAATGGATTCTCAGAGGTGATGGTCTACCGGAAAGTGCCCGTAGTTGGAATGGCGAACTACTAGAAAGCTGGTTCAGACTGAGCCGAATTGACCTAGTTGACTTCTGTCGAGCCGCAAGATAAGCTCGATAGATGGACTATAGCGCAATAATCACCATCCAACAAGATAAACGGGGCGGCAAGCCCTGTATTCGCGGCATGCGGATAACGGTTTCGGACGTTCTTGAGTACCTTGCAAGTGGTATGTCAACTTCCGAAATTCTCACAGACTTCCCTGAGCTCACAGCAACTGACATCAGCGCTTGCTTAGCCTTCGCAGCTGATCGCGAGAGAAAGCTCTTCAATATAAAGTCGGCATGAAGCTGCTGCTTGACCAGAACTTAGCGAAACGCTTGGTTGAGCCTCTACAAGCCACTTATCCAGGCACTAAACACGTGCGCGATCTAGATATGGATACCGCCACTGATGAAGTAATATGGCAGCATGCAAGAACAAATCAGATGGTTATCGTCTCTAAAGATTTAGACTTTTTTCACAGAAGCATGCTCTTCCGACACCCACCGAAGGTTGTTCGGATCACCCTCGGAAACTGCAAAACCAATGAGATTCTTCAGCTACTGCTTATGCGAGCAGATGATCTAAGGGCGTTTGAGAACGACACTGATGCATCATTCTTACCGTTGCCTTAAGGTTAAAGAAAAAGTTGCCAACGGCTCAGAAGTAGCGCTCGAAGGTCATTTGATTTATGAAGAGCAAAAGCAATCGAGATGGCGCTCAAAAAATAGCAACCACGCCTGAGCCAAGTCTGCTTGAACGACTTGAAACGTACTTCAAAACAGTAGTCATCAAACAATCAATCGAAAAAGAATTGGATGAAGAAGTAGCCCGCGCGCGCAAAGCAGCCCAGATGAGTGCTGTAAACGCACTAAAGGAAAAGCTTCCACGACACGAACGTTCGGGCAAGAAAACGCCCAAGTCGTCTAAAAGCTCAACCAGTAGAAGCTTGCCAAAAGTACTGACGGCGAAAGCGCAGCCCAGCGACTCGATAAACGTATTTAACTTCTAGATTGAAAATAAATCACAAGTAGCCAAAATCGAAAGAGTAAAGTAGTTGCCCGAGAGACAAAGCTATCCGAAGCACTAGAAATTAATGGAGGTGTTATCACACTCTCGCCGACAATGTTTATGCCTATGCAAAAGGACATTGAGAAACATGAAGAAATGGCAAAAGCCTCCATCGAAAAAATTGTAAATCTTCCCGCCGTTGAAACGAAGTCTATGTCTGCCGTGCAAACAAAGAACGCACTTTCAGATTTTAATCTAGCCAACAAGGAAATGGAAAAGTGGAGCGCCAGCCTAGAGACTACTGAGAGGGAGACAATACGAGCTCTAGCTAAGTACAGAGGGAGCGCGACCGTTTGGAAAGAACGACAGATGATGGCCGAACTAAAAGAAAATGCAGCTCTGGCAGAACAGGCTAAAATACGGCGCATAGGTGTCCTTGATGCTTCTCTGCAAGCCGGACAATCACTTGAAGCTATCCGCGCCATTAAAGAGTCGGTTCAGCAACGACTAGACGAGATAAACCTGGTATCTGCGAAACTGACAGAGCGTTTAGCCGAGATTGAACAATCAAAATAACAAGCAAAAAGACAAACAAAAGAACAAACAACAAATGTCAATTGATTCACGTTCTCGCTATCTAGGCTGCCTTCTTGGAATGGCTACAGGTGACGCTGTAGGTACGACTTGCGAATTCGAAAAGCCAGGCACATTTTCGCCAGTATCAGAAATGGTGGGTGGTGGCCCGTTCAAACTAAAGGCAGGTGAATGGACAGATGACACATCTATGGGTCTTTGCCTGGCCGAAAGCCTGATTGAAATGGGAAAGTTCGACCCTATAGACCAATTGCAGCGCTATGTAAAATGGTTTCGCACTGGTCATCTGAGCAGCAACGGGCGATGCTTCGACGTCGGATCAACGGTAAGAAAGGCCCTCTTACAATTTGAAAAAACAGGAAAGCCTTTTTGCGGTGACACAAATCCACTAACCGCAGGAAATGGTTCATTAATGAGACTTGCAGGAGTGCCTCTATACTTTGCTGCCGACCCGATCATGGCAATAGACCTAGCTGGCGAAAGCTCGCGCACCACACACGGTGCACCGGTCGCCGTTGACGCATGCCGTTACTTTGCCGGGCAAATTGTCGGAGCGTTAAACGGAGCGAGCAAAGAAGAATTGTTGGCACCGCTCTACTCGCCAGTTCCAGATCTGTGGAACACGCGCAGGCTCTGCCCTGAAATTGAAGAAATAGCAAAAGGCTCATACAAGAATAAAATGCCACCATTCATCGCTGGAACTGGCTACGTGGTCAAAAGTCTTGAGGCCGCGTTGTGGGCCTTTGACAATAGCAATGACTTTAAGACCGGCTGCCTGAAGGCAGTTAATCTCGGCAATGATGCTGATACCACAGCGGCCATTTACGGCCAACTTGCAGGAGCATACTATGGAGTTGAAGGCATACCCAGTTATTGGCTAAAGAAGTTAGCAAAGCGCGAATTGATTGAGTCGTTTGCATTGAAGCTATTTGATGGCGCTCAAGCACAGTCTCTAAAAATTGGCGGTAGCAGCTGATCAATTGCACCTCTATTTTGTGGCCTTAAAAATCAATCTCGAAATGAGGGAAAAAGTTGTTACCCAGGTATTCAAAACCACAAATGTTGTGCACAAGCTCAGTTGGAATCTCGAAGAACGTCAACTCCTTCCGCAGTGCCGCTGCCATTTCATTGAAACCAGCAGGCGGGTTGCCTGTGACGACGATTTCTTCATCGTCTTCCTGTGAATCGTAAACGACACTCCAGACTTGTTCGCCATTTATCCAGCCAGCTGCCGTACTGACCATAACATGCTCTTCTACCTCGCAAGCGACTAGGCGGCTTCCAGCCGAAAGTTGCTTGAGAACTTTTGGTGAAAGCAATGCTTCCGAATCTCCATAAATGGTAATGACGAACCAGCCTGATTCGAAAACACAGCCATTAATTGTGTCCGCTCCGTACAATGCATGCAGGTCGGTTCCACTGGTCATTTCGTTGATATTCAGCGACTTTAACAATGCAGAGTCAGGTCTATCTTTTACCGCAACGTATGAAAGTGCAGCTCCCATTTGTATTTCCTCCTGCACGTCGAAAAAACGCTCTAACCGACTTTCTCCTCGACAATCGACTCTACTTTCTCGGTATAGAAGCCAATCCGCTCTTTGAGTTCAGCCACTGCTGCGTGGGGCGTCTCAAAGGAGAAGGCAGCGTTTGCTGAGTTCGCATCGCCACTCTTGAGATTGAAGTAAGAGACATCGCCTTTGTACGGACAATAGCTGGTCTTTTCGCTACGCTCAAGCAATTCCATCTTTACGTCTTTGCGAGGGATGACAAAGCGCTCAGGGCTGCTAGGCTGCTTGAGAATGACCGCCTCTGTAGTATCAGCAACTACCACTCCGCCAAACTTAACGACGACCCGCGACGGGCTCTGCTCAATGGTAATAGGGTGGCTTGGTCCAGGTATCAACACCGTCTTGTCGCTCATTTACGACTCCTTACTGCTACTATCCATGACTTTGCTAACAATATCTTCCAATGGAGCAAGCAGCTTACCATTTTGCTCTTTTGTGCCAACTGTAATTCTAACTTTATCAGCCAAACGAGGCACAAACGCGCGCTCAAATCGACGTTTTCGACCAACACGACAATTTCGACCATTGCGAGCATTTCGATCAAGTGCTATGATGTCTGCATGCACTTCAACGTGCTCAAGCCAACAACCAATGATGAAAAGTGAGAGATGAGCGATGACGACGCCATTACTGGAAAAGAATACCAGGCCAGTAGTGCCAACGCCTGAAGAAATAAAACTAGCACAAGAAACCATAAGGCAATTTGCTGCACTAAGCACTAAAGCTAGAGAGGATGCACACTACGCACTAACCGATAAAAAAAGTAAGGTCGAACTGAAAATCTCGAAGTCAATGTTCAATGCTTTCATTGCTCTTATGAAAGAAATGGCCGATGGAAAGGCAGTCATGCTAATACCAGTGGACGCAGAACTCTCCACGCAGGAAGCAGCGGACATGCTAAATGTTTCACGGCCATATGTAGTTAAACTGCTAGACGAAAAGCAGATCCCATCAAGGACGGTTGGCAGATACAGACGGGTACGATTTGAAGACCTTCTCAAATACCAGCGAACAGCGGAAGCGAGAAGGCAAGAGGCTCTTAACGAAATGGCCGCTCAGGCTCAGGAATTGGGGCTGGAGTAAATTAACCAATGGAGAAGAATGCTGCTGTCATTCTAGACGCTTGTGTTTTGTATCCAGCCCGCCTGAAAGACCTCCTCATGGAGCTGTCTGGTCTTGCTCATCAAAGCAATATTTTCAAGGCAAAATGGACCAAAGAGATTCAAGACGAATGGATACGCAATGTTCTTGAAGAGGAAAAGAAAAAAGGCAACTCTAGAGTAACTCCTGCCACTCTAGAGAATACAAGAAAACTTATGGAGTTAGCCGTTCCGGACTGCCTGGTCACTGAATATGAACACCGAATCGGAGCATTGTCCCTTCCGGATCCAGATGACCGTCACGTCCTAGCAGCCGCCATCGAGTGCGGCGCCAAGATAATCGTTACAGCCAATCTCAAAGACTTTCCGGTCAGTCAACTCAAGCACTGTTCTGTGATCGCGAAACACCCAGATGATTTCCTCTGTGAGCTACTAGCCGACAACGAGGAATTGGGAGAAAAAATATTTGAGGAGGCAATTAGAAACATGAAAGGAAGATTGAACAATCCGCCATATACCTGGTCCGAGCTATTTGCAAAACTAGAAGCAAGCAAAATCCCAAAGACAGTAGCAAGACTGAAAATGTTGATACCAGAACCAGAAATCATTGAGAATGGAACGAAATCGGATGGACAGATAGAACTTGAAAAATAGCAATTCACTTAGACACAATATCTTCCAATGCAGCAAGCAGCTTATTATTCTGCTCTTCTGTGCCAACTGTAATTCTAACCTTATCAGCCAAACGGGGTAGATTCCACCAACGAACTAAAATAGATCGACTCTTCAGTTCTTTGTACATAGCTTCAGCATTGGCACCGGCTGGCACTTGCGCTAGAAGAAAATTAGAATGGGATTGTGGCATAGAAAAACCCAGAGCATTTAGTGCTAAATATAATCGCTCTCGCTCAGAACAGACCTTCTCCCAGGTTGAGCGAGCATATTCTTGATCGGCAAGTGCCGCTGTGGCTGCAGCAATCGAAACTACATCACACGGATAAGAATCGCGCACTTTGAGTAACTGTTGCAGTAGCGACGCCTGGCCTATGGCATAGCCGAAGCGCAGGCCCGCAAGTGAATAGCCTTTCGACATGCTGCGCAAAATAACTACATTGTCATACTTATGCACCAATGGCAGTGCCGAGTCTTTGGCGAAATTGACATAAGCTTCGTCAATCAAAACAACACCGCGAAAATTCTTTACTACATTCTCAATGCTCTCTATAGGCTCCAGATGACCCGATGGTGCATTAGGATTGACTATCAGCAAAAGCGCTGCATCAGTCGTTTCGATATTGGTTGGCAGCTTCCATTCAGTGCCGTCAATGTCGTAAGACAAGACCAGTGGGCGAGCGGCCTGAATCTTTGTCAAAACAGGATAGAGAGAATAAGATGGCTCCAAAAAGGCGACGGCGTCTCCTTCACCGGCGCAGGTGCGAATGATGACATTGAGCAAGTCATCACCGCCGTTGAAAGTCAAAATCCAATCAGCGGGAACGCCGTGCAACTTCGCCGCCTGTTCACGGAAGACTCGTGCTGTTGGATCAGGATAGCGGCGCACAAGTTCCGCACCAGAAGTAGCAATAGCGGCAATGGCAGCTAGTGCCCTGGGGGAAGGAGGATAGGGGTTCTCATTGGTATTGAGCTTGATTGTAGTAGTATCACTCGGCTGCTCACCGGGCGCATATCCTTCAGTTGTCGCGATGTCTTCTCGTACCAAATGGGTCATGATCAGATCCTTCTAAAAAGCTGTGCTGAGGGCACTTGCCTTAAACTATTCGCGCCCTCGCTGCCGCGGCGTGTGCAGTTAACCCCTCAAGATCGGCAAAACCAGCGGTGAGTTTAGACAGCTCGCTAGCAGTGTCAGCGAGATGCAGCCAACTTTGGCCACGCAAGAAAGTGAATGGATTCAAGCCGCCGGCAAAGCGAGCGGCACGGTTAGTGGGCAGGGTGTGATTAGGGCCTGCAGCATAATCTCCATAAGGCACCGTGGCGTTGTAACCCATGAAGAGAGCGCCATAGTTCTTCAGCTTTGACTTGATTGCCTCTGGATCTTTCACTTGCAACTGCAAATGCTCAGGAGCAATATTGTTGGCGGCAGCAATACAAGCCTCCAGAGAATCAAGAACGACAATGGCACTTGAAGCCAAGGCAATATCAATGTAATCAGGAAGGTTGAGAGCACTAATTTTCTCAACTAAGAGCACGGCGACAGATCGCGCCAGAGCCTCATTGTCGGTGAGCAAATAGGAGCGAGCATTGGGGTCATGCTCCGCTTGCGAAAGCAGATCAAGTGCCAGCCATTCAGCCTTGGCACCCGAATCAGCAACAATTGCTACTTCACTTGGCCCAGCCAGCATGTCGATTCCGACTTTTCCGTACACTTGACGCTTGGCTTCAGTGACGTAAGCATTACCAGGGCCGACAATCATGTCGACTGACTTTATCGATTCAGTGCCGTAGGCAACGGCAGCCACAGCCTGAGCACCTCCGACTTCGTGAAACTCAGTCACACCGGCAAGTGATCCTGCGTACAAAATTTCGTCTTTCAAACAGGGAGAGACTATGCAAATGTCTTTCACACCTGCCACCTGGGCGGTGACAGCGGTCATTAAAGCTGTTGATGGCAGGGGATAGCGACCAGCTGGAATATAACAAGCGACACGCGCCACTGGCTTAAAATCAAATCCAGCAGTGTACTCGCCGCAGTCGACCGCTACAGGCTTGGCCACTGCCACAACGGCCTCGGCAAAGCGTCGAATACGGCGAGCCGCTTCATCTAAGATGGCTTTTGTTGCTTGCGGCAATCTTGCCGCCAAAGCTGTCTTAGCCGCCGCATCAAGCGTCACCGTATTCGGTGCTGGGTCTTTAAAACGTTGAGCCAGAGTAGCCAGACCTTTGTCTCCGCTGGTGCGAACCAGTGCAATAATCTCGCGTACAGAATTCTCTAACCTAAGTTCTTCGGCAAGGTCAGCCACAGCGGCAACCTCTGCAGACTGCTCAAGGCTGTTATCCGAGACCGGCGACGGCAGCGGTTCGCTGCACGACGATCCACCAAGAGAGCCGGCTTGCGCGGCGGCCCACTGTCGAGCTTGCTCGCCAACGAGAAGAGGAATTATTTCAACAGTTTTACTATCTTTCATTATCGCTCTCTAGCTGTTTTTGCTCACTTGCACTTTGCGCTACTTAGAATTATCTTCGTCTTCCAGCCAACTCTGATTCTATTTCTTTCCACTCAATGCCTTCATCTACAGCTAGAACGCTGGCAAAATAGAGAAGATCGGCAATCTCCCAGCGCAAATTGTCTTTAGAGGAATGTGATACCACTTCATAGGCTTCTTCCATAATTTTCTTAAGAAGCAAGCGCCGATCAGCAAACAAAGTCTGGGTATAAGACTTAGATGGCGGCTCTGCCTTTCTCGACTGCAATGTCTCAAACAACTCGTTCATTGAGAACTTACGATCGGCCGATGCGGCGCCAAAACAACTATATGTATCGTTGTGGCAAGCTGCCCGGTTCTGCACAACAGTAAAAAGCAAACAGTCACGGTCGCAATCAACGCGACAGGCAATAAGCTGCTGCCCGTTACCAGAAGTCAGCCCCTTCTCCCAAATCTCGCTGCGAGAGCGACTGTAATAAATGCCCTTGCCTTCCCTCAATGCTCTGGTCAAAGACTCTTCTGTGCTGTATGCCACCATGAGAACCTGACCGCTAAAATCTTGCACAACTGTTGGCACTAGGCCATCAGCGTGAAACTTGACGCTCTTCACCACAGCCTCAACAGGGTCAATTAAGCCAGTATAAAGAGCCATGCCCACTTGCACGTCAATGCCTAGGGCTGAAATCTCCACAACTTCGTCAAGCTGGGCGATGCCACCAGCAACAGTGAGCTGCCCCGGTAGACGCTTCTTCAATTCCTTAATGGCAGCAATGTCCATTCCCTGCAAACAGCCCTCTCCCTCCACAAAGGTGGTGAGAAAACCAGAGCAGTAGGGAGCCACGCGTTCGGCACGCTGCCAGATGGTCTCACCTGTAGAATTCTCCCAACCCTTGTCAACAACTATTTCGCCGCGATGATCGAGAGCGACCATAATCTGTTGCGGAGCAAACTTTTCAAGAAACTCAGGAGTAGCCATGGTGCCAACAATCAAACGTTTAGCACCAGCCTTCAAATATTCACGACCACACTCAACATCGCGAATACCGCCACCAACTCGCACATCGGCAATGCGGCAAATGTCTTTGATAAGTTCGCGGTTGTTGCCCTTGCCCATGGCAGCATCAAGATCGATAACAGCAATCTCACCACATCTATTAAAGTCGCGAGCCAGCTCTAGGGGGCTGCGCTCGCATTCGAGCACAAACTCTTTGCCTTGCTTCAGCTGCACTGCTTTGCCATTAATAATATCGATGCTTGGAATTAACATAAGCGAACTGAGATGCCCTCGTTTTTAAGAGTGGTTTTGACTTGGTTGACTGTGAACAATCCATCGTGAAAAATGCTGGCAGCTAAAGCGGCATCGGCCCTCCCAGTTGAGAATACATCGACAAAACTTTGCGGATTCTTTGCCCCACCAGATGCTATCACCGGAATGGGCAGACCAGAGAAAGCTAGAACCATTTCAATATCAAAGCCCTCCTGTGTGCCATCAGTGTCCCACGAGGTTAGCATGAACTCGCCTGCACCTAGCTCAACGCATTGCCTTGCCCAATCTGAAGCATCAAGGCCTGTGGATACACTGCCACCTTTAGTCAATACTTCCCAAGAAGGTTTCCCACTATCTTTCGCAGCCGCAGAATCACCCAAAACCTTGCGAGCATCAATTGCGACAACGCAACACTGCGAGCCACAAGCCGCCGCAATATCGGCAATCAGCTCGGGGCGCTGCACTGCCGATGAGTTGATAGAAACCTTATCAGCGCCCAGTGACAATAGCTTCTTGACGTCGTCTAATTTAGAGATGCCACCACCAACGGTGAAAGGAATTGATAGGTGCTCAGCCACAGAACGCACCAAGTCAAATACTGTGCTGCGCTCTTCCCGGGAAGCCGAGATGTCTAAGAACATTAGCTCGTCAGCCCCCTGGCGCTGATACTCAATGGCCAGCTCAACGGGATCACCTATATCACGCAGATTTTGAAACTTGACGCCTTTGACTGTGCGGCCATTAGCAACGTCAAGGCAAGGAATTATTCGCTTACAGAGCCCGCTAGACAACATCGCTCACCCATCTTTTCAGAAGACTCTCACCAAATTCACCGCTCTTTTCTGGGTGAAACTGAAAGGCTGTAATGTTGCCAGTCGACACAGCAGCGCAAAATGGGCCGAAGTAGTCAGCCTCATAGAGAGTGGCTGAATCATTCTCGGGCTTGGCATAATAAGAATTGACGAAATAAACAAAGCCGGACGGCCAGCCCTTGGCGCCGTCACCATTGCCATTGACCGGTCTTACTTCATTCCAGCCAGTTTGCGGCACTTTGCCTTGAGTATATTTGACGACCTTGCCTTTCACCAAACCAAGCCCAGCAACACCAGGGGCTTCTTCACTGCTATCAAAGAGAATTTGCATGCCGACGCAAACTCCAAGAAATGGAGTACCAGCTTGTACCAATGATTTGACAGCTCGATCAAATTCACCCTCTCTCAGGGATGCCATAACCGCCCCAAAGGCGCCAACACCCGGCAAAATAATAGGGCGCGAACCATCGGGCGGATTGCCCACATCAACAGCATTAAAATTGATACCAAGGCGAGTCAAACTGCGACCGACGCTACCCAGGTTGCCACCAACTGAAGTGACGAGGTCGACAGCAAAGTTTGGGGAATTCATACAGTCGCTCCGATTTCAGCTTTGACGTCAATCTCAGCTCTCATCCAACACGCCTTTTGTGCTGAGATATTCACCAGTTTCTAGCGGCACAACGGCCTGACGCAGGGCTTTGCCAAGGCCTTTAAAGACGGCTTCTATGACATGGTGGTCATTGTCACCATAAAGTTCGTGGCAGTGCAACGTGGCTCTCAAGCCATCGACAAAACCCTTGAAGAATTCTCTAAAAAGATTGGGGTCGAGGTGACCAACTTCAAAGTTGCCAAACTGTACTTTCCAGGTTAGATTGCGGCGGCCACACAAATCAATGGCGATAGTGACCAAGCTGCCGTCCATCGGGTAAGTAAAACAACCAGCGCGGTTAATTCCAGCCAATCCACCTAAAGCTTTAAAAATAGCCTCACCCAAAGTGATACCAGTGTCTTCAATTAAGTGATGGGGATCAACTTCAATATCGCCAACAGCACGCACCTTGAGGCCAAATCTGCCGTGCACAGCAAAGGCTTCTAGCATGTGCGACAAGAAGGGCAAAGATGTCTCAATATCTGGAGGGCTAGGTTGATCCAAATTGATTTCTATAGTGATGTCGGTCTCTTTGGTTTTCCTAGTGACCGAAGCAAATCTACTGATTTTCTGAGTCATTTGTTCCCTTTCAATTTGGTCTTTTCCAATCTGTTCTTGTCCAGTTCGTTCTTGTCCAACTTGGTCTTTTCCAGAAGCTGTTGTCATAGTGAAAATACCTGTCTTAGCTCGTTTACTGACTTTAGAACTATCTGTGCACCAGCGGCACTAAGAGCGGCCGCTGGCAAAGTGGAAGTGATACCAATGCGCGATAGGTTAGCATCCCTCGCTGCCCACATGTCGTCTACGGCGTTGCCAACATATAGTCCACTTTTCAAATTAAAATCTTCCATCACCTGCAAAAGATAGTCGGGAGACGGCTTGGGCGCTTTACCAGGAACGTCATGGAGGCAATAAACCCGCTTAAATAGTGGATCTAAGCGCTCTCCCCAGATGGGATTGTACTCCGGTCTTGTGCGACCAGTGACAATGAAAAGCGGATGCCGCTCTGAAATTTCGGAAAGCAGCTGATCATCAAACAAAGCAAACTCGTTACTTGGCGCCAGTTGCAGATATAACTCTGTAGCTTCTTGGACAATTTTAGAAAGTGGTTCAGAAAAGCCCCGACGGCGCAATAATTCGGAGGTAGTGACCCAATCGTCATTGAAACCACCCTCTTGCCGCAAGTCAGCTATCTCTTGATCAAGCAGTGGCGCACCAGAATATTTCTGCACCATCTGTTTGATGGTCTCATCAAAACTCTTGGAGGTATCGACAAGAGTGCCATCAAGATCAAAAATCACCGCATACTTTGCATCACTGCCCTGGGGTACGACAAGCGCAGGGCCGCTGCTGTCGCTGCTGGAATTGATATCGACATCGATATTGTCGCTACTCATTTATCGTACCCTGCCACAATTTTCTCTACTTTATATTCGAGAATATCGCGAGCACCAAGAGCCACTAGCTTTGGAATCAAATCAGGCACTTCTTTAGTAGGCACGGCGATCTTGATAGCATAACCGTCACCATTGTAAAGTTCTGAAATCGTGGGTGCGCGCATACAAGGAAGGTTGCTCACCACACGCTCAAAGTCTTCGCGCGATACATTCATTTCAAGCATAACTTTTTGCTTAGCCAGAAGTGTGCTCTTCATCAGCATTGTCATCTCTTCAAGCATGCGGCGTTTGATGGGATCTTCAAGAGCTTTAGGGTTGCATATGAAGCGCGTTGTGGAACGCATAATTTCTTCTACAATTACCAAACGATTGTGCTTAAGAGTAGTACCCGTGGATGTATTGTCGACAATGATATCGGCGTCTTCTGGAGGCAGGGCCTCAGTTGCACCAAAAGTTTGAAGGAAAATTGCATCTAACTTATTCTTCTCAATAAATCGCTTGGCCAAATTGCGATACTCAGAAGCCACTATCAATTTTCTACCAAAATTCATAGTTCTAAAATCGCCACCGGCAAGCAAGTCTTCAGGCATGGCAGCGACAATGCGCACTGGGTCAAACTGCAAATCAAGCAATTCAACAACTTCGGCGTCTTGTTCAACCGTCCAGTCGTAGCCAGAGAAGCCGCAATCATGGCGACCAAGGGCAACCAAACTGGGAATATTTTGTGACTTAAGCAACTTAGTAATTACGTGTGGGTCTGAGCAAATCGGGCTATACGAACGGCCATCAGTGAGAAAATTCATGCCAATCTGACTCAAAAGAGCCATGACCTTTTCTTGAATGCGCCCTTTTGGAATTGTCAGTCGCAAATCGGTTTTTTGATTCCCTTGAGCACTCCCTAAATCTGCAGATTTAGCAGCACTCGTAGTGCTTGCAGTGTTTGCAGTACTTGCCGCATTCTCACCATCTTTAACAGTCTTGGTCATATTCACATCCTCAAAAATTGCATAAAAAAAGAGCCCGCAGGGAGCGAGCTCTAAACAGTTTCGTGCGTAAACGCAAGGTGGCTGCTAGTCCGCTCCATCGAGAAACATATGATGATGATGGTGGTGGTGGCGAGCGGTCATTTCGTATAGAAACCTGCGAAACATTAACTGAGCTGAGGTTAACATCGCCCCGGACGGATGGCAAGCACTTACTACGAATGTTTAAGGTTGTGGTTGACTCCCTTGGTCATTTCGACTATATTGGAAATATGAAAACGAATACAGCCGCAAACGCTCTATCTGCCTTGGCCCATGAAACCAGGCTAGAGATCTTTAGGCTCTTGGTGCGCAAAGGTCAAAAAGGAATGGCAGCCGGAGAACTAAGCAGCCACTTCGCCATGCCTGCGGCCACTATGTCTTTTCACCTAAAAGAATTGAGCAGCGCCGGTTTAATAGTGCCAAGACGCGAGAGTCGCTCAATTATTTATTCAGCAAATTACGATCAAATGCAGCAGCTGATGAGCTTTATGCTTGAAAATTGCTGCGCCGAAGAAAGCGAAAATAATGACGATAAAGATGGAGGAAAATGCCAATGAAAAGATTTCACGTGCATGTAGCCGTGGCAAATCTAGAGCAGTCGATTCAATTCTATTCAACGTTTTTTGATGCCGCTCCAACCGTGACAAAAGAAGACTATGCCAAATGGATGCTCGATGACCCCCGCATCAACTTTGCCATCTCAACCCGCGGCAGAGAGCCTGGTCTTGACCATTTAGGCATACAAGTCGAAAATGCAGACTCACTAAACGAAATATCAATGCGCTTGAAAAAAGCACAGCAACCAATTCTGGAACAAGAACAAACAACTTGCTGTTACGCCAAGGCAGACAAAACTTGGGTACACGACCCCCAAGGAATTGCCTGGGAAAGCTTTCACACAACCGACATGGCTACTACCTATGGCGAAGATGCTGAACTTCCTGGACTGGCCGGACCTCGCGAACTGGCCGGACTTCCAGCAGCGCAGGCCTCAGCTTGCTGCGCCCCAGAATCGGGTAAGTCTTCAGTGATCTCAGAAAATCAACCAATCAGTATTAGTCTCACCAAAAAGGAATGCAAAAGCTCATGAGCTGGGACGTAATGGTATTGAACTTTGGTGGCAAGCCACCCGAAGACCTAGAAGAACTACCAGAAGATCAGAATGCCGATCCGTTAGGCTCAGCGGAGGAAGTGCGCCATCTCATAACTCATGCACTGCCCGGCGTAGACTGGTCAGACCCCACATGGGGAATCTATACTGGTGACGAATTTTCCTTTGAATTCAATACCGGCAAAGAAGATCCAATTGAATCATTTATGGTGCACGTAAGAGGCAACGGCCACCCAATTCCATCGCTACTAAAATTTGCAAATCCCAACAAGTGGTCATTAATTGACTGCTCGACGAGCCAGTTAATCGATCCACACAATCCTTCAGACGAAGGCTGGCAAGGCTTTCAAGCTGTACGAGATAAAGTGGCGAAGATTTATGGAGACGAAAGCGCAAGCAACTAAGATGCGGAATGAAAAGCTCTTTCCAAAAATCGCTTCAATCATAAATTACTCATACCACAACACCTAAGCACTTCCAAAACTGTCAGTTTTTCTTATAAAAATCTGACAGTTTTGGAAACCAGTTTTGGAAACCACTTTTAGCAACACTCACTAGAACTTAGCACCACGCTTCAGCATAAACATCATCACACCGCTGCCAAACAAAATACTTGGGCACAGTCCGGCGACGAACCATACTGCTTTGACAAAATAATAGCTAATACCAGGTCCCCACTGACCAAAGTGAATGGGTAGCAACCAAGCCATGATTTGTTGACCAAGGGGCAGCTTCGCTGGGTCTTCAACTCGCAGCAATCTAGCATCCGATTTATTGAAAAAGACAGTAATGCAACGAGGCACTACATAAGGCACTAGATAAGAGCCTCCGGGGCTAATCATACGTACCCCCAACTTATCCGTAATTGCAACTGCCACCATATTTGGTAGAGCATGATTAGCAGCAGCCAGCATCGCATCGTAGGAAGGTGCCATGTCCTTACCTTCAGATTGTTGCCCCTGCGCACCTTTCCGTTCAGCCTCCACTGGCCCACCGGTCAATCCAGCGACAATCGCCACGGCCTGTTCGTGCCAGAGGTCACTGGACGCAGTCAAAGACAAGACAAACAATATTCCAGCAGCGAAAAATCCAACAACATTGTGAATATCAAAAACTTTGCGATTGAAAGAGCCATTCAGCTTGACTGTGACTTTCTGCTTGAATTGGCTCAGTACTTTTGACATCTTAAGCGGTTCGACAAGACCAGTAATAGACGACCACCAGAGCCAGACGCCAGAGAGCAACAGCACAAATATAGCCAGCACACCATAGCGATGAATATCCTCGCCAAGATCATCAAGCAAAAGCTTGGCATGCAAATTATGCAAAGTACGAAAGAACCAGCCACCGCTATGTTGCTCGGTGATTACCTTGCCTGTATAAGGATCAATCAACGCCTGCATTGATTGACCCTTCTTTTGCCCGGGCTCAGCCGTCCTATAGCCGACAATCAAAACATCCCTAGCAGCAACAGGTAGACCAAGCGAAGCAATCGAAATATCAGGATGGTGCTCTTTAAAAACCTGAGCCAATTTGTCCAGTGATAGTCGAGAGCTATTTTCAGGAGGGACAACATAATAAAAAGATGGGTTAAAGAGACGGTGTAACTCCCCCTTGAAAAGAAGGGCACTACCAGTCAAACCCAGCAGACTGAAATAAAGTCCAAGCACTAGACCAATGCAGAGATGAAGAAACAGGACTGCTTTTCGAATACTTCTCATTGAGTCCAATTTACGTTGCGTAATGAAGCTCTCGTAACAATCTAGGCAAATCGGTAACCGAATCATCCTCAAGGATGAGAACCAGTTTTCTCACCGCCGACAATGCATCACAGGCGTAAGCCCGCAGGTTGATGTAGCGGCTACCCAACGCTGCCATTATACCTTCAGTCTTCACGCTTAAAGCATCGCCAGTTGTGGCCGCAAGAGATAGCATGACTGAAAGGTAACACACAAATGGACCCGCACTCCCTTATTCCACACTATCAGGCACTGCCTTTTCCTGCCCCGTTGTGGCTCCTGCAAACGCTCCTTATATTAGGCTTCTTTCTGCACGCCATTCCTATGAACTTTATGCTGGGAGGAACTTTCCTCGCAGCAATTTTTTTAGCGAAGGGTCTAAAAGACAAAAACTCATATGAATATAGAATTGGCCGCGGCCTGGCAAAAGGGCTGCCCATCTATACTTCAGTAGCAATTACCCAAGGCATTGTGCCTTTGCTTTTTGTGCAGCTGATCTACGGTCCAATGTTCTACACGTCATCGGTGCTAATTGCTGTTCCGTGGTTCGCCATAATCTTTATATTGCTCGTGGCATACTTCCTTCTTTACTGGGTCGTTTACAAAGCCTCGCCAAGCGCATCTGAAGACAGCAGCAAATATCCCAAAGCAAAATTTGGGCCGCTAGTATTACTAATATCAGTGGCAATGATGGCAGTTATCGGCTTTATCTTTAGCAACAACATGACACTGATGTTGCACCCTGAAAAATGGATGGCACTCTATCAACATAGCGCCAACGGCCTCAATCTCAACACAGCCGATCCACAAGTGCCACCTCGCTACTTACACATGCTCATTGGCGCTCTAGCTGTGGCCGGTTTGCTGGTTGGTATGTACGGCCTCTACTGGAACAAGAAAGACAACGACTACAGCGCCTGGTTAATCAAGCGCGGCTCGGCCATCTACATTTTCTACACTCTATTGCAAATTCCTGTCGGTCTCTGGTTCATGTATAGCCTCGGACACGACACCATGCACAAATTTATGGGGACCGATACTCTCGCCACAGGCGTATTCGGAGTATCGATGGTACTGATGCTAGCGTCACTAGCTGGAACTATATTCGCTGCATTCAAAGGCTCTGCGGCAGCATTCACCAGCGGCATGACAGCCGGAATTCTCTGTGTATTGGCCATGATCGTCAATCGTCACCAACTCAGGCATTTTATGGTCAGTCCATACATTCAACCCGAGTCGGTACAAGTTTCAACCCAGTGGGATTTGCTAATTGTTTTCGTACTGTCGGCGGTGGCACTGATTGCTTACTTAGCCTGGCTCGGTAAGACAATCTATATGGCGCACAATCCACAAATTGAAAAGGTTGCGTAATGGAAGAGCAGAAAGCAGAAGAAAATAGTGAGAAGCACGAGCACGGCGGCTGCGGCGGCTCAGCAAAGGACAGTTCTTGCAGTCCCTCGCCCTGCGGCAGTTCAGCAAGTGGCAGCTCTAGTTGCGACGGCGCTGGCGGCTGTCACGACGACAAATCCAGCACTGAGAAATCTAACTCTGAAGAGTGCAGCACTAACGGCAATAGCAACGAACACGTGGCTACTGGCTGCGGCTCCCATGGCGGATGCGGCGGTACCAGCAAAGCAGAGTCTAGCGCTGAAGATGGCACTGACAAGTGCAGTCGCAGTCAGTTTCTTAGAGCAGCAGTACCATGCGTTGGTGGTGTCTGGGCACTGATGGCGGCCTATCCAATTTACAGCTATCTCACCCCTAACGGTGGCGACGAGCCGGAAAGTAAAGTATCAAGCGTCACAGTTGGCGACATCAAAGATCTACCACCTGGTTCAGGAAAGAACTTCAAGTTTGGCAGTATGCCAGCCTTGATCACCCACACTAAAGACGGAGAGTTTCACGCCTTTAGTGCAGTGTGCACCCACCTTGGCTGCACTGTGCAATTCAGACCAGAAAAAGATCTGATCTGGTGCGCCTGCCACGGCGGTTGCTATGACCCTTCCAGCGGAAAGAACATAGCAGGTCCGCCACCAAAGCCACTGTTGGCACTAAAAGTAGAAGTAGTAAAAGACAAAATAATCGTTTCGAAAGTCTAAAAGTACGGGGAACCTGTCGTGACAAGTGGTACTGAAAAAGCAAGTAGCAAAAAAAAGGACGGTCTGCTGCAATGGCTCGATGAGCGCCTGGGGCTTGAAGCGGCCTTTAAGTTCGCCCAGAAAAAGCAAGTACCAATTCACAAAAATTCGGTCTGGTACTACGCAGGCGGCATTGCCCTGATGCTCATGGTAATTCAATTCGCCAGCGGCATTCTGCTAATGGTCTACTACGTACCCGGCCTTGAAGCGGCCCACGCCAGCATTCTCAGAATCAACTCACAAGTCGACTTCGGCTGGTTCTTTCGCTCAATTCACAGCTGGGGGGCCAATTTACTCATTGCCGTTTTAGCAGGTCATCTATTTAGCGCATACTTTATGAAGGCCTATCGCAAGCCCAGAGAATTCACCTGGTACTCAGGCCTAATACTTTTAGTGATCTGCCTTGGTTTTGGCTTTACCGGCTATCTCTTACCTTGGGACGACGTTTCGTTCTTTGCCACTAAGATCGGCCTCGACATTGCTTCAAAAATGCCAGTATTTGGCGAAGCTGCGGCTTCAATGCTGCGGGGTGGTCATAACATAGGCCAAGGAACACTGAGCCGCTTCTTTATGATCCACGTGGCCGTGCTACCACTGCTTTGCCTGGGCTTAATGGCATTGCACCTGCTCTTCGTACAAATGCATGGCATGTCAGAGCCGGGCTATTTCAAAAAGCTTGAAGCGGCAAAGCGCACTTACGAGAAATTCTTCCCCAACTTCTTTCTCAAAGATTTGCTAGTTTGGTTGCTTGCCTTAAACGGACTGGCCGCCCTAGTAACTCTCTACCCATGGGGTCTTGGGCCAGAAGCTGACCCATTTGGTGCAGCTCCAATTGGCATTAAACCCGAATGGTATTTCCTAGCACCGTTCCAATTCTTGAAACTTGTCCCCCCTCATATTGGCCCCATCGAAGGCGAATTATTCGGCGCCTTGTTAATGATGGTGGCCTGCTCAGGCATGGTCATAGTGCCCTTCTTTGACAAGGGTGAATCGGCTGGCAAAGCCAAAATAGCTACTTATTATGGCCTGGTCTTGTTACTCGGCATAATCGCATTTACAATCTGGGGAGCCCTGTCATGAATTATCCAGTCTGGATTGTGCCTTATTTAGGCGGTGGTTGGATTATCGGAATAATCGCCATCATCCACATTTATCTATCACACTTTGCTGTTGGTGGCGGCGCCTTCTTAGCCATTACCGAAGGGTTAGCTTACAAAAGAAAAGACGACCGAATCTATGAATATCTGAAAAGCCACTCGCGTTTTTTCATGATACTAACTTCGGTATCAGGAGCAGTCACTGGCGTTGCCATCTGGTGGGCAATCGCCCTGGTAAATCCAGACGGTACAGCCATTCTCATTCAGAACTTCACCCTAGCCTGGGCTCTTGAATATCTATTCTTCGCCGCCGAACTAGCTACAGTATTTGTCTATTATTATTCATGGGACAAAGTAAGCAAAGAGCAGCACCTATTCTTAGCGAAACTCTATTGCTTCCTTTCAATTATGACGTTGGTAATCATCAACGGCATTCTCACCTTCATGCTCACACCAGGAGAATGGCTCAAAACCCACTATTGGTTTGACGGCTTCCTCAACCCCACATATTTTCCATCACTGATTATGCGCCTGCTTATCATGTTTGCCATCGCTGGCATGTACGCCTTGGTGACGTCATCGAGACTGAAAGATGAAGAGCTGCGTGTCTATATGGCCAAGTATTGCGCCAAGTGGCTTCTGCCTATCTTCTTACTGGGGCCACTAGTGGCTTATTGGTACATTGCTAACGTGCCCCAAGCCACGATGTCGACAATTTTCACCGGCATCCAATCTTCTGGTGTGGGAAACTTCTCTATTCTCGCCAGAACGCTCTATTTAAGCTTGATTCTCTCAGGCACCATTGTGCTCTTCGCCTACTTTGGACCGTATCTCAACCCTAAAGGCTTCACCTTCCGCATTGCCATACTCTTCTTGGCGTGCGGCCTGGCAGCCACTGGTTCGACTGAGTACATGCGCGAGCTTTTGCGCAAACCATATGTTGTCTACAACTACGTTTACTCCAACGGTATACGCAAAGAAGACGTGGCGCGCTTAAGCCAAGAGGGCTTCCTCAACGCCGGCGTCTGGTCAAAGGCTTGCACGGCTCAAGGGGAAAATAATGAACAGCGAGGCGAAGTGATGTTTCGCTACCAGTGCATGAGCTGTCACACTCCCACCGGCTATCGCAGCATGAAAAAGCTCTTGGGCGAACGCGATGAAGAGGCAATATACGGCTTCTTGACCATGCTGAGAGAGACTAACCCTGAAAAGAATCAGTATCTAGGAATCATGCCACCGCTGACGGGACGTGACGAAGAACTAAAAGACCTGGCCAAATATCTCTCGACTATCAATAAAGCAAACGTCAATTTAACTTTTAAACCAAACTGAAAAATTGCTCTTAGGGCCTCAGGATTAATTTTCTGCTGCAAATCGGGGATTTTCAGTCATAATGACGACTTCTTGACATCAGCTCGTCCCACGGAGCATTACTATGGTAGACAAACTCGAAACTACTGCGAAAGCAGCAGACGGCGCTGGCCTAGAAAAAGGAGACAAGGGAGATAACCCCTCTCTCAATTTAGTAGACATCACAGCCGGCAGCGCCACCAAAGCTCCCGATGCTCCAATGGGCAAAGCACAGGTTGACAGCGCCATGAAAAGTTTACCCACTGTGGAGATTATGGATTCTCATCCGGTCAACGATTCGCCGAATAAGGCTTGGAATCGCAATTCATTCAGCGAAAAAGACACTCCTCGCTATGAAGGCACAAGCAACTGGGCTAAACTAGAAGGGCCTACCGACAAACCAGAGTCGCCTAAAGAGCAAAATCGCAAGTCATTCAATGTCAAAGAAGTACCTAGATACGAAGGCACCGGCAATTGGTGAGATCTTAGCCAGCCTATTGCTACTCTTCTATTTATGTACTGGTCCAGCTAGGGCCGATGACCCGGGCTGGAGCATTACTCAAAGCGGACAGATATACGGCAGGAGTCAATTCGCCATCACAGCTAAAGGCTTTCGCACTGACTGTCTTGATGCCGGATACACATTAGTGTCAGCAGCACCTTCGTGGAAAATTTTTCTTTTCAACGAAAAATCAAAGTCATATTTCCCCTTCAATGCTGAGGCCACAACAAATGTCTCCAGCGGTCGCACTTCGTTGTTGCGCACCGCCCTATTGCGGAACGCTGAAGAGTGCTATTGGCGAACGGCCTACAAAACAAAATTTAAGGGCCATGACATTACAGTCTGGCGCACAGCACCAAAAAACCCCAAAGTATCGAACAACTTTAAGGTAATGGAACTATGGACAGCTGATGAGATTCCGCTTGCGCGAGAAATAGCGGCTTTTGACCACAAAGTAAACGGCCTGCCTAAAGAAATGGCAAATTTGCCCCTGCGATGCTTCGCCGTGGCAAGCAAGAGCACTAAAAGTGCCTTCATTGAAACCACTAGTATTGAGCCAGGGGCATTCCCCGCAACAAAATTTAGGGTGCCACAAGGCTATAAATTGGCGCGCAATGAAATAGATGTGGTTATGAACACTGATGATTTGAGCAACATCTTGGAAGGAATTGGCGGAGACAAGTAAACCTCCACAGGGCCGGTCCCAAAAATATTAAGGTCGACGCAAATACTCACGAGTATTTCACGTCTTTGCCAGTAATTTATCAATGTTACCGAGCGCCACTTACTATTTTTGGACCAGCGCTTTCCCTGCCTCATTTGCCTCTCTGGAGGGCCTGTTAATGTCAATGCTTTCACTTACTAAAGGTAGCCGCCGCGCTGTTCTTACTTTATGTGCCTGCATTATGTCATCGGGTGCTGCTCTAGCCCAAGTGGCCAACGACTTCGACATGAGCACTGTGGCACCGGCCCAAGGGGATAACACTGGCACACCGCACCCACAATCAGACTTCCAGCCAAATTATGTTCCTAGCCCTTCCCAATTCACAAGCAACCAGCGCCTTGATTCCCTGGCTTATGCAACAAGAACAATCTTGAGCCAACGCAGCCAAAGACTGCCCAGAACCACCTTAGATAGCTTCGTTTATCAAGCTGGTGGCCAAGCCGAGCAAATCTATGGTGACGAAGGTGTGATGGGCCTGCCGCCAATAAACGGCCTAAGCGCAGCCAATGTAATCAATACCGGTATCCACAGCAGCAGACTAACGACCGACCACAGAAGCGACCTACCTAGCGTTATGTTGACCTATCACTAAGTCTCTGGGACAAGAGAAATCAAATATCGCCTGAAGGTTTGCTCAGACCTTTAGGCGAAATTTGTTATTGGCTACCTGGCTTGTTCTTATCGCGCCACTCTAACAACTGTGCGGCAATACTTACTGCAATTTCTTGGGGATCATTGTTACCAATTGGCAGACCAATAGGGCAAAGAAAAGCACTCTTATACTTTTCGTCTAAACTAGCAGCGCTTATATCTTGTTTGAGGCGCTCGGCCTTGGCTCTGCTACCAATCACACCCAAGTAAGGAAAAGCTGTCAAACCAGCTTGATAGCCCTTGAAGATCTCCATAAGCACAGGAGAATCAGTACTGTGCCCCTTCGATAATAGCAGCACAAATGAATCACGACTAACTTTTTCAATGCCATCTTTGTAGTCTTTGACTAAGAGCTTCTTCACTTTACCGCTGGCTGGTAAACTATCGAGCCAATCTGATCGGGTATCGATACAAGTAATCTGGCAATCGAGTCTGTGCAAAATTTCAACCAAAGCCAAAGCGCAATGACCGGCACCAAATATAGCAATGTTCCAAGTGCCAAGATTGTGCACTTCGAAAAACATTTTGACCGAGCCACCACAAGTCATACCGATATCTTTTTCTAGATTCCAGCTGACAAAGCGAGTTCTTGACACCTTGTGTTCGCCTTGGCTTAACTCAAGTAGAAGCTTAGTCGCTTCTTCAATGGCGCGGTTTTCCACCTTACCGCCGCCGACTGTGCCGAAATTGCGACCGGCATTGGTCACTATCATCCGCGCACCGACTTCTTGCGGCACACTGCCAATGGTATCAACCACCACAGCAACAACAAAGGGCTCGCCAGAGCCCATCAGCTCAGCCACCCTGTGATAGAAAGTTACTAGAGACAAGTCTCAGCCCCAGATTTCCCGCCAGATTTATCTTCAGACTGGCCTTTCTGCTTATCTTCCTGATTTACTTGCGGCTTGGCACCATTCTTACCGTTCGGACCACCATTTTTGCCACTGGCATTAAACAAATAACCTTTAGCAAATGACGGCGCCTTTGCTAAAACCGGCGAATCGGCTCCAAACCACGGCTTGAACGACTGCCCTTGGCCTTCCTGCTTGTATTGAGTCAGTCGAGCAAGAATTTCTTCATTAGTAGCCGGTGTGGTCAAGGTCGGTATCTGCTCACCGCAGACATATGAGAGAGCATTCTTAACTGCCATAAAGACCGAATTAGCTAGCAGCAAAGGCGGCTCACCAACAGCTTTTGAGCCGCGCACATTGACAGTGCAGTCGTTATCAATGACATCAACATTAAAGATAGGCGGAGTATCGTAGATGTTAGGAATCTTGTAAGTTGTGGGCGAATAAGAAAGCAGCGCACCACTGGATGAATAGCGCAGATCTTCGTTGGTTAGCCAACCCATGCCTTGAATAAAGGCACCGGTAATCTGTCCGCGATTAAGGCCAGGGTTAATCGATTTACCGATATCCATCAAGATATCGACACGCTCAACCTTCATATCACCGGTGAAGCGATCGATCAAAACTTCAGAGCAGGAGCAGCCGTTGGTGTAATAAAGAAATGGCGAACCTTGCCCGACATTCCAATCGAAACCAATACCCGGTGTAATGTAGTGCCCGCGCTCACCGAGACTAACTCTTGAGCGGTAGGCGAGATTGACCAATTGAGAGAAGGTGATTTTGAGCTGGGGGCGGCGCTCGTCAAAGACATAACCATCTTTATAGACAATTAGGTGGCCATAGGCGCCAATGCCAACCTCACGCGAAGCAAAATGTTGAGCCGCTACTTCGTTCAAGCGCTCTTTCAACTTTCGACAGGCAATGACGGCAGCCGAGCCATTCAAGTCTGTGGCAGAAGAGGCAGCCGTAGCCGAGGTGTTGTTGTTCTTCTCCGTGGAAGTAACCATGACAATGACATGTTCATGCGCTATAGAAAACTCTTCGGCAACCAACATCTTGATATTAGTATTGACACCCTGACCCATTTCAGTGGCACCGGTCGAAACTTGAATTGTGCCATCTAAATAGATATTGACCAAGGCATTGGCCTGATTGAGAAACTGATTAGTGAAGGAGATGCCGAACTTTACAGCGGTAAACGACAAGCCTTTAAGGTGAGTCTTCGACTTAGCGTTGAACTCTTTCACCGCTGCCAGCCTCTCTTTGTACTGGCATGACTGATGCAAATCGTCAAAAATCTGCGGCAAAGTATTGTTAGTGATTAACTGGCCATAGGGCGTAACATTGCGTTCGTCTATGCCATAACAATTTTTGCGACGCACTTCGTAGGCGTCCATCTTCAAATATGCTGCAATTTCTTCGATGATATTTTCAATGGTGATCACCCCCTGGGGGCCACCAAAGCCACGAAAGGCCGTGTTAGGCGGGAAATTAGTCTTAGCAATTTTTCCTACAGCCTTAACTACTGGCAGAAAGTAAGCATTGTCAATATGAGTCAGTGAGCGCCCAAGCACAGCGGTAGAGAGATCGTTGTAGGCGCCGCCATCAGCGTACAAATTAGCTTCTAAGGCAGTAATCATGCCATCAGAAGTAAAAGCGACTTTATAGTCGTTCTGATAGGGGTGACGTTTGCCGGTGTACTTCATATCGTCGTCTTTGGTATAGATCATACGAGCGGGACGCTTAGTTTTATGCGCCACCAAAGAAGCCATCACCGCTGGGTGGGTCGCCTGACACTCTTTACCACCGAAGCCGCCACCCATGCGCTTAATCAGACAAACCACTTGATTGAGCTGCAAACCCAATAAATGGGCAACAGTGTGCTGAATTTCAGAAGGGCTTTGGGTAGAAGAATGAACAGTGAGCTGATCGTACTCACCGGGATGCACCAGGCAAGCCTGAGATTCAAGATAAAAGTGATCGGCACCACCTATGACAAAGCGCCCTTCAATTATGTGTTCAGCACTGGCAAAAGCAGCGGCCAGATCGCCTCGCTCAATTTTGTAGGTCTTATCCAAATACTGATTGTTAGCAATGGCAGCGTCGACTGTGAGCACCGGCACAAGCTCTTCCATATCGAGCTTAATTGCTTTCTTAGCAGCCTTTATTGCTTCTAGAGACTGGGCCGCAATAACAACAATCGGTTGACCAATAAATTCAGAGACATCTTCAACCAATAAAATTTCGTCTTGGGTGATCGGGCCAAAGACATTGTGATGCAGATCTTTGTATGTAAACAAAGCCACAACACCAGGTACTTTTAGGGCCTCGCTCAAATCGAGAGAACGAATTCGTCCATGAGCATAGGGCGAACCAAAATAATCGACTAGCACTTCATTGCGCGACATCGGAATATCATCGATATAAACCGACTCACCGCTAACGTGACCAAGAGCGGAATCATGAGGTATATTCTTGCCTACTATCGACATACAAGTGACCTCTCTTTATCTTGCGCACCGCTCTCATAAAAGAACTTGGTCATAATATTTTCAGCCAAGGCCAAACGATAATCCCGCGAGGCTCTCACATCGGTAATTGGTGCAATTGCTTCACGTGCAACCTTACCTGCAGCCTCGTAAGTAGCTAGTTCATGGAGCTTACCAAGCAATGCCTTCTCTACTTCAGGAACGCTCTTCACCACTGGTCCAACGCCGCCAAATATTACTCGGGCAGCGGCAATCTTATTGTCTTTCAAAGTAATGCGAATAGCAGCAGTAAACGCTGAGATATCCAAATGCTGACGCCGCGACACTTTATATAGGCGCAGTATTTCACCAGCCTTCGGCAAAGGTAAGAAAATACGAGTGATTAGCTCATCTTTTTTCAACGAAAGTGTTTTGTAGCCGGTATAAAAATCAGCCATGGCAATGCGTCTTACGCCTTCTAAGCCAGTAACTTCTACTTCTGCGTCCATAACAAAAAGAAATGGCGGACTATCGGCGATGGGCGAACCATTGGCAATATTTCCAGCCAAAGTGCCAGCATGACGAATTTGCGGTGAACCATAAACCCAAAGAATATCGTAAAACTCTGGCACTAAATCTTTGATGGCTCGCTCTAGCTGACGCAAAGTCACTCTGGCACCAATGCTCATCACCCGGCCTTCAGGTGTTTCTACCACGCTCAGATCATCCAAACCAGGCAGAGCCGAGGTGCTCATGATTGCGTTAGGAGAAAGACCGCGCTTGTTCATATTGACAGACACATCGGTGCCACCAGAAACAATCACGACTTTATCGTTATCGGCCAAAAAGCGACTAGCACTGGCCAAACTAGTGGGGTTAAATGCCTTGCGACCCTCTACATCAATCAATAACTCTTGGCTGGCATGAGCCTGAAAATTCGCGACAATTTCAGCTTCGTTATATAGACTAGCTAAGGGCTTAAATCGCTCAAGATCCATTGCCATTCCGGCGTTGATAATGGCTTCGTAGCCTGTACAACGGCAGAGATTGCCGGTCAGTGAATCTTTTACAAGCTCTTCTGTGAGCATCTGCCCAGAGGCGAATTTCTCTACGCCTAAGCTGTTACAGTCTGCTGCTTTTCCCGTTTTACAGCCAGTCAAACACTTCAGATCGTTAGCCAAGCCGCACATAGCAATGACAAAACCAGGTGTGCAATAACCACACTGAGCGCCATTATGATCGACCATTGACTGCTGCACCGGGTTGAGCTGACCTTCGACTTTCAAGCCCTCCACTGTAATTAAGTGGGTGCAATCGAGTTGATAAAGGTACTGAATACAAGAGTTAACCGGCACATAATCAAGCTTTTGGTTACTGCTATCGAGCTTTCCATCGAGCCGGCCAACCATCACAGAACAAGCGCCGCAATCACCCTCGGCGCAAACAACTTTAGTGCCGCACTTACCAAGATCAAGCCGCAGATAATCACTGGCTGGTTGAAAAGCCTGGGCACCTACAATGCGCTGCTCTTGACCGTTGATATACAAAATAATGTAGTCTCGCATCAACGCTCCACAAAAAGACAGAAGTAAATTTTAGAGTCTCGTGTGCAAGGCAATCGAATCTAGAATAACGAATCTAGAATTACAAAATCTAGGCCAAGCTATATATCGAAGAGATATGATAACGCAAACAAGCCAATTAGTGCGGTGAAATTAGCTTGGCAATAGTAAAGGCGGCAAGAGCGGCCAGAGTACCAACCACGGCGGTTTGAAAGGCACTACGAAAGGGTCGAGAGCCAGTAAAACGCCCCTTGACATAACCAAATACAAACAGGGCTAGCACAGTCACTAGGGCTGAAATCACCAAGGCAAAATGAGAGTCTCTATAGAGCATGTAAGGCAAAAGCGGCACTATGCCGCCAACAATATACGAACCCGCAATTACTAGTGCGCTAACCAAGCCGCGATTAGGGTCAGGCTTGTCGAGGGCTAACTCATACTTCATCATGAAATCGATCCAGTGTTCGTGGTTGCGCTCTAAACCAGCGACGACCGGTTGAATTTCTTCGTCTTTAAGGCCATAAGCTCGAAAAATCTCGAAAATTTCGCGACTTTCTTCTTCTGGCATCTCCTTAACTTCGCACCACTCGCGGTGGCGCTCTTTATCGTAGTGCTCAGCTTCACCGCGGGCAGCTAAATATCCACCCAGGCCCATGGCAATCGAGCCAGCCGCCACTTCCGCCACTCCAGCCGTAACGACCAAACCACTATTGGCAATAGCTCCTGACAGCCCTGCAGCCAAAGCAAATGGCACAGTCAGACCATCTGACATACCTATGACAATATCGCGAATAACCTCACCAGCAGTAAAGTGGGTTTCGCTATGCTTTGACTTTGGTGACACGGGAGGGACCCTCCAAAATTTTACCGTCAATACCGGCTGCGATGCCACGCAACATACCATTGAAGACAAATTCGTGCAAAGGCGTGACAGCCCACCAGTAAAGCAAACCAAGCAAACCTTGAGGTTGGAATCGGGCATTCTGCTGCACTACGGTAACGCCATCGCCGTTGTTAGTAATGGTGAACTGCAAGAACGCCTTTCCTGGAAGTTTCATCTCAGCAACCAGCAAAAGGCTGTGCTCGTTTTCTACGTCTACCACTCGCCAAAAATCTAGGGCATCTCCTGGCAAAAGTTCTAATTCATTGCGGCGGCCGCGGTTGAGCCCCACTCCACCGATAATACGGTCCATGTAGCCGCGCAATTTCCACAGCCAATTGCCGTAATACCAACCAGTTTTGCCTCCTAAGCGCACGAGGCGA
The DNA here is from genome assembly GCA_018062085.1 of bacterium. Lineage (GTDB taxonomy): Bacteria > Cyanobacteriota > Vampirovibrionia > Obscuribacterales > Obscuribacteraceae. The sequence goes on along the minus strand of JAGOSY010000005.1, from coordinate 132,473 downwards.
TACCAAACCTGAGCCGGCGAATCACTCACTTTAATGACGCGATCATCTTCGTACACAGTTCCCCCTGCCCAATCAGGGTCGCCTGCGGTTGGCCATTCGGCCGGCACAATTGGCATTTCACCAGCGTCTGTCCAGCGACTTTCAACACGGTGCTGATCAATGCACTCTAGGGCTATGGCAATGGCAGTGCGGCAATCGAGCAGCTGCTGGGGAATCAAGGTCAAGATATCGTTGTTCTTGCAGACCACCGGATTGCGCAGCCCTTCAGCTAAAGGCCTGGCAATATAGTTAGGAACCGGTGTGACAAAGTGAATCCAATAGGAACTAATAGTTGGCGTGAAGACCGGCACGGGAAAAATCCAGCGCTTACCCAAACCAGCCTCTACCGAATAAACCTGCATCAAGTCTTTGTAGGTGAGCACTTCGGGGCCGCCAATATCAAAGGAGCGACCAGTGGTAGCTTCGACCTTGAGACACTCAATTAGGTAATAGAGCACATTGCGCACGGCAATCGGCTGAGAAGGAGTGGAAACCCAGCGCGGAGTAATCATCACCGGCAAACGCTCAACCAGGTAGCGCAAAATTTCAAAGGAGGTACTGCCAGAACCCAGTATCATTCCCGCCCGAAGCACGGTGACAGGCACCGGACCGGCCTGGAGAATGGCCGCCACCTCAGCACGAGAACGCAGGTGTTTGCTCAAATCGGGGGAATCCTCGCCTAGGCCACCCAGATAAATTATGCGCTTGAGACCTGTGCTCGCCGCAGCCTCAACCATATTGTCAGCCGCCAGGCGGTCAGCAGCAGCAAAGTCTTTACTCTCTAAGTTCATAGAATGCACAAAATAATAGGCAGCAAAGGCGCCAGTTAATGCCGTCTTAAGTGATTCTTTGTCGAAGACATCGGCCTTTACCAGCTCAACAGCTTCATGCTTGGCCCAGGGTCGGCTGCTGAGCTTGACCAATGAGCGACCGCAAGCGCGCACGCGATAACCAGCCTCAAGCAGACGGGGCACCAAGCGAGCGCCTACATAACCGGTTGCACCGGTAACCACTACTAATTGTTTTTCTGGCAACGGCAAAATCCAACGAGAGTTAAGAGCAACCTATTGGCAGCGACAATCTTAGATACTGCCGCCTTGTTGCAGTATAGCGAGCTGCTTGAGGCATTACCCATTTTCTGCTAGAAATTCGAAAGCAGCATCTTATTTGGAATTTTGCAGCTTCTGTAGTTGCTCCTGAAAAACACTGTCATCAACTTTCAAAAGGCGGGCATTGGCAATACGTGCCTTTAAAATATCCCGCAGCAAAGGCTTGTTAGCATTACTTCCGGTGTTCATAACAGAGACAGCATCGTAGAGCTTCATCAGCTCGGCTTGGGCAAAAGCTGGCACCATTTGCTTATCAGCTTCTTGAGCCATTTGCAGACGGAGCTTAAAAATTGGTTCCATGTCTCTCTCAGAGATGTTTGGCTTTGCTTCCATTTTCTTGATGCGACTTGCCAGTGCTTTTATCGAGGGCTTGGTCATGGCCACTTCTTCCCAGCTAGCTGCTGCATTTTTTCCTGGCACGTTAGGTGCAACAATGCCTCCGGTGTGGTTCGGACCCATCACTGGTTTGCCACCAGTCATCATCGGCTCGCCCCGCAGCACAGAGGGCTCGGAAGACTTGAACTGGTTCGGCGCGGCGACTTTGCCCTTAACGACAGGTAAATCTTTGTTCTGTGCAGCCGATGGCAGTCCAACCAGAAAGAAAGCAGCTGCACCTGCGGCCACGCTCTTAACTCGCCTCCATGTATCGCGAATGCGGCGCAGACCCACAGGGCAATCATCGGTAATAATCGTGCCGTCAAAGCGTCGGTAAAGCTGCATGCAGGGCAAACTGCCAGAGGCTGCACCTTGCTGAAGCAACAGAGCGGCTTCATCGGTGGACAGCTTAGAGATGTCATAGACATTTTTACTGCATTGCCCGCAGAAGCGCACAGCTTCACTAGCAGTCTCACCCATGGTGCTCCATGGCACAGAGCAGGGGCTGGCTATTCGCAAATCATTTAGCATGCGCTTTGTACAATCAGAATCTTTCACAGCCAATCTCCACTGCTAGTATTTAGCGATCTTAAACCGGCCGGCATGATCGCTCTATAGGATTTACCCTGAGAGGGCATTTCTAAAAATGGCACTTCTGGTCGGGAAGGATGGCAGTGTTGAGGAAAATGGGGAGGTTCACAGCCACACAGCTTGACAAATATGTCAACATTGTGATAAATGTCTAGTGTGTGGATATTCCGCAGTTCAACGATTTTGGTCTTTTGCCAGCGGGCGACTATCTTCTGACGCCTAGCCAGCTAAGACAAAGTCGCTTAGTTGTTCGAGGTAGTGATGCACCAGCGAACTGGGATGAGGCTTGGCGGCTTAAGCTCGTCGATAACCTTACTGTTTTGACGGAGCAACTTTGGCAAGTTGGTATCACTGATATCTTTGTCGACGGCTCATTTGTCGAAGACAAAGATCACCCTAACGATATTGATGGATACTTCAGTTGTGAACTCAATTACTTCAACACTGGTCAACTACAGAGAGATTTAAATAAATTAGATCCACACAAAGTCTGGACTTGGTCTCCAATAGTAAAACTCCTTCAGGAGCAAGCATGATCAAGACAGAATCTGAGTATCAGGAATGCCTGAAGAGGCTGGAAGATGATCTTAAAGTCGCCAACGCTCAAAGAGCTAGACTCGAAGAAATGAAACTTCCAGCAGATCAAGTTGAGCTTGCAATGGAGCCAATACTATCGTTTCACGCCCAACTCAAGGAAGAAGTGGAATGGTACGAACGTGTCAAACGAAGAGATTTTGGTGTGATCACGCAACTCACTGAGCTAGGTTCACTGCTCGTTGCTTTACGAATAGCCAATGGCATGACACAGTCAGAGCTTGCTAAACGACTCGCGGTAGACATCTCACAAGTCTCGCGAGACGAACGAAATGAATATCACGGAATTTCGTTTGAGCGAGCCGAGCGGGTACTACAAGCACTAAACGAAGAGTTGCAAATCTCAGTCACGCGCAGAAAAAAGAAAAGCAATCTGATGACAGCGTCTTAAGCGAATCACTTAGCTCACCAGCTTGCGCCACCACCAATAGTGCCGCACTGTCTTGGCAAATTCAGCGTAGCTTCAAAACAGCTTCACTGTCATTTCAATAGCACTTCGCATAAATTCAACGCAGCCTCAGTCGAAATCACTTGAGCAAATTCTCCATTCAGACTAGCAAGGGCACTTTGATGAATTTCTTCAGCCGACCAATCGCGCCCATCTATTCCTTTACGATTAAAAGTAGCTGTGGCATCACTTACTAAATAGGTTTTGAATCCTAAGTTGCCAGACATTCTAGTACTGGTTGAAACACAGTGGTCTGTGGTCAAGCCGCAAATCACAAGCTCATCGATGCCCTGCTGGCGCAAATACTCTTCAAGATCTGTCCCAATGAAAGCACTATTAACCGTCTTGCCAAATACTTTCTCGCCTGCCACAGGCGCAGCCTCGGGCTTAAATTCACTACCAGGCTGACCAGGCCGAAGGGGCGACTGGGGCTCTACAGACATATGCTGCACATGTATAACCGCTTTGCCCACCTTCCGGAAAGCAGCAATCAGGGCGGCAATATTGGCTTCACACTGAAGATTGTTGCGTTTACCCCAGTAAAGGTCGTCGAAGCCTTGTTGTACATCTATAACAAGTAGCGCTGCTGGCATGGTCGCCTCTTCCTCTTGGTCTAATGCTTCCAAATATATTTTCTTGAAACAGATTATTAAAGTGAATTTCTGAGGCTTCTATTATCTCTATATTGAGCTTCCGACCACAAAATTCTTTTACAAAGCTTGCAATATTCAGCGCCACAGGCCGATTACGAGTTCATTAATGATGAATGAATCTTTTTCATGAGGCCTAATGCCGCTTACGCGAAGTTTAAATCAATCACTATTACTATTTACCTTCATGTAAAGCGGTAGCGGCCATGATAGGGTTTCAATTGTCACTGAGTATGGAACACGGACGTCAACATGGGCATCATCAACACGCGCAAGCTGGGTAACCAGGGTCTCACTACATCTGCCATCGGTCTTGGCTGCATGGGCATGAGCTTTGCTTACGGCACAGCCGATGAAAGCGAAGCAATCAAAGTAATTCACAGAGCTTTAGAGCTGGGTGTGAATTTCCTCGACACAGCCGAACGCTACGGCCCATATAAAAATGAAGAGTTAATTGGCCGTGCCATCAAAGGCAAACGCGATCAAGCTGTAATTGCCACCAAGTTCGGTTTTAAATACGACGAAGCCGGCAATTCAGTTGGCCTAGACAGCCATCCGAAGACAGTTAAGGCCGTGGCTGAAGCTTCGATGAAAAGACTAGGAATCGATGTTATCGATCTCTACTATCAACATCGCGTTGATCCAAATGTTCCTATTGAAGAAACAGTTGGCGCTATGGCTGAGTTAGTAAAAGAAGGCAAAGTTCGCTATCTCGGACTTTCTGAAGCGGGCGAACAAACTATTCGCAGAGCGCATAAAGTGCATCCAATTTCTGCTCTACAATCAGAGTATTCAATCTGGGAGCGCAACCTAGAACCAGTGATTATGCCTGTTCTGCGTGAACTAAAAATTGGCCTCGTCGCCTACTGCCCAATAGGTCGCGGTATTCTCACCGGCGAAATTAAGAGCTTCGATGATCTACCAGAAGGCGATTATCGCCGCCATGACCCTCGCTATCAAGGCGAAAACTTCAAGCGCAATTTACTTCTTGTTGACGAAGTCAATGAAGTGGCAGATCGCTACGGCGCCACACCTGCTCAAGTTGCTATCGCCTGGTTGCTTCACCAAGGCATAGATATTGTGCCGATTCCAGGCACCAAGCATGTGCGTTACTTAGAAGAAAATACTGTATCGTTCCGTTTAGATCTTGAAGACGAAGATCTAGCGGCCCTCAGCGGACTGGCCACAAAGACTGCCGGAGAACGTTACGAGCAGCCACTTCTAGCCCAGATCGATCGCTAAGAATCGCTAGTAAATAGAGCAAAAATCTCGTTTACAATTGACGAAAATCAGCAAAAGGGAAGGCGAGCCTTCCCTTTTTTCTTAAGTGATGTTGCGCTCAGATGTGGATACTCTAATTGACAAGCGGTTACAAACACGGCCAACTTAACCTCTCCTTAGCATTTGTGATGCACTATAGAGTCCGTTGCTAGCATCCGCTAACAGGAGTATTTGAACACATGGAAAAGCAAGACATCCCTAAAGAAACGAAATCTACTGAAGAGAGAAAAAGCACTCGCGGTTTCGCCATTCCTGCAGATTCATTCAACCCTAACGACCGCAGCCTGGCAGAAGGCGCTGACTAAATACTTAGGTCGATTTGAAGCCTTCCTCCGATAAATCTATTTGCTGCCTGGGTACAAAGGGCGAAGCATATAAATAGAGCTGTGTGAATCTTGTCCTTTATCAGGCCAAAGCGTGCAGAATATCCGGGGGAAATGCTTATGTTCAATCGTCGCACTCTTGTACCTTCTTTTATTGCCACAGCTTCTTTTAAGGCTTTTACTGCTACGCTTGCCGCCGCAAATGTTCTGGGAATTTCGAGCATTGTCGCGCCGGCGGCGCTAGCTCAGGATTCGGGTCAAGTTGCGCCTGGGCAGGGCAACAAAGCAAGACCAGGTAAAAAGGGCGATGAGATCAACGCTCGCCTTAGACGTCAGAGCAAAAAGATTGATGCTGCTTTAAAAAATGGCCAACTAAGCGAACAACAGGCCAATCGTCTGCATATGGACGTAGCCAATATTGCGAACCGGGCAAAAAACGAGCGCCTGCAAAATGGGGGAGAACTGAACCCTCAGCAACGTACAACTATTGAAAATTTGCTCAACCAGAGCTTAAATCAAATCGAAACAGCAATGGGTGTTGGCACAGCTGTGCCTGCCGGAGCTAATCCTCTAGGGGCTAACTGGCAACCAGGACCAGACGGCGCCCAAGACCCGGATGCCCTAAAAAAGAAACTGAAAGCTCAAGAGCGCCGCGCGCTAAGGCAAGAGAAACAAGCTAATATGCAGGCCATTGAACAGCAACAATTGCAGTACGAAAAAGAAGTGATCAATTCGCTCGGTGAACAAAAGACAAAAATTAGGCAAGAGAAAGAGCAGCTAGAGAATGCGCGCAATAACTCTGGCGCAAATTAGCTTTATGGCTGTTTGACAGTTGATGGAAGATTGCATCGGCGAACTATCTAAATCATCGTTGTTTACGGTTAACGACAAAACCATTGCCGTGCTACTTGCCAGCAGTGAAGAAACCCAGCAAGCAGTTGAGCTATTGGGCACAATTGTCGATAGCAAATACAAGATTGTGCAGCTGCTTGGTGCGGGCGGAATGGGAACTGTTTATCTAGCGCGACACTTGATGCTCGACAAAGATGTGGCGCTAAAAACATTTAAGTCTGCAAGCCTGACCGATGAAGAAAGGCTGCGTTTTCAGCGCGAAGCGCAAGCAATAGCCAAGCTCAGCAATGCCAATATCATTGAGGTTTTCGACTTTGGCTATGTCAATGGCGAAATACCCTATTACACAATGGAACGGCTGGTCGGCCAATCACTTAGAGAGAAGCTGGACAATTGCGGGTTTCTGTCGGTATCAGAAGCTGTATCAGTATTTATTCAAGTATGCCGCGGACTATCGGCAGCCCACAAAAAGGGCATTATTCATCGAGATCTAAAGCCCGACAATATCTTTTTGCAATCGGTGCAGCCCTTGCAGTCTTTGCAATCCGTGCAGCCCTTGCAGTCTTTGCAGTCGAGGACGACTGGGTCCAATGGGATCCAGTCAAATGCTTTAACAGTCAAGATAGTAGATTTTGGCATCGCCGCTCTGGCAGTAGCACCCGCTGAAACCCAGAAATTAACAGCGCTAGGCACTATCTTCGGCAGCCCCCTTTACATGAGTCCAGAGCAATCTATGGGGCAGTTAGTAGGCGAAAGCAGTGACATCTATTCCTGCGGCTGCGCATTGTTCCAGGCCCTCACTGGTAAGGCTCCGTTTGTCGGCAGCAACGCACTCACAACTTTGCTCATGCATCAAAGCGCTCCCATACCGAGGCTTAACTCTTCGATGAACGGTCGAGCATGCCCGCACGCGCTTGAAGAATTGGTAACAACAATGCTGGCTAAATCACCAGAAGATCGCTATCAAAACGTCGACGAAGTTCTAGATTTCTTGCTGCACATTGAGAAGATGGATGAGCTGGGTCTTGAAGACTTTCAGGAAGTGCACGACAAGGACGCAGTAGAAAAGTGGAAAAAAGCTGAGGGCGAAGCTGAAGAAGAAGAAGAAGAAGGCTACAACGAGGACGATCAAGACGAAAGCGGTGACCACTCCTCTCGGACAAAATTTGCCATAGCCGCTCTAGGCACCGCTCTCGTAAGTGCCCTGAGCATAGTTTTGATTACTTACCTCTACTTTAACAGCAACACCAAAAAAGCATCGCTAGAGTCGAAAACCACGCCAATTAACGCAGAACCAATACCTAGACCTAGACATGCACCATCTCAGGTGCCAGAAAAATTTCCTGATGAGACGGATTTTCCCGACATACAAATGGACAAGCTCGAAAAGAGGTTGGCGTCGCCCACTTACGATAAGCGCCTGGTCGTCTCACAGTTCGCCAAGCTATCTGACAAAACTATCGAGCTCATAGCCAACACAAGTTGGATTCGCAATTTAACGATCAGCCGTTGCGAATTCAATAATCAAAGCCTAGGCAGACTGAAAAAATTGAACTTGATGAGAATCAATCTTGAGCATACCAAGTTCAACGACCAAGGCGCTAAATCACTATCGCGCTGCCAGACTCTGCAAGAAATTAAAGCGCAATCAACGGACATCACCAGCGCTGGACTAAAGGACCTATCTTCTATCACGGGTCTAAAAATCCTGCGCCTCAGCAAAACTATAGTCAAAGCTGACGGCATTAGATACCTGTGCAAGAAAAATAAAAACTGCACAACTATCTACCTAATAGACTGCCGCAACATAACATCAGAAGAGATCGCCAAATTGCGCCAAGAGTTTCCCCAAGTCAATTTTATAACCGACATAAACGCTCATTAGCGCTGGACGTTCCGCTATTAGCCTTCCTAAGGTTGCGTGACGGTCTCACCGCGACTAACAAACGAAATACTCTGCGAAGAGCCCGTGCTGACCATTACAGCCTCGGCAATTGGGGCGGAGACAGCCTTGCTTGCCAGCCAATCAACAATAAAATTAGCACCAGCACCGCCACTAACATCGGTGCGCGCCACAATAAAATCAGCAGTCGACATTGGCCCCAATTCTACAGGGCTCGTCAAATACTTCTTCACGAGTTTGCCATCAGTAGAATAATAGTCAACGCTGCGCAAAATAATCGAATTTTTCAAATCGGTGTTACGCACGCTGAGAGTAGCAGCCAAATCTATGGTGCGTCTGCGGTCTTCATAATAAATTGCAGAATAAATCGGCACATAAATACTGGCTTGCTGCACTGCCTTAAAGTCATCAGCAATTTTGACCACCTTTAAGTGTGGCTGCGAAACTTCTGGCGCTTCCTCAACAGCGGGTTTTGTCAGCCCTTCAATGTAGTCGCAACCAGCGGTGACAAATACCATGCTGGCCAGCACTACTATCTTGAGAGTCCCGCCAAAACAAATTTGCTGTCTAAATATACGGTTGAATATTTGCATGAATTCCACTAGAACCGGAGCAATAACATCATTCAATAACCCACATATCATGACGCCTTGACTCCCCGCCTGCAAGTGCTTAACCCAATGATTTTCTTAGGTCTATACTTGGCTGAATAAAAGTACAGACAAACTGACAAGCCGACGAGCAAACAAGCATTTATTCATGTGGCTGCGCCTTGTTTCAAACACTTACTGGCAAACCTCCATATTTGGGTCCCAACGCTTTCAACACTATGCTAATGCATCAGAATGCTGCCATACCAAGCCTTGCCACCTAAGCAGCTGCAAGAGATAAACGCCAGCGGCACAGACCTTTCAGATGCCGGCCATGTTGATAAATTACCCCATCACAGAAGCAAACGAAGTCAAACAGCTGCACTTAGAATTTCCAGCTGTCAAATTCAAATGCCAAGGGCAAACATAGCTAATTTTTCATGTCGCTATGCCGGGAAATTTTAGCCTTGCCATAGAATTCAATGCAGCGGAAGACAGATTGCCAATTTGGAGCAAATTATGACAACCACCAAAGAACAGCGTACTCATATGTACACAACCAGAATAGATATTCCAGAGAGCCTGCGCATCAAGACCATCGAACTTTTGAACGATACACTGGCCGCATCACTTGATATGTGGTCTCAGACCAAACAAGCTCACTGGAACGTTAAAGGCAAAAATTTCTACCAAGTACATCTACTTTTTGACGATATTGCTGAGGTAATCTACCCACACATTGACGAAATTGCTGAGCGAATCACGTCTCTAGGCGGAGTAGCTCACGGCACAGTCAAAGACAGCGCTAAAAACTCAATTTTGCCCGAATACCCAAACACCGAGAAATTGACTGAAGAAGGACACCTAATGGCAATCGCTGATCGTTTGGCTGCTTACGGCAAACACCTGCGCCAAGCCATTGCTAAAACCAATGAATGGGAAGAGCAAGACACCAACGATTTGCTCATCGCTATTTCACGTGAAGTAGACAAGAAACTGTGGTTTGTTGAAGCTCACTTGCAAAAGCACGTTTAATTTTGAGCGTGTAGCTTAAGTTCAAGCTTAGCTCTCAAAGTTAAGGCGGTACGCTCGAATTTAACCTAAACCGAAAGTAGAAGAGCAGCGAAATTTCGAATGGAATTTCGCTGCTTTTGACATTTGGCCGATATCGGTCAAGTGTTTACCGATATCGGTCAAACTTCAAATTGAACTCGCTATCGACTATTTATTGAACTAAATTGGCGCAAGTTTTTAACCTTTTATGAAAGCCAATAGCTCTTTATGAAACCGCTCACGATGAGTAGCAGTCAAACCATGGGGTGCCCCTTCATAGACACTCAAAATTGAACCTTTCACAAGCTTAGAAGCAAGAATCGCTGAAGCCGCAATTGGCACAATTTGATCATCGTCGCCATGTATAAACAATGTCGGCACATCGATTTTCTTCAAGTCTTCGGTAAAATCACTTTCTGAAAATGCCTTGACACAATCGTATGCAGCCTTCAAGCCAACTGACATTCCTTGCAGCCAAAACTGTTCGCGCTGACCAACGGTCACCTTAGAATCAGCCCGGTTAGCTCCGTAAAATGGCCCACTCAAGTCTTTGTAAAACTGTGACCGATTGTTAGCCACGCCCTCGCGAATATCGTCAAAGGCTTTCATGGGCGTGCCATGTGGGTTGCTAGCGCTTTTGAGCATAATTGGCGTGACGGCGCCAACTAAGACAGCCTTGGCCACACGCTTAGTGCCATGGCGGCCAATGTAGCGGGCAACCTCACCACCACCGGTAGAATGACCCACATGCACAGCATTACTTAAATCAAGAGCTTCAGTCAAAGCAGCCAAATCATCGGCGTAAGTGTCCATGTCGTTGCCTTCCCAAGGCTGGTCAGAGCGACCGTGGCCACGACGATCGTGAGCAATAACTCGGTATCCGCTTGATGCCAAGAAAAACATTTGCTCGTCCCAAGCGTCAGCTGTGAGCGGCCAGCCGTGACTAAGTACCAGCGGCTGTCCATGACTCCCATTGCTTCCATTGCCTCAATCTTTATAAAAAATCTTTGTGCCATCTTGTGCGGTGATAAAGCTCAAAACAAAACTCCTTAAGACTGCGAAAACTGTGCCTGCAATTAACTGACTGGCGACTAGCCTAAAAGTGCCTGCTGACGGCCTCGCTTTTCATCAACGAAGAAAACAATCACAAGTCCCAAAATGAAAAACATCAAAGTGGAGAGCAATGCCAATCGATAGTTAGATACACTTAGGTAAGTTACTAGACCATAAGTCATCGGCCCAATTATGGCCGATAGTTTCACAGACAAACCCCACAAGCCAAAGAATTCTGCCGAGCGACCAGCAGGAGAAAGCCGGCCAACCAAGGCTCTTCCGGCTGAAGCACTAGCCCCCATGGCAATTCCCATAATATTGGCAGCCAACCAAAAACCTTCCTTGTTTGTCGTAGCAAAGGCAATGAAAATGGCCAGAGACCAGAGCGCCAGGGTAACGGCAATAGTGCGCACAGAACCAACTTTGTCCTGAATGAATCCAAAAATAAAGGCACCGACTGCCGCTGTCACGTTTACAACCATAATCAAGATGATTGACTCGCTGGTCTTAAAGCCCATCACCTGCTCAGCATAAACTGCGGCAAGAGCAACAACGGTTGTACTGCCGCAGCTATAGCAGAGAAGCGACAGCAAAAATGTGAAAAGGTCGCGATGTTTTTTAGCATCGGCAATTGTGTCGAACACCTGTTTAAACGCGCCACTGGCAATTTCACTCAACTTGTTATTCACGACAGCGCGCTTAGCTCGCTCTTTCAGCCAAATAAAAGTCGGTGCAGCAGCACTAGTGAAGATGACTGCAACAAATAGCATTGTTACCGGCACAAACTGAGCCGGGGTCTGCCCTGCTTTCTGTGCCCAAGAAACATATGCTAGACAGGCGCCTAAAACGGCTATGCCGCCGATGTATCCGAGAGTCCAGCCAAATGCTGAAATGCGCCCCATTCTCTCTGGAGTGGCGATCTCAGGCAGAAACGCCGCGATTAAATTCTCAGAAGTGCCAAAAGCGAAATTGGAAAGCACCAAAAGAGTCATGGCCAGCGCCACATCACCTTGATGGATCAAAGACAAACAAGCGGTGCACACGACACAAGCAAGACTTGAAACAAAGAGAAAACGCTTCTTAACGGCAAAAGCATCAGCGATGGCACCCACCACTGGGGCCGTCAGAACCACCAAGAGGTTGGCTAGACCTAGCGAACATGTCAGATAAAGAGTGGCAGTGGAAAGCTCAACGCCGCTAGCCACGGTCTTGACGAAGTAGGCATTGAAGATTGCCGTGGTGACCACTGTGGTATAGCTAGAGTTAGCGAAATCAAACATGGCCCATGACCAGATTTCAAGCGAACCAGCCGGAGCCAAATTTTCAGGCTTTTCCCTAATTTCACTAATCTTTGTGTCACCATTAGAAGTCAAAATTGGTTCCTAAAATTGTCTACGGAATATGGGCATTCTTACACAGCAGAGGGAACCTAAGTTGATAAGCCCACAGTTTCGCTAGTGTAGTCGCTATTTACCGAGAGGATGCCAAGCTCCATGAAAATCAAAAGCCTTTTGCCAATCACCGCATTGCTAGCTCTTTCTTTCAGCGTAAGCGATGCTTTGGCATTAAGCCCCAAGCTTGAACGCTACGACACTTCGGCTCAAAGATCTTTTGAACAAAGTGACTATAAACGTGCCCAAAGTCAGTGGGACAAACTGCGCCTCGAATTGGAGAAAAGCAACGAAGGTTTGGCCGGAGCGGAGAAGCAAGAGCAACAGGCCACGATTGAAAAAACCTTGAGGCGCATGGGTGAATGTTCGCTACAAATGAAGAACTTCAGCTCAGCATCAGACTTCTTTGACCAAGCCAAAGCAGCACTTCCAGCAGGCAGCGCTGACCCAGACTTAGATAAAGACGTAAGCCAGCTTTCATCACTCTATCGCTTAGTCGAACCAAGCAGCTTTGGTACTGAAGTAGCGAAAGCCTTCAAAGACGTTGGAGCAGAAAAAATATCTATTGCCAAAACCGATGATGGCCATCATATCGAGATTGTGCTGAACGAGAAAGTAGTCAAACCGATAGATCAAAAAGGGGTTTCCGAAGTAGGTTTTGACAAGACTATTTCGTTTGATTTAAGTGAGAAAACCGAAGGCGAAATTAGAATTGACCGCATTACCGGGCTCAAAGTTCACGCTCAATTCTGGGTTAATGTCATTGCCTCTAAGTTACGCAAAAATGAGGCCCAAGAGCCAGTAGCCGAAGTAACTGGAGAGAAAATGGGAATCTCGCAATCAGTTTCAAGCAAACTTCCTGATCAAATCTATCAACCGATATTGGCGCTCGTGAACAAAGTACGCAATGTCTTCGGCGAGAGCGCCACCCAAGACATCGCCACTGGCAGCGGGACTAACGCAGGAACTAACGCGGGGACTAGCACAGGAGCCAACATGGTAGCAGGCAGCGGAACTCCATCAGCTAGTGGTTCCGGCAGCAACTCCGGCAGCATGTTCTCTAATGGTATCAACAATGGTGCCCAACCAGGCAGTGTCATTCCCGCTAGCAATACTGGTAATGGTGGATCAATCATGCCGCTTGTGAACGATCAACCGATGGATAGCAATGGCAATGACAGCGAAAAATAGGCAACCTCTTACTTCTAGATTTTCGTCTTCCAAAATATCAACTGCTAGGCTGATGGCTTCTAAGTTATTGGCATTGTCTTTGCTCTGCACTTCAGGCGTTTTGGGCGTCTTTAGCCTGGCGACCGCAGCTCCCGCCATAGCAGGTCAGCCTGCCGCCAAAGATGATGGCGAAGCATTTCTTGGCGAAAATGGCGATATGTTCATGGAAGAGGTGACAGATCCTAAGACCAAGCCCAAGCCAAAACCAATGATTCCCATTGATTTAAGCCGCGTAGGCGTGTCAGTGGACCCCAAGGGAAACATAGTACCGCTCAAAGATTCAGCCGATGACCCCTGGGCAGGCAGTGGTGTAAAACCATTCGTCAACCAGATTGAAAATACCTTCCAACCACTGCCGTTCTATGGCTTTGCCGGACCGACTCCATTTGGATACGGCGTGCCTGGTTACAACATGCCGGGCTACGTAAACCCTAACTTGAACTATCGGGCCTTGGGCAATCCCGGATACGGCTTCGGCTATCCAGGTTATGGCAATGGCTATGGTTATCCCCAGTACGGAAATCCAGGATATGGCTTTGGCTACCCAGGCTATGGTTATCCCGGCTACGGAAACCCCTATGGGAACCCTAACTACCGGCCCGGAATCTCAATCAGCTTTGGTGGCGGCCGTGGTGGCATAAGCCTTGGCGGCCCGAACTATTACAACGGATTAAACAACGGTTACAACAATGGCTATTATGGTGGTGGCTATACCCCCTGGAACACTTTCAATAGCTTCGCCGGTGGTGGCAATCCCTATTATGGCTATGGTAATTCTGGATACGGCAATGCTGGTTACGGCTACCCCTATGGCTATCCCTATGGTGGCGGCCCCTACGGCTATCCCGCGGTTGGTGCGCCTTTAGCTTCTTTCAACATAGGAAAATTCCAGGGCGCGATTGGTTCGTCGGGCCCTGGAATTTATCCAAATGCAGCGAATTCAGTATTTTTTCCCAGTACCACAAATTACTCTCAATCGAGTATGTGGCGCGCCTTCAATCTAGCGTTTTAAGCTCAACAATCAGGATTTAGTTAAGCTCTAGAGCCAGATCAAGTTAAACGTTTCGATCTGCGCACTGGCCTCCTCTGTAGTCGGTTGTGATGTTGGATTCGACATGCGTTCAACAGAAATAGAGTGACCTTTTCTCGCAGGGTTAAAACCCACTCAAAACGCCCTTCTAGGTGGCGGAGGCGTGAGACCTCCGTCGGTCTACTGTGTCTAGTTTGACCTTCATTCTTGCACTTCGTTTGCTCCATAAAGTGCTCGGCGCGGCCATTGAGCTTATCCCCTCGCAGGTAAGCACGGTAGCCATCTGTTAGCACTCTTTCCGAATAGCTCGAAAGTAGGTCGGTTCTTTTTCCAGTACCTGCTGAGTGATCTCTATAAGAGGACCCAACGGTGATAGACAGTCTTCTGCCTCGCATTCAATTCCCGCCTTTGCCAATTGTTGGTCAAAACAACTGTTGGTCAAAACAATTGTCGCCATTGCCACTTAGATCGACTGCAAACCTCCACCTTGTTTTCGATCAACTAGTCCTCCGCCAAGAGAACTTCTTTGTTGTACTTAACGAGATATAGTATCTGATCATAAGGCATATCTTGGCAAGAGCCAATATGTCGTAAATTCCCCACGCGAAACAGAGATAGAAAGCTAGTTTCATTGATTTTGTAAGGCAGCCAACATTTCTGCTTGACAAGCGCTCACTCTTGCCTCAATAATGGCAAATTCCTCCGCCGACTTACTAATTAATGCAAGCAGAAAAAGCCCTACCGTTAGACGGTATCCCTGAGGCTCCGCATCCCACGGAGTCATTCACGGCCGTCAGGGCTGATGTGCAGACCCAACTGAGCAGCCCGAAAGACATTTCTGCCGCCACGAACTTCTTTAAGCCCCAGGGCGCCGAATCGTTCTTACCATCGATGCCCACTCCATCAGGAATGGAAGCGGCCGCCCTGACTCCAGCCGGTATGCCCATTCCTGGCGCTGAGCAAATGTCCCCGCTCATCAACATGATTATGAAGATGCCTGGACACCTCGGCCTGGCTTCTTCATTCTTCGAGTTTCTCGGCTCATTCTTCGGCGGCAACGACATGCTCTCGATGCTCGACCCCATCACCGGCCAAATCATGGACGGCATCGGCGGCCTCACCGAGCATTTGGGCATAGACCTCAATTTACTCCCAGACGACGCCCCCGGCTTAACAACCCTGGGCGACGCTACGAGCCTTGAGCCGCTCAACAACAAGAATCTACTCTCCTTCAACTCTTCAGAGCCACTAGACGGCCCAGGAGTATCGCTAGACCACAGCTTTGCCAACGCTCCTGACCTCAACGTTAATGGTGGCGCTCCATTTGGTAAACCACTCTTTGAGCAAGCCGGGCAAGAAACAGCTCTCAATTTCGCTCCAGCTGGTGAGAACAACCTTTTAGCCATGGACCCTGGCGGTGGATTCGGCTCAACCCTCGGCCCCAATACCGGGCAGGCTGTTGACCCTCAAAGCTTACAGAATCAATTACCAGCAAATCAAAATTATCAAATGCAAGGCGCTCAGCCGGGAGCCGGCCTCGAGCGTAGCGCAAGCGGAGCCGACGGACAAAACAGTGGCGCAGGACTAGATGCTAACGGCAATCCAGTAAATGATGCCAACGCGGCACAAAACGGCGCTGGCGGACAAGGGGTAGATGGACAAGGC
Organism: bacterium; assembly: GCA_018062085.1. GTDB lineage: Bacteria > Cyanobacteriota > Vampirovibrionia > Obscuribacterales > Obscuribacteraceae. The sequence continues at coordinate 116,296 of JAGOSY010000005.1, read as the reverse complement.
GACGGACAAGCCGCATCAGACGCTCCAGAAAATACTTCTTATACAGTAAAAGAAGGCGACAACTTGTGGGACCTCGCCGGTAAACACATGGGCGACAGCACCCGCTGGGGCGAAATCTACAAACTCAACGAAGGCATAATCGGCAACAACCCGCGCCTAATCATGCCTGGCACTGAACTGCAATTACCAGGAGCCGGAGGCCTAGACGGCCAGCACCTAGCTCAAGACTACACAGTTAAAGCTGGTGACAACCTCTGGGATATCTCTAAAGACAACCTGGGCGGCGGCGAACACTGGAAAGACCTCTACAGCAATAACACTGATGTGGTTGGCAGCAATCCTAATTTGATTCACCCTGGTCAGCAGCTACATATGAATGGCGCTGAACACGGAGCCTCGCATACAGCGGCTGGACACGCTGGCGGTCATGTCGCCGGAAATCACGCCGCGGGAAATCATTTAGCCAATGGCCACAGCAATCAGATCTCGAGTAATCACACCGGCAGTCACGCAGGCGCCAGCCACAGCACCGCCCACGGTATCAACCATACTGGAGGGCACGCAAGTGGCCACGATATAAGCCATGCTGGCAATCAGAACATCAGTCATGCCTCCGGCAGTCACACTAGCAGTCACGCTGCCGACGCTGGCCATGGCGACAAAGTAATCTCTGCCAACCCAACTAAGCCTGCGCTCTCCCACGCGGCCAGTGGAATCGATGGTGCAAAGATTAGCTCAACACCTGTAGAACTCAAAGCCGTAGCGAAGTCGCTTCCGGGCATTGAAATGTACCAAGACGGCACTGGCACAAGCGCAAGTACAACAGATCTGGGAACATAATTCGCCAATATAAATCGAGAAATTAATTTGCGCCCAACATCGCTCCTTACAAACTTGAGCTACAAAAGACTTTCACTTCTACTTTTAGCCTGCATATTTTGCGCTCTATTTTTAGTTCAAAGAACCGAAGCAAATCCTCAAGTACTAGCCTGGAAATTATCACAAGTATCTTCTGCGTGGGGGCAGTGCACTGTCTACATTTCAAACGATGCACTGAGGATTGACTCACTAGATCGAGACTTCTATCTATTTAGTAAAGCACCAAAATGGGAAGTGCAACTAATTAGTGACAGAAAAAAATTACGCTATGCAAGTGGCACCAACTGGGAAGGTTTCCCAGTGCAGAGATTCGGATGCAACTTTGGCAACATCAATGAATATAAAAAAAGGCCTGTTGCCTTTATGGCACTACCGGCCACCTTATATTTCTCAAATAGCAAGAATAGGATAGATGACCTTTTCAACTTCAATAAATTTGAAAAAGCCCAGCAAAAGAGCTACTCAACGGATGTCCGTTACACTGCTGTTCAATGCAAAAATGTCTCAAATAATGCAATCGCGATTCTAACAAAATTCTACGATGTCCCACGTGGATGCCAGCAAGTGCCAGTCAGCCTGCTGCACCTAGAAGACAAAGAAAGGGCGTTTCGCTTAAAGACAAAAGCTATTGCTCAAGTAAAAGTTGATACTTCAATTTTTTCGGCTAAAAACTATCCAAAGGCAGAAAAAGCGGAAGCAATCATTTTGCCTCCTACAGCAGAGACTACCGACGATATGCTCAAAGATGCTGGATTTTATTAAACGCACAAAACCACTGCCATATCGAAATCTTTCACAATGCGCGCAATCGCAAGACAAATCGATACAGCCTGAATGCTAAGCTGTCGACGGCACTGAAATTTTCGCGCATGCTTGCGGCGAAAGGTACGAGCCACGAATGGGAATAATATGGACTTCTTACTAATCGATACCGAGATTGCAGCCGCATTAATGTCGCTCACTGCAATGGAAATAGTACTTGGCATCGACAACATCATCTTTATCTCGATTTTGGCTTCGAGATTGCCTGAACATCAACGGCGCAAGGCAAGAATGCTCGGGCTGGCTTTGGCTATGCTGACTCGCATCATGCTGTTGTTCTCTCTTTCCTGGGTAATGAGCCTCAAGGCTCCGCTCTTCGAAGTATTCCACCATCCATTTTCAGGACGCGATCTGCTACTACTTGGTGGTGGTCTATTTCTCGTCGCCAAGGCCACTAGAGAGATTCACGAGCGCATAGAAGGAGAAGGTGACGAACTTTCGTCGAAGAAGAATTCTACATTCATCGGCACTCTAATTCAAATCATGATACTAGATATAGTGTTCTCACTAGATTCAGTAATCACCGCAGTGGGCATGGTAGACGAGTTGTGGATCATGGTTACAGCTGTCGTAATCTCGGTCATTACCATGATGATATTCTCAACATCAGTCAGCAATTTCATTTCCAAACATCCGACAGTAAAAATGCTAGCCCTGAGTTTTCTACTGCTCATTGGTGTCGTGCTCGTTGGAGACGCGCTTGGTCACCACATCGCCAAAGGCTACATATACGGAGCCATGGCCTTTTCTGTCTTCGTTGAATTTCTCAATCTGGCGGCAACCCGCAAGAAAAAAGAAGAGAAAGCACATCAGGCTTCTTGAGCGCCCATACTGCAATTTACCCAGCTATTAGCTGACAGCGAAGCTACGACCGAGAACTAACTACGGATTAGGCGTTAGCTGCTGCCCTTGCTGTGGCGCAATCTGGTTCTGCAAGAAGTTACCCAAGCCGTTTTTCACCATTCCACCAAATCCGCCACTGCCTTGCTGAGTTTGCTGTTGAGTCAACGGAGCTTGATTAGACTGGAAATTCTGGGGAGCGACTTGCTGGCCACCGAGGAACATCTGGCCATTCTGCACTGTTACGTAAAATGCCTGACCGCTTTGCACATTGGTCATCAGATACTGAGCCGGAGGCAAATTGACCGTGCCAACCAGAGCCGGCGGCTGCTGACTAAGGGCAGTACCTTGCTGCTGGCCATTTTGACCACCGAGCAAGCTGTCTTGAAGGGTCTTGAGGAATTGAGCTTGGCACGGAGCCATCGAGAAACCTGTAGCCACCAGCGAAAAGACTGCTGCGAGGGAAATGACTGCGTAGCGATTCATAGTGAACTCCTTCAGCGGAAATGACGCTCATAAGGCTAAAGCGTTTCTAGTGGGCTCTAGTTTAGCAAACGTGGGAGCGCCAAAGGTCAAAATGGCCATTACCGCCATTTAATAGCTTCGCCCCTTCGAAGGAAGCAGAAGATGCCTGACTCAATGCCTGGTGTCGGATACTGTTTGCCTTTAGGACAGTCAGCAGCTCCGCAACTCTTTAAACTAGCAACCGCACAACAAGATAAACTAGTAATCACCCAGCGAACAAGTACCTTGCCAACCAACAAAATAGCTCATATTACCTTCTAATTTTTCCATGAACTACGTAGACCCACAGTGACAACCAGACCAGTCACAGCCGTCTACCATCCGCTTACCACTGAAAAAGAAGGAAACCATGCACGACTTAGGCGCCCAGAAGCTTGACGTGAAGAAAGTAAAAGATCGCATACTGAAATGCTGCAAGAACAAGCCGGGGTTATCCGATGTGGCGCAAATTGTAGACATGGCCCTTGAATTCAACAAGTGCAAATTTGCCCTAGCTTGGGAAGGTAACCAGCACCTTTCTAGCACCCTCGACCTAGGGCAAATCAAAGAAGATGCGCCAATTCTTGCCTGCTTTGGCGACCTAAAAATAGACGGCGATTTCTTTAGCCGCTATCACGACGATTGGCAGCCCATGCTATTCATAGACGGAACCCTCACTTGCAACAATATCGTCAAGGGGGGCATGTTTCTTGTGGTCCGCGGCGACATTAACCTGACCGGATACTACGTTGGCGACAACAACGAAGGCTATTTAAGAGTCTCAGGGGCATTCAATGGTGCCGGCTTCGTGCCTCGCTTACGCGACAAACTGCCGACAGAAGAATACATCGCTGGTGGTGTCAAAGCCAAAAGTTTCAGCATAGTTGATTGCTCAGACCATCAACTCAAGAAGTATTTTGTTCCAGAAGTTATTGCCGGAGGCTGGTCCGCTGTCAACATAGACGAGATCATCAACTTTGCCAAGGCTGGCAAATCAATTTGGAAAGAGCGAAACCACCCTGAGTCAGAAACGAAACTGACATTACCGCCCTTAGTCGAAAGGCCAGCAGATCCAACTAACTTAGGCACCATTGGCCCGCTCACAAAGCTAAAGGAAGAACTTCTATCAGCGATTACCGCAGCGTTACAAGCAAGCAAATCAAACAATCCAGTTGACTGCTTTTCTGAATTTGTTAACCACGAGCTAGAAACTCATGGACAAGAAAATGCCATTGTATTGCCAGGTGGAACAAAGCTGGATGGAGACCTAATACTCGAAAATTTTGCACCATGGGCGGGGCAAAGCAAAGTCTCCGCCATCGTCTGCCTGGGAGACTTAGAAGTGGCAGGCGACATACTAAACAAAACTCTTGAGCATGGCCCCATGCTTTTCGTCAAAGGCTCTCTGACTGTAAACTCGCTACACAAAGCCGGATCGACAGTAATTGTGCTTGGTGATCTACTTGCAAGTGAGCTAGTGATTGGTGAATACAATGACGGTTTGCTGCGAGTCGCCGGTGACTTAAAAGCGGCAGCATTACTCTCGCTTGACCACGATTGTTATGTTGCCGGCGAAACAAAAGCACCCTATTTTCACAGCGACGATTGCATCTGGCGTGATCATTTAAGCGAACATGTCTTCAGCGATGACGCTGACGATTGTCCAGACGCTGGTCTACTTTTGCGCTGCTTCAAAGCTGGATTACCAATTTTCGAACTCAGCGGAAGCGAACACCAGTAACGCTCTCGCAGAATAAACTAGTAATTGCACAACATATTAAACTAGTAATTGCACAACACATTAAACTAGTAATTGCACAACACATTAAACTAGTAATTGCACAACACATTAAACTAGTAATTGCAAATTTAGTATTGCCAATCAGCTACTTAGAACCGAGGGTCCAGCCGAGGTATCTGCCGCTCTTCAATAGATCTGCTGCAATTGCGCCAAGACTGGTATGGAATACTTCACAGCCACTCTTGTATACGACAGTTTCTTTGGACGTTTGCAAACTCTTCAGCTCGTCCAAAGCACTCTTATTGTCAATTGCATACAGCAAAGTGACAAGATAAACTTTGCCCGCTGCTGTGCTCTTGCCCATAGAGTCCAAAACCTCTTTCTTATGCTGAACCACTTGAGGGGCGCAGTGAAGAAAGGCTTGATATTCTTGACTTGGTATCGCAGACTCACCAACAACGCTATCGCAAAGCTGCTTGGCGTTGCGCAGAATGGCGAGTTTTTGACTGTACTCTGCATCACTTGAGCTTGGCATAGCATAAACTTCTCTCTCACCAACCCGCTTCTTTGTACACCGAGGAAGTGAATTGCTCTCCTCGGCACTAGCGCCTGGCATGCTCGTAACAAAAATGCTTGTAACAAGAACGCTAGAAACAAAAATAGTGGCGACAAAAGCAATGGCGCGCAAAGCATAGAGACTAACGCAGTTAACTGCCATTTTTGAGGCTCAGCCTAAACAGCCTTACGCATCGGAGGCAACTTCACCACCTCATTTACTTTCAGTGAATTGGCTTGATCGCCGGTTTTGCCGTTATATTCGGCAATGGCAGTGGCCATTACATGCACCTCGGTCTTCGTCGCTCTGCGACCTTCGCGCTCGGCAATCAAGTTGCTCGCGATTGACGAATAGGTTTCACCGGGCCGGGCGGTCACTTCCGACTTCTCACCAATTCTGCCCGCAGCGATAATCCAGCGATTAACATCGGCTTGGCGTGACACATCACCTGATACAGCCTCCTGGCTGCGGCGATGGGCAGATACTTCAGGAATTGGTCCGCGGTTACCGGCAGCTTCAATCACTCGATACGGCAGATCAGCGGCCTTCTCAGCTCGAGCAAGCTGTTCTGGAGTCATCTTCGCTCTAGCGTCGGCGATATGACCGCTAATTTCTCGGTCAACTTTAGCGGCTTGGGCTTTATCAGAAGCAGCATCTAGGTTCCGGCGATAAGTCGATACCTCCGGGATGACACCATTATTAGAGGCAGCATCAACCACGCGGTGCGGGAGGTCGGCGGCTTTCTCGGCTCGAGCAAGCTGCTCAGGGGTCATTTTCGCTTTTGCTGCGGCAACATGACCATCAATTTGCTTATCAACAATAGTAAGATCGGCGCCACCAGCTGTAAATGCCTTTGGCAATGATGTATCAAGCGGAATGGCTCGCTTACCAAGTTCGCGCATCTGCGCGTCCACTTCGATACGACTAAAATCTATATGGTCGGCCAGTTTCGACTCTTGCCTTGTTTCTGCTTTCACATCTGCTTTGTCAGCCACAATCAAATCCTCAAGCGGTTCACATAATTAAAGCATACCCAACTTTCGTGGATTTTTATGGGCGCCAGCCTTGGCCAACGCTCACACCCGAATACTTACAGCTAAAGGCCCATCACACGGCGTCTTTAGCGATTTCACCAGCTGTGGCATGGGTGGCTTTCAAATAATCCTCTGGGGCAATTATTATCTGAGTACCGCGCACACCGGCAGACACTGATACTTGTTCAAAGAGATAAATATTCTCGTCAACATAGACCGGATAATCTTTCTTACAGGCCAGAGCGGTGACGCCCCCGCGGATGTAGCCTGTAAGGGGCTGCACTTCCTTAAGCGAAACCACCTCAGACTTGCGATCGCCGCTCAATTTGGCCAAAGCCTTCAAGTCTAGCTGGGCGTTACCGGCCACAACAGCAAGGCATACGCCGTTTCTATCACCGCGAACCACCAGAGTTTTGAACACTTGCTCTAGAGGGAAGCCAATTTTGGCCGCCACGGTCTCGGCGGTGAGGTCATCTGGGTCAACTTGATAGTCGCGCAGTTCGTAGCTAATGCCTAGATTGTCGAGAATTCTTACTGCATTGGTTTTCATAAGAGAAAATCATAGGCCATGGCCGGAAATGCCACAAGATTGACGGCAAGGACTTTCATATTTATCGACAATGGCGCGCCGAAGATGAAAAATTGGGGCAAGAGTGGTAGTTTGTGGATTAACAAGCAAAGTAACAAACCAATTAGTACCTGATTTAGCAGCTGAATCAATATCAGGATTTGCAACGGGACCAACAAGTAGATTTTGGAGCTTCAGTACATTGTCACCTCGTCTAATATTGCCAATCTGCTTGCTAATTTTGAACTGCGGATACGACTTGAGCAGGCGTGATTCTTCACTGAAAGCAAATTCACAACAAGCAAATTCACAACCAGCAAACTCACAGCAGGCCAACGCAGAACCAGTCAAAGTTCCGACTCCGGCCAACCAAGAGCAAGAGAATGGGCCTGGGACAACAACAACAACAACGACAAGCACGAACGAACGAGCAAAGCTAAATGCTGAAGAAGCAGCATTGCGGCACAAAGCCCTGATGCGCGCCCATCGCAAACGCATTATCGAAACCGGCAAAAATGACCATGCGCCCACACCGGAAGAATATTCGCCAGAGTTAGAGCTTTACAAAAAGCCTCTGCGAGGGACGGATCAATCCAACTTTAACCCGTTGCGCAATAATCCGACACTTGTAACTCCAACAGGCAGCCACCAGTCAGGCAAACGAGCCACTGGCAATGACGCCAGCGGCAATCAAGTCGAGCTGCGCACCGATATCAAGCTTGAAAGTGAGAAACCCGCCTCGCCGCCACCTGCTGGCACAGATCAATTTGTCTCCAAACGCATGCACAGTGAAAACTCAACGAATTCGCATCCAGTGCCCTATGCTCGGCCATCGAAAAATCCACTCTCAGATAGCAATTCCCCAACAATTAACTTCAAGCCCTACATGGCCGAACTGAGCAAAAAAATCAAACAGAACTGGTCTCCACCAGCTCGGCAAGACAAAACGCAAGTAAGCATCAATTTTATTCTTATGCCCGATGGTGCTATTGGCAATTTGAGAATCACCAAACACGGTTCACCAACAGCCGACGAAGCGGCTCGCCAAGCTATTCTTCGCGCCGCCCCTTTTGCCCGGTTACCGCAGGGCTGCAATGCACCGAAGCAGATTGACTATGACTTCTCCCACTCGTCTCACCAAGACGAACCGTCTATTAAATGGGGCATTCACTAATCTCTACTGAATACGCATTTTCTTTTCGCTTTCAGGAATAGCGAGCTGTGCCGAGCAGCGGGGGCAGACATCCGTGGAAAATCCGAGCACTGGAGTGCGCCAGGTGTTGTTGCCAGGAACCAACGAAACAGAGCAAACCGGACACTGACACAAAGAGCGATATTTAATCCAAGCAAGATATGCAGCAACTGCAATAATTCCAACCATTGGTAAAACAGCAATCGGAAATAGTAAACGAACCGCCAAAACCATGGCTACAGAAGACCACACATAGGTAGACGCCTCTTTCTTGCGGTTTAAAAAAGCAATTTGGATCTTGCGAATGGCAGCAATGTCGCGCGGGCGTATCAACAGCACAACAGGATTAACGCGGCGATCAATCTCGGCAGCAACCCCGCCCACAGTCTTACGTGTGTAGGCTACTTTGGGGTCAACGCTTCTAGTCTGGCCTTCTGTCGATACAGGCATTCTTGAAGCTAAGCTGTTTGGGATTGCCATAATGAACTCCTAGTGACTAGATGATACTAGGTTAGAGTACAGCTGACTACGTAAAATTTTCGTGAATACGTAGTTCTACGAACGATTTCCCACTTCTTGCCCAACTGTCTCAGAACTTGAAGCAGAATCGGCCTGAGCCTCATAGAGGTCGCGGCGGCTTGGATTCTTGCTTTTCAAAAAGCGATGCTCAAAGTCATCGATGTAGGTAAACACCACCGGCACAACCACAAGAGTGAGCAAAGTCGAAGTAATCAAGCCACCAATGACGGCGGCAGCCATCGAAGCTCTGACCTCTGAACCAGCGCCAATACCAAGAGCGATTGGCACCATACCTGCTACCATGGCCACGGTTGTCATCAGAATTGGCCGCAACCTGGCCTCTCCGGCCTTTACCAAGGCTTTGTCTCGGGGCACTCCGAGTTTGATGCTGACCAAACAATATTCAACCAACAAAATGGCATTCTTAGTCACCAGACCCATCAACATGACGATACCAATGAGAGCATACAAACCTATGGGCGCGTGAGATGCCACCAAACCAAGTGCGGCCCCACCTACGGCCATAGGCAGCGAAACCATGATAGTCAAAGGCTGCAAGAAATCATTGAATAGCAGCACCAGCACTGCATAAATAAGCATAACTGCAACAGCTATGGCCATCGCAAAGCCGCTAAAAATATCACGTTGAATCTCAACGTCACCGCTGGCCATTTCGTGCACAGAAGCTGGCATGGTCTTGAAACTCGGCAGTTTATGCACAAGGGCAAGAGCCTGACCAAGGGTGCCACCACCAGCAAGGCTAGCTGTAATTGTAACTTTACGGCTACGGTCGTAGCGGCTAATCTCAGCTGCACCACTGCCAAATTTCACAGTAGCAACCTGGTGCAAGGGAATAGACTTGTTCATTGCCATAACGCGCAAGTTACCAATCGATTCTAAATCTTGGCGGTAGCTAGGATTAATCTGAACGAGAATGCCAATCTGACGATCGGGAAGATCAAACTTGGCCAAGCTAGCGCTATTATCACCAACAGTTGCCATAGTGGCAGTGCGTGCAATCTGCTGAACAGATACTCCTTGATCGGCAGCAGCCGCCGTATTCGGAGTAACTTGAATCTCTGGCCGCCGCAGAGCTGCTGAAGAAGAAACATCAAATAGGCCAGGCACAGTGCGCATCTCGGTAGTGAGGCGCTCAGAAGTCTGGCGCAAATCATTTTCATCGTTGCCCACCAAAGTAATTTGTACTTTGCCGCCTAGACCCATAGTGGCTGAAAACGTAGCGCGCACACCTGGTACTTTTACAAGCTCTGGACGGACTAGATCTTCAAACTGTTGCTGCGAAAGTTTGCGTTCGGCTTTTGGCTTGAGCATCACATACAAGCTCGCTTTATTGACTTCACCAGCCGCTCCAACTTGCCCAGCTCGACCACTAGAAGGGGTGCCAATTGAGCCAAAGACCTGAGAAACTTCTGGGTGCTTCAGCAGAATATCTGTCATTACCTTAGCGACGGCATCGGTACCCGATAGCTGCGCACCAGGCGGCAGAGTGATACTGAGCAAAGTCTCGCCCCGGTCAGCAGAAGGCACTAGCGAAGTAGGTAGAGAGGCCATCAAGGCCATACTAACAACAAAAAACGCCAATGCACCGAGCACGGTCTTGCCGCGATTATTGAGGGCCCAGAGCAACATGTGGCGATAGGTGCTGACTGTTATCGACTTGCTATCATCCTCTTCTTCGCTTGGTTTGTTAAGCCAAAAGGCAGACATCATCGGCGTAATCAAACGAGCAACAACAAGGGAGAAGAAAACAGCCACGGCAACAGTGACACCAAACTGCTTGAAGAATTGCCCCGGTATTCCGCCCATAAAAGCCACAGGCAAGAAGACAACGATAATGCTCATGGTCGTAGCCATAACCGCCAAACCAATTTCATCAGCGGCCTCTAGAGCCGCCTGGTAGGGTGACTTACCCATACGAATGTGGCGCACAATATTTTCAATTTCAACGATGGCATCATCTACCAAAATACCGATTACAAGTGCTAAACCAAGTAACGACATATTGTTTAGACTGAAGCCCAGCAGCTTCATCACAGCAAAAGTCGGCAGCATCGAAAGCGGCATAGCCACGGCAGAAATGGCTGCAGCGCGCCAATCTTTGAGGAAAGCCCAAATGACAATAACAGCTAAAGTAGCGCCGATCACCAGCGAATCAACAGTGGCGTGATAAGAGTCCATCACATAGCCCAAGGTGGAGCGGATTTTAGTAATGTGAATATCGGCAGGAAGAGTCTTTTGCAGATCAGCAATGGCCTTGTCTACACCCTTACCAGCAGTAGCCAGACTGCTACCGGTTGAGCGCACGACTTGGAAGGCAACAACAGGCTTACCATTAAGCATGGCTGATTGTCTGGTTTCGGCAATGCCATCGCTAACGGTGCCCAGATTGCCAAGAGTTGACCAATTACCATTGAGCAAATAAATGCGCATATTGCGCAAATCATCAATGCTCTTCATGCTACCGATGGTGCGAATCGACTGCTCTTGAGCGCCAATGTAACCGCGACCTCCAGGCAAATTAGTATTCATCAATCTAATTTGCGAGTTGACTGTATCGGCTGTAACGCCTAGAGCTTCTAGCTTGGTTGGATCTAAATCAATACGCACCTGACGGTCGTTACCGCCTGAGCGCTGCACTTGGCCTACACCAGGAACGGCAAGTAGCACCCGTGAAATCTGATCATCAATCAACCAACTCAAATCATTGAGTGAGTGCTTATCTGAAGAAACGGTGTAAGTAGCAAAAGGAGCACCAGAAAAATCAAGGCGCTTAATTTGCGGCTCATCAATCGTCAGGGGTAACTGGTTGCGAATGCGCGTGACAGCATCGCGCACATCGTTGACAGCCCTGTCCACATCGGTGCCCAGTTCAAACTCGATGGTAGTGGATGAGCTACCTTCATTGACAGTCGAAGAAATATGCTTGATGTTGCCGATTCCGGCGATGGCGTCTTCAACTCGTCTCGTCACCTGAGTCTCAAGCTCAGAAGGGGCGGCACCAGCTTCGGTGATTGAGACTGTTACCGTTGGCATGTCTATGTTTGGATTCTCATCAATCCCCAGGCTCAAGTAAGACATGACGCCAACGATACTGAAAATAAGAAACATCAGAATCGATGGAATCGGTTGTTTAATTGACCAGGCTGAGATATTCCAGTTCATTGTCTTGCCTATTGTTTAGTCTCGGAGAAAGACTATTTACTCTTTTATTTACTTAATTTGCCACTGACTTAATCTGCCGCTGACGAACTCGTTCGCTGACTTACTCTTCTTTCTACTTACTTAACGCAACGATGTCGTTGTCTTCTAAGAATCCAGCGCCTGCAACAATAACGTTATCGCCAGGGGCAACTCCATTTTTAATTTCGGCTGATTCGCTTGTGCGCGAACCAACAGTAACAAGCTGTTTTTTTGCTTTGCCATTTTGATAGACAAAGACATAATTGCTATCGCCGTCGGCCAGAACTGAACTATTGGGCACGAGCAAAGCGTCAGCCTGACCAATTTGTACGCTACCTTGAACAAACATACCAGGCTTGAAACCAGAATTATTTGGTATAGCAATGCGAACAGTACCTAATCTGGTGGCACTATCTACAGTTGGCGAAATCTGAAAGATCGTACCCTTTACTGAGCGCACAGAATCAGAGAGGGCTGCGGATATGCCCGGCCGCAGCCTAGATAAATCACTCTGAGTCACCTGCGCGCGCAACTCTAGCTGTCCTTTCCGTATGATCTCGAACAATGCTTCGCCATTAGAGGCAACGTCTCCGATATGAGCAAGGCGCTTGGTGATCAAACCCTCATCAGGAGCGCGAACAATCGTTGGCTCAATTTGCGCTCGCAGTTGTTGCACACTAGCCGCAGTTTCATCGGCGTTGGCTTCTGAGACAATGATGTCTTCTCTACGACCGCCTCTTTGCGCCATTTCTAACTTATTGTGCGATTGTTCGGCAAAGAATTTGGCAGCCGAAAACTGCTCTTTTGCTCCTTGCAAATTTGTGAAGGCTGTTACTTCATCGGTAGAATGGTTGTCTGCTTCTTGCTGACTAACAGCCCCTTCTTTGAGCAAGTCTTTGTAGCGCCGAGCGTTGCTGCGCGCATTCACTAGACTGGCTTCCATTTGAGTAACCATTGCTTGACGCTGTTGCACATCGGCCATGGCTTGCTGATAAGCGGCAGCAAGCCCAGCAATATCTTCTTGTCGATTAGGCTGCACAGCCTTTTGAGCTGAAGCGCGCGAGCCCACCATGTGAGCTTCCATACCTTTTAGCTGAGCTTGCAAAATGGAAGAATCAAGAATGCAGAGAACTTGGCCCTTGCGCACATAGTCGCCCTCTTCAGCGAGCACTTGAACAATACTCAAACCAGCAGCCTGAGAGGCTATTGTTAAGGGGTCAATCGCCGAGACTGAACCTGTAACCGTAAGGTTCGATGCCACTTGGCCAATCTTGGCCGCTTCAGTGGTGACAGTAACAACAGGAGGTGCAGCTTTGGCGCTAGCCGTTGAGGCAGCAGAGCCAGTGCCAGTATCGGAGCCAGAAAGAGAGTGCGTATAAGTGAAGGCCGATAAGCCACCAATTGCTACCAGAGATAGGGCTCCAGCCAAAAACCACTTCTTATGGCTCTGACCTACGCCCGCACGTACTCGTTGCCATGAGGCGATACCCAAGCTTTCGCGAACAATTTCAGTTTGGCTTGTCTCTTTCCGACTTGTTGTAAACATATGATACCTAAACTTTACTGCGGTTCAGTTTCTATCCTAGCACTTAACTGAATGAATTCATTCATTAATTAAGCCTTCCCAAATTAATTTGAGGCGATTGCCCAAATACCAATTAAATAGCGCGTTTGCAGCATTCACAGAAAAGGAAATCGGCTGCCGAAACTTGACCGATATCGGCCAAGTTATAAAAAGCCATGGTCGCCGGGTTATCCTTACAGAGACAAGACAGACGGAAAATTAAATGGCTAGAGCCCTAGACCCGCACAAAAAGGAAGCAATCTTAACTGCGGCGCGCATGATTTTCATACGCGACGGCTACCGCTCAGCCAAGATGACCGACATTGCGGCAGAAGCCGGGGTAGCCGCCGGCACACTGTATCTCTATTTCAACTCTAAAGAAGCACTCTCTAACGCGCTCTCGGAAGACTTCTTCAATAGATGCGCCCAAATGATTGATCAGTATGTGCCACACATTGCCGAAACAAACGGACTAGTTCAGTATATTGATTCGGTTATTCAAATTGCCCGGGATGAAATGCCGGTGCTGTCTTTTGCCCGCATTGAAACTTTTGAAAAGGCAGGAAAAGGCAAAGAAGTGCGCAAAGAACTTTCTCTTCGCACCGCCAACCACCTGCAGCAATTAATGAACGACAAAGCAATACGGCAGTACGATGCCATTGCCTTGGCCGAGATGATAGGTGGCATGCTTCACAAAATGACTATGTCTTGCATCGTAGAAGAGACTTTCGACCTGTCCTCGCATAAAACCACGGCAATCCAAATGCTTGAATATGCTCTATTCGAATCGAAAAACTGACACTATCTACCAAGCTACCAAGTCTAACAATGAACAACCCTGAAGAACCTAGTCGCAACAACCTACCGCCACCAGTAAACGTCATCATCACATTGATAGTACTGACAATAATCATTTTTCCCACCGTGATTTTGGCGCAGTGGTGGCTCTATTATTCTTCAACTGTACTACTCTGGGACATGGCCCAAACAGCCATGGTTAGCTATGCAGGGCTAGCCGTTATTTTAGCCATCTTCATTGTTCTTGCCATGAAAAAATTGAGCCAGTCAACAAAACCGGAAGACATTCAAAGAATTTCAAGCCTAGTGACAGAATGGACTGGATGGGTAATTCTGCTGATTGGTTTCTCTTTCTCCGAATCACAAAGCATGCTACATGTCTCCAGACATATTTACTTTCCCCTCGCTATTGTCGGCATGCTGTTGCTCGGTATCAGCAATTTCCGCCGCTACAAAAGAAGCAGTGACAAAACATCTCTGATATCAGTTTTTGTCGTAGCCCTTTGCTTAGCTACTGAGTGTTTTCGCTATGCGAGCGGGCTGGATAAACTGACGTTTTAACCAATTTGCTGAACGCTTAAAGAGGAAATTTCTAGATGGGCAATGAGCCGGCAGAAGCAATGGAATGGTGGCGCAATGCCGTTGTCTATCAGATTTATCCCCGCTCTTTTCAAGATAGCAATAATGACGGCACTGGCGATATCAAGGGCATAATCAGTCGCCTCGACTACCTCGCAAATCTTGGCATTGACTGCATCTGGCTCAGCCCATTCTATCCATCGCCAAACAAAGATTTTGGCTATGACATATCAGACTACTGCAACGTAGACCCGCTTTTCGGTGACCTGTCAGACTTCGATCATTTAGTCAACGAAGCACACAAGCGCAATCTAAAAGTTATTATTGATTTGGTGCCCAATCACACATCAGATCAACATGCCTGGTTTCAAGAGGCGCTAGAGGGAAAAGAAAGCTTTAAGCGCGACTGGTACGTCTGGCGCGACCCCGCCCCTGGTGGCGGCTTACCAAACAACTGGCCCAGCTATTTTGGCGGACCAGCCTGGACGCTAGACAAAGAGTCAGGACAATATTTTCTCCATCAGTTTCTCAGCGAACAACCTGATTTAAATTTTCGCAACCCATTAGTAGTAGAGGCAATGCTTAACGTCATGCGCTTCTGGCTCAAGCGCAATGTTGATGGTTTCAGAGTTGATGTAATCTGGCTGCTTGTAGAAGCGGACGATTTTGCCGACGAGCCGGTCAATGTTAACTGGAACAAAAATCTCATTGAGCGCGATCGAACGATTCATACAAAGATTGAAGATCAACCAGAAACACACATAATCATTCAAATGATGCGTCAGTTGCTAGACCAATTTAGCAGGCCTGGTCATGAAAAAATGATGATTGGAGAAGCGTATCTACCGTACGATCAGCTAATTACTTACTATGGCACAAAAGAAAAACCAGAATGCCATATGCCCTTCAACTTTCATCTAATTACAGAAGGCCTAGAAAATTGGCAAGCTTCTGCAGTTCGCAAAATCGTCGACGAATACGAACAGGCACTGCCGGAAGATTGCAGCCCAAACTGGGTATTAGGCAACCATGATAAATTTCGTTTTGCCAGCCGCATCGGCAGCGAGCAAGCCAGGGTAGCCACAATGCTTTTGCTTACTCTGCGCGGTTCACCAACTTGGTATTATGGTGACGAGATTGGCATGCTCAATGGCGAAATACCACCTGACAAAATTGTTGACCCTAGAGGCATCAGACAACCAGACGTGCCCAGCGAGCAACGCGACCCTGAGCGCACACCGATGCAATGGGATAGCACCGCATACAGTGGCTTCAGCAATACTGAGCCGTGGCTACCAGTCAGTGCTAACTACACCGAGGTAAACGTAGTTGAGCAAGAACAGCAGCCGCAATCAATGCTCAATCTAGTAAAGCATTTGCTTAGGCTGCGTAAGCAACACAAAGCCCTTAGTCAGGGTTCTTATTGCTCTGTAGAGTCTAGCCGACTAGATACACCAACATCTGCTCTAGAAAAACCGGATCGCGAAACAGAGCCAGAAGAAGACGACGGTCTTTTTATTTTTATACGTCAATTTGAAAGTGAAAAAATCGCCGTGATCCTTAATTTCACCAACTCTGTCAAAAATCACAATTTACAAGGCCGCTGCCTTGCTTCTACTTATATGGACCACGAGTACCTAAGCACGTGCCAGGCTACAGTGAGAGCGAATGAAGGCCTCGCCATGCTGCTGGCCTAACTATCTCGGTGAATATCTGCCGCCCCGCTCGCGGCCCCTCAGTAAGCAGCGAATAATTTCAAGCTGTGCATAACAATAGATCCGATCGTATATACGATTGAATCTATTGTTGATAGCGGAGTGGTTCACGCGCTTGACTAGCAAGAAGGATATACGGAACGGCTATTCATGCCACTTCATTAATTGTCAGCAGATATGCAAAATAGTTTCATCGGGGGACTTCCAAGTATCTTTTCTTCAGCTATACTAATTACATAACCGGTGAGCACACACCAAGTTGAGTGCTTTGAGCCGAGGGGTTAAGTGGAAACGTCAGGTCTGCGCAGACCGGAAATTGTAGCGATAACCCGCTAGCTGTGGATTCTGACTTGAAGCAGCAAGAAATATCGAGCCTACGCAATAGGCAGTCAGACGATAGTGAAAAAGCCGCCGCAGATTTATCTGGGTGGCTTTTTTGTAATTGCAATTTTGCCAAATTCTGTTTTTTCGCAACTGCGCGCGCTATCAAACGAGCCAATTAAAGCGCTACTGAGAGTTCATGTACCGTTCAAGAGCCTCTAAACGTCCACGCTTACTGGCCGTTTTCTTA
This sequence comes from bacterium, assembly GCA_018062085.1. Classification (GTDB taxonomy): domain Bacteria; phylum Cyanobacteriota; class Vampirovibrionia; order Obscuribacterales; family Obscuribacteraceae. Next base: position 99,213 of record JAGOSY010000005.1, on the reverse strand, counting down.
ACGCCATCTATCGAACGACACAGATCAGTTATGTCTTGACGACATTCTTTCAGCCGATCAAAAGTGGTGGCACACTCAGCACCGACAAAAACGCCATCGTCAATCAAAAATTCAGGAATAACTTCTGGTGACTGCGAATCTTCAACAGGTTTAGCTTTCTTCGGCTTTGCCTTGCCAGCGCCCGCTAGAAAGTCTTGCCCCAGAGCCAATTGCTCTTTCAAAGTAGCCTTAATAGAAACCCACCGGCGACCCTCTTGCAACATCTGACTACGACCCATAGGCGAGTTAGTGTAGTCCTGAAACTCACCCAGTGTCCAAGTGCGAATAGATTCTGCGGCCTTGTGCTTGAAAACAAAATCACGCTCTTCTTGGGTTTCTGGCATTGGTTTGGCAAGAAGCATTTCTTCTTGAGTCCACTCATGATGATCGTCTAAAGGGCCACTGCTAACTGCGGTATCGGGATCAGAAGCGCCAACCGCACCAGGAGAGCCATTAACCAAACCAGAACCAGCATATGGTGCAGAAGCACCACCACCGGGGCTAGGACCAGAGCTGTCGCTAGAGCCAGAGCTAGAACCAGAGCTCACCCCCGGAATCCCACCAGGGTCGTCCGAACTGACACCGGCATCTGAATCAACGTTCGCACCAGCACTGCCGCCTGGATTGCCGTCAACGCTTCCCCCTGAACTCCCAATAGAGCCTTCCTCTCCGCGAGATGCAATCGGCCGAGACTGCTTGTCTGCAGTTTCAGCGCGAGCAGAGTGACCCGGCGAAGCGCTGCAACCAGTCAGGACGAAACCAGTCAGCACAAAACCGGTCAGTACAGACACACTAAGGCCAAAAGTTGTAGGCACCACCAAACGTACGGGCAAAGGTAAAAATGCCCGCGACATAAATTTAGAACGTCGAATTTCCCCAACCAGCAGCGGCGGCAATGGTTCTGACGTTTTGCTATTCATAATCGCTCCCGTTGCTTTTCTGAATCTTAGCTCGAAGCCAATAACAATGCTACCAAGAGCAAAAGAAGCTATCTAGGCCGACTCTAAATTCAAATCTGCCACCGGGGCTTCGCCTGATAGGCTTGCAAGATCACGAATCATGCACTTCTCGCAATCACTGACAAGTTTCGCATAAGTCAAATTCAAGCCCCGGGCGATGCTCGCCACCGAACCAAAACTTGGCTTGCGCTTGCCCTGTTCGACATTGCTAATAAAAACACGGTCAATTCCTGAGGCACTAGCAAGCTGCTGCTGAGTCATTTTCAAGCTCTTTCGTTTCGAGCTAACAACCTCGGCAAGAGACTTATATAGAAGTTTGTGAGTAGTTTTTTTGTCTTCCATCTTTTTTCTCCTTGGATCACCAACGACGTAATAACCTCCATTTGGTTTCAAATTTCTTCTCGGCTGTTCCCACAAGCCTCTCTGGCTTCTCTTTGGCTTCTCCCTGGCTTCGCGCAGCCTGCCGACTATTAATTACGCCATATAGTATAAGGAAAGTCTTTTTTTTAAGCCGACAGATACGCAATAGACAGAAACAGGAGAGTAAGAGACTCTTACTCTCCTGTTTCGTCTTAGACGGCTGATCTACTTATATGCGCCGAGAAAGGGAGCACAGTAAATCAAAAACGCCGGCGCACGCTCTGCATCGCCAACAGCTTATTGAGCTGATTGGCCAACTCACGGGTTGCTTCTGCTTCAACACGCATACCCAACCAGTCTTGCTTGAAGCCAAGCTGATGAAGATTGGCAATGCGCTCGTATGAAAGCGGACGCACCTTGGCGTAGACAATATCAGCAGCCTGGTGGAATGCGTGAGCACGCTTGTTGTCACCAAGGCGACTTTGAACCAGACCGCGAAGATGCAGAGCCTTAGCTACACGTAGCGCATATGGACCAAGTTTTTTGACGAAGCAGAACTGACAATCGCTCAGCAGGGCTTCCGCCTGCATGCAGTCAACCGCGTTGCCCTCATAATAGCTCTGAGCCAAGGTATACTGGGCGTCGGCCCGCGAGACATGATCAGCAGGTAACCAGCTCTGGCGATGCTCAAGCAAGCGGCGCAGCGTCTTCTGAGCCTTCTGCTTCTGACCAAAGGCACCTTGAGCTGCCGCTTTCACACTCAAGGCTGCATCAATCAAAGCCAGGCCAATCCTAGCTTTAGGCGAATGAAGTTTCATAGACAATATCCCTAGTCTTTTTTCTTGAGGCGCAAGCGCTCGATGGGCTTGCCGCCAGCGACGAGGTTCGCGACTATTTCTTTGGCGTCGGCCTCAGTAACGCGCCCGTACGAAACTTTGTCGGGCATGGTGACGACTGCTGGTCCCTTCTTGCAAAGGTCCAGGCACTTACTGCCCTTGATTGAGACAGCAGCGTCGCAACCAAGCTCAGAAACAGCCGATTCAAAAGCGGTGCAGACGGCATCGCTTCCTTTGTTCGGACATTTCTTACCCTTGGTGCAGACGTAAATTTTGATTTTGTCAGACATATTCAGTCGGCTTTCTTTGGGTCTTCGGTGAGAACCGGCGGCTGTAGAACCGCCTGGTAAGAAAAGTTCGAATCAAGCCCTTTGTCGAGCTTGAGGCCGTGGAAGTCGTTGTACCACTCGTGGCAAAGGCGCTCATGGGTCTCACGCAGTCTCTGCAGGTAGAGGTTCCAGTCACGGGTCTGGCCGAGCAAAGTGGCGAGCACTTTGTCGAACACCAGAGCCTGCTCTTGCTGGAAAAGTTCCAGGGCTTCCGCGTTACCTTGCTCGAAACGCTTGAGGTGCTTAGAGAGAGGAACAAAGCCCAGCAGCTTGTCGGCAGCGACAAGACCAGCAATAAACTGCTCGTCTTCAGCGCCTTCAACCTTGTTGCCGAGTACGAAAGTCTTGTCAGCGAGCGCCGGCAGAAGCTTGATGAAGTCTTTGTAGACTTGCACCGACTTCTGCGTTGGCTCCACCACAAAGACATGCATGTCGTATGCAAACCAGAGCGAAGTGGCGACAGCGTCTGTACCGGCAGTATTGTCGGCAACAACTATATCGGCGGGGCCGTCGAGCAAGTGGTGCAAGATGCTGATGGCACCAGAGAGCTTCGAGTGGTAGCAGGCAGAGCCTACGTCAGCTTGTTCGTACTTACCGACGGTGAGCAGGGCAATGGCATCCTGTCGGCGACCGTACTTGGTGATAAGAGGGTCATCGAACTGGCAACGGATGAAGTTCGACAAGAGCGACGGCGGCGTGGTCATGATCATGGGCTTGTCACCCAAGTCAGTTCGCTTGCCTTTGAGATGCTCGGTAACCGGCGTAAAGAGTTTACCGAGGTGGGGCTGCTCGCCATCGATAGCGAGAGCTGCGCCAAGGTGAGCATTGACATCAGCGTCGAAAGCCAAGACGAATGGATTCTTGCGAGCAGCATGGCGAATGAAACTTGCGGCAGTTGTGGTCTTACCTGATCCACCTTTGCCAAGAAATGCGATTCTCATTATTGTTCTCCTTAGTTGGTTCTCACAAGCTCCAGCAGCCAGACAAGACAAAACGCCGCACACAAAAAGCGGCAAACAACAAGACAAAAAAACAGCGAACAATCACGAAAACGATTTTCACTTTCTTTTGTCTTAAGTCGGCTTAGTCCAATGAAGATGGTTCTTGCAGTGGACGAGTTGCTTTCTTGTTTGGCTGGGTTTCCTGAAATTTTGCGAGGATAGAAAAGTAGAACTACACCTTATTCATTTGAACGAAGGAAATTCAACGATAAACTAGCGCCGATTACAGCTCGAAACATTGAATATTTGGGCCATTCTCAATTCAATCGCATTTGCTGTCAATTAGCTTATTGCAACTACTCGCAATCGGGAGCGCCAACACATCGCGCACGTAGCACAGCTTGACATCAAGGATATTCAGCGGCTTGTCAGTTTTGCCAAATTTGCCAGCTTAATGCGAATGAGGTTCAATTACGTAATTGACTACTTAGAAACCACAAACAGGCCCCGGTTGCTAACTTAAGGTTAAATGGACGCTGTCAAGAATTGATACTATTCGCATCTAAGTTATGATAATGAGGCCATATTGAGAATAATTCCTAAGCGTTATCGGCCAAGCTCTAAGTCTCCGAGAATCGCCAGACCTAGTAATACACAGTAGTTCTAAGCACATCGAGCACGCCAACTGACTCAAAGGAGCAACATTGAATCTTGAAATCAATGACAGCAGCGAACTCAAACTTCGCAAACCAATTGAGAATCAATCGCACAAAGTGCAGGGCAATGTCTTTCTTGGTTTTTTCGTCCCCGGCCAGTATCTTCTCTTAAGGTCAACCGCAAATGAGCGCAACAATCAGCCACCACCAGTGGTTACATACAAAGTTTCCAATCTCTTCAACAGAGAAGAAAATTAGTACTGACTCCCTAGCTCCCGCAAGCTCTCAAAACCTTCGAGGGCGCCGCGTCTGGTCTAAGTTTTCCAACTCGACCACGGCAGCCAATGTCGGTGGAACAATTGCCTTTCATGACCAAGATAACGACATGATCGTGCGCTGGGACACCGGCCTAGTCACCATGCACAGCAAAGATAAGCTTTTGCGGTCAGTGTATCTAATTGGTGGTCACCAGAGCCTGAAAGACCATATCGACTGCCTAAACAAAAGATGTCAATGCAGCAGAAGAGATTGATTGAAGACGTAATGACTGTAGACGACAGAAACCTACGAATTAGATTGCGAGAGCTGATCACCACCAGCCCACGCGGTCAAGATATCAGCCCAATAGAACTGATGGCTTTAGCCAAACAGAAAGGACTGGCGGTGAGCGAACGTTCAATTTATCGTTTGTTGGCCAGATTTCGTAAAGAAGGTGACCTTCCACCAAGCGGCGTGGCCGCAAAGTTGAAAAAATTAATAGAAGCTCGTGACGACGGTGCCCACTTGACAGCAATAGAGCTACACCGCCTTGCCAAGAGCGATGGGGTCAAGGCCTCTCTATCGACCATATATCGGGCAATAGACAAGTTAAAAGCAGAAGGATTTGTCAACTCTGTTAAGCAACCCAAGGCCCAAGCTTTTGAAACTTCAACTAATAAAAGGGCCCATGATCACCTAATTTGCTTCAAATGCGGGAAAACTTTAGAGGCAGAATCGATATTTTCTGATTTAGGTTCGTTAATAGCAGAGCGAAATGGCTTTGATTTTTCGCACTCAGAGCTTATTTTAAAAGGGTACTGCAATGACTGCCGCGGCGCTTCAGTCTAGCAGACGCCCAAAAGGCACACCTGATAAGTGTTTTGGCGATTTTCTGCCTTTTCCAGAAAATTGCCAAGAGATCAATCAAGTGACCAGAACTGTGATCGAACTATATTAAATCTCTATACATCATCCATATCCACCATATTTAAGGAGTAATCGTGCGGTACACGAAATCAATTTGTAAGCGCTGCAGGTCAGTAGGAGCAAGTCTTTGCGGAAAGCCAAAATGCGCTTTCATTCGCAAACCCTTCGGCCCAGGCCAACATGGCCAGGACAGAAAGAAAACTTCAGAATACTCTTTGCAACTCAAAGCCAAGCAGCAAATTCGCTGGACGTATGATGTCAGCGAATCCCAGTTCTATTCTGTCTACGAAGAAGCTACTCGCGCCAAAGACGTTACCGGTACTGTCATGCTTCAGATTCTTGAATCTCGCCTAGACAATATTCTCTATCGTTCAGGCCTAGTCGGCACAAGAAGACAAGCCAGACAAGTAATCACCCATGGCCACGTACAAGTCAACGGCAAGCGCTTGAACATCGCTTCAGCCAGAATGCGTCCAGGCGACGTAATAACTGTCGATCCAAAGAGCGCTGCTTCCGTCAAACCAATGAACATCGGCTTGACAAGCGTAACTCCAACCTGGCTCAAGACAGATGCTGAGCAGCTAAAAGTTGAATATGTATTGGTTCCAGATCGCGAATCACTAGACCAAACTTTCAAAGAGAACTTGGTTATTGAATACTATTCGAGATAAGTAGCGAATCACAGCCCTGGCAGGGTTTTCGGTTATACGATAAAACCATGTAGGCACTGTGTAAGCAGCATTTAGAAGAGAGGCTAGTTTTTCTGGCCTCTTTTTTAATTTCGCAGATAACTCCCTGGCACAGTGAATTCACTGATCAAGCAGTAGCTTGCTCTCATGCTCAGCTTCAGGAGTGCGACCCAGGTCATTGAGAATCTTGATGTGAGCGCCGTAATCGACCAATAGCTCGGCTCGAAAGCGTTCAGAAGAACCCCGATCAGCCAAAGCGAAGCCTTGAGTTGCCACATCAGTGCACTCTTTTAGAGCTTTTTCAGCAATTAAGTACTTACCATGACGTTGGTAAAGTTCAGCGAGGTGACGCAAGCCTTTAGCCAAAGCTTCGAGGCTTTCTGCCGCTGCCTGCTTATCTAATTTAACTGATGCAAGAGCTGCCTTCGCCCGTTTTCTATAAAGACTCACAGCACAGCGTACATAAGCCTCAGAGAGGTGTGCGAAATGCCATTGATATTCGTAAAACTTTGCTCTGTCAACTATTAGAGCCACCGCCGCGGGCGACGCAAGTTGAGACGCCTCTGCGCGCCTCCCAGCCAACTCCAGAAAGTAGTTTTGAAGCACGACAGCTGGCGCCTCCTCTTCGGCCCTTTGTGCAGCTCCCTGAGCAACACCCGGCAATGCCCGGGCAGTAGCCACAAAAGGCCAGCGCAAAGTAAAATCTCCCGCCACAGCGGCAGCACATTCAGCCCAGTTCTTTGAAGCGCAAAGGGCATCTAGGCGGCTTTCAAGCTCATTCCAGCAAATCGCCAAAAACAAAGATGCAAATAGAGCACAACCCAAGGTGACTAGCATTGTTGCTATTAGCGGGCCAAAACGTGAGCTTGAAGACATAAGGCTAGGCGCTACTTCTTATATTTTTTGATCAAATCTTCTATCTGACTTGGGTCAAGACCGCCAAGCCCAGCCGGAATCTTGTCTTTTAAGTTATCCGGAATCTGACCGCCAGCTCCAAGTTTATCCTTCAGGTTAGAGGGAATCTGGTCACCATATTTTTCTTGTAACTTGCGAATGAGGTCACTTGTACCTCCCCCAGAAGAGCCACCGCCCCCTAAGCCACCGGCGGGAAAGCCCGATGCAGCAACTGGTGGTGCTGGTCTTTGTGTTTTCAAAACGGCACTGCGCTTCAATTGGTCGTCTAGACTGCTATTAAGCGAATCGATACGCTTGTTCAAATTAGCCTCCGTCTCACCAGTCTTGACCGAATTTTCGAGCATGGCAAAGGCATTTAAGTAAGCGTCAATACCAATTCCTTGGGCTTTGGCGTTGAATATGCGCAGAACTAATGCTGTGCGCTTCGCTTCAGCCGGGCCAGGCTCAACCAAAGGACCGTCATTAGCGGCTGCAGCCGGTGCAGGTGCAGCGACGGGGACAGCCGCAGATGAAGCCGGAGCAATAGTTGCAGCTGACACTGGGGTTGCAGGCGCAGCCGGAGCTGCCTGCGAAGCCGGAACTGCCGTTGAGGTCGCATTAGAACTCGAAGCCTGGGTCGATGGAGAACTTGTAGCCGCCACATCTTCTGCAAAGGCTGACTGGGCCACTAGCCCTAATCCAAACTGAACTGCCAGCAAACATCCTAGCTGCTTAGCCAACTGGCATCTCTTATTATCAGCTGCCGCCCTTACTGTTGTCATTTAAATAGTCCTCATCAGCTCTTATTATCCTACTACCCAACCTGTTGAACATGCTAATGCCATGTGCACTGATCGCCATTAATTCCAGCGGAAATGGCAGTGCTAGACTAGTCAAAAGAAGAAGCTCCACTTAGGCAGTGAAGGTCGTGAATGCCGAAAAAGGTTAATGAACAGCTGATTGCTCTTTCTTTCGTGCAGCTCATTGCGGTCATGACGGCGCTAGCGTTGCCCACAGCGACGCCGCGACCAGCCTCAGCACAGACTCAGTACGAGTGGGTCCCCGGCTCTCGCCAAGCGCGCGTTGTGCCCAGCGGCCAAAGTCGACAACAATTTCCCCAGCAGCAACGCTATCAACAGCAGTCTCAATTTCAACAACAACAACAGCCACAACCGCAATACCGGCGACAGACCACTCAAACCTATCAAGCTAGTCCGACTTCTGCGGTCTCCACACCGGGCCAAAGTCAACAGAGCCAACAAAAAGGCAAGTCATACCACTTTGTCGATTCGGTAATGGTAGACGGTCTACAACGTCAATTTCAGGTGCATGTACCACCTGGCTACGACCGCAGTAAGCCAATGCCAGTGGTGCTAATTTTTCACGGCCTGCACATGAACAGTACGATGATGATGGGAATGACCGGATTCAACCCCGTATCAGATCATAATAATTTTATCGCTGTATATGGAGAAGGTGTCAACAACCGCTGGAGCGACGGCCGCACCGGTTCAGGAGTTGATGACATTACTTATGTCACGAGCCTGCTAGACAAACTGGCCAAAGAAGTGAATATTGACCGCAGACGAATCTATGCTTGTGGTATCTCCAATGGTGGCTTCTTTGCTCAGGTTTTGGCCTGCAATCTCCCCGACAAAATCGCTGCAGCTGGTGTGGTCGCCTCAACTATGATGGATCGCACCCAAGGGATGATGCAGGGCAGCAAAGCAGTACCAATTGTATTCTTTCTTGGCACCGATGACCCCCTGCTTCCCTGGGCAGATGGACGCACCAAAGACATCGGCAAACTAGGCGAAGCTCTAGGCTTGAGTTCACTAGGCTCAATTGACAATGGCCTGGCTCGCTATGGCGGGCTGATGACTGTGCCAGAAACAATTGGTTTCTGGACAGGCCACAACAACTGTTCGGGAAACCCGCAAACTAGACAAGAAGCCGACCGCGACCCGCGAGATGGCACCACTGTCAGACGAGAAAGCTATGGCTCATCCTCCAATCAAGTGGTGCTCTACACCATTGAAGGCGGAGGTCATACCTGGCCAGGCTGTCCGAACCTAAGCGCTATTTCTGGACTCACCGGCAAAATAAGTCAAGACATAGATGCCAGCAGCGAAATGTGGGAATTCTTCAAAAGCCACAGCCGTTGAGAAAAGAACAAAACAAAACAGATATAGAAAGAATGGGCAGTAGGACAATCTTCTCAGTCAAAATACTTGCTCTCATTCCAATTTTGAGCGTCACACTACTGTTGAGCAGCGCAAGCGCTGAGAATAAATCGCCTACCGCAAAAGAACTTATCAGTGATACTGCCTTTAAGAATAAATCTCTGTGGTTCCGAAAGGGCGTCACCGTAGTAGATTCAGCTCCTGCACTAGTCGGCAAGATGATTGAGCTGGCACCAGCCACGGCAAAAGAAGACTCTCATTCTTACGGTGGCACTCGCGTCGATAACATTCCTGTAAATCACAAGCTGCATTTCAAATATCTGATGCAGAGTGAGTTTGATGGACAAAAACTGAATCTCAACACGTTCGCCTACAACAAAGCCGGCAAACTTGTAACGCAATGGACAAACGAATTTAAACCACCGAGCAAGAGCTGGAAGTCATTTGGCGCTGACTTTGTCGCACCCAAAGATGCTATACAGCTCAATGGCTCCGCAGCACAACTTGTGTGCAAAGCGATGATGCCGCAATACGAGCTAAGGCAACAGAACTGGCCAAGAATGCCCCAGATTTAGAATCTTACGCACGCAATCATTTCAACCACCACAAAATACCTATGTCACACGGGCCATCTCAAGCACCGCAGATGAGGATAAAGCAGCTACCAATGCCCTAACCAAAGCCTACGGTAGCGGGGCCAAGCAGTACGCAAACCAGCACACAGACAGTATCACCAAGGCGTCGACTAACGAAAGCGCCGCAGAACTGTTAGAGGCACTGGTGAGATAGATACTGGCTACTTCGCATCTAAGTCTAATCAAAAGCCTGAGTATTTGCCAGCTTTTCCGCCGCAGCAATTTTTGCCTCTATGCCAGCGTCTTTACTCAGCTTTTTGGCGGCGCGATACTCAACCACAGCTCCGCGATAGTCTTTAGATGATAGACAAAGCTGGGCCTGATTAAGACGACTGGCCGCACTTTCATCTATTTGGAGGTTAAAGAGACAGCTAGAAATATTTTTCTCGTAAACGGTTTGCTCCGAATCAAAATAACTGGCCCAGCGAAAATATTTCAGAGCTTGCGCAGGCTCAGTAACTTTGCTCAAACCCAAATTATTGAGTTCGCAAGCCAGTAGCATTCTGCCATTTTTATTGGCACCATCAATTTTCAATACTTTCTCAAAACACTCCAAGGCCTTAGCAGTGTCGTTGTTAGCTTTCGCTTTGCTCGCCTCGGCGAAGAGCAATTGAATTTTTCCTTTGTCAGTTAAATCAGCGGAGTCAAGATCAAATGCCGTGGCACCGCCAATTTCATAGAGTTTGTACAAAGTAGCCACATCACGCGACGTGATACCGCGCTGATTAGAAAGAGCAGGAAACATGACATCTTCGTCGTAGGGGCTATGACCAGTCAGACCAAGCGCATGACCAATTTCATGCACAGCAATCATACGCATAAAGTCTTTAGTCATGAGCTGATCGGGAAATGGCGATATAGTTAGAAGCAGTATGCTGGCGTTGTCGACACCCTCCATATTGCTATGCAGTTGTGCCTTGCCAGCCTCAGCCCGCAAGGCCGGCGCATGCAAATCATCAACGAAATTGATGGTGATGTCAGCTTGATCGGCTGAGTCAACAATCGTCAAACCGATCTGACCAAGGGTAGCTTTATCCCAGTCATCTATCGATTGACGAACAGCCTCTTCATACTCAGGGCGATATGACTTCAGAGCTTCGCCGCTGATGATATAGACACGTAAAGGAAAGCGCTTGAGCGGCCAGCGAAAGAGCCCTTCAGAAACCGCATCTTTAAAGTAATTCTCAGCACCACCAACGGTGACTACATATTGGTTAGGTTTAGCTTTAGCAGCATTGACCTGCGAGCGTATAACCCCAGCTAAAGCCTCATACTGTTCACGCTCATCACTTTTAGGAGCAACATTCAAATAAGCATCGTAGCAATACAGACACTTGTCTAAGTGACCAGTACGATGATAAACCTTAGCGCAAACCAGCCATGACAGCATTGGCATAGCAGTTAAACTAGGTTTCGCGGCAGATTCTGAAGCAGTTGAATTAGCCAAAAAAAGCATCCGATTTACTTGACTTAGAGCAGCATAAGGCTTGTTTTGAGCCAATAGACTACTGGCTAGGCCAGATAAAGCAAGCAACGATTGGGGATAAGCTTTTACAGCCTCTCTGTATGCCTCTTCGGCCGCTTTAGCCTGCCCTTGCAGAAGTAACTGCTCACCCTGGCGGCAAACTAAGGCAGCTGGATCCGTTGGCACAATTGGCCCAACGGGCTTAGCTGAAGCCGCCCAGGCAGCGAAAGGAGAACAAAACGATGCCATAACAGCTAGGCTGACATAAAGAACCGGGCGAAATTTAGAAGGCAAAATTCGCGCACTCACGAGAGATCAAGCCCGACCCAGAAGAACCTTAGCCCTGTTATAGTGCTTCTCTGCTTCTTCGGGCTTGCCTAACTTCTTCAGAAGCTTAGCAAAGTCGCGCAAGCTGTCAGCCAATTCAGGGTTATCAGCGCCCAGTTCTTTTTCGCGCAGCACAAGTGCTTTGGCCAGTAGCGGCTCAGCCTTATCAAAGATGCCTTGCTGGAACTGTAAACCAGCCAAACTAGTGAGGTTCTCAGCCAACTTCAACGGCTCAGGCACTTCAGCATGTTCGAGAATAGTAACAGCTCTCAGTATCAGCGGCTCGGCCTCTGAAAATAGCCCTTGAACACACATCACACCAGCTAGGTTGTTGAGATCATCGACTACTTCTGGATGAGAAGCACCTAGCTCACCCTGCCGCCACGACAGAATGCGCTCGTAGGCTCGCTGAGCTTCTGGATAGTTTTCTTGCTCGTAATGCATCTCGGCCATCTTAGTTAAGGCCGACGACATAGTGGCAATTTGAGCAGCTTTAGCGGCAGCAACTTCAGCCTCATTCATCTTAGCCAGACGCGAGCTTGAGGCGCTCGGCGCGGCAGGAACTGGAGCAGCGGCAACCGGTGCTGGAGTTGGCGCTGGGGTCGGGGCAGTTGTTGCTGCAACTGGAGTGGGGGCTGGTGCCGGAGCAGCTGCAACTGGAGTGGGGGCTGGCGCCGGAGCAGCTGCAACTGGAGTGGGGGCTGGCGCCGGAGCAGCTGCAACTGGAGTGGGGGCTGGTGCTGGAGCTGGAAGTGGTATCTCGGCGGTGGCCGAAACTTGAGGAGTCAACTGCGGAATTACAAGCGAAGAAGAAGAAGAAGAAGAAGAAGAAGCCGGAGCCGGCAGTGTCACCGGATCCGCAGCACTAGTAGCTGCTCTGGTCGAGTCACCCGGTCTAGCGGGCTCAGACTTGAGACTTGAAAACAGCGAACGCATATCAACTTCATCTTCTACTGCAGGCGCAATCTCTTTTGCCGGCACGCTTGGCTTTGGTTCTGGCTCTAAAAGCTGCTCTGGCTTTGGTTCTGACTTTGGACTGAGGTTAGATTCGGCACCGCCCATCAAGCTATCAGGCGCAAGAAAATCGGAGCGAAGCCGAGCATCGCCAGCAATACCAAACTCTGAATCACTAATATCGGAAGCACTAACAGCCGTTCCGTTTGACGAAGACGAATTTGAACTAGTTGCAGCTCCGTTGTTTACAACTCCTTCCAACTTACTGAGAAGGCTATCCAGTGAAGCATCTTCCGAAGCAGCCGCATCAGCAATTTTGTCTACTTCTGCTTCTGCTATCGAGCGAAAGACTGCAGTAGTTTGGAAAGCATCGGGACGATCGGCAGAAGCTTCAGCTTCAGCGCTGGCTATGGCTGCATCAGGAACCTGTGCCAAAGAAGCAATCAAAGCCTCAGCCTGAGATGCAGCTAGGGCTGTTTTATCATCAAACTCTGCGATCTCAGAACCATCTTCGGTCAGTCCAAACAAGCTAAGCAGATCAGCACCTTGCTCTTCAACCAGGGGTACAGGAACTTCAATAGCCTTGTTGGTGGTAATATCTGGGGGAATCTCTAGACTGTTTAGCAAATCAGAAAGCCCAGGGGCATCAGTAGATTGAGTCACCACAGACTGTTGGACAGATACTGTTTCAACAGACACTTGTGACGCCACAATCGATTCGGCAGCCAGTGCTTTTGCTTCAGTTTCTTTAGAGTCAGCGACCGCTGAAGCTAGAGATTCTTCTACAGCGAAAAGTTTAGACTCCAAACTAAATGGCACAGCGACTTCAACTTCCGGCATAGACTCTGATTTAGACGCAACAGGTTCTTCTGCGGCGCCTACTTCTCTGGTCCAACCCAGTTCAACCAAAGCCTGTTCAAAAGTAAGATTGCGTAAACGTCCTTGATTTATACAATGGTCAAGGACTTGGGCGGCATTAGCCAAAGCCAGATCGCCTTTCTCCATCAATAAATTGCTGTCAAGGGCGGCCTGGCGACCAACATCCGTAAGAAAGCCAGTGACTTTCAAGATATCCGCCAAAGCCAGCGGATTTTGGCGGGCCATCTGCAATGCCCGGTCAATATCATCACTAGAAACCACTTTAGCCGCAATCAGCAAATCTTCAAAGCTATGCTGACTACTACCTGCCCCATCACCGCCATACTCTTTAGATGAATCTTGACCAGAATTGTTCTCGGAATCTTTACTCGAAGATCTTCCAGAATCAGTTGCCGGTTGGACAACCGAAATTTCAGCAAGCGGCTCATCTTTCAAATAATGAGCTTCTAGGGCCGCCAAGCGCGACAATGTGTTGCCTGGATTAGCCAAACCAGTGGGCTTATTTTCGGTATTACCAACCACAGAAGCCATCAAAGACTCAAGAGAAGGTCCGTCATCCGAAGTAGCGGGAGCATTAGCAATGGCAGCGGCCTGCGAAAACTCAGTCTCCAGTTCACCACTGCTCTCAGCCACATCGTCAGCAGCAGGTTGGTTAGCCTTATTAATCCGGCTTTGTACCTCAGGCAAAATCCTGCCAGTTTCCTGCATTTGTTTGAGGGAAGCCCCAGCTGACTCGCGGTCATACAAGCCTTCCTCAATCATCTGCTGCACCGTCAATGCAACATGAAGCATCTGTTCTGAGACGTAACCCTGCTCTACCATGACTGCGCCAATCGGGCGTTCACTCAATAGACCAAGCTCTAAGCAGCTCATCACATCAGTTTCATTTAAAAAATTGGCCATAACAAGCAGTTCGCCGATGCGAACAGTCTTCTGCAAAGTCGGTCTCAGTGAAAGATCAGCGTATAAGCCCTGATTGCCTGATAGCGAAGCACCAGCTTTTGTCGCCTCATTTCGCAGGGCATCAAGAGCCTCCTGTCGAGCCATCATGTCGTCGCGAACTCGCACCTGTAGCTCAAGAGCAACGCGTAGAAGTGAATCAGGCATCGAACCATTGAGAACAAGAATGCGACCAAGAGGTAGGCCAGTAGCAAGGGAACGCTGCATAGCTGCGCCGAAAACAGCCTTGTTGATGATGCCAGAATCCATCAAAAGTTCGCCCAGACGGTTAGTCTGGGTAGAAGCCTGCTGCTCAATTGCCAACTCTTCCTTGACTAGGTCCTGGAAATTAGCACCGCTCTTAACCGAAATCTTTAAACAACGAGCTGCCAAATTCATATCAATGACTTTGTCGCGCAACATCGACTGAGCATCAACCGCCGACTGTAAATCACGGTGGTTGATAAATCCTGACATCGTCAACATCTGCCCGATATGTAAATGCTTGGTTCCAGCCGAACGAGCAGTATCATCCAGTTGCTTCTGGCTAATCACCCCGGCCTTGACAAAGAGTTCCCCGATTAAGATATCAGTCGGATAGCTTCTTGTTGTAGCGTTTTTCTTCAAAAAATCGAATGGCGGCACGGTTTCCCTCGGTCTACTCCTGGCTCCAGATATATACGAACTATAGCAATACGTTCCCCCACAGGAGCCCTCTCTAACCCTAACCATCCCTAGCTGTTGCAATGTTTTGCACAAGAAAGAGCAGAGCCTACTCTATATTAAACGATTAGAGAGGGTAGATAAGAGAAGTTACTACCTCAGCGAACATTTATCAGCAATGCCCAATTCGTCCGAACCAGAGCCAACCCGAACTGCGCTAGCCAAAGTGCTTATAGTAGAAGACCATCACGCTACCATGGACGGTCTATTCCTCGGTCTCTCCCACGTGCCTGGCTTGACAGTAGTAGGAACAGCCAGCACTAGTGATGAAGGCTTGCGCTTGATGCGTGAACACCAGCCAGATGTCACAGTGTTAGATTTGCACTTACCAGGCTCGATGGGCCCTAAAGCAACGATTGAGGCGTTCAGAGAAGCCGCCGGCGAGCAAACAAAACTGATAATTTTTTCGGCTGAAAGCCGCATGGCTTTTATCCAATCGGTCTTGGCTATGGGCGTTTCCGCCTATCTACTCAAATCTGAACGCGTGGCCAAAGTAGCCGAAACAATTCAAGCAGTGCTCTCTGGACAAACTGGTCTAATATCAGATGAAGTAACCAAGACCTACAAAAAAATCACTCGAGCTGAAATGGAGGTATTGACCATGCTCGGGCGCGGCATGAAATATCAAGACATTGCCGACCATCGCTTCACATCAGTAGCCACGGCCCGCAAACAATGCGAAACGCTCCTCCTCAAACTGGGCCTAGAAACCCGGGAGCAGTTAATTGCCTGGGCTGTGCAAAACGGCTTCGGCAGCGTTGAAATGGAAAATTGAGCACCTGATTCAATATGAATGACTTTCTCAAACAATTCTTTCGCGCACAATCAGGCCAAGAGCTGCCTGAAGAAGGTATTCTACCGGGCGCAAAAGCTCGGCAAAATTCCGAAAATCAAAAACGATTCGCAGAACAACAAGCAATCAGCGATGAAGTAAATAGCGACTATTTACAAAAGCAAGCTGAAGAACTATCGAAAGCCCTGAGAAACCACGCCGGTCAATATATACAAACGCTAACTGAATCAATGCCAAATTTGCATTTAACAGTTAGCGATCCCCAACGCATTCCCGAACCAACAAACTGGCTGCCGCGAGCGGAACAACGGAACTTACAAAACAAAAACAGCCCCTCATTTTACAGTCGCTGGAAAGTATCGGGGGGCGGCAATGTACTGTCAGTGAGGGCAACGAAAGGCCTAATCGAATTTTTTGTTGTGCCAGACAAAGAAGTGCCGCACATTACTATGAGCGAATTTGGCTCGCGCTATCGCGGCAAATTTCAATATGTTGAAACCCGCGGTGGCAATGCTAGCGGAAGCGGCAGTGGAATGACATGGAAGCACGAAGGCACAAAACTCAACGCGGAACAAACCTGTCGCTTTGTTGAACATCTAATTGACGAATTAGCTGTAGGCAAAGAACGCCTGCGCAATAAACCATTTCCTGAAAAAATTCTGCCCAGCCTAGAAAAGCAACTAGAGATTGAAAAAAACAATCTCCTTTTCAAACTTCTCAATCAGCAAGAAGAACTAAAAAACCAGTTAGCACGAGACTTACACGATAGTGTTATTGCTGACTTGATGATGCTCAAGCGCTTCTTGGCAGGCGACAAGAAGCTCTCAGCTGAGGAGACCATTGAAATTGTTGACGAAGTTGTCGTGCAGTTGCGTGACATAGTCAACGAATACTCCCCAAGGCAGTTGCAAGAATGGGGCTTACAAGTAGGAATTGAGGACTTGCTAGAACGCATTTCTAGGCGCACCGGTTTAACAATCGACTTCAAATTTAACGGAGAGCTACCTAAATATCCCGACCTTGTAAGCCTGCACATATTTAGAATAATCCAAGAAAGTCTCAACAATATTGAGAAACACGCAGGGGCTTCAACGGTTACAGTTGATATCCGAGCCTCTTCACACGGCATCAGCACTTTTAAGGTCACGGACAATGGCACAGGCTTCGACGCTGCCCAGGTACGCCTGGAGGCAGATGGCTCTCACAGCATGGGCCTAGAAGGCATGCGCGAAAGAGTAGAACTAATTCGCTGTTTCTATCCTTGTCAAATTTCAATCGAGTCACAAAAAAATCAAGGTACTACAATTACTCTCACCGTTTCTCAACCAAAATAAAATTCCCACCCAATTAGAATCGCAACTTTAATAAGGTTAAAATCTGTGCAGAAACCGCAATCTAAACGAGTGGCAATCATCGTCACAGCTCTGTGCGTAACAGTAGGCTATTACCTCAATTGCACAAAAACAATTGGCATTTCGCCCGCACAAGCAGCACCAGTAAAAAAGGATTTCGGGCCTTATATGAAGTTGGTGCAAAACAAAATTAAATGGACACCCCCGGCGAAAACAACAGTCAATAGTGTTTCAGTTACTTTCACGGTAGGCAAAACTGGGGCGATTAGTGGTGTCAAAGTAAAAGAACCCACAGGAGACGCGGCAGTGGATCAATTGGCCATTGCTACCATTCAAAAATCTGCGCCATTTCCCCCGCTACCGGCTGGCGAAACATCGCTAGAAATAACTTTTACTTTGCCATGCCAGCGCGGTGTTACGGCCGATGGCGTTGACATTAATCCATATACTAATGAGATTTACAAGCGCATTCGCGAGTGCTGGTGGGTGCCAAAGCGACTTCTATTTATGCAAGTAGAATTAAATTTTGAAATCAATAAAGACGGCAGCCTCAGAAAAGTTTCAATAGGGAAATCTTCAGGGGATAGAAATGCCGATCTGCTCGCCATGATAGGCGTCAAACGAGCAGGGCCATTCAAGCCCTTACCCGAGGGCGTTGAAGCACCATTAAAGCTCGGATATAACTTTGGTTTCAAAAACGATCACGACAAAGATTTCTCTATTTTTAATGGCCAACGCTATAACACTGGTGAATCTTACACAACTGCTGGCGGTAGCCAAGTTGGACACAAAGACAACACCACCGAAAAAGACAAAGCCTTCCACTTGCGCAAAGAAGAAGCTTTAATCAAAATGGCTGAACTTGATGAGCAAATCGACAAAGAGAGCAAAGCTAACCCTGACAGCATCAAGTTAGTGCCTCTACTGGTTCAGTATGCCGGGCAAGAACGGCTCATAGAGGAGCACACTGACGCCCTAACCAAACTCAAACAAGCTTTAGTAATCGCTCGAAAGAACCCCTCTGGCAACGAAAAAGAACTAAGCCAAAGTCTATGTGCGCTAGGAATAGTGGAATACAATCTCGGCCATACACAAGAAGCCGAACCACTAATAAAAGAAGCGATAGACATAAAAGAAAATATTCTAAAAAGCAAAGACAAAGAGCTGAAAGAATTGCTTGAAACCTACGGCCGTATGCTCTACAAGCAAGGCCGCGTCAAAGAGTATGAAGACGTTAGCAAGAAAGCGCGCGAGTTAACGACAACAGATTCCTAAATACTAGATTACTCTCTTCCAGCGGGGCCGGCGTTAGGGAACACTCAACTGGATTCATCAAGTCAAAAAATAATCTAAAAAAATGGTCCAAACCCCAAAAGATTCTGCTAAAACATTTTTGCAAAAATCTGTAAACCCACAGTGAGCAGACTGAAAGAAAGATGACAGCTTAGTCGTATTTAATGGGTTTATCAGGAAATTCAAAACTGATTTTATCGCTTAACTGCCGCGTCGGAGAAGCACAGCCGCTGCCATTGGAGACAACGACTGCATGGAATCAAACACAGCCTCAAATTCGCAAACGAAACTCTCAAAAGAATTGTCTGCAGCAGTTTTGCTGCTCTTAGTAGCCCTGCCTCTAAATATCGGTGTTGCCATCGCCGCTGGTGTACCAGCCGAAACCGGACTATTCTCTGGCTTTATCGGAGCGGTAATCACCGGAGCCCTGTCGCGCTGCGCCCTCCTGGTCTCAGGTCCTGACGCTGGTATCGGCGCACTGGTTGCCGAGATGCTACAGAAGCATGGAATAGCTGCCCTCGGACCAATTGTGCTGATTGCTGGACTGATGCAGCTAGCGATTGGCCTAAGCAAGCAGGCCCGATGGTTTCGAGCAGTATCACCAGCAGTAGTGAGCGGCATGCTGCTAGGCATGGGCTTTCTAATCATCTTCTCGCAGTTTCACATAATGCTCGATGACTCGCCCAAAGAATGTGGCTTCGCCAACCTATTTATGATTCCCCAGGCTTGCATTGACGGCATGAATCACACTGCCGCTCTGCTAGGAGTTGCTTCCATTTCTATTGCCTACGGCTGGTCCAAACTTAAATTACCCATCGCCAAAGTACTGCCACCGGCTCTAGTGGCGATAGTAATAGCAGCAGTAATCGCCGAAGTGATGAACCTCGGCGTACAAAAAGTACAACTGCCAGCCGACCTCGGTATAACTTGGTTGACCAGCACACCCGGCTACCTAAAGCAGTTCTTAGACCCGGCAATCTGGATCTCAGCAGTGACTCTAACTTTCGTCGTTAGCGCTCAAACTGCTATTACAGTCAAAGCGCTTGAAACAGCAAGCGAAGGCCAAGAACGCTTCAACTACGACCGTGAGCTAATTGCCCAAGGCACAGGCAATATGCTCAGCGGAATCATATGTGGCCTGCCAATAGCAGGTGTATTGTTGCGCAGTTCCGCCAATCGACAAAGCGGGGCGAAAACAAAAATTCCAAACATGGTACATGGCTGGCTAATGTTGTTTGCCGCCGTTCTCTTCCCCCAATTACTAGAATATATTCCCACCTGCGCCCTGGCTGCCATACTAGTTTTCATCGGCTTGCGCATGATAGCTGAGATCAAGAAAACAATTGTCGACTATCCAGAAGAAGAGAAAGCAATTCTCGCTTTAACAGTATTTGCCATCCTCGCCACCAATCTCTTTACCGGAGTGATAGTCGGACTAATTGCCGCCATCGCCAAAGAACTCTACAGGCTCATGCATCTCAAAGCCACCTTGCTGCCACGTGATACACAAGGGAAGGTTACCCTAAAACTATCTGGGGCTGCGACTTTTGCTCACATTCCTCATTTACTCAGCCTAATGGAAGAAGTGAAAGACAAAGAGGAACTGCATGTTCATTTGGAAGAAGTGACATATTTAGACCATGCTGTTTTGCAAATGTTCATGGAATGGGAAATGGAACACCGCGACAAGCTCGTGATCGATTGGAGCACGGTTGGCGCTGCGGCAGGACAAAAGCGAAAACTAAGAAGGAGCCTCGAGCTACCATACCTTTTCGGCAAAAAGCCACAGGCCGAAAACTAATTAGGCATGAACAGGCATGCAAACGGATTATTAGAAGTTAGAACAAAGAGGTAAATGGATGAAAAAAGAAAGCAGCAAAAATAGTTCAACCGAGAAAAAAGAAGAAGGTGTTATCCGCTTATTGGTTCCTATTAAAAGCTTTGACTATGGAGAAACGGTTCAAGACATTCTCTTTGCCAACAAAGATTTGCCTTTCGAAAGCATTACTTTTCTACATGTAATTGAAAACGATGTGTTAGATACCCCGGCCTACACCCACACAGAAGCCATCAGCCGACTCAGAGAACAAGATAGGAAGCAAGAAGAGTCACAAGCCTTTTTGGAAGAGATTGCAGCCAGAGTAAAAAGCTTCGTTCAGGCAGAAGTGCGTAGCGAAGTCATCGTGGCCGAAGACATATCTGATTGCATAATTGAACAAGCAAAACGTTGGCACTGCAATCTAGCAATTTTACTAGCAGACACGTCATCGCTGAACGAAGGCTGGTTTAGCACGAGCGTACTAAAAACCGTGCTAAAAAAGGCACCATTAGACTTGCACGTTCATGTCATTCGACCAGCAGCAGGAGACGGACTGTCTTTTGGCCTTAAGCTGCGCTAAATGTGCTATAGATACACCTGACAGAACAGACTTGCGAGTCGATAAGTCTATGTGTCGGGAGCTAAAGTGTCAGCAAAGGAAGCCAACGTGGGAAAAGTTCAAGCCAGCGAATGGTACGAAGAGTTCTTTCAAGGCCTGTCGCTAGAGCTGTGGCGCCGTGCTATTCCCATTGAACAGACTGAAGAAGAAGTGGCCTTTTTGCTAGAGACTCTCTCAGCACCACAAGGCAGCAAATTACTAGACGCACCCTGCGGCAACGGTAGGCTCAGTCTGCCGCTTTCGCTTATGGAATACAAAATCACTGCAGTCGATTTCTCGAAGACTTTCATCCAGCAAGCCAAAGAATCGGCTCGGGCGCACAAGAGCAAAATTGATTATATCCAGGACGATATGCGCAAACTGGCCTTGCCTCAAGATTTTGACGGCGCGTTTTGCATGGGCAATAGCTTTGGCTATTTCGATCGCTCAGGCACCACCGAATTTTTACAAGCCATTGGCAAAAGCCTGAAAAGCAAAGCGCGCTTGGTGATTGACTCGGCCATGATTGCTGAGTGTTTTCTCGTCAATGGTGGCGAAAAAGAATGGCTTCAAGTAGGCGATATGTACATGCTCATCGAGAATCAATACGACTGCAAAACCAGTACTGTCGCGACTACTTATACTTACATCCAAAACGGAAAGCAAGAAGTGCGCGCAGCCAAGCATTGGATTTATACCTCTGGTGAGCTGTGCGACATGCTAGGAGCAGCCGGTTTTTCTGTATTAGAGATGCTGGCCTCGACTGATTTGGAAGCGCCAGAGCCATTTACTTTGGGCGCAGAGAAATTGATTTTGGTGGCAGAGAAGCAGTGAAGTTTTTCCCGCAAAAATGGGACCAATCAATATGTTGAAGCCTATTCACTAACGACCGACAAACTGCAGTCTATATACAAGATCCTCATTGATGGTAAATCGGACCCTGGTTGGAATGATATGTACAACAAAGCCCTGCTCAATCTTGAAAATGCAGGGATAAAGTCACAGGAGAATAAGCCAAGCTTCCCTTTCTGGGTATATTGATTGAGCTTGAACCTTCAAGGTCCGTGATCCTATGAAAGAACTAGAAAAGCCGTCGACAAAAGTGGACTCCACACCAACCGGTTTCTACAATCCGGCGGCGGAAAGTTTCACCGAAATGCGCACGCCTTTAGCAACAGACGTAAATTCTGGCAACCTCCGGGCAATCAACTCTGCTCAGCGCACATTAGATTTACAGTTCGGCGCAGCGCCAACCTTGACTGATGCTCAGTCCAGCGAAACTTTTGAGAAATTGAGTTTTAGTAGAAGGCAAGAGATTCAGCAGCAGGCCGGGGAGTCTAGTGAGGCACTTCACGAACGATTAAGGCCAATTGCCATTGCTGGCTTCCAATCGGTGAGAAACCCAACTCAAATTGACACTCCAAGCTGGTATACATTTGACGCTAGCAAAACACTTGGCATTGAGAATGCTGTCGCGATTATAACGTCAACTTGCAAACACGAGCTGCCTTACAAAGTTTTCGTGGGCATCCGCGGAGCCGACTGGGACACAAGTGGTCGTTTGCCATCGGGAGAACAAGGCCACCGCTATAAACTCCGTGACCTAGGCAGAGAGTTGACAGAGCAAGAGAAAAACGCAATTTACGACAAGATGTAACCATGTGCCCGGTAAGTCGAACCCGCTTACGCTTAGAAAGATATGCTTAGCTGCCACGGCACCAAGACTTTAGGTTACAACCATTATAATTGTGTACCATTATCTCGCCAGGTTTTCTGAATGGCCGTTCGACCTTATTGCCATGAGAGTTCTTGATGTTTAGAGCAATTAACACAACAATCATTCTTGTATTGTGCCTAGCAAGCATAAGCCCTGCGCACGCTGTCGATGCCACTAGCAACATAAGCAGCAAAGGCAACACAAACAACAAAAGCAAAGAAAGTATCACAGGCATTGCTCCAACCAGCGTCAAGGCGGCAAGCGGAGTGGTCTATCAGCTTTTCCCTCAAGAAAAATTTGCCCTCGATTTTCGCACAGTGAGGCCTTCAACATCAGATAACGACATCGTCTTCTGCATCCCTGCAGCCTTTACCGGGCACGACAACAAAATTGATGGAGTGTTCATCTGCAATGGAGCAATCGGCAATGGCAATGCCATTAACCATGAACTAGGCGGTGCCATGGTAATTGAAAATGGCCAAGGCAGATTGCTCGCCACCAACAAAGGTGCAACGCTCTCAAAAACATTTCTAGAATCGGTGCAAAAGGTCAAAGGTTCGCTGTTTCAGCAATTTTTGATTGTACACAATGGCAACCCTGCTGTATTTCGGGATCAGAGCAAATTTCAGCGTCGGGCGATTGGCCTAACAAAGCAAGGTACTTTCAAAATCTTTGAAAGCGATAAAGCAATTACGTTTAGTACCTTCAACACCGACCTTGCGGCCCTTAGCGTGACAGAAGCACTATACTTCGACATGGGCGCCTGGGACGAAGGCTGGTATCGCCATGCCACCACCGGCAAAACTATTACAATTGGCTTAGACAGATCGAAGACACATAGACAAAGCAACTGGTTAGTACTAAAGAAGGTGAAAAGCATATGAAATCACCAGAGAACGAGCCACACAAGCTCAAGTCACCAGAGATAACTTCACTTCAACACACTTCTGACAAGCAACCGTTAGAAGTGAAGACTTCAATAGAAAAAGTACGGCGCTACAGATGCCCCGGATGTGGTGCCGATTTACTATTCGAGCCCAAAGACGGCGCCCTCACCTGCAACTTCTGCCAGCACAAAGAGTTAATTGCCGAGAGCAAAGAAGCAATTGTCGAATGTGATTACGAGCGCTACTTAAAACTTCTGCCTGAGCAGTTAACAGATTTAGCTGCCGACACACTTGAAGTTGACTGCAAGGGCTGTGGCGCTAAAGTGACTTTCACCCCACCTGTCACGGCGAGCCAATGCAGCTTCTGTGGTACAGCCCTTGTGGCCCAAGCAAAATCACCAGATCCAATAGTGGCACCGGCTGCAGTTCTTCCTTTTCGCGTAGAAAAAGCTGCAGCAACTGATGCAATCAAAAAATGGATCGCCAGCCGCTGGTTTGCTCCTGATGCCCTAAAACGCTTCGCTGTGCCTGGCGGCATCTCAGGTGTATACATTCCATTTTGGACTTATGATTCTTACACCACCAGCCACTACACCGGCGAACGCGGCCAATACTACTATGAAACCGAATATTACACAGAGACTGACTCGAATGGCAATCAAGTGCAAGCCAGCCGACAAGTGCGCAGAACGGCTTGGCATCCGGTTGCCGGCCGAGTAACACGTTGGTTCGATGACGTTTTAATTGCTGGAACCAAGTCACTACCGGCTCGTGCACTGGCTGAGCTGGAGCCCTGGGATTTACCAGAACTCAAGCCATACGACCCGGCCTTCCTGGCAGGCTACAAAGCTGAGCGCTATCAAGTAACTTTACCAGAGGGGTTTGAAAGGGCTCAGGCTGTCATGTCTGGAATAATCGAAAACGATATTCGCTATCAGATTGGTGGCGATGAGCAGCGAATATTCTCTGTACAAACGCAGCACTCTGCCATTACTTTCAAGCACATTTTGCTGCCCGTTTATGTTGGTGCCTACCACCTGCAAAACAAACTTTATCAAGTAGTGGTCAACGCCCGCACCGGAGAAGTGCAAGGGGAGCGGCCCTACAGCTGGATCAAAATTACTCTTTTTACAATTCTAGTAATTTCTATACTTTATTTTCTTTGGTGGGCAATTCAGAGGCCTTAAAAAATCCATAATTTCTCCAATATTGTATGAAAAACTAGAGAAGTTTATAGAAAACTAGGATGCTGCCGAGGAAAACTTTGCCATGAAATTATCAACATGTGTGCTGCTTTTGTTCGCTTTTTTGCTGCCCCAAGCAGCACTGGCGGCAACAACAATTGGCTGGATACCAACCTGGCAACAAGGTCTTGAAGAAGCGAGGCAAACAGGCAAGCCAATCTTGCTCTTCTCAGGCGCCCCCAATTGCAGCGGCGTGCCGGGCGTTTGGTGACCAGGCAAGCAGAGAGCTGACGGGAGTTACCTGTCTTCGCCTGAAATTATAGCCGCCTCTAGAAAATTTGTATGCGTGCGCTTAATGACCTACGAAAGCGCCAGTGAAGCGGAAGTTCTAAAATCATACTGGCGGCCCGGCGCGGCCTTAGAGAATACACTTTTTGTACTGCTCGACCCCTACGGCCGACCACTCACCCGTGGAAGCCGCGAGCCCAGCTGGCAATATAGAGATGCACACGAGATGGCGCTAGGCCTAGATGATATCGCCAAGCGTTATTCTGGTCGCGGAGAAAACCAAAATCTGCCAGTGGTGGCAACTGTGCGCCTCGGCCTCAACGTTGCCGCAGCCGACAAATTGCCCCTGGCCATTGTTGTCAGCGACCGCTCGCTCGAACGGCAGGCAATGGAAAAGAAGCTGGCTCCTCTTTCTTGGCGCAGCGATCTAATTGGCAGGGTGACCTATACCTCAGCAACAAGAAACGAGCTGAGCGCCCTTCGCGGAGTCAGCCTTACCCGTGGTTATGTCTTCGTTGCCCCGAACGAATTCGGCACCAGCGGCCAAGTATTGGCACAACTCAACGCCGAGGCCTCAGCGGCCGATCTTGAGCGGGCCTTAAAGCAAACCATCGATCAATATCGCCCCTCAAATACTGAGTACAGAGAGCACATTCGCCTGGGCATGCAAGAGGGAATTAAATGGACATCGGCTATTCCAGTTACAGACCCGGGCTCTCTGCGCCACGACCAAGAGATGCGCAACAGGCAGGGGCAATGGCGGCACTAGCAAAACTTGGTTGATTTCCTTCAACTTTCCCTCCGCTGTAAGAGTACTTTCAGCCAGTTGATCTTGGGCCAAATCATGGTACACGATGGCCCGCAGATGATATGCACACAAGGCTCTGAGGCTAAGTGTAATCACTGCATTGCAGTCGGCTAGAATTAGCTCAAGGGGAACTCGCTCATAGCAGCGAGTTCCCCTTGAATTGATGGACGGGTGCTAGTCAGGGTACGAGTTAGGTTACTATTTTTCAGTCTTTGTCTCAGAGTCAGACTTAGACTTAGACTTGAATTTAAACCAGCCCTTAGACTTCGGCTTAGCTTCAGACTTAGACTCAGAAGCAGCATCGCTCTTGATCTCTGTCTTGGTCTCAGTCTTAGTGTCGGTCTCAGACTTACCTTCTGTCTTAGATTTTGACTTTACCTCGCCCCAATCAAGTCTAAATTCAGGTTCGCCGCCTTTCTCAGATTTGGTCGGAGCCGTCCCCGGAGTCTCAGCCGGAGTTGTACTTGGAGTTGTAGTTTCAACCGGTGTCTTAGCTGGAGTCTCAGCAGGAGTCGTAGCTGGAGTTTCAGCCGGTGTTGTAGCCGGTGTCTCAGCAGGTGTCGTAGCTGGTGTCTCAGTAGGTGTTGTAGCTGGCAACTTTTCACCAGGTGCTACATCAGTAGGCATGTCTTCTGGCTTCGTCGCATCAGGCTTGGTTTCGACTGGTGTAACAACTGGCTTTTCAGCCAGAGCTTTCTTCACTACATCCCACGAGCTTCTAGCCTTACCTGAGCTGCGACGCAGACCGAGAGACTGCATCACTTGGCGATAGTTTTTGCTGTTAATGGTGTAGTGCTCAGCTAAATAATCACAAATGGCAGGAGTCAAATCATGCAAGGCAAAGAAATTAGCAAATTCAACTTGTGGGTTCTTGCGTATTTCTTTGAATGCTAACTCCATGAATTCAGCCTGATTCTTATCAGATGAACCAAGTTTTGGTGAGCTTGGATAGCCAATTTCCTGAAAAACAATCGACTTGCCATTAGCGACTTTAGTCAAAGTTTCCATGTCTTTTTCAATTTGCTGCGGTTTCTTAGGCTTGTAGCTCTCCATCGGATAGTAGTTAAACATCACTACATCGCTCTCATCTAATAGCTTCTGAGCAAGCGCAGAAGGCTCTTTACCATTGAGCAGATTCTCGGCACGGAGGGTAATACCGACCTTACATCCAGGGAATGTCTTCACAACTTCTTTCTTTGCCAAAGCAAAGAATTTCATGAAGCTATCAACTTCTTTAGGATGCTTGGCTAAATAAACATCGGCCTCGTTGCCAATAGAGAAATAAGCAATATTGCCACCGGTCGCTTTCTTCAAACGCACCATCAACTGAGCAAAGCGGCTCAAAACTTTTGGGCTATCGAGTTTCGACTTGGTCAAGTCGCTTGGCATGTTCTTGGTAGTAATGTCGAACACTTGCACGCCCAAAAAACGCTTTAGCTTAGGAGCATATTTAAGTGTCTTACCGAGCTGAGTAAGCGAATAGGTACCTTTGGAAGGCTCTAAATCGGCCCATGTTCCACCATAAAAAATACCGCTAACCCCAGCATCAACGCACATCTTCATGGCATTAGTCTGGTCGCGAGGAGTAGCGTTTTCTCCACCTTTCGGAAAAGGTGTGACACCGAAGCTAACAGCTTGAACAGGCAAGGAGCAAAATCCTATCGAGATTGCCATGAGGAAAGAAGCGAGGCTGACAAGTGGTCTGCCTTTCATGGTTACATCTTTGTTCGCGCTGAATGCACTAATGGCGCTAGATTTGGACTGCATTCCGTACCTCCTAACAACTAACTACGCTGAACATTAAATCAATATCTTGACTTGATAAGGGATACCGCCATCATTCTGACAGCAGGACATCAATAATTCTAGCCGTCCTCAAGGAGAAGGCACAATCTTAGCCTGTACGGCTTTATCACCATTGCGAAAGAGCCAAGGCGGTATCGGATGCGGTGCAGCCCAAAGCCCGGTGCTACCAGCCTTAGCCTCAGTTTGCAGAGCTTGCAAAGCCATGTCACTAGGGGCGAATTTATCACTCCACCAAGCCAGGCCACGTTTCACCAGCTCATGATTAAGGTCAGCACCATCGCTTAAGTAAATTTCGGCGACCAGACGATTAAACTTGTCACGACCCTTGAGGTCAATGGTCACGTCTTTACGAGAGCAACAGGCATCAGTGAACTGCTTAGCCTGGGTGCCGAATTCTTGAGCACTCTCTGGGCAGTCGATACCATACAATATAATTTTTTCGCGCTTCCCGCCGTGGTCTACTAACAAGGTGTCGCCATCAAAAACAGCCACCACGCGCACTTTGTAGCGTTCAGCTTGGGCAGATTGCATAATTAATAAACTAGAGACCACACTAAGAGCTAAAACTGACCATATCTTCTTCTCTTGCAACTGCCTCACCTATATGTAGTTTAGGTTATTATGACTTACTCTATTTTATAAAATGCTTTGCCGCGTCAGCGGGAATCTAAAATTTTAGCCGCAGACTGGATAGCAAATGAAACACCGTATTGCCAAGCAAGTAGCAATAGCACTGAGCACAATCTTTCTCGGCAACCTTTTTTACCAGCAAATTGCAGAGGCTGCCGAACCTGCAAAGAAAACCAATTCTATGCACGTTGATCATGAATGGATAGTTTGCCAAAACCACAAAGATCTGGGTAGAACAAAAATCTATTTCTCTAAAAACGCCATCAAGATTTTCAACGAATCCTGGGGCTATTACATTCTCTCAAAGGCGCCAGATTGGTCTGTTGTCACCTATCGCGATGACGACAAGATCGAATGGAAGACCACTCGCAACCAATTCTACAAAACCTATCCAGTTGACGTAAAAGGCATGCCCACTAACCATATCGGCCTGCAAAAATCGAAGGCAGCCGATGCTACTGGAGCCAAGAGCAGCGCCTACCAGATGGGTTCTCAAACTTTTTGGTTTATCGAGCACCTCAACACAGCTCCAGAAGTTGATGCCACAATCTCTGGCTACTATGGCATACGGCCACAAAAAGGCGTTCTCACTAAATATGCGCTGGTTTTCGATCAACCAAAGACACAAGAAAACAGCTGGTTTGGTGGTTTTCAGCGCAACGGCTATGTAGAATATCTCACCACTCAGTCGTTCAAAGAGTTGCCCTACAACCCAAAAGACTTTGCCGCACCGGTAGGCTACAAAACAGCGGCTGACCCTTATACAATCACTACTTCAAAAGCACAAAAAGCCAACGGCGACTCGGCGTTGATGGAACTTGGTCTTGGTGAGAAATTAGGACACTAGCCGAAACTTGCGGGAACTAGGGGTGAGCCACCCCGTCGGACGCTCCACAAACCAAGGAGAGAACTAATGAAAGTCCGCAAACTAACTGCTGCTCTGGCCACCGCTATGGCCCTTGTCGGTTTTGTCGCCATTTTAGATCCGGCCCAAGCCAGAGATTATGATAGTAAGCATTATCGAACATCTGACTACACGAATCGGAACGGAAGCCAAGTCAATGTGCGAGTGCCAGACAAAAATCGCGGACGGCAAGACAATGACTGGAACAACCACGACTACAGCCATCGCTAAGTAGGAAATTACTTACTTACGAAGTAGAAGTTGAGGTTGAGGTTAAAGCAGAAGTGCAAGCCGAAACTCTAAAATTATTGCGCGTTGAACGGAAAGTGGTGTCACTTATTTTGACACCACCTTCTTTTTGACTTCAATTCAATTGAGCGGCAACCTTGCAAACGAATACCATTTGAGAATTTTAACAGAAGCACTAACACTCGCCCTGACTGCAATACAAGTCTCACAAAAGCCCCTGAAGGCTTGGTGAAAGCTAGGTTCGGAACATGAGGTCTAACCGGTCGTCAACCTAAATTGTCACCGCAGGAGGAAATTAAAATGCATGCACGAAAACTAATAACGACGGCCGCTCTAGTCGTGGCTTTAATTGGTTGCTCTTTTGCAGCTGCACCGGCCCACGCTAACGACTTTCAAAGACAACTCAATTTTCAAGCGATGCGAAACTACATGAATCAGAGAGGTGGATACACCAATCAATACTATGGCAACGTCAACAATATCGCTCGCAATAATAGCTGTCGCAATAACTGGAACAATGGTCGGAACAACAGCTGGAATAGTAACCGAAACAATAACTGGAATAATGGCCGACAGAATGGCTGGAACAACAACGGCAGAAAATGGAACAATGGCCGTCACAATGGCTGGAACAAAAAATGGCACCAAAGACGGGGTCAAGGCTGCTAAGACTGCGCCCTGCGACAATTGAAACCATTTCCATTTCCGTAATCGAAAGAAAAACTCGCGACAATGGAAACGATTTTCATACCCTTCAAAAATCTTCGAAAAGCCCTTAGGCACTCAGAACCCAGACTATTTCACGACCCAGGAGCGCACCGCTAATGCCACCACCATTTCAACGGTTGACAGAGCAGCAGTAAGACGTTAAAACGATAAGAACCGCTTTTACTAGTTCAAAATTGGAGCTTATATATGTCTTGCGAAACACACAATAGCCATGACCACCAGCACGGTAGTAATTGTGGCCACTTAGCCGTTAAGCACGAAGATCACGTTGACTATGTTCACGATGGCCACCTCCATCATGTGCACAGCGATCACGTAGACGAGTGCAAACTGTCTGAGTGTGCATCCAACCCTGCTGCCTGCACACCAGAACACAAGTGTGAAGGTCACGACAGCGCACACAAACACGGCGCTGACTGCGGACACGCAGCTGTTCCTCACGGTGATCATGTCGATTATCTCGTCAATGGCCACCTGCATAGCCCGTGTGGAACTCACTGCGACAACCACGGCACCCTAGTCGCCGCCTAAGGGTCATGCCACATGCAAAAGCGCAGGGAAGATCTCAAACTTCTCTGCGCTTTTGCATGTGGTGACAAAGCTGTGGTATACCAATCTAACTATGCTTTCTGTCACAGATAAAATTCAAATTCCACTAAGCGAGTTTTCGTTCACCTTTGCACGCAGCGGTGGCCCTGGCGGGCAGAACGTCAACAAAGTGAACAGCAAAGCCGTGATGCGCTGGGCAATTAGCACAAGCCCTAGCATCAGCGATGAAGTAAGGGGTCGCTTCATGAGTAAATACGCCAGTCGCCTAACCCTTGAAGGCGACTTGGTCATCACCTCACAACGATATCGAGACCAAATTGGCAATATCGATGATTGCCTAGCCAAGGTAACTGAAATGCTAATCTCTGTAGCCAATAGACCAGTGGCGAGGAAGGCAACAAAACCAACTCTAGGCTCAAAAATAAGACGGGTCGAAAGCAAATCGCAAAATTCAATAAAAAAGCAGCAACGCAGGCGACCATCTGCAGATGAATGAGATAGCGATGAACAGGCTCGCTGCTAAATCAGGCTATTGAGTTATTCTCAAACTATTTGAGAGCTGCTTCAATGTCAGTAGATAAACTCGCAGGGCTTGCCATTGAGCCATAGCGCTTTAGCACTTTGCCTTGTTTGTCTACCAAAAATTTAGTGAAGTTCCAACGAATATCACCGTGGTCTTTAGTGCTCTTTTTCAGATAGACATAGAGCGGATTAGCCTCTTTACCGTTGACCTCTATTTTGTCAAACATTTGGAAATCAACACCATAATTCTTTGTACAGAAAGAAGATATGGCAGCAGCATCACCGGGCTCTTGGTGGCCAAATTGGTCGCAAGGGAAACCTAGAACTTTTAGACCCTGGGCCTCATATTTCTTGCTCAGAGCCTGTAGACCAGCATACTGGGGGGTGTAGCCACAATGACTGGCGGTATTAACGATCAACAAAACCTTGCCTTTGTAATCAGCAAATTGAATTTCGTGACCATCTAAGGCATGAGCTTTAAACTTGTAAATTGGAACATCACCGGAGGCGTCAGCCTTGAGGTCATCAGCTTCTGAGACCATAGCTTCGCTTTCACGCGTCGAGTCGCCAGAGTCACCAACTGCACCACCAGTAGTGCTAGCAATAATGGCAGCCCCACTTAATATGCTTAGCAATAACGCCAAAACCAACTTAGTATTCTTTGCCATCACTTTCGCCATGATTCCTTCCCTGAGTTTGGGTTAGCCAACATGGCAAAAGTGTAGTGCAAAACAAGTAGTCTTTGCCCGAGAATTTCTCAGCACAGTAACAAATTCTAGTCTTCGAGCTTGAAGCCGACTTTGATTGTCACCTGAAACTCTTCAACTTGACCATCTTTGATAGAACCACGCTGATCAACAACTTCGAACCAGCTCAAGTGGCGAAGGCTCTTAGAAGCACGCTTAACTCCTTCTTTGACAGCATCAGCGAAACTCTCAGTTGAGGTTCCAACAATCTCGGTCATCTTATAAACGCCTGGCATAAAAACTCCTTAAAAATGGATCACCATTTAATGCCTTTGGCAACCAACCTCAGTCAGTTAATCTATAAGCTGTGACAAACAGTTACCGCCATACTATAGATTTCACCACAACCATGACTAACAAATACTGCATAAGACCAGCCCACAAGGGCGACATGAAAGCCGTCAAAGAGATTGAGCTCAAAGCAGCCTCCCGTTTCAAGGGAACCGGCCTCATCGATGAGCTACTCGATCATCACTTTGAACAAGAATTATTGAAAGAATTAATTGGCGATGGTCAAGTCTGGGTGGCGGAACAAATAGCAATTGAAAGGCAAGGGCAGGCAATCGGCAAGACCGTACCAAACAGTACCGTGGGCTTCGCCATTGCCACTGTCCTAGGGCCTCTGGCCTACCTAGAAGAAGTAGACGTACTACCCAACCACGGTCGCCAAGGGTTAGGCCGCAGACTAGTTGAGACTGTAGCCGACTGGGCCCGCGCTAAGGGGTTCCCTCACTTAACTCTTTCTACCTTTGTCGATATTGCCTGGAATGCCCCATTCTATTCCACCATCGGCTTTGAAAAATTGCCCCAAAATCGCTGGGAAAAGGAACTAGAAGAGATTTCGATGCTCGAACAAAAACTCGGCCTACCAGTGGAGCAGAGAACTTTTATGCGCCTCCAACTCGAGTCAAGCACAAAAGAAAAACGAGCCAATTGTTAAGCAATAGCAGAGCAAAAAGTTAAGGGCTATAGCGTGCCGGGTATATCGATTCGTTCGGCCTTTTTTAGAGCGGGGAAAACGATGGCAGAGTTTCAGCTTGTTGTTCCCTACAAACCTATGCAAACCAAAGTGCAGCTCGTAGGTGTTTGCGCCATACTGCCGATCTGGTCATTGTTCGCGCCGATGGCGCTAACAGCCTTCATTGTCTTTCTCGTCAAGTTTCCAGACGCCTCCAACCTGTTCTACAACATACTTATATCTCTCACCCTGGCAAGCATAATAATTGTCGGACTTTTGACTTCGGCCCTAAGTGAAGACAACAAAATACATATTTCGAAAAACGGCATGAGTTTCCCGCCTTTTCTTCTACCCAAACTTGGCCTAAAGCGCAATTGGCAATGGAACGAGCTGAGAACGGCCTCAATAATTGACGGTGTCAACGGTCAGCAGCTCGTGCTCGGATTTCAACCAAACATATTGCTGCCCCTCAACGTTGCCGACCTGCCCAAAGGCCATCTCGAAGAATTTCTCTTAGCGCTAGAACTTTGGGGCACTAACTGTCAACGATCAGACGAGCTGATTGCATTTCAGCGGACCATTCAGAATGGCAACGAACAGCTCAGCCTAGGCCACACAAAGATGTGGCAAGACGAGCTAGGAAGGCGCTTCACTGTCACCACATTTGTACCACTTGAGCCGGGCAAAACTTTGCAAAACGGCAAACTAAAAGTTGTGCGGCAACTAGCGTTTGGTGGGCTCTCGGCTATCTACCTGGTGCAAAAGAACGAAACCGAAATGTTTGTCTTAAAAGAGGCAGTGGTACCACCTAGTGCCGAGCCTGAAGTAAGGCAAATGGCCGAACAACACTTAGTGAGAGAAGCCAAAATGCTGTTTGGTTTGCGCCACCCAAACATCGCCCGGGTGCTCGATCATTTTGTCGAAGAAGACCGACACTACTTACTGATGGAATATATTCACGGCCAAGACCTGCGCCAATATGTCAAACAAAATGGTGCCTGTGCCGAAAAGCCAGTCTTAAATTGGGCCATTAGAATTGCTGAAATTCTTCACTTTCTCCATAGTCAGAACCCTCCGGTAGTGCACCGCGACCTCACCCCTGACAATTTAGTCCTAAAAAATGACGGCACTGTGGTGCTCATTGATTTTGGTGCCTCTAACGAATTTGTTGGTACGGCCACTGGCACACTAGTGGGTAAACAGGCTTACATCGCCCCGGAACAACTGCGCGGTAAAACGGTGCCCCAAAGCGATCTTTACGCACTTGGTGGCACATTGCATTATCTGTTAACCGGCAGAGACCCTGTGCCCCTCTCTCAGGCAGATATTCGCACAATCCTTCCTGATATTTCAGAAGAGATGGAAAATCTAGTAATGCTTTTGACAGCATTTGAGAAACAAGATCGCTTGGCTAGCGCTGAGCATCTTTTGGAGCATTTGCGCGCACTAGAAGCGAAGCACAATGTTCCAGCACTGGCTGCGGCAGCCAGTAAGGCCTCCTCCAGTGAGGCTGCGGCAACCTCTACAGCAACTAGTGACGAGGCAGGCGCATGAGTGGCAAATCAGACAATGTACAAAGCAAAAAGAATAGAAAAGAACCAAAAGTAAAACTAGCAGATGCGCCCGAACGTCAAAAGATTGAACTAACTGTTGAAGATGCTCCGAATGTTGATGTCGCCCTGACTGTTGAAGACGCTCCAGAAAAAGCACTGCCAGAGACAACTGCGGCGCAAGCACTAAGTGCCGATCTCGAAAACAAAGAGGCAACTGCCAGCGACTCATTTGTGGCAGCTGAGCTAACAGTAGCTGAGGTCACGACAACTCCCGAAGTCACAGCTAAAACAGAACAGCTCCCACCTCTACCAAATCTAGGCATTGGCATTCTCACTGCAACAATATCAATTCTTGCATTTCTGCTCATTCCTTCTGAACTCAATACCAGGATTGCCCCCTACCACCCAACTACACTAGCCAGTTTTATGACTGGAATAGTCTTCTTTGTACTGCACTTAGTTTGGTTTTTCACCAGTCAGAAGCAACTAATCAGACACACAGTCCCGCTCCTACCACAATGTGCCAGTGGTGCCAACATCAGAGCAGCATTACTCGCCCTCTTACCGTTGGCATGGCTAACCTTGGCAGGCTACTACTTAAGTCAATTGATGTTCCTAAGCGCTTACTCTGTACTACAAGTGCTGCCATGGTTATTGCTAGTTTCGCTAATTTACTTCATTGCTGCTCTTAGCTACTGGCCAGCCAAACTAAAGACACTCTGCTCAGAACCGCAAAAAAAAGTTTTTCCAAATAAATTCAGAGCAGTCTTTCTTAGCTGCTTCATGACAGTGCCGTACATTTGGTATTGGCGAAAAGCACTGACAGCAGTCAATCAAACAAATGAAGCTGGCTCATTCAAGCTACAAACCAAAATAATTGACCGCGACAAAATGGTTATTCGCTACCGGCCCTTCATCGCTATTGAGCGTTGGTTTAAACACCGACACAAAACCACCACAAAAAAAGAGCGCTATATCAATGCAGCTATCGCACTTACAATAAACGTGGCCTTACTGGCGCTGTTTTACACCTACTTTCCAGATATAGCTGCAGCACTAGGCCGACTACTAGACCCTACCAACCAAGGGATCCGCAATGGGTCCCCAGTGGCCGGAAACATCTTCATGATTTCCAACCAGGCCTTCTTGGCTCTAATTGGAGTTCTGTCTGCATCCTTCGCCGTAGCAGTATCGTATTTTGTCCTCAAACAACCAACTAACTACGAATTTACGCCCCTCGGCTTCAAATCATTTCGCTGGCTCGGTGCAAAGAAAGTAGAAAGTGAATTAGTGCCCTGGAACTCGCTCACCTCCATTGAGCTAAATACGAGAAACAACAAAGGTCAAACAACCGCATCAGAACTGCAATTTAATCGCGATAACGGCGACCCAGTAAAACTAAGTATGGGAGCAGTGGAATCTGTCGAAGACCGCGAGATAATTCTCGATGCCATCGAGCGCTGGGCACCCGGAGTAAGCCGTTCAGCAGCCTTAGTGCAAGCCCTGCAACCGCCAGTTGATCATAGCTACACAGAAATGTGGCTACAGGCGCTGTCAGCGCCACCACAAAGAGATCGTCTCCAACCGCTCACAGAAGACATTGTGCTCAATGACGGTCGTTACCGAGTAAAGCGCTCTCTTGGTGTAGGCGGTCAAGGTGCAGCTTACTCGGCATATGATCATGCCAGTGGAGACACTGTGGTACTAAAAGAGTTTCTCTTACCGATCTATGTAGA
This sequence comes from bacterium, assembly GCA_018062085.1. Classification (GTDB taxonomy): domain Bacteria; phylum Cyanobacteriota; class Vampirovibrionia; order Obscuribacterales; family Obscuribacteraceae. Next base: position 63,099 of record JAGOSY010000005.1, on the reverse strand, counting down.
CATAAGTGTTCGGAAAGATGTCTTGGAAAGCTTTGAAAGCGAAGCGCGAATACTGAAGCATCTCAATCACGATCAAGTAGTTAAGTTGAACGACTTTTTCGTCGAAGACCACAGAGCCTACCTAGTCTTAGAACATATTGACGGCAAATCTTTGCGTGAGATTGTCGCCAAAGAAGGGCCGCTCTCAGAAGAGAGGGTACGCGAATTAACCCGGCAGATGTGCACAATCTTGAACTATCTGCACAGTCAAGAACCACAGGTAGTGCACCGTGATTTCACGCCTGAAAACTTGATATTGCGAAATGACGGCATCCTCAAGCTCATTGACTTTAACGTAGCAAGACAGGTTGAATCGAATGCCACAGGGTCTGTAGTTGGTAAACCAGCCTACCTTCCACCGGAACAGTTTCGCGGCCAGCCAGTTAGTCAAAGTGACATTTATGGAATGGGAGCCACTCTCTCCTTTCTCCTAACAGGTAAAGAACCAGAACCAATTAGCGTTTCACACCCCAGAGAAGAAAACTCAAAAGTTTCTAGAACAATGGACAAAATTGTCGCCAAAGCTACAGCTATCAACTTGAAAGATCGCTATGCTAACTGCGCCCAAATCATAGAAGACTTAGATGCACCAGCTGGCGACAATGATGATGATAAAGACGACAACAATACTAGCAATGGCAATGGCTCGAATGGTTACGCTACTTCTATTCCAAGCCCGCCGCCAGCTCCTGCTACTGAAGGCAAAGATGCTCCAGAAGAACTTCTCAAAGAACTTCTAAAAGGATCGACTCAAGCCACATACTCCACTGCGGCTCCATTCAAACTCAAAGAAACTGCCGCCGATAATATCAACCTCAAAGTTGTAGACAGTGCCAATCTCGTCAGCAAAGGTCAGCTAGCTCTTCCTGAAGACGATCAATCAAACGCTGACAACCTCTCTACTGAACAATATTCATTGGCCCAAACGGACAGTGAAACTGGCAGCCAATCGAAATCTCAAGGCAACCAAACGAACAGCAATCAACTTACAACCCAATTCAAATCTAAGTCAACATCCAGCTCAGTTGCGAGTGTCTTGGCTCTCATCGGCGCCTTTACCTCGTGGCTGATAGTCACCATTGCCGTGGCCTGGGCTCTCATACCGGGTTCGCCAGCATGGTTTGACAGCCAAGCAGCTCTGCACACCCATAGCCATGCTGCGATGGTTGCCTTTCTAAACCAAAACGGCGACAAAGCACTAGAAGAATGCAATAGATGCATTGAAATTGATCCCAACTGTGCCCTGGCCTTTTTCGGCCGAGGTCTTAGTTACTCTATACACAAAGACGTTGGCAATTGCTTAACTCAAGAAACCTCTGAAAAGGGTCTCCCTGACTTCAAAAGAGCAGTCGAACTCGCACCTTTCGACTATGCCATTCAAACAACATACGGTCTGGCATTATCTGAAACCGGACACTACCAAGAGGCTGAATCTGCCTTAAAAAAATCTGTAGCGTTAGAGCACTCGGCACTTGTCCCCGACCTACTTGAACAGTTAATGCAACCAAGGAAGAGGTATCAAGAAAGATGCAAGTATGAACTTGCCAAAGCACAATTGTTCCAAATGCACTATCAAGATGCAATCGCCTTCTACGACAGCCTAAAAACTAGGGGGTACTATGGCTACGGCTGCGAAACAACTGAACAAATAATAGCCTATGAATTGGCTCATCAGCCCCAAGAAGCTCTAACTAGAAGCGCACGGCCAATGCAATACTTCAAAACGAGAGAGGGCCAAAAACAATCATTGTTTCCCATCATGATGCACCGCACTGCCCTAGAAAGAGCAATTGCAGCAACGAGCAAAGATAGTGCCACTCAGCCAGCCATGAATCTTTTCTACGACGGGCTTGGCCTGCATGGCATGGGGCGTTATGAACAAGCAGTAGAGAAGCTGAGCCAAGCGATTAGTCTCAAACCTGGCTACATCGACTACTATCTCTTTAGGGGCTCATGCTATCGCTATCTGCACAAATATGATTTGGCTCTGGTTGATTTTCAAACAGCCCTGCAGCTACAGCCAACAAACGAATACGCCCAGTATATGAAACAACAAGTACTAGACAACCTCAGTGGCAAAAGTGCTCCGAAAAAAATGGACTGGAGAGGCCTAGAATAGCCGTAGCCATACTAGCAATGTTTTCTGTATCTGCTAATGAATTCTGACCTTCGGCAAAGCCCTGCGAAGGGCCGCGAAATTAGAATCAGAGGCGCCACCAGATAGAATCTGCAAATCAGCAAGAGACTTAAATTGCTTTAGAACAGGAATACCATCTAAACCAATCTGGCAACCTTTGACCCTAAGCACTGTCAAGTCGTCTAGGGCACTCAAGGCGATGAGGTCCTCTTTAGCAACTAGATTGCCAGACAAGTCAAGGTGCTGCAGACGAGTTAACTTGGCAATCAACAAATAATCTTGATGGTTTAAGTTTGAAGCAGAGAGCCTCAAAAACTTGAACTCTGGTGACGACTGCAACTTTTTAAGAAATGGCGCTGGAGTCTTAGCACAATTCCAATACAACCGCGCCAGCTTAGACCAACAATTTGCACTGGCAAAGAAACTACCACCGAGGCTACTACTAGAAGCGTCGAAACTTCTGAGATTCTTGAACTTGTTAAAGGAATCAACAGAGGCCGCAGTAAGCTCAGAATTAGCCACAATCGATAGAAACTCAATATTAGGAAGAGCAGTGACGGCCCTCAAAACACTATCATCGCCACCACCACTGTAGAGCACCACTCCATATAAATCATCCGGCCTGAAGCGCTTCACATACTGAGGATAATCACCAATCAGGCGCGACGGCATAAATGTCAGCCGACTGCCCAAACGGCAATCTACTGTTCCCTTGGCGTCAACGCCAGGATCGTCAACTATTGTGTAGATTTTTCCGATCACTACATCTGTAGGAAAATTGAATGAAATCGTGCGCAGCCCATTCACGACCTTAATAGTAGAAAACTTAGCAGTCTCATACTGTGAGCCCTTGGGCGCTCCTTGCTCGCCTGAATAGTTCCCCATACTGCGATCGGCGTCACCGACAATATTGACAAAAGAATCATAACCGCTGTCTGCCGCGGCGCTCTTTTCCTCTGCAATCTCGGTTTTCTTGGTTGCATCAATCAATAAAGAGTTAGTTGAAGGAGAGAGAAGAGGTCGTGGCTCAGAAGGCACATTAGACCATTTATGCTGCAGCGCTGCCCCACCAATCAATAGTAGAAGAGCAAGACTCAATAGGCGAAGTGGTAAGCCACTAGCTTCAGTGACTTCGCTTTGTTCTACTACAGGAGAAACGCGATCGTAAATAAGTACATCTTTGCCGTCAAGAATGCGTTCAAGATCTAAAGACAGCTCTTTAGCTGACTGATAACGATCTTGCGGCAACTTAGCCAAACACTTGGCTAATACAAGCTCAATAGAAGAGGGAAAATCGCAGTTTACCAAGACTTCAGAAAGACGAGGGGCCTCTCTATCTTGATGCATGGCAACGGTTTCGACGGAGCTTCGCCCCTCGAAAGGCACAAACCCACTCAAGACTTCGAACAAAGAGCAGCCGATAGAATAAATATCAGAGCGAGCATCCACGAGATCGCCAACACACTGCTCTGGGCTCATATAATAGGGGCTACCAAAGACTTCGCCGGTCGATGTTAATGACTGAGTTAGATTGTCACCGCCACCAACCAATTTGGAAATTCCAAAGTCTAAAATCTTGACTTGACTGGCACTGCCAGCAGTGCAAAGCATGATATTACTTGGCTTAAGATCACGGTGAATAATGCCGTTGCGATGGGCATAAGCCAAACCACCCAATACTTCAATAAAAATAGACAATGCCTGATGGAGAGGAAGTGGACCATCGGCTATCAAAATTTCTTCTAAATTATGACCTTGCAGATAATCCATCGAATAGAATGGCAACGAACGATCATGAATACCTAAATCGTACACTTTCACTAAAGTGGCATGATTGAGCGCTGCCAACGTCTTAGCTTCGGCCTGAAAACGCAACCAGCTCTGCTCGTTGACAAACTCAGGCGCAAGCACTTTCAAAGCAACTTGCTTCTTCAAAGACATTTGTTCAGCCAGATAGACTACCCCCATGCCACCTTGCCCGATCAATCTAATCACTCGAAAAGCGCCACCAATAATACTATTGGCTGGCAAAATCGGCTGTGAGTGCAATTGACTAGGTTGCTCCGAAGCGTTCATACGCATCTGCGTAAATTGTTTTCTTTGAGTCAAGCGTTGAGCAGTGGCAGTGCGATGAGAAGAAATACCAGAACTCTTCTTGGCCACAACTAGACTCGGACACTGGCAACGTAGCTCCTTAAAGAGAAACGAGGTGAAAGAACCAACTTTAGAACCAAGGGGCAGAGACTTGCCACAATTGGTGCAGAGCTGATTCTGAGCAACGGCGCTAGGCCTAGTGCGGCTGCACTGACAATAATTATGCTGAAAGAAATAAGACGTGACTGAACCGGCCCGATTGGCTAGTGGTGGCTTGCCGCAAGTTTTGCAGAGCTTAGTAGTCACTTGGCACCCAAACTCCAACAGCACAAGGGTGAACTTTAACGTGCGGTAATTGATTAATCAACTTCTTTCTAAATTCAGGCAGCGAAGTAGGTTGCAAAATTGCCAACTCTTTCAGGCTTTTCATTTTTTTTAAAACTGGGATTGCCCTAAAGCCAAGAGCACAATTAGTAAGATCAAGTGATGTCAACTTCGGCAGAGTGGCAATAGTATCAAGATCTTCGATAGTAATTCTAGTATTGGCCAAACTTAAGTGCTCTAAACTGGCCAATTTAGAAATCTGCAAACAGTCTGAATGACTGAGTTTATTAGAAGACAAATTGAGGGACACCAGATAGCGACTACCTTGGAGCTTCAGAAAGAAAGCCTCAGGCTGTCTAGCTCCGCGCCAAGTCAAACTCTTAATAGTCTTCCAGCATTTTGCACGAGCGAGACACTCTCCAGTCAAATTGCTAGATGAAAGCGCAAAATCCTCAAGTTTCTTGAATCTACTTACAGACTCAAAACCCTTCTCTGTCAATACCCCAGAATCAAACAAATGCAATTTAGTAATGCCCGGAATGTTCGCCACAGCAGACAAAACCTGATCATTGCAGCCTATTGATGAAAGAAATAGAGCAGTAACTTCATCAGGGCGAAACCGTTTCATGTACTGAGGATAGCTACCAACAATGTTAAAAGGCGCAAAAGAAATTGATTCTTCAGCAGGAACGTCAATTGAACCTTTCGCAGACTGCTGATATAAATTCTGACCTATCACTATTTTGCCAATGAGAACATCAACTGGGAAGTTAAAGCGTCGCATAAAGCGCCCTTTTTCAACTACGATGTTTGAGTAAAAGAACGTTTCTTTTTCCGAGCCCTTAGGCTGTTCAGAAACATCATAAGGCTCTGCAGATACAGCAGTGTTCTCTGATAGCAGAACGGCAGTCGAGACAACAGCGTCCGCGCTGGCAGCACTGCGCAACCGTGGAGCGGAATCGACCGTTGGGGTAGGCCGCAGAATAAAGTAAGCACTGGCCGAAACTACAACAATTGCCACCACACCGGCAGCAGCCGCGGGCAAGAAAGGCAGTTGAACGGTTGTATCGACAGCATTCAAAAGAGACGACTGATTCTGATGCACTGCAGCTAGCTCTGGAGCTATTACCTCTTTACCTTCAATAACACGACCTAGGTCTAAGGCCATCTCTTTGGCTGATTGATAACGATCTTGCGGCCGCTTTGCTAGGCACTTAGCCAAAACGCAATCTAGTGCAGCAGGATATTGCAAACCAGGTTCCAAATCAGCACTCAAATTGCAGAGAAGCGGCGGTGGCTCTTCTTGATGCATCATCACAGTTTCGATAAATTCTTCGCCCTCAAATGGTACGAAGCCGGTCAGCACTTCAATTAAGGTACAACCAACTGAATAAATATCAGACCTAGCATCAACAGTTCCGCCACTACACTGCTCAGGACTCATATAGAAAGGGCTGCCGAAGATTTCGCCGACCGCAGTTAAACTCTGCGAACTAGCAGCATGAGGGCCAATCAATTTAGAAATACCAAAATCTAAAATCTTGACCGAGCGGGCACCATTAACGGTGCAAAGCATAATATTACCAGGCTTAAGATCGCGGTGAACAATGCCATTGCGATGGGCATATGCTAGTCCATCAAGAACTTCAATGAAGATAGCCAAAGCCAGCTTGAGCGGCAAAGGACCATCGTTAGCTAGAATTTCTTCCAGACTCCGCCCTTGAAGAAAATCCATGGAATAGTACGGAATAGTATTCTCGTGAATGCCTAGATCGTATACCTTCACCAAAGAACTGTGATTTAGAGCAGCCAGAGTCTTGGCCTCAGCCTTAAAGCGCAGCCAACTCTGCTCGTTAACCAACTCAGGCGCAAGAATTTTCAGAGCAACTTGTTTTTTCAACGATATTTGTTCAGCCAGATAGACAACACCCATGCCTCCTTGACCAATCATTGACTGAATGCGAAAGGCGCCACCAATAACTGTGCCCGGCTGAAAAACAGTGCCCGCATTAAATTCACCGCCAGACGTACCACTAACTTTTGACTTTCTAAAACTTTCAGTAAACTGTTGACGCTGCGCCACGCGAGCCGCCGTGCGAGAGCGTCTTTGCGTACGTCCCGCAACGTCAGGCTTCGCTACCGGCTTAGAAGCTAGGCCGGCGCAATTGCAGCGCAGCTCCTTAAATAGAAATGCGGTGAACGATCCAGCCCGCCGACTAGTCGGTCTGCTCTTGCCGCAATTGGCACAAACCTTATCAGAACTAAAACCAGTATTAAGATCGCCGCTAACGACCGGACTGATTGGAGAACGAGACTCTTGGCTTACTGACTCACTTTTACTATGGCACTGACAATAATTATGCTGAAAGAAATAAGACGTGACTGAACCGGCCCGATTGGCTAGTGGTGGCTTGCCGCAAGTTTTGCAGAGCTTAGTAGTCACTTGGCACCCGCATCGCACCCGACCAACCTGTAACCTTGACGTTAGGCAACTGATTAATCAACTTTGTTCTAATTTCGGGTGATGAAGTCGACTGTAAAATTGCCAATTGCCTTAGACTTTTCATCTTTTGCAAGATCGGAATAGCCTTGACACCAAGACCTGAATTAGTAAGGTCAAGGTCTGTCAACTTTGGCAATCCGGCAACGGCTTCGAGATCCTCGATAGTAATTCTACTATTAGCCAAAATTACGCGCTCCAGACCAATCAATTTTGAAATCAGTAAGAAGTCGGAATGGCCAAGTTTACTTGCTGACAAATCGAGATGCGCTAAGCTACTACTTGATTGAAGCTTTTTCAAAAAAGCACCTGGCTGTCTAGAATCTCGCCAAGTCAGCCGCTTCAGATTTTGCCAGCAGTTAGCTCGAGCAATACTCTCACCTGTCAATGCGCTAGATGATAAGGCAAAGCTATTTAACTGCTTAAACCTAACTAACGACTGGAGGCCTTTTTCAGTCAACTCACCAGCATCAGTCAAACGCAACTCAGTAATCCCCGAAATATCTGCTGCAGCAGCCAGCACCCTATCGCTGCAAGTTTCAGCCATTAGCACTAGGGAAGTTATATCGTCAGAACGAAAGCGCTGCAGGTACTGAGGGCTGCGACTCAAATCTGCTGATGGAGTGAAAGTAATTGCGGCGTCAGCAGGAACGTCAATCACGCCTCTTGCATACTGCCGCTCTGAGTATTTTCCAACACGAACTACTCCGATAGTAATGTCAGTAGGAAAGTTAAAACGCCTCAGGCGCTGACCATTCTTAACCACTATTGTCGAGTACTTGAAGGTTTCCTTTTCCGACCCCTTAGGCTCAAGTGACGAGCTATCAAACTCTGGCATAACTTCAAACAAAGCGCTATCCGCCGCAGTATCACCACCACGACGAACCGCTGCAACCTTAGAAGAGGTCTTAAAATCGGAACTACTAGGAGAAAAGCCCAAAGCAGATACTGCCGCAGTGTCACTATCACGACTAGCTGCAGTAGCCTTCCTAGAAGCGTTCAATGCAAAACGCCTACGAGAACTCAGTGCAGATACCTCCGTCTTGTTTGACTGTGGAGTGGCACCATAGTCGACAGCGACATCCCGGCTGGCAGCATTGCGTAGTCGTGGTGAGTAATCGACCACTGGAGTCGGCCGGAAAATAAAGTAAGCACTGACTGCGACTAAAACAATTGCCACACAGCAAGCACAGAGAATAGGCAAAACTGGAAGGTGGACAGTCTTGTCTTCAGCCTCCGTCGCACAAGAAGAATCGCTCTGCTGCGATGAAACTAGCCCTGGAGCCATTACCTCTTTGCCTTCAAGTACACGAACTAGGTCTAACGCCAATTCTTTGGCCGATTGATAACGCTCTTGAGGCCTCTTTGCTAGACACTTAGCAAGCACAAGGTCGAGCGAAGCAGGATACCTCAATTCTGCACTTAAATCGCAGAGAAGAGGCGGTGAGTCTTCTTGATGCATCATCACAGTTTCGATAAATTCTTCGCCCTCAAATGGTACAAAGCCGGTCAACACTTCAACTAAGGTGCAACCAACTGAATAGATATCAGATCTCGCATCAACAGTTCCGCCACTACACTGCTCAGGACTCATATAGAACGGGCTGCCAAAGATTTCGCCGACCGCAGTTAAACTCTGCGAACTAGCAGCATGAGGGCCAATCAACTTAGAAATACCGAAATCTAAAATCTTGACTGCCTGAGCACCATCAACAGTGCACAGCATTATATTGCCAGGCTTAAGATCGCGGTGAACAATACCATTGCGATGGGCATATGCTAGTCCATCAAGAACTTCAACAAAGATAGCCAAAGCCAGCTTGAGCGGCAACGGACCATCCTTAACTAGTATTTCTTCCAGACTTTGCCCTTGAAGAAAATCCATCGAATAGTACGGAATAGTATTCTCGTGAATGCCTAGATCGTACACCTTCACCAAAGAACTATGATTCAGAGAAGCCAGTGTCTTGGCCTCAGCCTTAAAGCGCAGCCAACTCTGCTCATTAACCAACTCAGGCGCAAGAATTTTCAGGGCAACTTGTTTTTTCAACGATATTTGTTCAGCCAGATAGACAACACCCATGCCACCTTGACCAATCATTGACTGAATGCGAAAAGCGCCACCAATAACTGAACCTGGCTGAAAAACAGTGCCAGCATTAAAGTCGCCACTAACTTTTGCCTTGCGAAGAATCTCAGTGAACTGCTTACGTTGTGCGATGCGAGCAGCGGTGCGAGAACGAATTTTAGTGCACCCACGCGAGTTAGAACTTAAGCTTGAATTGGCATTGTTGCCCTTGCCACCTTGGGCAAGATTTGGTGCCGGCTTTGAATGCGGCCCAGCACAGCTGCAACGCAACTCTTTAAACAGAAAGGCCGTGAACGAACCAGCACGCCGAGCGGAGGGCCGGCTCTTGCCGCAATTGGCACAAACTGGATCGTCATTTTTTTTACTACCGATAAGGGCCTTAACCTCTCGCCCTAAAGCGCTTTTTTCACTATGACACTGACAATAATTGTGCTGAAAGAAATAAGACGTGACTGAACCAGCCCGATTGGCTAGAGGTGGCTTGCCGCAAGTTTTGCAAAGTGAGGGCATAAGAAACCTACTACCTGAAGCGACTATCGCACCCGTACCGTTGGTAACTCTTTGATCAGAAGATCGCGCACCCGTTGAGGTGTGCCCTGAGAGAAGACATCGAGCTCAAGCAAGTGCTTAAAGTTATGCAGTTCATGCAATGCTTTAGTATCAAGTTGACAATTTCTTACCACTAAGAATTTTAGCCTCGACAACTTAGCAAGTAATTTTAGGTCATCTATACTCAACTTATTCTCACTCAAATCAAGAGCCTGTAGCTGATTTAAACAAGCAATCAGCTCAATATCTCGATGACTCAGTCGCGATTTTTTTATTGTCAGTTCTTTCAGTTTAGGAGAACCTTTCAATTTTTCAAGTAGCGGCCCAAGGTCATGAATCTCGTACAATTCTAGCTTTGCAAGCTGAGACCAGCAATTAGCTCTAGCCAGAGCAGCCCCACCGACGCCAATTGTATGTGCCTCAAATTTGGTCAATGATTTGAAGCGACTCAGTGAGCGACTGACAGAAGCAGCAGTAAAACCGTCATCCTGTTTAATTGTCAATGACTGCACACCAGGTATAGAAGACACCGCATCAAGCAGCTTGTCTCGGCATAGGTAAGGCCATAGAGCAACGGCTTTGACGTCTCCCAAACTAAATCGTTTCAGATACTGTGGGTACTTTTCGATAGAACGGTTCGGAATGAACTCATATTCAACTCCGGCATTCAAATCAACTCTTCCCTTTGCCTCAAGAGTTGATTCTTCTTTAGCGGCAAAGAACTGGCCGATAGATATGTCGCTAGGAAAATCAAAACGTCGAATTTTGACTCCCCTAACCTCTACAAGACTAGAGTACTTGGAAGTTTCATTCTGCGAACCAGTTGGAGGTGGCTGCTCACCACCGATCGCATTTAATCGCCCAGAACTGAGATCGACAATTGCTACTAAATCATTATGTTCACTTTCATCTATGCCAAGAACCTTCGGTTTGTCTTTTCCAAAAACCGCAACCGCACTTTCCTCATTTAAGCCTACACCGGAAGAAACTCCAGCATTTGCATCTTTTGCTTTCATATCCTTCGCTTGCCCCAGAAGTTTCGTCTTCACTAAAGCCGGCTTTCGCGCACCGTCGACGTTGAAAACTCTTCGAGACCAAGGCGTCCTATTCTTTTCCAACCAGGCAGCTATAGGAGGAACAAGAAGGACCGCAACTGAGGCTATAACACCTACACCAGCCAAGCCTATAAATATAGACTTCATGGCTCTAGCCGTTTTTACCTCCGGCTCTTCATCAGACTCACCAGCATCTCGATCGTCGGAATCGAGAGATACAGTAGTCGTAAAAAGCGGACCACTCACCGTACTGACACCAAACCGACCAGCGCGCGTATCACGGAGAGTATCACCAGCGGCAGAATCGCCTGTACTTGAGCGGTGCTCAAACCTTCCAGTATCAGAAAGCCGGTAAGTACCAAGAGCTGGCTCTTGACCACGAGCAACGGCAACTAAATCGGCAACCACTTGCTCCATAGTCTGATATCTATCCTCAGGCATTTTTGCCATCATCTTTTCAACTACTTGCTGAACTTCAGAAGGGTAGCCAACTTCAGAGACATTATTGATGATTGGGACAGGCTCGCTCTGGTGCATCATCATTACTTCAACAGCTGAACTAGCAATGAATGGTGGATCACCAACCAAGGCCTCGAACAGTGTTACTCCTAGCGAATAAATGTCTGTGCGCAAATCTAAAGCCTGTGCCATGCTTTGCTCAGGGCTCATGTACAAAGGGCTACCGAAAACCTCACCAGCAGTAGTGAGCTTCTGCGCACCATATTGCGAGTCGGTCAACTTAGCAATGCCAAAGTCAACAATTTTGACAGTTGCCCCGACAGCATCGGGCCTATTGAGTAAAACAATATTGCCCGGCTTAACGTCACGGTGAATCATCCCCTTAGAGTGAGCGTATCCAAGACCGGCGGCGGCCTGCTGAAAAATTGACAGTACGATTGATAAAGGCGGAGTGCCGTTGTCGCGTAACCGCTCCATGAGATTACTGCCCTCAAGCAAGTCCATTACGTAAAATGGAATGTCTGACTGGCCCTCAAGGTGATGCAAGGCAAAATTGTGAATGCCGACAACATTCGGATGAGACATTTTGGCAATCGCCTGAGCCTCTATCTGAAAGCGGCGCCAAGAGGTATCGGAGACTTGATCGCCGCCCAGGGTTTTCAGTGCGTATTCACGGCCAAGAATGTTGTGCCGAGCGCGATAGACAAAACCCATGGCGCCTCGACCAAGGTAATCAACTATTTCATAAGTACCAGCCACCAAAGTGCCTGCGGCAAACTCGGCTCCTTGAGGTATTGGCCGGCCGTAAGCCCCTTCTGGGGTTGGAAAAGACTGATCGTTTTCGCCAGATGAAATGGTTAGGTACTCTCGTTACTGACAAGCGGTTGGCTTCTATCATAGCCGAAAGCCAAAACTCTCAATCACTAAGTAAGTGGGCTACAATTGCTGAGTTCCCAGAATTGAGCAAACCATGCAGCTAAAAGTCTCGGCCAATACCTTTCGTTCCCTTTTTCTCAGCTTTTCAATTCTCATAGGCTGTTGCCCTTTCGCCCAGGCGAACAGCGCTGGCGACACAAAAGAAGCGGCCGCTGCTAGTGCGGCTTCAAGCCCTGAGGCAAAGCCAGATACGAAAGTAGACGCCAAAGTAGATCAGCTCCTCAAGAAAATGTCAGATTTTTATGCTGGACTCAAATCTTTCAAAACTGTACTTCAGTACAAGATGTCTGTGCGCCAAGGAGCAGAAAAAGACGAACGCAAAACTGCTTTCCAAATTTTTGTGCAGCGCCCCAATAAACTATCAATAACGATAGACGGAAGCGATCACGATCGTTACAACGGCAGCGAAGTGCGCATGGACGGAGACAATCGCTATCTCTACAATCCACGCCTTGGTTATATCAAAGGCAAAGCCACCAACACCTTCTTTGAATCTTTCCGCGACCGCGAATTCTTCTATGCCACTGGTTTTAATTTCGGTGGTCTCAATGCCCTAGAGTGCCTACTTGCAGAAGACCCCTATCAGTTCATGCAGAAGGTCTACGGCATCAGCGGCGGCAGCGTCATCGGCAAAGAAACCATCGACGGCGTTGAATGCGAGCGCATCAAGGTAGAGGCCCCCAAAATGGCTTGGGACATGTGGATAGAGAGCGGCAAGACCCCTTGGCTGAGAAGAATTTCGCCAAGCCTAGGCAAAATGATCGGTGACCAAAATATCTCCATTGTCTTCGATTACACCCAACTTACAGATGCAAAAATTGCCGACAGCGAATTTAAATTTGCACCACCAACTACAGCCAAAGAAATTAAGACATTTTTTGGCGATAAACCAGCAACAGAGTCTGGCCATGCAGCAGCGGCAGAAGCAGAAGAACACCCATTGCTGAAAAAGGAAGCACCAGCAATTGAACTTAGCACCTTAGATGGTGGCAAATTCAATCTAGCCGATCTAAAAGGCAAAAATGTTGTGGTCTTAGACTTTTGGGCCACTTGGTGCCCACCTTGCCGCCAAGCATTGCCAATTTTAGCTGAAGTAACCAAAGCCTACGAAAGCAAGGGTATCAAATTCTATGCCATCGATCTGCGAGAAGAACCAGGCAAAATCGAAGCTTTTCTAAGATCGCAAGGCCTAAGTATCAATGTCGCTCTTGACAAAGACGGCAAGGTAGCCAATGCCTACAAGGTCGAAGGTATCCCGCAATCGGTAATTATCGGCAAGGACGGCATTGTCAAGGTAGTTCACGTTGGCTTCGGCGGCGACTTAAAGACCAGACTGGCCGCTGAGCTGGAAAGTATCTTGAAAGAGAAGTAGCTGAACCATCAGACCTGCAATCACTCAATATTCACCAAACGGTCACCCAGGAGCCGCAACGTCTCGGCGCCGACTATAGAGGCTAGAGCCGTTTATTGTGACTGGCGACTAGTCTTGCCGCACTTTGGGTACAAAGACTTAGACCGAGGAATCAATTTATGCCCATTAGCGCACATTCTAACGACAAGCAAAGTTCTAGCGACCAGGTTGTTAGCCCCAGCGACGTGACTTTATTAGCCGGAGTGGGCGATGCTCTGCATGCAGCTGCCTATACAGCAGTGGAGCAACCGCTGGCCGGTGCGGCCCAGGTAATCAGGCACACAACTTCGTTCAGACCACAAGCCCCCGACCTAATCAGCAAACCCAGCCACGACAATAACTGGACCACAGCTGGCACAATCGCTGGCAGCGTGGTCGAGTTCGCCGTGCTCGCTAAAGGAGTAGGCGTATCGCGGGCAGCAGCATTTGGCAGAGCCACCACGGTGCCGATCGTCGAATCAGCAGCAGCTGGTGGGCTGTACGAACTAACAGTGCCGATAGCTGACAAAGATTTTGGCGTCAATAAGCTGCGCAACATCGCCATTGGCGTGGGCACGTTCGCCACTATGGACGGTGCCTCTATCGGACTAAAAACTATTCCACTACTTGCCAAGACTGGCTATCTAAGCACTGTAGGCACAGCGACAATCGCTGGTGCTGTTGGTGGCGTCGGCCACTCTACTCTAACATCGGCCTTAAATGGTCGCCCACTGAACTACCATGAAATCGGCAAAGACGCTGCTTCATATGCTGTCTTCGGTGCTATGTTTGGCAGCTTAGGCTACGGCACAGCCGCAGGCAAAGAAGCTATTTCGAGTCGCCTACAAGCCCGTGTCAGCGAGGGCAAGCCCTACTTTTCGCTAGGCCCAATAGAAGTTCACCCCAAAGGTTATTCTGAAAGGGCTAAAGAATTTGCCTTAGTCGATGGCCTCACCGGGCTGAAAAACAAAACCGGTGGCCAAGAAGCTCTGAGAACAGAAGTAGCACGCAGCGGACGCGAAAACGAACCATTGTCAATGACCTATCTCGATCTAGATAATTTCAAAGCTGCAAACGATAACTTTGGCCACAATGTCGGCGATGCCGTTTTGAAAAAAGCTTCTGACATGATCAAAGGTCACTTTAAGCGCGCTACCGATATTCACGTGCGCGAAGGCGGCGACGAATTTATGATCGTTATGCCCAAAACAGACCTGCCTCAGGCCACTCAGCTGGCCCAGAGTATTGAGCAAAAAATGCGCATTGGCGTGGCTAAAGACGCCCCTACCCCTAAGCAGTTAAGCGAAAACTATCCCACCGAAGTAACCAAACTAAAGACGATACCGCGCTCAGTCATCGCCAAAGAAAACCAAACCGTAGAAGACCTAGCCGAAACCTTGCTCAAGGCTCGCTCTAACATTACCGGTGAGAAAATCGACGCTGCCAATATCAACGCCGAAGTAGCGCGCCTACAAGAACGCACTGGTCTCAAACCAGGGCAGATCACTAAAGGCCAAAAGCTAGAGGTATACAACGATCAAGACATAGCCGCACTCGGTGACAAAACTGCCTATCGCTTCTTGCCACAGATAGGTCAGCTGCTCAAAGTGCACGGCGGTATAAAAGAAGAGCAAATTCAAGAAGCACTAAGAATTCAATCCCAGCAATCACCCGAAAATCGTCAGTTAATTGGCCAAATTTTAGTCGAGAAAAAATTTGCCAGTCAAGCTCAAATAGACAAAGTATTTGAAGCGCAACGAACTGCTAAACAATGGCTGAGAGAGCTATTCCACTCGACACCTGGAATGACAGCAGCCAACGACAATGGGGCACCAAAAGCACAAATAAATCTTGCAGTTGACGCCCAAGGAATGCTGACAAATGTTCCACAAGTGCCTCGACCAAATCTAGATAAATCTGGTATACGGCCGCTCCAAGCCAATGAATCTCCAGTGAAAGGTGAGATTGTAGTTGGGGTCAGCGCTGGTGTGGTGCAGTTAAATCCTAATGAAGGCGTGGCGGCCTTTAAAGGCCGAGGTGATGCCAAAATGTTTGAGCAAAAGCAAATACGCAAAGAAAAGGGCCTACGTTACGACCGCGCACACTAAACTAAGTTTCTGCAACTAGCCCTCTAAGTCACTTTGCAATAACTCGAACAGTACTAAGCTGCGCGAATTGAGGACAAACTTTGAACCAAAATCAAAGCGCATGTGATCTCGCGATTGATCAAAAGTATCAATCAACAAACTCCACCGACCCTCTTTGCACTCCTTACTCTGTGCCGTTCTTGCCGGAGTACAGAATGAATCATAGTGAGCCGGCATAACATAAGTTATGTCATGGGCAGAGGCGTTGAGTAGCATAAAGAGAGTATTGCCAACAATCGGATCGCCCGTTTCATCAACTTCGGTAATACCAAAACCATCAATCACCATGCCAAAACTCTGTAGACTCTGGTTGGTCCATTCTTTGGCAGTAAGTTCTTGGGCCTTGGCGTTAAACCAGGCTACATCTCGGTTTCCCTCAAGGCTTTCCAATCTTCCGCTTAAGAATTTGCGGCGTAACAATACCGGCTGAGTCTTGCGAATATGGGTTACTTTGCGGACAAACTCAAGAAACTCTTGCTCCTCTTCATTCAACTGCCAGTTGTACCAACTGATGTCGCTATCTTGGCAGTAGGCATTATTATTACCTCTCTGGGTACGACTGAGTTCATCGCCGCCGCTAATCATCGGTACACCTAGCGAAAGCATCAGAGTCGCCATCAAATTGCGCTTCTGCCGAGCCCGCAAAGCTCTAACTTCAATATCAGTCGTGAAACCTTCAACGCCGCAGTTCCAGCTATTGTTGTGATTCTCGCCGTCATTGTTGCTTTCTAGATTGTCTTTATTATGCTTGTTGTTGTATGTAACAAGATCATTGAGAGTAAAACCATCGTGGCAAGTAACGAAGTTAATACTGGCGTGGGGAGCGCGCCCACTATGCTCATAGAGGTCACTACTACCAGACAGTCTCGTTGCCATTTCACCAGCAACACCGCTATCGCCTTTCCAGAAACTGCGCACAATGTCTCTGAATTTACCATTCCATTCAGTCCACAATACCGGGAAGTTGCCAACCTGATAGCCACCCTCGCCTAAGTCCCACGGCTCGGCGATGAGCTTAACTTGCGAAATCACAGGGTCTTGAGCAATAACATCGAAGAACGACGAAAGCTTATCAACAGCATATAGTTCACGTGCTAGAGCACTGGCTAGATCAAAGCGGAAGCCATCGACGTGCATGTCTTCAATCCAGTAGCGCAGACTATCCATAATCAGCTGAATGACGCGAGGATGAGTAACATTGAGGGTGTTGCCGCAACCGGTATAGTCGACATAATAGCGCTGATCGTCTGCATTGGTGCGATAGTAGGCACTATTATCAATACCACGGAAATTAAGTGTCGGACCCAGCTGACTGCCTTCACCAGTGTGGTTGTAGACTACATCTAGTATCACCTCTAGCCCAGCAGCATGCAAAGCGCGAACCATCATCTTGAATTCGCGCACATGATCGACTGCACCATCTTTCCAGGCTAAGCGCCACTCTGGAGCAAAATAGCCTAGAGTGTTATAACCCCAATAATTAGTCAGGCCCTTATCGAAAAGAAAGCGGTCATTAATTTTGACATGCACAGGCATAAGCTCGACAGCCGTAATACCAAGGCTCTTCAAATGCTTAATCACAGGCTCACAAGCGAGTGCAGCATAAGTTCCGCGCAGATGTTCAGGAATATCTAAATTCTGAAACGTCAGACCTTTTACATGGGCCTCGTAGATAACAGTCTTATGCCATGGCGTTTTCGGGCGACGATCGTTGCCCCAAGAAAAAGCCGGATCGACCACAGCACACAGTGGCGCATACGGTGCCGAATCACGAGTATCAAAACTAAGGTCTTTGCTAGGATCGCCGGTTTTGTAGCCAAATAAACTATCATCCCATTTGACCTGTCTGACAATCGACTTAGCATACGGGTCTAGCAACAACTTATTGGCATTGAAACGCATGCCCTTTTCTGGGTTATACGGCCCGTAAACTCGATAGCCGTAGAGCTGACCAGGAAGTACATGGGGCAAATAGACGTGCCAAACATTGTTATTGTACTCAGGCAAGAGTATGCGCTCTGACTCTTTCTCTGCATCAATTGAGTCGAAAAGACAAAGTTCAACTTTGGTGGCATTCTCGGAGAAAATCGCGAAATTCACTCCCAATCCATCCCAAGTAGCTCCCAATGGATAGGGCTCACCCGGCAACATGCGCATGTACAATCCTCAGGAATCCAACGGTCAAAACAGATCCGCGAAGCTATTACTCTGAAGGTAGCAGACCAATCCACTCCCATTAATAACTCATGGCTAATTATACAGTGGTTACAGGCTATACAGGGGCAAGCAGCAATGACTGAGCTAACGGTAAGAGACCTGCACAGCCCCACCGCTCATCTTGGCAAGCTCTCCTTCAGTAAGAAATTTCGAGGCATCGAGCAAGCCTTTAACATAGTGGTCAAAAAAGGCCAAAGTTGAGAGCTGTACCCACTCTACGTGGCTGTCATTAGCTGGCCCAGATCCAAAAAATTTAGTACCGGTAATACCACCAAAGCCATGATAGCCACCTTCAATTACCATCAAATACTTATCGTCTGGGGCCCCATACTTAAATGCTTCAGACCGCCAAACATGATCTTGACGTCGCCTACCTTTATCTTCAGTACCGGTGACAATCATCATTGGCCTTTCAAAATCATCCCAGGCTGACTGATTAAAATCAGCAGTTTCAGTCAAGGCTCGACCACTACCTTGCGGAGAAAGCAGAAGGAAGGCCAAGGGCCGTTCGTCTCTGAATTGCTTGCCACCAGCACCGCTGCCCGAAGATGTACTGCCAACATTGCCGCAATTGCCAAAACTATTAGCTGAAAGCTGGGTGCCGCCAATAAGCATTGCCGTGTGTGAACCAAAAGAATGGCCACCCATGCCAATACGCCCGTGATCAAATTTGCCTTTGAACTCAGGCAAGAGACTTTCAATATTGGCCAACTGATTTAGAATCAAAATAATGTCATCAGGTCGACTTTCCCAACCGACAAAGAGGGGCGTTAAATCTCGTAGTTCAGTCAAAGTCGGCTTACGGAAAGCAGCAGAATCATAATGTGTCGGCTGAATTACGACGTATCCGTTGTCTGCCCAATAGCGCACGAGGGGCTGGTAACCGTCTTTGCTGCCCAACAAACCATGGGAGAAAACAATGACTGGATAAGTATCGGCACCGTCAGGATAGGTGACTTTGATTTCAAGATCTTTTTCTCTGACTTGATCATGCAAGATCAGATCTGCTGCCTGCAAATTCAAGGGCCTCCGGTTACTTAGTTGGTCACCTAGTCGGTTACTTGAGCAATGATAGCTCGGATGGCACCTATGCTCTTATGTAAACTAGGTGTATATACACCTAATTTACAAATTGCGACTATCTCTGTTTTAGAAAATACTTGAGTACTCAAGTATTTCGCATAAGCATAAAGATCAACTATTTCATCGCCAGAAAAAAGCCCAAGCTTAGGCACAGGCTACTTCGATGTGAGTGAAGTGCGAGTGACACATAACCATCATCTCTTAAAACAAATCTAGAGCACAAAGATGGTGATAGGCGCTATCAGAAACTGCTGGGGAAAGACCAGGATAGCGCGCGCTCATGGCCGACCAAGCACCAATCAGTAGACTGGAAGCGTTGCGACCTTCGCTGTAGCTCATAATTTCTTGGAAGCTTTTTCCACTAGTTCTAGCTCGTGAAGCTTTACCAAAGAAAAGTATTTGCTGATCAAGAGCATTAATAACACCATCGCGAAAGCCTTGCAGACCAGCGGGCAGGGGCTCTGCCATAATCTTCTGGCGTGCTTGAGTGGTCTTGGCATAGTAAGAACTATAAGCTTGGCTAAAGCCTCCAGAATCAGCACGCAAAGTATCAATCATTACGGTCTTTGCTTGAACGCACTGCAAGAGCATGGCATAGACATGATTGATGAAAGCCCTATCTGCTGCCGGAATGCCTTCAAGATTAGCTGGCATAGCAGTGAGAGCGCAAGGATAACTGTGCCCGCTCGGCAAACTGATATCGCGGGGATACCAGTTTTGATAATTGCCTTGGGCAAGCGCCAATGACGGCAAAAATATTGTGGCAGATAGGGAAACAGACATGGACAATAAAGCAGTAAATAGTCTAGAAAATTTTGTTCGTCGCATCGAAACCTCTTAGACAGCTCAAACACACCGGTAAATTTCATAGAAGTTGCAAAACAGACTGCGATCCAGTTTCTCCGCTTCGGCACTGAGCGCGCGATCAAAAGCTAACCTTATTGAGTGCGAATCTCGCTGATCCAAATCTATGCTACGACTGTCAGCATCACTAGTATCTGCCCCGTCGCTTTTCACATCAAACGCCTCTAACGCCTCAAACACCTCAGTTCGCCGCTTAAAAATTGCACGGACACAAACAATGGCTCCAGGCCGCCCACAGCGAACAATTTGGGCGTGCAGCTTAGTGGCGTACTCTGGCGGCAGTAGTTCCAAAATATTCGACAAGCCAAAATAATCTATTGAGGCAGCCGGCTGCTTCTCCAGCCATGCTACCGTATCTTCGCAAACAAGATTGAGCCTTTCGATATTGGCTTGAATCAACAGTCCATTCACTTTCTGCAAATAGGGTGGCAAGCCAGCTTCACGGCTATTGTACTGAGCGAAAAATGCCTGCCACAAATAGGGGTTGGTGGCGTTGGGAAAATCAGTAAATGCCCGCACTAATCGCTTCTCCATCGCCGAAGAAAAGTCGTCTGGCACCAACTTCTCTGCAGCTTTGCCGTGGGCAAGAGTGAGAAACAATCGACTAAAAGCCACTTTCATAGCGAGCTTCCACTGCCAATTACACCACCTCCGATGGAAGAACTGGCGCTGTTTGGCGACATCATCAAGGCCGAGGAAATACTTAGTATCTTTAATGCTATGCACAAACAAATAAAACACATTTGTCAATTGGTGCATCCTTTGATCAACCCAACCACAGTTATTCAAACCGCTCTTGAGCGACTCTCCTTGGGCGTCCATGATTGCTTTTGCCTGAGGTGAAAGCAAAGCACTCACTTGGGCAAATAGGCCACGAGCATCACCGATACATGCTTCTTTGGCCGCGGCAAAGCCAAGATGCTTAAAAAGAGCCGCTTTCAGCTCCACCAAGGCAATTTGCGCCTGACTAATATCGAGAGCGTCGACCTGACAAGAGTCAACAGTCAAAAGCGAAAGCGCCGTACAGCCACCAGAGGCAATGACAAAAAGTCGAGAGGGAGACCTGAGCTGCTTGACCAAGAAAAGGTCAACAGCGGCATCTTCACGCACTTGGCCAAACATAAGGCGACCCTGTGTATGAAATAGCTCACGCTTCGAACGTTGTTCCACTTCAACTTCCATTTTTAGAGTCAGCTCCATTTTCAGGGTCAACTCCAGTTGCAGAGTCAGCTCCAACGGCAGCGCCACCCAACCTTAGAGAGAAAGCCCCAGGGCCGTTGGTCGCGACAACAAGCGCACACATAATTGTCGGCAAGTTTGAAATAATCAAACCAAACGGATGGGCAATCGCTCCACCACCGCCAACAGAGCCGATTAGATTCATGAGCAAGATAATAAATATCTGAAAATAAGAAACAAAGCGATAGAACAAACCAGAAACAATGCCTATGCCAAGCAGGGTTTCAGCGCTACCAATCAAACGCAGAAGAAAGGCCGGCTCAACGCCACTGTTGCTTGAAACCGATCGGATAATCTCTAGATGATGAGCATCAAGGGCGATCACTTTCAACCACAAGCCGTTGTAGAACCACACTGCCGCAAGTGCCAGACGAATAGCAAAAATCAGCTTTGGGTTCATTTTGACGCCAGTGTCCAATTCCTAATTTCTCTACCTCAATTTTCCTACTTCAATTTCCAACCACGCCAATCTGATAAGCGAAGAGTACTCCAAACAATACCGTGAGGTAGAGCCACAAAAGTGTACCAGCCAGGCGCAGTGATTTTTCCAATCTAGTATCTTCAGTAAAAGCCGAAGTGAAAACAATAAATTGAAAGACCAAACGAGAAAGCCAACACATAGCAAAGCATAGAGCCGAAATAGCACCGAGAGTCGATTTATTGGTCAGTTCAGCTGGATAGAAAAGACAGACAAAGCCGAGCATGGCCATGCCAATAGTTAGGAACATTGTATGGGCAAAGAACACTTGCTGATTGATAGGCTTAAGGCTCTTAAGATCATTCTTCCAATCAAGCAAGCGAGCCAGGTAAAAGTGTGTCAGGCTGACGCAAATCATAGAAGCACCAGCTAATTGCAAAAGCAGATTGAGAAGAGCAACTAGAGACATAATTCAAGCACCGCAACTAGTGGCGTAATTCTATACTGTTTTGCAATCTTGAGATTACTCTGGGCGGCACATCTAAGCCATTCCGCCAAAGGCAAAAAGTGCATGAATCCAGGGCCAAATGCCACAAAGTTGGCAAAGTCTCTGACATGCTCTACCAATACAATTCGCCCATTTGGCTTTAGCACCTGCCGCGCCTGCTGAAACAGTAATTCTCTTTGCTTAGAATCTCTCACTTCGTGAGCGGCAAAAGCAATGAGGATCAAGTCAATAGAAGAATCGGCCAGAGGCCAACCACTAACAGTTTCACAGATGCTATTAACACTTGGTGGATAAAGCTTTCTAGCTCTCACGATGGACGGCTCTCGTCGCCCCAGTGCTGGAAACAAATCAATTGTTGAAATATCGGCGTTGCCAAAGAGATTACGTAAGGCACTGCTAGTTTCGTCATAGCCAGAATGAACATTGACAATGCGCAAACTGCCTTCACGACCTGCCCCAAGGAGAAATCGCCAGTCTTTAAGTGCAGAGCGGTCGTACACCCAATGGGAAGCGAGCAATGACAAGACAGTTTGGAGCGATACCAGAGCAGCGGCAACAAAGAAAATTACTCGCAGGCCGACAGCAAACAGGGGTTGGGTTGCCAGCACTAAAAGCAAAAGCACAACCCCAGCTGCTGTGGCATACAACGGCCAATTGAACTGCACCACACGCAGCATGCCGTCAAACTCTCTCAGCAAATCTTTCATCCAGTGCCAGCCGCAGGAAGCTTCTCTACAATGCCAGACTTCCAATAATAGGGAATGTTTTGCAAGAAGAAAGCACTACAAAGAACTGGTTCAGCTTGCGAAAAAGGCAATTGCTGGAAAAATGTTATCCTGCCCACATCAACGGCAACAGGCTTAGGCTGCCAATTTTGCCGCACCCCTTCAACACGGATAATCGAATTGGTCTCGCACTCATAGTCGAAAGTAAAAGGCATGGGGCCGGCAAACTTAAGGGCCTCGCGCACCGATGGGAAAGGAGAATTTTCAGGCAAATAATCATCAGCGGCATCAAGACAAGCTGTCACTATCAGCTCGCTTTTGTTATCAAAAGCTTTGCTAGACAAAGTCAATTTCTGTTCGCCATAAGCATACTTCATAGCCGCACCATGAAAATGATAGTGCGTAAGCAAGTTGCCCACAGCCGCCATCGAATGACTGTCAGTATCAGAGCGCAAGATTTGCAAGCCCCGAAGATGACGCCCCTCAAGTGTTTTATAGCGCACAAAAATGCGATAGCCAATAAGCAAATAATCTTGTCCAAGAAAACTTGGGCTTCCCTTTGGTTTCATGCGACGAGTTTGCACCGCTGCCACTGCAACGAAAGCCAGATCGCCGTATGTATCCAACTCCAAACCTGGCGACAGCAGGGGCTCTAAGAGGGCCTTTGGAAAAGCATAGGTCATTACTAAGACGAAGTCGAAATGAGCTTCGAGCACAATCGGGTGCCGCTTAAGAAGGTAGAAGGGCCGTAAAAAACTATTCAAGTGATTCAATACTTCCAACTTTTAGTAGTGTTTCGATGCAGAACGGTACTACCTAGCCCTAAGGCACTTTCTATCATACCAACAATGCTTCGGCCATTCCTAAAACAAGCTGCAGCAAAAGCAGTCACAGTTTGGTCATACATCAGTCACCATTCGGTTTCTGCGAAAAACTAAATTGATTATCAAGCCCACACCAACAAACAAATTGGAGATTCAGCAATGGCAACGGACTCTATTGAAACCAAAGATTACGGAAGACAATCAGAGAGCGACAGTAGGGAAGCATCCATTCTATTACTCGCAGACTCGCATACAGACAACGTACCAGGAAGACCTACTAAAACCGCCGACGCTGGAGCGGCAGACACAGCAAACTACCATCAAAACTCACGAATTGAGATATCTGACATATACGAAACCCAAGAGAAGGAAAAGCATGACAACTTACTATCAAAACTACCTGACTTAGCCAGCCGAGCTGCAGCAGAAGGTGTCTCCGACATCACTGTTATGTCGAATATCTGGTCATCACAAACAGGAGTCGCACCCAAGCTCAATCCTGAAGCTCAAAGAGTGTTTGATGCCATCAAAGCTCAAGGTTTTCTACCTGTACTCGAAGCAAAAGAAGACCCAAACTCGTATAAACGCCTCGACGCTAGCTACTACTACTCGAACGGCGAAAAAATCTCCGTTCCTGAAGAATACAGCCTGAAAGCGGCGTGGGACAAAGATCATCGACCAGACTTATCAAAAATAGTAGAAGATAGCCTTGCTGAGCAACAAGCCGAGCGCAAAAGTAATGAGCAGCAAAAACTAGATAATTTCATAGCAAATCTACCTGAACTAGCAAAGCAAGCATCGGCTCAGGGAAAGGACAGCGTGTATATCTTTCACCTAGCCGACACCAAGGAGCATGAGGCACCACCGGAACTAAACGCTGAGCAGCAAAAAACTGCTGAGGCGATAGAGGCTCAAGGCTTCAAACCTGTGGTTGAAAATGTCTTCCCTAAGTCCGATATCTCTCGCTGGTTTCTCGTTGCCAAATGGGACGAAGAGCTCTCTAACCAGTGCTCAAAGTCAGATGCAGTTCAGACAGCGTCTGCTCTTGACGAGAACAATCTGTCAGCTGCTTCAGAAAAGCTGCAGAACTGTGGCTTTGATGGTACCGGGCTCTTAGTGGATCAACCACGGTTCCAAAAGTTCGCCGAAAAGGTAAGCACTCTAGAGAATAAAGGCACTGGCTTGGATATTGAACTTCATTACACAATAGGAACAGGCAAAGCTTTCGTTCTCAATGATCTTGAAATCAAATAAGGTCATCAACGCTTCACTGTAACGCTGGAAGCAACTCGGCTCCAGATTTGGTGAGCTTCGTTGTAGTTGACCCCGGCTGTGCTTAGACAAACAGCGTAGAGATTCTTATCCACCATTATGTAACCAGAAAGGTGATGCATTTTGACACCATTGGTCTCAAAGGTTGATTCACGAACTACGCCAGGTACACTACCGCCAGAGCCTATTGAACGCTGCTCCTCGCCAATCTTCTGGTAATTTTTCAATGGCAAGAAATATTTCTCTTCCAGCATAGTAGACAGTTCGCCAAGGCTAACATTAGGCGCGGCATCGCCGCGATAAACATCCAAACCAATCACCTTACCAGGCTGCTCACAAGAGGCTTTGAGCAAATGGTCATCGCCTTCGACAACAGCTTCTTTGAGCGAAGAAGGAAAAGCAAAAGACAATGTGCCGTCTTTGGTATGCCAGGCATGGTCACCACTAGCAGTATCAGCACTCGAAGAAGAAGAAGAAGAAGAACCCCTGCCAGCGCTAGCCTTCGCGCTCCCAGCGGAAGACACTTTGGAAGAATTCGAAGAAGTAGAGCTGTTGGAATGCGAGGCGGTCGCAGTTGGGTGAATGGCGGCAATGCTATTCACTGCTGTATTCCAGATTGTGCCAGAGGCATGATACTCGCTAAGCGGGCAAGTCATAATCAGGCTGTAACTCTTAGGACCGATTTGAAAAACCAAACAGCGCTGACTAAACATCACTCCCGATTGGCGAAAGCTAGTCTCCTTTTCCACAGCAGCCTGAGCGCCAGGCAAGCGGATAGATTTTTCGAGCGATCCTTTGTACTCGGGCAGCTTGCTCCAGTAAGCTTCTTCCATAATTTTGACAAGCAAAGCAGGGCTCATTCCTTCTTGCGAGTGAAGCAGCGAAAGCTCTGCCCAACTTTCAGCTGAGCCAGTCAATTGGCCACTTACTTTCAAAATATTATCTTTCTCAGCAGGTTGACTGCCAATCATGGTTTTCTTCCAAGCTGCCGGATAAGTAAACTTCAACCCAGCGTCTTCGAGATTTGAGTAAATCCAGCCGTTGGCTTCTCGCTCAGAAGCCAGCGCAGCAAGCAAAGGTGCTTGCGTCAGAACTAAGCCAAAGATTCCAGCCACTATGGCTCTATTGAGATTCAAGGGTCACTCCTACCTGCGTGGGGTCAGGGGGTCATTATGCCACGGCCAAAACAGATAGAAACTAACAAAATGGTCAACGAAACAAGTGGAAAGAGAGGAAAGCAACGAGGTCGCCAGGAGGAGAAAAGAATAGAGAGCACAGAATATTCTATGCTCTCTTCAGATGGATTCAGGATGAGATCGAGTATGAGATTCAGACCTAACTAGATATTGATGAACAGTTCGTCTTTAGGGAAACGCACTTTTGTCAATCCTGCATATTTGTCATCAGCAGCTCTGTAACCCAGAGCGCAAGCGACAACGCTGCTGCATCCTTTTTCATTTAATTTCAAAATGCGATCAATCTCTGGGGCAACAATGCCTTCCATTGGGCAATTGTCGATGCGCAGAGTAGCTGCTGCCGTCATCAAATTGCCTAAGGCAATATAAGTCTGACGAGCGGCCCATTCGGCCAACTTTTCAGGAGTAGAGCCTGAAATGAAACCACTCATCATGCCATGAAGCGGCTTGAGTGATTCCACTGAAACATCTCTGGTCTTGGCGATCAACTCAACATACTGATTGACCGTCTCAACAGTGATTTCGTTGTTTCTAGCAAATACTACAAAGTGCGAGCACTGAGCAACTTGTGCTTGGTTCCAGCAAGCAGCGACCAATTCATCTTTGATCTTCTGGTCAGTGACAACCACAAACTTATATGGCTGCATGCCAAAGCTTGAAGGTGTAAGTCGCAAAGCTTCTTCTAAGAGCTGCCAGTCACTGGCGGAAATCTTTTTGCTTGGGTCAAATTGTTTAGTGGCATAGCGCCAATCTAGGGCATCAACAATGCCGTTAGTAGTTGTAGCTTTAGTCTCGGTTGGCATTTTCTCTCCATTTAGCCTACGGCGGAGTATTTCTCGGAGCCTCGGCTTTCTAAGTCATTGGATAAATGCTAGCAAAAACCAGACTGAATTAGACCGGTCGTCTTGAAATATTAACAATGACGAGATTTTCGTACATCTGTACGCAAATCTCGTACAAATGTCCGAAAAAAACGAACAACTCGATAATATTCAAGCACCCCAGTCGCGCCTATCCCAACGGTTGAAAGAGAAACTCTAGGTCGGCTTCGCTGAAGCTAATGGAAGCGGCCGACTCAGCATCAAAGATGGCCTCGCACAAGGCGCGCTTGCGCACTTGAAGCTCAAGCATGCGTTCTTCGATAGTGCCCCGGGCTATGAACTTATAGACAAATACTTTCTCTGTTTGGCCAATGCGGTGAGCACGATCAGTGGCTTGGTCTTCTACGGCGGGGTTCCACCAAGGGTCATAGTGCACAACTGTATCGGCCGCAGTTAGATTAAGGCCAGTACCACCGGCCTTGAGGCTAATAAGAAAGACACTGACTTCACCGGCCTGAAAACGAGCCACAGGCGTGACCCTATCGGTAGTATCACCACGCAACTGCACGAACTTAATTTCGCGAGATTCTAACTCAGGTGCGATCAAATCGAGCATGCTAGTAAACTGCGAGAAGACCAAGATTCGCCGACCATTTTCAATAAGTGGTTCCAGCAAATCAATCAAAGCTTCTAGCTTGGCTGAATCAGTTATTGAAGGAGTTTGCGACACGGCTAGCTTCACTAATCGAGGATCACAGCAAACCTGACGCAACTTAAGCATGGCATCAAGAATAGCTAGCTGGGCGCGGTTTAGGCCCTTCTTATTGATCTCTTCTAAAACCTTCTGCGCGCTAACTGTGCGCACAGTTTCGTATAGATCGCGCTGCATGCTGCTCAAATCAAGCTCATGCACAATCACTGTCTTATCTGGCAAGTCACGCGCTACCTGCTCTTTTATACGGCGCAAAATAAATGGGCTAAGGCGCTTAGCCAGTAGTTGCCTTATGTCTGCACGTTTTTGCTTCTCAATTGGTGTGCGGAAGTGCTTGCTAAATGCTTTGACATCACCGAGCATTCCCGGAGTGAGAAACTCAAATAGCGACCACAGCTCACCGAGATGATTTTCAACAGGGGTACCGCTGACGCATAAGCGGTAATCAGCCTTGAGAGAGCGAGCGGCTTTGGCAGCCTTTGTGCCAGCATTCTTAATTGCCTGAGCTTCATCTAAAATTACGGCCTGCCAGTCAACGCCCGCCAACTCTTTGGCGTCACGAATGAGAAGAGCATAGGTAGTGACAATCAAACTGGGCTGCAACTGTTCGCCAGCCAATAAACTCTGACGCTCACCACCATGGTAAGCAACAGCATTGAGCTGAGGCGCAAAGCGCTTGGTCTCCGCCAACCAGTTATGCAGAACCGAAGTCGGGCAGACTACGAGCACCGGCTTCTTCAGCAGACCTTGCTCGTGCTCAAGGGCGAGGTGGGCCAAGATCTGCACGGTCTTACCCAGACCCATATCGTCGGCCAATATGCCTGACAGTTCTGCCCTGGCAAGGCCCTGAAGCCAAGATAGGCCATCTAGCTGATATGGCCTTAGCTCTGCATTGAAATTTTTAGGTGGCGCCACCACAGGTAAGCTAGCGAGTTTTCGTATCTGCTCTAAGCGATCTGTCAAAGACGCTGAGCCAGTAACCACCAACCCTGTGTCTTGGTTGTCTTGGGTGACAGCGTTGATCTGCGCTAGAGACAGCCTTAGTTCGGTAGCTTCACTTACTTCGCGGCTCAATAGTTCAACCAAGTTCGTAAGAATGGCTTTCACACGAGCAAATGGCAATATCAAAATGCGGCCATCTTCTAACCGTCCGAAAAATTTACCATCGCGGCCAAGGCTTTCAATTTGCTTGGCGCTATAACCAGTGAGCTTCGACAAAGCGCGCTGCAGCACTGGCAATAGTGCAATTGTCTCGCCTTCTACCTCGATACCGAGACTAACGCCAAACCAAAATTCTTTGCTCTCGTGAATGTCAATTTTCCAGATAGCATTGCTGTCAGAGCAACTAGCACTGCTAGGATCACTTAAATCAATCACACCGCCACGATATGGCTTGGGCGACCAATCTTTTGTTTCATGTTCCGATTGCATCAAACGAGGCGACGATAGACCTGAAGAAGAAGATGAAGATGAAGATGAAGAACCAGACGCTGTGGCAAAACCCGTAGCAGAAGAAGCAGAATTAGCAAGCCCAGAACTGAGGGCTCCGAAATTTACCGGTCTAGCACTTGCAGGCAACAAGTCACTCTGAGAAGAAATAAGATGGGCTTTGCCTGCTTGATCTATCCTGAGATAGCCACTGTCGCCGACAATGGATTCTTTTACTTTATCAATTTGGCTGCGAGCAACGGGAGTGCTGCCGCCTTTCTTGAAATGCAGTCCACCAGGTAAAGCGGCTTGATTGCTAGCAGATTTGATAGGCAGAGCCGAACCAGGAAGTATCTCTTGATTGTCAAAATCGAAGAAAGCGTATATTAAGGCAGCGCCGTGCTTACAAGCCTTACGCTCATCGCAGGTGCAGAGCGACCAACTAACATCAAAGCCGCTGGGCTTGAGAAAGACACTAACTACATAGGGCTTAGGCTGGCTGCCATGAACCTTTCCACTAATAGAATTATTCTTTTCATCATAGCTAAAACTAATTACTCGGCCCTGGCTATGTCGCTCAAAGCCCTCATGGAGAGCCACTTTGTCAAAGTATTTTAAACCTGGTCGTTCCATAATAGTTATTTGTTCACAGCCTTAAATGATTGATCCTTCGTAATAGACTTTGCGCGCCTTGACTTGCACAACCTCAAGCTCAGGGTAGCGCAAGGCTGACAGATACCCGCCAAAAGAGCAACCCGTGTCAACGTTGTAAACCCGTGTGCCTGATTGAGAGACAATGGTTTCGACTTCTGCGACAACTGAGTGCCCCCGTACCACTGTCGTGTGCGAACCCGAATAGCCCCTAGCCCAGTCTTGCAAGCGAATGGGATAGCCACTAATTGTATCCGTTCCACCCACTTGACCATAGAGCGCCCACTCGCGATCACGCTTGGACTGCTCGCCAAAGCTCACTGAGCCGATAGTTGTCGAACCGGGATAGACAGCGCCATGAACCACCAGCAAGTCTTCGTCGGCAAAGCGGTATGGAAGCTCAGTGAGAAAGTTGCAGACCTTCTCCATAAATACTTTGCCACGGGGCTCTAATTGCGCCAACGTTCCGGCAAGCATGTGGCCCACCCGCACATGCTTGCCCTGCAAATAGCGCTTCAGCTTCTCGTCGTGGTTGCCCAGCAGAACAATGGCGCGGTCCTGCTCACACAAACGCATGAGAAGCTCAAGCACGCCGTCGCTGGACGGCCCGCGGTCAACCAGGTCGCCGACAAATATGAGCTTACGCTCGCCGCTTGTAAGCTCTCCACCGGCATAGTGTCCATCGGCGTCGTAACCGAGCTTCTCCATGAGCTCTAAAAGCTCATCGAGGCAGCCGTGCACGTCGCCGATAATGTCGTAGTTCATATATTGCCTGTTATCTAGTGCTCGTTATCTGTTGCCTGTTTTCCATCGCCTGCAATCTACTGTTCATATGTTGACTAGACTCATACAGTTTAAGACAAAAGCGCCCACTCTTGCTCAAATACCACCTCTTATTACGCTTGAGAGCAACAATCCGCGAACTGTTGCGAGCCCCTCTAGATTTTTCTGGGGCGCTCGTAAGCTGACTGAGTGAACCGCAGACAACTTAATTGCACCAAAATTATCTGCGCATAACCTAACCGCACACAACGCAACTGCACAAAAAGGAACTTTCTATGAAAAGCATTTATTCACTACTTCTGACCGGCGCCATCGCCCTTTCGATTTCGTCGGCCCCGGCCCAAGCCAGCAATTACGGCGAACAAGAGAAGAGCAGCACAGTCGACGCCCACCAATTCCTCACCGACACAGCCATGCTACCTGTTAGAACCGCCGCAGTTGGAGCGTCACTAGTAATTGGCACACCAATTGCTATCATGCGCTGCGAAGCCAATCGAGTAGGCCAATATGCTGATGCGGTCTCAACTGAACTAAACGACAAAGACGGCTCTGCCCCACTGCTTCTAGTCAGCATTCCAGGCCAGGCGATGAAACTTGTTGGAACATTTGGCGAAGGCCTAGTTAAAGGTGGCCAAAACGCTTTAGGGGCATGGGATAAGCCTTTCAGCGAACAGTCGTTTAGCTTAGACTAAGTTGACAGCGCCGGTGCTCGACATCACAATTAGTGACTGTCCTGCATCGCATTCCTCTTTCCGAAACCGTCAGATTTTTTTAAGAAAAAATGACAGTTTTGGAAACCGATAAAACAGCACACAATGCGACCAGCAACTTTATCGTTGGCCCCGACTAACCACCGGGGCCAGCAATACTAGGCCCGCCGGTTCCAGGTCCGATTGTGCCGTCTAGCTCTGATTCGTTCTGAGAATGCCTTTTACTGGCGCTCTCAATGGCATCGACATGACTAAACGGACCGGTCACTAGCTGGTCTGGATCAGGCTTAAGCACATGTGAGTTGCCGTAAATATAGCGGAAGAACTTATCGAGCCAACCGCGCTCAAGCATGAATGTCAGCACGGCCACCAAGCAGATACTGAAGAGAATCACACCGAAAGCCACTTCACGAATGGTTTCGGCTCCGTTCACCCCAGACTGCAAAACCAAAGACGCCAAAACTGCCGCCGCCAATCCCTTTGGCACCATGATCGATACCAATGAGCGATCATAGGTCGATAGGGTCTTGGCGGTGGCAAAGCGAACAACAACCAAACGCACAAGAAGTGTCCAGATAGTGAGAAGCATGGCCATTCCAGCCAGGTGCCATGAATTGAACTGCATCGACAAGCCGACATATACAAAGAAGAGCGACTTGAGCAAGAACACCAATGCGGCAAAGAACGTCTTCTCTTGATACGTCAAGCTCACAGTTTGGGCCTTAGGCACATTCTTCAAGAAGGTCAAATCTTTGATATTACCCAATACCAAACCGAAGACCAGTGCGGCCACCGGGCCACTGTAGTCGAAAAGCTCGGCAGTACCAAAAACAATGCAAACAAAAGCCGGAGTGCAGAAAATGTTGTCCTCTACGTGGCGCACTACTTTGAGCAAGCTAGACCAGACAACACCAGCAGCAAAGCCAATCATAGCGGCCATAATGAAGGAAGCAATGATATGGCCGATCATGGCGGTGGGGTGAATATCACTCTGCGTGGCAATCTTGAT
The DNA here is from genome assembly GCA_018062085.1 of bacterium. Lineage (GTDB taxonomy): Bacteria > Cyanobacteriota > Vampirovibrionia > Obscuribacterales > Obscuribacteraceae. The sequence goes on along the minus strand of JAGOSY010000005.1, from coordinate 30,920 downwards.
GAAGGCCAAAGTGGTAACAATTCCTAGCACTTCGCAAATCGTAGACTCAAGAATTAGCATGGTCCTGGTCTGCTCAGTGGCCCTCAGCTTAGCCAACATCGGTATGACCACCGGTGGCGAACAGGCAGCGGCAATACAACCGAGAATACAACCCTCAACAGGACCCAAGCCCAGAGCCTGCATAGCAAGCCAGACGGTAGTAGCAACAGTGACAAGAAAAGTAATTAGACCGAGCTTGAGAGCCGGCAAGAACGACTTCATCAACAAGTTGAGATCAAGCTCTAGCCCGCAGTTGAAGAGAATAATCACGAGAGCTAAAGTGGTAAAAACTTGACCAACCTGGCCAAAGTCTGATGGTTTGACAAAGTGAAAAACCGGTCCGAACAAAACTCCCAATATAACCAGCGGCAGCACATCTGGAATGCGAGTCTTCTCAAAGCCCACGGCAAAAAGGTGGGCAAGAAAAACAATCATTCCAACTACTACAACGGCGACTGCCGATTCCATCGAGATACCTCTTACAGACCTAAAGACAGTTAGACCCTATTGAGCGACCACTTTTGGCTCATCAAGCTTGACGTTACTAACACAGTCTTTAGTGCCGCGCACTTGCAGTTGAGTAACAATTACGGCTGGATCTAAGTCAAAAGTGCGGCTCGCAGCGCGCATCTTGCGGGCATAAATAGTGAGATGTTCTGGTGTTTGAATGACATAGAGGAAGAAAGGAGTCTCGCCACTTTTAGGGGCTATTTCAAAGGGCTTAACAGCTGTGATACCAGTGAATGCGCTAGGCGATAGCCCTGTTTCTCTGGCTATGCGCTCATTTGTAAACTGCACTTCGCGCACGCGGTTAGCAGCCATAAACTCTTTGCTGAAGCGGCTGGCACCAAACGATCCAATCTTGCTAACATCATAGCCTTCAATCAAAATTTGCTCGGGAGCAGCTGTCATTTTGGCGGAATCATAGTCTTCCCAGATCTTGACCGCCTTATCAGGGGCGATCTTGAGGAAGGCCGAACTTGCTGTATCTTGCAATTTGGCTTTAACCGGCACAAATGTTTTGTTGTTGTAGCGGACGGCGAGATCGCAAGAGGGAAAAACTATAACGTCGTGGTCTCCGTCATAAGTCAGGCCTGAGACAGGCTGAGCGGCATCTGCACCAAAGGGAACAACGCTCAAGGGAACGAAAACCATGGCAAAAAGAGCGGGCGCCAGCTTGACAAGGCGTGATTTGGCTGATTTATAAGACATTGGCGTCCCTTGCATTAGTAACAGCGACATTCTACCGTACTCAGTCTATGAAACTCCTCGTTGCCAAGAACGGTTACCAAGAACGATAGAAGCAAATGGCCAAACGAAGAAAAAACAATACGCAAAAACCTACGCCACTTACAGCACTCTTAGTCTGCGGAGTCGGTTTGTATCCAATTGCCATTGGTATGAAAATTCTCCCTATTCCCGCCCACTCTCTGCATGCACCTTACTGGGTGATGACGGCAATTGGAATTGCCTTCCTTTTCGCCGGTATAGCTATTGGCTTACAATGCCTCAGGCAAGCAAAATCGCTTCTCTACAACGTAGTTGTAGCAATAATTTTAATGGCAATGCTTACGCCCTTCGCTTGGCTCATATTCGGCGACAGCAATGTTGGTATGTTCTTTAGAATTGTCCTTGCCAGCCCATTCGCGATAATTTTCTTGATCTTGCTACCGGGTGGCAAAACAAGAATTATCGCAAACCCTGAAGGAAAGCCACTCAGTGAACTGCTCAAAGAGCGGCGCAATAAAAAGAGCAGTGCGCTGCAAGAAAGAAAAATGCGCATTGATGGAATAGAAAGAAACAAGGAAACAAAAAACTGAAGAATTCTGACAGGCAGCGCAGCACTAGCAGTGCCGATTAGTCTATAAATGACACTTGAGCAAATCTACCCACCATCACCACTAGCCAAGTAATTTTCCAACTTATCGAACGAACCAGTCCAACCCTGAGTCATACCACCGCGTTCGGCAATGAAGGCTGCCAGCTCTTCAGGCGAGGTGTCGCCCGAGCATTCAAAGACAACTGTGACGCGAGTTTGATCTTCAGCTTCCGCTGCAAAACTTACAGTAGAAAGCATGGTGGCAGGCCAACAGGGAGCCATTGGGTGAGTAGAAACATTCTCGTTTTCGTCGCAAAACTGCTGCGTATAGACAAGGCGATGAGGTCTGTCGATTTCCACATATTGCATACGTCCATACAATACTATATCGGCTCCAGCGCTCATGCTATAGAAATTGCCACCACCAACTTTGACATCAGACTTAATCACCTGCATGTCGCAACCCACCGGAGGCAACCATTTAGCCAGGTGCTCAGGATTAATCCACATCTCAAAAACAGTATCGATAGGCGCATCAAAAGAGCGGTTGATGACAAATATTTCCTGGTCGGTAGAGACCTTATGCAGATACTCGCCAAGGCGATCCCAAGTGCCATTACCACCAGCTTTCTTGATGAATTTACTGATCTCTTCGGCAGCCTCTGGCGTTGCTAAAGCCATGCGCATATCCATCTTGGTCTTGCCGTTGCTCTCAGAAAAGAGCACAGTGACACGAAACAACGGCGGCTGGTCATCATTTGCACCATGGTCATAGACCAACTTGGCGCAATCTTCTACCTCAAAATAAACGGTTTTGTTAGGATAATCCACGCCGTCGGGACCATGCATTGTGTAGTGCCAGTGGCCGCCTACCTTCAAATCTTTGCTATGAGTGGTGATCGTGAAACCACGCGGCCCCCACCAAAGTGCAGCTTGCGCCGGATCAGTCCAGGCGTCCCAAACGAGCTGTACAGGCACGTTATACTCGCGGATGATTCGCAACTCATTGCTTCTAACTTTTGCCGTCTTATTTTTTGCGGTCATTTCTCGCCTCCCAATAAACTCGATACTCTTCCATCCAATGGAAGGGAGATGTTGTTTGGCTTGGCCAAATCAGAAACACTCGACTCGCCCAGCTTCAACTGAGCCAACATGGCCCACCTTATGGGGTCAGCGAGGACTAAAGAAGTCTGACCAAGACCGACTTGCATCATACTTTACCATTGGGTTAACTAACCTATGAGTTAACCACAAGCCATCAATCCACTTTATGTCAATAATCGATGGTTGACGTGTATATATTACAACCCCCCGAAACTTCCTTCGCTTCCATCTGATTCAGGTCAATTATGAGATTAGACGACGCCACTGACTTTAGCGATATACGCGTGCAATGCCTGGGCAAAGACTATCCGCCCACAGAAGCCGCCTGGCAGTGCCTTGCAGAAGTAAGACAGTTACGCAAAGAGCATGAACAAGACCCAAAGGCCCCAGACAACGACCGCGAAAAAGTGTTCGCAGAAGTTCAGCAGAAGTTCATCAACGAGCGGCCACGCCAGGGAGCAGTGCACAATATATTGTCGGGATTTGGACTAACCGATGACAAAAGCAATGAAACGCCCAAACAGCGAATCGACCGCTTCAAAGAAGAGTTACGGGCGCAAGAGAACGGCGGCACAATGCGCGACACCGTAAAAGCCGTAAGAGGCTGGTTCGGTTACTAGATCTCAATCGATCACGCCCTTGATCTTTCGCATGTACTCATAGTAATATGCAACCAATTGGTTGCATATCGAGGTTGATCATCATGCAAGACAAAATTGAAAGGACTATTGAGCTGAAGGCCCCTATTGCAAGAGTCTGGAGAGCCCTGAGTGACTACAAAGAGTTCGGACAATGGTTCTGCCTAGACATCAAAGAGCCTTTCAAAGCAGGCCAGCCCACCAAAGCCACACTGACCTATCCAGGCTACGAGGGCCTACTCTGGGAAGTTCATGTAAAAGAAATGCAGCCAGAGCGGCTTTTCTCTTTCACATGGCACCCAGCGGCTATCGATCCTAAAATAGATTATTCAACCGAAGAACCAACCCTAGTCGAATTCAAAATTGAGCCGACAGACTTTGGAACTTTACTAACCCTGACAGAATCAGGCTTCGATAAACTGCCAGAGCATCGTCGCTTCGAAGCATTCCGCATGAATGATGGCGGCTGGGCAGAACAACTCCAGAACATAGAAAATTATGTCACGAAAGACAACGTCGCTACAAAATAAACACGCCAACGTTTTTGCCGCACTGGGTGATGAAACGAGATTGTCGATAGTGAAAAAGCTATCGAACGGACAACCTCACTCGATCTCTGAGCTGACAAAAGGCACAGACCTAACTCGTCAAGCTGTTACCAAGCACTTGCGAGTACTGGAAAGTGTCGGTATCGTCAATGGTATCAAGTCTGGTCGAGAGAGTTTGTACAGATTCGATCCGGAGCCCCTAAACCAGGCTAAGGGCTACCTAGACATATTCTCAGAGCAATGGGACCAAGCCCTAAACAGGTTGAAGAAATTTGTGGAGGAATGAAATATTTTTCCTACTTTACAGAGCAGGCCTCAAAGCACAATTCGGCAGGCCACAAACTTTCAAAACTTAGCATGACACAAATCAACTCTGTATCAAGCCACGGTTGCCAGCAGATCGCAACCAAGCTATTGGCGTCGTTCGGCCAATTACACTAAAGAATTGCCACCATTTAGAAACTGTAAAGTTCATATAGAAACATTTACAAATGGCTTGTAGACTCATTTGACATAGCTACACCCGCGTGTTTTCATACTGCAAGCGAAGCACACAATTCGGAGAGATCCAAGGAAATCCACCGATAAAACTGTCTTGGCTCATAAAGCTAATTTGTCATTTCAAAATAGTTTCCCAGGAAACTATTTTTCAAAAGGAAAACACATACCGCATGAGCAAAATAGCTATATTGTGCTTGAGCGCTGTGGTAAGTCTTACCATTGCAGCCGAAGCCAGGGCACTCGAAACCACTGAAGTTACTACCAACGAAAAACAAGCAAAAGTAGCAACGCCAAAAGTACTAGCAACAGTAAAGGCCAAAGCAAAAGCAGCAGAAGAAAGCGACATACAACCAACAAGAGACAGTGATGACGTTTTCACCGAAACCAGTGGTCGTTCACTGCTTTTGACAGCGAAACAGTATATGCGCCACCACAACTACAATAGAGCGATCGCACTTCTGAGCAGAGCCGTAAAACTCGACCCAGACGACCCCGATATACGTTGTCTCTACGCCGAAGCACTGCAAGAGAAGCTCTCGCACCAAGTAGAAAAAGACCCGGCTGTTTTTAATCTGTGCGTAAGAAACTGGCTAACAGTAGTTCGCAATGAAGTCGGCGAAGAGAAAGGCGCAACTTATAAAGGCATCGGCATCGGCATGGGCTATTTCCAAGACGAAGAGAGAACAACGTTCGCCAAACACAGCCTGAAGGCACTGACTGGTTATCTACCAAAACCATGGGAAACCAACGACCGCTATTTGCGCCGCGTGCTAAAACCTGCAACAACCAGCGTGACAGCCACTATCAGGATGCCAGATGAGACCAGCCCTAAGGCGAACGCGAATAGCGAACCATAGAAGATGCGAGGATTGCAGCCCTAGTGATGGCAATCAAAGCGCAACGCTAAAACCCCGGCGACTCTAATGATTTCGCAACAAGCGCTCCAGTGCCACCAACATTGATGCGTGCGCCACGGGATCTTCTTGCATTGCCCTTCCACTGGCGGACAATGAACGCTTTGCAATAGCCAAATAATCAGCTTCTGAAGCAGCATCACCAGCCACCTTGGGCAACGAATCAAGCCGGATCAAATTCTCTATGGCGATACCAGCGGAGCTAGGCCAAGTACCGTCTGTGGTGGCGTAGATATTGGCGGGAGTATTGAACGCCACGTCCGCCGCCTCAGTTGAAGAAGCACGCCCACTTTCACGGGGAGCATAGAGAAACTTCCCTGTTTCCTTTTCCCAAAACCTATCTAGCACCATAGTGTTCAAATCTCGAGCCTTCGTCAGCCAGTGAGAATCACTATCAACGTCGTACAAATCCAGCAGAGCCTTCTCGACATAGGCGTAGTCGTCCAAGAAGCCCTGTTGAGTTGAAATATCACTGTGGGCCAACTTGTCAGACAGCGACAATTTGAGCAGAAGAGCATTGGCAGCCTTTTGGGCAACTTCCAAATATTTGAGGTTACGAGTCGCTCGATATGCACTGACCAGACTAGAAATCGCCATGCCATTCCAAGCTGCCACAACACTATTATTGCGAGTAGGTTTAGCTCGTTTTAAGCGCCAATATTGCAGCTTCTTCAAGCCTTCATAAACCAGAGCTTTGTCTTTAATAGGATTAGACTTATCAAAATAGGGCAAGTTCTTTCCATCACCACAATTGCCAGCAGCAGTAAAGTTGCAACCCGCCTCAACTTGAGCCCTTATCGCCTTTGGCAAAGCCTGCTCTATATCTTGTGCAGTATAAGTATAAAACGCGCCTTCAGTTTCGTTTTTGCCAGCATCTGTCTTTCGAGCATCTGTCTTGCCAACATCAACACCACTCAGAGCAAGACTATCTGCACTCAAACTACCGGCAAACATGCCGCTCGGCAAGGCTAGTTCATCCAATATAAACTCGATAGTTCGCACACCCTTGGTGATCCAATAATTGTTCTTGGTTAAACCATAAGCTTCAAAATAGTTTTGAGAAATCAGAGCATTGTCACAGAGCATCTTCTCAAAATGCGGCCTGAGCCATTGTTTATTGGTCGCGTAGCGAAAGAATCCAGCACCAACTTGATCATTGATCTGCCCATTGGCCATGCCGTCTAGAGTTGTCGTAATGTATGCCCGACAATGAGGAAGCAAATCACCGTATGAGCGGCGCATTTTCCCGGCAACCGAAAGGCGCATCATTAGTGTGTTTATCGCAGCGACAGGGAATTTACGTGACTGCTTCAGGCCACCATACTCTAGGTCGCAACGCTGCAAAAGCCGACCAAGGGCGAAATTAAGATTGGCATAGGTAAGCGACTGCGAGAGTTCGGCACTTTTATCACGAGCAGCCAAAGTACTTGCAACTTTAGCGCAAGCGGCATCTACCGCTCGGCGATCGCTCAGCCACATGTCATTGATTTGCGCCAAAACTTTGCGGAATGAATGGGGCGCAGTCTCGTCTCCTGGAGGGAAATAAGTACCGGCATAGAAAACCTTTCCATCCGGGCGCAAGAACAGCGTCATTGGCCAACCGACCCGAACAGAGAGTGCCTCCAACTGCCGCGTGTAATCGGCATCGACGTCTGGCCTTTCCTCACGGTCAACTAAAACATTGATGAAGTGGTCATTCATATACTTAGCGGTAGCTGGGTCGTTAAACGACTCTTTCTGCATGACATGACACCAGTGACACGAAGAAAAGCCGATAGATAGCAGAACCGGCTTGTTCTCGGCCCTAGCCAACTCAAAGGCATCTTGGCCCCAAGGTGCCCATGCGACCAAATCATCTTGGTGGGCGGCAAGGTAAGGGCTGATACGAGTATTTGTCGTTAAACTGGGATTTTTGCCTTGCGACCCATCCGATAGCCTTTGTTGGCTGCAACCAGGCAACAACAGAGCACTAAAGACTAAAGCCAAGGTCAATGAGTACTGATTGTGACTAAATCTAGGGCTTCGAGCCATAAATCCTGCTTAAGAAGTGCCAAACCGTTCGTAACAAAGTAGAATTCCCTTACAGTAAGAATTGCACAAATCGGGAGAATCTCATGAAATCGGCTTTGTTGTCCACTATGGTAGTAGTAGCTCTGGCTTCCTCTTTTGCCCTCACTTGCTGCGCTGCCCCTAACGAAACCAGCAAAACTGGCGGCCCAGAAATGGTAAAGGTTTCGGGCGATGCTAGCTTCAAAAAAGACGTGCTCGAATCAAAGCTGCCAGTTTTCGTCGATTTTTATGCCGATTGGTGTGGCCCCTGCAAGATGCTGTCTCCAATAGTGGAAGATTTAGCCAAAGAGTATGACGGCAAAGTGGTCTTCTATCGCATCAACATAGACAAAAACGAAGCCCTAGCCAATAAGTTCGAAATTAGCTCGATACCGGCTATCAAGGTCTTCAAGAATGGAAAAATCGTGGCCGATTCCCTCGGATTTAAAACTGCCGAGCAGTTGCGCCCAGAAATTCAGAAAGCTTTGTAGAAAAAGGTTCTCCAAAGAAGGCGTAAGAAATTCCCGCTGAATTTCTTACGCCTTCTTTTTAAGAAACCTGAACAATCCGACAGCCTACCTTGCGGCGAAAGGAAGCCCTCAAAAGCCCTAAGGCTGGACCCAGAGGTTGAAAACAGCAACGTCTCGTTACGAAGCGGTTTCTGCGCGCTCAAGGTGTTACCATAGTTGAGTAACTACAATTTGTAATCACGTGACTACAAATTACCTAAAAAGCGCTCGAAAGACCCGCAAATTGACAAAATTGGCTGACAGAAATGGCTGAAAAGACAACTAATATAAGCCTTCGCATTCCCGAAGAGTATAGAAAACGCCTTCAGCTCCAAGCAGATCAGAAAAGTTTGAGTTTCAACGCCCACGTATTACGTGTACTTGAAATCCACTTGATGAGCTCGGGATTTGGTCCAATCTCCCAAACATCAAGCACCGGCCGTCTCTTCCAAATAAGATGCGAGCCATATATCGACAATGTTGATGAAACCACTTGGGCATTCTTCATCGACGAACCAAAGTTTGAGAAAGAGCGCGCCTATTACTCTATAGGGATAGGTCGTACAATTCTCAGAGATTGGCAGGTCAAGGACAAAGCCACTGTTTCGAAAGAAATCGGGCTGGCACTCTTGGGCTACTACAATCGCAAGGGCATGGAACTCGACCGCTTGGTCTGGAACCAATATCCAGGGCCCGACAACGATGGCCGCAGAATACTGCAAGTGGCTGAAGTACCGGAAACACTAGAGCAGTTTTTGGATCTGCTCATGGCTGACCAATGGACCGATAAGTTCGTTGAGCAATCAGAGAAGAGTCAGGACATCCGCCGAGGAAGACCTGAATCTGCTTTGTACAGGTAATAGTGCACAAGCCTGTTCGAAGATTTTAGGAACCACAACGAGATATTGAGTGTTCACCATATGCGGTGCCATCAATATGCTCAGAGGAAAAAACTATGCTCGAATTCATTCTATTGTTTGCTGCCTTCTACGTCTGGCACGCCTGCGGCATTACCCTCGGCTACCATCGCGGTCTTTCTCACAGAGCTTATAGCTGCCCTAAATGGGTAGAATATTTCTGGGTCTTACCTGGATTCTTAGCCTTTGAAGGTTCGCCAATTTGGTGGAGCACCATGCACCGTGCCCATCACCATCACGTAGATACAGAATTAGATCCACACTCACCACGCTATGGCGTCGCCTACGCTCACCTTGGCTGGTTAGCCAAAATGAGCTATCCATCGCACATTGATCCAAACGTTCAAGCCAAAGATTTGATCAATGATCCAATCTACGCTTTCCTCGAACAGGGTGGAAACTGGCGCAAAGCCCACACACTTTCTTATGCACTCAACTTGCTCTTCCGCGTTGCCATATTGGCCGTCTTCGGCTGGGTACCAGCGTTAGCAAGTCTGTTGGCCGGTTTGGCCGTGCAACAAATTCCTCTTATGCTCAACGTACTTTGCCACTTGCCTAAATGGGGCTACAAGACTTACGCCGGATACGACGACAGCGTCAACGTCTGGTGGGTAGGCCTACTGGCTATGGGCGAAGGCTGGCACAACAATCACCACGCAGCCCCTGGCTCTGCTAGAAGCGGCATGGCTTGGTGGGAACTAGACGTGTCTTACATGATTCTTGTGGTCATGAAAAAACTTGGACTGGTTACCCGCATGAACGTTGTTTCTCACGAACGCATGATGGAAATCGCTTCTAAGTACAAGCCAGAAGTGGCCCCTGTTGCAGCTCCTGTAGTAGCTCCGATATCTGTACCAGAATTGGTTCCAGCGCTGGCCTCAGTGGCTGCAGCAGCTAGCGGCAAGTATTCTGATGTTATTGAATCGCTAGAAACAGCGGTGAAGAACTCGAAAGACTTGGCCGTAGATATCAGCGCTAAGCAGAAGGCTGTGGCTTACACAATCTCGCTGTAACTGAGAATTCCGGAATTGCCCAAGGGTAGGACCGCACTTCTTTCAAATCAAAATCGAATAGGGCAGGGGCAAAGAACTAATTTGTCGCTGCCCTTTTTAATTGTTAGAGTAGTTTGTACGAACGAAAACTTGAACTTCCCTTTAGAAGCTCACGCAGGCCACAGTTGCCCCAACTACCCCACGGAAACGAACAGAGACGCGAAGCCGACTCAAAAACGGCAGAAGTTGGCGCGCCCAGAGAAACACAAGCAACAACTGAGCAAACAACGGCAAACAAGCTATCTAGTGAAGCAAACTTGCTTCTAGGAGCGCTCAAGCGTGCCCCTCAGGCCTTCGTAGACAGGGCCAAAGACGCCACTGGCGACAAGTTAAACGATACTGCGGTGGAAGTGGCTGCAAGCGTTGCCATCGGTGCCGCCTTTGCCGTGGCCTTGAAGAAGCCCCAGGTGTTTGGAAAAGTAGTAGCGCCTTACGTCGAAGGCGCCGCCCAAAATGCAGGAAAAATCTTTGGAGCAGTAGCTGCTGTTGATATCGGCACAAAAGTAGGCGTGCCCGCCTATCAAGTTTGGAAAGACCCACGTACCCTCGAACACAACAAAGTGCAGCTGGGCAATTCGCTGGGTGGAATGGCTTTTGATTATCCCGTCATGGCAGCTTCAGGCTTTGCCGGATTTGGTGTGGGCTCGAAGTTAGCGCGCATGGAAATGGGAGCAGGGCTAGGCCTCGGCAAGAAAATGGAGCTGGGGGCAACTCCACACACCTTTGAAAAGCTATCCACTCAAATGAAAGCCGCACAAGCCACAGAGCAAAACATTATGGCTTCCGTAAAAGAAGAAAACTTCCTCGGTCGCGGCAGCAATGGTGCGGTGTACAAACTAGATTTCACCAACGACTTTGTCGTAAAAGTGCCAGAGTTTGCCAAAGGCAAACCGCCGACTGGCAAAATTGAAGAAGTGGCAGACTTCATGCCCGGCCACAATGTCGGGCAGCCTGTCGCCAAACTAGGCGACTTTGAAATTCTCAAAAAGCAAGATGGTTTCGCCGCCGGTGCACCAGGGGCCAAGGCGCGTCGAGAGATGGGTCCAGAAGCAGCTGAAGCGGCTTTTGCCAAAGGTGTAAAAGCCAGTGCCGAGCTACCGCAGTCAGCCTACGACGAACTCGCGAGAACCATGATGACAGTGGAGAAACAGGGCCTGCAATTCGACCCATCCAAGCCAGGAAACATCTTGATTGATCCAGTTGGTCAGCGCTTCAACCTCGTGGATATCTCCAAATCTCATGCGGTAAAACCCTATGAACACACGGTTGCAGACATCATAGTTCCACTAGCAGACAATTTTTTTGTTGGCTCAGTGTTACCAAATAAAGGCGTGGCCTACCAGCCTTATCTACAGCAAATAATTGCTAAAGCAAATATCGCAGCGAAAAATGCTGGTATGCATGAACGGCCAGAACTGGGGTCTAGCCTAAGTTATAGTTACAAGTTGGCGGGATTGAAAGTTCCCAGTGAGTAGAATGGTACTAATCGACTTTACGCCTAGCCCACTTGCCCATCAATTCGCAAGCGACAGCAACCATATCTGGGTCGAATTGGTCTACATAATCGCGATAGCTGTCAAAACGAGCGTCAGACTTTATGGTAGCAATGATAGTTTCTTCTGGCAGCCCGCTAGCAAGCAGGTCGATAAGCGCCTTTTGGAACTCTGCATACTTCAAGTCTTCAGTCATAGCAATAGTCCAATAACTCTCTTATCGTATCAAAGTCATCACGAAATTCTTGCTGCTGCTCTGGCTCCATCATCGTATAACCCAGTCGTTCAAGAATGACGAATTCTACATTCGGACAAAGCTTGAGCGCCAATGCCGTCAGGTTGAACACTTCTTGAGGTACGGCGTCATCATGTGTATCTCGTCGAACAGCCAAGCGAGCACCCGATATCGAACGGCTCCAAGAGCCGCCAGACAGGTGCAGCTCGCGCACTTTAGACAAAGGATACAAATTCAACAATTCAAGTTCAGACATATTAAAGTTGGCAACCTGACAAAAAATATTGTGCAAATCTAAAAGTAAAAAACCATCGACCTCGGAAATCAATTGATCAATAAAATCTCCCTGTCGTTTTACATCATCAAGACAAAATGCGAATGCAAGATTCTCCAGGCCCACCGGGCATTGCGTAGCGTTAGCAAAGCGCTTCATCATCTCTTTACCAACACGAAGAGATTGCTCATTCATTGGCACTGCCAGCGGTGCGCCACGTTCAATTACACCAGCTTCAGCAAAACCGAAATGCTCAGATGCGTGGGTATACTTTCTTGCCTGAAACTCTTCTCTTGCATGGGCGAGCCATTCACTTTGTCGCTTAGAAAATTTGGCAGACAAAGGCGAAAGCTCTACGCCATGGCCAGTCAAGGCGCCAGCTGAACTAAAATTATCGAGCAGAACATTGCACGACTGTTCAGCAATTACCCCATTAAAACTGAAATCGAAACTCCATTCAAGCGCTTCAACCTTACCGCTCTGGAATAACTCATCAGTAGCCTGCCGAAAGTCTTCAGTCGGCATTAGTGAAAGTCCGAGTTTTGGAACTCTATAATTCATGAAGATTACACTAGCCCATTCCGCATTTTGCATAGACCGCTACTTTTTCCAATGACCACCAAAGAGGATGGCCACAGGTAGCTGGTTGCGGATACAAAATCTTGTCGTCCTTCACGCCAACCAACTTAAATAGTTCCTTTTTCTCTTTGAGAGACTTATCGCCTTTACCCAATTGCAAATACCATAGCGCTAAGTCGCGGTGAGCCTTTCTCCTTTCCTGGTCAGTATTTGGCAGACAGTCAAGAAGGGCCGCGGCTCTCAGCTTGAGGCGCTCGCTTTCATCAAAATTCTTCATGTCGATTGTTCGCGCTTTCTCAGTTGTTTGACCTTGATAGTCAGGTATGCGAATGGGTACAAGACCATAGGCCATGGAATCTAAAATTGAAGCCACTACTTTGACTTGCGTCACATCTAAGGTTTTATTTGCTTCACGTGCCTGAATCGCATCGTTTAGAATTTTGGTGCAATTCTGCTCATTCTTCGCGTTTCCTGTCATTCGAGAAAGGCCGGAAGCAATTAGATATAAATGCAATGCTTGTGGGTCGCTATAACCGTGACCCAATTGCTCCATAGCAGCCACAATTGCTTTGTCTGCAACGGCACGGTCTTCACTAGAAATTTCCTTTTTAATAATCTCGTGCTTCACAGTTTCCGAATGACTCATCAGAGACACGCTGCTTGCCCACAAAATCACTGAAAGCCCATGCCGCCCCATACGGCGTGACAGAGCCCGACTATTCGCCAAGCCCGAAGTCTTCAATTCCTTTTCTAAGGAAGTTGCATCGCCACCAGTGATGTAGCAGTATGCCAGTTGCAACAAACAATAAGCCTTGGTTTCTGGTGCAGCCTGAGCATTTTTCTCAATTGCTTCGATTGCTGAAGCCGAAGGCGGGTGTGCTTCTCGACACAAAGCGACTGGCTGCGCTGTGAGCATATTACCAGCGAATGCGATTGCTAGCATTGCTTTTGTTCTTGTCGGTTTGTTTGTCGAGCTAGTCAAAACTTGGCCACTCCTAATTCAGCGGATATAAAACAGCTTACTATTTCATTCGGTCTTAGGCGTAAATTACCGCAAACGTGCCAGCGACACTATGAGCCTGTAGACAATCTAGCCCATTCCGCAACTTCCAGTGTGTCCTAATTTCTCCGCGGACCACCAAACAAGATGGCCACAGGCACCTGATTGCGGATATAAAATTCTGTCGTCCTTCACTCCAACCAAATTAAACAGTTCCTGTTTTTCTTTAAGAGACTCTTCGCACTTTCCAAAATACGAGTACCAAAGGCTCAAATCGCGATGAGCTTTTCTTCGAGCCTGATCCGTAGTAGGCAATCGGTCTAGTATGGCTGTCGCTCTCAACTTGAGTCGCTCACATTCATCAACGTCTTTCATGCCAAATGTTGGCACTTTGACAGGTGATTGCTCTTGGTAGTCGGGAATGCGTATAGGCACAAGACCATAGGCCATTGAATTTAAGATTGAAGAAACTATCTTAATTTGGACGCTATCCACAACATTATCGGCTTCACAGGCCTGAATCGCTTCATTCAGCACTTTATTGCACTTCTGCTCGTTCAGCGTGTTTCCTGTTATTTGAGACAGGCAAGAAGCGATTAAATACATGTTCAATGCCTCAGGGTTCTTAAAACCTTGACCCAGTTGAGCAATAGCAGCTTCGACAGCCTTATCTGTAACGGCACGACTTTCAACTGGAAACCTCTTTAAACCAGCTCCAAACTGAGCTGTTGAAGCCGCAGAATGACTAAGCACAGAAACGTCATTTGCCAATGACACTAATGGATGTTCACCCCTCCCCCAACCGTATAGGGGCCTGCAATTGCCCGTCGGCCCCAAGCGCGCCTTAATGTATGTTTCGAAATTAGTTGGATTGCTGCCCGATAAATAGCTATGCGCTAGCTGCAGCAAATAGTAAGCCTTTTCTTCAGGCGTTGATATTGCATTCGTTGCAATAACTTCAATCATAGAAGAAGAAAAAGAAGCAGAGGAAGGATCCGCAGGCGGTTGTTGGCAAAGTGCCGGCAGTTGCGAAGTGAGCATACTTCCAGCGAAAGCAACCGCTAGCAGCGCCTTAGTTCTTGTCGGTCTGTCAGTCGAAGTACTCAAAAGCTTAAAGCCTCCACATTGGCCCGAAACAGAGCCGTCACTAGCAACTATTGATCTTGAATTTGCGGGTTGAGAGCGCCGCCACCGGAATCGAAGTGCATTACTGGTTCTGGGTCAAAAAGCGACAAGAAGTAAAAACAAACAGGTAAGCATTTCACTAGCTCTTTTAGAATTCCGTCCACAAGTATGCACAGAATATCAGGCGGTGCATAGATGCAGCGGCGGAGGCATTGGGAATGACACCATTGTCCGGTCCATTCGCTAGCCGCAAAATGGAAAGGCAATTGAGGCCAAATAAAGATGATCCTTCTACCCAGAATTCTCAAAATGCGCTTGAGCGCATGCGCTGCCGTTATTTCTGTCGCACTGTTTTTATCCAGCAACTCTCTCAATCAATTGAGAGCACAAGCTTGGGTAGATATACATTGGCGTAAGCTACCTCCCATCAGCGCTGAGATCAGAAAAACATGGAGCCCTACAGACAAGGAAATGTACGAGATCATGCATCCCCATCCTAGACCAGGACTGGCTGGGGTTGTGATTGGATTAGCAATAGACCGTCATTTAAACTTATGCAAAATAGTACTAAAGCTTCCATTGACTGCGACCGGAGACGAAGTCAGAGAAGCCATCTATCTCAGAACTGCAAAACTGAGAGAGCGCGGAGTTCCCGACAGCCAATACGAAGCCCAGCAAATAGTGGGGGTCACAGACCCAAATGCTCAAGAGCTGATTATGACCCGACTCTATTTTCTAGACAACACTCTTTGCTACTACAGTTCCATAGATCCTCGACTTGGAACTAACTGTGGCGGCTCCGAATGGAGGTCTCCTTTTAGCCTCATTGCTGAAGAAAACCTCGTTTTCAAAACCAGAGCCAAACTAATCGACGACCTTACTTTAGGTTTGCTATAGGTGATGCCACCCAACTGACCCGCAACCGCCACCGGAACAAAGGATTTGGAAATTTATCACACCAGTAATACAATCAATACATGTATTGCGAGTAAGCACCTATGACTACTTCAGTTAGATTCGCCCCAGAAATAGAAGAACTTTTGAGTATTCTTGCAAAGGAAACAGGGCGCGCTAAAAGCTTTTACATCAAGCAAATGGTGGAAGACAATATAGACGAGATCGAAGACTGCTATTTGGCTGAAGCAACTCTTGAGCGCAGCCGCTCTGGCAAAGAACAAATCCACACCAGCGCATCGGTAAGAGAACAGCTTGGCTTGGGCGATTAACTAGTCAGATACGGTACTCTAAACCGATCAATTCAATAAACACCCTTGATCGATAGCACCGACAGAATGTCTCTAAAATAACGGCGCACTTTTGAAAGCGGATGGTTAGGGAATTGCACATCGTGCTCAGGGGCATCAGGAGAATAGTGCCCTTTGGCTGTGCCGTGCTCAAAGCGCGTTGCTGACTCAGATAATTCGCGGATAGAAACACCAGAAGCAATGAAGCGATCCATGACGATCGCTTCGCGAATGCCAGTGATACCGGTCTCCATGCACATCAATTGCAGGGTAAAGAAACTATTAGTGAATGGCAATATCAAACAGCCAGAATAGACCATGCCGCTGGGTGCTTGATTCTGCTTCAGTATGTACCACAAGGCAGGCACTCCAGCAGCACCGACAACATCGACAGAGACCATAATCTGGCCCGCCCCGTCAGCGATTTCACGCACGGCCTTGCGCACACCCACATGGTCGTCTAAATCAATTCCTTCAAGCGCTTCGGGCTGGTAGGTGAGCAAGAGCGTGCTGGCAAACTCATCGCCTTCAGCGTCTCGCATCCACTGCCGCCGTTGGCTATCAGCGTGCACGGCAGTCCAGCCCTCAAGGCGCAAATTGATTGCATCGAAGCCTAACTGTTCAGTAACCATACAAATCCCACGACTTTCTAATTTCAATTTCTAACAGCACTTTCTACTTGCACTTACTCATACGCTCTTTGTCATTCAAATTCTGTTGGTCATTCATATTCTCTTTACCCGGCGCTCGGTAGAAACAGCGCGAGTAATCAATTTTGGTTGCCCAAGTTGGTCAAAAACCTTGACCGAACTATCATTCTTCACCAGGCCATCGCGTATCAGGGTATAGCGGTTAAGCTCTTCGTCTTGATAGGCTTCGACCACTCTCTTATCTTTCTTGCTCACAACTTGATGGCTGGCCTGCACTTTAATTACAGCCGAATTTTTGCCATCTAAAATCATCTCGTATTTTTTGACACGATGATAGTCGACGGCAAAACCACGATCAACAGCACCGCCTGCGCCCAATGGCACAATCATGAAAACGTTGCCGCGCCTATCTTTGTAGGTGCCAAAGACATCAGTAACACGAGCAACTTGTTTGCCAACTGCTTTAAGTTCTTTGCCGCTCGGCAATTCCTTGCGCGATAGCTCATTGGTTTCAGTACGTTGCCACTGGCCAGCTAACCAAAACGGAACCTTGATTTGCACCCGAGTCGGCCGTCTTGGCGTTGTAGCTAGCAAATTTTGTTCCGCTGCCTCACGTAGTCGTTTTCGATAAAGTGCTTGGCCAGGATCGATATGAGGGGTGCGCGAATAATAGAGTTGATTGGGCGGCGGTACTTGAGGCTGCATTCTTACAGGGCTGGTAACCGCAGGGGTGATGCCGCTGCTCGCATTCGAGTTGCGATAAGGATTAACCAGCGCAGGCGGAGTATTGGCAGGTGGAGTATTCGAAGGCGGAATATTAGATGGAACAGTGGCGCCAGCATTACCACCCAGAGCAGCACCAACTCTTTCGCTCACTGGCAGGGGCTCCAGTGAATCACTGTGCGAAATTCCGCCAGACAATTTGAAGGTGGCTTTTTCTTGAGCTTGTGCTGCAAGCGCGAAAAATTCTTGGGAGGAACTTTGCTGAAATGACAGCTCCATGAGCAATGGCAGCGCAGCAACACTGAGCGCCAGAGCGGCTCCACCAACACAGAATCTCGCAGGCATAGAAGTCTTAAACAGAAACGCCAGCCTTATCGCGAGCGTTATCTGCTCGACGCTGTTGCTCCAGAAGCACCATCAATACTGAGATATCAGCAGGGCTGACACCACCGATGCGCGAAGCCTGACCTAATGTCATAGGGCGAATTTTGTTCAATTTCTCTCGTGCTTCTTTTGACAAATGGTCTGACGCCAGATAATTGAAATCAACGGGCAGTTTGAAGCCATCAAGCTTTTCAGTTTGAGCAATGAGCAAGCGCTGACGCTCGATGTAACCAGCATATTTGATATCAGTCTCAACTTCCAATCCAAAAGCAAAGCCTTCTTCTGATGCAGGAGCAAGCTTATTGATAATTGAATATGGAACTTTGGGACGGCGCAACAGCTCCTCTAAAGTAGCCGACTGCTTCATCGATTCATCGTAGGGTGCAAGCACTTCTTCCCACTCTGGGTTGGGATGAATGCGCACTGACTTGACTCGTTTTTTCTCAGTATCAATCGCTTCTTGTTTAGCGACAAATAATTCCCAACGATGATCATCGACCATACCAACTTCGCGACCAAGTGGAGTGAGGCGCATGTCAGCATTGTCTTGACGCAAGAGCAGACGATACTCAGAACGCGAAGTCATCATACGATAAGGTTCGCCAATTTCTTTGGTAACCAAATCATCAACCAAAGTGCCGGTGTAACTAGATGAACGAGGCAAGATAAAGGGCTCGCGATCAAGGGCATAGAGAGCAGCATTGATACCAGCCATGATGCCTTGAGCGGCAGCTTCTTCATAGCCAGAGGTGCCAAGAATTTGACCAGCAGCGAAGAATCCAGGCAAATCTTTAGCCATCAAAGCATGGTTGAATTGAATGGCAGGAAGATAATCATATTCCACAGCATAGGCTGGACGCACCATCGATGCGTTCTCTAAGCCAGGTAGTGAATGGACGATATCGTGTTGCACAGCCACTGGCAGACTGGTAGAACAGCCTTGAAGATAGACCTCGTAAGTAGAGCGGCCTTCTGGCTCCAAAAATAGCGAGTGGCTATCTTTGTCAGCGAAGCGCACAACTTTGTCTTCAATTGATGGGCAATAACGTGGCCCCACGCCATGAATCATTCCTGAATACATTGGCGATTGATGCAAATTGGCACGAATTAACTCGTGGGTTTTCTCGTTTGTACGAGTCTGGTGGCAGGGAATTTGTGGCAGCACAGGCCGCTTGTCGAGGAATGAGAAGAACTGCAACTGATCATCGCCCGGTACAACCGGCAATTGCGAATAATCAATAGTGCGACCATCAATGCGCGGAGGTGTGCCAGTTTTTAAGCGACCAGTGGTGAAGCCGAGCGCACGCAAGAAAGCAGACAAGCCAACCGCAGGAAATTCACCGGCCCGGCCAGCTGGCATTGTTTCTTTGCCAATCCAGATTGTGCCTTCAAGGAAAGTACCAGCGCAGAGTACAGCAGACTTACAAGCAATTTGATCACCGAAAGCAAGCTCAATACCTGAAACTTTGCCATCGGTGAGCAAGAGGTTTTTCACCATGCCTTGTCTCAAAGTGAGATTGGGCAATGACTCCATGTATTCTTTCATCCAAGCGGAATATTCGCGTTTGTCTGACTGAGCACGCAGAGACTGCACCGCTGGGCCACGGCTCGAATTGAGCATGCGAATTTGTAGGTAAGTCGCATCGGTGGCAATGCCCATAACTCCGCCCAGAGCGTCAACTTCGCGAGCAAGATGGGTTTTGCCAGGGCCGCCAACGGCTGGGTTGCATGGCATAGCGCCAATTGTGTCGAGATTAACAGCTAATAGCAGGGTGCTCAAACCCATGCGGGCACTAGCATTTGCTGCTTCGCACCCGGCGTGTCCGCCGCCTATAACCACTACGTCGTATTGCATAGTCACTTTCTATATCTCTTACCAGATTGCTCATGATAACAAATCCTCTTGAAAAACATGGTAAAAGACCCCAGCTGGCGAAGCAATAGCGCAACATCGCAGCAATATCGGCCGTCATTATCTATAATCTGTTACATAGTTGGCCTGGAACAGGCCGGAATCTGAGGTCCAGTTAATCTATGTCCACTTCAGCCAAGTTACTGCTGCTCGCCTCCCTTACGGCGGCAACACTTGCTTGGCCGACCTCTTCAGCTGTGGCAGAAACGGCTGTGAAGCCAGCGGCAGCACCTGTAGCCAGTCAAACGCCGGAAGCAAAAACGTCCGCAAACGCCGAGGCAGCCACTCAAGCGACCAGCGCTAGCCCTGACAAACCCACTGACAAATCCAGTGCTCAGGCAAGCGGGAACCCCAGCGATAAACCAAGCGGTAATCCTAGTGACAAGCCCAGCGTTCCCGGCGAGCCACCAGTCTTAGACCCCAACAAATTCTTCGGTCACGCCAAATCTGGCTATGCCGCCGCTCAACTCTGTCCCGAGATTTGCGCCAAGCTCTTTTGCTACTGCGGTTGCGACATGACCGATGATCACGACAGCTTGCTCGATTGCTTCACTACCGATCACGGCGTCGATTGCCACATCTGCCAAGAAGAAGCGCTCATAGCGCTGAAAATGAAGCGCGAAGGCAAATCCATGAAACAGATTCAGCAAGCCATCGACATCATGTTTGAGAAGGAATATCCCTTTGATGAGCCAACGGCGGTGATTCAGAAGTATCGCAAAAACAGACTGTGGCAGCCAGGCACAGTGAAGACCCTGGACAAGCCCGGCAGTGCAGCGGGCACCAATAGCGCAAAAGCTGGCCAGGCTTCGGGGAAATCCACCCAAAGCGCGAGCGGCAAAGCTGCACCTGCTTCGGGCAAAACCGCAAGTAACTCTTCGGGTAAACCTTTGCTTGGCAAAAATGGCCAACCTGTGGGCGCATGCTGTGCTGGACACAGCAAAGAAAAGAAGTAATAAAGCATGACAGCTACTAAAGCTCAGAAGAAAACGAGCATTGACGATATGCCAGTTTTGGCATAACATGAAGGCCGGACAAAAAGAGAGCCAGTAGCTCGTTAAGCGAGTAAGAGAAAATGAGCAGGAACGTATTTTTGGACCTTGGATTTAAGGAAGAAGAGGCTGCAGGGCTGAAACTGAAGTCGTATCTGTTCATGTCGCTCCAGGAAGCCATCGCAAATAGCAAAAAAAATCAGAACGAAATTGCAAAGCTAATTGGCGCCGATCAGCCAAAGGTCTCGAAAATCATTAACGGAAAGCTTGATGAATTCTCAATCGAGCGCATCACCGAATACATGCAAAAACTTGGCTACGACATTCACATAAGCACCAGCCCTGCCCCCAAAGAGCGCCCAGTCGGCACAGTCATAATGGGCAAACGAAAACTTGTGGAAGCCTGAAACGCCTCTACTTTTGACTTACCCCAGCAATCTCCAAAGGCCTACACTCAGCTGGCTCTACCGGCGCAAAAGGTGGCGAAGTTTATTCCAATGAATCGGAAGATCGACTCAAGAGAAAGAAGCGAACCAAATGAGTTCGTTTAGTCTGATGCCAAATTTGACCAGGTCAGTGAATAAAAATGTTAGCGTTTTATTGATATCAGCGAAGCCGGGCAATGCCCATTGTTCAGACTAGCAAATACGATAACCATAATTTCAAAGCTGCGTAGCAAGAACATTGAAGCACTAATATTCATCAGTAACAAGACTAGCGAAACCGGATAGATTAGCAGTTACCGCACGTAACTCCCCACTCTAGCGTTTTATCAGCTCAAACTCATTCCCTGTCACTTAACGATATTTCCATGGTTTGTAGAACATTGATAAAGTGACCGGTTAAGTGACACAAAATCGATTGATTTTGCTTGAAAATAATTTGTCTCACAAACGGCCGTATAAGTGACAACACAAAAAGTGGGGCAAAAAAATTGGCCGCAGCCAGAGCACGGGGTAAAGTCAGCGGCCGTCGCCACACAATGACGCCAGCGAACGTGCATGACCAAGGCAGCAATGGGCAAATCCGACACAGTGGTCAATGAGCTGTGCCAGGAGCGGGGCATAAGCCGCCAGACTCTCTACCGCTATGTCAGCCCAGCTGGGGCTCGTAGGGTTGATGGGAGGAAACTTCTCAAGAAGAGGTAACCGGCAAAGTCCGCATATCACAACCGTCTGCATGCCATGCCTAGCAACTAGATTGCCTTAAGGTGTTTGCCTTATCGGTACGATTTCATCGTACCCAGTTTGTCAAATTTTTAAAGCTGTCAGAAAGCTGCTATTTATCAGCAGCTTTCTACGAGCTCAAGGGGAAGATAGCTGAAATTGCTCGCTGGCACCCCTTACTCCAAACCACTAAAACACGCATGGTTAACCAGTGTATTCAAGGGTCATTTTCCTAAAGACAACCTATCACGTTCGATACCAATCAGTTAGTGGGCGCTTGACCACACCGAAAAACAAATTGGGAACTACCTTAACAGACTCTGACTAACCTTGCAGAAACTGCATACAAGAGTTGCCACTGTTAGTAGTATCGCCAGCCATAGTCATCATGATGCTGCAATAACCAAAAGCCTAATAGTTTCAGCTTCTTCAGAAGACTTTGTACTTTCCTGGAATCGTGGCTGCTCACAATTTCCTTGATAGCTTAACTGATCAGTATTGCATTTTAGGCCAGCCCCAGCCCAACCTAAAACACTCTATAGTAGAAAAATTTCAAGAGCAAAAAAAATGTGCCACCGCTGAGAGTGGCACAAAAAAAACAGTCGCTCCTTCCAACTAAGAGAGGAGCGACTGTAAGTTAACTCACTTCATAAGAACTTTCTAGTGGTTTTGCCATGCAAAGTTAGTTAAATCACTCCGCTAGGTCAATGGCGCGAATCAAAAGCTCCGGCAGAGTATCGTCATCCAAGCTACACTCAATAAAGTTCTTACCTATGGTTTCAAAGGTAGGATCTGCAATACTAGGTTCTAAGGTCAGGGCTCCGCTGTTGTCAACCACATATACATGCTTAGAATTCCGAGAAAACTCCTTCCATGATTTCACTTTTGCTGCTGCCAATATTTCTTTACTGACCAGCGCCAAAGCTTCTTTACCCGCGGCCTCTAGATACTTCGAATGCGATAGCGCATTCAGGACTATTGAGCTCAATTCAGGATCGTCTTGCTCTGAGACCCAAACTGGTCCACATATAATCCATCCACTATAGGGCGTTGAAGACAACCCTGTTATATAGAGCTTACGGTTCCTAACGTGAATGTATGCTTGCCTTCGATGCATCTCTTAATGCCAAGCTCCTACTTATTATCCCAGTGTATTTTTACATTCACCGGTGGTGTCATCCCAGCTGCGTTATTTACAGCCTTCAGAATACCAGATTGTTGAGCAGCAGTCCCCATTGAGTTTACCGTAACGTCAAGCTGACGATGCAGTATTTCAGCGGCTTTAATTGTGTGGCCTAGTTCGTTTCCATTTGTACCAATGTAGTTTGAGACTTTGGCAGCATTTCTTGTGATAGCTCTTGCCACTCCTTCCGCGGATTGATAAGTTTTGCTATTTACAAGATCCATACTTTTGATGCTTGCTGCCACCCCTGTGGACCTCTCGAAATTGTCGATTACTTTCATGTTTCCAGGCAGATTTTTACCGATTCTCGTTTCTGCTACTACTCCGCGCTGCATTTGATTGAGTGCCCACATTCCGCCGCCGCCAGCTACTGCCACGCGCCCACCGGCTGCGCCCATCCCAACCATCCCAGCTCCGGCACCAAGACCCACAGCAGCTGAGCCGTATACTAGAGCACCAACAGCTGCTACTCCAGAGACAAAACCGATCGCGTCGATGTTGTCACCCACGGCCTTTATAAACTGATTCATTTCCTCCAACCCATCAGGGTCAGTATGATTCAGCCCATCGTTTGAGCAGTAGGCATACAAGTTCATGCCAGCCTTGTAACCAATCGGGTCAGGCTGGAGAAAACGGCCTAACCCTTGGTGGAAATACCGTGCCTTGTAGTGGTAGAGCCCAAGCTCAGTGTCATAACGTTGGCCCGTGTAGCCAATCGTTGTGCCAGGCAGAGTCGCTGCGCTCTCGCCGAAGGGGCCATACTTGTACTTGTTGCCGACAGCACCAGTGGTGGCATTTGACTGCGCAATCACCGAGCCGTGGTGGTCGTGGTGAATGTAAGTAACCACGCCAGCAGAGGTCATCTGCAAGACGGGCTCTTCACCACCAGCAAAGACATAGCGGCGAGTGAGGGCATTGGTTGCACCGTTGCGTTCCTCCATCATGTGCGAGCCAGAGTAGACGTACTTGGTCTTGGTGCTGCCGACCGTCTTCTGAATCTGCCGCAGTTTGGGATCGTACACGAAAGATGCACTGGTACCAGTCTTAGTGGCAGCAGTGAGCATCTGCTCCGTGTTATAAGAATAAGTCCACGAATTGTACGTGGCCAAGGCCCCAAGAGTGTTGTACGTGGCTGCCAGAGCACCAACTTGAGGGTACTGGTTCAAGTTGTTGGCTGCCGCATAGTTCACTGTGCCTGCCGTTGCCCGCCAGTAATAGCTAGTGTCAGAGCAGTTCTGAGACAGCATCTGGTGCACTTTGTTGTAAGTGTAGGTCCAGTTGCAGGCACTGCCCACGAAGGCAATATTCATCGTCAACAGGTTGTTGCCGAGGTCGTAAGAATAGGTCGTGTTGGCCCCATTCAGGTAGTTCTTGCTTGTCCTGCGCGAGAGTTGGTCGTACCCGAAAACTACTGAGCTGTTGGCAGAACCATTGAGCTTGATGTTGGTCAAGCGATCGAGTTGGTCATACACTCGATCGACGAAATAGCCGCCTGGGTGCGTGATGCGGGTGGTATTGCCATTGGCGTCAAGGGTGTAGCCCATCACTTGAGCCTGCGGGTTGGTCTCAGAAATGAGCCTGCCGGCGGTGTCATAGCCGTGAGAGAAAACACCACTTGCCGGGTTGCCAGAAACCACTGGGGTACTGACTGACAAGAGGCGGCTGGCATTGTCATAGCTGAAAGTTACTACAGCTTGACCTTGCGGCGACTTGGTGGCGATTCTTCCCAGCGCATCAAACGTGTTTGTGATCACGTTGGCATTGCGCATGCGGTGTGTGAGCGGGTTGCCGCTAACATCAAAGGTATAGGCCTCGAAGCTGCTGTCGGGGTAGTTGACCTGAAGCGCTCGGCCAAAACCGTCTCGGGAAATGGTCGTCAAGTTGTTGCGAGCGTCTTTGATCGAGTCCAAATAACCAGCCGCGTTGTACGTTCTGGTCTCTTCGGCCACTCCATTGGCGTCGATCAGCACAAGCAATCTGCCCGCACTGTCATATTGGAATTGGCGCTGCCGCAGCTCTGGATCGGTCGTCGAAATGCGCTGTCCAAGCGCATTGTACGCATGAGTCGTGACAAAGCCCATGGGGTCTGTCGTGGTCAGCAGATCGCCAATTCCAGAGTAGGTGGCCGTTGTCGTCTGCCACTGAAGAACGTTTCCGTACTGCTTTGCAGTCGAAATCACGTTGCCGTAGACATCGTAACCGATATTGGTGACATAGCCGCTCAAGCCGTTCTCGGTGATGCTGAGCACCCGACGAGAATTGTCGTAGGTCATGGTTTTGCTAAAACCACGGGCATTCGTCGACCCTGTCCTGTTGCCCGTTGAATCATAACTGAAGCTACTGGTCAGATTGAGCCTGCCAACGCCAGCATCAACGACCATTGAGCTCAAGTCTCCAGGCAAGCCTGAGTAGGTATAGGTCGTGACGATACCTGTTTCATCCGTCGAAGTAGCCAAATCACCATGAGCCGTATAGGTCATCGTCTTCGTGCCAGTCGGACCAGTCTGGGTGAGAATGCGGCCGTTGGCATCAATCGTGCGACTCCAGTTCTGGCCGCGCTCATCAGTCCGGCTAGTCCAGCTGCTGAACAGCCCCGAACTGACATAGCCGTAGGTCTGAGTCTGCGTTAAGCCACCACCTGGGCCAGGTGTGTGAATCTCTTGCACCACACGATTGTTCAAATCGTACTGGTAATCAATGGTGTCGAGGCCTGGCATCTGCTTCCAGCTGAGCCGCCCAAGTCCATCGTAGCGAAACTTCGTGGTACCAGCCTGAGTGGTCATCTCTACTGGCTGACCATCGGCGTTGAATTTCGTGGACACGCTGCCTTCTGGACCACCGCTCATGGTCACGGTATCGCCATAGGAGAACTGCAGAGTGTAGCCAGGGTTCGTCTGCGATGAAACGCGATCTTGAGCGTCGTATTGCACCGAGCATTGATAATCTGGCCGCGTGTAGCGGAACATGCGCCTCTGGCTGTCATATTCGTAGGTTGTTGAAAACCCGCTCGAATCACTGGCAGAAGTCATCAAGCCCGTGGTTGCCGTATCAATCACATAGTTGCAAACAAGCCCACTCGAACTTGTTGCAGTCTTCAGGTAAGGCACCAACCCACCAATTAGATCGTAGGTGAAATTGATGTAGCGACCGCCATTGCTGCTCACCTGAGTCAGATAGAACTCAGGGCCACCGCCTCCATAGGTGAAGTTCAGCCCGCGAGCAGTCGGGCCATAGCTCGGCCACTCAATCTTTGAAATGCGAGTCTTGTTCAACGCCCAGTTGGTGAAGGTATAGCGCACTCCTTCAAAGCTCTGCATGACAAAGTGATCGACATTCTTCGTCAGCATCATCGATACACCCTTGGGCGGGATGTAGCTACCGTTGAGCAGCTTGGTAAAGGTGTAGCTCTTGTCGCCATCGCGCACAATGGCAATGTTGCTGGTGAGCAGCTTGCTTGCTTCAGTGGTCGTAATCGCACTAATTGCAAAGCCGCCAGGGTTAGCAGCACTAGGCGCCAACAGAAGTTGAATGTATGCATGAACTACCGGCCCAGAAGCCGAAAGACCAGCATGCTGACCAAGCGGCGGCTGCGGGTTGTTATAGTCCAAGAATGAGGCATAACTCTGGTTCTGAACCTCAACAGAAATCATGTAGTTGTGCCGCCAGCCCCGTCCAACTTCGCTCACTATGCCAGCATCGCCAGTGCTATACGAGCGCACAAACTCAAGTGCGCCAACACCATTGCCAATAGAAATGTCAGCGTGGCGATAACGCAGTTTGCCGGTCAACTTGTCAGTGACAAAGTCAAGCCGATGTTCAACTTTCGTACCTACTTCTACCCGGTCAAGGTTGTCCATCGGCGCTTGGTTGTAGGCCGAATTGGTGTTGTTTGCAGATACCGACATCACGGTATCACCACCACCGCCAAGCAACATGCCGTTAATAAGGCCAACGCAACCGCCACCAGGGGGGATGGCATAAATACCATAGCCCTCGTAAGAGTTCTGGACAGTGTGCCCATCTTCGTGAATGAGCAGCGACCAGCCGTTGTTGATGTACCAGGCCGTCAAGTTGTCGAGGTCAGCTGTGTCATAGTTCAGCAACTGCGGCCGCACAGTGGCCCAGTTGGCACTCTTGGCGATGAAGAGCTTCTGACCAGCAGCATTGGCCTGACTGATGACGTTGTTAGAGCTAACAGCACTTGTGCCTGGCACCTGATTGAGCGTGCCCGATTCAAAGCCAATGCCGCGCATGGCAATGACAGTATCTGCTGCGGCTACCTTGTTGTAGTCATTGTCGAGGGCCGAAGTCGACCAGACAATGCCACCAAGGTCGGTGAAAGGCGCTTCGCCGTGACCAACCATACCGAGCTGGTGGTGCAGAACACTAACGCAGCCATTGAGCTGACCGATCATGCTGCACATGATCGACTTCTGAGCGCTCCAGTTGTGCCAGAGCACAGCCAGCGACTCACCAATCACACCAGGGTCACTATCAGTCATCCCGGCCAGACGGTTGTCGTTCAAAAGCTTCTGGTGCATGTACGCCATATCTGGCGTCGAGTTGCCCCAAGCATGAGCGATCAAGTAGTAATCGCCTGCCCAAACGCGCTGCCAGAAGCTCTGGTTGGCCCAGGTCACCGCATACGGGTGATTGACAGTGAGTAGTGCCGAGTTCCAAGTGCCCACACCTTGAGCCGTGCTGGTGGCAAGCAGTGTGCCATCAAGCCGCAATTCAGCTTCAAGTGCGCCGTTGAAGAACAGGGTCAGGTTCTTGCTTGAGATGTCTTCAGAGTAGAAGGTCTCATCAATAGTATCGAACTGCACTTGCAAGGTGGTCTTGTAGGAGTTCGGAATGGCTGTCCACTCGGTGGGAGTGACGCTTGAGTCTTGGTAGGGCAGCGATGTGTTGCGCACAACACCAGTGACCGGAACGATTTCTTTGCCTCCGATAAGGTCCTTCAAAGTGGCGTCAGGATTGTTATTCGTGATCCATGTGATCAGGTTGTCGTTGAGGGTGACGATCTGACTGTTCAAGTTCGCCGTATTGAGGTTCTGGTAAGAGTCGGCGGTGACCGTTGCGCCAGACATTACCGAGTTCGTGAAGGTAGTAGCGTTGAAGCCGGTGATGGTGGCCAAGTCAACGCCAGCAGTAAATGTGTGCGACTTGAAGGCCGGGTCGAACACAAACCAGTCGCCAGAGCCAGTTACGTCAACTTTCACCCAGCAATGGCTGAGGGTGAGGAAGTAGACAAAGTTAACGCCGTCCCAGATGACGTCGACTGGCACACCGCCGTTGCCCAGCAGGTTGCGCGAGGCCCAGACGTTGTTGGGGTCAGTGCCAAGCCAGGCGCCAGCCTCAGCAGGGGTGAGCTTGAGTTGGCCGAACATGAAATTGGCAGTTTTGCCAGCAGCACACAAGAGGGCCACCATGAGCGCCGCTTGGTCAAAGCTGTTTCCATAGTGCTCAATTAAAGTGGTCAAGGCTCCTTTTTGGCTGCCATACGTATTTATGTATCCAGTGTTATTAGTTACATACTGGTAAATCTTGTCCACATCGTTGTCCAGGGCAGCTGCCAAAGCAGCAATATCTGGCACACTCTGGTTGGACATGAGAGACATCGGACCAGCCAGGGTCTTCAGAGAGGCTGACGAGCTGCCGGTTTGCTGAGCAGCAAGCAGAGCTGCTTCTTGCTGCCTGAGAGCTGGGATAGCCTTCATGTCGAAGACTTTCTTGGGCTGTTGGCGGCCTTCAATCATAGGCTTGGAGTCGGCAGGGCTCATGGCGTGCATGCGGCCTTGCAGTGGGGAGTTGCCGGGGGCGATGGAGCCGCCGACGGGGAAGGTTTTGCGTTTGTTAGTAAGCATTTGCTTTTCCTAGGTTATTTCTTGATTGATTGTTTGTTCGCGGGTCTTGATCTGCTGAGATGCGCACAGTGAGCGCATCAAGTTGAGACGACGCTGGTTCTGTTGCCGCAGGTGTCGTATGCAAAAATCACGGTTTTGCCGTCGAAATATGTGATGGAGACTAGTCTGCCGAGATTGTCGTATGTGAATGTCATGGTGATTCCTTAGCTCTAAATTAAGAGCGTGTGTTTGGGTATGTTTGATTGGTCGGCTAGCAGTCACTTTGGAGCTGCTTAGTCGAAGTTATTTGGAGGAAGGGATCTTGGGTTTAGCAAAATCGGATCTAACTCAGCCGCGAAACGGCTAATTACTGAATGCTGAATAAATGGTTGCGAGGAAGAGGGCTGTGGGTTGGAGAGAGTTGCTTGGTTTGGGTTTTGGGGCATAGCGAAGAAATCGGCACGAAGTCAATATCTAATCGGTCGTTCTCTGACCTTGATTTCCTAGCCTTATCTGCGCTTGATTTCCTAGCTCTATCAGCCACTCTTCACCCTTATCTGCTCTTGCCTTCACGAAATCTGAAGGAACTACTTCTTCTTCGGCGCTACTCTAGGCACCACCAGAGGTGTCAGCGAAACCGGCTCGTCCACCAGCTGATTCCAGAGCTTTCGAACCGCCGGGTCTTTCAAGGCCTTGGCCAGATCTGCCTTGTTCTTCGCCAACTCAGCTTCCGCCAACTTGAGCGAAGTCTGCAGCACCTGCTGATACAATACGAAGATCTGTTCAGAACTCAAGTTCTGATTCATGCCCTGTTCGCAAAGCCTAAACAGGCTCTCCCGTTGGAAGCTGATGAACTGTGACCTCCGAGCCAAGTCAATAACCGCCGTCTGGAAATCCAGCTGCGTTTTAACATCAACATTCGGATTGTCCAGTTTGACCTGGGCCAGCATGCTTGCCACAGCCGACATCGCAACGTCTGGACTGGGCTCAGAACAGACTGCCATTCCTTTGCCATCGGGCTTGGGAACCATGATGATGCCTCTTGCCGATGCGTCTAGGTCAACGACAGTGGGCTGACCAGCTGTGAGGGGGTGAACTCGCACTGACGGTGCCACAGCACAACCGCCAAGAGTTAGCGCGGCAAGTGCCGCGAGAATTAGAGAGGATACTCTCATACTTTTTCCTTTCTTTTGCCTCACCAGAGGAACCTATCTCGTTCCACAAGGCTGGCAAATGGGGCCTTACTTGCCCGAGGCTCCAGAGCACTGGAAGCCGGGACAAACAAAGGCGAGAAGTCCGGTTGCTCCATTTTCGAATGGTCGCAACCAGCACAATTAGATTTGGTGGCAGCAGCCAAGTCAGCACTATCAGAAGTATTGGCCTGCTGCTCCAGAAGAAGCTCTTGATACGCCGCCTCATGCAGAGGGGCAAAATCCGGCTGATCCATATTTAGGTCTCTTTTCTGTTCGGTGAGAGTCAGAGTCAAGAAATCGGCGGCTCCGTGGGAGTAGCCGGATCGGCAGCCGGAGGTATCACAGGAGGTACAGCCGGAGGCACGACAGGAGGCTCAGCCGGAGGATTACCAGGGTAGAATTGCCCTTCCAACACAGGGATGATCAGTGTCGTTAGAATCAATACCACCGAGCCTAGATATGGTTGGTACCACTCAAACGTGGCAAATGGACCACCGACCGCGAACACGAAGGCCGTGAAAGCCAGGCAGGCAGTGAGCCAGTGGAACATTTTGCTTGCAACGAAACCAGCAGGCTGGGTTTTGACGTAGCAAACATACAGCGGAGTCAGCACCAGAAGCACACCGAAGACGCCCCAGCCCAGCCACAGCGGCGGGTTAACGCTGGCAGTAATACCAGTGATAGCCACATATGCAGCCAGAATATCCGCCGGAAGGTAAGTAGGCCGAGGGAACTACCCCCTCAGCCTCTCGCAGAACTGGACGTGAGCCTCTCGACTCATCCAGCTCCCATTACCGAACAGTATTTGCTCCGGAGATTTTCCAGTGGGCG
>JAGOSY010000041.1 GCA_018062085.1 bacterium | reverse complement strand
GAATCAGCTTGTGGACGAGCCGGTTTCGCTGACACCAGTTACGGTGCCGAAGAAGAAGTAGTTCTTCAAGGCAAGAACTAGTAGGGAGTGGCTGATAGGGCTCGGAAATCATGAGTCTGAGAACGACCGGTTATGTCTTATTGACTTCGCGGCTAAACCTGAAAACTCAAGTCTGACTAGTATCTTCCATTTCCTCGCTACCATTTTTCTAACTGCTTGCATCTTCTTTTAAGTGCAGTTAGATTCGTCCCCCGTTAACAGAATCTGCGCACCCCTAGCGGATAGCGCGCATCTTGTTGCGAATAGAAACAGAATCATCTGCGTTCACAGATACGAAATACCCGCGACTTACAAGGATTGAAGCCTTGCAAGCGCTAATTCATCTGGCAAATCATTTCGATTTGCCGAATCAAACCAAATCAAAAGGTAATACAAATGGCTAACAAATTCGTTGACCTCAACAATGGCTCAGACGCTAACAATGGCAGTACGTTCGCGTTGCGTAAGAAAACTCTCTCCTCGGCTGCAGCAGTTGCTGTTGCTGGTGATGTCATTCGCGTCATGGGCAAGCCCAGCACCAGCAGCGGTACCGCCACTTGGACCAAAGGCTCGCCTCTGGTCACACTCTCGGCTGCCATGAACCAGCTTCTTTACGGCGATGGCGCCTGGACAGCAGCTGCCAACGTCACTGCTACCGCCAATACCACAGCACCGACACCGAAGCAGGGTAGCAACAGCTCGAAGCTGGTTTGCGCTGCTGGCTTCACCACCGGCAAGATGGCACACTTCGCCACTGGCGCTCTCAACCTGTCAAGCTACCAGCAGGTGTCGTTCTGGATTCAGAGCACAGCGGCTTTGGCAGCCAACACCCTCAGGCTTGACCTCTGTAGTGATGTAGCGGGCAACACGGTGGTGCATTCGTTCACTATTAATGTGGCGCTCAACGCCAACCAGTGGACCGCTGTCACATTTGACAACGGCGCTGCACTTGGCGCGACAATCAACGCTGTGCGGCTGCATGCGCTGATTTCAATGGCGTCAAAGACAGTTCTGGTTGACAATATTTTTGCCGCCAAAGCTCCGTCGGCGGCCGATTGCCTGACCCTGAACTCGCTGATTTCTCCGGACAACGCCGTCTTCTATCCAGTGCAGAGCGTCTCGGGCACGACTGTTTATGTCGATGCTCAGGCGGCCACAGCAGCGACCTTGGCCAAGGGCTATCGTGGTGCCACGGGCTCCACCACCTTCTACATGTTGCAGCCGACGGTTGTATCGATTGGCACTGGCAACACTGTCTACGACCAGGTATTCTCTGGCAACGGTTCGGCTGGCAATCCGATCACCATTTCTGGTGGCTGGAACACCACTGACATGAGCACCCAGGATGGTTTGACCCTGATCGATCGCCGTGACTGGGCCGCATCTGGTATTAACCTCACCGGTGCAACTGGCTACATCACTGTCGACAAGATGATGTTCGGCCATGCGGCTTTCCCGCTTGGTCTGGTGTCTACGGCGCGCGGCTACAACATTAACAATAGCGGCTTTGCTGGCACTGGCTCGTTCTCGACCATGCCAACGCGAGCCGTGAATGTTGCTGGTTCGAACTTCATCAACTGCACAGGCACGACAGCTATCCTGAACATCCCGGTCACCGGCAACTACAAAACCGACAACCTGAACTGGAGCATTACTAATACAAAGATCTGGGGTGCAGCTGTTGCCGGTATCAAGGTTCCGCTGTTCGTTGCTGCTGCTCCTGCGACCGTCACCGGTTGCGATTGCTCAGGCAGCACGGGCTTGGGTTTTGACATTCAGTCGCCCTGTAACTTCCGCTCAAACACCGCTGAAGGCAACAGCCTGGGCGGGATCAATTTCCAGGCCATCCAGGGCCAAGTCTCCTACGGCCTCACCGCACGTGGTAATACCGTCGGGGAAATCGTTCTGAATAACGCCGATGTTGAAATATACGGTCTGGATACTGCTACTGTGGGCGGCTCTGCTGTGCCTCAGATCATGGTTCCGAGCAGCGTCAGCGGCCATGCAGTGGTTTCTGACTGGACCCAGTACACCGGCGGTGCCCCTGCTGCTGTTCTGACCTCTCTGGGCAGCCCCGGCACTGGTCGCACGGCCGGAAACTCGGTCAATTCGCAGAGAGAAGGTGGTGTCGCAGCTAACAACACCACTTACACCGACTACGGCACTGTTACCACCACTGGTGTGGTTGGTCAGCCTGGTTCCGGCATTGCCTGGAAGCTCACTCCCGATACCGACGCTCTGTCGGGCGGTCCGTTGAGCATCCCGGTTGGCAAAGTGGCTTGCCCTGCCAACATGACCACTTACATCACCTACTGGGCCAAGTTGAGCGCGGCCGGTCCGACGGCTCAGCTGCGCGTACCTGGCGGCCGCTACCCCGGCGTCGGTTCGCCTGGTGCAGACATCGTAGCTGCCATTTCGGCCACTGCCTTTACTCAGTACACAGTCTCGTTCACCCCGACTGAAAACTGTGTTGTCGACGTCTTTGCCGACGTTTGGGGCAGCACCACTCAGAACCTCGTGGTTAGCGGCCCTGTGGTCGTCAGTCAATAACAAAAGGAAGGAGAAAACACTATGAACGCAGGATTTAGCGTCAACGCTGCTGACAAAGCAGCTCCATTCATTGGCGGTTCTTTGCAGGACGTCAGTGGCCTCACATTCGTATCTGGTGGCTTGCCATTTCTGGTGGCCAGTCAGCCGCCTGGCCCGAAGTATGTCAACGACTCGCGAGGCAGGCTCACTCAGGTGAATTTTACCAACGGCACTCAGATCGTTTTCTCGTATGACGACATGGGCAACAGAACCTCAGTAGTGACCACAGCTGGGCCTCACGGCCTTTGATCAATTAAGCACATTAGACCCAGGAGAAGCGAAGCTTGCTGCATTTTGCAGTGAGCTTTTCTGCTTGAACCAGGTCGGCTTTAAATGTGCACGAAATTTTTCATTCTGCCCAAAGGCTAATCAAGCTCGAAGAACTGGCTCTAAGCCTACTTCGGGTAACTCAATCAAACAGGAAATAGAAACAAATGTCTAACACACAAAACAATGATGCAGCGAACACAGTCGCCGCTCAACAAGCTGTACAAGCACCGCAGCCTCCCATTCCTCCGCAGCCTCCGGTAGTGGTGCCACTCCCGCTTCCTCCGCATCCAAAGCGGGCACCTTCGTCGGACAATCCGGTCTTGGCAGCGACACCGGGCTGGCGTTTTCAGCCGGGCACTCCTGGCACCCTTGCGGACGTCAGCAAGGTTGTGAACAGTCGCGTTATCGATGCTTCCAAGATCTACAAAGGTGGCAAGAGTCTCGAATTTCTTGCCTTCGAAAGCAAGAGCAACAATGGCGGCGCAAAGAGCTTCGCCAGCAACACAGTGCAAGGACCAGCTTCGATCGTCGAACTTGCCCGAGCTCTGCGAAACGACCCGCAATTGATCTTTGAGTTTGTCTACAACAACATAGACTGGCAGCCGGGTTGGGGAGTAATGAAAGGTGGTCTTGGTTGTCTTTTGGATGGCAGCGGTAACTCATTCGACCAGAGCATGCTACTGGTAGCCCTCTTGAGAGAAGCTGGCTTCACTGCCAACTATGTCATGGGGCAGATCGAGCTGCCGGTGACTGAGTACGACGCCTGGTTCAATACCGACTCGGTGTCTGTGAGCTCCTACTGCTGCTACTGGTATTCCCAGTACGCCAACATTCCCGGCAATGCTCCGACCTGGAACGGCACCGAGTGGACGATGGTGATGAGCCACGTTTGGGTAAACGTGGTCGTCTCTGGCACGACGTATGTGCTGGACCCGAGCCGCAAGACCTACACAGTGAAAGCCCCTGTTGCGAATCTGGGTACCATCCTGGGTTATAACCAGAGTACGTTCTTGGCCAATGCTCAGAGCGGTGCTACCGTTGATGGCAGTGGAAACTTTGTTCAGAACATGAACGCCACCAACATCAATGCCGATTTGACGACAATGACGTCAAATCTGATCACCTACATCCAGAATAACGCGGTTGGCTCAGCGCCTGCTGGCACTGCCACCATTGATGATGTGCTTGGTGGGCAGGAGATTGTGCCTATTACTCTGCCATTTACCTGGCAGACAACACTCTCTTATCAGATGGTTGGTGATACTCCGACCATCTGGACAGGCGACGTCCCTCTGACTCACAAGACCACCTTGCAGGTGCAATATCCAGAACTCTGGCCTGGCACTGGTTGGGTGATTGATGAAACCTTCACGTCTGATCAGCTTGCAGGTACGCGCCTGACCTTGACTTTCGATGCAACTCTTCACCCGGTACTGAGTCTGAATGGAACTGTAATCGCAACAGGAAGCGAAGCTCAAGGGGTGGGTTCTTGGAACTCCATACAGATCACGGTCGATCACAATGCTTTTGCATCGCCAGTTTATCCCCGGCAGTGGTGGCAGCAATACCTTTACGCGTCGGAAGACAATCTGTTCTTGATCGGCAACTCTTGGGGTAACCTAGGCCGCGGGCAAGCGCTCTATCATGGCAAGCTGGCTTCGGCATTTAGCGTTGGCTCGTTGACTAATCCGGAGCCTTCGGTTGGCGAATTGATGTCAGTTATCTGGTTTAACTGGGCAGCGCAAGCGAGCCGAGTTAGTGACCTTGTTGGGCGTTTCGAAAAAACCTACTCGAACGGGTTCCACCAAGTTGGCATTGTCTCGAACATTTCAGACCCAGTCACTCACGTAGCTAGCTCCGGCACTGACATCGGTGGCGTTGTGGGCTTTACCTCAACCTTGGACTTCGATTTCAGCCACTTCGGCCGAACCAACACTGTCATAGCTATGCACGGCGTAGCATTGGAAGCGGCGACTCTGGCTCAGTTCACTGGTCTGATCCCTGGCGTCTCGACAACTACGGTTATTGGCAAAGCCAACCGTACTGCAGCTGCGACGATTGGTGGCACAGTGACGGCTGGCAACACGGTGACGCTCACTGTGAATGACGCTGCTCTGAGCGGGGGAACCAAGTCAATGGTCTACACAGTTGTGGGCGGCGACACGCTGACTACAATTGCGGCTGGGCTGACGGCTCTGATTAACGCAGATACCGACTTGATTGGTATTAAGGTTACGGCAACTTCGGATGCCGCTGTTATTCTGGTATCGTCTGATTCAGTCAATCAGACGAGCTACACGTCGTCTACCAGTGGTGGTGCCACTGTGACGATTGCCGTTGCGTTCCTGAAGATATACAAAGGCACCAGCTCTAACTGGAACACCGGTGCAAACATCTCGGCGAATCTTGTAGCCAATGGCTTTGACTCA
This sequence comes from bacterium, assembly GCA_018062085.1. Taxonomy (GTDB): domain Bacteria; phylum Cyanobacteriota; class Vampirovibrionia; order Obscuribacterales; family Obscuribacteraceae. The sequence goes on along the minus strand of JAGOSY010000041.1, from coordinate 31,038 downwards.
ACAGAGATGGCGAATATTTATACTTGGGACCTGGCTTCTGGAGTGAACTCGGTTCTTATGGCTGACCGGCCAGGCTTGAAAATGACCAATGTCTTCACTGGTTGGGGCCACTGGATCTTGCCGACCTACGCGAACAATGGCGGTGGCTATGGTCTGATCAATAACGTGGCTAAAGGTGGCGGGGGTTATCAATGCGGGTTTGCTCACTATGACGAGCAAGGAAACCTTACTTTCGGTCCTCCGGTCTGCACAAATTGGTCTGAATACAACCCAGGTCCTGGCGAGACACCGAACGGTCAAGCATTGAGTCCTGAGCCGATTGGCTTGTTCTCTGGGGACTATTTCTACAATCGCTCTGATTTTAGCGTTGGTAGTCAAAGTTTCCCATATGGCCTTGACTTTACCCGGCACTACAACTCAAGCAACTTGAACACGACCAACAGGCTCGGCCTTGGTTGGACCCATAGTCACTCAATCACTGCCAAAATTGTCAGCGACGGCTATTTGGGGATGGGTGACCAGTTTGCCATACAAGGGGCTGTCTCGATTGTTGAATTGTTTGTCAGCCTGGACGTTGCAGCCGACTCGACTCAGCCCGTAGTCAAGATTGTAACAGTGAATTTGGCAGACAAATGGTGGGTTGATCAGATCGTCAACAATACTGTTGTCCTGACCATGGGAGATGTTGCCAAATCTTATGTGAAGCAGCCTGATGGCTCCTACACGCCGCCAGCCAGTGCTCCTGGTACTTTGACTTTGGTGTCTGGCGCTTACAGTTTGACGACACCGCAAGGAGTGGAGCTCAACTTCAATGCGAGCGGCCAAATCGCTACTTACGTCTTCCCATCAGGGGTGACCGTGACCTATACATACAGCAGCGGCATTCTCGCAAGTGTGAGCAATGGGTTGGGGCGCACCCTGACTTTCAACTACACCAGCGGTAGAATTACGTCTGTGACGGATGGCACGGGCCGGTCAGTTCAGTATGCCTTCGATGTGGACGGCAATCTCAGTAGCTTTACTGACGCTGAATCAGAAGTCACCACCTACGAGTACGATATTCCGGGCAGAATGACCAAGATTTTCATGCCACTGAATCCGGCAACGGCTGTCACGACGAACGTTTACGATAGCCTTGGTCGAGTGGAAACTCAGGCTAATGCTCGCAGTCAGGTCTGGACTTATTACGTCGCTGGTTCACGTGTTGATGAGGTTGATCCACTTGGTAATACCAATACTCTCTACTTCAATCGACTTGGCGCAACGGTGAAGGCAATCAACGCACTCGGTTTTCAGGTCACGAATGAGTTTGATGGTCTCAACAGGCTGATTGAGTCAACCTTGCCTGAAGGCAACAAGATTCAGATGACCTATGATTCGAACAACAATGTTTTGACCAAAACGTTTGTACCGAAGTCTGGTTCTGGCTTGTCCAACATCCAGTTCACCTACACCTATGATTCAACTTGGGCTAAGCTCAAGACTGTTCTTGATGGAAACGGCAACACGACTACTTATGGCTATGATGTCGCCAATGGTAATCTGCTCACCATCACAAAGCCTACAGTTGGTGGATTCACACCAGTGAGGACGATGACTTACAATGGCCGCGGTCAAGTGCTCACTGTCACTGACGAAACGGGCATTGTGACTAAAATGACCTACGATGCCACATTTGAGAAGTTGACTTCGGTGATCGCCGATTTCAACGCAGGAGGTGGGCACCTAAATCTGACCACATCATTTGGTTATGACTCTGTGGGCAACACCACGAGTGTTACAGATCCGAACACCAATCAGTCTACTTTCGTTTTCGATAACGAGAGGAGGATGACACAGACTACTAGCCCAGCTCCCTTCAGCTTCGTGTCCAAGAACGTCTATGATGCCAATGGCAATGTTGTGACAGCTCAGCAGCAGATGACCAGTGCTCCGACCTGGCAGACGACTAGCTTCGGCTACAGCCTGACAGACAAAGTTACCACTGTAACTGACCCCGTCGGTCGAGTAACAACTTGGGCGTTTGACGGCGCTGATCGCTTGCAGTCTGTGACTGATGCACAAGGTCGCGTGATTCAATATGCTTACGATGCGCTCAATCGCATCTCGACGGTCACCGACCCAAGCAGCACCATCAGCGATACCGAGACGTACACGGATAACGGGCTCAAGGAAAGCACCAAGGATGCGAAGAACAACCTGACTCAGTACGCCTATGACGGTTTCGACCGGCCCAGTGTGACGACCTTTGCTGATTCGACGACAGTGCAATTCTCGTCTTACGACGACAACGGCAATTTGCTCACTGCGGCAACACGCTCAGGCAGTGCAATCACAATGACTTATGATGTGCTGAATCGCCTTTCGACTAAGGCTCCGGCTGGTCAAGGCACGGTGACATATGTCTATGACCTTGCCAATCGGCTGCTTTCAGTGTCAAAACCGACTGTTGCGGGCGACCCATCAACTGGCACCTTCCAGCGTGCTTATGACACAGCTGGTCGGTTCAATCAGGAACAATATCCTGATGGGAAGACCGTTACTCACATTCTCGACAGCAATGGCAATAGGACAAGAACAACTTGGCCTGACGGTTATTACGTGACAAGAGCATTTGACCAACTCAATCGACTGACTGATGTGTTCTTGAACGGCTCAGGCTCAAGTTCTCTGACCTATGCCTATGATCAGCTATCGCGGCGTTCGGCGGTCGTGATGGGCAATGGCGCAAGCACAAGCTATGCATTCAGCTTGAACAATGATTTGGCTGCACTTAGCCAAAACTTTGTTGGTTCCTCGAACGGCTACTCTTTCTCCTTCAACAATGTGCACCAGCTGGTTGGTGTGGGCATGAGTGACAACACGTTTGTCTGGCACCCAAGCGCGGCTGGCACTGTCAGCTATGGAACCGCTGACAACGTGAACAAGTACCCGACGGTGGGTGCTGCTTCCTTGACTTATGATGGCAACAAGAACCTGACCTCGGATGGCACTTGGACCTATGCCTATGACACTGAGAATCACCTTTTGACCGCAGCAGCCGGTGCTATTTCGGCTAGCTATGTTTATGACCCAAGTGGCAGACAGGCGCAGAAGACAGTGGGCGCAGTTAAAACGCGTTTCATCTATGATGGCGTTGACCTTATCGCCACTTATGATGCTGCCGGGGTTCTACAGAACCGGTATGTTCATGGTCCTGGCCTGGATGAACCAGCCATCCAAGTGACGGCAGCAGGAGTTCTTAGCTTCTTCCATCGAGACTTCCAAGGTTCGATAGTCGCACTGACAAACAACTCAGGAGCAGTCACCAACAAGTACACCTATTCACCGTTCGGTGAAAGTGCTGCGCTTAGTGGCACCATCTTTGGCTATACGGGTCAACGTTATGATTCTGAAACGGGTCTATATTATTACAAGGCACGCCATTTTTCGCCTGTATTGGGACGTTTCTTGCAGACTGACCCGATTGGCTATGCCGGTGGAGACCTGAACCTCTACGCGTATGTCGGCAATGACCCAACTAACAAGGTTGATTCGATGGGACTGAGTCTCCACAGCTATGGAGGCAATGGGCCGAATGACTATGTACCAGGATTTGGACCAGTAGACGCGAGAGGCAACCCGACAAATCCGTTTGCTCCGCGCAACTCAAACGGAAACAACAGCGGGAGTAACAGTATTGGGAGTGCTTTGGGCGGCTTGGGCAACGGTGTTGGTAGCAATAGTGTTGGGACTGCTTTGGGTGGCCTGGGCAACGGTGTTGGTAGTAATAGTGTTGGGACGGCTTTGGGTGGCTTGGGCAACGGTGGCGGAAGTAATACTGTTGGAACTGCATTGCCTATTGTTGGAACAAGTCTGACTGGTCTCGAGACTTACGCATTATACTTGGTCAATGAGGGTCCCCAAATCGGAATCGGACCTAATGAGGACGGTGAACCTGGATTCCTCTTTCCACCTGACTCGGTTTTCGCGAAGTTACTTGCCGGTACTGACATTGCGATAAGATTCGATAAGAACGGTCAACCTACATTAGTCTTCCCGCCTAACTCGGTTTTTTCGGGATTAGTTAACGGTATTAATGCAGACCTTCAGGCGCAGTACGGCCTTAACCCAGTGGCTGGGGGAATATTAGAGACGGCAACGAGTAACCAGGGCCTGGACTTCCAAGGCATTGCCGACCTTTTCAGGGGGGGGCTAGGAGGAGTCGGCGCACCTCCTAAATGAGCATTTGCAATCAGCGTTAATTTGCTAACTTCGGAAGCGAGGTTCACTAACGTTAGTTTTTGAACCTCGCCTTTGATACACTTAATTGTCCAGACAAGGAATTTTTGAGGAATGTATAAATGCAAATATTACTAGCGTGTGCGGTCTGCATGTTGCTGTCTGTGAATGTGCTTAAATGCAGTGCATTTGAGCAAAAACGTTATTTAAGATCTAGCCAAGCCTATTCACAATACAATGAAATTGAAAGGATGCAAAATCAAGCAGATTTTTTCTTGCGAGTTCATCATGCAAATAAGATTGATATTCAGGATAATACGATCATTCCAAGCATATTGCACGAAAAATTGAATTTGGATCAAATCCGAGACTTATGTCTAGCAAAAGAGAATAGGCGCTTGATTGTGGTACGAATGGAGAGAACTTTTTACGGCGATAGGCAGCGTGATTTAGAACATATAAATAGCTTTCAACAATTTTGCCAAGATCTACATTTTAAACGCATATTGATTTTAGGAAGCGAGGTACCAGGACTATCAGTTCTTTACGATAGTACAGCAAAGACAAGGAATGATGTTTTTAGGTTGAGCATGCCTCGAAGTCAAGCTTCCCCCTTTCAGAGGACTGTAAAATAGGACCAGTCGCTACTTGTGGCGGCGTGACATCATCCGCTGCTTTTGGCATAAATTGACCGCCACTGGAAGTGGTGTCAAACTCAAATTAATTGACAATGAATCAAAATTAAATGATAAGCCCCGCAATTTAACTGACAGCAGGACTGGTGTCAGTGACTCAGTAAGGAAAACGAAGGTTAGTTTTACGGTTCCGGTTTCTTTATAACACATGTGCGAGTTCAGGATTGTTATCGGTGTATGAGAACTAGTCTATTAACCTCCTCACCATAAAGCTCGCATTAGACGAATTTCTTTACAGTCGCTCCTTTCTTCATTGAGGGGAGCGGCTGACTTTTTGTGCCACTCTCACCGGTGGCACTTTTCTTTGCTGTTTGAAATTTTTCTACTATAGAGTGTTTTAGGTTGTGTCGAAGCTTAGCCGAAAATGAACGTGTTAGGCTATATCTCCGCAAAAAGTGAAGCAACCATGCGGGTTTGAGTGGCATTGAAGCTGGGTGGCCGATAACCATTTTAGGCCATCTTGCCAAGCGTGCTCTGCCGGTTACCTCTTCTTGAGAAGCTTCCTCCCGTCAGGCCGTAGCGCCCCAGTCGGGCTGACATAACGGTAGAGGGTCTGGCGGCTTATGCCCAGTTGTTGGCACAAATCATTGACCACAGTACCTGGTTTGCCCATTGCCGCCTTGGCCAAATGTACTTTCGCTGGCGTCATCGTATGGCGACGGCCACCGACTCGTCCACGTGCTCTGGCGGCGGCTAGTCCGGCCATTGTTCGCTCAGATATTAGCGCCGCTTCGAATTCTGATAGGGCAGAGAAGATCCCGAAAATCAGTTTGCCGGAAGCCGTGCTGGTGTCAATACTGGCGCCCTGGCCAGTTAGCACCTTTAGTTTAACTCCGCGCTTTGATAGATCTTGCATGAGATTGACCAAGTGAGTTAGGTCACGGCCCAGGCGATCGAGCTTCCAGACAAGCAGCGTGTCACCTTCACGCAGGGCTTTGAGACAAGCGTCTAGACCAGGGCGGTCGTCTTTTCTGCCCGAGGCTTGGTCCTCATACATTCGCTTCTTTGTGGCTCCAGCGGCCACGAGAGCGTCCTTCTGTAAGTCGACAGTTTGGGAGCCATCGGCTTTTGATACCCGCATATAGCCTATTAGCAATTTTTTTTGCCTCTCTTTTTGAGTTGTCACTTATACGGCCGTTTGTGGGACAAATTATTTTCAGGCAAAAACAGTCGATTTTGTGTCACTTATCCAGTCACTTAATCAATGTTCTACAAATCTAGGCCAATTTAATTAAGTGACAAACCTAAACAGTCGAGACTTTTGAGGTGGGTCCTTGCACTTTTGAATTGCATCTTTATGAGCGCCTATTTTACTTCACTCGAGGCTAAGTCAGAGATTGTTTTTCGAGTGCTAGTCTTTGTGGTTGACGTTATCGTATTCTCTTTGAAAGAATGCTAGGCCCTCATGGAAATCGCCGACGGTTCTGTATTTTGGAGCAACGATTTCCTTTCCAGTCAAGTCCATGAAACCCCACTTTCCTTCTTTTGAAAAAGCTATCAGGCCTTCGCTGGGTGCTCGCAGTTCAATTGCTTGTGGCTTGATTAGTAGCTGACCTTTTTCGTCTAATAAGCCCTGCCGATTATCGTCATCAAGAATTTTGAAAAATCCAGGTGCAATTGCACTAAGCGAACGATAATCATCAGACACTTTTTTGCCTCTTCTGTCGATTAAATAGCTTTTGCCATCTTTAAAAACGACAGCCACTGGCCCGGCGAAATCTTGGGCTGAATCGAACATTTCACCAAAAGCATTGCTGCCATCTTCTTTTATGAACAGATCTTTGCCAGTAATGTCACGCACTGAAGCTAGGCCATCTATGAATACAGAGGCCGTGAGAAAACGAGGTGATATAACCGTTTCGCCAGCCACGTTTTTGTAACCGACCAAGTTCTGTTCACTGATCTTTTCTTCGAAAGTGTGCAATCCAACTGGTTTCACTTCCACTACTTTGCCGGAATCGTCTTTGGTATATTGATATTTCTGAATGTGTCCTTTAGCCAGAGAGCCACAGCCTCCCTGATCTCGACCTGTAGTGACAAATTGGTAGCCCCCAGATGGATTGCTCTCTGTAAGAGCCGGATAACTAAATCTGTCTTTATTTAAGACTTTGCCGTCTTCGTTAACAAGTAAGGACATTTCTAGAATTTTATCAACGTTATCTGCTGATGCAATACTAATATCATCGCGCCCAAATAATATGGCATCGAATGTGGTGACTCCTATTACTTTTCCCGTTGCGTCTATCACTGACATCTTTGTCTGCGCGCTAGCTGAAGCTGGCAAGAAAAGCTCTGACGCTGGTTTCGCGAACGCCTGGCCGTTTTTTAACGGAGTAGCTTGATAGAATTTAGGCGCAATTATCCAGCTGCCTGCTTTGTCGACGTAACCACAGTTTCCAGAAAATGGTTCTATGGCTACAGCAAGTCCCTCAGAAAAACTTAAGGGATTGTCAGAAAGGGCTTGCAATTGTGAATTGCAAATTTCTGTGCCATCAGGTTTTAAGAGACCTTTTTTTAATTCTGGTGTGGTCATACGGTTTTTTCGCATTTCATTGAAGTGTTCAAAGATCTTGGGATCTTTCTCTTTTACTATGGCTAGATAAGCTTCTCTCCTGAAATCCGTATCGTTGTTCGTCATAAGATATAGAGCGTTTCCAGGCTTTGTATACTGATATATTTGCTCCATAATTTGAGCCGATTTTTCTAGCCGGTCTGTTGAGGCTAAAAAACAAGCGTAAAAATATAGCGCTGAATAAGGAATGGTGCGTATTTCTTGCTTCACTGGACCAGTTTCTAGTACCGGTTTCGTATCGATTAAATCGATTGCTTTCTGGAAAGTAGAATCTACCAAGCCTGGCTTGTCCAGGCGATAGTACGTTATTGCTAATTCCAGTAAATAGTTATAAGCGCTGTTCTTATCCCTATTGCTGATTGCTTGGCTGCTTTGTTTCTCCAAGGCACTAGCTAACTCTGGCCACATTGATGCCCCTCTAAAAACTTCGATCTCCATAGATTCGGCTCGAGATTTGTCTAGAGCTCTTAGTCTTTCTACTTGAGCGAGTGCTTCTTTTACTCTCCCTGCTTTTATGTAAAATCGAATTAGGCACTGGCATCCTGAATCATATGACGGTGACTGTATTCCAATTGCTAATTCCAGCTCAGTGCGCTGTTTTAGATATTTTTCAAGCTCTGTCGCCGTGTTGATGCAATATATGTAATTGAAGTCCTTATTTAGTTCTTCTAGTCTCTGGCGCTTGATCCTGTACGGATCTAATTTGTCTCCGGCAGCGACAACAACGTTTGTCAGCACCACGTATTCAAAAGAAAATCCTGTGTCCTTCAGTGCTTTGGGCCGAGGTAACAATTTTATTTGCGACAGTTTTTGCGAGATTGTTTTTTCAAGATTTGGATCTTCTGGCCCTAATAGCAATTCTAGACTGGCTTTACCGTCAACTTCTATCGTGACCAAAATTCTCAGTGGCCGGTGGAGCTTCAGCCCCTTTACGGCTTCGCTGATCTTAAGTCTACTGGCCGTGTCTAGTGTTTTTAGCTCTGCTACTGTAACTTCTTTTTCTGTTTCAAATTGCGGTTCTACTTTTTGTTTTGTAAATGAGGCGCGACCATTTTTAAATTCGCTAGCCCATGTGTAAACAAATGGAATTTTAGTTATTCCGTGTTGATCTATGAAGCCATATCTAACTTCTTTGGTACCCGAAATTTCTTTGACAGCTAAGAATAGGTTGTTCTCATCGCCGGTGTTCATTAGATAGGTATATTCAGGCTTGATGCAGATCTTGCCGTTTGTATCTAAAGCACCATATTTTCCAGTGGCAAATAGTTTCAGCCGAGGATGAAGGTTTGCTGCCTCAGGGATGGCTTTAAAAATGGAGATGCCGCCTCCAAGGTTGGCATAGGCTAGTCGATGGGCCAGAGAAATTTCATTGAGTTTCTTGCCGTTTTTGTCTATGAAGAATATTTCTTTGCCTTGCTCAGCTAGGGCTCTGCCATTGTGGAACTGCGAAATCCGATTGAATTGTGGTTCAACAATTACTTCAGCTTTGCGATCGATAAAACCTTGTAGATTGGTTATCGAGTCTTGGAATGTATACAACTGCTCGCCCTCAGGAAACCAGCCTATAGCATACGTTTCCGAATTCTTGGTCGTTTGGGTGATAAGTAATTGTTTGCCAATCGGAACAACCTTGATGCCATATTTATTTGTGGCTAGGTTCTCATGTTCTTTGCTTTTCCAAACATAGTCGCCCTTGCGATTTATGACAGCTAGACCGTCTTTGCCGTAGGTAAAGGCGTAGTCTTTATAAAATGGATGAGCTGAAGAGAATTTGTAAGGAATGACGAGTTTGCCTCTATTATCTAAATAGCCCCATAGTTCGCCGTTCTGTATGGCTACGAGGCCATTGCTAAAACTATCAATCATCCCTAAGGGCTTTGGGGTTAGCCTTTTACCGTTTAGATCAAACAGATAACGCGGCACTGTTTCACGAAACTTATGAGCTGAAGAGAAAGGAGAAGCAATAATTGCATTTTCAACCGTAAGGATGCTGTCTTCAAATTGTTCTGGCAATACCACCTTGCCGCTTGTGTCCATGACACCATATGAGGCTCTCTTGGGGTTTAGCGGTGTAAACATAGGATCTTGAGCTAAGGCTGCACCGGAGAAATAACTCAATGAGATCAGTAGCGAAATAGCCATCTGCGGTACAAAGCTAATTTTCATTATTGGCTGCCTCTGATTTTTCTTATTTCACTTTATCTTTGAACCCGTCACCACAAAAGTGCAAACCAAGCAAACTTGGTTTAAGTGGGGAGTTCACGCTAAATAGGAAAGGGGTCGGCAAGCACATGGGCTACTTCTATCTATTTTGCGCCATCTGTTGACGTTTGGCTGTTTCCGAACATTAACATCGCAAGCTCATTATAGTCTTATGGCTATCAGCCGGGTCTGCACCTAGGTACTCTTGCAACTGGCCGAGGTTGATGCGGCAGGAGATTTATTAGATTGTGCGCAGTGAGTAAGATGCCTGTGACTCTCTGCGCACTCTGGCATTGATTCGCTCGATCTAAAATTAGTTACTCCGCACTGTATCAATTGAAGTGTAGTCCAAGTGATACACTTTAGGTTCATTGAGCTGACTGCCTTTTGGGCATGTAAATCTCGGAGGGTTCAATTGGTACAAAAAGTCGCTATCTACTGCCGGGTTTCAACGGCCGATCAATCTTGCGAACGACAAGAGCGCGAACTGCGCAACTATGCAAAGAGAGCAAAAATGACTGTCGCTGGCGTTTGGAAAGAAACGGCGTCTGGCTCTAAAGACAATCGAAGTCAACGTCAAGCTGTCTTGGCTCTTGCGCAGGCGCGCAAGATTGATGCCATCTTGGTCACTGAATTGACCAGATGGGGCCGAAGCACGATGGACCTAATTCATACCTTGCAGCAGCTTGAATCGTGGCGAGTTTCTGTGATTGCACAATCAGGACTTCAGTTTGATCTGAAGACGTCGCAAGGCAAGCTCATTGCCAGCATAATGGCTTCATTAGCTGAATTCGAACGCGACCTGATTCGTGAAAGGGTCAAGTCAGGTCTGGCCGCAGCAAAAGCCCGTGGTAAAAAACTGGGGCGCCAGCTCGGTCAAAGGGTAAAGTCAGACCGCCTTGCTCCCAGGGTTGTTGACCTGGTCGGTCAAGGTACTTCCTACCGGGACATTGCTGAGCAACTGAAAATCAGCAAGACGACCGTCACTGAAATCATGAAACGCCATAGGGCAGAGAGCGTTTTGGTCGCCGAAGAGAAACCAAAACGCATAGCTCGGGTGACATCGAAGGGAACAAAAGGTGACAAACAGCGGCGCTAGTCACAAGAATCCGTCAAGTCTACTTTACCGAAAATAAGGACTGAGGTGGTTGTGGCAACCTGCTTGAAATGGCACTGTTAATAGACTTCCATCTGCCAGTATTCCCGAAAAAGGTTGTTTTCGGGAATGCTTACCGTAGGCGCATACATATCAGAACAAAATTTGTTCTGATTGACAACTAGCACCTTGGCTGAATAATCATTTGTGGTGATTTTCAGAGTCTGACATAAGAAGCTTGTTGTATAGCTGTTCCAGTTTTTCTTCAATTCGCTTGATTTGTTGCCCATTTGCCTGTAATTCAGAACACTGAACATGATAGCCACTGCCTAAATCACCTAAAACATTATCAAGAGTGCTTGCGACATTGGCTGGTGTTACGTCGTCCAGGTCTTTCATCATCACAGTCTTCAGCGACGTTGTTTGACTTTCGAGTAGTATGGTTCGGACTGTCACAGTAGTCTTTAGCTTTTGGAGTTCTGCGATAATTTCCATTGCCAGTTCGGTCATTCTCACCTCATTTTTACCGCGATTTGTTAGCATTGATGCCACCTCAAACGCATTCTCATTGGCCATTCATGCCCTAAAAACGTCATTTTCGGGAATGTTTTTTAGCTTATAGCCAAATTTGCTAGTTGGATTTTTTCGAGGAATCTGTTTTTGTGCCAGTAGACTGGCTTTGACCAGCTTTCGTCGCAGAGTTTGAATTTGCATTTGGATTTGTCTTGGCAGGCTTAGGCATTTTATTGCCTTCATTCATGCTTTCCTTGCCATCATTTTGTTTGTTTTCGTTCGACATTTCTGAACCTTGTTTAGTTGTTTGGGTTTTTGGTGTAGTCGCAGGAGTCGGCTTCGGTGGTGGTTTTGGTACAGAGGGCATCTTTTGCCCTTTCTCTTCTGTATTTTTCGATGTCTGTGTTTGATCTTTCTTTTCTGAGGCCATTTTATTACTATCTCCCATCTGTGCCAGGCGTGTCTGCATCGTTGCGAAATATACCAAAGTGAGTATTGCCGCCAAAAATAGAATGAATGCTAAGTTGTTTAAACATTCCAGAACGATACTATTAGTCAGCAAGAATTTTGTTTCGAAACCAGAATCACTAATTATTTTGTCTATAGGCAGCTCACCAACATCTTCCGCGATACTCGCATCGTAGGCTTTATCAATTACATCGATAAACTTCTCCGAGCTTCGTTCTGTAATACGCATGGATAGTAGGGTCATGACAATCGCTCCAATAAAAAGGCCGATTATTATTTCTACTTGCCAGAGTAAAAAGTGGAAATGTTCAATCATTCCAAGCGTCAGAGCTAGGCCGGCACTACTTAGTGTCAAGATGCTTTTATCCATCTCTAAACGAGCTGAAGCGCCTACACCCTCGGTTTTACCGCGTAGCTCTAAATAGCTTTTGTGTCGAGTTTCATTGATTTGCCGAGCTATTTCTTTGTCAGCATTTGTTCTCGCATCAGATGATGCCTCAACCAGAGCTGCGTTGTTGCTTTTAACAGAAGATAGATTGAGAAGCCCGAACACACGCAAGACAAATTTGCGAAATGCTGTATCTGTGTCCTTTTGAGGCTCTGGCTGTTGCATAGTAATTATCTCAACGCATGTCCATCTACATTGTCTTTGTATGTCGGTTTCAAATCAGCACCGCATTCGAGCTTTCCAGCATTCATAACAACCTCCTTTGCGATAAACCTATGGAAGCGGTTGATATCCACCCTTATCGAAATAGCCGGTGATTTTCGCTCCATCCCATTGATAGGTGATATGTCTATCCTCGCGGCCATTTGACAGTACTCTGGCTCTCCAAACGGCAACACATTCTCCGCTCATATTGCGAACACTCTGATAAACAATGCCAAGGCTCCCAGCAGTTCTTAACGTGTCGGCTAGTTGCTGCGAAGCCTGATAATTAGTCGGGTCGTAGACATTGGCTAATGCTCCGCTCATCAACCTGATGTCGTCGAGGTTGCCCTGTAAATCAGCTAGGATTACTAATTGGTCTAGGTCTTGAGCTGCCTCATTTGTTGCTTGCATAAATAACGTTCGGCGATGGACGGTCTCGTGTATGGCTGTTTCTAATTCAAGAGCTGCATAATATGCGCCGAAAGATGGAGTGCTAAACCTCGTGCCATTTGGATCGTGAAACGTAAACGATGGGAGTATCCACACTGCACCAGGAGTGTTTAACCGGTCCTCCGGCTCTAAAGCCGCTATGTTGCCCGGGTCCACGCTAGGATCTGTCAGTCTTGCGACATCGAGAAGCATTTCCCATTCTGTGGGATCGGCAGAAAGAGTTTCGAAGAAATTAATTGGTGGGTACCGGTTTGCAATTATGCGAAAGCAAGGCGTCCACCTGATATTCGATACCGGAATCGAAAACAATTAGACGCCTCGCTGGCCGGTAAGATATCCCCTTACTCTATGCAAATCCAGGATTCGACCTTGTTCCATGAGGTAATCCAAAGCACTTTTGCCGCAGAAAGGCGCCGCCTGATTCGGCTTTTTGATCCATGTTCGCACAGCTGTTTTGTCAGATAGCAAAGTTCGAAGGTCTTGGTATATGCCTATGACAAGGCTCAATCTCTCAAGCTTATCCTGGTCAATTCGGGCGCTTTCAGGCGCGCTCTTATAGCTGTAGAACGTTGACTCGGTGGTCATACCGAGCAACTTCATTTGCTGTTGTGTAGTCAATTCCCACTCTTCGCCAATTCTGAAAAAGGCGGCTAGCGCGACTGACTCTCTTGTTTTGCCCCTAGGAACCGTTTGCATAATCGCTCCTCCTGTTTTGGAGTACTTTAGAGTATAACTCCAAACGTAGAGGCTGTCAAGAAAGAAAAGTTCCAAGGCCTCAGCCGTCAAGTTTTAGGGCTTTCACGGGCGTCAAACGAATACTGGTAAGCAACGCAGCACAGTCGGAGCGGCAAAAGCATGTTCATCGAGTTCTTATATTGAAAATTGGATATTCGAGATTCATGTGTGTACCATAAAGTCTGCAACCGACTTTGCGAAAATTGAAAGAATTGAGCTTATGAATATTCGAGAGCTGTACGACTCCATCGACCTCGCCTATATAAAACAGTGCGTCGAGGAAAAAGCAATTGAAAACGAAGTATTAGACTTCAAAGAAGCCAGTGCACACTCCGGTCCAATGGTACGCGACGATAAGAAGAACTTGTCGAAGGCATTGAGCGGGTTTGCAAATGGGGATGGTGGAATTCTCATTTGGGGCGTTAAGGCAGTGCAAACAAGAGAAGGTCCAGATGCAGCTGACGAACTCAAGCCGATTGCAAATCTAAAGCGTTTTTTGACAGACATGAATTCCATGTCCCCACAATTAGCCTCTCCATTTCTTCAAGACGTCCGTCACAAGCCTATCTGGCTTGATGAAGAGGCCGATCTTGGTTTTGCTGTATCTTATATTCCTATTGCTGGAAATGAGCCCGTTATGGCAACTGGCGCTGACTTGCAAAGATATTACTGTCGTGTCTCCTCGAATTTTATGCCGATGACGCATTCAATGGTGGCAGATAGATTTAACAGAGTTGCCAAACCTGATCTTCGCCTTTGGCTACGATTTAACGATGCATACAGGCATATGCCAGATCGGATCTTTATTGGATTGGCTAATGTCGGTTTTGGCGCAGCGCACTACCCAGGTATATCTTTTGGTCCTCGGTACAGTATACCGATCGGAGAAACCTATGGCATGTCACGCTCATTGGAACAGGTTCCGTTAGCAACTATGGATATGCCTGCCGGACAAATATTTCAAGCGACAAGCGAAATTATCATTCATCCAAAGCAAACTCTAACTTTTATGCGTTGGGAAAACTCGATACCTGAAGACCCAAGCCGAAGTCTTTATGCGGATTTCGAGATGTTTGCTGTTGGTTACTACAAGAAAGCTTTTTTTCAAACGACGTTGAAAGAGTTAAAGGAAGCTAGCCCGGGATTTAGTATGGGAATTGAATCGCGGCAGGAAGACATAAAGTTGGTACGAAGCGAGTTAACCTCGTAAAATGGCTATAGATGGTCTTTTTACTTCAATCTCGAAATTAACTTGTTGCTGATTAGTTGTTAGTTTTAACTGAACTTCAGCTACTGAACTTACTATCGCATTTATATAATTTGCGTCTACAGGAACGTGAATGCTCAGAAAAATATCCAACACTGAACCATTCTCTAACACCGCTTCTTCAGGCTCGGGAGACCTATTCGCCATTTTTTTCAAACTCGACTTCTCTTCCTCCTTTCTTTTTACAACTGAATGTTTTGTCAAAGTAAGATAGTTTTCGAGTGCTACTGCCATATCAACGGAGGCACCTCGATCAACCTTAAGCTCTTTTTGGCTCATACGAGCATTAAATGCGAAAGGTAAATCACTGATCTCTATTGACCCTTCGGATAGTCTAAGTTGACGATGTTTAGCATTTTGAAAATCAAATTTGCCGACCATAGTTATGAATACCACCATGTCCTTGCCATCATTCTGCAGGCCGAATCGCGATGTTAAATGACGCAAAATTTGCAGGTGGCCCTTTTTCATGATAGAAACGAGATTAGGGCCACGCTCTCCATCCAGTGAATAAAGGTCGAATCTTGAATCTGTAAGCGACTCCGGAGTAATCGGCATCGAAAAACAAATAGGACTTTGTTCCTCTGGGTTAGAGCGTTTTACTTCTCCGTTCAAACCTTGCTGTACATAGCTTCCATTCCAATAACGCTGATAGAAGTGGATATTGCGCCCTGGAAGACCCCATTCTTCATCGGTCAAATCGCGCACAAGAAATATGTCGATTCCCTTGCCGGCAGCGTACGCTTTTGCCCCTGCTTCGTAGCCTTTAGTCGTGAAAATAGCGCCTTTTTGAGCATTCAAGGCTTCCATGCTTGCAGCCAAAACGTCGACACGGTTGCGTGTCACTTTGTATTTCCAGCGCTTACATTCAACGAGAGTCACGTAAGAGTGCAGCGCTTTGTGGTGGGTGATTTTGACATCGGTTTCGCGCCTGGCACCAGTTTTGTCAATATCAATTTTGTTTCGTTCAATTATTGCTTCGTCGTCGTTCTCATACAAGGTTGACACAAATTCTTCAAAGGCCTTCCACCCCTGCAATTTCTGCATGAACTCGGAACTGTCAGCATTCTGAGAATTTGTGTTAGATCGTTTTGTAGACTTTTTTGGCACTGCATTTAACCTAGACTATCTGGCAATGATTGATATTTTTTTAGTGCAGCAAGTACTGGTGCGTCAGACACATCAGCTGGGATAACTGGATTTTTAATACCACCTAGCGCCATTACCAGGTAATGCTGTTCGCCGATCTGCCAAGCTGGCACCACATCCAAATTCTTTTTTTGGATCGTCAATTCAGTTTCACAGTTCATTTGACCATTGCATATTTGCGCCGGCCCCAAATCGTACCAACCAGCCTGATTGTAGGCTTTTAAAAACCTGTCAAGATTGGCTGAATTAGACGGTGTCATAGTTAGGGTCGCTGGACTTAGAGTCAACAGCCCTTTCTTGCCTTTTAAGCGATTGAGGTAAGCCTCGCTAACAGACAACACGACGCGGTAGTGATAAGGATTGCTCGAGTCAATCCCGGTGATGATTGAGACACCTAGCCATTCTTCTGCGTCAACTCTCCCGACTTTTTTTATCCAGCCTCTGAATATTTTTTTTGCAACTTCCAAATCGCCGAAGGTTAGCCAGAATTCTATTCTCGAAAGATCACCCTCGATAATTCCAAAGGCTGTTCCGCTCCATAAGGCCCGCCGCCAGATCCGCATGTCGATGGCAGTTTGAAATGAAAAATCCCTATGACTATACATCTCTAAATAGAAGGGGGGAGCATCTTCGTTGTTCTCTGCTCCGCCTGGGCTGTGGTCGTCCTCGCTTGCTGAAACCTGCAACCAGCGCTTATCTCGAGCTAGTTTATAAGCTTGCAGATTTGCCGCTTCTGCCAGCCATTCTACTGGAGTATATTTTGCTTCACTACCAAAAAGTTTGAGAGTCGACGTTAATGAACTTGCTGCAAACTGGCATCTATTCAAGACCTCGTGCTGTTCAAACAGCTCTTTTAATGACTCCTCGTCCAATGAGAGTTCCATGTGCTTGAGGATTTCAACCGCACAATCGAAGAGTTTTTTTTGGTAAGTTTTTGTGTCTGCAAAGTCGTTGATTGACACGTATGAATACTTGATCAAAAGAGTCGTAACGCCATACTCATCTTCAATCTCTTCAAACTCAAACGACGAATTTTCTTGCGAAACGAGTTCAATTCGCACGCTCGCACGAAGTGCCATACAATTTTTCAGCATGACAGCTGTCGCCAAAAAATTCTCTACGAAAGCGAGCAAACTCTCGGCGATCAAAATGGCTATTCGCGTGTGTACAACGACCTCGAGTTCGCAGCCCAAAATTCGTGATTTCAGAATGAATGGTTCCTTTAGATACCAGGTTGGACTGCACACTGTGTCAACCTGCTCAACTGTCTTAGGAGCGATTTCGTCAACTAATTCTTTGATTTTGTTTGGTTCAATCCATTCATCCGCTTTATCTTCGTAACCGAGACAGAACAAAAGAACGCTCGATGAAAGTTGCAGATACGACTTCAAAATCTCTGGAAAAGTCTCCAGTTGGGTCAATTCTTCTGTTTCTGTTCCAAGAATTAACCACGCGAATTTCATGTCGAGCTCGCGAAACTTTTGCATCTGTGGCTCTGACAACTTCATTTCGCTAGCCAGAATTAGTGAAAGCTCGATCACCTGAAGCGCTGACAATGGGCGGCTTAGCAACAATTCGGTGTCGGCAAGTTCTTGGAGAAGGAGCAAAATTTTAGGAGGAATGACTGCAGCGCTTCTTTGTTTGAATTGCAAGAACAGTGATGTGGCAACAGCCATATTGGCTCGAGCTGCCCAAAATAATCCCACATCTCTAAATGCTACCCCTGCAGCAAAAGTTGCTAAAACATATTCTTCAATAAGTTCGTCTTTCGCTAGAAGAATTTGTGCTTTCGTTAGCTGATCTAGTGCTTGATAATTTCGCCCGCTTGCATAGAGTTGAAGACCACGATTGAAGCGGTTCTTACCTTTGGTTGACTCTGAAACACGTTGGGACTGGATGTCCATAACTAGTTCAAACAACTCGTCAAAGGCATCGTTGTCGGTGATAAATGTACTGAATTCCTCACAGATAACGTGATAAATGGCCTCAACAGGATAGCCCGCGTGCGTTTTAGCGCGAAGCAGGATGTCCTTGAGTGTGTTTGAAAATTTAGTCGTTCTATCAGGATGGACACCAGCATTTAAAGACAAAGTCAATACGCAATCGTGGGTCTCTGCCCATAGACCGTTTGTTGTGTCCGGAAATGTGCTGATGATTCTCTTCAGCGACGCTTTTAAGCTCGCCGCCCGTTTTTCAAAAAGTGGTGCCAGGTCCTTGTGTTTAGGATGCGCGCTTGCAGTTAATCCGATCTGGCATATGGAGGATAAATCTTGAAGTATAAAAGCTGAATCATTATCCAGAACCAGCTCTTCAGCTTTCTCATAGAGTCTCGATAATTCTGGAAAATCGTTGTACCACCAGTAAGCTGTCCATGCTCTTTTGTACAGAATTCTAAAAAGTTGGAGTTTGCTTCCGATTTTTTCGCTTGCTCTTTCGGCTCGTTCAAATCTGCCAAATACTTCGATTGAGGGTAAGCCAATATTTCTGGCTAACAGCGCCGCTTCAAAACAATCTTCAGCAAATTGTAGACCTTGATATTCGGCTTCCTCTATCTCTTTTTCGATTGCTTCAAGGCGTTTTTTGTTCTGAAGATTTCGAGGTCCATCATTACTGATAGCTTTTTGGTCACCAATATTAAGGTGTTGACTAACTACATCCCAGCGTTTGTTCTCGATGACTTTGTCTACGATCCACTGTCTGTCCAGAAGTTTTACTTCTTTGCCAGTATCCTTGTTGAAAGCATCTTGTAGGTCTGCGCGTTCGCGGCTCGAGACAAACTGGTTTGTAATGAAGTAAATGACAGAAAAATTCCGACCTGTGCTCATTACACTCGCTATGTCGGATTTAAATTTGGGCTTCCAATCTTTTTTTGCAGTAAAACAAAAAGCAAATTTTTCGGTAGACGCCCTTTTAGGGTCTCCGATGTACCATAGCGCTGCAATTTCTTCGGAAACTTGATAGTTTTCACTATCTGTCTTCCCATCCCCACCGCCTGTTGGTCCTGTATGAGGGATGAGATTTTTACAAATTTCCTTTTTTGCTAAATGAAGAGCAAACTGTTCAAATTTGATTTCTTCTTGCCGGCTCGTTAGCGTTTCCAGAGTGTATTCCAGAAGTCCTCGGTCCACGGATGAAACCTCTTGCTCTTCTGCGTCCGAAAATAGATGTGGACGTCTCGCCTCCATGAACGCACGAGGGTTGAACTGGTCATCATCAGGATCTTCGTCCAAATCCGTCATCAGGAGCTAAAAACCTCTTTCCACCAAGGCTTCTGCAGCTCTTCGACATTTTTAGACATACTTCCGCCAATGGCTGTAGGCATTCCGCCGCCGATCGCTATGGAAATGCCTACACCGATTCCCGTGTACTGGTCAGAAGGCCAGCTCATTGTTGTGCCCCAAACATTTTCTGCCAGAAAGTGGGTTTTGGCTTCTGAAGTTCTTCAAGCAGTTGTTGAAGGACGTCGAACTTCGTCTCGATTGTCTTTGCTTGCTCTTCCTTTTTCTCACGGAGTCGAGATATTTCACTTTGGAGAGATGCTTCGAACTCTGATCTGGCGGTTTCAGCGTCTTGCTTGGCTTTTTCGAGAACTTGAAGCTTGTCGGTGGCTTCAGCTAAGGCTCGTTCCTTTTCGAGGCGCTCCTGGTCACGGATGGTAGCGAGCAGAGGTTTCATCATTTCCTCGGCGAGCATGCGCAGGTTGTGGCGCTCTTTGTCGACCCATTGCTGGTGAGGGTTGACTTCCGCACCCTCGAAGTCGACTGTTTCAGCGTCTACGGTTTCTTCCATGGCGGGGAAGTCGTTGTTTTGAACCTCGGATTCAAGGTCTAAATTGAGCTTTGCCGCAATTTCTTTAGTTGGGTAAATGCGCCATTCTTTGACGCCGAAGCTGTTTACTTTTTGAGTGCCTTTCAGGTCGCATCTGGTCAAACGATCGCGGACGGCACTGGTCGTCAGATTTAGGGCCTCGGCTACTTGTTTGACGGTGACTGTTTTCATACTCATAAAGCAGCTCTATATCTAGCAATGCTCGATTGAATATATTCCATCGAGAAGAATCGTCATCATTATAGATAAAACTCGCAATTAGGCGAGGAATTGCTCGGAAGTTTTTTTCGTGGTGCCTTTCCTCGCTCCCTGTATACGTCAGTGGGTGGTTTGTTCAGGGCTTGCCGCGCTTTTTCCTCTGGAGTGGTGCCGATGGTGCTTGATGTGCATAAGTCTGCGAACCTTGCTTAACTGTTTGAAGTATTTCTGTTGTGTTCCGAAGATTGCAAAGAATCCCGTGTGCTTCGTAGCGCGTTAGTTCATGCGGATTCTGCCTCAGATAGGTGGCTATTATTACTGCCTCGTAAGCAGATCGTAGTAGGATGATCGCTTCTTGGTAATAATCTCTCTGCTGTAGCAGTGCGGCGCCGAAGGCTGGAGAGTGTGAAATGGTGGGGAAATTGTAGTAAACGAAATGAGTCTTTTGTTTCCTTGAATGTTTTGCGCGTAACTGGGTATTCATTTAGAAAGCATCTAGGGCGAACTTATGAAATTTCTTGACAAACTAGAACTCTTCACAGCGTTTAAGGTTATTTGGATCTTGCCATAGCTCCTAGTACCTTTCTACGCAGCTATGCCGCTGTTCTGTTAGTGCGAAGCATTTGGGGTGATGGTGATACGCAATTTCTGCCAACCGTATATCGTGAGAATTCAATGCGTCAAGCGTTTCGCAAGCTAGAAATCTTGAGTTACAGACCGATTTTTTATGTTTGGAGATGTTCAAATATGTCACGCCAAGCCAGCAAAATTGATTTCATTGCACCGATAAAAACGCGTGGTCTACATTGGAATGACAAATATTCAGCAGCTTATGCTGTGGAAGCGCAAATACAGCGATTGGTGGACACCTCCAAGGTAATGTCTTCAGATGACTTGGAATTGTGGAAATATTTTCCCATAGCCGCAGTTACCTGTTTAGAAAACTCTACTCGCTGGGCGATTTATCATCTCGTCGAGAGTGGTGAGCCATTCCGCACACGTGCGACAGATTTGCTCACCGGCAACTTCACTATTAAAAACCTTATGCCTCTCATTGGTCGTCAAATTACTCTAGGTGATTTGGCAGCACACTCGGTGTCCGTCAACAGTCTGCAAAACATTGATAGTCACCTTTCGGTTCTAATCGGATTGAAATCGGAAAAAAAGATTCCGAGCTTTTTGCAAGAGTTAAAAAAAGCACACTCATTTGACAGTTCCGTATTTGGTGATGTGTCAGAAAACGATGGGGATGAGTCGCTACTATTGCCAAGCCCAGACCTTGCAATTGCAGCCGTTAAAGAAATTTTTGAAATTCGCCATATCATAGTCCACGAATTGACCCCATGCGATATCGTAAACCCGCGCAAGTTGCAGAACTTACTTGAACAAGTCGCCAGATTTATTGCGGCTACTCACCAATTTTGTTTGGAGCTAGGTGAGCCCGGAAGCACCGCCTCTTTCCAAGCTTCTATGAATATCAATGCCAATTATCGCTACGAAGAGTCTTTGAAAGAAATGAGCGCGTTAGTTGAGGCTATCAATCAATGTCTTTCAAAGTCCAAACAAAGACAATTACAAAGGGCGCAAGCGCATTTCGCTAATTTTATAAAGGCGGAATCACAGTTTTACATCAATCCCTTTGAAGGGGGAAGCGCCGCACCAATGATGGTTGCTGGATATAGCAATCGCGTGGTCAAAACTCGCATCGATCAACTAAGAGATCATTTGAACTTCTTAACTGAGCCCACTGACTACGGTGGCAGTAATGATTCATTGGACATAGCTACCCCATAAAACCGCAGCTCTAATTGTCGCTAACGACGCTCAGATCTAACGCACTCTGGCGAGTTTTGACCATTCCTTTAAGTGTTCCGTGAACCACTTAGATCGCTGCAAACTATTGCCCACTATAGCGACCACTCTGGTCGGAATCCTCGGTTTTGCACAATGAGGTAGTCCCAGTAGCCCCAAAGAATAGGGGATTGGTTTGACGTCGGTTTATTGCTTCCGCACTGGCAATTTGCTCCGTGATGCTTGCCATTGCCACACCGCTCAATCTTTCCAGCCTCAGTTAAAGCAAGATTTGCGGCATTCTTGGTTTCAACGATATGGCTGTCATCCAGGCGACTTATGGGTTCCAGAATTCCGGACGCGTCGCTTACGTAGTCAAATTCCACGAGTGAGAGCCCGTGCTCACAGGTGATGCCAGCAATAGAAAGTATGCTGTTGGCATGCTGCTCGGATAAGTGTTCGACAGCACTTTTCCATCCAGTACGCAAACCGATAGGGCGAGCGTAATGATGTGTGTAACCACCCCAGAGGATAACCTTGTGATTTTGGTCCTTTAACACCTCACTGACTCGTGCAGCCATTTTGCCGTCTCTATCTGAGTATCTACCGTCTTCAGGTGACTCATCTACCGCTATTATGGTCATATTGTTTTTTTGTGCCTTGCTCACCATGCCAAATATGTCAAGATCTGGGCGTCCTTCAAAGTCCGATCCCACTGGTCTGAACCACTTATCTGCCCCGTTTCCTTTTAATGAAGAAACCAAATTGTCAAGTTCGCCGGTCTTTTGAAATTGCTCAAATGTCGGTTGCAGAGTGTTTCTCAATTCGAGAGCTAAATGAGTAAATCCGTGCTTTGCAGCGGACTCGACAACATTTTGGAAAGTTAAACGAGTTCGGTCTGGGCTATAGTGCATCTCTCCAAGCGCGATGATTTTGTTGCTTGGCTTAGCTAAAATAGCCTCAATTGTTCCCATGATATCTTTTGACGCCGTATTGAGCTCTTCGTAAATCAAGTTTGATCCTTTATCGTTAAAGCCGTGGGATTCCTTAATCGAGATTGGAGGTAAAGTGTCGGCAGCTCCGGATCTTCTTAGAATAAAAGGATATTATCAGGCACGCGTTAGTGACCTTAAATGCTTTGCACAGTATGGTACTCCTTGGGAGTTCATTGGTGGAGCTATGTTAATTGAATGGATTGCAAATCTAACAGAGCCTGATTCTGTAAGTTTTCCCGAACCTAGTCTTCAACGTCCGCATTTCGTTGATATGGTTCGCCTGCATCTTCCTGATTACGCTAGCTTTGAATTCCAAAATGAAATTGCTTCATTAGATGATCCTTCTGTTACCACCAAACAATATTTGCCATTGCAGATCTATCTCTCGTTTAGGAATCCCCTTGTACACGCATTTTCAATGTTGCCAGAAAATAGACAGCCAGATTATGTGCCACCATCTAATCCGACTTCATACAAGCAGTTAGATAGACCGGGCTGTATAGTGATTTGTCACCGCTCACCAACCTCTAAACGCTGGGATGGAGACCACTTGGCTCTAGTGGAAGGAGATCGGTGTCAGTTACGCTCGCCCGATTACCTCGAGGATCTGGAAGAACTGATTGAAAGTGTTTTTCAGGCTGCTGAAACGGACTCTGTTATTGCGGACCGAATAAGCTCAAGGTTTAATAATCGTCGGCCAGTAGATGTAATTGGCGAGCTAGAAATTCTCCGCTCTGGGCCGAGTAGACCTGAGGTGTAGAAAGCTTGTGATATCGATCTTTAGCACAAGCAATGACTAGGAATTCTAATTGTGTCCAGTAGTCCGGCTGATCGGTTACTTCCAACATTCTATTGCTACGCCGATGCCCATGGGATGAACTGCACGGTGGCTTCTTGTTCTCGACGTGCCATCCGCCATAGCTTGCCTTGCTGGCTGTGTGTCGCTAAAATATGCCTGATATTGGGGGCGGCGCTTAGTTCATGCAAATCAGAAATTCAAGCGGTGGTCAAACTGATCTTTTCCCGCTGCCTCCGGCTTCAAATGCTCAAGGTTTGTTCAATCTGCTTGAGCAGTTTGAGGCATACAAGAAGTGGTTGAGAAGGCAACCTCTGTCTCCCCACACAAAGCGTGCCTACGAGACTCGCTTGCAGCTTTTTCTAGGCTTCCTGGGGGGGCGTCTGGACGAACGTTCTGTTGGACTAACGGACAGGGATGCCCGCGATTCCGCGGTGTCTGATTTCAAGCAATACCTAAATTTGACCATTGAAATCAGCCAGCAAACGGTGAACGCATACCTTACTGCCATTGACTCTTTCTTCGCTTTTCTGGGGCTCGGAAAATGCAATGCTGGCCGAGAGAACTGTCAGGCTGCAGCTCCTCAATCCCTTGGGCTTGATGAACAGCAGGAGTTTCTGCAAGCCGTGGTACGCTGCAAGAGGCCACGCGATAGAGCGCTCGCTATATTGCTGCTCAGCACAGGCATTCGAATTAGTGAGTGTAGGAACTTAAACCTTGCTGATGTGCGTCTTTCAAAACGCAAAAACGTGCTGAAGGTCAGATCTGGAAATCAATCAGGCTGCCGAGAATTACCTTTAAACCCTTCGTGCGCAATCTCCTTGCAAGAATGGCTTAGTGAGCGTAAGACGAGATTTCCAATGGCAAGAGACGAAGGCCTATTTCTATCGAATCGTGGAGGTCGCATGTCAGTAGATAGCATTGACCATGCTATTCGCAATCTGGCCGAGCGCGCCAATCTTCATGGCGTTTCGAGTCATACTCTTAGGCAAACGTGCCTGACAAACCTTCTACGTCAAGGCAATGAACTAGGTCTGGTTGCCCAGTTCGGTGGACACGTCAAATTGGAAACAACTATGCGATACGCCGAGCACCTTTGATGCGAAGCTCTATTGTTCCGTGGTGTCCACCACATTAGTATTGTCTGTAACAGCTTCTGGACTGGTGCCAAATAGTTTCTTCCACCAGGGCTGTTTTAACTCCAGAACTGTCTGAGAAAGTGCAGCTAGCTGCACTTCAACTAATTTGAGTTGTGCTTCTTTCTCTTCTTTAAGTTTCTGAATTTCGGCGGCAGCTTCGCGTTGGCGCTCTTCTATGGTTTTTTCAAGAAGTGCAACTTGCTCTTGTGCTTTCTCGGCTGCTTCGTTCTTGAGTTTCAGTGCATCAACTTGCTTGCGCAGTGCCTCAGCTTCAAGCGCCTTGAGTTGAGCTGCTTTGCGCTCATCCGCTGCTTGTTTTTCGAAATCAGGCAATAGCTTGAGTTTGACGCTCTGATCTTCCAGTTGCCTTTCCTGGTTGCGAATAGTTTCAAGCAAAGGCCGCATCATCTCTTCGGCCAAGATCCTCATATGCTGACGCTCGGACTCCATCCAGTCCTGAGTGTAGGAGGCTTGGGAAGTGGTTTCCTCGCTAACAGTTTCTGCGTCTATGGGCTCTTCGAGAGGGCCAAAATTCATTTCCGCGCTAACTGTTTCCGGGTTTCCGGGCTCTTTGATTCTTAATTTCTGCGCTATTTCCTTGGTGGGGTAAATCCGCCACTCGCTAACACCGTAGGGATTTGCAAACTGCTGACCATTGAGGTCGCCATTTTTGAGCCTATTAATGACGGTCCGAGTGGTGCAGCCTAAGGCGTGTGCAGCTTCCTTTACCGAAATAGTTCTCATCTGGTTGGTTCCATATCTAGTGGCGCGCCGGTGTATATATCTAATCGAAATTGTGCTCAATCATTATAAGGGTATTTGCGCTTGATACCACGGAAATCGAGGAAAATTTTCCGTGGTATCATTTCCTGGGTTGCTTAATGGGCCGTGGGCAGGGGCTTACGGTATTTCCGGGCTTTGGAAACAGCTGAAATATGGTGCACCTTTCTTTGCATCTTGGTTGGTTCGTATATGGTGGCAATCGCTAGGTGATATTTATCGGACGGGTTTCTAGGGCTACAGTTGGGCGGGCAATCTAATCCTCACTTTTTTGTGCCATTTTTATCTCTTTAAGTTTGGTTTGACTCCAATTCTTGGTTTTTTTTGCGGCTTTCCGCGCCTCGGAATCGGTGCGGAAGCGAGGAAAATATTTCTCCGCTGATTCCGCGCCCATGCCTTGGCGCTCTTCCTCGCTAGGTGGCGTGAACTCTGGAGGGGCTGCTCCGTGGCACTCTTCGCTGTCGCTTTAGCGTTGTCAGTCGGAACTGTTGGCGCGGAAATGTTTTCTTTGCCGAAGAAATTTCAATTTCCGGGCTTGCGAAAATATATTATTCTGATATCGTTAGTGGTGCGGGTTGCACATAAGCTAGAAAGTCCGAATCTTGCCACCAGTCAGTTTTACCAGTCCCGAAGTGGACGCTGCGGAAGTTTCCGCGTTTATCAGAACCACCGAGGAAGATCAATTTCCGCGATTAGGAATTTCGACTTCTGCCAGGAAATCCGATGGATCGAAAATAGATCAAATTGACTGCAACAGTCAAACAGGGCCCAAGATAGCGCAGTGGTGCCACCACCGAGGAAATTTCCGAGGGCGAGGAAGACCATTGATCCATCAGTCTTCCAGATCTAAAGTATTGATCGCTGCCGAAGCACCTTATATAGTGTCAAAGATCACTTCTTGGCAATATGTCTAAAGATATGTCGATCGAATATTGGGGCCTTCTTAGATTCAGACTTATTCAACAACCGTTCTTCACTCAGTATCATCAAATCTCCTAGAAAGAGAGTACGAAAATTAGCACTTATATAGATTGTGCAAAGGGGCAGACTCCAGCACAAGACGAATTTGATAGCGTCTCCTTAACCAAGAAGTTTCTGTCTCTTTTTCCGCAGAGATTTGGATCTGCCATTCGAAAAATTGACAGTAGTAGCTGGCGCACCATGAGTCAGTTTCACTACCTGACTGATGAGGAGATTGCCAGTGCAATTACTGATGGTGCGCAGTCTTTACGCGCATGTCTTTTAGATAGCGTCTCAGCTTATTTGGTTTTGACTATTCCGGAAGCATCGGAATACCGCCAATCTTTGCCATTGAGTCAACTGCTCGGAAATCTCTCAGAAGTCGGTGTATTGCCTCGATTATACAAAGCAGCTGGTTCTGACGATGCTCAGATATTTATTGCATTTTCCGCGCCAGTGAAAACCGAGGAAATCGCCCACGACTTGGGTGTTTATCTCGGAAAGTGTGGCTTCAAACCTGCACCGGGTTCGCTTACGATCCATTCGGACCAAGTATTCCCAATTCCATTGCAACCAGGCTTCTGTTGGCTTAATGAAAGTTTTGAGCCGAAGTTGCATCGCGATGAAGTTTCACTTCCTGCCGCGATGGCTATTTTCCTTAGAGATATAGAAACTGCTGCTGTGTGTCCTGTGAGTTTGCAAACTAAGCTTGCTCGAGCCGAAGCAATATGCGCGGAAACCAGCGAGGAAACGAGAGCAACAAGAGGTCCTAGCGAAACAAGCTTTGACTTCCCTCCCGATGTTGATGAAGTCGGCTGCGAGGAAATAAAGCAGTCACACCAAATAATTTTGAACGAGGACCAAATAGCGATTGCCGAACCAAAGCCAATTGCTGAGTCAACTCTTCTTCCGGAGCCAATACATTCTGAGGTGTTAGATTTCCTGGCTATCGAAGTTGAACCAACAATAGTCTCGAATGAACCCAATTCTGACTCAATATTGGACGTTGCTGACCACCGAAGCGAGGAAACTGATCAGTTACTTCGTATGACTTTGGCGGAAGCTTTGCCGACTATTGCTCAGCCAGAACAAATCCTTGAACAGGCTCTAATTCCTGAGTCGCTTCAATCTAATGGCTTTGATTTCCCAGCTACCGAGGTCGAATTCACAGACAAGACCGTCGGCATGCAACTACTTCTATTTTCGACAGATCTGTTGCCGGAGATTTCCGCGCTTCCGAAAGGGCGACCAAAGCGCGGAAAGAAGCCGCGCTCCAGTTTGCCGGACAGCTCAGACAGTGCCTCCCCGGCACAAACCAAGTTTTTTCCCATTGAACTACCGGGCAATTTGGCCCAATCAAGTACCAACCAGGAGGGATGTGAAAGACAGTAAATAACAAAAAACATCGCTTGCAGGCGATGTTTTAAGAGATCACTAACGGATCAGTTATGCGGTTTTAGATCAGGAGTTTGGACGACGCCCTGAGATGATTCAAGCATAAAGCACTGATCCGGTTAGGTCAACTCGTCCTTCATTAGAAAGAGTGAGTACTATGACCGGACTTATATCTTTGGCAGGCAATAGTGCCGCGCCAGTTAAATTTTCACGTCTAAAATACTTTCCGGCTCACACAAAGGAGACGGCAGAGCGTTTTGTCTCGTTGTTCCATCGGTATGCGTATATCTATCGACCATTTGGCAGCGGAGCGTGGATTTCGGCCAATGAGCAGTGGAGTCTTACTGATACTGAGATTCTCAAAGCAATTGCTTGTGTGCACCCAAAGGCTTTCATTGGCACCAGGTCGGGCAAAGCTAGCAAGTATGCTGTTTTAGATATTGATGCCGGCAGCCGCTATCACAGTAAAGAAGGGCTTCAGAAAATAACTAGCTTGCTTGAGAAGGCTGGGATTTCTGAGTACAACCTTTATCGATCGTCTGAGTCTGGTGGCTGGCATCTGTATATATTCTTTGATGCGCCGGTCAGTTCGAAGGATTTGCACCGTCAGCTCTATCACTTATTGAAGCTGCATGATTTTGAAGTGGCCAAAGGCACGCTCGAGATATTCCCGCACCCTGGTGAGAATTCAGTTGGCCAGGGTTTGAGGCTTCCGCTTCAACCTGGATTTGCTTGGCTCAATTCAAATAGTCTTGCTGTGAGCGAGGAAAGAGATGAGCTTAGTCCAGCAGAGGCGCTGAACAAATTTGTCAATGACATGGAGTGCAACGTTAATCCATATCATCAGTTCCACCGGCTTAAGGCTTATGTAGAACAGGTCGCTTCGACCAAGCAAGTAATTGTCGCTCGGGCTGCTAACAGCACCAGAATGGCTGAGATTATTCCGATCCGGCGCGATTTGCCAGAAGAAGGCTCGGCCGAGTCGATCAAAGAAGTGAAGTCGGTATTTAAGAAGTTGCCGCCAGGTATCAAGTGTGATGTCTGGCTTCGCGGTCGGCAATACTACAACCATGGGTTGAGTGGTCCGTCGCAGCGAGCTGACGCAGTGCTGTCGCTTTCGCACTATCTTTTCTATGGTGATCCAGAGCGTATGGTTTCTCCGCTCGGTTACGGCTATGAAGATGAGCGCAAGTGGCTAATGGAAGAATTGCTCCGGGCTAAGCACCACGGGCAGAGCAAAGATATATCCGCCGGTCATTCAGACGGGCTAAAACAAATTGAGCGAGCAGCAAATTGGGTGCCACCACACAGGCGTGGACAAGAAACACGCAAATATGAGTTTGAAGTGCCGGTGGTTTGGGTTATGGCCAATGCCAAACGGAAGGCCACAGCCAGACAGAACATTCAGGCGGCCGTTGCCGACTTCGAAGAGATGGGTCAGCCGTTCTCTACCAGAGACCTGAAACTGAAGACTTGCTGCAGTACTGATACCTTGGCCAAGCATGCTGATTTATGGAAACACGTACAGGAGCGCTTATCTGGAGTCTGCTTGGCAGCTGATCCAGGCGAATATAACGCTGGGGTGCAGGCGACTGCGAAGCAAAGTCAGCCTGCTGCACCTCTTGATCCAAAAATTATGCCGCCCGGTCGCTTGGCAGCTCGTCGAATAGTTTATGAATTGAAGATGAGAGATCAGCGTCAAGAGGCTCAAAAGCATGAGGCTGCTGTAAGGGCCGAGAAGGGGCTTGACCAAGAGTGGATGGATAGAGTGAACGCTCTATTGAAGAAAGACCTTTCAGGCGGTTCTCCTGCTCAATTGAAGATTCAGATCAATTTGTTGGCCCGTGAGTTGTTAATTGCTCCGTCTGAAGAAGACTGGAGGTGGTTGAGTGGAGATATTTCTAGTCTTAAGGAGCAGTTGTTGGCTAGTGGGCAGTCAGTGCAGCTGGTGATTGGGTTGATGCCACCGGCGTCTTAAGTTTCTGGATCTTGTGTTTTGTGATCGTTTGAGTAACTATTGAGGTTCGATCATTACTGGGGATAAATCACTCCTGTGTATCTCAATAATTACCTTGGTGGCAAACACTATGCAATTTCATTTCTGTTTGTTTTGATTGCTTTTTGCTTTGCATTTCTCTACAGGAGTGAACAACGGGTTATTGTGAGTAATCGAAATTCAGTTCCTATGCACGTTAGACTCTATAACAGAACTGACAGACTGTCTGATTTTGTGGTTGCACCTATGTCTAAGTTTGAATATAAGTTTAGGACACCTGGTGATGGTGGGTTATCTCTGCTGAGCTGGGTTCTGCCCGCAAACCGAGAAATTAGGTCTAAGCAATACTATGTCTGTAATGCTTTCAATACAAGTATTGAATTTACTTTGAAAGGTGAAGCTGTTGGCCTTGAGAGCTATTCGGTTAAATAGGCTTCTCACAAACTGCACTCAGTCAGAATGTTCTTTACTAGGAACTTAAAAAGATGCCGAGACTTTCAGAGTTCTTAAGTGCAAAATTTATAGTTTTTAACTCCTTCTGTTGCTTGCGAAGTCGATAGCGACAAAATAATCCAAACCAAGCACCGGATTGCCAGGGATACTCAGTGTTTTAGCCAATTTTTTTGAAATACAAATGGAATGACCACAATTAATCGGCTCCGCATGCCCCCAAATCTCCGAGCAAATGCTTGCGCACAAGACAGGGGTTTCGCGGTTCATTGTGTGAATCAGAAGAAATAGCGCCTCGTGTAGCTTTACGAGCCGCTTTAAATCCATCGATGCCCAGCTCACTCCAAGCTCTTCACCGACGATACGCTGGAACTGCCTTTGGTATACAGCTAAGCTATATTCCGCAGATTTTACTGACAGGTCATGATGGTGGTGGACGAATCCCACTGACGGTAATTCTTCGATGTGCAGGATACTTTTAAAAAGTTGAGGCAGTGGATCTGGTTTGGGCTGCCAGGGCACAAGACCGCCAAATTCGAAGATAGCTTCTGTAATGCTGGCTTTGGGATATTCTGGTGGATAGATCAGCCGGACCTCATACATTGGTCCGCCCCGCCAATTTAGGGGATCGGAAAAGAAGTCAATGTCAGCAGGTGTAAGTTGATCCAAAATTGAGTGTTGTTTCTTAAG
>JAGOSY010000018.1 GCA_018062085.1 bacterium | reverse complement strand
TGAGCCAGGATCAAACTCTCCGTTGTCACTTAGCGTTAGCCAAGTGCGTTTAAAACGATTTAGTTTGCCTACTCAAAATTCTTGACAGGCGCCTTGTACATAAGGCTATTCAGTTATCAGGGTTCAAATTGGCGTCGGAGTAATTCGCTCAAGGCGAATGTGATTCAGACGACGAGAGAAATCATACCAAGCTAAATAGGGCGTGTCAAACAATACAAAAGTGACTGTCCATAGGCTTCTTACAAAAGCATCCAGAAATATACACAATTGGCTACCACTCTTTAATTTGCAAGATTAACAGCCTGTGCCTGTTTCAAGAATTAGTTGCTTCAATAATGAAAAAAACGCCACATCTCAAACGGTGAGAACGCTTGTTACGCCTCGCAACACTTGATCGGCACCAAACAAATAGAATAGGGCGAGTGCAGCGTCTTGAGAGAAAACCAAGGACCAGCCCGACTCTTGACTACCGACCGGAATGGCACCATTGCCAAAAGCATCTACCGAATTTGGCGCAGCAAAAGCTCTGGACTGTACTTCTTGCGCGCACCGGTGACCATAAAGATACGAGAACCGTGCAGTTGAATCTCGGTAAAAGTTGCACCGTTGCGAAACTGGTTGCTATCTTGAGCTAGACGCAAATCGGGGTTTTCATCACGACTTTGGCAAAGGGCATTGATATACGATTGATAGCTTGCCGCTGCGGCTTTGGCGTTGCCACCATAATCAACAAGCAGCAACTTCACCCGTTCTTTGACTGGATCACGCATCTGATAGTCAGCTACACAGGCCAGCTTGACCTGCTTAAAATCAAGAGAGCTTAGATAGGGAGCCGGGCAAAATCGCCGCGCTGACACTGGGCCCATTACAATTTTTTCGCTACCATGGAGAAATTCTAGTTGCGGCATAGTCGAAAGAATATAAGGCGGAGCCCCGCTTTCTACTATCCCTTTAGCAACCTTAGTAGCGCACAGCCTAATGACATCTTTACTCTCTTCATCATCGGCAGATGTTCCATATATAGATATAAAAGTCTTGCCTTGCACAAATGAAATGCTGTCATCATCTTCTGATGTAGCGTCACCACGCAACACGACAGTTGTTGCACCACGACGTAAAAAAGAATAGGCAGCAAAGGCACCATCATTGTTTGCAAATTCATACACATCTACATGTATATATCGCTGCCCCCGCTGGAGCGATTTGCGCGTGAAGAATCGCAGACCATATTCTTGAAGAATCGTCGCCTTCATTCCATCACTTTCTGGCAGCTGCGGTACAGCGGCACCGGCGACAGGCTGCCAAAGATACAAAGGAGCGCCATTCCATCCATCAAACGCCAAGCGATCGACGAAAGAACCTAAGGCCGTAGGCTTAAAACTGGGAGCAACAAGCGCCACTTCAGGCAAACCTGCTGCAGACTGAACATTGGCAGGAGCAGTAGTTGCAGGAGCAACAGGATTAGCAGGGTTAACAGAATTAGGAGCTGGTAACTGAGCAAAAGCTTGAGGAACAGCCTGAGAAAGACCTAGACCAAGACAAAAGGCCAAACAGAATATCGGCCGCACCACCAGTGATACTAAAATCATGCCTATTTTTGTGCCGGGTCTAGCTTAGGATCGTACGTAATGCAAATGACTGTCTGTTCACCAATGGGCACCAAAATAATATCAAGCTTGGCCCAATCAGATGTGCACTCAAGTGTGATTGTCCCTTTTATATTGTTATCGGAAAGCAAGCGATAAGCTTTCATCGCTATTTCATTCTTATAGAAATTGAGAATTTTATCAAATTCATCACTACTCTTTAAAATCACAATCTGTCTGTACTTGTTTTGACCAATTGGTGTGCTGTCAGACTTCGTACATTCGGTGCCAGGATAACAGGATATGGGAAACTTTTCGGGCAGCGCTAAGCCAGTAGGCTTGTAGCCCGTGCTACAACCAGACAGCAAAGAACAACTGCTCGCGACTATGGCAAAAGCAGCCAACCGCACTAACAATTTGCTGCCAATCATGACTTACCCTTGCCTCAAGTAACTGATACGAATATAGCGTAGCAAAAATTACCTTTCTGTACCCGTAGCTCAGACTAGCTCTAAAACATAAGAGCTACTTCTTTGTGGCCTTACGTTTGGGCAAATCTTGCGGTTTCTCGTTATCGGGATAATCACTTGGATAGTCGGGCTTTTCAGCCTTGGCGCCTGCTTTGACTTCACCTTTAGTATCGTCATCGCCGCCCTTAATCCAACCCCAAACCTTCTTGCCAGCGCCAGAAACTGTCTCCATGGCCTTGCCACGCTTATCGTCATCAAGAACTGTGCCGGTAATCACCTGCTTCGCATCGGGGATGCCTCCATTAGCAATCCGGCCGACGTTGACGACGTCTTTGGCCGTTCCCTGATGCTCTTTCGGTAGCTCCTGTACGCCCTTGTCAAGCGCCTTGCGGCCCACCTTATCTAGGATAACTCCTTGCGGACCCATAATCACAAGCGGTGCCACTTCCTTGCCAACAGTGAGAATATCTCCACGCTTTGCAGCGCCCATCACCCGATTACCAGTTGCCTTCTCTTCCTCATAAACTTCTTTGCCAACGCCAACCACTGCCTTGCCAGCCTTGCTATTAGCAGCATCAAGCGCAGCCTGCTTGACCTTCGGAGCATTCTCAACTACTGCGTCTTTGACTTTGGGAGCATTCTCGACTACGACGTCTTTGACTTTGCCAGCGGCCTTGCTGCCGCCTTCAACTACTGCGTCTTTAGCGCGACCCAAGTGCCCCATAACACTGCCGAAGGAGAAACCACCCTCCGACTTGGCGCTACCTTTCTCTTTATCATCAGATGCACGTGCGGAACGGTCGGTCATAGCCTTGGCCTCAAAAAAATATGGTAACTGCGGGGGTTAGAGGATTCTAAGCTTTCTGACATTTTGTTGTCAAGCTAATTCTTACCAGTCCCAACCACAATCTATTTACCCCAATTATTGGCAAAAACATCCATAGATCACCCCAGGCCAATCA
Source organism: bacterium (assembly GCA_018062085.1). GTDB lineage: Bacteria > Cyanobacteriota > Vampirovibrionia > Obscuribacterales > Obscuribacteraceae. The sequence continues at coordinate 110,261 of JAGOSY010000018.1, read as the reverse complement.
TTGACGACCACTAGACGACTAATTCAAGCCAAATTTTTTGAAACCAACCTATTTAACCGCATCCAGCTCGCGAGTCTGCGCCTGGCGATACCATTCGATGGTCTCTTTCAGCCCATCCACCAAGTCTTTGCTGGGCGCCCAGTTAATCAGCTGCTTAGCCTTGGTAGTATCTGGCAGGCGACGTTTTGGATCATCTACAGGCAAAGGCTTTTTCACAATCTCACTCTGGCTCCCAACTAACTCTTTGATGATGGTTGCCAACTCAAGCACAGTTTTCTCTTCTGGATTACCAAGATTGACGGGCAAATGATGGTCAACATCCATTAAACGCACAATGCCTTCAACCAAGTCAGAGACATACTGGAAGCTTCTAGTTTGCTGGCCTTCGCCGTAAACAGTTAGCGGCTGATTAGCTAAAGATTGGCCAATAAAGTTGGATACCACACGACCGTCGTCTAGCCTCAAACGCGGCCCATAGCAATTAAAAATACGAATAATGCGAGTGTCTAAGCCATGTTTGTGATGGTAGGCCATTGTGATTGCTTCAGCAAAGCGCTTTGCCTCATCATAGACACCACGAGGACCAATCGGATTGACATTGCCCCAGTAGGTTTCAGGTTGTGGATGAATTTCAGGATCACCATAGACTTCAGAGGTACTAGCAAGAAAGTAGCGCGCACCTTTTGAAAGGGCCAATCCAAGAGTGTTGTGCGTGCCTAATGAATTAACCTTCAAGGTCTCAATAGGCAACAGTAGATAATCGACTGGAGAGGCAGGAGAAGCAAAATGGATAACCCAATCTAGATCTCCAACTATGTGAATATGGTTCGAGACATTATGATGGATGAATTCAAAGCGCGGATTAGACTTGTGCTGAGCAATATTCTGATAGTTGCCAGTGATGAGGTTATCCATCACCACAACCTGGTGCCCTTCAGCCATCATTCGATCGGTCAAATGCGAACCGATAAAACCGGCACCACCAGTGATTAAAATTCTCAACGTCCTACTCCTCGATAAGTCATACCGGCAGCGGTTATCTCTTCTTCGCTTAAAGCATTGCGGCCATCAATTACAAGAGGCCAACGCATACTCTTAGCCAACTTTTTCCAATCTAGTTTTCTAAATTGTTCCCACTCAGTGACGAGCACCAGAGCGTCGCTATCAGCAGCCAATTCTTCAACATTATGACAATAAACCAAATCAAGATTGGCGTGGAGAACTTTGCAGCGATCGTTTGATACTGGGTCGTAAGCTTTCACTGTGGCACCCATTTTTAAGAGCTGATAGGCAATAGTCAAAGCTGGAGCATCGCGCAAGTCATCTGTATTAGGCTTAAATGAAAGGCCAAGCAAGCCAACTGTGCGACCCTTCAAAATTTTCAACTCATCTTGCAGCTTCTTAATGACCACTAGACGCTGACGATCATTGACAGCCACTGTGGCTTCTAGCAGCGAAGTTGGATAAGAATACTCTTTGGCTACCTGCATCAATGCACTCACGTCTTTGCCGAAACAGCTCCCGCCCCAACCCACTCCGGCATGAAGGAAAGCTTTACCAATACGATAATCAAGGCCTATACCTTGAGTTACTTGACTGACATCAGCACCCACTTTTTCGCACAAACCAGCAATTTCATTGGCAAAGCTTATTTTCATGGCCAAAAAGGCATTGGCTGAATATTTAATCAGTTCAGCTGAAGCCAGGTCGGTAACAACAAAAGGAACAGATGAAAACTCTTTCGGGCGCGGAGCAAAAGTTGGCACATCAAAACTTTGCTCGACAATTGGCTTGTACAAGCTCTTCATCACGGCTACGGCTTGCTCATCGGTTGAACCAACCACTATACGATCAGGATAGAACGAATCAGAAATTGCGCTGCCTTCGCGCAAGAATTCAGGATTGCTGACCACAACAAAACTAGGCGACTCTGGGCGAGCGGCTCGAGCCGGAACTGGTTGAGCATTTTGCACCCCTTGCGAAACCAGCATTTCGACCCAGTTACCCGAGCCCACTGGCACGGTTGATTTATTGACAATGATGCGGCGGTGCTTTGCATCTAGTGCGCTGCCGATGCTACGCGCCACAACCATCACCTGAGAGAGATCCGGTTCGCCATTGGGCAGTGATGGCGTACCAACAGCGATGAAGACAATTTGGGCCCGCTTAACAGCTTCTTCTAAATTGTCAGAAAAATTGAGAAAGCCCGATTCACTGGTCTCTTTAACAAAATCTTGCAATCCAGGCTCAAAAAATGGCACCAGCCCACTTTTCAAACTGCCTAACCGCTCGGGGTTAGCTTCAACTGCCGTGACATGATTGCCAAGATAAGCCAAGCACGCGCTAGTTACAAGACCTACGTAGCCGGCACCGATAACACATATATCCACGAGATTTATTCCCACAAACTAAGAAACGGAGAGAGAAGCTATGCTAGCCTCTGGTTTAACATCAGATCAATACTTATAGCTTAAGGCCTATGGAGCCCCATGTCTTTAGATTTAGAAAGCTCAAATTTAGAAGGTTCACATTTAGAGCAGTTCATTGCAACTGTAGCCAAGCTCAGATCTCCTGATGGCTGCCCCTGGGATAGAGAACAGACGCACAAAAGTCTGGCCCGCTATTTACTTGAAGAAGCCTATGAAGTGATGGAAGCAATTCACGAAGGCGACCCTGAAAAAATCAAAGAAGAGCTAGGGGATTTGCTGCTGCAAATTGTACTCAATTCACAAGTGGCCAAAGACGACGGAAACTTTACGATTGAAGACGTCGCTGCATCGATAAATGCCAAGATGATTCGCAGGCATCCCCATGTCTTTGCCGATGCAAAAGTCGATACAGCAGAAGGTGTTGTCAGCCAATGGCAAGAACTAAAGGCAAAAGAAAAACAAGAAAAGCTAGATAGCTCTAGTGCTGCACCCGAGAAAAAAGAATCGGCCTTAACGGGCGTACCCAGAACTATGCCAGCCCTACTACAGGCTCTAAAAATATCAGAGAAAGCTGTCAATCAAGGCTTCGAGTGGGAAAAAGAAGCCGATGTCTGGGCCAAGCTGCATTCAGAAATCAGCGAACTGCAAGAAGCAATTTCGCACCCTGACTTGATCAGCCCCAAAAACGGTGAGGCGAAAGAGCAGCCCCAACAAAAAGACAGAGATAAAGCCAAACAAGATGTCGCCCTTGAATTTGGTGACGCCCTGTTCTGCATGGTCAATTTGGCACGCTGGCATGCCCTCGACCCTGAAGAGTGTTTGCTTATGACTATCAATAAATTTAAACGCCGCTTTGAATGGATGGAAGAAAATAGTGAGAGACCACTAAAAGAACATTCGCCTGATCAGCTCAACGATTTGTGGGAAGGCGCTAAATCTGCACTCTCAGGAAATTTATGAGATGCAATTAGAGGGTACTGTTAGCTGGCCGACTTGATAGAGCGCCCTGAATACTTTCTGGAATGTTATTCAAAGCGGCATTACGAGCATCTTCAGCTTCAGTCTTCTCAGTGGGTCGCTTAGGATTCTTAGAGATCTTTAGAGGAATAGAATTATCGAGACCAAGATCGATAAATTCAACCTTGTCTTTGATTGGCTCTACAGTTGGAAGAATTGAAACTAGGCGACCAAGCCTACGGCTCAAAGTGGCATCCGGCAAACCAATCTTTAGAGTCAAATCACCGTTAGCGACTTTAACATCAAAAGGTTGACGCATATCAATGTAGTCGACAGGCCGTCCAGTCTGACTACTAATATAGTTGGCCCAACTAGCCCACTGTGCCACTTCGCGCGAAGTGAGCTTTAAGCTGTGTTGGCCGTATATTACAAGATGCGGACGCACCACAGCAGGAAACTCAGCAATGGAAATAAATCTGCCCGATTGAGCAATTACAGCCTCAGCCGGCTTGCTTGGATCTGGACTATAAGTAGCCCAAGGATATTCTTCGAGTATCTCAACCACCAAGTGAGGCTTCGGCAGTGCATAACGCCTAACAAAAGCATGCCGAACCGCCTTAAGAGAAGCAATTTGGTTTTCGAGTTTTTTGGGATCGATTCTATAAATTGGTACATTGACGGCATTTTTCACAAGCTTCAAAACTTGGTCTCTTGTAGCAACAGAATTGCCATGAACAATGACTTCAGTCTTTTCGTTGTGCAGGGTCCAAGGCAAGTGGGTAAAGCAAGCGGCCCCAGCAATAAGCATGCCGAACAAAAGCACATAGCGCAAAGTTTGCCTACGCGATCTTGCCCGACGGGTAGCTTTCCGCTGTTTGCGACGACTCTTCATCCATTCGCGACGTTGATCGGCTTCCATGATCACGCTCATGCTGGTAACTCCTCTCTGCTTTCGCAGCTAGAGTGTGCAGACAAATCAGAAAGACAAAAACTATCGCCGAGTGGAAATTCGCCGGAAAATGCTATTTGCGCTGGTCCGTTTAGCTCGATGAGATTATCCACGGAAGACCAGGTGACCTCAAGTTCCCCACCTGGAAGAATAACACAGCATTGGCGGTTTAGGCGCTCTTCAATTACTCCGGCTGCCACCACAGCAGCAGCCCCAGAGGCGCAGGCCAAAGTTGGACCACAGCCTCGTTCTACCACATAAACAACGGCCCGATCTCGCCCTTGCGGCAGTACAAATTCAACATTAACTCCTTGAGGAAAGAGAGACAGGCCCTGAATCTGATGAGCCAAGTCAAGCAATCGACCAGGAAATTTTCCAACAAAAGCAAAAGAGGCACCGCTCGATATGCCACGCATACAACCTTGATATTGAGTAAGCTCCAACTCAGCACAATCGAAAATAACACAGTGCGGATTGCCCATATCGACAGCCGTGGCACTAAGGGTGATATCGTTCAAAATTAGCTTCTCGGCTACAAACTTGATTACGGGGCCGCCCAACTGTGTTCGCACCAAGCGCACCAATGACTGACCTGAACAATCAATGGCACCGCCGGCAGAGCCTAAGGCCGATTGCTGCACCACTACGCCTACAGGATAGGCCCGAGTAGCAACCTTGAATTTATCGGCCTTGGGCCAATGGCTTTCGCCTTCCTTGTCGGCATTCTCGCGGGCAAAATAAGCTAAGCAGCGCAGGCCATTGCCACACATATCAGAGGACGAGCCATCACTATTGATATAAATCCAGGCAAGATCACATTGCCCATAAGAAGGATAAGCGGCTACTATTTTTTCAAGCACCCCAGCAGCACCATGGGGCCTGACAGCAACAATTAAACCATCAGCGCCGATGCCGAAACGCCGATCGCACACAGCTTGAGCCAGACGACTAAGGGCAGCAGCGACATCTATGTTCACAACACCGGAGCGCGCTTCACCGGTAATCGCCAAAGCTGAGCGCAATACCATTTCGAGGTCAACGTCTTTGACCATTACAAAGTCGTTGCCAAGACCATGCATTTTGGTGAATGGTAATTTATAAGGTGTTAATTGATTGGGGGCGTCGGTTTCCATATATCTCGGGAGATTATAACCCCTGCCAGCTTTCTTGTGCTTGACATGATCAGGAAGTAACCAATAAAAAAATGATTTGCTAACAATCCCTTATATACTCATCGTTTTTTAGTCTTGCAGTTGAACAGTCAAAGGTTACTAACAAAATGAGAGCATATATATCTGTTGACTTAGAAGGTGTTAACGGAATTTTGCATTCGAGCCAAACTCAGCCCAACGAGCCTGGTTATGCCCGCGCCTTAGAGCTGATGCACGAAGAAACCAATGCAGTAATAGAAGGCCTTCTGGCTGGTGGTGTCGAAGAAATTTTAGTGAACGATTCGCACTGGGATATGCGCAATCTTCATATAGAGAAGCTCTACCAACACAAAGGCGTCTCTGTACGTAGTGGTTGGCAGAAGCCATTCTCTATGGTTTCTGGTGTCAACCCGGCCGACTTTGCCGTTTTTGTCGGCTACCATGCTCGAGCTGGCCACGCAACTGGGGTACTAAGCCACACATATCGCGCGCAGATCTTTTTTGAAGTCAAACTGAACGGTCAGTCGGTGGGTGAAACAGGCTTAAATGCAGCTTTAGCTGGACACTTTGGTGTACCCATAGCCATGCTGTGCGGCGACGACACCGTCTGCGAAGAAGCCCGCGATTTGCTAGGAGATATTGTCACTGCCCAAGTGAAAACTGCAGTGTCGCGCTATGCCGCAGTGTTTCACCCACACCAGGAGAATCTCAAACTTCTTAAAGAACGAGCCCGCCAGGCAACGAACAAGAAGCATTGGCAACTATTTAAGGCGGCAGAACCAGCGCAAATTGAAATTACTTTCTTCGACCCTTCAATGGCAGATGCCGCTGAACTTTTACCGCAAATAAAGCGTCTTTCCGCTAGAACCATAACCATTCATGGGGCTGATTACGGCGAGACCTTTCGTCTAATGCTGGCAGTCGGAGCCCTCGGTGCCAGCAGAAAAGACCCATATTTCTCCTGAAACAGGGCCTTATGAGCCCTTGTAACAAAGACACTGAAAATAATTTGATTAAATCTAATGATTTTCCCCTTCACCTGTAGAGGGGAGGGCTTCTAACGGGTATCAAGAATATACAGGGGATTGGATCTCTTGTTAAAAGAACAGGCAGCGGCGGGGTAAGACGTCGATGCGGTTTGACTATGGCTTAATTTTTACTCGGTCCATGGGGAATTTTCAGATGTTCCATTCTTCCTACCAGAATCTATCAATCCGTCAGCAGATAATTGCGGCCAACCAGTCGTATCCTTGCCCTCGCTGCAGCTCTGGCATGATTGAACCGTTTGGTATCACCGAAACACTGAAGTGTACTTCTTGCGAACGAAGCTTTGTCGCCCTGCGCGGCGGGAGAATGCTTTACCCAGCCAACCGTATGGGCCTTAAGATTGCTCTGACTTTCTGGTGGGACGGCCTCAGGTGGCACTGCGCTGGCACAACCGCTAGCTCAAGACAATTGCTTATGCTAGCTCTACTCTTGGCTTCGCCAATTGCCCTCTCGCAAATGCTTTTATCTCTAAATCTAATCGCCAGTAAACCTGAATGGCTAAGCCCGCCCTTGGCTGGTGCAGCTGGCATGCTAGTTGGCCTACTCTTGATATACTCGTTCTGCGGAGACTTCGATGTAGTGGCGAAGCGCAAAGAAAGAACGAGCAAAAGCCCGCAGCCAGACCGCCCTTCGTCGGGCAATTAAATATACGGACTGATTAATTTTTGGAACATATACCGGTTCTCCTCAACGAAGTTATGGATGCATTGGATGTACGGCCCGGTCTTACATATGTAGATGCCACCGCCGGAGCTGGCGGTCACCTAGCTCGCATTGCCGAACTGACCGAAGGCAAAAGTAGACTATTTGCATTTGACCGTGACGCTGTCAGCTTAGAGCGGCTCAAAGAGAGCTTTGGCGACAAAGCAACAATGCTCCACTCTAACTTTAGATATCTAAAAGCATCACTATCGCAATATGGTGTCAATACCATTGACGGTGGCATACTGGCAGATCTAGGCGTATCGTCTATGCAAATAGACCAAGGAGAACGTGGCTTTAGCTTCCAAAAAGAAGGCCCACTCGATATGCGAATGGATCGCAGCGAATCACTTTCCGCCTACAATATAATCAATCAATGGCCAGAAAGTGCACTGGCAGATATTATTTACAAATACGGCGAAGAGAGACATAGCCGCAAGATAGCTAATCGCATAGTGGCTAATAGACCTATTGAATCCACTCTCGCTTTGGCTGATATTGTCGCCCGCTGCATACCAAGAGCAGCTGATAAAAAAAATTACAAAAAAAGTTTCGGCTCTGCTGGTGGTGGCTATATACATCCGGCTACAAGAACGTTTCAAGCAATAAGAATGGCTGTTAATGAGGAGCTTGAGAGTCTTGAAGATTTCTTACGTGAGTCATTAAGTATTCTAAAGCCGGGAGCACGATTAGTAGTTATTACGTTTCATAGCTTAGAAGATCGTATCGTTAAACAATTCTTCAAGATGGCCGCAGCATCATGCATTTGCCCACCGCGAGCCCCCATCTGCACCTGCAAAAAAGAGTGCGAGGTACTGATAATTACGCGTAAACCTGTTACAGCTTCTGAAGATGAATTGCTTGCCAATACCCGGAGTCGTAGTGCTAAACTACGTGCAGCTCAAAAGCTGATTTAGGAGTATATATGGTTAGCACTCTTCCTCGCCGCGTTTACGAAGAACAACCCGTGAGCTTTGCTTACGGCAAATCTCATAATGAACCGGCCGCAAGAGTGTCCGTGGCCAGAGTTGCTCTTGTTGAAAACATGCAACCAGCTACGACTTACCCTGTAGCTTTCGGCTACAACCAAAATCAGAGCGCTCCATCTGTCGTGCGTGCCACACCAGCTCCAGCGAGAACAGCGCGCCCGCACCTTGTGCCAATCGAAGCGCCTAAGCGCAAAACCCGCAAGGCGCCTTTTCTCGTACGTGTAAACAGAACGCTGCAAGCTTCATTAATAGCCCTGTGCGGATTAGCCATCTTGGGTTATGGCTTTGATGTTTCTTCGTCAAGCGAAGTTGGCAAGGTACAAGACCAAGTACGCCGCCTCAGCGAACAAAATTCTGAACAGTCTTACGACCTTCTTAAGCGAGTCTCGTATCAAGACATTCAAGCCAGCGTCACCGGCAGCACAGGTTTGCGAGTGCCGGAAGAAGTCAAGATAGTCAAGGAAGTAACCCCTCCAAAACTTAATCCTTTCAAGCCAGCCAAACATCAACTACCTTTGATGCCAGGCTACTAAAATATTGGTTGTTACTTCTGACAACCATTTCTTGTAACAAATCAAAAGCTATTCGATAGATATATATCGGGTCTTTTTGATGGCGGAGTGGAAAGGACTTGCCTAGAGATTTGATAGATAGACCGGTGAGAACGAGGTCCCGACCAGGGCGAATCAGGCGTCAGCCCAAATCGCCCCTTTGGTGTTTGCGCTTCTGCCAAATTATCTTAGGGATTTGCGCCCTTTCGGTTATTGCTCGTCTCTACTACTTACAGATTTATCAAGGCAGCAAGCTCACGGAAAAAGCCCACACCCAAAGGCAACAGCATAATATGTTGGTGCACCGTGGCGCCATTACAGACCGCCGCGGCTTACCTCTAGCTATTGATACGACTAGATACGATATATATGTCCACGTGAAGCTGCTCAAAGCTGAACGCGAAGAAGCAGCCACAAAGCTGGCAGCCATAGTCAAAGAACCGGTTAACAAAATTTCCAAGCTACTGAACCAAGGTTACCCGGTGGTAACGTTAGCAAAGCACCTTGATAGAGAGACAGCAGATGCACTACAGGCCTTAAATTGGGCTGGCATTGATATTGTCCCTAGACCGTTTAGACAGTATCCAGAAGGGGCTCTAGCAGCTCACTTGCTTGGTTTTACTGACGCTGAATTTCATGGTCAAGGCGGAGTCGAACAAGCAGAGCACGAGATGCTCACTAATACTGGCACCATTCCTAAACCGCAGCTAGACGGCAAAGGACACCCAATCTTGGTGACTGAACGAGAGCCATCTTGGGACATTACGCCGCCCTTGGGCCGCCACGTTGAACTGACCATAGATAACTATTTACAGCACTTAGCTGAAAAAGAATTGTTTGCCATGTGCAAGCACTCTCATGCCCTAAAAGGAGCGGTAATCCTAGCCGATCCAAATACCGGTGAGATTCTCGCTTGGGCCAACTATCCGTCATTTGATCCCAATCACTACAATAAATATCCCTATGAAATTTTGAAAAACTGGTCAATGGTAGATGTCTATCAGCCCGGTTCCACCTTCAAAATTATTACTGTTTGTTCTGGTCTTGAGACCGGGGCAATCAAGCCCAATTCAACCTTTTATGATGGTGGCTCACTGACCATTGGCAATCGCACAATTCACAACCACGATGGTGGCCACGGCACCATCGACTTAAAGGGCCTTTTCATCCACTCTTCTAACATTGCTTCAGCCATGATTGGCATGGCCATGACACCAAAGCAGTTTCACGACAAGCTCTATGATTTTGGCCTCGGTCGCCGCACCGGCATCGAACTACCTGGAGAATCACGCGGTCTTTTGACAGCAGCGAAATACTGGACGCCTATTGATGCGGCCACAACTGGCTTTGGTCAAGGGGCCATTGCTGTAACGCCACTTCAGCTGGTCGCCGCGGTAAGTGCTGTGGCTAACAACGGCGTCTGGATTCAGCCCCACTTAATCAGGCGAGTCTATGACCCCAGCAATGGTGTCACTGAAAAATGGATAGAACCGAACAAACGAAGAGTTGTGGCCCCAGAAGTTGCTAAATTGGTTTCGCGCCTTCTTGCTGAAAACGTCTATGAAGGCACTCAGATTGCCGGTCAAATTCCCGGTTATAGAGTCGCCGGCAAAACAGGCACCGCTCAGAAAGTAACGGCCAATGGCCGCGGCTACATGGCCGGTCAAACCATAGCTTCGTTCGTTGGTTTCTTGCCAGCGAGCAACCCTCAACTAACTTGTATTGCCGTAATTGACAGCCCCCAAACCGATGGTCGCTGGGGCAACACTGTAGCCGGGCCTGTTTTCAATGCTGTTGGCATGGAGGCCGCACGCTACCTCAATATTTCACCAGACTATGTGGTTGTGCCTGGCGATAAGGGCAAGAAAATTCAACCGGTAATTGCACCATCAGTAAAATATGCAGCTGAACTTGGTGGGCAAATAAAAGAGCCAGATAGTGTCGGACATTAAGCCCGCTAACGAAAAAGCAAATGAGAATGCACAACAGGGCTCCGGAAAAAGCTTAGCTAAAACCTTTTCATTGGTTGCTCTCTTTACTCTTTTATCTAAGTTTGCCGGCCTTGCGCGCGATATCGTTATTGGCACCACCTTTGGCCTAGGCTTAATTGCTGATGCCTACAACTTTGCCTACTCAATTACTGGCACTATTCTTGTACTATTTGGCGGCCAGGGCGGCCCCTTCCATACAGCGGCCTTCTCTGTTCTCACAGGCAAACGAGAAGATGCCACAACAGTCAACAATGGCAAGCTAGTTATGCAGATGATGGCTTGGACTGCGATATCAATGGGGCTGATTGCCCTTCTTGTTTACATTTTTGCACCAGCCATAGTGCAAGCGATTGTGCCCGGCGCCGTCGATGCTAGTAAAGGATATAGCACTGCTCAGCGCTTAGTGGAAGTAATAAAACAAGTGCGGATCATGGCGCCACTAATTATGATTGCCGGGCTTGTCGGCATTGGCTGCGGCATATCAAACACCTACAACGAACACTTTTGGCCCTCCATTGCACCGGCCTTTGCCTCGGGAGCAATCATCACTTTTGTTCTCTTGCCCCATACTGACGGCGGCGTTGCCTTGGCCTTAGGCACCTTGGTCGGCGGTATTGGCCAGCTGGCCGTGCAGATACCAGGGATGCTCAAAGCGCGGCCCTGCTTTAGTCTTGAAATTTTTACCAAGTTGCAACCGGGCATGAAAGAATATCTAGTGATGTTTGTGCCGCTCACTTTCAGCACTTCCATTGGCACCCTAATTGGCTATGTCGACCAAGGTTTTACCTCAGGCCTTGAACAAGGTGGCTGGTCTGCTATCTGTAATGCTAATAGATTAGTGCAGTTACCTTTGGGGATTTTAGTAACAGCCATGCTGGTTCCCATTGGCCCAATCTTTGCTAAACATGTAACTGCCGGAAAAATCGACGATCTCAAATTTGAATTAAAACGAGCCCTAACCTTACTTTGGTTCTTGGCTCTACCAGTTTCAGCCTTGCTTTTGGTAGAAGGGCGAGCAGTGATCAAACTACTTTTTGAAAAAAACGCCTGGACAGCCAACGACACCGAGATGGTGGCATCAGTACTTCTGATCTTGACACCAATGATTTTCTTTTATGTGGCCCGCGATTTGCTCACTCGAGTTTTCTATGCATTTCAAGACAGCCGCACACCTTTTGCCATAGCGGTCATGGCAATTCTAGTCAAGGTATTCTTAGACTGGCTCTTTATCTCTGTATTTAAATTAGGCATTAGCGGCATCGCTCTGGCGACTACTCTAATTACCATATTTAATTTGAGCTGGCTTTACTATTTCTTGCGCAAGAAAACCGGCCGCCTCGGAACAGTGGCAATGATCAAGCCTCTACTAATAATGGTGGCCGGCTCTGCCCTCTGCGGCTTAACAAGCTATTTAATAAGCTACAACATTCCCCAACCACTTGCTGACTTTTTAAGTTCCAATTTAACCTCTCTGTTTGGCGCGGTCTGGGTGGCAAACAAAATAGTGTTGTCACTAAATATTGGTATCGCTAGTAGTGCAGGGCTTTTAATATACACAGCCTTCTGCTACGTACTGAAACTTGAAGAGCTAAGACTAGTAGCCGATAAAGTACAAGCTAAACTAAAGATTTCACGCGCTCGCCCTTAAGCTTGGCTTTTACTGGTATCGTGAACCAAAATTTCGAGCCTTTGCCTGATTCGCTCTCAACACCAATTTCTCCACCATGCTGCTCAACCAAAGCCTTAGAAATCGCCAGGCCAAGACCAGTGCCTCCTTGCGAACGTGAATCGGTTGAATCTAGTTGCTGAAATTTACCAAACAACTTGGGTAAATCATGGGCAGCTATACCAGAACCTTCATCTTCAACAGCGAAATAAATACGATCATCCTGCCGCTCTGCACTAATCACAATCGTCGAATTCGCCTTTGAAAATTTGATGCCATTCGAAAGCAGATTTGTGAGCACCTGAGTAATGCGATCTTGATCTAACTGTACTTCATCGTCACAGATAGAACCGCAGGCAAAGGTAACGGTGGCTTCGTGAGCCATGCCTGAAAGGCTAGCCAGCGTTGACTGAACCAATTCTGAGACCTTGGTATTCTGATATTTGAGCTCAAGCTTACCGGCTTCAATCTTGCGTAAATCAAGAATAGAGTTGATTAGTCTAATCAAGCGATCTGACTCAACCCTGGCAATGGTGACAAAAGTTGAGGCCTCCTCACTGACATCGCCAACCAAGCCACTTTCAATTAGACCCAAAGAGCCACGTATAGAAGTAAGAGGACTGCGCAATTCATGAGAAACAGTTGAATAAAATTCACTAACTCTCTTCTCTGCTTCTTTGCGATCGCTGATATCATCAGCCACTCCGCAAAGTTGAACTACCTGACCTTGGTCATCGCAGATAGCAAAAGTCTTAGCCGATATCCAGCGAACTTCATCATGCTCGCGCCTAATGCGAAACTGCACTTTGACACCATTACTATCTGTCAACAGTTTTTTGGCCACGACAAGATCTTCGGGATGCACAGCAGCAAAGAAAACCTGTTCATCTACTAAGACATCGGCGACAGCACCACCAGTAATCTCTTCAAAGGCCGGGCTGACGTAGAGAAAGCGCTGCTCTAAAGAAGAGATCCAGAATATCGCCTTAACGTTCTCAGTCAAACGCCTGAACATAGCTTCACTTTCTCTAAGTTTCTCTTGGGCGGCTTTAAGCTCAGTAATGTCTCTTCCTTCAGGAATTAGCAAAACTACTTTGCCATCTTCATCGAAGACCGGTTGTAATGAAAAATCTACAAAAATATTGCCGTTAGGGCCGACATGCTCAGCCTGGAAGCGCACAAACTGGCCAGCGGCAGCCAAGTCAATACCTTCACGAATCTGCCTCTGTGATTCTTCATTTTGGGTCCACCAAGGACACTGCCAAAAGGGTTTGCCTTCTACGTCAGCCAAAGTCACAGCAACAGAATTTAAGGCGGCAAGATTGGCATCTATAACTAGACCGTCAACAGTCAAGAGCCCAATCAGCTCGAACTGCTTGTCAAAGATAGCTTTAAATTTGCGTTCGCTTTCAATCAGTTTCTGCTTCGCCTCGATATCACTAGTGACATCTCGACTAGCTCCAGCCAACCTGATAGCCACGCCCGAAGAATTTCGAACAGCACAGGCACGAGAGGAAAACCATCTATAATCACCAGAGCGATGACGAATACGGAAAAGATGGCTAAATACAGGCGTCTCGCCATCAAGGTGGGCTTTCTCTACCCGCCTTAGCCCTTCTAGGTCATCAGGATGAACCCAATCATAGAACTGCTCTCTCTCACTCTCAAATTCATCATCGCTAAATCCAAGCAACTCTTTCCAGCGAGTTGAGTAGAATGCCTTTTTTTTAACGATATCGTAGTCCCAGATACCGTCCATACTGCCTGCCAAAGCCAGACTGTAGCGCTCTTCACTCAAAGTCAACAAGGCCTGAGTTTGAGCATGCTCGATATACTGACCAACCTGTGAACAAATAGAACTAAACATGGCCAATTTAGAATCATCCTTCATTCTAACTTCGCCAGAATAGAAGAAAAGAGCTCCGAAAAACGTTTGTCCTGAGAAAATGGGCACTCCGACTGCTGTATGCAAACCAGCAATCTCAGCCAACTGCTTACGAATAGCTTGATCAGATAACAGAATATCTTCTATCCACATAGGCTCTTCTGACTGCCACAACCAACCAGGAATTCCCTCGCCCTTAGCAAACCTATACTCTAGAGAACCATCGGCAAAGCTCTTAAAGTTAGTCGCATCTGCCTCGTCGCTATTCCCGAAAAAAGCGGCCATAGATAAGCACTCTCTAGCCTCGTTTAGCAGCCATAGTTCACCGCCGCACCAATCAAATTGAACACAAATAGACTCAATTATGCGCCGACCTGTTTCTTCTAACGAAGACTGCTGAGCTAATATTCTAGTGATATCAAACTGTGCCCGTATGTGTCGTTCATTCTCTTGCTGAGCTGTCGTATCAAAAAACGTCAAAACGGCTCCAGTCACTTTCTCTTCACTTGTTACGGGAGTCACTGTAGCATCAACTGAAAGAAGCGGCAGTTGCGGCCTAATCAAGCGAAGATCAAGATGGCGCAAACTTACTGAACGTTCAAATACACTTGCTAGATTGAGATAATCAGTCAATGGTCGACTAGTAGTACCGGCAAATAGCTGATGAAATGTCATACCAAGTAGCTGAGACTGATCAAGGGCAAACATGGTCTGAGCTGATGGGTTAGCAAAAGTAATCTGACTATTCGTGTCCAGCAAGAGCAAGCCTTCATCCATACTAGAAAAGACATTGCTCAATCGATCACGAGCACTAGCTGCAGCTAGAGCATCAATTTTCGATCTTTCAGTAATTTTCGAATTACTAACGAACAGTTTAATCACAACTGCGCCACAAGCTAGAAGCGCAAAAATAGCAAAGGCAAACACGACGGAGAGAGTAACCGTGGAGCTTTCTGTAAATTCTCGCAGCTGAACCCCTAAGAGTTTTCTATTAGCACTCTGCTGAGCCTTAACTTCATCAACAATAGAGCGAATCTGCTCCATCTTCTCCGCAGACACTGGCTTGTCTAGCTTCTCGTGCACCAAAGCAAGCTCATTGAGCCGGTCTCTAGCTAGCTGTTGCAAGAGTTTTACGCTTCTGGCATCGTCAGCACCAAGTGATGGTGATTGCAAAATCTCAGCAATGGTTGGTTCAAGCTCCCGATCTGCTTTCGTTAAATATGCCAGCTGCCGCTGATCACCACTTTGAAGAAAGTCGGCTTGCCCCCTTTCTGCATCTTGCAACAACGAGCAAAGTGAATCTAAAAGAGCAGCAAGGTGATAGCTCTCGATCACAAGCTTACGGTAAGAAATCATTGAATTTTGCTGTTGAAAAGCAATTGCTGATGCCGCAACAAAAGTCATGACCATAAGTAATAGAGCAACTATGAGCCCTTTTCTATCAACTTGCCAAACTGACTTCACACTTTTATTCATCGTCTTTCATAAAATATGGCGAGGTCTCATGGTGTCACCTTCTCTTGCACACAGGCAATCAGATTCTGGACACAAAGCTCGCGCACCTGACTAAATTGAATTCCCTGTTCTGGCGCACTAGCAAAACCAGCTGTCAACGACACTGTAAAGCTTCTCTCATCGTCAGCAGTAAATTCAACTTGCGAAAATTCTTGGTCAAGCAAGTCAACTAGCTCACAGGCTTGCTGTACATCTAAATCAGGAAAAGCCAAGACAAATACCCTCTCAGCCCAACGGCCCTTAATCACAGACGGTTCGAAACGCCCACTTATTAGTGCGCCTAGAGCACTGATCACTGATTCAGCGGCGGTCATGCCAAAGGTTTTATCAATGTGGTCGAAACCATCAACGTTAATAAGAGCCATCGTGAAAGGCAACTCAATAGAAATGCATTCTTTCATACGCGGTTCGGCTTCAGCAAAGAACCCGTCACGTGAAAGCAGGTGAGTAAGTGGATCGCGATTAACCTGATCGCGACGAAGGCGTGTGCGTTCAGCGTAAGAAGTAACCCGTGCAATTAACTCTTCTTTGAGAACAGGCTTGGCAATTAAGTCATCGCCGCCAGCTCGAAAAGCTAGTGCTCGACCTTCTTGATTGCTCTTGGCTGTGAGAAAAAGCACAGCGAGATTGCGCCAGCGCTCGTGATTGCGAATCTCGCGGCAAACATCATAGCCACTCAAGCCTGGCATAATCACGTCGAGAACAACTACTTCAGGCTGACAGAGGTCAAGGGCTTCGATAACACGAATAGGCTCGTTCAAGGTTTCAACATTGAAGCCCTCTATACTCAATATACGAGAAATAAAGTCGGTCAAGGCGCTATCGTCATCAACCACCAGCACCCTCGGTTTGCTTCTGAACGAAAGATCAGTAACCTCAATAATTGCCTCGTTTAACTCGTCTGGGGAGGGGTCTAGTGGCAATACTTCAGAGAAGCCAGCATAGCTAATTTTAGCGGGCACAAGATTACTATTGCCTTGTCCAGGCGATTGCATGTCAGACACCATCAGCAGTGGCATAGCCGGATTGCTTGCCGCTAACCGCATATCGCGACAAAACGAAAAAAGATCAGGATCGCTGGCAAAAGGCTCAGCCACAAGAACCGCATCGAAAGCACTACGACTAAGAGCAGTTAGTGCCGAGGCATGGCTAGAGGAAAAAGTGAGCTCGGCCATTTTCTCAAACGCCCCAAGTTTGCTCGCACCACTTTGGTCTGTAACAGCTAAGAAACGAGTTCGATATTGTTCAACTTCAGGGGCAGGAGCACCGTACTTCTGCTCAGCATCAATCAAGGCCAACTCGCCGTCAGCAAGTATACGAAAAACCTCAGACCAAATAATTTCGCTTTCGGTTTCAGAAGCCCTTGGATCATAAGCCTTAGTAATATTCTCAAGCCTTTCAGAACACTTAGCTATAGTCACTAGCTGATAAGAACCAGCCGTGCCCTTTATTCGGTGAGTGATCGCTAAAACATCTTCAACATGGCGCGCAGCAAGAGGGTCGTCTTTGATACTACGCAAGAGAGCAGTCAAAGTTGTCCACGTAGTCTTAAGCTCAACAATATAACTGGCTCTAGCGACATTGATTGTTTCTTCTACTTCTAACATTTTGCGCAATTGCGTCAGCTTGTTAAAAAGCACCGACTCTGGCTGCGATTCGAGATTTCCTAACCGGGCTAGCTCGGCTTTTGCCAAATCACTGTGGGGATACTCATGGCGAATGTTCTCACACTCAATATCAATCATCGAAACGCGGCTTACAGGCCGGCCAGGAAACTGACCGGAAGAGTGGTCTAAATATTCAGTTTCAGGAGCCTGGTAGTTGGCCTGAGGCAAAATACTGTCGATCACCTCAACAAATATCTCTGGCAAAACAGGCTTTTGCATGACCAGTGAAACTTTGAGAATATTGCGCAACCAATTAAAAGTGCTGCGATCACACCAATGGCCAGAAATGAAGGCTATAGGGGTTTCATTACCGCTATCACGTAGCTTGCCAATCCAGGTGACGCCGTCCATATCAGGAAGCTTGTAGTCAACAATAATCAGCCGCGGCTTAGAAGCAGCCAGAATTTGCTCAGCATCGCGCACTGAGCGCGCTTCCCAGACCTTGAAGCCACGGCGGCCCAACAGGGCAGAGACAAAGGCTCGGAAAGCCTGATCGTCATCGACAATTAGAATCTCACCGCTTGACCCAGGCTCCATTTATACGCCACCGCCTCTAAAATATGCAGACTACTTTCTAACTAGGTTATACCAACCTGAAAGGCAAAAAAACGAGCCTCCCAATTACTTAGAAGGCTCATTTATTAGTACTTTCAAGAAGTAAAAGATCGCAATCAGCAAACGGTCTTAGCGGGTAAATTCCCTAGATGAACGAGTATCCTTTTCAATCAATTTGTAGAGACAACAACCGAAACACACAACGACAAAAGCAAGAAGCAGTACTTGCCAGGTTGCCTTGGCGACGACAAAACATGCAATCGCAACAACAACCATGGCAAGGATCGTCGTGATCGGCTCCCGGGCGTGAGCCATATCCGAACCTCCCATAGAGAGAAATATTCAATTTTTAGCAGTGGATATACAATACATCACCGCCCTATATCAGAGAGGTGCACAAGAGGCATAAGAAGCCGCTGGCCGGCTGCATACAAGAATATTTTCAGCCCAGCGTAGATACCTTTATCAGATGCTGTAATCTCAGAAATGGCTCTTAAGGCCCAGCCTCGGGGCTAGTAGCGGGAGAACTTCCACCAGTGGGCGCTGCAGCGCTTGGCTGAGCCAACTCTTGCATCTTTACACTTTGCCAGTCGCCGCCCTCGGCATACTTGACTTGCAAAACCCGCACTTTCATTGCCACCACCCTAGGGTCTAGAGTGAAATCTCGCTTCCACTTATGGCCTTTGGTTCCACCAGCAGCAACGTAGGCACTGTCAACGGCGTGAAAAGTGCCCCGCTCAACGCCCTCGGCGTCAACAAAGCGAATTCTAAATTTGACCGCTGATATAGAACGTTGGCTAGAATTCTTGTAATCTGCATAGATGCGCGACGACATCGGCGCATCAAAAGGGTCAAGATCGAGCTCACAGCGTATTGAGGCCATCTCCACGGGGCATTGCTCCTCGGGCACAAACTCACAACTAATGCTTCGAACTTTTTGGCCAGATTGAGCGTATACAGAAGAACTGGGTACAGAAAGCGGAATTAACTGGGGCAAGAGCATGGCAGAAACAGATAAAACCATAAAAAGCGAACAGCGCCCAATTAGCTGGCGTTTGACACTGATTTTGGCAATTTTCAGCGCATTCATAAGTGCTCTCCTCATAGCCTCTCTACCACAGGCACTGGCTGATAAAAAAACAAATTTCACCGTGACCATCTTGCACACTAATGACCTTCATGCCCACGATCAGTCCTTCCAAGACAGGGGGAAATTGGTTGGCGGAATGGCCCGCTTAGGTCATTTAATCAGGCAATTGCGAAAAGAGCAAAAAAACGTCGTAGTGGCCGATGCTGGAGATATTTTTCAAGGCACTCCCTTTTTCACCTATTATCTCGGTGAAGTAGAAGTTGCCATGCTCAACATGATTGGCTATGACTTTTACACCATTGGCAATCACGAATTTGATGCTGGCGCTATCAACCTCGCAAAGCAGCTAGAAAAAGCCAAGTTTGATATTCTCAACTGCAATTTAAACGCTGACGCTCTACCACAGCTAAAAAAACTGCTCAAGCCATCAGTAATCAAGACTATTGACGGTCAAAAGGTTGCCTTTGTTGGCGCCATTACACCCGACATCGAAACACTTTCACTGAGCCGTGACGGCGTGGTTCTGCAGCGAGACAGCAGTGAAAAGTCTAAAAACCTAAATTGGCTCGGACCAATTAGAGAAGAAGTTGAGCGGGTGGCCAACCAAGGCGTAGACAAAATAATTTTAGTAACACACTGCGGCCTTGAAGTCGATAAAATTCTAGCCCGCGAGATACCACAAGTTGATGCCATCATTGGTGGCCACAGCCATACACGCCTAGATACACCTGTCGTTGTGGAGCACCAGGACGGCAGCCAGACAATGATTGTACAAACCGGCAGCTATGGCCGCAATTTAGGCAAACTCGACCTATGCTTTGACAAACAGGGCTGCATAAACAGCAAAGACACGCACTACAAGCTCTTTCATATCACTGACGAGATCGCAGAAGACAAAGACATTAGAGACTATCTTGCCCTCAAAGGCCAACCACTGCAAACCCTAAAAGACACAGTGTTGAGCTATGCCAGCCATGATTTTGATAACAACTTCCGTGCCATGAAAACAGACTCGGCTCTAGGCGATCTCATTTGCGACTCGTTCTACGAAGCCGGAATTTCGGATAACGCTGAAATTACACTAGAAAATAGAGGGGGCATTCGCTCTCGTATTGAAAAAGGTGCCATTAACTTAGAGAAAATCGAAGAGCTGCTGCCCTTCGACAATCACTTGGTGTTTGCTGACGTCAGCGGTGAGCGCCTGAAGAAAACTCTCGAACATAGCGTAGCCGGAGCTACTGGCGGCAAATTTTTAGATGTGCACGGCCTCAAGTTTGCCTACGACTCAGAACGCAAAAGTGGAGATCGCATCGTTTTTGCCTTAGCGGAGAAAAATAAGATCTGGCAAGAATTGCAACCACAGTCGACCTACCGCATAGGCATGACCGACTATTCATTTAAAGGCGGGGAAGGTTATCAATTTCCTGATGCTAAAAATATCAAATATACCGATCTCAAATTGAATGAATATCTAAAAAACTATCTGGTCAAGCACCCTAAAATTAAGCCCCACTATGGCGACCGTATTGCCTACCTGAGTGGCAGTCTGCTTCAGGCCGTGGGCAAAAATCAGTTTACTGATTCTCCTCTCGCGAATTGCTCCAGCATCAAAGTTTCAGCTTTCACCGCCAACGAAAAAGGCGTAACGACAGTCTTCAAAGATACCACTGGTAGTAGCAGCGTTTTACCGCTAACAAATCCAGAATTGATAGTTGAGTCGGTGCCACTAAAAGAATTCGCCAAAAGAATCGCCCGGCAAAAGGCGCAGCTGAAGCGCTACATAACCATTGTGGCCGAAGGACAATCAATGGGTAAAAGAAGTAGCCAAGAAAGCAGCAGAAACAGCCAGCAATCAAATAAAAGCTCTAAATTTGTCAAAGCAGTCAGCTATCCCGTTTCAATTGACGAGTTGAAAGAGAACTTTGCTGGCCTAAACTAGCAGATGTATCTGATTTTTCTGGTACTTGAGACCTACTTAGGATTGCGAAGGCTGATGAGCAATTATGCTTACATTGACGAATCAGGCACCCTGGTCGAGCATCAAGTAATGGCTCTCAGCCTTATTTTGCTAGATGGTCGCAGGAGTGCGGACAGAATCGCAGAGCGAGTTCTAAGAAGTCTCTATCCACACCTAGCACGCAATGCCAAGGCTCTAGACAGGAAGGTGCTTCACTTTACTGATATGCCAGACCCTGTTCAAAATCAAATAGCGCGCCAATTGGCAAAAGAGAAAATATCAGGGGTAATCAATTCGCATTGGCATAGCGCCGATACGGAAACGCACCAGATCCTCTTCACCATATACACAAAAATGCTTCAACTTCTTGTTTATAGAGCGTTGGAAATGACCACCGGTAAGCTAACAGTAATAATCGCGGAACAGGGAAGTCCAGAAACATACAAAGCACAGTTATTTTCCGAACTACAGAGGACGGTCGAAGTTTTTCAAAAGCGAAAGAGTGTCTTTCGCCCTGTGCAATTCGAGCTTCGCTCGGCTCAATCCCTGCGAGGTCTTCAAATTGCGGACTTCTATGCTGGGGCAGTGCGAAAGATGTTGATTGAAAGCGCTACAGGAGTTGATAATAATTTGTGCTCACCCTACCAATATGTTCAGCACCAAATAAATTTAGAGGACTACATCGATTTGAAATAAGATGGGGCGAGGTTGCCCCCGCCCCATCTTAATAATTCGTCTGCTTGAATCGCCCTTCTCAACAGTTCATCCATGGATTCCTGAGGTTATCGCTATACCGCAACACAGGCAATTAAGGCTTACGACACATACTTTGTACCACATAATGGCGACTTTTGCACCATTCCCAAGCAAAAGTCCGCGGCATCTCACATAGAAAGTTACAACATAAAAACACCTCATTTAATTCTTCTGCAATTCATCCAAATTGAGTTTTGCATCTTTGAAATCGGCCTTGAGCCTAAGCGCTTCTTTATACTCTGATTCAGCCTGCTGTTTATTGCCCATTTGCATCAAGGCCACACCCAAATTGTTGTGCGCAGCAGCAGAGTTGGGATCATACTTTATTGCTTCTTGGTAGTGCCCAACTGCTTCTTGCAGTTGTCCTTGCTTCTGCAAAAGCAGAGCAAGATTATAGTGAGCATCAGCGTAGTGCGAGTCGATACGCAAAGCTTTGCGAAACTCATCTTGGGCCTTTTTGCTATCACCCTGACTAAGATAGGTCACACCTAAACTAGTATGCGCTTGGGCGTAGCCTAGATTTCGCTGGGCTTCCGAGCAATCAGGATTGATCTTTAAAGCCTGCTGAAAACAAGCAATTGCTTCAGGGTATTTACCAAGATTACTGTAGACCACACCAAGATTATTGTGAGCCTCAGGAAAATCTGGCTGAGCAGCAATGGCCAGGCGATACTCTTGTATGGCACGGTCATTGTCTTCAGAGGCCGCTAAAAGTCGAGCCAAGCTATAGTGCGCGGCAGCGTTCTTTTCATCAAGTTGAATGGCCTTCTCGTAGCCCTCAGCGGCGGGCCGAAGCTGACCGAGTCGCTCTAGAGAAATAGCTAAATTGTATTGATACTCGCTATTAGCACCAGCTTGCAAGGCAGCTTCAAACTCTTTTGCCGCTGGGGCATACTGACCTTGATCAAAGAGAGCCACACCCAAATCAAAGCGGGCTTCAGTGAAGTTTTTATCAAGCTTGAGTGCTTTCTGATATTGCGAAATCGCCTCGTCAAGTTTGTTCTGGCGGTGATAAATTTTGCCGAGCAAATTGAGAGCAGCAGCACTCTCGCCTTCTTTCAAGATAATGCGAGTAACCAGACCCGAAGCATCATTGTACTTGCGTGCCAGATAAGCTTGATTGGCCCGTTCAAGTGCGGCACTATTACTACTATTATTAATACTTGGGTTGCTGCCGATGGCCGCCATAACAGCAGGGCAAAAATTAGAAGACAGAACAGCTACCGCAAAGAAACAGATGGCTCGTTTTACTGCATCAGTTTTCTTTACGCCCATAAGATTCAACTGCTTTACTTCCTGCAAACACTATCTTTTCAGTATAGCGATCCAATTAAGCTATGCTATAGCGGTGACTAACTATTTTACTTTCTCTAGCCGCCTCAAAATCGCCCTTCTGGGCGCTGGCCTGGCGTTGGCACCTTGTCAGTTAGACCATCAATCGGCTCTAGCTCGCGGCAAGTCAAACGCCTCTAGTGCACCAAGTGCTAGAAAGCCCGATGATGCTGGCTGCCCCGGCTGCCTCTCTAAGGCATCCGGTCTCTTTGCTAGAGGCAACACTTTAGAGGCGGCAAATTACCTGCGCGAATGGCTGCCAAAATGCCCCAATAACTTGCAAATGCACCTTCTGCTCAACACTATTTTGACCCGCCTACCTGATACAAAAGAAGAAGCACTAGCTGTAGCGCACGCTGCCACTGCCATTGCTCCAGATTCAATGCTGGCACATTTACAAGCGGGCATGACTCTACTGACAATGGGTGAGCAGAGCGCGGCAGCCCAAGAATTTGAAGCCGTCGTGGCCCTTGACCCAGCTAACCACGATGCCTGGCTCGCCCTCTCTGAACTATACGGCAGCCTAAACGAACAAGATAAAGCAAAGGCAGCCGCAGCCAAAGCCTCAACCCTAAGCCCTTCAGCGCTCTACGCCCGCACCAGAACCATTATTAGTATGAATTCTGCTGGCAATATCAACGGCGTGCGCAATCAATTCAAACAATTTTTAGGTGGTTCTGAAATACCAACTGAAGGCTTACTTGGTCTAGGCGAAGAAGCACTAAATATGGGCTATTACGACGAAGCTAATGCCTGCTTTGGCCGCGTACTCGAACAATATCCGCAGTCAAAGGCCGCTGCCTTCAAGCAATGCTTGAGTCAATATTTGGCTGGTAATACCCAAGCAGCTCTAGCTGGGCTTAAACCTAGCAAGAAAAATAGTGCCCAATCTAACCCCCAAGCTTTGGCGCTTGAAGCCCTTTGCTACTTAAGCTCAGGAGATTTAGCAGCTGCTCGCGAAACCATAGCCAAGCTAAACAGCCTGAACGCAACAGATCCGCTTTCAACTTTTGCCATTGGCTATCTTGCTTACAAAGACGGCGACTACAAAAAAGCACTATCAGCTCTCAACAGTGCCGCAGACAAAGACAAAAGCCTTTTTCCCGCTCAACTAATAGCGGCAAAAATCAACCTAAAACAAGGCGATGTAATTGAGGCCACAAGCCAGGCTAACGAGTTGCGCAAAATATCGGGCCTGATGCCCCAAGCTCTAGCTCTTGAGTTAACCTGTCGACTAAAACAAGACGATTTAGACAAGAGCAA
The DNA here is from genome assembly GCA_018062085.1 of bacterium. Lineage (GTDB taxonomy): Bacteria > Cyanobacteriota > Vampirovibrionia > Obscuribacterales > Obscuribacteraceae. The sequence continues at coordinate 85,809 of JAGOSY010000018.1, read as the reverse complement.
TTTAGCCGCTTTAAAAACCGATGCCCTGCGCCTCAGTCAAAGCCTAAGCGACAACGAGCAAGCCAGCAAAGACGCTCTCTATCTGGCTATTGGCCGCCTTGCACTAAGCGAGGGCAGCCTCGGCGATGCTAAAAGCTATTTCGCTAAAGTGCAAAATGCTGATCACAACGAAGAAGTAGAATTAGCACTAGCTGCCCTTGCCGAAAAAGAAGGCAACAGCAGCGCTGAGCAAGAAGCGCTAGAAAAAGCTCTAACAATGGCCCCTGGAGACATCGAAGCCTTAAGCAAGCTGGGCATAATATTGGCAAAAGCGGGCCAGCCAAAAGCAGAAGAACTTCTGACCAAGGCACAAAGCGAAGGGGATACAAACCCTCAAGCGGCATTTGCCCTAGCAAACATCAAACTTAAAAATGGCAATATACAAGAAGCGCAAACGCTCTTCAAACGCAGCCTAGATAACGGCCTAACTGGCCCAGACAAACAAGTAGCAAAAGATACACTAAACAAAAAATAGCACTTACTAAGGCAATGAAATGGTTGTAAGCAAACTAGAAGCAGCAAATACTTTTGAATCAATCAACCCTGCCACCAAACTATCGATTGGCCGCGTTCCCCAGATGGGCGAAGCAGAAGTGCAAGCCGCTGTCGACAAAGCCTGGAAAACTTTTGAAAACTGGCAACTAACTTCATTTAGTAAGCGCGCCAAATTAGTGATGAAATTTCGCCAATTGCTGGCCAGTAAAGCCGATGAATTTGCCAATCTAATCAGCGAAGAAGTAGGAAAGCCCCTACCAGAAGCATATCTATCAGAACTCTGCGGCCCCCTCGACACATGTGTATGGCTGGCAGAACACAGCGAAAGATTGCTGGCTGATCAGCCTGTAGCACTAGCTAATCCACTTTTATCAAGTAAGCAAAGTATCATTGCCTTTGAACCTTTGGGTGTAGTTGGTATCATTTCCCCCTGGAATTATCCTTTTGCCATCCCCACCATGACCGCTCTCATGGCCATTATGCTGGGCAACACCGTGGTGCTTAAGCCGTCAGAAAAATCTCCTTTGGTCGGCATCAAAATTGGCGAACTTTTCGCTGAAGCTGGTTTTCCCGATGGTGTCATACAAGTAGTTACCGGTGGCAGCAGCACTGGCAAACTGCTGAGCAAAGCCAATCTCTCAAAATTGATTTTTACCGGCTCTGTTGAAGGCGGCAAGGCTGTCATGGCCCAGGCCTCAGAGCACCTCACACCAGTAACCCTAGAACTAGGCGGCAAAGATGCTGCCATAGTATTGCCTGATGCCCCAGTAGAATGGACCGCCCGCGGCCTTCTCTGGGGCGCCTTTACCAACGCTGGCCAAGCCTGCGCCTCAGTTGAACGGGTGTACATAGTTAAGGGTAAAAACTCAGACAAGCTCGTTGAAACACTGACTGCCATGGCCGGAAAATTGAAATTAGGGCCGGCTACAGACCCGCTTACTGATGTTGGGCCACTAATTGATCAGGGGCAACTTAACCGCGTCATTGAACATGTTAATGAAGCAGTGGCCGCTGGTGCCCGCTGCCTCACTGGCGGTAATGAGAGAAGTGATCTAGGCGGCTATTTCTTTGAACCAACTGTGCTCGTCGGTGTCGATCACACCATGAGAATCATGAAGGAAGAGACTTTCGGCCCGATCATGCCAATCATGATTGTCGATAGCGAAGACCAAGCAGTTGAGCTGGCCAACGACAGCGATTATGGTCTGACGGCAACAGTCTGGGCCGACAAACTAAACCGGGCCGAATGTGTCGCCCGCGACCTTACAGTAGGTACAGTACTAATCAACGATTGTCTCTTCTCGCACGCTACCCCACAGCTGCCCTGGGGCGGCCTGAAAAAGAGTGGCTTCGGCAAAGGCCATTCAATATTTGGCCTGCAAGACCTCTGCAACATCAAGCATATTAGCATCGACGCCGCCGGTGGTGCGCACCGAGTATGGTGGTACCCTTACAGCAGCTCAAAAATCAAAATGGCTCAAGGCGGCATTCAGCTAATGCATGGCAAACTGACAAAACGCACAGCTGGCCTCGTAAATTTTGTCGGCAACATGTTTACTGATGCACCGAAGCAAGTCTCAAAAGTTAAAGGTGAAAAGCCTGCCGATAAATCCGAAAAAGATGACAAAGACCAAAAAGCCGACAATGATAAAAGTTCAGACTAATTCAACTAACATCAGCAGCCTCAAGCGCAGCTAACTTGTCTTTCTTTGGCAAGCGAATATCGCTCACCAAGCCAAACAGCTTCAGGAAGTTCAGAGACATCCACGTAAAGTCAAACTCACCTTTGCCCAGGCCGAACCGAGCCGATTGAGGCAAGGCATGATGATTATTGTGCCAGCCCTCGCCAAACGATAAGATGGCGACCCACCAGACGTTGCGACTTTGATCGCCGCAAGCATAAGTTTGGTATCCCAGCTCAGGTTTATGGCAATAGAGATTGACCAAAAGTGGGGCGCAAAAAGCACAGATACTGGCAAGCAACTCAGCAGCAAATACTACTGGACCAAACAAGAACCAAATAGCGGCGCGATAAACAATAGAAATAGCTAAACACAGAAGGCCGTCTTTGTGACTATGATTGACATGAAGAAAACGATAAAGTGGGTCGCGGTATAGATCGGGAGCCAGAACTCGACTCTCTTCGGCTGAAATCAAAACAGTAGGTTTATACATCCAGCCAAGAAAAGCATGCCACTGACCATCTAACGGTGAATGTGGATCACCAGGCTTATCAGAATAACGATGGTGCAGTCGATGTGTAGTCACCCAAAAAATAGGCGAGCCTTCAAGACAAAGGTAGCCCCCAGAAACAATCAGATACTCAAGCCATTTCGGAACCTTATATGAGCGATGTGAAAGCAGCCTATGGTAGCCCATTGTGATACCAACGCCGTGATAGATGTATGCCAGTAGAAACACACCAAGAAAAAGCCAGATAGACACAGGGCACCTCATATAAGCATTTCGCATTCTAACAACGCCAAAAACAACTGCCATCAGCACAGAAGCTAAACGGCTGAACAATTGTCACAATGCCGACAGCTATAGTGCGGATAGGGAAGTACAGTCGATCTGAGCAAATAAGACAAAATCTATAGTTACGCATGAGCACCATTAGAGGTGCTGGGTTAAATATCAATGTTTCCCATGTGGCCTCAATCTTTGAGCTGATTTCAAGAAGTCCATGATGCCATCGCCAAAGACTAAAGCGAAAATGGACGGCAAAGGTAATCACTCCATGGATTGACCATAACCTGGCAACCAACATGAAAAACTATGCCGGGTTTCCATTACGGCAGCAGGGTATCAAAATGATGAGTAGCATAGTTCATCGAGTATCGAGCAGAGTGTTCACCGGAATACTTACAGGAGTGCTAACACTTGCGCTCACCTTAAACTCGACCATTCCAGCCTTTGCCCAGACTCAAGTTACCCTGAGCGATATCGAAATACTCGATAAACAGATTGCCGACAAAAAAATCGAATTACTAGATTGAATAGTGATTTTCGCTGCCATTACACAGCTAGGGACAAAAACAAGCAAAGGCGCGTGAAAGCATACGACTTCGCCGCCGGTGCAGTAGCCAACGCTGGTGACATAACACTTATGAGCCAGTTCTGGAAATATCAAAAGAAACCAGGCGAAGGCCTAAATCACCGCGGACGGTTGCAAGCTGGTGTGGTCACAGTATTGGTGGCCTACTCACTGCTCGGTACCCTTTATGCAGCAGAAGGCGCCGGTGACCTGATCACCGACTACAAGGCCAAGCGCAAGCATTTTGATGCCAAGTCGATGAGAGAAAAAGTAGTAGCTTTGAGAGACGAAATCGATAAGCTTATAAGCCAACGCAGCACAGCGACCGGTCAGATTGCCAACCTCGATAGCGCTGACAAACAATATCTCACCGCTGAAGAGAATGTACTCAAAGACTTTAGAGATCTCGGTCTACTAGAATTTAGCAAGCTTTACGTCGACTCACGCAAACGACACTCAGCTCGCGACATCACCACAATAGGCACATTGGCTGTTTGTGCTACTGGAATATTCCCTGGTGCATTTGGTGTACTCAATGGTATCAAACATACTAATCCTAAACAGATTGGTGGCGGCGGTATCGGCTTCTTAATCTCTGGAGCAACGCTGACAGGAGCACCAGTACTAATTCATGGTGGTGCAGCTATAACAGCAAAAGTAGCTGGAGATAGACTGTCAAAACAGCTGGGCGAAATACAATGCAAGACCACTGAAAAATTAGCTGAAGATACTAAACTGCTAACTCAGATTCTCAACACCAGAGCCCAAGAGAACAACGGTCAACCACGCACAGAAACCTACCAGGTAATGGGCAAGTTGCTAGAGGACCGTTCTGAGTTCTTGAAAAAAGAAAAGAAAGACCAAAAGAGAGAGATGATCGAAAGTTTCATTTCATACGCAGCAAGAGGTGGCCCACAGATTGCCTTCGGCACCTGTGTCACCAGAGCTGGCTACAGATACAACCGCAATCCATACAAATTGTTCAAAGGTGTGGCCCAAGGTGCCACTGCCAACGAAGCGTCATGGGCCATCTGGATGCTTGATACAGTGCAGAAACAAACCCGCAATGAGATCAAGAACTACAAAGAAACACATGCCACTGTGCAACCAGCTTTCAGTAAAACTAACGAGAACATAGTCAAGCTTGAATCTAGCATCAGTCGTTAAGCTTCAGGGCTTAGCCACAAGATTATGTTGCACCGAGATGAATAGAAATGCACAATTTTGCATCGGGGGTGTGCGGTAGATGAAAAATTGAACAATTAGCCCTGCTAAAGTTTTGCTTATTTGGTTTCAATAGTTGTCGATTCTGCGACCAAATCAATACTTTCGGCAGAATTAGAGTCAAGAAAGCTCCATCGGGGCTTCCCGTCTCATTCAGGCGGAAATATCGAGTCATTAAGCACCTGCAAAGATTCTTTTGACTCATCTTCAATACTTTTTCCAATACCCTTGAGTAAATCAAGGTCGATCGAATCGCGCATTAACAATAGCTTTGCGTAGCCAAGGATTGCAGCAATCTTCAATCTTAAAACCCTTCCACCATCTTGAGACTTCAAAATCCTATTTTCTGCGGCGCTAAGGCTTTGCTTTAGAGCAGCAAGTTGTTCGTCTCTTTCTTCAGACTCATTACCTTCCATTTTTTGTAACCCTCCGAATTCATGAAAAGCTATATAGAACGGTTGGCAAATTTTTCTTCAAAATGATTGCATTAGAACCGTATAAAATCAGTCAAACAGTGCTCTTGTCTTTACTACTGTCTCTTGCACGATGGGTCATCGTGACAGCGTATAGCTCAGTAGTACGAGCGAAAGAGCAAACTTTAGTTAGAAATCTTGCGCACTTTGCTTAGAATCTGCTCTAACTGTCGAATAGCTTCAACCACATCACTATCACTATTGTCGGCACCAAAACTAATGCGCACCGCTCCTAGTGCCTTTGCTTGGCCAAGACCAATGGCCTTGAGCACACTAGACGACTCGATGATGCCCTGATGACAAGCCGAGCCGCTAGAAATCGCCAAGCCCTTCAAGTCACTCTTAAGCACAAGAGCTTCACCTTCGATGCCACCAACCGAAAACGACACGTGACCAGGTAGCCGTTTATCGATAGCGCTTGGTCCAGTTATAGTCAATTCGGGCAAGACAAGTAAGCTCTCAAACAACTGCTTCTGATAAGAACGCAAGCGTAACTCTAGGTCGGCCTGCTCTTGCTGGGCCAGACGAGCGGCCTCGCCAATGGCGACAATATGAGCAACCGATTCAGTACCGGCAAACATTCCCATTTCTTGCCCGCCACCAAATATGATGGGCATAATATTGAATAGACGACGAAGAAAAAGTATGCCAATGCCTTTTGGTGCACCAAACTTATGCCCTGAAAGCGATAGTGCTGAAACTTTCAACTGACTCAAGTCAATTGGTAACTTACCCGGTATTTGCACAGCATCAGTATGCATAAAAATGTCACGACCTAGACCTTTGGCGTGACTCTCGACAATTTCAGCCATAGCCTCAATGGGCTCTAATACACCAATTTCATTGTTACCCCACATGACAGATACAATACTCGTATCAGAATTCAAGGCATTCTTGAAATCAGAAATTCGCACAACACCTTCTCTGTCAACAGGCAGATAAGTAACGCGCCAGCCCTGGGCCTCTAAGTATTGTGCCGGGCCCAACACAGCCGGATGCTCAATAGTCGAGGTAATAAGATGCTTGGGCAAACCATTGGCTTCGACAAAACGAGCCCGGCCTAACAATGCAACGTTGTTGGACATCGTGGCACAGCTACTAAAATAGACTTCACTAGGCTGACAACCAAGAAAACTAGCAACTTGACGACGGGCATTGTCTACAGCAGCTCTGGCAGAGCGCCCAAGGCTATGTATCGAACTAGGATTACCGTAGTTCTCTGTCAAATACGGCAGCATCGCCTCCAAAACCTGGGGGCGTACTCTTGTCGTCGCGCTGTTGTCGAGATAAATCACAGCCATCCTCTGCCAGGGTGTATGGTAGCATTCTCTAAATTTTCACTGAATAGATATGTTCGTCAAGTTTATAGCTCTTATCTTATTTACTCTGCTCATAATGCTCATCAATCTTTGCTTGGGCGACCTTACTGTGGCGCCCATAGAGGCACTGAATGCCGTCTTTGGTCAGGCTGGCAGCAGTGAAATACATGATGTCATTGTTGGTATTCGCCTACCCCGGCTTCTTACAGCCTTTGTCGTCGGCCTCGCCCTGGCCACTTCAGGCTATTTGCTTCAGGCCCTGAGCCGCAACGATTTAGCTGACCCCTATTTGACCGGCGTGTCAAGCGGTGCTGCTGTGGGCGTGGCTTGTGCCATGCTCTGCAAACTCGACTTTCAGACAATTCCTTTCTTTGCCTTTATCGGCGGTATCACTGCTAGCTTTTTCGTTGCCTCCATTGCGAGAGGCAGTGGCCAATATGGCGTTTCTGTCGCAAAGCTGCTCTTGGCTGGCATCGCCCTATCATCAGTAGCTGGAGCTTTAATTACACTTGCCATGAGCACATTTGGCACGCAGCTTATGGCTCAAGGTCTATATCTCTGGATACTTGGTGGCATTAGCGGCAGAAATTGGCAAGAGCTAATACCAACGGTTTCTTATGTGGCAGTGGGCCTAATAGTGGCTCTGGCAGCGGCCAAGCAACTAAATCTCTTGGCCTTGGGAGAAGAAACGGCTAGCTCTCTTGGTCTCAATGTCGGCCGCAGCCAATTAATCATTCTCTCGGCTGCTGTTCTACTCGCTAGCTCCGCTGTCGCCTTAAGTGGCATGGTTGGTTTTGTTGGTCTGGTTGCACCCCATTTATCCCGCCGACTTTTCGGTCGTGGAGCCAGACTACAGTTAGTCTGCTCAGGGTTAACAGGGGCAATTCTAGTGCTCTTCTCTGACTTGCTGGCTCGCACTCTAAGCCCAGGGCAGGAACTACCACTAGGAACCCTTATGGCCCTCATTGGTGGCCCCTTTTTCATCTATCTACTCTCCTATTCGCTAGACCAGGTGCACAGCCAATAATATGACTAGCGTAAGTGAGCGTAAAATTCTTAAGGCCGAACAAGTTGGGCTGCACTATGCCAACAAGGGCAAAGTAGCCGCAAATATCATTGAGCACATCAATCTAGTGCTTGAGCCCGGCGAGGTTCTGGCAATTCAAGGCCCAAACGGCAGTGGCAAATCAACCCTGATGAAAGGATTAGCACGGCAGCTCAAGCCCTCAGCAGGAACTATTAGTCTTGACGGTCAGAACATCTGGAACATGAGCATCGTTGATTTTGCTCGCCAAGTGGCTTATGTGCCGCAAAGTCTAGAAACCCCACACGACATGACGGTCAATGAGCTAGTGCGACTTGGGCGCAACCCGCACCAAAGCTGGTGGTCGAACCAGCTAAGCAAGGCAGATATTGCCACCATTGACAGTGCCTTAGAACGGTGTGGCTTGACGCGCTTAGGTACAAAAAAACTGAATGAACTTTCTGGTGGAGAAAAACAACGAGCGCTTATTGCCATGGCTTTAGCCCAGGAACCACATTTTATTTTGATGGACGAACCGACAGCCAATCTCGATTTTCGCTATCAGCTAGAAGTGATTTCCATCATCAAAGAATTGAAAGAACAAAAAATCGGCATTGCCACAATTTTGCACGATCTCAATTTGAGCGCGCGAATCGCCGACCAAATTGCCTTAATCGGGCCGCCCCCTTCAGCTTCGGCTTCAAGCATTGTGGCTTTAGGTACGCCCCAAGAAGTACTGAAAGAAGACCTACTAAGAGCCGTCTTTGATGTAGAACTAGCTTTCGTGCACGACGAGAAGAGCAACCTCGATCTCTACGTACCTATTTCTATATCAAAATAGTCCGCCGCCCTAAACAGAGCGGCGGATTGAATTTTTTGCTGGCGCGAACTCTCTATGAACTAGCCGTTCATCCACAACGGATTATAGTCATCGTAGTAGCGCGAATTGTTGTTATAAGCAATCAAGTTACGGTTGTAGGACGAATTCCATGGGTTATATGGTCGCTGGTCGTAATAGCCACCGTTATAGCCTCCGCCATAATAGCGACCGCCTATACCGCCATTCTTGATCATTTGAAGCTGCGCGTAAGTTTGAATTATTGGTCCAGCTTCATAGGCAACATCGCTAACACCGCGGGCAACTTGACCCACGACGTCGAAAATTCTATCGAGGAAGTTCCCGCCCCGACGTCCATCTCGACGGTCATAATCATAGTCGCCAGCTGAAACTGCTCGGACATCACCAAAGCGTGAAGACCCACGGTCATAATCACGATAATCGGAGCTATCACTATATGTCTGTTGATGGCGATGACGACATTGTGGAATAGGGCGCCGTTGCTGGCGGTCAAAATCATCGCCGCGATTTAGCCAGGCTTCTTCTTGATAGGCTTGGCGACTATTGGCATAATCGTTATATTCAGGACAGTAACTGCCTTGGCCACGGCCGACTCGCACAGGCTGCTCACGCTGTCCATCCATAAATCCGTCGCGGTAGGCTTGGCGGTAGCCTTCCTTAAAGGCTTGCAGTTCGGAGTTATTCGAGTATCTATCTGAGCGGTTATCACACCGATCCTGAGCGCACTGCCGCTGTGGTAAACGAGCATCTGAGAAATTATCGTTAGGCGGATTGATGTCGTTGCGATTTGCATTGAACAAGTCGGTACGCTCAAATTGTTCGCCACTATTCGATCTACCCATGGGGATCTCCTTAGAATTGCATGTGCTCACGAGAAGTAAAATTGGCCATCACTTCAAGCACTCCTTCTTCTATACAATACCTTTCAGAATTGGACAGTCAATGGGAAAATTCCCATTGAGAATTGGCTAACCCTTAGCCCACACTCATATTATGCCCATTGTCACCAGAGAACAAAGCCTGGGGAGAAAAACAATGGCACCGACAATGACCGCTGTGATGGCCGCCACAAGCACTGCTGCCGCTGCTGTATCTTTGGCGTAGCGGGCCGAGAGGTGGTAGCGATAATTGGCTTGAATATCGACCATGTGCTCGATTGCTGTGTTTACAAATTCGGCAAAAAAGACAAAACCAATGGCAACGCTAAGGGCAATCCACTGCCAAGGTTCTACTTTTAAGTAGAAGGCTAGAGCGAAAACCAAAAGACCTAAGATGGTATGAATGCGCAGGTTGCGCTGCTGGCGAAAACCAAGGGCTAGTCCATTGAAAGCGTGATAGAAGCTCTCAAACACTGAACCGGCCTGACCGCTTTTGTGGAGCCAATTCTCAGGAGCAGCGGCATTGCTGTCAAAAAGCGAGGCAGTATCGCTTACAGCCTCAGTCGAAATTTTGCTACTGTCGTCTACGACCTTGACCTGCTCACCGTCAGGATTGAAATCATATAGATTAGATTGACCAGCAGACTCTGGATTTACTTGATTTTCAGTCATTTGCTCACGCCTAGACGCCTAATCCCAACTTAATCATGGCACAGAACTATGGCCCCGGGGCACTAGCCAAGTGATTGTTAAGGATCGCGCTTAAAACCGGCAAGGCTCAATATCTCAGTCTGTCGACCGAACATCTCTTTCTCGTCTTCTTTAGTCATATGATCAAAGCCGAGCACGTGCAAACAACCATGCACAAACAAAAAGGCCATCTCTCGACGAGCACTATGACCATATTGCTCAGCTTGGGCCACAGCCTTTTCGGCACTAATGATAATTTCGCCCACTATCCACTGATCAGGTTCGTCTTCAAACATCTCAGCTATGGCCTCTGGCGGCAAGCCAAGTGCTGCAGACGGCGGTTCAGTAAGCTCTAAGGGGAAAGAGAGCACATCAGTCGCCTTATTAATAGAACGCCAATCTTTGTTAATTTGACGGATGGTGCGATCTGAGACGATCGCCACAGAAAGAGAACCCCGCGAGAAAATAGCCTTCAGATCTTTTTTAGGTAGCCAACGCGGCGGCCGCTTTAATAGATTCTGACTAAGCCCATCAGTCAAAGCCGCGTAATCTGCTTGCAACTCTTCTGTATCAAGCTCAAGCTTGCGCTGGCGGTTATGAAACGCAATCTTCACTTCTTCTTGCGTGCTCCTTGCTTACATGTTAGGATTTGGCCATAGAAAACCAATTTTTAGTCGTAGGCATGCAATTAGCCTACGGCATTTTTGTGTTTGTGCATATTTTGCACCCGGCAACCCGTTACTGCCGCCGAATTGACTTTGGCTATTTCACTCTAGACATTATTCATGCCAGATAGCAAAAACCCTAATAACAAAAACGATAATGAAGCCATAAAAAAGGTTACAGACCTAACCGAAGAAGTGGTTAAAGGGCTGGGCTTTGAGCTAGTCGATATTCATTTCGGCCAGCACGGCAGACAAAAAATTGTTGAAATAACTATCTACAATCCAGGTGGAAGTGTCGGCCTGAGCGACTGCGAGAAAGTTAGTAGAGAGCTTGACAGCAGAATCGATGTAATTGCCGACAGCCTTGATTTCTTCCACGGCCCATTTTTGTTAGATGTCTCAAGCCCTGGCATAGATCGCATTCTAAAGAGTGAACGTGAATACAAATTGTTCACGGGCCGCAAAGTTGAGATTAAGACCAAAACCAATGTAGGGGCCGATCCCTACGGACAACATTTCATAGCTCGTCTAGTTAGTTTCGCTGACGAAACCTTCAAGCTGAGCGAAATCGGACCGATTCAAAGTGCTCCGACCAAAAGCAAGAACAGCAAAAAACATGCTGCCAACAAGGTGTCACAAGAGCCCGTAAAAGAGCTCAAAGTTGCTCTCAAGCAAATAATACAAATTAGACTCTATCCCGATCTGCAGAAGAAATTCAAAGAAATTGCTGCCGAAAATATAACTGAAATAGCAATTGACCTAAGCGCAGAAGCCGGGGCTGACGAAGTTGACGAAAAACCAAATAAGGTGGAGGTAGAACGTGATTAAAATTGGCGACAAACTCCTTGAAGCTGCTGAGGAGCTAGAAAGGGATCGCAATATTCCCCAAGAGGAATTCATCTCTTATGTTTGCGACGCCATTGTTGCGGCCTACAAAAAGAAAGTGCCAGATCACGACGTGGAAGGTGTTAGAGCAATCTTCGACACCGAAACTGGTGAAATCGGCATTTTTGCCCCGAAAGAAGTAGTAGACAAAGTTTCGAACGAATATCACGAAATCAGCCTGGGTGATGCTCAAGACTTAATTCCTGACGTCACAGTTGGCGAAGTTCTCGAAATTGAAGTCACCCCCCAAGACTTTTCTGAGTTTGGCCGCATTGCCGCTCAAACCGCCAAGCAGCTAATCACTCAGCGCTTGCGAGAAGCCGAAAAAGAATTAATTAAGAAAGAATTCGAGGCTCGCAAAGGCAGCTGTACCACTGGTCAAATCGAGCGTATCGAAGTGATCAGCAATTCACGCAATAACGTCATCGTCAACCTTGGTCGCGTCGAAGGCTGCATGCCAAGCCGCGAACAGCTCCCCGGTGAGACTTACAGAGTCGGCAACAGAGTGCGTGTCTATGTACTTGAATTGAGAGATACCGGCCGCGTTCCTCAAATAATCGTCTCCCAAGCTCACCCTGAGCTAGTGCGCGAATTATTTGAACTTTATGTGCCTGAAATTGAAGACAGCACTGTAGAAATCAAGTCAATTGCCAGAGAAGCTGGCTACCGTACAAAAATTGCTGTGCATTCTGAAGATTCTGACGTTGACCCAGTCGGTGCCTGTATCGGTACTCGCGGTGTGCGTATTCAAAACGTAGTGGCAGAATTACGCAACGAGAAAATCGACGTGATTCGCTACTCTACTGACCCTGTCGACTATATCTCTAACGCACTTTCACCCGCTCGCATCACCACTGTAGCCCTCTACGAAGAGCAACAAGAAAATGCCGGGCGTCGTGCTGAAGTAATCGTTCCGGACGACCAGCTGAGCTTAGCGATTGGCCGTGGTGGTCAAAACGTCAGACTGGCAGCTAAGCTGACCGGCTGGAAAATCGACATTAAGTCTGAAAGTCAAGCAGGTGGATCCTTCCGCAGCATGAACCAGACCCTTGACGAGCTCACAACATAAAGAAGGCCACGAGCTACGTATTGAAAGCAAAACTGAGACTGTGTGTGGCATGTCGTAAGCTGACTGAAAGCAATGAGCTAATCAGGCTTACTTACGACTTTGCTTCAGCCAAGCTCGAAGTAAACTCGAGTTCATCGATAGCGAAAGAGGCCGGAGAAAAGACCGGCCAAAAGCTATCGGGTCGCTCAGCATATCTTTGCCGTTCTTCGCAATGTCTCGAAATGGCACTAAAGAATACGAAATTGAAACACGCCCTAGAAGGCCGCAGGAAGAAGGGTGTAGCGAGTTGGCGCAAAGTGGCTTGGCCGCTTGAAGCACAACTTATCCAGGCACTGTGGCGAGAATGCACAGATCCTGTAAAAACATGCCAAAATACTCAGAGACACGGAGAGGGCTGAATGGACGACAGAGTTCGAATCTATGAGTTGGCGCGCAAGATGAACGTTCCTAACCAGGACATTATCAACACCTTGCGCGAGCTTGGTTATGACATCAAGAGCCACTCCAGCACTGTAGACAAAATCGGCCAGGACAAAGTAATAGCTGCGTTCTCGAAGAAGAAGCAGCAGCCAGAAGGCGCTGAAAAGGGCAAAATGGCAAAAACAACACCTCAACCGGGCAAAGCCACCACCACCAAAGCAGCCGCACCGCCACCACCGCAACCAGCGGCAGTGAAACCACGAGTGCTCTCTCGTTACAGACCAGAGCGACCAAATGCTGACGGTACTATTCCTCAGCCACATTTCTTGCCGATTGGCGATGCGGCTGGCGCTTCAGCCGCCCATGCCACTCAAGGTGGAGCCTCCACGGCTCAGTCTACAGACAGGGCTCCCGGGGGACAATCAGCCTCGACCAGCCAAGCAGTTCAATCTTCTCAATCAAGCCAAGGACAACCATTGCCAGCTACTATCGCTCCTGCCCAAACCGTCACAGCTACTCGCGAAGAAACACAACCCTCGAGCCATGCAGCCACAGAAGTAGCACTCGACCCAGAAACGAGATCAGGAGCAGGCACAGAAGCGAAAACAGAAATAGCAGCAAGAACAGAAGCAGGCACAAAGGCAAGTAAAAACCACGGCGGAGCAGTACAAGATTCACCGCCTGCGGCAGAAACAGTAAAAGAGTTGGTAGAACAATCACTCTCATTTGAACCTGAAAGCTTGACAGAGCCTGAAGAAGAGGAAGAACTACCAGCCCTTCAACCTCGGGCCACAGGCAACGAATGGTCTGACTCATCGAAATTTGCACCAAGAGTCATTCGCAAACTCGACGCTCAAAAAGCCAAGCAAGTAGTTGAACCGCCCAAAGCCAAAGAACCACCTGCCAAAGCTAAAGAAGAAGTTAAGCCCGAAACCAAACCGAAGAAGAAAGAAACTAAAGACGAAGGTGAACAACAAAATCGGGGTCCTGGAGTCAGACCGATGTCTCCATCGGTACCAACTCGCGTGGCAGCGCCTTCAATGCGTGCCACTCCACCAAGGCCGCCAAAATCTCATAGACCTAGCCCAGCAGATAGACATGCGCCAAAGAAAGAAGAGAAGAAAGTACCAGTCGTGGCTGAATTGCCAAAAGCAATTGTCATAACCACTAACATTACAGTGCAAGAACTGGCAGCAAAAATGGGTGTGCCAGAGACCGAAGTTATCAAACGTCTGTTCATGAAAGGTATTGCTCGTACGGTCAACATGATGGTTGAGTTCGAGTTAGCCAAAGAACTAGCAATAGAAATGGAATACGAAGTACTTACTGCTGAAGAAAGTACTGGCGAAGAAGCACCAGCTGAAGTGGTAGCCGAATTGACCGAAGAAGAGCAAGCCGCTCTAGTCAATCGTCCACCAGTTGTGACAATCATGGGTCACGTTGACCACGGCAAAACCAGTTTGCTTGATGCCATCAGACAAACAAAGTTCTTGCTTACCGATGCGGAGCACGGTGGTATCACCCAACACATTGGCGCCTATCACGTTGAAGTACCAGACAAAGAAGGCCATATGCGCCAAATTGTCTTCCTTGATACACCGGGCCACGAAGCTTTCACAGCTATGCGTGCTCGGGGAGCAAAAGTCACTGACATCGCTATCTTGGTAGTAGCAGCCGACGACGGTGTTATGCCACAAACCATTGAAGCCATCGACCACGCTAAAGCAGCCGGTGTGCAAATTATTGTGGCTGTAAACAAAGTCGATAAACACGAAGCTGATCCTGATCGCGTTCTCAATCAATTGATGACTTATGATCTGGTCGCTGAGAAGTTTGGAGGCGACACGGTAACTTGCATGGTATCGGCCAAGAAGCGTACTGGTTTAGATGAGCTGCTTGAGATGATCTTGCTAGTGTCTGACATTCTCGATTTGCGTGCGAACCCTGACAAACCAGCTGTTGGCGTCATAATTGAAGCCGAACTTTCACGCGGTAAAGGTGCTGTTGCCACCGCCCTTGTTGAAAATGGCACATTACGCGAAGGCGATTTTATTGTTGCCGGTAGCAAATGTGGCAGAGTGCGGGCGCTATTTGATGACCGCGGTCAAAGAGTAAAGGCTGCCGGTCCTTCAATGCCTGTTGAAGTACTTGGTCTTGATGAAGTACCGCAAGCCGGTGATCGTTTTGAAGTCGTAAGCGATTCTCAGGCAATGAAAGTTATTGCCGAGTCACGCCGCAGCCCAGAAGCTCGTTCGCATCACCACGTTACCCTTGAATCTCTGCACGAGATGATTGAAGCCGGTGAAGTGAAAGACTTGAACGTTATCGTCAAAGCCGACGTTCAAGGTACTGCAGAAGCAATTGCCGATCAAATTCGCAAACTAACTTCTTCAGAAGTTCAGGTGCGCGTACTGCGCACTGCATCTGGTGCAATTTCAGAAAACGACGTCAACCTCGCAGCTTCTTCAAATGCCATTGTCGTTGGTTTCAACGTTCAACCAGACCAGAACGCCAGCAGTGTAGCTGACGCCAACGGTGTAGATATTCGCACCTATAGCATCATCTATCAGATCACTGACGATTTAACCAAGGCTATTCAAGGTCTGCTCAAACCAATCAGAGAAGAGGTCAACATCGGTCAAGCCGAAGTCAGACAAGTCTTCAAAGTTGGCAAAGGTACGATGATTGCAGGATGTATGGTGTTGAGCGGTAAAGTTCAACGTGGTGCCATCGCCCGCATCGAACGCGGCGGTACGCAGATATGGGAAGGCAAGCTAGAAACACTGAAGCGCTTCAAAGACGACGTCAAAGAAGTTGCTACTGGTTTCGAATGTGGTATGAGCTTCGAGAAATTCACTGACTTGCAAATGGGCGATAAGGTCAACTTCTTCATCATTACCGAAACCAGACGTACTGATATTCCTAATAACTAACAACTAAATATAAAGGTTGCCATGACAGCTGAGCGTGCCTTGAGAGTTTCTCAATCAATCAAGAAAGAACTAGCTGAAATGATTCAGCGTGATCTTAGAGACGAGCGTCTAACAGGCTTGATATCAATAACAGAAGTCGAATGTACTTCTGATTTGCGCTCAACCAAAATTCACATATCTGTATTTGCTCCGGCTAAGGCTGAAGCAGTACCTGCTGGCAAGGCCGAAGACCAAGCTGAACAGAAGCCACAAGTTAGTGCAGCAGCTGCTGCCGATTTAGCCGCTGAAAAAGTAGTTGAGTGTTTAAACGAACAATCAGGTTTTATTCGCGGTGAAATTTGCAGAAGACTTGGTTTGCGCTTCGCCCCCGAAATGGTCTTCAAGCTCGATACTTCTCTCGAGCGCGGCTCAAAAGTAACTGACCTGCTCGGCAAAATTTCTCGCGGTGAAGTCTGAGCCTGAGGCCGAAGTAAACGGCTTTTTCAATATCATCAAACCGGTTGGCATAACCTCACACGACGTTGTTGCCCGGGTGCGCAAGCTCACGGCTATAAAACAGGTTGGCCACGCTGGCACCCTTGACCCGTTAGCATCAGGAGTGATGGTAGTAGCCGTGGGCAAGGCTTGCCGCCTATTGCGCTTTCTTAGTGATGACAAAGCCTACTTAGCCGAAATATTACTAGGCGTGCAAACAGAAACTGATGACATGGAAGGGGCCGTAATCGAGAGTAAGCCCGTACCATCAACTCTAACAAATGCTCAGATCGCCTCTGAGCTGCAAAAATTCTCTGGTGAAATCAACCAAATTCCACCAATTTATAGCGCCATTCACGTAAAAGGAGAACGGCTCTACAACCTTGCTCGCTCAGGAGCCGACCTAGCTGCTCTCGGTATTGAAATACCAACCAGGCAAGTGACCATCAACGAAATAGCCTTAGTTGATATTGCCCTACCGGTGGTGACAGCTCGCATTGACTGTTCAAAGGGTACTTATATTCGCTCCATCGCGCGAGACCTAGGAGCTGCTCTTGGTTTAGGCGGCACTTTAAAATCACTAGTGCGAGAACGCTCGGGCTCTTTTACTATTGCTGAAGCTAAAACATTTGAACAACTGACCGAACTAAAAGCACTGGGGCGTGAGCCCTTGCTGGCAGCCATGTACCCTGTAGAGAGGGCTCTTCCTCTTAGCCAAATAATCTGTACCCCAGAGCAGATCGGTAAGTTTTGCATGGGTCAAAAAGTAAGTATGCCCCTACCGCTGAATACAACTAGCAATTTTTCCGAATCACAGTTTGTCTTAATTCGCCAAGACAACCCCGAGCAAACCAGCACCCTGGTGGGCCAAATCAATACTATAGATGCGCCGCAAAACCTTTGTGTAATTAGCCCGGAGGTTGTCTTTAGCAATGCTAAGACCTGAGCGCTATAAGCTAGCAGACCAAAGCGAAGAGCCATTCGATAGACAAACTATAGTTACAGTAAGCATCGCTATAGAAGCACTGCTACTGCTTGCCACCACAGCCTGGTGCTATTTTGGTGAAATTGATTTACGCGCCCTCTTCAAATTCAATTTAGCCACACTGCTTTGGGGCATTTCTGCTGGCCTGGCAATTTCTACTATCAATATGGCGATTCTCTATCTATCGCAAAAGTTAGCTCATCGCCTCTTTATTTTCCAATCGATGCATGACCTTCTCAAGCACGAAATGATTCCAATATTTGGCCAACTAACTTTTGCTGACAGTGTCTTACTCTCACTCGCCTCGGGCTTCTGTGAAGAAGTTTTCTTTCGCGGCGTGGTCGAAGCCAGCGGCGGCATTGCCACATCATCTATATGCTTTGGCTTAGCGCACCTACCCTCTTTCTATTACTATCCCTATGCCCTTTGGGCCTTTGGCGTGGGCCTAGTGATGAGCTTTCTCATGGCCAGCACTGGTTCAATATTTGCCCCGGTGGCAGCCCACGCCCTGGTAAATCTGATTAGCATCAACGTGCTGCGCTATATCAAGACATAGCTAAAAACCTAACAAGAGAGAGAGAACCTAAGCTCTCTCTCCTTTGCAATTTATAGATAACTTAGAGACTTAGCTAAAAGTTAGCGTTTTTTCTTCTTAGCCACTGGCTTCTTTGCTACAGGCTTTTTAGCTACCGCCTTCTTAGCTGGTTTAGCTGCAGCTTTCTTAGCCACAGGCTTCTTAGCTGTAGATTTTTTTGCTACAGACTTTTTAGCAGCCGCTTTCTTGGCTGGTTTAGCCTTAGCTGCTGGCTTGGCTGCTTTCTTCGGTTCAGCCTTAGCTTCAGGTGCCGCTACTGATTTAGGCATAGCAGGCATTTTAGCCTTGCCGTCAGTAATGTCTTTGAGTTCTTGACCGGCTCTGAAAACAGGCACTTTGGCTGCTTCAATCTTCAGCTTTTGCTTGGGATTTTGTGGATTGACGCCAAATCGAGCTTGTCTTTGACGACGCTCAAAGGTGCCGAATCCAACCAAAGTTACTCTCTCGCCTTTAGCCAACGCTGAGGTTAACGAATGGAGAAGAGAAGCAACGGTATTTTGTACACTCAGTTTTGATTGACCAGTAGCCTTAGCTACTACATTTACAAGTTCTGCTTTATTCATGCTTTTACCTAAAGTGCTCACCACAAGGGAATGCGCGGGAAGAAATTGATGTGAGATACTACCATCGTGTTCAGGCTACTTTCAAGTACTTTTTGCAGTAAATCGCCCCAAATTATGGTTCCTAGATCTATTAATGATGACACGATCTGTGCTCTGTCCACCGCTCCAGGAGTAGGAGCCATAGCCATAGTAAGGCTTTCCGGGCCTGAAGCATTTTCAATAGTGCAAAAAATATTTTTGCCAAGGTTGTCTCAAGCAAAAAATTCTTCCATAAAACCTGATCCAACTCCGCCTCAACTTTCCGCTGCCCATGATTGGCAGCCTAAAAGCCATCAGGCCACCATCGGATATATCGTTCAAGCGAACCAAGAACTTGTCGATGAAGTAGTCCTGATTCCCTATAAAGGACCCAACAGCTACACCGGCGAAGATATGGTGGAAATTAACTGCCATGGCTCGCCAATTGTCACGAGGGAAATTCTCAATCTCGCTCTCCAGCTCGGTGCCAGGTTGGCGCAAGCCGGTGAATTTACTAAACGCGGTTTTCTTGCTGGTCGCATCGACTTGACCCAGGCCGAAGCAGTGCTCGACCTCATTCATTCAAAAACAGAGCGGCAATCGCGCTTGGCCCTAACAGTGCTAAAAGGCCAGCTCGGCGAAGAAATCAAAGCAGTGCGGTCGAAGTTAATGGAACTACTCACCAGGATTGTTGCTGGTATTGATTTTCCGGAAGAAGTAGGCGACTTGCCCACCGATGACATCGAGTCAATTACCCATGATTGCATAGAGCGCCTCAATCAACTAGCCAAAACTGCTCGCAGCGGCCGCTACCTAAGAGAAGGCTTGAAGCTGGCCATTGTCGGCCGCCCCAATGCCGGAAAATCGAGCTTACTTAATCAAATGCTCAATTTCGAAAGAGCAATTGTCACCGACATTCCGGGCACAACCCGCGACTCAATAGAAGAGCCAATCGACGTCAACGGCATACCGGTAATACTAATAGATACGGCAGGGGTGCGTGTCACCGAAGACGCCGTGGAAAAAATTGGTATCGCCCGCACCAGCAAAGCAATCGAGGCATCCGATCTGGTTGTCTTCTTGCTCGATTTATCTCAGGGCATAGGCGTTGAAGAAGAAGTGATAGCGGCTAAGTTGATTGAATTTGAAAGGCCCTACCTCATTGTCAAAAACAAAGTAGATCTCAAAGACAAGCCAGATCAAGCCAGCCTGCAAACTAAAGAAAGTCCCCATTCTAAAGAAGAGCAGATTCTCAAAGTCTTGGCTACTGAAAGGGCGCCGGTTCAAGCTCAAGCCATCGACATATCAGCACGATACGGCAATGGCTTAGGACAGCTTAAGGCCGCCATTGAAGAATGGGCATTGGCCGGCTCCCCCTTGCAAGAGCTGGGAGGTTCTCTGAACCAAAGACAAGGTCAGCTTTGCCTGCGCGCCCTAGAGTCACTAAACTATCTAAAAGATTCAGTCAGGGCTGGTCTGCCCCACGATTGCCTGGGAACCGACTTGCGCCAGGCGGTAGACGCCCTAGACGAGATTTCTGGCGTAGCAGTAACAGAAGAAGTAATCACTGAAGTTTTCGCCAATTTCTGCATAGGAAAATAAAATAATGGCCACTCTGAAATCGGAAGACCAAGAATTCGCAAGCTCTTTGACAATAGAACCCGGGGAGAAATTCACAATCTCAGCCCAGGGTAATACCCAAGCAGATCGCCCTCTTGAAACCCAGACTTGGCAACACGTCAAGCTCACCTTAATGAACGGCCCCAATACCTTGGTCTATCAAACCCAGCAAGGGGAGGAAAAAGTAGCTGAGCTGACCTTAATACAAAATGCCCTAGCCGATATTCAAACTGTGGCTCACGCCTACTTACTTTGCCGCTACCCTCAAGACGAGGCCCTGTTCTTGGCAGAAAAGCTCGAACAGCTAGTCGCAGCGAAGCGCTCACAGGTCTTATTTGAGCCAGCCGAACCCTCCTTTGAACTTAGCGTAAAGTCAGCTGGGGCCGGTGTTAAGGTAGAGTTTTTCGTCGATGCCGGAAATGTTGAGACAGGTATCTATCGATGGGATGCCCTTGGCATAAGATTCTTCACCAATAACCAGCTCTTGACCGACTTTGCCGCCGTGCTGAAATCAGAATTTGCCTGCTAAAATGGCGTTTCGAATCTTATAAGAAGATTTGAATAGCATCCACCCGGCAGTTTGTAGATGCCGGCAAAAAGAAGGAAGGTAGATACCTGTTATGTCGCAAGTAGAAACTCAAATTAAGATCAAGTTGCCAGATGGCGCCGAGCGACTGCTCGACAATGGCCAAACCGGCGCTGATCTAGCAAAAAACATTAGTGAAGGACTTTATCGCAAAGCCGTTGGCGTCATCATCAACGATGAGTTGAGAGATCTTTTCACTCCGCTGACCGACGGCGACACCGTAAAAATCCTCACACCAGAAAGCCCTGAAGCCATTGAGCTTTTGCGCCACACAACAGCACACGTATTAGCTCAAGCAGTGCAACGGCTTTTCCCTGATGCCAAAATTGCCATCGGACCAACCATTGCTGACGGCTTCTACTACGACTTTGATATACCTGGTCATGCTCTCAGCACCGAAGACCTAACTCAAATCGAAGCAGAAATGAAGAAGATCGTAAGCGAGAATCAAAAGCTCGTGCGCTTCAACATTCCTGATGTCGACAAGCAATTAGCTGAGTTCAAGGGCCAAGGCGAGAAATTCAAAGCTGAATTATTGACAGAACACCGCGACCACAACCCCACTCTTTATCTCATGCAAGATAAAGAAGGCAAAACTGTTTGGAACGATTTCTGCCGGGGGCCACACTTACCTTCGACAGGCAAAATCAAGGCTTTCAAACTATTGAAAGTGTCTGGTGCTTACTGGCGCGGTGACGAAAAGCGCGAGCAATTGCAACGCATTTACGCTACTGCTTGGTGGTCAAAAGAAGATCAAGAAGCATACTTGCACCGCTTAGAAGAAGCCGAAAAAAGAGATCACCGCAAGTTATCAAAACAGCTCGACCTCTTCTCTACCCACGAAGAAGTTGGCCCGGGCTTGATTTTCTGGCATCCGAATCTAGCCACTGTGCGCGATTGTATTGAAAACTATTGGCGCGCTGAGCACCGCAAACGGGGCTATCAATTTGTATACACCCCGCACATCGCCAGTGAAGACCTCTACAAAATCAGCGGTCACTTAGAAAACTATGCTGAAAACATGTACTCACCGATGGAAATCGATGGTCAAAATTATCGTGCCAAGCCGATGAATTGCCCTGGTCACATCATGATTTACAAGTCAAAATTGCATAGCTATCGCGACCTACCAGTGCGCATGGCTGAGCTAGGAACGGTCTACAGATACGAGCGCTCGGGCGTGCTGCACGGCATGCTTAGAGTGCGCGGATTTACACAAGACGACTCGCACATCTTCTGCACTCCAGAACAACTAGAAAGTGAGATTTCAGGAATTATCGATCTGATCGAAACACTGATGACTACTTTCGGTTACACCTATAAAGCTTACCTGGCTACCAAACCAGAAAACGCCATGGGTAGCGACGAAGAGTGGGAGCAAGCTACCAAAGCTCTAGAAGGGGCGATGAAAAGCCGCGGCATGGAATACGAAGTAGACCATGGTGGCGGGGCCTTCTATGCCCCTAAAATTGACGTCAAACTGTTTGATGCCATTGGCCGCGAGTGGCAAGGCCCGACTGTACAAGTCGACCTCAACTTGCCCGATCGCTTTGATGTTAACTACATCGGCGTTGACGGCAATCGCCACAAAGCCATTATGGTGCACCGCGCAGTACTTGGTTCAATGGAGCGCTTTGTTGGTGGCTTGATCGAGCACTATGCAGGAGCCTTCCCGCTCTGGCTAGCGCCGACCCAAGTTGCTGTATTGCCGCTTTCTGACCGCCACAACGAGGCTGCTGCCAAAATAGTTGCCCAGTTGCAAGATGCCGATTTGCGCGTCAAACTCGATGAGCGTTCTGAGACAATCAAATATCGTATTCGTGATGCCCAAGTTGATCAGATACCATATATGGTTATCATCGGCGACAAAGAGCTGGAGAACAATCAAATCGCACTGCGCCATCGGCGCCAAGGTGATATCGGCACCATGAGTGTTGATGAGCTTCTAGCTAAGTTGAAGAAAGAAATCGATACTAAAGAATCGCTTTAGTTCGAAATCTCAGGCGCCGGCACAAAAACAGAAGGCCTTTCTTCCCAGAGGAAAGGCCTTCAACTTGGAGAAGAAATGGCAGAAAGCAGCTTCGATCAGTCTGAAAATTCCGATAATTCTCATGATTCTGATAAGCCCAACAACCCAAGCAAATCATTGGCGGCAAGCAGCAAGGCCGAAGCTCCGAGCTTTGCCAAATTCGATCGCCTCTTAGAGAGCCTCGCCCCCGAGCTTAACGCCCACTACCGCAGCTTTAAAGGAATTGAAGAAGCTGAATTTAGAGCGGCCGAAAGTACTTTTAGCAAATCAATCAATGCTGTAGCAAATCCGCTACTAATGGCCTTCGGTCTCGGCAAAACGCCAGCCCAAATTCGCCAACAATTCGAAAAACAATACCTCAGCGCCTATCTAGAATTCAATTATCAAGGTCATCAAATCACGCTGCACGGGCGCAATGTAGGCTTTGGCTATGAACTAGAGAGCAATAATCAGCGGCCATATCAAATGGCCATTCGCTGCAAACTTAGCGGCAAATCGCCTTTTCTTTTGAGCCTGTCAGAAAGAGCAAAAAACGAGCCGCAGCGCAAAGAAAAAACTGTATTTCTCAAATCGGCCCCATACTTAAAACTACTGACGCCCCAAGGTTTTCTCAGTCGTCAGGCCAATACCCCTGACTATGGTCATGTCTGTGAATTCCCCACAGCAGATCTCACCAATCAATATGAACTGCTGGCCAATCCTGAAACCCTCGGTCGTGCTTTCGCCAGCAACAAAGAAATAGTGGCTTGTTTGCATCAACATCCAATAAAAGTCTTGACTGCTGGCTTTGGTGATTTCTTTGGCAGTGGCAACACTATGCTTGAGACTATCGCCAATTTTGATTGCGATCAAAAACAGATACTCAATTGTGTGGAGCTAGTGAAAGCCACTATTGAACTATTGCGCAAAGAAAATCTGATTTAGCCTCGTGCCGACTCAGCTAGCAAACAGCTCAATACGATGCTTCTTGGGGCTTGAATGGCCGCACATGTTTTAACTTGGCTAAAACTTTGCAATCTTTCTCTGTGATTCTGCTGCCTGTGAGAGTCAAATTAGTTAGACCAGATAGTTTTGCAATTGACTCAAAGTCTTCGCTAGTTAAATTAGTATGCTCCAACCTCAGAACAGTAATTGGCGACGACTGTAGCTTCTTCAACAAAGGCCCTGGATTATTGGCTTGTTCCCAGTGCAGCTGTTCGAGCTTAGCCCAACAATCGGCCTGGGCCAAAATATCACCACTAATAGTGCTACCCGATGCTTCAAGAATGCGCAAATTATAGAAAGAGCTAAGCGAAGGAATAGACTTAGCCGTAATATCTTTTGCTTCTTTGAAAACTAGGTACTCTATCCACGGCGCATTCGCAGCCACGGCCTTAAGCATCTCATCACCGGCAGCGCTTTGATCTAAATTGAGTATATGAAAGTCACCGGGCTTGAAGCGCTTCAGGTATTGCGGATACTTTTTCAAAATAGTCGTGGGCGTATATGTAAGTTCTACATTAGACGGATATTCAAGCCTACCTTTGGCATTGCGCCCCACGCCCACCAAGCCGTTGACAAAGTCATCCGAAAGCAAGCCTAGAGCTATATCTTCGGGGAAATTGAAAACCAGTTTGGTTTTATTGCCAACTGTCTCTAACGATGAAAATGGTGTTTGATCTTTTTCAGATCCCTTCGGTTCTTGTGCATAATCAAAGTGGGTCCAAACCCCTGGAGCAGAATCTAGTAACTCTAAATTGCTGACAGAGTTTCGCGAAGGTTGACGTTCATCGGCAGACTTTGGCCTCAAGGAGCCTTGGAAAACGACATACGAACCTAATGCCAAAGCTGCAACAGTCAGCATGAAAATTGCTAGAGGAACGCTAGTCAACTTTCGGCTGCCTGCCCTAAACTGACCACCATCATCAGACTTAATTCGACCTCGCCGCTTCATAGCATTGGTCTCACCGACAGTACTAACTAAGCCATAGTCTTGTACATCTTTGCCCTCGCTAATGCGAGTCAAATCTAAAGCTAGTTCTTTAGCTGATTGATAGCGATCGTCTGGTCTTTTAGCTAGGCATTTCGCCAGCACAATATCGATTGATGGTGGCAAATCAGAGCCAGCTTCAAAGTCGAGTATGCTCGGTATCTCAGCCTCTTGATGCATTAAGATGGTATCAAGCGCATTCTCACCATCATACGGAACGAAGCCACTGAGCACCTCGAACATGCTACAACCCAAAGAATAAATATCCGAACGAGCATCAACAGCCTCACCACCGCTTTGCTCGGGGCTCATATAAAACGGGCTACCGAATACGTCACCAGCCGAAGTTAGTTGTTGCATTTTAGTAGTAGTAGTAGCAGAACCAATCAACTTCGAAATACCAAAATCAAGCAGTTTCACAGCCCTAGAACCATCAACGGTGCAGATCATTATGTTGGCTGGTTTAAGGTCGCGATGAACAATGCCGTTGCGATGAGCATAGGCAAGGCCGTCCAAGATCTCAATGAAAGTGCTGAGCATCTGAGCTAATGGCATTGGGCCATCACCTGCTATCAATTCTTCTAGACTATAGCCACGCAGATAATCCATCGAATAAAAAGGTGTGGTGCCTTCGTGTATGCCCAGATCGTATACTTTGACAAAAGTTCGGTGATTTAATGCTGCCAGAGTCTGGGCCTCACTTTGAAAGCGCAACCATCCATTCTCGTTAACTAGCTCTGGCGACAGAATCTTCAGAGCAAAGTTACGATGAAGACCCAAATGCTCGGCCAAATAGACAGCACTCATACCGCCCTCACCGATGAGAGAGACTATTTTGAAAGTACCACCGACAATGGTATTGTTAGCAAATTGCGCTTGACAGGGTGCCCCGGCAGAGTTCGCCAAACCTCTTACTGCTTGGGTAAACTGTTTTCTTTGCGCCACTCTATCAGCACCCCTATCTGCAGCAGACCGGCGTTGAGAGCTTGACGAGTCGCCACAATGACAACGCAACTCTTGAAAGAGATAGGCAGTAAAGGAACCTTCCCGACTCTTTATCGCTCTGGCTTTACCACACCTTCGGCAGACGTCGCGGTCAGCGGCCGGTTGAGCCAAGGCACTGGCCTCTGGTGCTGTTAAGCTTGGCCCAGATTTTGACACGCTTGCCAGTGATGCCGATCGGCCCTTGGCTTGACACTGACATTAGTTGTGCTGAAAGAAGTAAGAAGTAATCGAGCCAGCCCGTTCGCCTTCAGTAGGTTTACCGCAAGACTTACAGAGATTGCCAGCCATGTCGTGGCTCCAGTTAGCATGCTAAAACTCCGACAACTCTATCACAACCCCTCACAATTAACGTCTTCATTCCAGCCTTAGCTAGCCTCCCGAGCAGCCTCTGCAAATGATTCTCTGTATGGATCTCCGCAATGATCGCTGTAAGTTTTTCTACAAGAGTTTTGCTCTGCTTCACTATCAGCCTCTTGCTCATCGTTGAGTCCATCGAAGCTACCGCTAAATCTAGAATAGAGATATGAAGCGAGCAAGAAAATGATTCCAGCAGCAATGAACGACAAGATACGTTCGAAAGTATTGTGATTGGCTAGGTCAAAGAAGAGCAATTTTCCTGTAAGCAAGGCCAGCACAACCAAGCCACTGCACCGGAGAAAACTATCTTTGATTGACAGACCAACGGCAAGCATAACAATTGCTTCTAAGGCAAGTTGAGTGGAGCAATAGTCGCTCGGAGCCTTAGCCAAAATCAAGGCTGTAAGCGTTAAGGCACCAGCGAAGCCAAGCAGCGACTGGAATAAACCAACCAAGTACGTTTTTTCTAACTCCGGCATTCTTCGACTGTATAGATACCCTGCATAAAATGCTGCAGTAGTTAAGGCAATGGGCAAAGAAAGCCAGTGGAAGCAACCAAAAATCACCTGAGAAGCTGATATTGCGAGGTGCAAAAAGCCCATATCAACATAATAATCATCTTTGCTGCGCAGCCCGCATATGTAGTTAGCCAGTGCCATTAAGGCAAAAGCGAAAGCTCTCCAACTAATATCATCGATATTGAAGACCGCAAGGACGGCAATAATATTGCTAGCAAAATAATAGAAATTAAAATAAACACTCTTACTTTCTGTACGCAAATGTTGCAGCGCCAGTATGGCAAAAACTCCAGCAGCCAGTACTGCAACTCTAAAGTATTGAATAGCATGAATGCCTACAACCAGTTGATCTTGATGGCTTGAGGCGCCACCAATCCAAAAGAGCAAGAAAGCAAAAGTCAGGGCCACGGCCGTATAACGAAAAGCCTTAAGTTCATAGCGAATGGCCACAATTGAAAGCAACGCAATCTGCACCACATCAATAGTCAGCAAAGTAAGACCAGAATAGTGCATGAGCTTTGCAGCGTTTATAAATGACAAACCAAGAAGAGCATGCACCGTGCTGAGTTGCGCTTGCTCTCGGCCCTTGAGCCAATGAGAAGTGGCAAGATAGAGTAGGCCAAAAACAACAAAAATAATCTGATTTATTTGCTCAACACTCTTGTCGTTACTGGTGGCCAAGCCAAGCGCCAGCATCATGGCATTGGTGCAGGCTAGAGCAGTAACAATATTTCTTGCACTGGCAGGTGTGCTCAATGAGAAGCCGATAGCAATACTGAAAACGAACCAGATAGAAGAAAGAAAAGCTGTGAGAGTCACGCGTTCACTAAAGTTTGGCGTGAGGCTCAGGCAGCAGTAGAAATGGCCAATATAGCAGGCTGCTAGAGCAAAGGCAAAAAGCCTTCGCCACGACTGAGTGTTACCTAAGATAGAAGCAGCAATGGCAATTATCAAAAAGGAAATATCACTGTACAAACCGGGGCCGTTTAGCAAAATAGTTCCAGCCGCCAAAGTAATAGAGTAGATTGCCATTAACTCAGAGCGGGCCTTAAGCGCACTATACAAAGCACCGCCAGCAACCAGGGTGAGCAGGGCAGTCTCGACAGGTAGGCTTTCAATGACATTGACTGATGGTACATAGTGCGCCGCATAGGTCGTGAAGTAAGCCAGCGACCAGCCGCCGGCAGTCAACGCCTGACCAAACCATTTCTGATCTTCCCGCCCGGTCAATTTTTCTCCGAGCCATAGCAATGCACTCGATACAACAAAACCAGTACCCAGCTTGAGCCAAGGCAACAGCCAAGCAAACTCGGGGCTTAGAGTCTGCATTGAATAGGTAATAAGAAAGACTACTCCCAAAACCAGGGTGACAATACCTAATCTATGCAACCAAAATAGAGCGAGCCGAGACTCTAGAGAGGGCTGCCTCTTGCTGTCGACATTCATTGATTTTTCTCCAAGCTACCTAATCAGCCTAGGTCAGCCCGAAGTAATTGCGTTGTGTTAGCAAACAGTTTTGACAGTGATTGCATCTCAAAATAAGCCCCCTAGAAATAGGTCCATAAAAATACCTACATAGAAATTGAACTAGAGAGATTTCATTTTTTGAAAATAGGTGTATATACACCTATTTCCAAAAATCAAATAGTAAGTGTCTCTCAGAACCAAAATAGCTGCATATACAACTATTACCTTAGGAGGAGTTGGAGGAGAAACAAAGGAGAAAGAAAAGAGAAATTTTCAGTGTCCCGACATCCAACTTTCCTTTTCTATTTTCCACTGACCGTCTTCACGCACCATTGAAACTTTGCCGATAGTGCCTTTTCTCGTAGCCACTGGCGACGAACTTTCACCAAATATCGGATCTTTGTAGTCAGGCGCGTCTAATGTAAGAGTGCAAGTATCATTGGTGACTGCTTCACCGAGAATTCTCACTTTACGAGGCGACACTTGCTGCATAAATTGAAACATGGCCTTGGTTTGCTCTGCCGGCAGTGTCTTTTCGTCACTCTTAATTTTCTCAACCCTATCGGCCGCAAGCATCGGACAGAGCTCCTCGACAGAGCTAGCGCCGAACAATTTCTCATGGAAGTTTAAATAAATCTGCGACGGTGTGGCGCCACTAGAATTTGACTTGCCGACCGAATTGTCTTGGGCGCAAGCAGCTTGCAAGCCCGAAGCAGTAAAAATGGTAATAAACGAAATAGCTAGAAAATTACTTACTCTCATTTTTTCTCTCGATTAATCTCAATAACAAATTGTGGTTGCCTAGACTTTCCCCGTCTTAATTGCTTACAGAAACAAGCAAAAAAATAGGAGCGCTGAAGAAAACAAAAGAAGAAGCAGAAGAAGCAGACAACAATAAATAGAAGTCAAAAGTAAAAGATTGGACAAATAGGGGTTGCCAGAGGCTGTCAACGGGTAAGTAGAGAATGGATGTCGGAGATTGAATATGCGGCTGCATAAGCTAGTGATATTTGCCATGCTCCTGGCACTGCTTTCAATTCTGGCAGTTCCTACATATGCGCTCGCCCATGAATACGACTCTCAGCAATACACCTTAGAGCCTCTTGATGGTCACAACGCCAGCATGCGCGACATGGCTGGCCCTGGCTTACAGTTTTTAGCGAGCAAAAGCAAAAGCTCAACCAACTGCATTTCCGACAATCACTCGACGTCGATACAGAGTAGAAGCATCTACCTTCAACGCCCCCGAGCATTGAAGCAGCAAGCTAAAGGCTTTAACCAAGTCGACAGAGTAAGACCGCTTTGGCTTATCAACAGGGCTATGCTAATTTAAATCACTCAAAATATTTTCACTGGCAACCACTACAGAACACGTTAGCAATGGCGCAAGACTTTGCCAAATGGCATTGTCCAAGGCTTGGCTCATTGCGTGAGAGGAAATTATTTGTCTGAATTGCAACTGATTCTAGACCTGTCTCTGGTCTGGCTGGCCGCTGCTATCTTCGGTTTCGCTGCCGTGGCACTAAAGCAGCCGGCCATGGCTGGCTACATGTTGGCGGGACTGATAATCGGGCCCCACGGAGTGAAGCTCATAAGCAACTCCGAGCAAATATCGGTGTTAGCTGAGTTGGGGGTCGCCCTCCTATTGTTCGCTCTAGGGTTGGAAGTCTCATTTCGGCAACTCTTGTTCCGTACAAACCGAGTAGTAGCAGCTGGTATTTTCCAAATTATCATTACAACTCTGGGCTTTGGCTTGGCGGTGGTTCACTTTGGCTTAGCGCCAGACCTCAAGAGCGGGATAGTATTTGGTTTCATCGTTGCCCTGTCGAGCACAGTGGTGGCAACCAAAATGCTATCTGAGCGAGGCGAAACCGATTCGATTCACGGCCGCATTCTCATTCCACTTCTCATTGTGCAAGACCTCAGCCTAATTCCAGCCATGTCGCTAATTCCCGCTCTCAAAGACGCTGGAGCCGACACAGGCATTGCTCTTTTGATGGCACTGGGTAAAGCCTTGGTTCTAGTAGCTGTGGTCATAATCATGTCCACAAAAATATTGCCGCCCCTCTTAGCAAAAGTAGCCAGCACAAACTCACGCGAACTCTTCCTGCTATTTATGATCTGCCTCTGTCTTGGTGTTGCTATCGCCAGCCACGAACTGGGGCTATCAATCGCCCTCGGAGCATTTCTTGCGGGCATCATGATCAGTGAATCACCCTACGCCCACCAAGCCCTGTCAGATTTGATACCGCTGCGTGACCTTTTCGCCACAGTATTCTTTGTATCAGTTGGTATGTTGCTTGATCCAGCTTATATCTATCTGCACTGGAACGAAGTAATAATTTTCGTCGGCGTCTTGATTCTAGGAAAAACACTGATTGCCACCCTGGCATCGCTGCTGGCCACCAATAGCTTAACCAGCGCCACTCTAGCCGGATTGTGCCTGGCTCAAGTGGGAGAATTTTCGTTTGTACTGGCCACAGTTGGCAACAAAGCCGGCCTGATAACTGGCTCACTATATAACTTGTTCTTTGCCGCAGCCGTAATTTCAATGATTGCTTCGCCCAGCATAATTTCTTGGCTGTCGCCAATAATTAGACGCATTCGCCCGCCAGAGTTAGTCAACTCTGAACAAAATCAGCAAACCCACTTACCTCTAACCAACCATACAGTAGTATGCGGCTTCGGCCGAGTGGGCAAAAACGTCGCCCTAGCCATACGCGAGGCAGGCATCCCTGTAGCTGTTGTAGAGCTTGACGGCGCCGCCATCGAAGACTTGAAGCAGCGTCACATTCCCTTTGTCTATGGAGATGCAGGAAGCAGGTTAGTGCTGAGCGAATGCAATATTATCGAAGCCACTACAATGATAGTTACGCTGCCAGACCCACTGGCAGCAGTAAATATCATCAAGATGGCGCGCGAAGTCAATGCCAATTTGCGCATTCTGGTAAGAGCCCATCGCCCGGCAGACCGCGCCGCCTTCAAGCAGGCCGGAGCTGCCCAGATTGTACAACCGGAGTTCGAGGCCAGCTTGGAGCTAACCAAACAAGCACTACTCGGGCAAAACGCCGAACAGGGCCAACTAGCAAAAGCCCTCAGCTTCATTCGCAACAGTCGCACAGAAGATTCGGACGACTTTGACTATCATCCACCCATAGGCGAAATCATAGGCTTTGCTAATGAAGACTTTGTCGGTGCCTGGTTTAAGGTGAAAAAATCTCTGGCAGGAAAGACCATAAAAGAGCTAGACCTGCGCAATCAGATAGGTGTAACTGTGCTAGCCATCAGAAGAGCAGAACAAGTGGTATCCCATCCACCAGCTGAATTTTCACTGCAAGGTGAAGATTCAATATTTGTGGTTGGTCATAGTGAACAGCTCTCGCACTGTATGGCGGCGCTGGCACAGGGCTAAGACGAGCCAGCCTAAATTGTAATCACTTCTAACGCTTGCCACTTAAAGTGTTTTCAGCCTGCCTTTGGGAGGTATAGCAAACTAAGGAGGTATAGCGAACCGAGAATGTCTCTTAGCGCAGTGCCACGATGAAGAAAAAACGGGCAATCCTCCAATTTAGTTACAGTGACAAGCTTTCCACCATTATGCTGTGGTGGAAGGCGTTTTTCATGCTACCCATTTGGGCCTACTTAATATTGCCTTTTACTGGCTCTATCATAGCCTTCAGCGGCAACATGGCTCTTCAGGTAGGCTACGTCAGCGTACTTATATGGGGCCTCGTCTATTTCGTCGAAGATATACTGAAGCGCAAAATTAGGATAGAAGACAATCTAATTTCTCACGGATTTCGTGTTCGAGAACTAAGTAAGTTGCTTTCAATTGGCACAGACTATAAAGGCCATGATGTCTTGCCGAAAAAAATGACTCTCACCTTTGCCCGAGGCAAAAGCATGAGTTTCAATCTTAGTCGGCTCAATGCTGCCGATTATCAACGGTTACTAAAACACATTGAAAGCAATTACCCGCAGTGTCAGACTGACCCTGTGCTCAACAGCCTACTGAGTTGCAAAAAGATTGCTCGCAAAGTACTGGTTGATGACAGCAACAAGTTTATTATCGAGTATCGCTCAGGTCAGGTCTGGCGTAACATGCGCCAAGCCTTCTTTGACACAGCTTCTCCTTGGCTGCGCTTTGGACCAATTTTGGTAGCCTTTTTCTTTGCTCCCAACTGGCTCTCTTCTGCATACTATTGGCTATACATGCCAGCGGAAAAGTTTCGCTCAGCGGAAAACCCGCAGGCAATACTAGTCAGACTTATCTCAGATGCGCTCGCTCCAATCTTAAGCGCCACAGGAAAAGCTGGTGAAGCCTTCTACCACCTCTCAGCTCATCCAATTGCCCTGACAATCTCGGCTCTGGTTCTAGCCTATACATCGGCTTTCGCCTTAAAGGCACTACTTCGACCCAATTCACTTAGCATCGATGCTAGTGGCCTCAATTTGGCCATCACCATGGCTGGAAATAGCCTGCCCCTAGCCCAAATCAAATGGCCTCAAGTTCATTCTGTGGCCCTAGACCGCAGTGCTGATGGCGCGGCAAAAATCAAATTTAACTTGAACGACAATAAGTCGTTTTACTTAGATTTAGCTGCTATTCAAGAGAACGACAGGCCAAGGTTCGCAAAAGCGCTAGAGCGTTTCGCGCCGGGTTGCACCATGGAGAGCGAGCTAAGCGAAGCAATGTTGCCACACCGTGAGCGCAGTTATACAGAATTGTGGTTGCAATCGCTATCATCGGCTCCCGAACGCAACAGCAGTCAATCACTGGCCCCAGGGCAAAGACTAAAAGACGATCAATACAAAGTAATAAAGCGCCTCGGTGTAGGTGGACAAGGCACAGCGTATCTCTGCCGCGACGAACTGAACAACTGCAATATCGTACTCAAAGAGACAATCGTACCAGCTTACGCCGATCGCAATTTGAAAGAACAAGCGCTGAAAAGCTTTGAAAAAGAAGCCAAAATATTAGAGTCATTAGATAGTGATGGCATAGTCAAACTAAAAGACTACTTCTTTGAAGACCACCGCGGTTACATTGGCCTCGAGCACATCGACGGTCAGAACTTGTGCCAATTAATCGCAGAGAAAGGCGCCCTGAGCGAAGAAGCAACTCGCGAGTTAGCTGGGCAAATGTGCCAAATACTTTCTTACCTGCACAAACGCTCAATTATTCATCGCGACTTTACACCAGATAATTTGATGTTGACTAGCGATAACAAACTTAAATTGATTGACTTCAACGTCGCTCAGATTCAACAAGTTGGCACCACCGGTACTATCGCTGGCAAACATTCATATTTGCCACCCGAACAATTTAGAGGAAAAGCTTCTCTACAGAGCGACATATATGCCATGGGTGCCACGCTGCAATTTCTAGTAACTGGAAAAGAACCAGAAGCTATTTCGCAATCAAGCCCAGTAGAAGCTGGAGTCAAAACCAGCGAAGAGTTCGACCAAATAGTACGCTCATGCACAGCCCTTGATCTCAACAAACGATTCAAATCTGTAGCAGAAATAGCCAATAGCCTGGGCCAGCCAATCGATGAGAGCGATCTGATCAATATCGCTCTCATAAGCGAAAATGTCGATATACCCACAAATAGTGCCGATGATAATAATGAAGCTGGAGTGACAATCAAAATCAGAGAAGCAAACAAAGAAACAATCGAAGCGTAATGGCACAAAATAATAGAAGTAGTGCACTAGTGATTAGTCGTTCAAGCAAATTCTCAATGGTGAGTCAATGGCCGAACTAGCGGTTAGAGTAAAATATCTTGATCATCAGCGTGACACGACGCTATCGCTGCTGCGCCTAACTTTTCCCGCATGGGGCGTGGCCTGCCCGATTACAGCAGCAATTGCTATCGTCACACAGTATTTTAGCTTTGTCGCCTCTCAACATGTTGACCCTGGTGCTTGTGCCATTGGCCTAGCTACACTGACAATCTTCGCCGTGGGCATGGTGTTGCTCAATTGGCTTAGTCATGAAGCCATTCAAATCGACAAAGATGGAGTAAAACTGCCGTTCTCAATCTTTAGACACAATCAACTACTACGCTGGAGCGAGATCAATAAAATCACGGTGAGTGATGACAATCAAAAAGACTGGAAGAATAGACAAGTGACATTTATGTCTACTAAAGGCGCCATACCACTCACTCTAACTCACATAGATTCGACGGATATGGAGAAACTGCTCATAGCCATAGAAATGTGGGGCAATACAGCAGAGATTGACCAGAGCGTGCACGAACTTAAGAACCAAGTAACAGGCAGCGAAATTCCTCAACTGAGCTTCACTGGCATGTGGGAAGAAGAACTAAGTAGACGGTTCTGCCCCACTTCTTTCGTGCCCCTAGATCCTGGTCGCATGATGCGCAATGGCACCCTCAAGGTAATGCGTCACCTAGCACTTGGGGGCCTTTCGGCAGTATATCTCTGTCAACTTGAAGAGCGCAAATTAGCGGTATTGAAAGAGGCAGTGGTGTCTGATGACGCCATTGAAAGTGCTCAAGCCAAAGCCCGAGAAATGCTCGACCGAGAGGCCGCTCTGCTGCTGAAGATCAATCACCCCAACATAGTCAAGGTACTAGATTATTTTGTTGAGCAAGAGCGCAATTATCTCATGCTCGACTATATCAACGGTCAAGACTTAAGGCAGCTAGTCAAACAAAACGGGCCACAGAGAGAAAGCACTGTGATTAACTGGGCACTACAGATGGTGAACATTCTTAAGTATTTGCACGAGCAAGACCCTCCTCTCATTCATCGCGATTTCACGCCAGACAATATTGTTCTCTGCGAAGATGGCTCGATTGTGGTAATTGACTTCGGTGCCGCCAATGAGTTTATCGGCAATGCCACAGGAACATTTGTTGGCAAGCATGCCTTTATTGCCCCCGAACAATTTCGCGGTAAAGCCAGTGTGCAAAGTGACATCTACGCTTTCGGTTGCACACTCTACTTTCTTCTAACTGGTGTCGAGCCCGAGGCACTCAGCACTTCCAACCCCCAAGAGCAGAATGACCGCATCTCACCTGAGCTGAGCGAAATTGTGGTCAGTTGCACCCAGATGGAAAGCCGCGATCGCTATCAGACCGCAGCCCAACTGGTGCCAGTGCTAAGACAAATGATGGCGTCTTTGCCGAGTAGTTAGTGAAGTAATCAGCATTCATCTATTTTAGACTCAATTTCTAACTGAGCAGCTCGACCGGTTGCAACAGGAAACCAGAAAATAAATGCGGCGACGAGAAAGGGAATGAGAATTCCGAAAACACTGCCAAATCCGATACCAAGAAAATGCAAAAGTACAGGCACTCCAGTAAAATCAAGGGCCAGAGCAGCAAGGATATAAAACGGCTGCCACAGTGTATTGATGTCTAAAGATTCACTCTGACAACAGCCCGAACATTCCTGCGTCAAAATTTTCACTGCTAAAGAGAAGAAACCAGGAAGCTGCAATACCGCAATTGCCAGCATTGCCGCCAGCGCAAATTGCAGAACCTGAGACGTTGGAACCATAGAAAGAAGCCTGGCACAGCTGGCAAGGAGGCCAATACCCAGGCAAACCTGAGCGCAAAACTTACAGCTCGCTACCGCATGCACAGTTTGGTAGTGATGCACGCGAAACAATGTTGAGTCGAGTTCGATTTCAATGGGCAATTTGACGAACACCTTTGCTAGAGAATAGCCTACTCAATCACTATCGTATCAGTTTGGCTTCTGCCGAAAGTCTCGCTCACTCAGACAGCCTGTCAAAATATCAGCGTAATTACCCCATTTAAGAAGAAAGAGTATCCATATATATTCTCTTTATTAAAAGAGAAATCACATGGCTAATTGGGCTCCGATTGTTGAGAATCTTGCTGTTGCCGCTAAACCAGCCTATCGAGAGATGGCTGAAGCGGCAGTAAAACTTAGTACAGAAGCCATGGCTGAAGCCACACTAGCAGCCAAGACTTTGACACCTGGCCTGACTAGAACAACCAGCACCATGGGTCGAGGTGGGCCAGTAAGCTGGGGTGGACCAGTAGACACAAGCATTGCCAACCGCTTTGGCGGCGGACCTGTTGAGTTTAGCCAACGCAGCCAAATTGCCAACATCGGCAACATTGGTGAAAAACAAGCAGTCGATTTGGTGCTGCCCGGTAAAGACGGTATTCCAAGTTTTATGGCCAATGGTTTCTTGCCACCAGGAATCTACAGAACACCCTACGAAGATTTCGCCCGTCATTTTGGCTCTAACGAGCACCGCCTACAAATGCTAAATAGAGTCGAGCCAATGTTGCGCAGACTAGCCGATCAAGGGCAAGAGAGAGCCTACCTAGCGGGAAGTTTTGTCACTCACAATCCACTTCCTAAAGATATAGACATGCTAGTTCATACGAGTAGCACAGCCAGTTCTTCACTAAACCACACCCTCAATGACCTGCGGGGCATTAAGTTCGGCGAAACTATGACTGCAGCGAAACGTCAGTTTAACGTCGATCTTATGCAGGGCAAAGCATCCGATGGAATTGATTGCAAACATCTCAAACTATTTAGAGCCAGCAGAACTGGTGAAGAAATCGGCATAATCGACCTCAAGTTGCGCTAAATTTCACCGTAGCTTGGCATTATCTAATTCGTATTCTCAACATTGACGGCCTAGCGCAAGCCCACTAGAGTACTTTCAGTATAGGAGAACTGTGCCTGATGGCCGACCAAGCAGAAAATAACCAAGAACAAAAGCCGGCAAGCAAGCCTGCTGTAGATTTTGGCGCAATTTTTGGCAAAAACAATAACCCCGGTGACGCTGGTTTATCGCCGCCAGCAGCTGGAACAAGTTCTGGAACTGCAGCTAGCGACCGATTGCACGTTCCCGCCAGAGACATAACAACAAAACCGGCCGACCAGGTAGCCCAGGTCAGAGACACGCCAGCCGCTCCCCTTGATGTCAGAATCGAAAACCGCGCCATAATTCTTTCAATCAACGATAAAGATTTCGACGCCAAACTAATTGGCGCCGCTAAAAACTGGCCCAAAGACTTTGACAAACTCAAGCTGACAGACATTCCACCTGGTGTAAAAGTCAATTACTGGCAAGACCCACAAGGTTTATTTATCTGGTTTGAAGGCGGTCAAGACCGAGGCAAGAAGCATTACATACCGGGCAATCTAACAACCTTAGAGCTTCCCACTCAGTCTAAGACGATTGAATCAATTCGCATTGACGTCAATCGCAACTATGCCCAGGCAACTTTCTCCAATCTGCAAACCTTCGACGGCAAATTCAATCCGGCCAGAGATGGCGGCGTTAACTCAATCAATTATTTCAACCGCATAGCCGGAATCGCTGATGACGCGCTTCTGAAGCAAGAACAAGTATTGCGCGATGCTGCCAGAACATCAGACAATCCATATTACAAGCTCTATCTAGCCGATGTGCTCACTGCTGCTGCCGTTAAACAAGTTAAGAACGATTTTTTGACAACCGGCACGGCTGACCTCAACAACCCTACCACCTTGAGAAAGCTCGACGAAGCTATCTCGCTGCTCGACGCTGCTTACCGTGATTCCAGCGGCAAACTAAGAGAAGTCAATCACTTCCCCAGGCCCAATGTTTATTCGCCCTTGATGCCTGGTGTGCCTTACTGGAGTTCTAATCGCTACCCCAACGACTTCTATGGCTTCTATGCTGGAGTCTACGATCAGTCGATGGCTAGACAAGCCTCGCTCAAGATGATTCGCGATCACATTAAGTTAGGCAGTTTCCCTAAATTCGAATTACCGCCAAATCTGCCGCCCAGGTTCTAGAATAGAGCCTTCTAAAATAATCATTCGGCAAGCGGAAGTAAGAAGTGAAGTTTCTCAGCATAATTGGGTCGACCGGCTCTATCGGCAAGCAGACTCTAGACATCGTCCGCGCCCATCCGGACCAACTGAAAGTGTCTGCGCTGGCGGCTGGTTCAAAGAATTTGTATGATTTCAAGGAGCAGATTTTAGAATTTCGCCCTAGCTTGATATCGCTGCCCTCCCCTGAGTCAGTGCTGCAACTGAAAGAACTACTCAGTGCATCAGAGCTAAAAGGCATTACCTGCATGTCAGGAGAAGAAGGCCTGGTGGCCGTAGCAGAGCATCCGCAATCGACCGTTCTGGTTACTGCAGTAGTGGGATTTCTCGGAGTAAAGCCCACTCTAGCAGCCATCGCCAAAGGCAAAATAATTGCCTTAGCCAACAAAGAAACAATGGTGGCAGCTGGGCACCTAGTAATCAATTCAGCGAAAGAGCACAATGCTCAAATTGTGCCTGTAGACAGCGAACATTCAGCTATCTTCCAATCGCTCTGGGCCTCAATTTTAAGAGGACGAGTTGAAGAAGAAGTTGAAAAATTACTTCTCACTGGCTCCGGTGGACCATTCAGAACTTGGTCCACAACAGACCTAAAAAATGCCACCATATCTGATGCACTAAAACATCCAAACTGGTCGATGGGCGCAAAAATTACAATTGACTCAGCCACATTAATGAACAAAGGCTTAGAAATCATTGAAGCACGCTGGCTCTTTGACCTTCCCGCCAGCAAAATAGAGGTGGTCATTCACCCCCAGTCTATTTTGCACTCAGCCGTCGAATTCGTAGATGGCTCAATCGTTGGCCAGATGGGCCTTCCAGACATGCGTCTGCCAATTCACTATGCCCTCTTCTACCCTGAACGCGTTGCCTCAAGTCGGGTACCTAAACTAAGTCTTAGCGAATTAAAAGACCTTACTTTTGAGAAACCCGACCCTGTGCGTTTTCGCTGCCTCGGCTTAGCGCAAGAGGCCGCAGCTGGCGACGATACCAGGGCCTGCGTGCTAAATGCCGCCAACGAAATCGCTGTAGATTCCTTCCTCAAAGGCGATATTAAGTTTCTCCAAATCGCTGAAACCCTGGAAAGAGTACTCGATGAACATAAGCCAATAAAATCACCGCCTCTGGAGGATATACTAGAGTGCGATAAATGGGCCCGAGCACAAGCTCGCTCAATTATGGCTAGCAAAAAGTAAGAAAAAAGATTTGACTGTGCAGTCAATCGCCACTGGAGGGAAATTTGATGATCGCTTTGGGCAATAAAGTACAGGTAGTAGACCATCCGGTAGTACAGCATTTGCTCACCAAGCTGCGCGACTATCAAACTCAGTCTCCAGATTTTCGCCGCTACTCAATTACTCTTAGTCAGTATTTGATCTACGAAGCTTCAAGACAAATGATTGTCAGAGAGCTTGCCGTTGAAACACCAGTTGGCCAAGCTAAAGGCTCTGCCCTAACCGACTATGTCATTCTGGCACCAGTGCTAAGAGCTGGCTTGGTTATGGCAGAAGCAGCGCAAAAAATGCTGCCAGCAGCCCGCATTTATCACGTCGGTTTAAAGCGTGATGAAACAACTCTTGAAGCAATTTCGTATTACGCCAAATTGCCCGATTCACTACCACCAGACAGCCGCATTATCGTCCTCGACCCAATGCTTGCTACTGGCGGCTCGGCAGCTTCTGCCATCGAGCTATTCGCCAAACTCAATGTTGGCGAAATTCAATTGGTTTCATTCGTGGCTGCCCCTGAAGGAATTAAGCGCGTACACTCGCAATTCCCTAATGTGCACATCACAACGGCTTCTGTTGATAGCAACTTGAACGAGCGTGGCTACATTGTTCCTGGCTTAGGTGACGCTGGCGACAGAATCTTCGGTACTTAACCTACGGAAAGTAATCGTCGAAACAAATGGTAATTGCACCATTTGCTTCACTTGGAAAGCCCCCTATAGTATTGGCTACAGCAAACCTAAGCCGATGGGGGGCTTTTGCTTAGGAGCCTTCTTCGAAGCTTCAGCCGACCAGAAAATCGATTCTATGAGCGAAACAAATACAGTTACCGCCACTATCGCAAGCAAGAGCAACGCTGCACCGACAGCGGCACAGTTAAACGCAAATTTAAAAGAAGCAATTGCCACCGAGAAATCTAACGCTCGACACATTGTCGCCTTAGAAGACCGGCGCCATCCGCTGGCCATGGGGCTGTTGTGGATTACCATGGTGACCTCTTTTCCTACTGTTTTAATTGGCGTAGAGTGGTATAAAAACGGCTTCAGCCTGCCACAAGTTTTGGCGTGCACAGTCTTTTCTGCTGTAGTGGTTTTGCTATTTTGCGTGCCCTCAGCCCAACTCGGAACAGTGACGGGCCGAACTTATGCTCATCTCAATCGCTCAGTATTCGGCCGCTGGGGCGCCCGCCTGACGACCTTCAATTTGATAGCCATATTTCTTGCTTGCTATGCCTTCGGTGCACTATGCATGGCTGATGCAGTCAGTGGTCTCTTTTCAGTGCCCCTCTCTATCGGCGTCATGGCAGCCTGCTTCTCATTTCTGATGTGCCTCAACAATCTCTGGGGCTTTTCTGGAGTGGTCAATTTTGCCAAATACTTTGCCGCACCTTGCCTGATTGCCTGGGTAGGGTTCACATTTTTCCGCGCAGTAGTCGCCTACAACACAGCTGCGACTATTATGCCGCTACAGCAGACAAGTGTCAGCTGGACAGTGGCTCTTGGAGCCATAGCATCGTTTGTAATAGGCTTTTCCGTTTGGGGTAACGAAGCCGATTACTGGCGCCACGCTAGGCCAGGAGTAAAACGAACAGCGATACCACTGACGGTGGCGCTCTGTATCGGTCAAATTATCTTTCCGATAACAGGCTGGATGGTCGCTCAAATTAGCCAAGTGACAGATACCGCACGGGCCACGGCTTTCATGAATGAATTTTCTTTTGGCGGAGTTGCCTTACTAGCACTGCTTGTCATTGGTGCACAATATTTTGCAGCGGCCGATTCTAACTTGTACGCAGTTGTAGAGGCCTTTGAAAACTTGTTTAAAGTGCAAAAGAGACACGTTGTCTTCGGCTATGCCTTTATTTGTGCT
Source organism: bacterium (assembly GCA_018062085.1). GTDB lineage: Bacteria > Cyanobacteriota > Vampirovibrionia > Obscuribacterales > Obscuribacteraceae. The sequence continues at coordinate 44,672 of JAGOSY010000018.1, read as the reverse complement.
CTAGTAGCCTACTGGCTTTCATTCAGCGGCATGGCCAAAAGCATCGAAGTAATTTCAACACTAAACGGCATACTAATTCCAACAGGAACAACTATTTTGCTTTGCGAATGGTCCATAGCAAAACTAATCAGCCACAAGCACAGCCGGATCTTTGACCACCTCCAAGAGATGCATGAGCTACCAGCGCTAAGGCTTCCGGCCATGCTGGCCTTTGCCATCGGTTGCAGTGTCGGTATTGCCACAGCCGGATTAATACCGGCCTTAGAACACTTACACCTCGGCATTGGTTGCCTCAATGCCTGGGCCACCGCAGCAGTAATTTATCTGCCTGCGAGATTACTTGAAGAGAGACAGAAGAGAGACGAACGAGAAAGGGAAGAGCAGAATTCAGCAGCCCAATCTTAGATAATCAGCCTTATAAGTGGAATAATGCTCTAAGATCCGGCGAGATATGGCGTGAGCGCAGACAAAGAGCAGCGAATAATACTAAGAGAAGTCTGCGAAACCTGTAGCAGGCCAATTTTCCCGAGCCAAGCTACGATTTCATCGCTTACCGCTGGTCGCCCAGGTTTTTGCCACTGTTCTAGTTTGCAAGCCCGCCCTCAATCTGCAGAGGCGAAATCTAGTACTGCTGTCGGCGCGGCCCCTGAAGTAGCCAGCGATGCCGCTGCCGAAAGACGGTTTGACCCCAATATTAGATTGCTTGATTTGACTGAAGGCGGCTATCAATTCTTGGACCGCATAGGCAAAGGCACTCTTAGTTATGTCTATCAAGCGCGCTCGGGTAAAGTCGACGCCTTGCTAGCCATGAAAATATTCAGGCGATCACCTTTTGAAAACAAAAGGACTCTGAAACGCTTAGAGCAGGAGGCCAACAAAGCAAAGCAACTAAACCATCCAAACCTTTGTTCGGTCTATGAATTCGGCCTGTCCGAAAAGCAATACCCATACTTGGTAATGGATTTCTTGGCTGGCCCAACACTAGAAGAAGTAATTAGCACAGAAGGTTTTCTCGAAGTCGATCGTCTAATCGATATTGCCATTCAAATATGCGACGCCCTCACCCATGCCCATCAACACAATCTAATTCACCGCGATCTCAAACCGGCCAATATCTACTTACTCAAAGCCAAAGGTGGTGGCGATTTCGTCAAGGTATCTGATTTTGGCATCGCCAAAGTGCTACCCAATCCTGGCCGCGAAACCCGCTATATGACAGCCGATGGAGAAGAATTCGGCAACCCATCATATATGAGCCCGGAACAATGCCTCGGCGAAAGACTTGATGGTCGCTCCGATATCTACTCACTTGGTTGCTTGATGTACGAAGCTCTTTCGGGAAAACTTCCTTTTAGTTCATCAAACCCAGTCAGATTGGGCTTCAAGCAAGTAAGCCAAAAGCCCCAAAGCCTAAGAGAACGCTTCAACGACATTGACATTCCAGACGCACTCGATGCCGTAGTTCTTTGCGCCCTAGAGAAAAAGCCTGAAAATCGTTTCCTTACAGCTGAGAAAATGAAAGAGGCTTTAATAGCAACCCAAGAAGGCAAAAAGCCTAAATTACCAAACAAAGCAGTCAATACAAGTCAGGCCGACAAAGAAGGGCCCTATGCTCTACCGAAAGACAAAAACTGGTTGAACCTCTTTGGCTTAGGCCAGAACAAGAAGAAATAGAAATAGAATTGGAAATAGACGAACAAGAACGAATAGAACAATGAAATATCTGCATAACTGAATGGTATGTTTTGACAATCGACGATTCTAACAATCTGCTAGGCACCATATTTGATGGCCGATACATCATCGAATCAGTAATTAGTCAGACTTATAGCAGCAATAAAGCCCAGTTGAGAAGTACCACAACTATATACGCAGTTCACGATACAGTATGCAAATGCCCGGCCGTGATCAAACACTTCGCATCAACAAAGGCTGAGCAAAGCACCGAGCTGGAGCGAATCATACGAGAGGCTAGGGCACTCTTATTGCTAAAGCATCCAGCTATTGTAGAAATCAGAGATGTTGTGCTGCAAAACCATGGTGCTGCCTATATCGTCATGGAAAAACTAGAGAGCCTTACCCTCAACCAACATTTAGCAAAAAATGGACCCTTCTCATTTCACGCTTTCGTTGCCATCTGCTCTCAGATTCTTGAAGCGCTTGAACTGGCCCATGGCAAGGGAGTGATTCATCGCGATCTAAAGCCGTCGAACATAATGGTTATGCAAGCACCAGCAGTAGAACAAATCAAGCTCGTCGACTTTGGCATCGCCCAATTTGCAAGTAACCGAGGGCAATTGAAACTGACAAACACTGGCGACATGCTAGGCACACCTCTGTACATGAGCCCTGAGCAGTGCCTTGGCGAGGCAATAGATGAGCGCTCTGATATCTACTCTATGGGCTGCGTCATGTATGAAATGTTGACCGGTCAGCCGCCATACAGTGGCGAAACAATATTGGCGGTAATGACAAAAAAGGTAACCAAGCAACCAGCTTCAATAGCACCTTCAGAAAAAATCAATCCAAAACAGATTCTACAGTTTGAGCGAATCATCAACAAAGCCATGGCCAAGGCCCCTAAAGACCGCTACCAAAACGCTCACGAACTACACACAGACCTGCTGAGAAGCAGCAATCTTGGCAATGCCCGCCGCAAGCGACTTCCAGCAGGTCAAGTAAAGCAGTCGAAAGTGAGTATTGTCTTCAACAAACTCTTCTCTAGTGGTGACGACTAGACCTCATTCGTTAAGCATAGTCAATAAACGATCGAGCAAAAGCTCTCCATCTTGCCGCAATCCATCGTGCTCATACTCGTTAGTGATCCAAATTTTCATACCGCCAATTACAGCAGCAGTTTGCTCAGCAAGCTCACGAGCAACATACATGTCATTGCAGTAGATAGTGCCAACACAGGGCACATCATTGTTCTTCAATCTCTCAACATCATAAAGTGGTGGCCACTGAGTGTAAGCAGCGATAAGTTCAGCCACCTCTTTAAATGGCTTGAGACAAGTGTACTCATCAAACATCCAGGGGTAGATCATCTCACCACTAAAGAATATTGGTGTCGAGTCTTTCTTGAACTCTGCAAACTCGCCAACCATGCGGGCCGCCGACCAGTTAGACGGCCGCCCCTGGCAATAAATAGCTTCGTGTAAAAGAGCATAAATAGGATTGGTATTGAAGTGCAATTGACTCTCGACTTCATGTAAGAACGTGTATGTCAGCTTAGGCTTCTTCGCATCAATAGTGGTAGCAAAAGCTCCTTCAAGCAAATAGTGAACAGTATTCATACTGCCCCCACTTGAGTTAAAACCGAAATTGAGTCCAAGCTGCAAGAAGCGCTCGACAGTAAGAGGTTCTCCACTAGGCAAAAATACAGCATTCTTCTGCAAATGCTCAACGATTCGCGCCACCTTCTCGATATCACCAGGAAAGCGCTTATAGAAAAGCTTGTTCTTCTTGATCAGCTCACGATAGGTTTGCCTATAGACCTCATCACCGTCGTCGACAAGGGGAGGCAAGCCACCAGTTAAGATGGCACCACTCAAACCCTCTGGAGCCATCGACAAATAGGTAGTACTGCAGAAACCACCAAAACTTTGGCCAAGAAGTGTCACTTTCTTACCGTGACAGAGCGACTTGCGAATTAACTCGCAATCGCGAACTATGTTGTCGGCTCGAAAATGCTGCAGGTATTCGAATTGCAATTGCGCTGTTGGATGAGTCGAGACAAGTTGTTCAGTAACTGCCGTGCTTAAACCGGTACCACGTTGATCAACTAGCAATATCCGAAAATCTTTTGCTGCTCGCTTCATCCATCCCGATAGACCCTCTGGTCTCGGCGCTTGAAAGCCCGGGCCACCTTGCAAGAAGAAGAGCCAAGGCAAGTCACTCTTTGCTACATTCTCAATAGCCACCACTTCTCTGGCAAAAATTGAAATTGTCGGTCCGGTGGGATCTGCATAATTCAACGGGGCATCAAAAGCATAGCCCCGGCAAATCATCCCAGGAAATTTGTCGACACTGACAGGTTTAACTGCTTTCATTGATTAGTTCCTAGTTTCCAACTAACTCTAGTTACCGGCGAGTTTATCAAAAGTGAATTCAAAAGTAGCGTCGCCAATGGGAATTCTCACTATGCATGACCCAGCCTTACTGGCATCATCAAGCTGAAAGAATATAGCACCGCTAATAGTTGCACCACCATTGATATCGCAAGGCCCGAGACTCTGAGAACGAATCTGATCGGCGTATGCCTTGCCGTCGTCTTCAATTGCCCGAGCCTTTTCCATCGCCCTTTGCTGAGCGGCATAGTCAGGCACTTGGGTCATCATAGTGGTCATATTGCCGTTGCGCATAACAGTCGGTATGGTGCCACCATAACTCATCACCGGAGGATAGAAGCCACCATAGCCATAGCCGTAAGAAGGCTGATTGATATAAGTGCTAGTCAGGGTTTGAGTGGCATCCTGCCCCCAGAAGCGCACCCACTTAGCTTTACTTTGAGCTTTCTTCTCGACGCTATCAGCCAACTTGAGCGGTTCAATCATTGTTGCCATCACAGCTTTAGGGGTCATGGCAATAAACTCAGGTTTTCTTCCCATAAAATCTAGGGGGGTGCGACCACGGTTGAGCACGGTCAAAGCAACTTTGATTACCTTGCCTTTAGCCTGAGCCGAATTATCGCGAATAGCTACTGCTTCTACAGCCACTGCATCTAAAGTAATACGCTTGCGCTGCAAGCCATCTTGGAAGCTGCGACTAGACCAGGGTGAGCCTTCAGTGTAGGTATAAGTAGGGCAAAGCCAGTACGGCTTTGGTGAGTACTTGCGCTGCACCGCACCGGTGGCATTGTCCATGGCCAGGGCTATGGCAAAGTGCTGATTCGCTTCAGCGGCGCGACCTTGCTTGAAGAGCATTGAACCTAGCTGCTCTTCAATATCAGCAATATTAAGAGGGGCAATACTCGGTGAATTTTTCGCGTAAGTAAGAGCCTCTTGCAACAATTGAGCGGCCTGATTATATGCACCCATGCCAGCCTGCAGACTAGCTAAATGCCCCATGCAAGTAACTAAGCGCCAGGTCTCGTGCTCATCGACGCCGGCAACTTTTAGCAAACTGATAGCTTTAAGAAGAGTCTGCATGGCTTGATCCCGCTGGCCCTGACCTTCTTCCAGCCATGATTGAGCATCTAGTATCCGAGCGTTGAGCATATTCACTTGCTCAACATTGTTTTCGCCAAGATTTGTTGTTAGCGGATCAAAAACCTTATGAATACGCTTCAGTTCAGCAGCGGCTGCCGAAATATTGCCCTGCCACAGAAGTGCTTCAAATAGTCCAGCACGCAGGCCAACTTCGGCAAACGAACCCTTCTGGTCTTTGCTCAAGTTCTTGATGCGGTTGCTAAATACTTCTTGGGCGCGGGCATAATCGCCGATGTTTAAAGCATTATCGCCGTCTGTATCAAAGCTAGTCAGTGTACCGACTAAAGCATTGGCGTGACCCTGGCCGACAACTGCCGTTTGATGCTCGGCAGGCACCTGGGCATGGGCAGACAACGTTACGATTAAGGTGCATGGCAGTATAAAGGAAGCTCTCAAAAAATAGTTTCCATAGAAACTATTTTTTTTACGACCAAAGAGACCGAAAGCTCGAAGCGACATATATAAGTTTCCTGAGAAGTAAATCTGGAACGGTAAATTTAAATAGCGAAATCTTGGCGAAGAGGAGGAGCCTAAGCCCCTCCTCCTCAGTTTGATTAGCTCAGCAACTGTTAAACAGCAGCCATGGCAGTTAGGTTCTCAGCAGGCTTGCCGTTGGCAAGGCGAATACCGAGAGCATCTTGGCCGATGATTATGCGCTGAATTTCGCGAGTACCTTCGTAGATGTTCAATACTTTGGCATCACGGAAATAACGCTCAACAGGATACTCATCAGAGAAACCGTAGCCACCGAAGATTTGCACAGCGTTGTGAGCATGCTTGTTGGCAGCTTCACCACAGAAGAGCTTAGCGATTGAAGTTTCGCGGCTGTTACGCACGCCTTTGTTCTTCAAGTGAGCCGCACGCAAGTAGAGCAAGCGGCCAGCTTCGCAGTCAGCAACCATGTCGGCAATCATAGCTTGCACTTGTTGGTGCTCGCCAATTGGCTTGCCGAATGTTCTGCGTTCCATTGCGTATTTAACAGAAGCATCAATACAACCTTGAACCAAGCCAACTGCGCCAGCGGCAACCGAGAAACGGCCGTTGTCTAGAGCTGACATAGCAATCTTGAAGCCTTCACCTACTTTGCCGAGGATATTTTCAGCAGGAACTCTCACTTCATCAAGGAAGAGACTAGCGGTATCAGAAGCTCTCAAACCGAGCTTACCGTGCATTGCTTGAGCGGTGAAGCCTTTTGATTTGGTATCAACCACAAAGCAAGTAATGCCTTTGTGGCCTAGAGCTGGGTCAACAGTTGCGAAAATCAAAGCGTGGGTAGCGATGGTGCCACATGAAATCCAGGTTTTGGAACCAGAGAGAATGTAGTCATTGCCGTCTTTGATAGCGCGAGTTTGTTGATTGGCAGCATCTGAACCAGCTTCTGGCTCAGTCAAACCATAACAACCCAAGAAGTCTCCGGAACAAAGCTTAGGCAGATAGAATTTCTTCTGCTCTTCAGTGCCCCATTTGAAAATTGTCAAAGCAACCAATGATGTTTGCACTGAGAACAAAGTTCTAGTGGATGAACAAACACGGTTAACTTCTTCAGTCATCAAGCCATAGGCAACATAGTCCATGCCTAGGCCGCCGTATTTTTCAGGAACTGGGCAACCAAGGAAACCTTCAGCAAAGATCTTCTTAGCAATATCCCAATCGAATTTGCAAGCGCGGTCGTTAGCTTGAGCTTTAGGAGCAATCTCGCGCTCAGCAAACTCACGCATGTGTTTGCGCATTGCAATTTGTTCGGGTGTGAAATCAAAATCCATTTCTTATCTCCAATTGAATTTCTATTATTCAGCTTTCGCAACGAGTTCGTCTGTATCGATTTGAGCTTTCTGCAAGCGGCCGGAATAATCTACATATATAGATTTCCATTCGGTGAAGAAGTCGATGCAGGCAGTACCAGCTTCTCTGTGACCATTGCCAGTTTGCTTAACGCCACCGAAAGGCAACTGTATTTCAGCGCCAATGGTTGGAGCGTTGATATAAACAATGCCTGATTCTAGGTCTTCCATGGCCATGAAGGCGCGGTTAACGTCTTTGGTGTACATAGAGAGTGATAGGCCGAATTCAGTTCCGTTTGCTACTTCAAGTGCTTCTTCGAAGTTCTCGACTGGAATTATGCAGGTTACTGGTCCAAAGATTTCTTCTTGAGCAATCCGCATGCTGGGCTTAACGTCGCAGAAGACGGTAGGCTCGTGGAAGAAGCCTTTAGCGAAGACTCCTTCAGTTAGAGCATTGCCACCGCAAAGAAGTTTGGCGCCCTCTTTTTTGCCAATCTCAACATACATTTTTACTGTATCGAGTTGGCCCTGGTTTACAACTGGTCCGACTTGTACTGATTCATCAAGGCCATAACCCAATTTCAAAGCTTCAGTAGCTTTCTTGAACTTGGTGCAGAATTCTTCGTAGCGAGCTTTGTGCACAATAACGCGGCTAGCTGCGGTACAACGTTGACCAGCGGTACCGAAGGCGCCCCAGAGAGCACCCTCTAAAGCCAGATCAATATCAGCATCTTCCATAACGCAGATGGCATTCTTACCACCTAGTTCGCAAGAGATTTTCTTCATCAACTCGCCGCAGCGACCGGCAACTTTCTTGCCTACTTCACAGGAGCCAGTTAGCGAAATAGCATGCACTCTAGAATCTTCAACTAGAGCATTGCCAACCTTGGATCCAGATCCAGTAACCAAGTTAAGAACACCTGGTGGCAGGCCAGCTTCGTTGAGGATTTCAACAAACATCAAAGCGCAAAGTGGAGTATCGCTAGCTGGTTTGATAACAACAGTGTTGCCAGCAACCAAAGCAGGAAGAGTCTTCCAGCTTGGAATAGCAACAGGGAAGTTCCAAGGAGTGATCAAACCCACTACACCGATTGGCTGTCTGACAGACATGGCAAATTTGTGTGGCAGCTCAGAAGGCACAGTTTGACCAACCAATCTGCGGCCTTCACCAGCCATATACTTGGCCATATCAATGGCTTCTTGCACGTCGCCGCGAGCTTCTTTGATAACCTTACCCATTTCGCGAGTCATGGTTTGGGCCAACTCTTCTTTGCGGCTCTCTAGCAGGTGTGCTGCTTTGAGCAAGATTTCAGCACGGTGAGGAGCTGGGGTGCGCTTCCAGGCTGGGAAAGCCTTAGCAGCAGCGTCGACAGCATCTTTCACATCTTTAGGTGTAGAGGATGCGAAGTAACCAATCACTTCGTCTGTTTTTGCTGGATTGTAAGAAGCAAAAGTCTCGCCTGTTTCTGACTTAACTTGACGGCCATTGATGTAATTGCCGTAGGTATGTGGCTTCTCAGCCTTCTTTGCAGATGCTTCAGGCATTGTTGATGTACTCATTTAGATTGTTTCTCCTAAATTGTTGAAGTTCTAGAACTTCATGCATTTTTCAAGTATTTCCAGGGCCTTATCGCATTCAGCGTCAGACATAGTCAGTGGTGGAATCAAGCGAATTACTTGCCCAGCAACACCACAGGTGAGCACAATCATTTTGTTCTCTAAGCAGCGCTCTGCTACTTTGTCGGCGTGTTCTTTAGATGGTTCGCCGTTTTTATCATTGAATTCGATACCAATCATCAAACCACGACCACGAATCTCGCCAATGTAGTCTTTGCCTTTAGCAAAATCACGCAGGCGCTTCATCATTCTTTCGCCAAGCTCATGAGCACGCTCACAGAGCTTCTCTTCTTCAATTACTTGAATGGTGGCCAGCGCTGCGGCGCAAGATACTGGGTTACCACCAAAGGTTGAGCCGTGACGGCCAGCAGGCCATTTGTGTGAATGTTCGCTCTTAGAAATGAAACCAGCAAGTGGCAGACCACCAGCTAGGGCTTTTGCCATCAACATAATGTCTGGCTCAACACCTTCGTGTTCGATAGCAAACATTTTGCCAGTTCTAGCAAAACCAGATTGCACTTCATCGATGATTAGCATGATGCCATGCTTGTCAGCGAGCTTGCGCAAACGAGGCAGGAAGCCATTTGGTGGTACTACGTAACCACCTTCACCTTGGATTGGCTCAACAATGAAGCAAGCCACTTGATCAGGATGCACGAACTGGTGGAAGAGCACTTCGATTTCTTTAAATGTCTCTTCAACGCACTTGTCGGCATCGTCTTTGAAGTGTGAGCGGAACTGATATGGGAAAGGCACGGTGAAGATAGAACCAGGTAGTGGCTCATATTTTTCACGGTAATAAAGCTTGGAAGTGGTCAGCGCTGTGGTGAAAATAGTACGACCATGGAACGAACCACGGAAATTGATAACAACCGGGCGACCAGTGACGTAGCGGGCCATTTTAATGGCGCCTTCGACGGCTTCAGCACCAGAGTTAGTCAAGAAAACTGAGTCTAGTTTTTTCGATGGGGCAATCTCTACCAACTTCTTCGCTAACTCAATGTAGCGCTGGTGGTGAGTTGTAACTGATGTATGCATCAATTGATCAAGCTGAGCTTTAGCAGCAGCAACAACCTTAGGATGGCAATGGCCAACACTGTTAACTGCAATGCCAGTACCCATATCGAGGTAGGCATCACCGTTCATATCGTAGATGTATGAACCACTGGCTCTTTCTGCCACGATTCGAGCTGAGCGCGACAGAACCGGATTGACATATTTGTCATCCATGTCGAGGTAAGCCTGATTTTTGTTCTTAATTTCCGCCATCACCATAATGAGCTCCTTAGTTAGCGACCACTATCAACTGGCCTATTCGGCACGCTCGTTGGCGCAGATTCATGAGCCACAAAAGCTCTGTATCCCCCACCAGTTGGCGTCCCTCAGTTATGTAAATGATAGCAACAAAATGTGAAGAAGCTCCTGATGTTTAGGATTCTGTCGGTATTTGCGCCTTGCTCAATTGCTCGAAAAACCGCCCCATGACAACACCTCGGCGGACCTTACGATGAGCCAGCCACGGCCCAAGAAGATATTTATTGAATATCAATCGCAGTTAAATCAATTAAGGGAGATTAACCAATGGAGCCGAAATCAACCACTTCAGATTACCTACCCCTGTTAGTCAAGGGTATTGCCAAGTGGAAGTTTTTAATTGCACTACATAATCTGGCACGGCCAAAAGCACCAAACTTTGAATTTGCTGGTGTTAAACTTCGATGATCGTCAGGAAATCGCCGTGCCACACAACCTCATCAAACGCCTTCTATTAGCGGCTCTAGTCGCAAGCTTCTGCTCAATACCATACCCAAGCCGCAATCAAGCAGTGGCTCTTGAGAAGGTATCAGATCTTAGTCATGAGAAGCAAAATCTTGCTCAACCTAATCAACTAGCCACACGGCTAAACAACGTAATCGACAAAGCTTTAGCTGAAAAGTGCATAGTTGGCACAGTGGTGGTAGTGGCGCAAGACGGAAGAGTCGTCTACAAGCGTGCTGCTGGTCTAGCTGACCGCGAAATGCAAAAGCCCATGAAGCAAGACAGCATCTTTCAGCTAGCATCAATGACTAAAACAATTGTTTCAGCAGCAGCACTGAAACTTATTGAAGAGAAGAAAATAAAGCTCGACGATCCGGTAACAAAGTTCTTGCCAGACTTTAAGCCAAAACTAGCAGACGGCTCTACCCCAACAATTTTGGTCTCGCAGCTACTGAACCACACATCGGGCCTCGGCTATGGTTTTAGCGAAAAGAAAGACGGCCCCTATCACCAGGCGAAAGTATCAGATGGTCTCGATCAGCCCGGTTTAAGTATGGCCGAAAATATGCGCCGACTAGCCTCAGTTCCCTTGCTTTCGCAGCCAGGTACGAAGTGGCGCTATTCGCTTTCTATTGATGTACTTGGTGCCGTATTAGAGAAAGCGGCGGGCAGTTCGTTGTCTGAAATTGTGCACACCAGAGTTACAGCACCACTAGCCATGACCGACACCGATTTCAGCCTGACTCAGGGTTCTCGCAATCGACTGGTGACAGCTTACTACGACAATCCCGCTCGTCACAGTGGCAATAGCACCAGTAGCAAAATCAGCGATAGCAAGAACAATCAGAGCCTTGAACCATTGCGGATGCAGGCACTACAATTGGTGGCATTTGACGGTGGCTGCTTTAGCTTTGCCCCCGCTCGTCTATTTAACAAAAGCTCTTATCAATCTGGCGGCGCGGGGCTTTCGGGTACAGCTGAAGACTATTTAAAACTACTTGAAGCGATCCGCACAAAAGACAGTAAATGGCTCAACCGTGATTCTTACAAGCTAATGTGCACCAGTCAAATTGGCAAGCTCAGTATGTCACCAGGAGGCGATTGGGGCTTCGCCTACGGCTCAGGAGTATTACTCAACCCTAAGCCTGAGGAAGGTCCACACAGTGCAGGCACACTGCAGTGGGGCGGCGCCTACGGCCACCATTGGTTTATGGACCCAGAAGCGCGATTGAGCGTTGTTGAACTAACAAACACTACAGTAGAAGGAATGTCTGGACCGTTCAGCAAAGATGTTGCCAACGCTGTTTATGGAAGTAAGAAATGAGCGCTGCTGACGACCGGCTGCCCAAGCCCATCTTGAACAAAACATCAGCAATACTGACTGCTGGATCCCTCCTCGGCCTCACTCTTCTAGTAGCTCTGCTCTATGGCCGCATCTGTCATGCTGGCTTTACCCTGGATGAATTTAGTCATTTAGTCTATCCCTATCAAACTTTCAACGGTCACCCTGAAGCACTTCTAGGCAAGCTCTTTGGCTCATGGACAAGCGGTGAAGAAGACGGCATCACGGCCTATCGACCAACCACCTGTGCTTCATTTGTCATTGACTATGCTCTCTGGCAGACAAAAGTGATAGGTTGGCATATTTCAAATCTACTTTTCTATGTGGTTGGCTGCTTTCTTGCTGGTGCTGTGACTAATGAGCTGCTCAAGCGGGCTGTTTCAGCCAAAGCAGCCCTGGGCGCAGGAGTTATCGCCGGGGCATTGATGCTCGTCTATCCTGGTCATCCAGACTCAGTGGCAACGATTGTTGGCCGCGTAGACTCACTCCCTACTGCCTTTTATCTTGCTTCCTTCTATCTTTATTTACTATCTCGCACCGCCGCCTCCAAACAACTGCTAGTCGCTTCACTAATTTCATTCTGGTTAGCGCTCGGTTCAAAGGAAACAGCAATAACACTACCGGTAGTGCTATTTGTAGCTGAATTGCTCTCACTGACTGGACCAGTCCCAGAACATTCTCAGTCAGACCAAGCTCAGTCAGACCAAGCTCAGTCAAATCAACCTCAGTCAGACCAATCTGCATCAAAACAAGCGAGCATCAAGAAGAAATTTGTTGACGCTCTAAAGCAAGTAGCACCGTTTATCGCGATACTAGGTCTGTTCGCAGTTCTTAGAACAGTGGTATTGCACGGTCAGGTTGGCGGTTACGGCAAGATACACTTCAAAGCCATGCTCAAACAGTTTCTCAATTTTACTGACTTAAGCACATTGATGAAAATTCTCATTCCTATTAATGAGCACTATCCCCTGCCACAACCATACACTCAAGCCATGCTACTGAGCTACGCCCTGGCAGTGCTCAATCTAGCCAGCCAAGCACTGCGCAACAAGACCTTCGCCAAAGTGCTGGCATTTTTCATTTTCTGGGGCATTGTCAATGTTCTTCTTACTTTTCAAATTTGGCACATCTATCCCAACTTAGTTGGGTTTAGACTTTTCTTTCTCTCTTCAACGGCACTATGCGCCATTCTCTCTATGGGCTTCATGGTTGACGCCAAAAGCAAAGCTATGAGTGTTCTCAATGCCCTAGCAGCCATTTTTCTCGGCGCAGTCTGGAGCGTCGTCTTACTAAATAATTTAAAACCATTTGAAGAAGCAGCAACAATGATGCACACCCTAGAGCAGCAAGTTACTGAACTGAGTGCTACCGCTCAATCAAAGAAGGAAAGATTTCTTCTCCTCAATTTGCCCCAGGATTTTTGCGGTGCCCCTATGCTTGGCAAAGCAGCGTTCCTGGCAGTGATGATGCAACCACCATTGGCGAAAAGAGATTGTCGCAGCCAGATCATGGTCAGCCAGCCATTTGGCTCCTCAACTGCTGTCAATCTCGATAACTTAAAAGAAGAAATACCGCTAATTACTCGATGCTGCACTGCAATGAAGTGCTACCGCTGGGATGAAAAGCAAGGACGCTTTGTCGAAGCACAATTGCCACAATAGAAGTGCCCAGTATCAAGCCAGCAAAAACGCCTACTCTTTAGTACCAAAGCGATATCCAAGACCATAGATAGATTGCAGAAGAGCGCTTTCTTCTTCACCAAGCTTTTTACGAATGCGAGCCACAGTTGTGCGCACACCTATTTCGGTAGCATCAGAGTCGGAAGGCCAGACCTTGTTCAATAAGTCTTGGGCAGAGAAAAGCTGATTTTGATGGCGCATCAAAAATTCTAGTAAAAGATATTCTTTAGGCAAAAGCTTTATCTCTTCTAGACCACGATGCAATTTGCCAGCCTTGCTGTCGAGCTTTAAGTTACCGCACTGAATAACTTCAGAAGCCAATTGAGGGTCACGCCGTAATAAGGCCCGGATGCGCGATGACAGCTCTCTTACATCATAGGGCTTCGACATGTAATCATCGGCACCTAGATCAAGACCAAGAGCTTTGTCTTCGCTCTTACCGCGGCCAGATAAAATCAATACCGGATTAAGCCCACCATTGCGGCGAAATTCTTTTAGCACAGATAAGCCATCAAGACCAGGCATAGTGATATCAAGAATCAGAATATCAAAACTATAAGCACCCAGCATTGATAAAGCGTCGTTACCATCATGCACCATATCAACGGTATGGCGCTCGCCCTCAAGCACGTCTTTAAGCAGTTGTGCTGCTAGTGTATCGTCTTCGGCTAATAAGATTCTGGCCACAGCTTTAGTCTTCCTCTAGTCTGTTTGCTTTCACTCTAGACAATTTTACTTCATGCAATTCTAGTGGCAAGCGGAACCAGAATTTGCACCCACCTCCTTGGATATTCTCTCCACCAAGGGTGCCGCCGTGAGCCTGGATGATTTCTTTGCAGATTGCCAAGCCTAGGCCATTGCTGTTAATCAATGAACCTTTTCTCGAAGCAGAGGCAGAGGGCAACTGAACATAGGCGGCATAGCGATCGAATATTCGATCTTTTATTTCAGACGGAAGGCCAGGACCATTATCGAGAACAGCAATTTCTATTTGCGGATTTTTTTGATCGTGAACTAAACGCGATTCAATTCTAATGACTGATTCTTGCTTTGCCCCGTACTTGATGGCATTTGAAATAAAGTTCTGAAGTACTTGTACGATGCGCCTTTCATCGGCCGGTACAGAGAGCGCAGGAATATTTTCAACAGCAATCTCAATACCGCGCGACTGTGCCAAGTCAGCCACCAGATCAAGAGCTGAGACAATTAGTTTGGTTACTTCGCAGCTTTCTTTTCTTAACTCGAATTTGCCGGTCTGCATTTGCTCAATATCTAAAAAGTCATCAACAAGGCCGGCACAGACCTTTAAGTTATTAGCCACAGAGCGTGCTCTCTTCGTTCCCTTTTCGCTCAGCTCGCCATAGCTACCAGTACTGAGCAGCTCAAGGAAAGTCAATTGACTCATCAGAGGTGTACGCAAGTCATGGCTCAACATATTGACGAATTCCTGCTTGGCTCGCTCAATACGTCGAGCTTCAGAGACGTCGCGGGCGACGCAATAAATACTCTGCCCATCGCGCGATCGACTAGCATTAATCTGAAACTCAACCCGCGAATGATCTCGAACACTCAATACCGCAAAAAAGCTAGCGTTCTTACCAGGCTCAAGATCATGTAGCAAGTCACGCACGCGGGCCTCGTCTTGCTTGTCTATCAGGGCAATGAATCTGGTTCCAAGCAGATCTTGGGGACTAGTGCCCCAGAGCTGCTCGCTGGCGCCACCAGCAGCACTAAGAGTTAGCGAACTGGTAAGCGTGAAAATGACATCTCCAGCATTGGCTAGCATTGCCGTTTCACGCTCTTGCGAACTTGTAAGTTGATTGGCCATTTCGTGCAAACTGCGGTCTAGTTGCGAGATTTCGTCATTGCCCTCAAGCACAGGCTGCATTGGTTTTTGCGTCGCATAGGCGCGGGTATCAGCGTATATTTTGCCAATTCTTGAAGCAATATCTTTAAAGAAGAAAAACGAAGCAATAAGACCAGCAACAAAGTTAAGGCCAATGCCAAAGAATATCAGGCGACGTTGATCATCGCGCAACCTAATTGAAGACTCGGGCGAGTTAGACAAGCGCTCTTGCTCTAAGCGAATGATTTTCTCGTTGAGCTGAGCAATATTGTTTCTATCAACTAATATGCAGTCTCTCAAATCTCTTGCCAAAACCGCTGCATATCGAGTATTTCCTTCACCGAGCATGTTCAATATTTGGCGAAATCGAGCAACATACTCGCTTGTGGCGAGTGTCAATTTCTTCAGGTTCTCAGCCTGCTCGGGCTGCTGTTTCAGTGCCGCTTCAAGAGCCTTAAATCGCCACGCCACTTCTTCTTGCTTAGCCAAGGCGGTCTGGCGGTATTCCTCTCGCCCAAAAGACGTAAAAAGAACAGTAGATTGAACCATGTCGTAGTTACTCTTCTGAAACTCTGTAATGCGAACCAGAATCTCCTTAGAGCGCCGCTCAGCTTTCTCGGCGTTCTGAGCCGCCTGCTCAAGGGAGAGCAGACCAGCACTTAAGAAAACCTGCACAACAAGGGGGCAGATGATGAGCAGGCAGCCCTTGAAGCTTATTCCTATACGAGGTACTGGCAAAACGGTGGTTCCTCAAAAGCGCACAGGCCTTGCCTAGCAATTTACCCCACTTTCCCTCTTTGCAACACCATTGCAACAATCTCAGCTTAGTCTGAAAGGACATTCACCCCTGAACCACTCAAATTTCTAAAGCGAGACTTACTACCATGGGCCAACAGACACTTGACAGACCTACAGCAGACGTCGAAGACCACAAGTATAAGCCACACGGTGACCAGGCAATCGACTGCACAAAAGACTCTTGCAAGCCCATTAGCATGGAGCAACTGCAGAAAGATTTAGGCCCAGAACAGTTCAAGAAGTACCAAGAGCATGCGGCCTCAGAAGCTACAAAGAATGAGTATTTCCATCCGGAAAGCGATGCTGGGAAAATGATGAACGGTTTCTCTGTGAGCGGCCTCGGCAAGAAAGGGGATGCTGCCGACACCACCGATAAGTTAGAAAAAGCTAGCCAGAAAGAGGGCAAGAAGGATACCAGCCAAGAAAACAATCTCTTTGGCGACGAACGAAATGAAATTCCCGCTGGTAAGAAGCAAGACTCAGCCAGTGACAAAACCAAAGATAATGCCAAAGTCGACGACAAACCCAAGTCAGAATGGGACAAACAGATACAAGCATCAGGAGCTTCCACAGTTTCTGAAGCTGGCGACGCTTACAAAAAGGCATTTAACGAAGGTAAAGGACTGGCCATAGCCATTGTCGGCAAGGACACGCCTGGAAGCAAGGAGTTACTAGACAAACTACCTGAATTACAGAAAGCCAATCCAAACCTCAACTTCATGGTGGTCGACAAAGACGCCGTAGCCCAGAAACTGGCAGAAAATCCAAATGACAAATCTATGCAAAACTGGGACAAGTGGATCAAAGACAACCAGAAAGATTGTGCCGGTGAGCCAATCGATATGGCCAAAACTAGTGTTCAGTCACTAAAAGTTGATGAGAACGGCAAAACCGGTCCAGACAAAGTAACCAGTACCCACTGGGGCGCGAACATCGAAGCCGGACTCGCGGATCAGGCTCGCTATGCAGCAGATGCCACAGGCCGCAATCTTGCTGCCTCCCAAACCGATTTCTCACCCAACCCGCCGGTAAAACCATCCGAAAAAACAGATACCAAGTCAAATACTGAGGTACCAGCAGAAACAAGCAAGCAACAGACCAATGGCCAAGGCCAAACTCAGAGCCAAAGCAATAAAGGGAAAGAACAAGAAACACAAAACCAGGAGTCAAAGGCAAAAGAAAGTGAAGCCGCCAAAGAAGAGACTCCTTTCCTTAAAGAAGATAAAGAGCAAGTAGACAATAAAGTTAAAGAAGAGCAAGCCGCTAAAGAGGCAGAAGCAGCCAAAGAGACACAAACCGCTAAAGACGCAGAAGCAGCCAAAGAAGCAGAAGCGGCTAAAGAAAAGGAGAAACCAGAGACTTCAGAGCAGCAAGAAGCAGCGAAGAAACTAGAACAAGAGCAGCAACTTGAAAGACAAAAGCGTATCAAGGAGGCCACTGATCACAAATACAGCGGTAATGATATCGAAGAAGTGAAGCGTCTCTCCCGTGAGCTCGGCCTGCCAATCGTCATGGAAATCGGCTTCGAAGGAACCGACCCAAGCAACCCTTGCCCTCCATGCCGACAACTGAACTCAGCCATGGAGAGTGGTTTAGCCGATAGTATGAAAGGCCGTGCCTTGGTTATGAAAAGCGGTCTTGGCGACCTTGGTGGAAGAATCGGCCAACAAATCCCAGGCTTTAACGACGGTAGCGGACCTGGAAAGCCCGGAAACGTTCCTTACTCCACAACAGGTTATGTCGGCACTGATGGCAAAATTCATGCGCTAGGCAGCCCCGTTCGTGGTTTCAACGGCGCAGATGATTGGAGAGCGAACATGAATAACGGAGTAGATAAAATCAACAAACTCTTCGATCAATACAGAAAGAACAAATAAGCTTTTTCACAAGAACACTTTGTTTGAGGACAAAGTGAGATTCCAAAGCAGTATCAGGGGTGGTATCGCTAGGAACGAAGCAACTTAAGACCAACTTCTTAGGAAACTGAGAGGTTGGTCTTAAGCTATGAAAAAACACTAAAATTTGGAATGATCACATTATCATCACATTGTTGCCCTACGATTACGTTTTCACTTAGATTGAACCGGCGAGCCTTGTCAAGACTACGTGCTAAAAATTTCCACTCGTCTTCTTCCTTTTCTATCGTTCAATCATTCAAAACCAATAGGAATCATTCTGTGGCATTGAGAAATAGTCGTAACAAAATCGTTTGCGCTCTACTAGCGACAACTTTCACGCTTCAGTCAAAATTTGCTTGCCTAGCGGCACCAGCACCCATTGAGGACCAAGGACAAAGCGCTGAAGACGTAGCGATACAGAGCGCTACCGAACCAATAGCTAGCGATTCAGTGACACGAGAATTGACTGAACCCAGAAACAACTCTTTCTTCTTTGCTATAGGCGAAACCGGCGCAATAAATCAAGCTATCGCCAGTAGCGACAATGCAGCCGCAGAGACTGACACTAGCAAAGCCAGCAGCTCTGAAATTAGCTCTAAAAATAGCGCTGAGACTAGCTCTGAAAATAATGCAAAAATTGCCTATGGCAACTTCACTCTTAGCGGGCCACTTGGAACTATGCCCGCCCCAAAAGCATACGCAAATGGAAATGCAACCGGAGATGCAAGTGTAGATGCAAGTGCAGCGGACGAAGAAGCGACGCAAAACGAAGCTCCTCAGCTGACTACAGAAGCACCACTACTAGCGCAAAGCCCGACAGCTGAACAATTTACTCTCTCTGGCGGTGCAGCAATTACTCCAGAAGAATCAGTAGATAAAATTGATGACCTAACGAAACAAATTCTACTTAAAGAAATCGAACTGCAAAAATTCAACTTACACTACTCCCAAGAAGTTGGGAAACAAGGGCGGTGGAAAGGCTGGCGCTATGCCGGACTACAAGAAATGAACATGGGAACTGGTCTAGCCGGTGCCATTATTTCGGTAGCAAACAGGGGCTCTTACCTGCATCGAGCAGCCGGAGTGCACCGTCATGTGCAAGAAAGTGCCAATTACATTCCAATGATCGGCTCTATTATTGGCGCCAGCGCTGCCGTGATGGAATTTGGTATCAATGGCTATCACGATTTAATTGCAAGACGCCATGGATTTTCTCCCTCTGCGGCAACCAAACATGTCGAAGGCATCAAGAACGACATTGATTCTCTAATGGCTCAAAGAGCTGCTTTGACAAAAGTCGAGGCCTCATCACCAGCTCTAAGTGGGCACGTAGAAGTTGATGATGCAGAAGGAAAAGTTTTAAAAGATTTGCGCGATCAATCGTTGCAAGAATTTCAACGCTTCCATGTTGGCGCCCGAAAACTAATTGCTTTCCAACAGTGGCAATACTTTTTTGACTTTGCCAAATACACTACTAATGCCATTGGCTACGAGTTCGCCTATCTCTCTTTGCATAGAAGACATCGCGTATGGAACGGTAGAGCTGGTGCGCTCTTCATAGTGTCAGGTCAACTAACTATGTGGGGCCCAATACTGAGTCGAGTAGCAGCAAAAGGTGTTGGCGAACTAACCAAGCATCGCATCAAAAAAGTAGTGCAAGATTCAAATGACGCCAAGGTGCAAGTATTAGAATCAGACCTAGCGGTGCTGGATAAACTGATCAAACAAGGCAAAGTTTCAAACTTGGGTGTTGCCAATGCTATAGATAGAGCTGGACTATATGGTGAGCACCAACGAGTATTCAATGACGAAATTAGAGCGGCACAGAAGAAAAGCAACGCCGCAAAACTAACAGCCACTCAAAATATTGGAGCCGGTCTTTATGTTGGCGGTACAAAAACCGCCTCAGGCATTCTCTTTGCTATTCCTGGATTCAACCACCATTACAACAATTCATCGGCTCGTGCTAGCAGAGTGACCAACGATCTTTTGTTTGCTGCGTCTGTCATTGCCATTCCCTCAAGCGCTTTCGGCATGCTTGATACGCTGCGCATTCAAGTTCGTGGCGAAATCAATCGCCATAAAGCAATCAAAGCAGGAATGCTACCTGGTCAAATTGCCTCAGCTAGACTTAAGCAGCTCGATGACATGGAAGCGCGCTTGAGAGCGAAATAATTGTGCTGTAATTTGACGACAACAAACCCAAAGAGCCCACTGGATCTTGATTATCGGAAATAGGTGTATATACACCTATTTCCGGTTTGCTCTAATACCCATGGGTCGAAACAAAATACTTGAGTAGTCAACTATTTTGAAAATAGGTGTATATACACGCTTTTTCAAAATACTATTCTCTGAACCAATTCACCAAGCCATTCTAATGTCTTATCTCTAACTTACCGGCCTCTCGCTGTGCGATTGACCTCTCGCTATTTCGCCGCAGCATCTAAATTCTGCAAACGCGCACGTTCTTCTTCCAATACTTGCTTCATGATTTCACCAAGGGGAGGTGTTATGAGAGCGGTGGTCATCTCCATTGATTCACTCATAACGGCTGGCAACGCTTGCAACGTTTTCTTGCCCGTGGGCGTTTTGTAGAAAGTGATGATGTCTTGCATTTCAGACTCAGTGAAGTTCTTATTGTAGACCTGCAGAGCAACATCTTGCATGACCTTACTCAGATCAATTTTTTGCACGAACAACTGACGTAAGCGCTCAGACGACCGCACACTTTGCTCTTGGGCACTGGCGATCAGCTCTTTTTTCTTCTCTTCTGAAAGATTAGGTGCAGCATTGATGGCTTGCGCCAACAAAGAAGGATAGCGCTTTTGGTGCGAGAGGGTCAGTTGATTGATGATCATCTCAACTTGCTTGTCGGCATCTGTCATCTTTAGCAGCTCAAGAATTAAAGCCCTTTTAGCTGGTGTCAGAGTGAGAGAAGCTGTCGCAGGTTTGGCGGCTCCCTCTGCAGCCGAAGAGGCAGAAGAGGCAGAAGTTGTAGAAGACTTGGAGGACGCAGAAGACCCAGCGGGTGCAGAGGAAGCAGCGGAAGCAGCGGAAGCAGCGGAAGCAGGAGCATCAGAAGCAAAAGCCGGAGCAACCACAAACAGAAGCGAAGCCGCTGAAAATACGACAATTTGCAAACGCATGATAATAGAACCTCTTATTTAACTCGACCAAGAGCACTGCGCTTTGCACCACCAACGGTGTTACGCGTTTTAGCAGCTTCTGTTTTCTTTGTTTTGTCTTTAAAGATTAGAGCAAACACTTCATCAAGGTGAGCTACAGGAACTAGCTCAACTTTGTCTTTGACATAGTCAGGAATGTCAGCCAAATCTTTTTCGTTACTACGCGGCAGAATGACAGTTTTAATACCAGCGCGCAGAGCAGCCAATACTTTCTCTTTCAGTCCACCAATGGGTAGCACGCGACCACGCAATGTAATTTCGCCAGTCATGGCCAGCGACCCACGAGCAGGTCGTTTCGAAATAGCTGAAACAAGAGCACAGCACATTGCCACACCAGCTGATGGGCCGTCTTTAGGCGTAGCGCCTTCAGGTATGTGGATGTGTATATCAAGGGTTTCATGGAAGTTTGCTGGAATACCCAACAACTCAGCGTGACTTCTTATATAGCTAAAGGCTGCTTCCGCTGACTCTTTCATGACGTCACCAAGTTGGCCAGTCAATTGCAGCTTGCCTTTACCTGGCATGGTGTTGACTTCAATTGATAGAGTTTCACCGCCAGTTTCTGTCCAAGCCAAACCCATAACTATGCCAACTTGAGGGCCTTTCACTTCGTTTTCGCGCACAATTTTTGGCGGTCCTAAGAACTTAGGCACCAGATTCGGTTGCAACCGAACTGACTCAACCTCCTCTTTAACCACCTGTGAGGCTACTTTGCGGCAAACATTGGCCAAGTTGCGCTCTAAGCTGCGCACACCGGCTTCGCGAGTATATTCTTGAATAATTTTGCGCAGGGTAGCTGCGGGAATCTTCAGTTGCTTTTCGCTTAAACCATGGCGATAAAGAATCTTTGGCAATATGTGATTTTCAGCTATTGCTACTTTTTCTTCTTCGGTGTAACCCGATATCGAAATAATCTCAAGGCGGTCAAACAGTGGCCTTGGCACTTGCTCTAAGCTGTTAGCCGTGGCAACAAAGACGACTTCAGAAAGCGAGAAGGGCGCATCTAAATAATGATCGGTAAATGAATCGTTTTGATCAGGGTCTAGCACTTCTAACATGGCAGCCATGGGGTCGCCCTGATATGAACGCGTCATCTTCTCAATTTCATCAAGCAGGATCACTGGATTTTTAGTTCCAGCTTGCTTTACAGCCTGAATAATGCGACCAGGCATAGCGCCAATATAAGTGCGTCTGTGGCCACGAATCTCGGCTTCATCGCTGACGCCGCCTAAACTGATACGAGCAAACTGCCGATTCATCGCCCGCGCAATTGACTTAACGAGACTGGTCTTACCAACCCCAGGTGGCCCGACCAAGCAAAGAATAGTTCCGGTTGGCTCTTTGGCCAGCTTGCGCACTGCCAGGTATTCCAAGATGCGCTCTTTGACTTTCTCTAGACCATAGTGGTCTTCGGTCAAAATCTCTTCGGCCTTATGTAAATCAATAACTTCGCGCGAACGTTTAGCCCAGGGCAAAGCCACAAGAGTATCTAAGTAAGTACGAATGACACCAGCTTCAGCGCTCTGGGGCATCATTTTCTCAAGGCGGCCGAGTTCTTTATTGGCACGCTCAAGAGCCACACCAACCATTTTCGACTTTTTAATTTTCTGCTTATACTCGTTTATCTCACCGAGTTCGCCACCATCTTGATTCAGTTCATCTTGAATGATGCGCAGTTTTTCGCGCAGGTAATATTCACGCTGGGTCTTCTCTAAATTGAAGCGCACACGGTCATGAATCTGTTGTTCTAAATCAGCCAGCTCTAGCTCGCGAGAGAGCAGTTGACCAATATATTCGAGTCTTTCTGTGGCATCGTTTACTTCTAAACACTTCTGCCGCTCGGCCAAACTGAGGCCCAAGTAGGTAGCAATAATGTCAGCCAGACGACCTGGTTGACCAATACCAGAAACAGCCAGAAGGCTCTCTGGATTGATTTTCTTAGTCGACTTAACGTACTGCTCAAATTTCTCTACTGAAATTTTGATAAGCGTGCGGGTGGTCTCATCATCGACCAATATCTCAGTGCGCTCTTCAACTTTAGCGGTGAAATGCTCAGGAGCATCTTCAATGACATCCAGCATGACCCGCATAGAACCTTCCACCAGCACTTTAACCGTGCCATCGGGAAGCTTCAGCATTTGCATTACTTCAGCTAAAGTTCCTACCTGATATAAGTCTTCAACTTTAGGGTCTTCAGTCTCTGGCTCTTTTTGAGCGACCAGAACGACAAGACGATCGTCGCGCATCAAGGCCTGTTCGAGAGCCGCGATAGAGCGCGGCCTCGAAACAAACAAAGGCGTTACCATTTGGGGGAAGACTACAACGTCCCGAAGAGGGATGAGGGGGAATTCAGTGCTCAAATCCACCATAAGGCGTTAATTGGCCTCAACGAGAAAACTGACGCTTTTAAGGATTAATCGCCAGCTTTACAAGCCTTAGGCAATCTCCCCCTTCAGTTTAGCCTTTGGAAGCTGAAGTAGCTCCGCTGTCGATCTTTTTTCTACAAGTTCCTTAGTGATATGGCAGACCTTGATATCAGATCGCGATGGCACTTCATACATAATATCGAGCATAATTTCTTCAACGATAGAGCGCAGCGCCCGGGCGCCAGTCTTACGCTTAAGTGCTTCTTCAGCTACAGCCCGAATTGATTCGGTATCGAACTTCAGTTCAACTCCATCAAGAGACAACAACTGTTGATATTGCTTGATGATGGCATTCTTTGGCTCAACCATAATGCGAACCAAAGCTTCCACATCGAGAGCTTCAAGCACTGCTGTCACAGGCATACGGCCAACAAACTCTGGTATCAAACCAAACTTGAGCAAATCATCTGGAGCAGTGTCCATCAGAATCTTCGATGAGCGCTGTTCTCTTTCCCAGGCTGTCAACGGGCGCTCACTACCGAAACCAATGTTACGGTTAGACGATACGCGGGCCTCAACAATCTTGTCTAAGCCAACGAACGCTCCACCGCAGATAAATAGAATATTGGCAGTATTGATTTGAATGAATTCTTGGTGTGGATGCTTGCGACCGCCTTGTGGTGGTACGTTAGCAAGAGTTCCTTCAATCATCTTCAGTAAGGCCTGTTGCACGCCTTCGCCAGAGACATCTCTGGTGATACTGGTGTTTTCAGATTTGCGTGAGATTTTGTCGATTTCATCGATGTAAATAATGCCGCGCTCAGCCTTCTTCACATCATAATCGGCTGATTGATAGAGTCGAAGCAAAATGTTTTCAACGTCTTCACCGACATAGCCAGCCTCGGTAAGAGTGGTAGCATCAGCAACAGCGAAGGGAACATCAAGTAATTTGGCCAATGTTTGGGCCAGCAAGGTTTTACCGCAACCCGTTGGTCCAATCAATAGAATATTTGACTTCGAAATTTCTACTTGATCAGCAAGTTCGGCGTTGTGGCTAATTCTCTTGTAGTGGTTGTATACAGCCACTGAAAGAATTTTCTTTGCTCTTGATTGACCGATGATATGCTGATCGAGGAAGGCCTTAATTTCTTGAGGCTTAGGAATATCAACCATTTGCGGGGTTGATGTTTCTGGAGCGGGCTGAGCAGCAGCGCCGCCTTCGAACAGTTCTTCATCAAGGATCTCGTTGCAAAGATCAACACACTCATCGCAGATATATACTCCGGGGCCAGCGATCAACTTTTTCACTTGATCTTGACTCTTTCCGCAAAACGAGCACTTGAGTCGATTGTCCGATTGTTTTGGCATTTAGTTTCCCTATCTAGGACCTATAGTTCTACTTAATCACACACTTAGCATTCTACAAAGTTAAATGCCCGGGCGCTCAGTCCCGGGCATCAACCTAGTTAGGTTAGACAGCAGACAGGTTGGGCGATTGCTCAAGTTTGGTAATAACTTGATCGACCAAGCCGTACTCCTTGGCTTCTTCTGCAGTCATGATGTTGTCACGATCTGTGTCTTTCTCGATTGTTTTAACCGATTGACCAGTATGCTCAGCCATCAATTCATTCAATTGGCGCTTGATGCGAAGAATCTCGCGAGCTTGAATTTCGATATCGGTAGCTTGACCTTGAGCACCACCAAGTGGTTGGTGAATCAAGATGCGTGAGTGAGGAAGAGAAAGACGCTTGCCTTTCTTACCAGCAGAAAGAAGGAAAGCACCCATGGATGCAGCTTGACCCAAACAGATTGTGGATACATCTGAGCGGATATGTTGCATGGTGTCGTAGATAGCCAAACCAGCAGTGACAGAGCCACCAGGTGAGTTGACGTATAGACGGATATCTTTTTCTGGATCTTCGCCTTCAAGCAATAGCAACTGAGCGACAATTAGATTTGCCACCATGTCATCAATTGCGGTGCCCAGGAAAATAATTCTCTCGCGCAGCAATCTTGAGAAGATGTCGAATGCTCTTTCACCACGGGCAGTAGTTTCAATTACTGTCGGTGCATAAATGGCATCAGGGCTGACATAAGGCGTCTGGCTCCAGATCTCATAAAGTTGCTTAGAGCTGGGTGGCGACTTAATGATGTTGTTGTCACCGAATTTTTGTGTAGTCATTTTGTCTTCCGTTTCCTAGGATGTCTCTTAGCCTTGAGCAATGCTCAAAAGGTATTTTATCGCTCATGTGGCATTCTATCTTACTGAAAAGTGACAAATACACATTAAACGGCCTCTGAACTGAGACTTCCCAAGAAAGTCTTTAGGAGAGCACGTGTAGTGTACTTGCCACCTCTCGAGTAACTAATTTAGCCTATTCGGCTTTCTTGCTAGCTTTCTTACCAGCCTCAGCTTTAGGCTTTTCTTTGCCTTCAACTGCAGCTTTGGTTTCAGCCTTACCTTCGGTTTTGGCTTCAGCTTTAGCTACAGCTTTTCCGCTGTGGCCGTGGGCTGCGTGGTCATGGTCTTCGGTACATTCATCAGGCACGAAGTTAATTTTGGCGGCACTGACCAAAAGCTCTACAACTTTACCGGTCAATACTTCTTCAGCAACTTGCCTGCGCACGTCTTCGTTGTTGGCAAACTCTTCAAACTGATCTGGACGCAATTGATAGCGCATGGCCAGTTCAGCGTAGTAGGGGGCCATTTCTTCATCGTTGACGGTAAGTTTCTCTTCACGCACAACGGCACCAAGCACTAACGAAGTAAGAACACGCTGACGAGCCTCTTCTAATTTAGTGGTTTTCATCTGGGTGTATTCGTCAGTCGCCTCAAACTCTTCCCATGGCTGACCGTTTTGCTCAACATAACGACGCAGTTGACCAAGCAACAAGTCACGCTCACGCTCAACCATAGTTTCAGGAATGTCGACCTGGGCGCTGAGCGCCACCGCCTCTACTACCATTCTCTGAGCCCGCGATTCATTTTCCTGCTTGACCACTTCATGTAGTTCGGCCTTGATAGACTCTTTAAGGCCATCAAGATTTTCGTGTCCGACTGATTTAGCCAGTTCGTCATTAACATCAGGCGTCGACTTCTTGCGAATTTCTTTCAGGTGAACTTCAAATTCAGCTTCTTTACCAGCGACTTCTTTGCGCTTGTAGTTTTCAGGGAAAGTGGCTTTGGCCTTGAACTTGTCTTTGGCATTTTTGCCAACAACTTGCTCGCAGAAACCAGGCAAGAATGAACCTTCGACTAGATCAAGCATCAATGAATCAGCTTTACCGCCTTCAAGGGCATTACCGTCGACAAAGCACTCGAAATCAATCACGGCAGTATCGCCCATTTCAGCTGCTCGGCCTTCTACCGGCGCAAGCGAGGCTTTGGTTTCGGCCACATTTGTCAAAGCACGCTCAAGCGCGTCTTCTGGTAGTGCTACTTCAGGAACATTGACTTCAATTTCTTTGTAACTGCCCAGTTTGACTTCAGGACGAATCTCAAACTTAGCTTCAAACTTCAATGGTTGGCCAAGTTTAAAATCGAAGTTGGAATACTCAGGAGCTGTGATGATGTCGAGATTTTCTTTTAAAAGAGCCTCGTTGATCAGCTCAGGAACAAGCTTTTCTAAAGCTTCACGTTTGATAGCTTCTTCACCAATGGTCTTTTCAATTATCATTCTTGGCGCTTTGCCCGGTCTAAAACCAGGGATGCGCACTTGATGACTGAGCTGGCGACAAGCCATCTCGTAGGCACGGGAAACCTTGTCAGGTTCCAACTCGATACCCATTTTTACTATGTTTTTGCCTTCCCGTTCGAGGGTGACCTTCATGACTTTCTCTCTCAGTGACTATATACGCCGAAATACAAATTAGATTGTGGATTTTAACATGGCAGAAGGCACAGCCCGGCGACTAGAGCTGGATTATTTACAGTTGGCCCAGAGAAGAAGCCCTTAGGCCAAAAGGAAACTGACCAATTTTCGCTCATACTTTCGCCAAGCCAACCTTAAGGTAGCTCGGCCGGATACATAGCAGACACGCCCAATGCCACACCAGCAGCCACATTGACGCAGATGAAAATACCAAGAAAGATGCAACCCATCATTAACTGCCAGCATATCAAAGCCTGGCGCTTACCAAGAGACGACAAGATTCCAAGACGATAAACTAAAAACATAGTGACGGCGACAGCCAATACAACATCTGATATAGCAATAAAAGCCAAGCGCATGCCGGCCATGGGTGTATATACAAGCGACAGAACTTCGGCTATGCAGCAAGTGAGCAAAGCAATTACAGTGACGCGATCTGACGTGCGTACCTGAATTTCATCAGTGGCAGAAGCTTGTCCGACATATTGAATAGCAGCGATTGAAGACTGCCAAGGCGAGCGCCTAAGGGCAGCTCCTTCTAATGCCTTAGCAGCTGCATCCCCTTCAGGCTCTACATTCGCACATGCAGAAGCCGTCGCGTTTAGTGGTTCTGAAGCCGGTTCTGAAGCTGATTCTGACGTTAGCTCTAAAGATTGTTCTGGGTGTGGCGGCGAACCAGGCTCTTGTGGAGCTTCTGCACTAGGCTCACTAAGCTCAGCTGGCTTCGAGTCGTCATTTGCTGGCTCTTGCACTCCGTCAGTCATTCCGATGTCACTCTCCAGATTTATTCTCGCGCAGCACTTACATGACTAATATAGCTCAAGCAAGGCAATCTTTTAAATCTGTTAATAAGAGTACTAAAAAGAAAAGCTGCCACAAGGGCAGCTAAAAAATGGAGCGGGAGAAGAGATTCGAACTCTCGACATCCTCCTTGGCAAGGAGGCATTCTACCACTGAATTACTCCCGCATAATGGCTTTGGGCCATCAGAGAACCAGCGCAGAAAGAAATTATACACAACTGAAAGATCTTGTGTGAACCTGCAAGCAAATCCTAACGGGATGTTGCGATAGCGTTTACACGACGCGGACGAGCCGACAAACGCTTTTCAACATCTGATAGCACACGAACTACGTGATAGGCATTATTAGCATCAGTACGAGGGCGCTCGCCGCGCAAGATACATTGAAGGAAGTGCTCACACTCAAGCTGTAGAGGTTCGCCAGTTGGATAATAGGGATACTCAACGACCATGCGCCCCTCAGGGGTAACACTGTGGAGAGCCAATTTATCCTCTTGCTGAGTATCGTTCAGCACAGCCGTCTTTTTAGTGCCATTGACAGTCAAGCGCACTAATTTTTGCGGATCAATCCAACTGTTGCGCACCTGACCAGGAATGCTGCGGTTGCCCATGGGGAAAGTTAAATCGAGATAGGCCACGTCTACCAAGCCATCGCCCAGAGTGTCCCAGCCGCCCACGCGACTGACTTCAGGTGATTCACAATCGAGCAAATAACTCATCATTGAAATGTCGTGGGGGGCCAAGTCCCAGAGGACGCTCCAGTCACGACGGGAGTTATTAAAATTCATACGATCTGAGCGAACAAACAATAAATCGCCCAACTCACCAGAGGCAATCAAATCTTTGAGGCAATTAACGGCAGGATGATAGAGCAACAAATGGCCCACCATCAATACCAAATTACGCTCGGTGGCTAGCTCATCTAACTTCTCAGCATGCTTAACGTCGCGCGCCAAAGGCTTCTCGACATAGACATGCTTGCCCGCTAGCAAAGCCTTTTCAGCAAGCAAAAAGTGAGTATCAGAAGGAGTAGCAATGACAATAGCGCTTACCATTGGGTCAGCCAGAACACTGTCGTAATCGCTAGTAACAGCAATACCCTTGTGTTCTTTGGCAACGTAATCTAAGCGCTTCTGATCGGCGTCACAGACGGTCGAGAGGGCACCCAGATGAGCAAAATTGCGAACCAGGTTTTTGCCCCAATTTCCGCAACCAATTACTGCAACTCTAGGTAACCCCACTCGAACCTCCTATTTGCTTTGCTAGGCCTATTTGCCTTTCTTATCTTTGTTCACTGATTCAGCGAACTCCTTACCGACTTTGAAACCGGCAACACGCTTAGCTGGAATGTGCAATGGTTCATTCGTTTTAGGGTTGCGGCCAGTGCGAGCTTTACGCTGACGGGCTTCAAAGGTACCAAAACCAACCAAAGTAACTTTCTCATCGCGAGCAACATGCTTAATGATGGTGTCCATCATCTTGTTGATAACTTGCTCAGCGTCTTTTTTTGTCGTCCCAGCTTCTTTAGCTACGATGTCGACTAATTCTGCTTTATTCAAGACTCTCCACCCCTTTGAAGATTTAGAACCAAATTCCTAGAAAATTGAACAGGTGAGACTTCTTTTTCAAAAAAATAAGTCTCGGGCTTCCCAAGAGATTCCAAGCCGCCAAGGGCTTTTAAGAACAAAGTCAAGCTTAAAACAAAGTACTTAATCAAGCATTGACAGCAGCTCTTAACGTCTCACCTTAACTTAGACCACCGCTAGAGCCTTAACAAGCTTGCCTTTAGTGGAAATAATTACGGCTACCGACAGCAATGCTAGCATAAAGTAAAGCTCTAAGAAGCGCTTCAAACACTGAGTATGTCGATAATTTACTAATGCTCCCCACTCGCCAAGCCAACCTTACATCGATTCGTCGCGACGCCTGGGTCGAAGTAGACCTCAACGCCATCGAACAAAACCTCAAGTTCATACGAAGTCGCCTTACGCCTTCTATAAAAGGTATTGGCCCCAATAGTCCCCAACGGGCTCCGCGCCTGATGGCGGTAGTAAAGAGCGACGGCTATGGTCACGGCGCATCCAGCGTTGCTGAACTGCTAGAAGCATCCACTGAGGGTATCGACTGGCTAGGAGTAGCCTCAATAGACGAAGGCACCCAACTAAGAACAAGCGGCATCAAACTGCCCATTCTAATACTGAGCCCCACGCCTTCGTGGGCAATCAGTACTGCCCTTGAAAACGAACTCGACATTACCCTTACCAGCGAAAAACAAATTCGTGACGTAGCCGCCTGCGGCAAAGCAAGAGTGCATCTCAAGATAGATACAGGCATGCATCGCCTGGGAGTGCAATTTGAACAACTTGAAGAAACCCTGAAGCTGATCAAGAGCCTAGAAAATCTAGAGCTTGTCAGCGTCTATAGCCATTTGGCCAAAGCCGCAAACGAAGAGGCAGTCTCTGTCCAAAACCACCTTTTCAGTCAAGCCAAGACTCTAACAGAAGATTATTTTGCCAATGCCTTTTTCCACTTAGCCTCAAGCGAGGCAACAGCTTTCCCTCAAGTGCACTACGACTTAGTCAGGGTCGGACTCTACCTCTACGGCCTGCAACCAGATATGGTATCACCTGACTTGCCGCTTCGACCTGCTTTATCAGTGCGCGCTCGGATTAATCACATAAACAAAATAGCCGCCGGTCAGTCGGTGGGTTATAGCTGGACATGGAAAGCAGAAAACGAAACACTCCTGGCCTCCATCCCGATTGGTTACGCTGACGGCGTCGACCGCGGGCTCTCGAACCGCATGCACGGGCTATTAATGGGCAAAAAAGTTAATCAAGTTGGCCGCATCAGTATGGATCAGATGCTGTTTGACATCAGCAATGTACCGGAAGCCCAGGAGGGCGACGTCATTACATTAATTGGTAGCCATGGTGAAACAGGAGAGAAGACTGGCGCGAGTCATACAAACCTAACCTTAAGTCAATGGGCCGAAACTCTTGGTACCATTACCTACGAGCTTGCCTGTCGCTTACGAACACGGCTACCGCGAGTCTACACAAGAACCAAACAAAAATGAGAGAAATCGGACTATTTTGCGGCACATTCAACCCCATTCACTTGGGCCATCTGCTCATAGCTGAGTGTGCCCGTGACCAGTTCGCTCTCGAGAAAGTACTCTTTGTCACCTCACCTCACCCACCCCATAGACAGGTTGGGCTCTTAGCAGGAGAAGATCGACACAAATTAGTTGAAGCTGCTGTGGCCAGCAACCCCTATTTTGAGGCGTCAAGACTTGAGCTAGAAAGAACTGGCCCGTCTTATACAATCGACACAGTCAAACAAATCATTGCCGACGGTGTCACTAAGGTCAATTTAATCATCGGCGGTGACAACGTTCCTTTTCTCAAAGACTGGCACAATTCAAAAGAGTTGTTATCTCTATGCCGACTATTAGTTGTGCCCCGCTTGCGATATCTTTCTGATGACCACGATGAGAGCGTCATACAAACAATTGCCCAAAGCGATCCAGAGCAAGTTGAAGGAGCCGACATAAGAATCGTTGATTTTCCTGGCATAGCCATTTCAGCATCGAATATTCGCAAGCGCATTGGCCTAGGCAAAACAGTACTGTATATGGTGCCACCAGAAGTAAACAGCTTGATTCAAACCCATTGTTTTTACAAAAGCAGAGAAGACTTAAACAAGTGCCCAAAATAAAGGAAAAAGCAAAGAAACTGGTAGGCATACCAGCGGGCATGACCCTAGAAGCGGCTCGCAGCTGGGCACAACCACGCATATCAAAAAAGCGTTTCGAGCATGTCTGTGGGGTGGCCCAAGTTGGCGACTTGATTGCAAAAAAGGCTGGAGTCAATCGCTTACTAGTAGGACTAGCCTGCTATCTGCACGATTGCTGCAAAGAAGTAAAAGACAAAGAGTTAATTGAGCGAGCCATAGCCGGGGGCTTAAAAATAACAGCAATAGACAAGATAAACGGTCATCTTTTGCACGGGCCGGTGGCAGCGCTGACAATCAAGCAAGAATTGAAAATTAGCAATAAAGAAGTGTTAGCTGCTATCAGCGAACACACACTAGGCAATGTGCCGATGTCTGAAGTATCGAAAGTAGTCTTTCTGGCTGACTGCTTAGAAGAGAGCCGCCCCAAAGACTTCACTGACCCAATTTGGCAAGGTCTCTACAGCGATTCTCTAGTAGACCCCAGCAAAAAAGTTAATCTCGACAAAGCCATGTTAATTGCCTGCGATCTGAGCCTCAGCAACCTTCTAGTCGGCG
This sequence comes from bacterium, assembly GCA_018062085.1. Taxonomy (GTDB): domain Bacteria; phylum Cyanobacteriota; class Vampirovibrionia; order Obscuribacterales; family Obscuribacteraceae. Next base: position 12,223 of record JAGOSY010000018.1, on the reverse strand, counting down.
GGAAACCGATTCACCCCAAAACAGTGGATGTCAGAAACCATTTCCTGGGTATAGTTAGAACGGTTGAAAAATCAATAAATTAGAGGACGTAGGACCAGTTGCATATGAACAATAGATTTATCAGACGCGCGGCAAGCATGCCAGCAATTGCCATGACAGCTGTAGCCTTGACAGCACTTTCTATCACCTTGAGCCTGCCAGCCGTGGCTCAGGTTGACTCTAACAGCTCATCAACTAATTCTTCATCAAGCACTTCCAATAGCGCCGCTAACAGTTCTTCAAGTAGTTCTTCTAACAGTTCCACAGATGCTGCAACAGCCTCCACCACAGCTGCTTCTGCCAGTGGCGGAGTGCTCTGGACAGCTCCTCAATATCAAGTCAAATCGGTCGGTGGCAGACCGACGGCCAGCACTATGCCCCCTGACATCGCACCAGGCCAAGGCTCAGCAGCAGCCGCCGCCGCCGCGACTGGTGAAACCGCTTCCACTCCCGCAGCGACTGCCAGCACCGTAGATACAGCCACTCCGGTTCGTCGCAAGAAAAAAAGAAGAGCTGACGCAGCAGTTTATGATGAATCGGCCGCCAAAGCCTTTTCTCAAGCAGTCAGCAGCGAACCTCAATATGTCTGGCTTAGCCCTGACAGACCGTCAGCAGCAAGCCAGTCGAAATTTCAACAAAATCGAGTATTGGCTTCGAGCGAACAGTTGAACCGCCTTGATAGCTACATAAAAGACTTAAGTCAAGCAATCCAAACCAATGTGGCTGTACCTGGGTCGGCACTATTGGTAGAAACAGCAAATCGTAAGTACACATATTTGGTCAGCTTTGTCGTAAAAAATAGTGGCCAAATTTCCAATATTACTACTGAAAAGCAAGTTGGTACTTTGACTTCTGTACCTTTGGCCGACGACGAAGAGAATAGTCAAGTAGAAAAAGCTATCACCCGCGCCTTGGGCAAAGTATCACCAGTAAAAGTACCACCGGCAGGATTTGCCCCCTGGTATATGCTACTCAAATATGAAGTCAACTCAGGCAATGTCTTCGTGGCTTGCTTAAACGCTAAATAGAAATAGACTTAGATTAGGACTCAGATTGAGGACCAACAGCAGCATCGGAAGCTGAAACTTCAACGCGACTATCTCTAAGTTCTTTTTCTAGCGCTTTGATCTTGTCAATTTGAGCTAGCGAAACCATTGCGACACCAAAGAGTGCCATTAGGATTCCCCAGGGCACATCAAGATTTAAGGGCAATAAAACCTGCCCCAAACGAAGGCTCTCGGCCGGCGGGTTGGCATAGCCATAACCGGCCAACATTACTCCTAGCACAAGAAACAGCCAACCAATCGGTAGTCTTACATCAAGCATTGCGCACCATAACCGTTAGAAGAAAAGATAGTTAAGATAGGCCGTAAGCGCCAACAAAATCACACCAAAGAAGCCGGGACTGGCAAAAACTGACGTTTTAACAGCTCCTCCAGAGTCTTTGGCATCAACACCCCAGACCAAACCGCGCAGCTCTTCGACAGCCTTTGGCTTAGTCAAGTAAGAAATGGTAATAGTGACAATCAAACAGACTGTCCAGGCCACCACTGAGCGGTGGAAGTTGCCCGCCATATCGCTTTGATAATTGAGTTTGTGCTGCAAAGTGAGCACATAGTGCACCACCGCAGCCATGGTACCGCTAAGCAAACCGTAGAACGCCCCCCACGGGGAGGTACGGCGGAAGAACATGCCAAGCAAGAAAGTAGCAAAGAGTGGAGCATTGAAGAATGTGAATATCAGTTGCATATAGTCCATGATCGACTTAAAGTTCATGCACAAGTAGCAAGTTCCCACACTAATGATAATACCAATGGCAGTGGCAAGTTTACCCATCCACAAATAGTGAGCATCTGACTTATTTTTAGCAATGTAACTCTGGTAAATATCGTAAGTCCAAACAGTATTGAAAGCTGTAACATTGCCAGCCATTCCTGACATAAAACTAGCCAAAAGAGCCGTTATTCCGAGACCAAACAGTCCGTTGGGATACATCACCGCCAATAGATAAGGGATGGCCATATTGAAAGACAGATCATCATTATTTGTGCCCAGCTTTGGAATCAAAATAATGGCAAACAAGCCAGGAAGTACGGTCAAAACAGGAAAGAGTATTTTAGGAAAAGCAGCAATGATTGGAGTCATGCGTGCGCCTCTAAGATCTTCGGCGGCAAGGGCCCTCTGAATAACTAGAAAATCGGTGCACCAGTATCCAAAGGACAAGACAAAGCCAAGACCTCCGATCAGGCCAATCATGTCGACTCCCATCGGATTAGTGCCACTCGCAACTTGTTTCCAAAGATGAGCAAAGCCTGGATTGTCAAAACGATCGCAAATATTTTGCCAGCTCCCAAAGCGCAGAAGCCCCAAAATAGACACAGGCAGGAGTCCGAATACAATTAAGAAGAATTGCAATACTTCATTGTAAATAGACGAAGTTAAGCCACCAGTAATGGTGTAGGCCAATACCACCAAAGCAGCTACGGCAATTGAAGCATTCATATCCCAGCCGAGCAGCAGCTTGAAAACAATCGCCATAGCATAAAGATTTATGCCAGACATCAACACTGTCATTACAGCAAAAGAAATGGCGTTAAGAGCCCGTGTAGGCTCATTAAAGCGCTTGCGCAAATATTCGGGAACGCTGCGTATTTTCGACTTGTAGTAAAAGGGCATCATGAACACGGCCAGAAAGACCATGGCTGGAATTGCACCCAGCCAATAGAAATGGCAGGTCATCACCCCATATTGGGCGGCATTTGCTGCCATGCCCATGACTTCAATGGCGCCTAAATTGGCAGAAAGAAAAGCCAAGCCGGTTACCCAGCTTGGAATTCGATGACCAGCCAGAAGGAAGTCATCACTACTCTTCATATTCTTCTTGAGCTTGAAACCAACGCCCAGTACAAATATGAAGTAAATCAAGATAACGGCGTAGTCAATCGGCTGCGCTGTAACCAAACCTGTTTTCAAGTTTCTCTCTCAGTTAGGCTAATTTCTCTGTCAGTTAAGCGAATGCTTGCGCTTAATTAAGCGAAATCTTGGGAGAAATTACCTTCACCGGCATTATCGCGTTTGCTGCCAAGTAGTCTTAGGCCGTTTGCGTGAACGACTGGCTTGACGTTCTTGTTACCGCCGTCGTCAGTCCACTTGTTAAAGTCTAAGCGCCCCTCGATACCAATCAAACTGCCCTTGCGGACGTACTCACCAGCAATTTCAGCCTGACGACCCCAGATTTCGATATCGAACCAGTCGGTCTCTTTTTCTTTGGTAGGGCGATTAACGGCCAAACTGAATGTGGTTTTAACCCGTCCCGATTCAAAATAGCGCATTTCTGGGTCGCGCCCAGCTCTGCCTACTAGAACCACCGAATTGACCATAACCATTCTCCTTGAAAACGCAACCTCGTAAGCACAATGAGGTTTGAAATCGATTTCCTTGCACTGTAACAAGATTAGCGAAAAAATAGCAGTAAAGATCGCGTGATTAGACGAAATTCTCTCGTTCTTTTGTGCAAGAATCAGATGTTAAGAGCTTGGCAGCTCGGGCCTAGACAAAATTAAACAGTCATCACCATAGCGAAAAGATAAAAGAGAGTGAAAACTTCTAAGTCGAGACCAGCCGAAAATCAAAGCGATACCGCGCTGGCTGACCCCATACTACTAGACAGCCAACAACAGCCAGCCTGGCACGTCGTAGTGCTTTCTTTTTTCACCCTTGGCGCTTACAACATGTACTGGCTCTACCGCAATCTAAACAGCCTTTGCCAGGGCTCAAATCAGCTTCAACAAGGCATTGACGGTAAAGACCCAGAGCTAGAAGACGCACACATCAAACTGGGACGCGATGGCACGCTTGAAACTTACCTAAAATTCGGCCAAGCTCGGCCTATCTTCACCACCGCACTATTTGCCATACCAGTTGTAAACCTATTGGTGCTGCTGGGCTTTGCTCATATGTCTGCTCAACTGATACCAGACCGCAACAGTTTTATGCGCAAAAATAGCCAATTTACAGGCTTTGTCATTGCTCTTCTCTTCGGCGCCTTAACCTTACTGATTAGACTACCTGAACCATTCGAATTGCTTTATTTAACTAGCGCACTACCTTTAGCGATTGTACAAATCTGGCTCAATCGTCACTGGAAAGTTGTAGAAGACAACAAGCGAATCGCTCGCCAAGCCTTCAGCCCACTGGAATTGGTGGCCATTATCACTGGCGCCAGCATAATCGGATTGATAGCGATACATCCAGATATAAAATAATTACCGGCCCATTACTCAGAAGCCGTGTTTCTTCGCCCAGCGCAGCAGTTTGTCAGATGACTCTAGCTCAAGCTTTTCCACAAGATGATCAACGAGATCAGTCAACTCTTGTTCAGAAATACCCATGCGTTCAGCTGCTTTTAGAAGCTTACCGCGCATAGTCATATAACGCAGCACTGAGCGTTCTTGAGCGGTCAATCGGGTTAAATGTCTCGGCAAACTTGGAGAAATTACTGCCTTAGAACCCTTTGATACCATAAGCAGTGCCATCTTAATTAGGGCTGGAGCATCATCTTTGAGCACATAACCAGAGGCACCGGCCTCTAGCAAGTCTTGTACTTCTGCCGCCTTACCTTGACTGGCATAGATCACAACTTTGGTGCGCTTCAATTGACTAAAACGCTTTAATAAGTCTACGGTGGAATAGAGGCCAGGTAAATGCAAATCAAGCAAGACAATATCAGGAAGAATCTGCGAGGCTACTTTCCAGGCGTCATGAGATGTATCAGCCTCAGCCACAACCTTAAGCAAATCTCCCTGGGAAAGTTGTCTAACAATCTCTCCACGGATTTCTGCGTGATCGTCTACCACCATTAGTCTAATCAATGTTGACTTTACTTGTTTGCGATTAAAACGCGATTACAACCATCTTCCTTGGCTTGAATGAGCGCCTCAGAAGCTGCTTCAAGTAAACCTTGCGGATCATTTGAATGTTGCGGATAACTGGCCACAGCTAGCGACGCTGTTATTTTGATAGGCTTGCCTGTCTTCGGCTCTTTCACCTCTAACATAGAGATACGACGTCGCACGCGCTCGGCCACAACGGCCGCACCATCAGCGTCGGTCTCATGCAACACAGTAACCAACTCTTCACCGCCCCAACGAGCAGGCATATCGATTTCTCGTACTGAGCTTTTTAGAATTTTAGCCACTTCGACTAGCACCAAATCTCCCACTTCGTGACCATACTTAAGGTTGATATCACGCAAATGGTCAATATCAATGAGCATGAGCGAAAGCGAATAGCCCAGCCTGAGAGCCCGTTTGAGAGAGTGGGTGAGATGTTCTTTGAATATATGTCTGTTTGGCAGAGCGGTAAGTACGTCTTGCCCCATCAATTCTTGCAAGCGCGCCTCAGCATTTGCCAATTGGTGGCGCAGACGGTCTATTTCCCGATCTTTCTCTCGCAATAGCTTTTCAGTCTGTAGGGTCTGTCCCTGTATCCTTCGAACTTGGCCAGATCCTGAACCAGAACCCTGACCAGCGCTACCTGTAGCCACAGCAGAAGTAGCATCAGCCTGGCGATGTCCAGACTGTCCGTGGAAAGTCTGTAGCATCTCTGCGATTCGAGCCTTCATCATCCCCCCTCCTTACCTCTGACTCCGAGCCAACAAACAACTAAGTGCCGCCGGAGCTGGTATTAAATCGATTCGGCTGATCCTTGAGCAGGAAATCTAATAAGTATTCACTAGATATACAAGTTAGAGATTCAATTCAGATCATGTTTGATCGACTTAGTTATATTAGCTGGATTTAGTAATTAAGCAAATAAAGTAAGTGGGGTAAACCGCAAAAATTAGCTAATTTGTTAAAAAAACCACCATTTTCAAGCTAAAGCGAGCGGTTCTTAATGAGCTTTCTCTTAACAGAGACGATCAATTTATCGGCACCCTCTTAAATTCATCGCCCTTACTATCTAATAAAACCAGATAGTACTTATTCTTGGGCAAATCAACGTTGAAACACAAGGTGTCAGTCTTTTCACCCTTGGCTGGCACACTAAAGCTATGACGAATACTGCGGAGGTCGAGGTGATACTGAACGCCCTTGCCGGAGACGACTCGCAACATCTTCTTATCTATCGCGTGGTCACTATTGTTCACCACTGAAAAAGTAACATACAGAAGGCGTGACGACTTATCAGCGGTAAAGTCGTTCTTCTCAAAACGATGATCGTTGATAGATACTCGCAAACCGTCAAGGGTCTTCTTTGGCGCCGCTGAAGGTAAATTGACAGGATTAAATCCAGGCAGTGCAATCGGCTCAGACGTAACTAGCTTGAGCTCGTCATTGGGTGAAAGGGCAGCAATATCGCCTTTGCGCCAAGCGGCACAGATTGCTCCAAAAGTGGCTCCGGCAGCGGCACCAATGCCAACCGAAATACCATGGGTAGCAACAGCGGTGCCGATACCAGTCATCTGAAATGAAAGTATAGAACCTGCCACAGCACCAATAGTGACAAATTTTGCATCACGGTAAATCAGCTTGCTGACCGCGGCCATCTTATTGTCGGCACTAGAAATTTTGCACTCAAAAGGCAGTTCATAATTGCCATCAGGGCTAACTATCTTGCTGATTTTCACATCGACTCGGCCAGGCACGCCGTTGCGACCAGGCTTAGTGGCTTGCGTCACAAAGCCGTGGGCGACCCAATCACCAGGCACAACCACACGATTGCCTTTGCCGTCTCTAACATCATGAGCAATACGAAAAGTGACGGCATCGCCCGTTTGAGACAACTGCGAATTGAGATAGCACTGTGAAATCATCGAGACCTTCGTGCCAGCGGGCAGCTCTTCCACCACCCCCTGAATAATCGGTGACTTAGAAGAATCTTCAACCACTCCCCCTTTGAGGATGGCACCATCATTGAGCAGACCATTGGCGGGAAGATTGAAGCGCTGCCTTGAAGACTGTGTGATAGAAACAGTGCGGTTGTCGGCGTCTTCAGTAACTGTAAGCGCTGCTGATTTAGGGGAGGCAGATGTAGAATCAACAGATGTAGAATCGGAAGATTTAGACTCGGCAGCAACAGCTGACGGCTCGGCTGCCTTCGATTCACTAGCAGTGTTGGCGGCTTGAGACAGCTGCTCATCAGCAACTAAGGGTTGATTTAGATCAACGTCCACACCAGAAGGTCTAACAACTGGCGACTCGCCGGCAGCGGCAGCACCAAAAGTAGTGCCAAGGGAAAAGAGTGAATTGCCGGGACAAGCAATAGCGCTCAATGGCAAGCAAGACTGGGCACCAACAGTAACCAGCAGGGAAAGAGCAAATAAACTTTTCGATTTATTCTGCAAGCTACCCTTACAGAAATCTTTGCCGAAATCTTTGCGGTTCTTGTCTAAGCTATCGAATCTATCTAATAAAGCCATGTAAACAAAGCCACTTTAACAACGCCATTTAAATCTTCTTGTTGAGAATTTCCTTGATTTGCTGGAAAATTCCTTTCTTCTTATTATCTGCCTTAATCTGAGCGCTTGCTTGATCTTTCATTAAGGCTTTAAGGCGAACTTCTAAAGAACGAGCTTCGGGATCGCTAGCGTTAAGCCTCAAGGAGGTCTGCACTTCTGTCATAGCTAGAGTTTTCCAGCCCCGAGCCAAATAAACTTCAGCCAGGCGATTGTGATACTTAGGCTCAAGTGGAACCAAGCGAATTGCTTCTTTCATGGCCGTTTCAGCTTCTTGATAGCGCTTCTTCTTCAGCAGTTCATCGGCTCTACCAAGGTGCTTGTTGGCCCACTTCACATTAATGCTGTCATCACCAGGCACGGCATTGAGCGGCTGAGTCGTGTGAATATCACCGTTATGCAACTTAAGTTCATCGGGTATAACCGAGCTGACTACAAATGAACCAGTCGAAACCACCTCAGAACGACGTTTGGCCAACTGGCGCAGGGCGTCATACTCAATACGCCTATCCGAATCACCGACCACGTCATGAGCATGGGTGACCTTAGCAAATTCGGTTTGGGCGATGGCGCGCTGATCTGGGTCATTAGGAAAACGGTCAGGGTGAAGCCTCTTCGCAAGCGCCAAATAGGCTTTGCGAATCTCATCCTGGCTTGCTGCCTCGTCTACTCCGAGAATAGCGTAGTAGTCTTCCTCAAACTCCTGCATCTACCAACTTCTTAATAACTGACGCCTCAATCATATATTACAAACCAAATTGTCGTTTAACCGGGCAAACTCAGAACACTCATAAAGAAATTGTGGATTTATTAGCCCGCTATAAGCAGGCTGTCCATAATGCGTAATAGGGACCGAGCTACAGAGATGGCCAGTTCACTTTGCAACCAGAATAAAGCAACACAAAAAGGGTTAAGCGATATATGAATCTAGATAGATTTACAAACAAAGCCCAAGAAGCCGTTACCGGATGCCGCACCTTGTTGGCGCGATACGGCCACAGCCAAGTAACTCCAGAACATATTCTGCTTGCTCTGATGGAGCAAAAAGATGGCCTCGCCCTCAAAATTGCTGAAAAACTGGAAGCGAAGCCGGCAGAGATTATCTCCGAAACAGAACGATATCTGGACAATCAACCCAAGGCTTCCTCGGTCAGCACGACTAAAGATGAAATTCATGTCTCTACAAAAGTAATGCAGCTACTGGAAGTAGCCGAAAAAGAAGCCGAGCGCTTGAAAGACCAATTCATCAGCATTGAGCACCTTATGCTCGCTCTGACTGACGAGAGTAAGGGCCAGGCTGGCACGATATTGAAGCGCAACGGCGTCACTAGAGACCGCATTCTCAAAGTTTTGACCGAAATCAGAGGCAAACAAAAAGTAACAAGCCAAGACCCAGAAAGTACTTATCAGGCCCTGGAGAGATACGGCAAAGACCTAACCGAAATGGCTGCTCGAGGCAAACTCGACCCGGTCATCGGCCGCGACGACGAAATTCGGCGCGTTATGCAAGTGCTGAGCCGCCGCACCAAGAACAATCCAGTTTTGGTCGGGGAACCCGGTGTTGGTAAAACAGCAATTGTAGAAGGCCTAGCCATCCGCATCACCAAAGGTGACGTGCCCGAGGGCCTCAAAGATAAAAAGCTCATTGCTTTAGACATGGGTTCTTTGATCGCTGGTGCTAAATTCCGCGGCGAATTCGAAGAGCGATTAAAAGCTGTATTAAAAGAAGTAATTGATTCGGAAGGCGAAATTATTCTCTTCATCGATGAGCTGCACACCGTGGTCGGTGCTGGTGGCGGCGGCGAAGGAGCGATGGACGCTGGCAACTTGCTTAAGCCACCACTGGCTCGCGGCGAGCTGCACTGTATCGGTGCAACCACTTTAGACGAATACAGAAAATATGTAGAGAAAGATCCAGCCTTAGAAAGACGCTTTCAACAAGTATTCGTTGATCAACCATCGGTTGAAGAGACAATTTCAATTCTGCGCGGGCTCAAAGAACGATATGAAGTGCACCACGGTGTACGAATTAAGGACAGCTCTCTAATCAGCGCGGCGGTGCTCTCCGATCGCTACATTACCGATCGCAGCTTGCCCGACAAAGCCATCGACTTAGTTGATGAAGCGGCCGCTAGAATGCGTATAGAAATTGACTCTATGCCAACTGAATTAGACGAACTCGAACGTCGTGGCATGCAACTTGAGATCGAGCGTGAAGCTCTCAAAAAAGAAAAAGATGCTTCTTCTCTAGAGAGACTTGAACGCATCGAGAAAGATTTGGCCAACCTCCACGAGAAAGCTGATGGGTTGAGAGCTCAATGGCAATCAGAAAAAGAAGGACTGACCAAAATCGGCACTGTCAAAGGCGAAATCGAAAGCACTCGAACTCTAATTGAACAAGCAGAACGCGCTACTGATCTACAAAAAGCTGCTGAACTAAAATTTGGCACCCTAATCGAACTAGAGAAACAGCTGCGCGAAATGGAAGCCAAACTCACCAACAACACTGGACCACGTTTGCTCAAGGAAGAAATAGATGAAGAGGACATCGCTGAAATCGTAGCGAAATGGACAGGTATTCCAGTCACCAAGCTCTTGCAAGGGGAAGTGGAGAAACTGCTTTCACTAGAAAGCCATCTGCACCAACGCGTAATTGGACAAGAAGAAGCAATCGAAGTGGTATCGAATGCGGTGAGACGCGCTCGCACTGGCATGAAAGATCCCAATCGCCCCATTGGTAGCTTCCTCTTCCTCGGCCCGACAGGTGTTGGTAAGACAGAGCTTGCCAAAGCTCTAGCCGAATTTCTCTTTGATGATGAAGGCGCCATAGTGCGCATCGACATGTCTGAGTATCAAGAAAAGCATACCGTTGCTCGCTTGATTGGGGCGCCCCCTGGATACATCGGCCACGATGAAGGTGGCCAACTGACCGAAGCGGTGCGCAGGCGGTCGTATTGCTGCGTCCTCTTTGACGAAGTAGAAAAGGCACATGCCGATGTTTTCAACGTTCTCTTGCAAGTGCTAGACGAAGGACACCTGACCGACTCGAAGGGTCGCACAGTTAATTTCAAAAACACCGTGCTAATCATGACGTCAAACATCGGCTCGCAGCACATCCTCGACTATCAGCTCAAGGCTGCTGTAGATGGTGATGAGCATTTCTACGATGAAATGAAAGATCAAGTTATGCAATCACTAAGAGCGCATTTTAGACCTGAGTTCCTCAACCGAATTGACGAAACAGTTGTCTTCCACGCCCTGACGGCCGCAGAGCTAGCTAAGATTGTAGACATCCAGCTACACATACTCAACAAGCGATTAGCTGACCGCAAAATTTTGCTCAAAGCTACAGATGCGGCCAAAGACTGGCTAGCCACAACAGGTTACGATCCTGTCTATGGTGCGCGTCCACTGAAGCGATTGATTCAAAAAGAAATCGAGAACCCACTTTCTCTCGAACTTCTTAAGGGTCAATACGCTGATGGCGACACCATTTTGATTGATGCCGATAACGAAAACGAAGAACTCGTTTTCAAAAAAGAGAGCAATTTGGTGCCAGTCTCGTAATTCAAAATTGAACTGAAAAACAAATGATGCTGGTTTGGTTGACTACTAAATCAGCATCATTTTTAGCTCTGGTGCATGATAATGAAAGAGCTGTGTATAGCTAATTGGTCTATGTTTAAGACAGGCCTTAAGCACTGATCCTTTCTTCCAAGTCTCACGATCAGCTTGACACCAGAAAGCCGCTACATAGAGCTGCAGATACTTGCTGCTGACGCCATGAAAGTATTTGCGAATGAAAGAAATTGCACTTGCTATAGCCACAGTTATGCTGAGTTGCTGTTGGGAAGCGGCGAGAGAAAATAGATTCGCACATTTCTCTCGGCTGGAAGCGGCACCATCGGCCTCATTGGCGACCGGCGCTGAATGAGAATTGGCTACAACCAACTCCATCCGCGGATGCTCATCAGCAGGAGTATGTCGACTACGTTTAAAAATGGCATCACTAAATCTTCGCGGGTCAACTCTCATGGCACTGCTATCCATTTGAGCCTCTAAGGCAATAGCCACTTTCTTGTTTATATTGAGGGCCGTACTCTGAGCAATATCTAGCAGTCTCGAGAACCGCAGTGAGCTTACAACAACTCCCCACTCTTTAAACCAGATGGCAGCGAGCCAGGCCCGCAAGCGGCTAACACCGGACAAAAGAGTTCCCGCCGTAAACCAAACCTCACGCTTGCAGCTCATACAATAGAAGCAGCGAGCTCCAGGCTCTCTCTCAATCTGCGGATTGGAGCATCCACAATTTATTTCATTGTCGTGCAGCATAGACTGAAAAATGTAGTCAGCTGCATCTTCATCTGTATTAATAAGCAGAATAAACTCGCTCCAGGCCTCAATAAATAGATCATCATTGTGAACAATTGCTGTCATAGCATTTCCTCCTCGTCACGCCCCTAGAGTAGAAACGTAAATTCGAGGGAAATGGTTCAATCAAAATGACTTTTGTTAGAAAAGAATTTGGAACACAGCAATATCGGTCAATTTCTAGAACTCTGCACTACGCCAATATCGGTCCATTTCTATAACTCTGGACCACGCCAATATCGGTCCATTTCTATAACTCTGGACCACGCCAATATCGGTCCATTTCTATAACTCTGGACCACGCCAATATCGGTCCATTTCTATAACTCTGGACCACGCCAATATCGGTCCATTTCT